>NZ_QFRJ01000002.1:82500-590491 GCF_003143775.1 Brumimicrobium oceani | reverse complement strand
ATAAAATACTGTATTTTTGATACTCATAATTGGGTGTGCTAAAAGTGTATGTTTTTTATGTTTAAGCACTTTAAAAATAACACTTTGCACCCTTTTATCCTATCTTTCTATGAATTTTTCGGGTTAAACAGCTATTAAAGTCCCCGATTAGCATTTAAAGAAATTCTTTTTGGGTATTCATTTGAAGCAGTAACTGGAATAGCTTATTTTTTTGGGGATAGTAAAAGATTTTGTGTTTTTGCTAGAATATTTTTAGTTCTTGTGGGCTCTACATCTAAAAGTGGGGCACATTAAGTATTAAGCTAACTTTATATTCTAACAATTAGACTGATTGAGGAAAATTAATTGACCTCTATATTTTCTAGTCTAATTTCTGAAACCAACTTCATTCCATTGTTAGAAAATACTTTGTCGACCATAATATAGTCATTCATTAAATTTTCTTTTGGAGCATAATTGAGGTAGTCTTTAAATAGAATGCCGTTTACTTCTTGCACTTTATCAACGGCTCTAAATCTTATTCCTCCATCTTCTGTGAAATACTGATAGGCCATGTAGTCCATGGCGAAATCTTCTATACCGATCCAGTATAAAAAAATATCATGAAAATCTTCTCCGCCACCCTCTTCGTTAAAAGTGATTTTGATCTTATAATACATTTTTTCATTGATTTCTACTTCGTCTATTAGCTCTGCATTTACTGCTGGGTCTTTTAGTGCTTTGGGCAAATAAGCAAAGTAGAAAACACTATTGATTGAGTTTCTGTAGGCATTTTCTTTTTTCTTCGTTAATGGTGTTACCGTTCCATTGATAGTTCTTATGAAGGAGTCTCCTTGCCAAGTGTCTATGACCAGGTCTCCATTGTCGTTTTTGAATTTCCTAGATTGTATTACTCCCTCTTTGTCTTGCATGTATGCATATTGAAACTCTCTAAAGTCAAAAGAGATATTTGATTTGTCTATCAATCCTGATCCATTTTTTTGATAAACACTATCAATGATTGCATCGACGGATAGCTCATGCGCTTGCTCTGTATCTAGGTTTACTGCGACTGCCTTATTTTTATTCACTTCAGATTGATCGTTGTTGCAGGCTGTAAATAAAAATAAACTTGTAAATGCTACTAAAACTTTATTCATGATTATAAATTTTCATTAATTTTTCTGCCCCTTCGAAGGAAGAGATTTTACCCGAAATAACATCTTGCTCAACTTCTGCGATTACTTCAACTAAGCGCTCTGAGGAGTAAAAGTTGGTCATTAGTGTGTCGGCTATTGTTTCATGAAGCCAGTATTTGTCTTGCTGCTTTCTGTTGTTCGTAAATGAACCATTGACCTTGGTTTGATTGACGAAGCTTTGAATTGTCTCAAAAGTTTTTTCAATATTATAGTTCTCTAGAGCAGAGGCAACAAGAGTTTTAGGGATCCACTCATTTTCATTAGGTGGGAATAGGTGAATTGCGTTCTCGTACTCTTTTTTTGCTCTTCGGGCTTTGATTAAATTATCGCCGTCTGCTTTTGTGATGATTAAAGCGTCGGCCATTTCCATTATGCCTCGCTTTATTCCTTGGAGTTCGTCTCCAGCTCCTGCAAGCATTAAAAGCATAAAAAAATCGACCATGGAGTTCACCATCGTTTCTGATTGACCAACTCCCACAGTCTCAATGAGAATAAAGTCGTAACCAGCGGCCTCGCATAAAATGATAGATTCTCTTGTTTTTCTTGCAACCCCACCCAGTGATTTTCCAGCAGCAGAAGGGCGGATGAAAGCATTCTCTAAAACAGAAAGTTGATTCATTCTAGTTTTATCTCCAAGTATACTTCCTCCGCTTTTTTCTGATGAGGGATCAATTGCTAAAACAGCAATTTTGAAACCTTTTTCCACTACAAACTGACCAAAGGACTCGATAAAAGTACTTTTACCTACCCCAGGAACTCCTGTAACGCCAACGCGAATAGATTTCCCTGAATACTTTAAGCAGCTATTGATTAATTTTTGTGCTTCCGCTTTGTCTTCCTTTTTGTTGCTTTCCAGTAAAGTAATTCCGCTACTCAATGCCTGAAGATCTCCTCTTAAAATACCAGAAAGCAAACCGTCACTATTAAAAGAATCTCTTCGTTTCTGTCGCTTCGCTTTCCATTTTTTTAATTGCTCTTCATTCATCTTTACGCTCTTTATGGATTCAAAAATTATACGGCAACATTATGTTCGCGCAAGGCATCATTCAATGAAGTTTTCAAGTCTGTGCTTTCCTTTCTTTTTCCAATGATTAAGGCACATGGAACTTGAAATTCACCCGCTGGAAATGCTTTTGTATATGAGCCTGGTATAACAACGCTTCTTTCTGGAACCTCGCCTTTAATTTCGATAGGTTCTTCTCCAGTTACATCAATTATTTTTGTAGATTTTGTTAATACGACATTTGCTCCTAAGACAGCTTCTTTTCTTACGCGAACCCCTTCAACTACGATGCAGCGCGAGCCAATAAATGCACCATCTTCTATAATAACAGGAGCGGCTTGCAAAGGTTCTAAAACTCCTCCGATTCCAACTCCACCGCTTAAGTGAACATTTTTCCCAATCTGTGCGCAAGACCCCACAGTGGCCCATGTGTCAACCATGGTTCCTTCGTCAACGAAAGCCCCTATATTTACGTAGGAAGGCATTAGTATTACTCCCTTAGAAATGTATGCTCCATATCTCGCTACAGCATGAGGAACTACACGGACTCCTAGGTCTTTGTAGTTGGTTTTCAATGCCATTTTATCATGAAATTCGAAAGGACCAACTTCAATGGTTTCCATTTTTCGAATAGGGAAGTACATAACTACAGCTTTTTTGATCCACTCGTTGACTTGCCATTTTCCGTCAACTGGTTCTGCAACGCGGAGGTCACCTTTGTCTAGGCCTTCTATAACAGCCTCTATCGCCTGAATTGTTTCTGAATTGTTCAATAAAGAACGGTCGTTCCAAGCGTTTTCAATTATATCTTTCATTTTCTAATTTCTTTTTGAACAAATATAATAGAGTTCAATGGAAAGGCGACGACAAAGCGGGGCAAAAGCTAGCTATTTCTGACTTGAGTATCTAATAACTGTTAAAAAATGGCTTCTTTTAATAAAATTAAAGTTAATAACCAACTTTTTATCAATAAAAACGTTATATTAATATATCAATAGTTTGATGTGCCTAAGAATCACGAAAAACTTGAGGGTATACTAAAAAAAATAAAGGGATATGAGACAATTAAAAATTAGCAAGCAAGTAACCAATAGAGAGACAGCCTCGTTGGATAAATACTTGGTGGAAATCGGGAGGGTAGAGTTAATTACCGCCCAAGAAGAAGTGGAATTGGCGCGCCGTATTAAGGCCGGTGATCAACGTGCTTTGGATAAATTGACACGTGCCAATTTAAGATTTGTCGTATCTGTAGCCAAACAATATCAAAACCAAGGTTTGACACTTCCAGATTTGATTAATGAGGGGAATGTTGGATTAATTAAGGCAGCAAGTCGATTTGATGAAACCAGAGGATTTAAATTTATTTCCTATGCTGTATGGTGGATTCGCCAATCGATACTACAAGCATTGGCCGAACAAGCAAGAGTTGTTCGTTTGCCTTTAAACAAAATTGGGGCAATTGGTAAAGTCAATAGGGCTTACTCTGAGTTAGAGCAACGTCTAGAACGTGCTCCATCTGCCGAGGAGTTAGCGCATCATTTGGAGCTTCCAGTTAAAGATATAAAACATGCTTTGGAGTCTAATGGAAGACATTTATCGATGGATGCACCGCTGAAAGAAGGGGATGAGTCCAGTTCGAACATGTATGATTTGCTCGAAAATGATGCTTTGAGAGGGCCTGAGGAAGGTTTGTTGCATCAATCGCTACAGAGAGAGATTAATCGTTCTTTAAGCACACTTACGCTGCGAGAAGCTGATGTGCTAAAGCTTTACTTTGGACTCGATGGTAAACGAGAAATGAGTTTAGATGAAATTGGATACAGGTTCGATTTGACCAGGGAACGAGTGCGACAAATTAAAGAAAAAGCGGTACGGCGTTTACGACATACTTCAAGAAGTAAGATGCTTAAATCTTATCTTGGATAGTTAAATGAATTTAAAGGACCGTCACTTCAAGTAAGTGGCGGTTTTTTTATGGATAATAATTCTAAGGATTCCTTTGTCAGCGCCCTTGCGCTTGGCTTGTTAATTTGTTTGTAAAATCTAAGACTAAATTGATGTAAAAGACTTTAAATTCTATTATTTTTGTGTCATGAGTGATTATATTGTTTCAGCAAGGAAATACAGGCCGCAAACCTTTGATACATTGGTTGGCCAAGGCAATATTTCGACAACGTTAAAAAATGCAATCAAAAACGATCAGTTGGCGCAAGCATTTTTGTTTTGTGGATCTAGAGGTGTTGGAAAGACTTCAACGGCTCGAATTTTGGCTAAAACGATTAACTGCTCAAACAGAACAGATAATTTAGAGGCGTGTGGTGAATGCGCATCTTGTAAGTCCTTTGATGAAGGTCAATCACTGAATGTTTATGAGTTAGATGCGGCCTCAAATAATAGTGTTGATGACATCAGGAGTTTGATTGATCAGGTAAGGGTTGCTCCTCAACTTGGTGATTTTAAAGTGTATATAATTGATGAGGTCCACATGTTGTCAACAGCAGCATTTAATGCGTTTTTGAAGACTTTGGAGGAGCCACCAAAACATGCGATATTCATTCTTGCTACAACAGAAAAGCACAAAATAATTCCAACAATTCTTTCTCGTTGTCAAATTTTTGATTTCAACAGAATTCAAATATCTGATATAGCTGAGCATTTAAAGAAAATTTCAGTCAATGAGGGGATTGATGCGGAAAGTGAAGGTTTGCATTTAATTGCTCAAAAAGCTGACGGAGCATTAAGAGATGCGCTTTCAATATTTGATCAAATTGTAAGTTTTGCTGGAAAGACTTTAACTTATCAATCAGTAATTGAAAACCTT
Source organism: Brumimicrobium oceani (assembly GCF_003143775.1). Classification (GTDB taxonomy): domain Bacteria; phylum Bacteroidota; class Bacteroidia; order Flavobacteriales_D; family Crocinitomicaceae; genus Brumimicrobium; species Brumimicrobium oceani. The sequence continues at coordinate 585,489 of NZ_QFRJ01000002.1, read as the reverse complement.
AATGTTCTTGATTATGATTACTACTTTAGATTAGTAGATTATGCATTAGAGGAAAATATTACTAATAGTTTGCTGCTGTATCATGAGATTGTGAATCATGGTTTTGATGGACATCAATTTTTAGTTGGTCTTTCAGAACACTATCGCAACCTATTGGTCGGTAAAAATCCAAAAACAGTTGATCTTTTAGAGGTCGGGGATTCCATTAAGCAGCGATACAAAGAACAATCTTCTACAATTGATGCTAAACACATCATGCGAGCGCTTGGAGTTATAAGTAGTGCAGATACAAATTACAAGTCCGCTAAAAACCAGCGCTTATTGGTAGAGCTAACCTTAATGCAATTGTGTTCGATTAAAAACGAGCTTGAAAAAAAAAAGCCCTAACTGATCCTGTTGAGATTATTCCTTTTAAAGGTCAAAAAGACAGCAAGGCTTTGCGTGATAATAAATCGAATACAGCGCCGAAGCCAAAAACAGCAGATAAGCCAAAACCGATTACCCTCAATAAGGAAGCTCGAAAGTTATCTGCTCCTACGCGCAGACTCAACAATTCTTATTTGGGGATAAATGATTTGATGTCAAAAGCGAATGAGAAAAAGGTAGAGGTTCAAGAAGAAACAACAGATAATCGCCCAACCGATTCATTTTCTATTGATGAATTACGGATGACTTGGAGGAAATTTGCTTTCAAAGCAAAAGAAGAAGGGATGGGTACACTTTACACCGCTATGATTGGTAACGATCCAGAGATAGCTGAGAATTATCTCATTAAGCACAGGGTTGATAATGATGTGCAAATGGGCTTTATTAAAACTCATGAAACAACGCTTGTTGGGTACTTAAGAAAAGAGCTTAATAATTGGTCTATTAACCTTAGTATAATAGAGGAGACAGTTGAAGGAGGAGGAAAGTTTTTCTCAAGTCAAGACAAATTTAATGATATGGCTGAACGGAATCCACATTTGACTACACTGCGCCAAAAGTTTAAATTAGATATTGATTTTTAGTCAGCTAAATGGCATTGCAGTAAATAAACAATTCATTATATTTGCAGGAAATTAAGCGCGAATTAAAATTTTTAAAAATATTCAACTTCCGACGTGTTTAATTCATAAATTATATGTAATATTGCACCCCAATTTCGGAGAAGAATAAAATAATAGTCATGGATTTAATAAAAGAAGTTCAAAACGAATTTTCAACGGCATACGACGCACCAGCTTTCGGAGCAGGAGATACGGTAGCTGTTTCATATAAAATTAGAGAAGGTGAAAAAGAGCGTATTCAGCAATACACTGGAGTTGTTTTACAACGTCGTGGAGTTGGATCAACAGAAACTTTCACTGTTCGTAAAATATCAGGAGGTGTAGGAGTAGAGCGTATCTTCCCATTACATTCGCCTTTTATCGACGACATCAAAGTTCTTAAAAGTGGTGCTGTACGAAGAGCTCGTATTTTCTACTTCCGTGAGAGAACTGGTAAAGCTGCAAGAATTAAGGAGAAAAGAAGATTCTAAGCACTTCTTTCCTGATAAAATATTTAAGGACTTTCTTCTTCAAGGAAGTCCTTTTTTTCGTGGAATAAACTCTCTTTTATATGAAGCGAAAGCGGTCAAAAACTTTGCCTTTATTTCTAATTCTAATAGTTTTTAGTTTGATTCTTTGGAGTTCATTGCAGTTTAGAGTTAGCGATGATTTCAATTATTCAATTCCGAAGAACTATAGCGGTTTTGGTATTGATGTTTCTCATCATCAGGGAAAAATTGATTGGGATACTTTGTTTCATAGGAGGCTGTCTCCTGCCATACAATTCGTTTATGTTAAGGCAACTGAGGGAGGAAGTCATGTAGATGGTGAGTGGAATTACAATAGGCTTCGTTTGCTCGATAAAAAAGTGAAACATGGAGCATATCATTTTTTTAGACCTGGGACGCCACCATTGGATCAAGTTGATCATTTCCTCAAGCATTATAAGCCATTAACATCAGATTTGGCTCCGGTTTTAGATGTAGAAATCGAAGCTGTTTCAGATCAAGAGTTGATTCGCAGTATGGGTCTTTTTTTGAAAGAAGTTGAAAAAAGAACAGGAAAGCGACCAATGATTTACACTTCATTCCATTTTTATCGAACAAAATTTCAAGACGTATTTCACGATTACAAGTTTTGGATAGCGGCCTATTCTGAGCCTTTTCTACTTCCTAAAGATGAGCGGATTTTGTATTGGCAATTTACAGATCAAGCGGATTTACCTTTTCACAAAAATGTAAAATTGGATTTAAACGTGAGCCGTGTTAATTTTGAGAATTAAAGTAGAATTCATTGTTTTTATTTAAGTCCTGAGGTTTTGAGTGGAAAACTTACAACTTCAGCTTTTATGAGTTGTAGGGAAGCAGTTCTATCATCTTTCCAGAATTAAATGACGATATTTTTTTGGGCTAAAGATGGGCACCGAATGCTATTGATTTACGAAAAACGAATCTCGATCTCGCGAATTAAATTGTAAAATAGCAAAGGTCTTATCCCAAATTTCAATGTATCATCCTAGTCGAAAATTTCAATAGATAAGCGATGTTAGCCACGACTACAAGGTCCTAATTTCATTCAGCTAAAAATAACAGAAAGCAAAGTTTCGCTTTTGTCTTCTGTTTCTTGGAGTTCTTTCGCTATATCTGAACTTAGTGTTATTCCTCCACCCACGTATAATGCAAAGTGTTCTTCTAAGACTTGCATGCAGCGCAGGTTTACATATACGGCTAATTCCTTCTGTGATTTTAATCCAATTAAACCAGTATAAAAATCTCTATCGTGAGGCTCGTTGCTTAAAATATAGTCTTTGGCTAAGTCACTAGGAGTACCACAAACTGCAGGTGTTGGGTGTAGTGACTGTATTAGAGTGTTCCATTTTTGTCTCTCTAGCTTAAATTGGTAATCGGTTTGCAAGTGATACACAGCTCCTTTTTTTACTGTTCTGGCTTCTGAAATGACTAGATTTTCAGGTGATTGCTCATTGATTTTGTCTTTTACAAAATCAACTACATATTGCTGTTCATCTATTTCTTTTTTAGTCCAAGCAGTTTTTTCAGAGCGCTTTGTTCCTGCCAAAGCCATGGAGTTCATAGCGTTTTCAGTACCGGAGAGAAGGGTTTCAGGCGTTGCTCCCATCCAGGTACCAAACTTTTCATCACTCACCAAGTATACCAATGCTTGATTTTTATAAGTTTTTGCTAATCGATGAAAAACGGTTTCCATTTCAATAATCTGTTCTCTATCGACCAGTTTTATTCTTGAAAAAATGGCCTTTTGAATACCAAACATTTCAAAACCATCGATGAAATATTGCAAACCATTGAGATAGGCTTTTTCATTGGCAACAAATACGCTATCCTCCTTATTAAAGACAAGATCAGCGTTTGAAAATGAATCTGTAGTTTCATTTTCTTCAAAATAAAAGACCTTTTTTTTGGTGAAGTCTGTAATGAAAAAGCAATGTTCTGGAAGCCTTTCCAAATCACTCTCTACCCATATTCCTTTATAAATTTTCAGTTCTTCGTTTGGAAGCTGATATGCTAAACAGGCCATATTAAATTATTTTCTAGGTACAATCATTACCGTTAATCTCCCTGTACAAACCAGTGCATCCGTTTCGCTGTCTGTTAAATCAACTTGCCAAACATGTGTTCTTTTTCCGGCATGCACCACTTTTCCCACCGCTTTTACCAGTCCAGATTTCATTCCTCCCACATGGTTTGCGTTAATTTCTATTCCTACCGGCACTTCTTTGTCTATGTCCAACATCAGGGTGGATCCCATGGAGCCAATACTTTCTATTAGTGCAGCGCTAGCTCCACCATGAAGTAAACCCATTGGTTGGTGAGTGGTTGAGTTTACTGGCATTGTTGCAACAACATAGTCGTCTCCTATTTCAATGCACTTCATGTCCAAGCTTTCCATTAAAGTGCCTTTGTTGAAGGAATTGATTACGTCTAAGTCTACTTTTTTCAGCATAAAAATGAGTTTTTTAAAAAGTTTTTAAATACGGAATAGTGATAAAACAATCTATTTCTGTATTTGTGCAGGCTAAAAGTACTTACATTCGTATAAAAAAAGACCAAATGCTTCAAGAAAACGTAAATCTTAAACCATTCAATACCTTTGGAATTACCGTTTACTCCAAATATTTCGCCTCTTTTTCGACAGTCGGGGAACTCAAGGATTTACTTTCTCTACTGAATGACAGAAACTTATTGATTTTAGGTGGAGGAAGTAATGTTTTGTTTCAGGGAGATTTTGATGGTGTTGTTTTACGCAACGAAATTAAGGGAGTTGAAAGGATTGAGGAAACAAAAGAGGAGGTTGTTTTAAAAGTTGGTGCAGGAGAAGCTTGGCATAGCTTTGTGCTTCACGCTATTGAAGAGGGATTAGGGGGTGTTGAAAATTTATCTCTAATTCCAGGCAGTGTTGGCGCTAGTCCAATGCAAAACATTGGTGCTTACGGTGTAGAAATTAAGGATGTGTTTGAATCTTTGGAGGCTTTGGAGATTGAAACGGGTAAATTGCGTGTTTTTAGCCATGAAGATTGTCAATTTGGTTACAGAGAGAGTGTTTTTAAAAAAGCGCTAAAAGGTAAATTCGTTATTACATCTGTCAGTTATAGATTGTCAAAATTTCCTCAGTTAAATACGAGTTATGGTGCAATTGAAGAGGAGTTAAGGCTAATGGGGGTTGAACAACCTTCAATTAAGGACGTAAGTGATGCAGTGATTGCTATTCGGAAGTCTAAATTGCCTGATCCTAAGTCGATTGGAAATGCGGGCAGTTTTTTCAAAAATCCTGTTATTTCAAAGCAGCAATTCAATGAATTGAGGATGCATCATGAAAATATACCCTCTTATGCAGTTGACGAAAATAACGTAAAAGTCCCTGCAGGTTGGTTAATTGATCAATCTGGATGGAAGGGGAAAACAATGGGAGAATTCGGAGTGCATAAGCGCCAAGCATTAGTTCTTGTGAATTATGAGAATGCTAAAGGGGCAGATATTTTTGACTTATCTGAGCAAATAATCCGAGATATTCACAGCCGATATGGAATTCAATTGGAAAGAGAGGTGAATATTATTTAATTTACGGAGAGACTTTGTTCTTAGAGTACTCCAAAATAAGTATTTAAAGATGTTCCTGTGTAATAATTCCCGCATTAGAGTATGAGAATCTCTAAAAATCGGCTATCTTTGCAAACATAATTAAGGGCAACTAAAATTTAAGTTGGCTAAAAAAAGACTTTTATGGCTAAAGACATATTTGAAAAAATAAAAGAAAATAGAGGTCCGATAGGACAACATGCTAAAGGAGTTCATGGCTACTTTACTTTCCCAAAGTTGGAAGGGGAAATCGGTAACAAAATGTTATTTCGTGGTAAAGAATGCCTTGTATGGTCAGTGAATAACTACTTAGGTTTAGCTAATCACCCAGAAGTGCGTAAGGCAGATGCCGATGCAGCAGCAAAATGGGGAATGGCTTATCCAATGGGAGCTAGAATGATGACTGGACAAACAAGTGAGCATGAAGCTTTAGAGAATGAGTTATCTGATTTCATGGGAACAGAGGATACAATTCTTTTAAACTTTGGTTACCAAGGAATGGTTTCAGCTATTGACTGTTTGGTAGACCGTAATGACGTTATTGTTTACGATAGTGAATCTCACGCTTGTATTTTAGATGGAATGAGGTTGCACGCAGGAAAACGTTTTGTTTTCAAGCACAACGACATGGAAAGCTTTGATAAGCAAATGGCGAGAGCAACGAAATTGGTTGAGAATACCGACGGAGGAATTCTTGTTATTACTGAAGGTGTTTTTGGAATGGCTGGTGATCAAGGAGACTTGAAAGGTATTGTTGATTTTAGAAAATCAGGTAAATACAATTTTAGACTGTTTGTGGATGATGCACACGGTTTTGGAACGATTGGTGAAAAAGGAATGGGTGCTGGTGAAGCACAGGGCGTTCATGAAGAAATTGATGTATTATTCGGAACTTTTGCTAAATCAATGGCTTCTATAGGTGCATTTATTTCTGCGAAAGAACATATTATTGAATTTATGCGTTACAACATGCGTTCTCAAATGTTTGCTAAATCGCTTCCAATGCCTTTAGTTGTTGGAGCGCGTAAGCGTTTAGAGTTATTGAGAACTCAACCAGAGCATAAAGAAAATCTTTGGAGAATAGCCTCGGCTTTACAACAAGGATTAAAAGAAAATGGATTTAACATTGGAGAAACGAACTCTGCTGTAACTCCAGTTAATCTTCAAGGAAATCTTGCAGAAGCAACAAATATGACTTTTGACTTACGTGAGAACTATAGTATCTTCTGTTCAATTGTTATATATCCTGTTGTTCCTAAAGACACAATAATGTTGCGTTTAATCCCTACAGCGGCTCATACTATTGAGGATGTAGAATACACAATTGAAACTTTCAAAAAAGTGAAAGCGAAATTAGATAAAGGGGATTACAAAGCAGAAGAACTTGCAAGTGTAGAGGTAGATAAATAATGATCTGCATATACAATTAGTAGTCTTTTTATTTAAAAAGTCTTGTTAATATAAATGGTGCCACTCGTTTCTGCGGGTGGCATTTTTTTTGGTGAAAAGCTAAAAGTCGAAGGATTTGTCATTCATTAAACAAGAACATGTAAGGAATCGTTCAAATATGTTTTATTTTTACACACTCGATTATATTATCACAAAATAAATGTGCTTATAAGTTCACTTTATTCATTCTATAAATGTCCAAACTTCCTTTAGAGTATCAATTTCTCGATGTTTCAGATTACGGTAGAAAACCAGGTAGATGGTTTGCAAAATCTCTGGTAAACACAAAAGCGACACCTTTGCATGTGACCACTCTTTTTATAGTCGTTGGTTTAGCAGCAATTGCCTGCATTTTATTTGGATATTATTATACCGCAGCTTTTTTGATCGTATTAAAGTCTATTATTGATGCGGCAGATGGTGAGTTATCACGTCTGAAAAAAACACCTTCTCATACTGGGCGATACTACGATTCCTTGGCTGATTTAGTACTCAACTTTTTATTTCTTTCTGCCGTTGCTTACATTTCAGATGCACGTTTCGGGGAAATGCTTTTGGCTTTTTTTGGTATTCAATTGCAAGGAACGCTCTATAATTTTTACTACGTCATTTTGAGAAATTCAGTGAATGGGGATTCAACCAGTAGGGTGTTTGAAAACGAAACGCCAAAAGCACTTCCTGGTGAAAAGCAGAGCACGGTCAATAAGTTATATGCAATCTATTTAGCTCTTTACGGCCCATTTGATAAAATTATATATGCCATGGATAGAAAAGCAGCAGAAAGCAAACCTTTTCCAAAGTGGTTTATGACCGCTCTTTCCGTATTTGGATTAGGTTTTCAATTGTTGATTATGGCCATTCTACTTATGTTAAATGTGGCAGAATATATCATTCCTTTCTTTATATCGTTCACTGCTTTAATTCTGGTGTTTATCGCTATTCGCAAGCTCTTTTTAAAGTGAATCCCCCCTGATAGAGCAGAGTAACATTTTTATAAGAGATAACTTTACTTTTCTGTCGAATGCTTACTGATTTAATCATCACAGTGGTGCTCCGTTTTGAATGTCAAGCCAGCGCTAATTTAAAAAAAAATATGGTGCTTTAATCTTTTGACTTCTCTTCTCGTCGCTAAATTTCCAACGCACAAAAACTGACTTTTATCGGTTTTGTGATCTCTTTTTGTATTTTAAAGGTGTGCAATATAGAATTGTTCTAAATTAGCCTCAAAAAAAAACGATGAAAAAATTACTTCCAATATTTCTAACTGTCTCTGTGTTGCTTAATCTAGGGTTAGTTTATTTTTTCTTTATCAAGGGAGATACTGTCCAAGCAGAAGATAATAGAACAGCGATAGCGGTGAGTCCAGATAATAGGGATTTTGTGCTGGCCGAAATGCGGCTATTTCTCGAAAGTGTTCAACAAATTAATCAAGGAATTATAGAGGAAGATGCTGGAAAAGTTGCTGAAGCTGGAGTGCAATCTGGAGGATCAGCGGTAGATCATGCGCCACCAGGCTTGGTTAAATCTCTTCCAATGGCTTTCAAAACTTTAGGTTTTTCAACGCATCAAATCTTTGATGACATAGCGGAGTCTGCGCAAAGTGACTTTAAGCCTAAAAAATCTCGTGAACAATTGGACCTTTTACTTAAGAATTGCGTAGCTTGTCATCGTAATTATAAATTGGAAACTAAACTTAAGTAATGAAATTGAGCTTTAGAAAGGCTAGCATGATTGATGTCCCTATGATTTGGGATATTTTAAGTAGTGCCATTGCACGAAGAAAAGCGGATGGTAGCGATCAATGGCAAGATGGTTACCCTAACAAAGAGGTGGTAAATAATGATATTGAAAATGGAGTTGGCTTTGTGCTGACAGAAAATGAAAAGATTGCTGGTTACTGCGCGGTATTGATCAACGACGAGCCTGAATATGCAAATATTGAAGGGGAGTGGCTGAGCAGTGGAGACTTTGTTGTTTATCATAGGGTGGCAATTGCTGAAAATTATCTAGGAAGAGGTTTGGCAAAAAAAATGCTAAAATTCATTGAGGAGTTTGCATTGGAAAACAAGATTTATAGCGTTAAAGCCGACACCAATTTTGACAATGAACCAATGTTATTTCTCTTTGAGCAGTTGGGGTATAAGTATTGTGGAGAAGTCTATTTCAGAGGGAAAGCAAGAAAAGCCTATGAGAAAAATTTAGTAAACAAAGTGAATCTTATGACAGACTAAAGGTTTGGGATGCTCTTAGTTCTTTGTTTGTGTTTAGTGGTTTACCGGAACCACATCGAGATTGATCTATTTTTGAAAATCATTTTTTCTGAGCAAATTCTATTTAATTCTTTACTTGAACAATTCTGTTAAATTGATTTTTATCCAAAACTGTAAAAAACACTTTGTTGTTGAGCACTTTTATATTCCGAGGTTCGTGAATGCCTGTTAACTGGGATATATTGGTGGAGGTTCCTTTCGTGGGGTTTATTTTTGATACTGTAATTTCACCTTTTTCATTGGAATACATATACACTTCATCGTAGAAGTAGTCTTTAAAATATTCGCCTGATAGTTCAAATTTTGCCTTGGACTTGTCTTCTTCTAAAGTGGAATATTGAATCTGAAAAACACTGTCTTTTACTCCGTCTAGCACAATGATTTTCTCGGATAATCCATAAGATTTTACATTGAGCGGTTTAGAAGCAATTTTTTCACTCCAGCTTATGAAGCCTGAAATATCTAGTTTAGCTCCTCCACCATTGTTACAACTGGATGATTTCCTTGTTTCGAAGCTATGATTTAAGGTCATTAAATCTCCATCCCAAAGTCCCATAGAAATTATGTTTTCTTCGTTTCTGGTGTTCCCCATATAGAATCCAATCGCTCGATTATAATAGTGTTCTGCCGTTTTGTATTGCTCTGAATCAAAGGTTTGGTATATATTATTGGCATTTTTATTGATGACTTTAGAAACCGTATAGTTTTGGTTATGTAAGCTTAGATTCTGATGAAAAGCTCCGTATTCTCCAAGGGCAACAAGATTTTCAATATTCTTTTCATAGTCATGTTTAGAGATGGCTTTCATCAGGAAAATAGCATCGGTTTCGGTGTAGATTTGATAAACAGAATCTTTTGCAATCAAATGAAAGTTGCCGATAACATCGAGGAATATTTCTGTGGGCTTAAAGTTAAGTGGACTCACCAATAGTTCATTTCCAATCTCGTTGATCATTTTAATGTAATATGTTCCTTTTAGTCGGGTAATCACAAAGAATTTGTCTTCTGGAAAAGGGTAGTAGTCAATGATGAATTCATTTTTGTTTTTGAATAGGTTTTGATACTTTGAGTTTGAAACAGAAAATTCCTCTAAATTCTGAACCCGCATGTTTTCTGTTTTCGGAATCAATTTTATTGTTTTATATATTGTGTCTTCCTTCTTCAATCCTTGAGGAATAGAGTAATTGAAATCAGAATAAAGCTCTTGTTGAATAGTAATTCTATCTGAGCTTTTGATTGGAATAAATAGTGTTCGTTTTGTTTCTTTCTTGAACAAATTGTCATTCACAAAAACAGTTATTGTTCGCATTCTCGGCGATTCTGTTTCGATTGCTAAGTGCAAGGTCTGAGCAATTAAAATGTAAGGAGATAAAAGAATGAAAAGTAATCTTTGTTTTAGTTTCATGATAGTAAAGTGTTAATTACTAGCTGAAAAGTAAGGATTTTTTGCCTTTTAAACAAAAAAATCCCAAAAGCCTAAACTCCTGGGATTCTCATATCTATTTTATAAATGCGATTTGATCTTGCCTCTCTACTCTGAACTCAAATCTCGCAACTGTAATTTTTTTAAAAAATTACATCCCCGGCATTCCTCCTTTCATTTGTTTCATCATGCTGGCCATATTTTTCTTATTGCTCATCATTTTCATCATTTTCTTGGTGTCGCCAAATTGTTTTAAAAGCTTATTCACCTCAGTTAAGCTTTGTCCACTTCCTTTGGCAATTCTTTTCTTGCGACTTGTGTCGATGATTTCCGGTCGTTCTCTTTCGTCTGGTGACATTGAGTAAATAATCGCCTCAATATGTTTGAAGGCATCATCTTCAATTTCAACATCCTTCATGGCTTTCCCCATTCCAGGAATCATTCCCATTAAGTCTTTTACGTTACCCATTTTTTTAACTTGCTGTAACTGACTTAAGAAATCATTGAAATCAAATTGATTTTTCTTAATTTTCTTTTGTAATCTTCGGGCTTCTTTTTCGTCGTATTGCTCTTGCGCTCTTTCAACCAAAGAAACAACGTCTCCCATACCTAAGATACGGTCCGCCATACGTTTCGGGTAGAAAATGTCTATCGCATCCATTTTCTCACCTGTTCCTACAAACTTTATTGGTTTGTCTACTACAGCTTTAATAGAAATAGCGGCACCACCTCTGGTATCACCATCCAGTTTGGTTAAGATTACACCATTGAAATTGATTTTTTCATTAAAGGCTTTTGCAGTATTTACAGCATCTTGTCCTGTCATGGCATCAACAACAAATAGTGTTTCTGTAGGTTTAATTGCATTTTTTACATCTGCAATTTCCGACATCATTTGTTCGTCTATTGCTAATCGACCGGCGGTATCGATAATCACAACATTATGCCCTTTACTTTTTGCATGTTGAACAGCGGCTTGCGCAATTTTAACAGGATTTTTTTCTTCTTTATTCGAATATACTTCAACTCCAATTTGCTCTCCCAGAACATGAAGCTGGTCAATCGCAGCAGGTCGATAAACGTCACAGGCTACCAACAAAGGATTTTTTCCTTTTTTAGTTTTTAGGAAATTGGCCAGTTTTCCAGAGAAAGTTGTTTTACCAGAACCTTGAAGCCCAGACATTAAAATAATCCCTGGATTTCCTTGATAGTTTACTTCTGTTTCATCGCCACCCATCAATTCGATCAGTTCTTCGTGACAAATTTTAACCATTAATTGTCCCGGAGAAACGGCGTTTAATACATCTCTACCTAAAGCTTTCTCTTTTACAATGTTAGTAAACTCCTTGGCTGTTTTGAAGTTAACATCGGCATCAAGTAAAGCGCGACGAACTTCTTTGAGTGTCTCGGCAATATTTATTTCAGAGATTTGTCCCTGACCTTTAAGGACCTTAAATGCTTTTTCAAATTTGTCTGTTAAATTCTCGAACATGCTGGCAAAAATTTTGTTTAGTCCGCAAATTTAATAAAACGCACGTATTATACAATTAAGAATTACGAATTATCAATTTCGAATTTTTGCGAGAGCCAATGGCGAAGTCCTTAAAACGCGGTAGAGTGATGCGCTGAGTTTGTCGAAGCGAGTTTGCCGTACTAGAGTTATTATAAATTACCCATCGAGCCAACATCAAGTCAGCCAAAATTCATCATTAAAAAACCTTTCTTTTTTTGTCGTATTCTGCTTGAATTTCTTAGAGGTGAAGCTTTGTTTTTGTTTGCGCGCAGATGGAAAGGATTGAAAAGATTTTGTTTGTGTGGGAACAATAGGCGGTAAGCTTTAGGCTATATGCTTTATCTGCCATTTTATAAGTTTGATTTGCTTGGGCCTCTAACAATGCGTTGTAAGTACTGTTTGCGAAAAGTCTCAAAAATTAGGAGTAATAAGTCAAATCAATTCTTTTAATCTTTTGAATCCCATAAAATCTGCGTGCTACTTTTCAATGTCGAGTTTAATGTCTTTAGTGAGGGATAATGTTTTGCTGCCCATCCCTTCAATTGGAAAGTCAAACAAATTCGTAATTGATAATTCACTGGCGTCCGATAAAAACTAATTTCGGCTATTTTTGTCTTTGTAGGTCAATATTTTCGACCCCTAGCTCAAATTCATAAAACTAAGGGGGGGCTTGATTAAATAGGTCGTAATTTTCTTGAGGTTTCCGATGAAAAATGGAGGGATCAGTTGGAGTTTGAAGCAACTGTTTAATTTGCACATAATTCATGAGATGTAGCTTGATTAAACCGCACACCACTGAATAGGCCATTTCACCTTTTCTCATACCTTTACGAGCTATTTGCATTAATAAGTCAGCGATAAGTGCGCACCAGATTTGAATGCGAATAGCATTCTCATTATCTCCTAAAAAGCTAGTGATTTTAATATTCTGTTTAAGCCTTTTGAAAAGTAACTCTATTGCCCAACGTTGTTTATATATTTCTGCTATTTCCCAAGCTTCCAACCTTTTGTCGTTGGTAATAAACTCTATTTCTCGATTATGTTCTTTATCAAAAAACTTGATGAGCCTTACGTTTACCTTGTCTTTCTGTGCTTTATGACCTAGTTGTACTTCACAATCTTCTAGAATATTATACTCCTCATCTTCAACTGATAATAATCGTAGATTACCTTTGGTAACAACACAGCTTTTATGTAAACGGCTTACAAAACTCACTTTAATTTTACTCCAATGCTTGTATAAACTATAGTTTACGTATGCTTTATCAAAAACCAAAATAGTTTCAGCAGGCATATTTTTAAAACGCACCATAAACTTCTTATCACTCTCGGCAGATTTAGAAATTCGTATTAATGAAGGCACTTGTTCATTTAACCACATGCCCGCATGAACCTTTACACCTCCTTTTCGACGGCCATTAGCCATAGAATTCCCGCAAGCTTTCATTATATTTTTAAACAAAGTAATTGTTGTAGAGTCAATTAAAAAAAGACGAGAGAGCCATTTTTCATTTTTAGATAAACTGCTGTCCGATAAAATCCACTTATTAGCTTTATAGATGCTAAAAAACAGCTCTTCAAAGACTTTTGGTGTACGGCTCTTGTTTCTATCACTAAGGGTGCTTTAGTAGGTAAAGACTTTACTCCAAGATGCTTCAGACTTTGATTGTGTGCGGCTAGACCTGAGCAAAGTTCACGTAATCCACCTACCTTATGAATCACTCCGAAAAGCATAGTAACTAAATGATCCCATGAAGTAAAACGCTTAATATAACGATCAGATTGATGATTTTTAACACTAATATTGAAATCCTGACGAGGGATTAGGGATAACAGCTGTCCGAAAACAGGAATACCAGATTTTTTACTAATTTTGCTCATGTTCTAAATGTAAAGTGGAACAATTTAAAGGGAGCTTGTTGGCCAAAACATAAGCTCCCTTTTTTCATATACAAAACTAAGCTTTTTTTAAATCTTTATCGGACGCCAGTGATTTTTCAATTGTGAATTATCAATTATCAATTATGATTTGTTATTTTTGTCAGACTCACAAAAAGTGTAAAACCGTCTTTATGAAAAAAATACAAATGGTTGATTTGATTAGCCAGTATGAGAAAATCAAACCTCAAGTTCAGTCTTCAATTAACAATATCCTAGATAATGCCCAGTTTATAAACGGACCAGATGTTCACAGTTTTAAGGATGAGCTAGGTGCTTACCTTGGAGCAAAACATGTTGTTCCGTGTGCTAATGGAACAGATGCCTTACAAATTGCAATGATGGCACTTGGTCTGAAACCGGGCGATGAGGTGATTACACCATCATACACTTATATCGCCACTACGGAAGTGATGGGCCTTTTGAGGTTGAAACCTGTGTTTGTAGATTGTGAAAAGGATACATTTAATATTTCTCCAAAAGCTATTGAATCAGCAATTACTGCTCGAACAAAAGCAATAGTTCCTGTTCATTTGTATGGACAAGCATGCGATATGGAGGCGATTATGAAGATTGCAGAAAAGTACGATTTGAAGGTAATTGAAGATAATGCTCAAGCAATTGGCTCGGACTATACTTTCTCGGATGGAACAGTTAAAAAGACGGGAACTATCGGAGATGTGGGTTGTACAAGCTTCTTTCCTTCCAAAAACTTAGGTTGTTATGGAGATGGTGGTGCAATGTGTACAGATAACGACGAGATTGCGGAGAAATTGGCTATGGTTGCCAATCATGGACAAAGCAAAAGATATTATCACGATGTTGTGGGTTGTAATTCGCGTTTAGATACCATTCAAGCAGCGGTTTTACGCATCAAACTAAGAGAATTAGATAACTACATTGACGCAAGAAGAGCAGCAGCGGACTACTATGACGCTGAATTTTCTGAAGTAAAAGGATTAACAATCCCTAAAAGAGTTGGTAATTCTAAACATGTTTTTCATCAATACACTTTGCAGTTAGATGACGGAATTGACCGTGATGCCTTGGTGGCGTTTTTAGGAGAAAAGAATATTCCAGCAATGATTTATTACCCAGTTCCTGCTCATAAACAAAAAATGTTTGCTTCACTAGAAACTTCAAGTGGGAGTTTAGAAAATACAGACTGGTTAACCACAAGAGTATTCTCTTTGCCAATGCATACGGAATTAGAAAAAGATCAATTGGATTACATTTGTTCAACAGTTAAAGAATTTATGAAAGGATGAAGAATATAGCAGTTATTGGTACAGGATATGTGGGCTTGGTTACGGGAACTTGTTTTGCCGAAACGGGTAATAATGTAATCTGTGTAGATATAGATGAAAACAAAGTTGAACGTCTGAAAAATGGTGAGGTTCCAATTTATGAGCCACACTTAGATGTTTTATTTGAAAGAAATATAAAGCAAAAAAGATTGAAATTTACTACAGATTTAGCCGCAGCGGTTAAAGATGCAGAGATCATTTTTTTAGCATTGCCAACTCCTCCAGGAGAAGATGGATCTGCAGATTTATCTTATGTGCTTGGAGTAGCAAAGGATTTGGGGAAGATAATTACTGAGTATAAAGTGATTATTGATAAATCTACAGTTCCTGTGGGTACCGCAGAGAAAGTTACCGCTGCAATTAAAGCAGAAACACAAGTGCCATTTGCGATAGTTTCTAATCCAGAATTTTTGAGAGAAGGTTTTGCGGTAGACGATTTCATGAATCCAGACCGTGTGGTTATCGGAACAGAAGATGAAAAGGCAAGGGTGGTAATGAAAGAATTATATCAACCTTTTATTCGTGACGGACATCCTTTGATTTTTATGGATGAAAAATCAGCAGAATTAACAAAATATGCAGCCAACGCTTTTTTAGCTACAAAAATCACTTTTATGAATGAAGTGGCTAATTTTTGTGAAATTGTAGGTGCGGATGTAGATAAAGTTCGTGAGGGAATGGGGTCTGACGCAAGAATTGGACACCGTTTTTTATATCCAGGAATTGGATTTGGAGGAAGCTGCTTCCCGAAAGATGTGAGCGCGTTAATGAAAAGTGGCTTAGACCACAATTTTGATTTTTCAATTATTGATGCAGTTCTCAAAGTAAATAGTAAGCAACGCATTAAGCTTTTAGATAAAGTACTCGATTACTTCGGAGATTTAAAAGGAAAAAAGTTTGCCCTTTGGGGATTGGCTTTTAAACCAGATACAGATGATATTCGTGAAGCGCCAGCACTTTATTTAGTGGATGAATTGGTCAATAGAGGAGCTGAAGTGGTAGCTTTCGACCCTGAAGGAATGGACAATGTGAAAATGCAAATTGGAGATAAAATCGATTATGTCGAAAATCAATACGAAGCTTTGGAAGGCGCAGATGCATTGTTGATTGCCACTGAATGGTCTGTTTTTAAAAATCCAGATTTTGAAGTCATCAAAAACAAGTTGAATAGTCCAGTAATTTTTGACGGTAGAAATCTATTTAACCTTTCTGATATTCAGGAAAAAGGAGTGTACTACAGTTCTATTGGACGTCAAACTATTTTACCTAAAGTATAGAAGATGATGAGAAAAAGAGTTTTAATTACCGGAGCAGCAGGGTTTTTAGGATCACATTTGTGTGAACGTTTTGTCAAAGATGATTATCACGTAATTGCGATGGACAATTTAATTACTGGAAGGTTGTCGAATATTGAACATTTGATGCCAAAGGAGAACTTTGAATTCTATCATCAAGATGTTTCAAACTTTATTCATGTACCCGGTAAGTTAGATTATATTTTACATTTCGCCTCGCCAGCAAGCCCAATCGATTATCTAAAGATTCCTATTCAAACGTTAAAAGTTGGATCACTAGGAATTCATAACTGTTTAGGATTGGCGAGAGTGAAAAATGCACGTGTTTTAATCGCTTCAACTTCCGAGGTTTATGGCGATCCTGAAGTTCATCCGCAAACGGAAGATTACTGGGGAAATGTAAATCCGATAGGACCACGCGGCGTATATGATGAAGCAAAGCGTTTTCAAGAAGCAATAACAATGGCTTACCATACTTATCATGGTTTGGAAACAAGAATAGCACGTATTTTTAACACCTACGGACCAAGAATGCGTTTGAATGACGGACGTGTTTTACCAGCTTTTATAGGACAAGCTTTGCGTGGTGAGGATTTAACTGTTTTTGGAGACGGAAGTCAAACCAGGTCTTTCTGTTATGTTGATGATTTAGTAGAAGGGCTCGTCAGATTATTACATTCTGATTATACACAGCCAGTGAATGTTGGAAACCCTGATGAAATTACAATCAGTGATTTCGCAGAAGAAATTATAAAATTGACAGGAACAACGCAAAAGGTAATTTATCAAGATTTACCCGTAAATGATCCAAAGCAAAGACAACCAGATATTACCAGAGCGAAAGAAATTTTAGATTGGTCACCCAAAGTAAGTCGTGAAGAAGGTTTGAAAATTACTTACGCTTATTTTAAGGGATTATCTAAAGATGAGCTTTTCAAGAAAGAACACAATAACTTTGAGGGATACATAAAATAATATGAGCTATTTTTCACACAACACGGCAGTAATTGATGAAGGCTGCACAATAGGAGAGGGGACTAAAATTTGGCACTTTTCTCATATTATGCCTAACTGTACAATAGGAAAAAACTGTAACATTGGACAAAATGTGGTCATTTCTCCTGATGTTGTTTTGGGAAACAATGTAAAAGTGCAAAACAACGTTTCAATTTATACTGGTGTTGAATGTGAAGATGATGTTTTCCTAGGACCTTCAATGGTTTTTACGAATGTTATTAACCCAAGAAGTGCGGTGAATAGAAGAGGACAGTACAGCAAAACTTTGGTGAGAAAAGGTGCTTCTATTGGAGCAAATGCAACTATTGTTTGTGGCCATGATATCGGTGAATATGCATTTATTGGCGCAGGAACTGTGGTCACCAAAGAGGTTCTGCCTTATGCATTGATTGTAGGGAATCCAGGAAAGCAAATGGGTTGGATGAGTGAGTTTGGTCACCGCTTAGAATTTGATGAAAACAATGAAGCCGTTTGTGAAGAAAGCAAAGAGAGATATCAACTTTTAGACGGCAGAGTAAATAAAATTTAGAACCAAAATTATGGATGGAAAAATAAAATTTGTAATTATTGGTTCAGGTCATATTGGCAAGCGTCATGCTACGATGGTCAATGAAAATAAGGAAGCAGAACTGGTTGCTTTAATTGATATTCAACCGAAAGAAAATTTAGGAATAGACCATTTTGATGTTCCTTTCTTTAACTCAATTGAGGACTTTTTAGCTTCTAATATAGCATACGATATCGCCAGCGTGTGTACACCCAATGGTTTGCATGCCGAACAAAGTATCCAAATTCTTGAACAGAATAAACATGTTGTTTGCGAAAAACCCATGGGACTCACTAAAGATAATTGTGAAAAGATTATTTTTAAATCTTTGCAAATGTCTAAACATGTGTTTTGTGTGATGCAAAATAGATATTCACCACCATCGGAATGGATTAAATCTGTGGTGGATGAGGGAGTACTTGGCAAGATATTCATGGTTCAGTTAAATTGCTATTGGAATCGTGACAATAGATACTATAAAAAGGGAGGTTGGAAAGGAACTCAGGAACTTGATGGTGGAACTTTGTTTACACAGTTCTCTCATTTTGTAGATATTATGTATTGGCTTTTTGGTGATATTAAAAATATTCAAGGTAAATTTGCTGACTTTACGCACAAAGATTCAACAGATTTTGAAGATTCGGGTTTTGTAAATTTTGATTTTATTCAAGGAGGAATGGGGTCTATTAATTACTCAACTGCGGTTGCTGGTCAAAACCTAGAATCATCCATTACCATAATCGGTGAAAAAGGATCTGTTAAAATTGGCGGACAATATATGAACGAGGTGGAAGTCTGTAATATCGAAGGATATGAAATGCCTCAATTAGCGGAAACTAATCCAGGCAATGATTATGGAGCTTATAAAGGCTCTGCGGCCAACCATCACTACGTTATTAATAATGTGGTGGACACACTTAAAGGAAGAAATACGGCAACTACAAATGCTTTGGAAGGATTAAAAGTTGTTGAAATCATAGAACGAATATACACAGTACGAAATGAACAAATCAATGCACACTAAATTAATAGAAAGAGAAGAGAAATTAGCCGTAATCGGTTTGGGATATGTAGGATTGCCTATTGCCCTTGAATTTGCTCGAAAAATGAATGTTATTGGGTTTGACATTAACGCAGAAAGAGTGGAGTTAATGAAAAACAATATTGATCCAAGTAAAGAGTTAGAGGCTTCAGATTTTGAAGGTTGTAGCATAGAATTTACTGCAGATTTGGAGGATTTAAAAGAAGCAACTTTTTATGTTGTGGCAGTTCCTACACCCATCGACGATTCTAATAGACCTAATTTAGGCCCTCTTTTGGGCGCGTCTTCCACAGTTGGTAAGGTGTTGAAAAAAGGTGATTATGTTGTTTTTGAATCTACTGTTTATCCAGGTTGTACCGAGGAAGATTGTATTCCTGTTTTAGAAAAGGAGTCCGGATTGAAATTTGGAACAGATTTTAAAGTGGGCTATTCTCCAGAACGTATTAATCCAGGAGATAAAGTGCATACTTTGCAGAATGTAGTGAAAGTCGTTTCCGGAAGTGATGAAGAGTCTGCAGAACAAATCGCTAAAGTTTACGAGGAAGTCGTTGGAGCTGGAGTACATCGCGCAACATCAATTAAGGTAGCGGAAGCAGCAAAAATCATCGAAAATACGCAGCGTGACGTAAATATTTCGTTGATTAATGAGCTCTCCATTATTTTTAATAAGTTGGGTATAAATACCTACGAAGTGCTAGAAGCGGCAGGAACAAAGTGGAACTTTTTACCATTCCAGCCCGGACTTGTTGGAGGTCACTGTATAGGCGTAGATCCTTATTATTTGACTTACAAAGCGAAACAAGTAGGTTACCATGCTGAGATTATCAACAGCGGTCGCTCGGTGAATGACTCGATGGGATTCTATATTGGAAAGCAAACCGTTAAAATGATGATTGCCCAAGGAAAAAACATGAACGATGCGAAAGTGTTGATTATGGGAGCTACTTTCAAGGAAAACGTTTCAGACATTAGAAATTCTAAAGTAATTGACGTTGTAAATGAATTAAAGTCTTTCTCTGTAAAAGTTGATTTAATCGATCCACATGCTTCATCTGACGAAATGAAACATGAATATGGTGTTGAACTTACAGATAAGGAGAGCCTTAGTAATGATTATGACGCTGTGATTGTGGCGGTTAACCATGCTGAATATGCAGAGTTAAAAGAAAGTGACTTCAAAAAATACTTAAAAGACGAAAAAGGCGTTTTTGTTGATATCAAAGGTGTTTTCAAAAAGGAAATTAAAGATTTAGAATACTGGAGTTTGTAATCATTAGAACTTTCTTTTTTTCGTCTGATGATTGTCATAGAATTACCGCTGAAGCCTCACATTGTTGAGGTTTTAGTGTTTTAAAAATAGCTGTTTTCAGGATTACTTTTCATTGCTTTCGGCAGGCTCAGTCAACGAAGAGCAATCCCGTTGACTGAGCCCGTCGAAGGCAACTGATTTAGAAGAGTAATCCAATTTCTGCGGAGACTGAGCTTGTCGAAGGCGTTGCAGAAATTGAAAAGAAGAGGAAGACGGATTTTAAAATGTATTAAATTTTTGAGGATTAACTACATTTCAATAAGCATAAAATATAATTAAAATGAAGACTATATTAATAACAGGAGGAGCAGGGTTCATTGGTTCGCATGTGGTTCGTCGCATGGTGAATCGTTATCCTGAAACACATTTTGTAAACTTTGACAAATTGACTTACGCAGGTAACTTGGAAACCTTAGCTGATGTGGAGTCAAAAGCCAATTATTCATTTTTTAAAGGAGATATTTGTAGTGAGGCTGATTTAAAAGAAGTCTTTTCAAAGTTTGATATCTCGGATGTAATTCATTTAGCTGCCGAATCGCATGTTGACCGTTCAATTTCTGGTCCAATGGATTTTGTCTTGGCCAATGTTGTGGGAACGGTTAACTTGATGAATGTTTGCAGAGCGAATTGGTCTGACTTGTCAAAACATATTTTTTACCAAATTTCAACGGATGAGGTTTACGGAAGTTTGGGCGTAGAAGGCTTATTCGAGGAAACAACCTCTTACGACCCAAGGAGCCCTTATTCAGCTTCCAAAGCGAGTTCAGATCATTTTGTGCGCGCTTATCACCATACTTATGGTTTGAATATTCGTATTTCGAATTGCTCCAACAACTATGGAAGTCACCAATTCCCAGAGAAACTTATTCCTTTAATGATTCACAACGCTGTTGAAGGAAAAGATTTACCAATTTATGGAGACGGTTTGAATATTAGAGATTGGCTTTGGGTGGAGGATCATGCAAGTGCAATTGACTTGATTTTTCATGAAGGTAGAGATGGAGAAACTTACAATATTGGAGGTTTAAACGAATGGACTAACTTAGATTTGATTAAGCGCTTGTCAGAAATTATTGACCAACGTTTGGGAAGAGAAAAAGGGGAGACCATCAAGCAAATAAAATTCATCAAAGATAGAGCAGGGCACGATAGAAGATACGCAATTGATGCTTCAAAATTAGAGCAGGAATTGAAATGGAAACCATCCATTACCTTTGAGGAAGGTTTAGAAAAAACAGTAGATTGGTATTTAGACAACCAAGACTGGGTGAAAAACGTTATTTCGGGAGAATATCAAACTTATTACGAAAAACAATACAATTCATAAATTTTAAATCATGGGTTTAATTAAATCGGTATTTGGAGCGAAGCCAAAAACTCCTCTAGATTTGAGTGCGCTTAAAGTGGATATGCATAGTCATCTCATTCCAGGTATTGATGATGGTTCTCAGTCAATGGATCATACCATAGGAATGCTTTTGCGTTTTGTAGAATTGGGATATAGGAAAGTAATCACGACTCCTCATATTATGTCTGATTATTACAAAAATACTCCTGAAATTATTCATAGTGGACTAGAAGAGGTACGTGCTGAAGTCAAACGATTGAATATACCAATTGAAGTAGATGCCGCTGCAGAATACTTTTATGATGAAGAATTTTTGAAATTAATAGAGAATGAAAAGCTACTCACTTTTGGAGATAGTGAATTACTTTTTGAGTTTTCATTTGGCGCAAAACCAAACAACATTGATGAATTAATCTTCAAACTAAAAACCAAGGGGTATAAACCCGTTTTGGCACATTATGAAAGATACCTTTTCTTTCTTGACGAGGGGATTGAGCCCGCACGGAAATTAAGAGAGAATGGAGTGAGGATTCAAATGAACTTGAATTCTTTAACCGGACATTATGGATCAGCCATTAAAAGACAAGCCGAAATGTTGGTGGATAGTGAATTGATTGACTATTTGGGAACAGATTGCCACCGCATAGAACATTTGGACATTTTAGAAAGTAACCTCACCAGAAAGCATTTCAGAAAGCTAAATGAAATGAAATTTTTGAATAAAAATCTGATTTAATGTCTTTCGGGGCGATTTGCTGTAGGGGCGATTTGCAAATCGCCCTTACAGCAAATCGCCCCTACAGAAATCCCTTACTACTCAATCCCCGCACTAGACGTCGGGAACTTTCTATCTACTTTTTTAAATAATCCCTGTAAAACTTTTCCAGGACCAACCTCAATTACTTCCTCACATCCATCAGCAATCATTTGTTGCATAGTTTGTGTCCAGCGCACTGGAGCAGTTAATTGGGCAATTAAATTATTCTTAATTTCATCAATGTCTGTTACCGCATTTGCCGTTACATTTTGATATACTGGGCAAATACCTTCTGAAAATGGTGTGTCTTTAATTGCTTTTTCTAATTTTTCCCTAGCTGGCTCCATTAATGGCGAGTGAAATGCTCCTCCAACAGGTAGCGGTAATGCTCTTTTTGCTCCGACTTCCTTGGCTTTTTCACATGCTATTTCGATTCCTTTATTAGATCCCGAAATCACCAACTGACCTGGACAATTATAGTTTGCTGCAACAACAACCTCGTCAATATTTGCACAGATTTCTTCAACTTTTTCGTCCTCTAAACCTAAAATAGCCGCCATTGTCGAAGGTTCAGCTTCACAAGCGTCTTGCATAGCCAAAGCACGTTGATAAACTAATTTCAGTCCATCCTCAAAAGACAATACTCCGCTAGCTACCAGTGCCGAAAATTCCCCCAAAGAGTGTCCTGCAACCATGTTTGGTTTAAAATCATCTCCCAGTACTTTCGCTAAAATCACGGAATGCAAGAATATGGCTGGCTGAGTTACCTTGGTTTCTTTCAACTGCTCATCAGTTCCATTAAACATGATTTCAGTAATGTCAAAACCCAAAATCTCGTTGGCTTTTTTAAATAATTCTTGTGCAACAGGAGAAGCCTCGTAAAGATCTTTTCCCATTCCTATAAATTGGGCACCTTGACCCGGAAAAACGTATGCTTTCATATTCTATCAATTTTGTGTTGCTAAATTAAAATTATTTGGTTGATAATGGAGGGCTTGGCTTAGGAAATGAAACTTTACTTTAATTATTTTCAATCTTATTTAGGAAGTGTATTTTACTTCGTTGTTCATCTCCGCTACAAACTTATTTTATCTGAGTTTAGGTAAAACAAATGGAGGAACTTTGGCTTTTTTGAAAATAGAGAAAGGCTAAATGAGTATCTCTGCTAAATTAGTTCAAAAAGTGTCATAAATAAAAAATCCTTCAATCCATAAAATTAACTTTTACAGGATTGAAGGATGATGAGTTTTTATGCTTAATTAATTATTCCATCCTCTAGTTTCACTTCCATCGTCCTCAGATCTCATAAACCAGATCAATATAAACGATCTTGAAATTGAACAGGTAAGCATAGAAATTAGTCATAATCGGTTTTAGTGTTTAACGATAAATTTTTTCAGAGCAGTTCCGTATTTTCCAGAAATCTGTAAATAGTAAACTCCGTTTTCAAGATGCTGACATGAAATAGAAAGTTTGTTGCTATTCACATCAATCATTGAAATGACCTTACCAACAGCATCAAAAATGATGATTTCTGCCATCTCAATTGATTCGCTAAATTCGACATTTAATTCATCATTTGCAGGGTTAGGATAGAGTGTTAAAGAAAAAGAACCATACTTTTCTAAATTCGCAACGCTATGGTAATAATCATCGGAGAAAGAACTGCAACCATTAGCGTAAAAGACTTCTACAGTGTAAATACCAGAGCTATTTGCGCTGTATGTTGGTGAATTGGCTCCTGGGATTAGATTTCCATTAAAGAACCATTGGTAGTTGTCAGCTACTGGTTGATTGGTTTCTAAAACATCACCTACCGATGAAATAGAAACAGCTGGAGCAGGAGAGAAGCTTGTGGTTACAGCTGCACTTGCACAAGTTTTATTTTGTCCATATAAAAAGTGCGAAGCGTTTCTGCTGGATTCGATGAAAGTAACACCTTCCAATTGACTCATGTGCACAGGGCTTATTATTGCTGTATCCGCAATTTCAGAAAGCTGGTTTTCTGTATTGTTTCCTGCTGCAAAAACAGAGTTGTCTTTTCTTTTCATTAAAGTTGAATATTGACCAGCAGCAATCATATTTACACCTTGGATATCAATTTCTCTAGGGTAGAGAGAAGGGGTTTGAGAAGAATTACCCAATTGACCATAAGAATTACCTCCTGTGCTATATACTTTGTGGTCTTCGGTTAAGAATACGGTGTGATTAGCTCCTCCTTGAACACTTACCACGTCTTTTAGATCAGAAAGAGTTGGTGTTAATCGGCTCACGACATCCCCCAAACCAAGTTGCCCAGATGAATTATTACCCCATGCGTACAGTTCGCCATTACTGTCAATTGCAAAACTTGCATATTCATTGGCACCCACTGCAACTATATTGCTTAGCGCCAATGCAATCGGAGTAGAGCTTCCATTTAAAGTTCCATTTCCTAATTGACCAAAATCATTATTTCCTACTGTTTGAACGGTACCATTAGTGCTAAGTATAACGTAATGAGATCTTCCTGCTGCAATTGTATCAATATTCGTTAGCGTTGTATTCACAACTGGGAAATTAACAACAGCATTGTTTCCTAAACCTAATTGACCATGATTATTGTTTCCCCAAACATATACCTCACCTTGCTCTGTAGTGGCCATCGTACTGTTGGCTCCTGTAGCAATTGTTTTAATATTAGTAAACGATCCAATCTGAATTGGTGAATTTGTTGAGGTGTAAGTTCCATTACCCAATTGACCAGAAGCATTATTACCCCAAGCGAAAAGTGATTTATTTTCATCAATACCCATTACAAAATTAAAACCTGCAGATATTTCTGTGAAATTAATTCCGCTGTTAGAGGCTACTGGTAAAGAACTGTTGAAAGAACTTCCATTCCCAAAAACTCCGTTTGAATTTTGTCCTAAAGACCAAAGATCATTTGTTCCCCCCATAGTAACTTGAAGAGAATAACTCCCTGTGGTATCTGCTACATATAGGGTGTCAGATTCCCCAGCGATAGGGTTGTTGTTGAATAGCCATGTGTTTCCATATACCGCATTACTTAAAAGGATAACTGAGTCTCCTTCACAAAATGTAGTACCTGTTAGGGGTGTGATTACAGGAGTTTCAAGAACATTCATAATTATGAAATCGTTAAAATCTTGAGTACACCCCGATGTCGTATTGAATCCTTTAAAGGTGACTTCATCGTGATGATTGAGGAAGTTACTCGTAAATGTGTTCAAAGGTCCTTGTGGAGAAGCCGAGAGACCATTTACAAGGAATTCATACTCATCGGCGCCTGTTGCGGTAAATTGAACATTGTCACCTTCACAAATCATGTTTGATGGTGAAATAGACATCTCCAGGTTCATTTCATTTACTGTAAAAGTAAAATCTGCGGGATTTGAGGCGCAGTGCGCATTAAAACCAGTTACAGAAACTACACCATTGTTAGGGATGTTATTTGTTTGGAAAAAACCTGTTGCATTACTACTTAATTGAAGGCCATTTAAAGCATAAGTATACTCATTGGCTCCAGTTGCGTTAAAGTCAACCGTATCATTCAAGCAGATGTTTAAGTTTGGATGAGAGGAAATAACATTAATGTTTGGATAATTAAATACAGAGTAAGTCACAGAAGATGATGAAAAACTGCTACAACCATTTGCTTGTCCTTCAACTGTTATTATGTCCCCATTGTTCACAGCGGACATGAAATTGTTGTTTGGTGCAAAATTACCCATTGGAGCACCATTCACGTAGAACAAATATTCGTTGGCTCCATTTGCAGTTATGTTAGCGGGTTCACCTACACACAATACAGTGTCGGCATTGTTTGTTAGACTCACTGTAGGGTAGCCAAAAACTTGAAAGCTTAGAGCGTTAGAAGTAGCTGTGCAACCTAATAAATCACCTGTTACACTAACCACATCTCCATAGTTTAGAGTATTTAATGTTGTTGTGTTGGTTGGAGAAGAAGCGCCTATGCTCGTTCCATTTACGAAAAACTGGTAAGAAGAAGCGCCGTTAGCTGTAAAGATCACTGATTCTCCTGTACATATAGATTGATTCGCGCTTGTGCTCGTTAATGAAACATTTGGGAGCGGCAGCACTTCAATTGGTGAGTAGGCTTCTAAATCCTGGCAGCCTAAAGCTGAAGAACCTTGAACGCTTACAATATCATTATTAGCCAGACTATTTATTTGAAGCGTACTTGTAGGGCTCAAAACACCTTGCGAAGTCCCGTTGATGAAGAACTCATATAGACTTGCGCCCGAAGCAGTATAAGTAACGGCCTCCCCATTACAAATTGAGTTGTCTACATCCGAAGTGACAAGGTTTACCAATGGTACGTTGTTGATGTTAATGATGAGACTTTCGGTGGACACACAATTGTTAGATTCCCCTTCAACCATTACTGTGTGGCTTCCTGCTAAAATGTTTGAAGAGTTTATAGTGTTTGTCGTTGAGGGGAGTCCTTGACTTACACCATCAATAAAGAATTCATAATTTGTTGCACCACTGGCGGTAAAATCAACTATTTCATTTTCACAAAAAATCAGATCAACATCACTGCTACTTAGTGCAATGTTTGGTGAAGGATTTACAATTGTCGAGATTAAGTTTGAAACACTAGCGCATCCATTTAAGCTACCATTAACGATTAAATTTTGTCCGTTGGATAATGAGCTAGTTGTGAAGCTATTGTTGCCCGTCATGCTGGTCTGAGGAGTTCCATCTAAAACAAATTGATAGTTGTCACCACCCGATGCCGTAAAGGTTACAGACTCGCCTTGACAAATGGTGTTGTTTGCATCCGAACTGCTCACCAAAAGTGTAGGTGTTGGTTTGAATAGAACTGGGATAACTTGACTTGTGTCAACACATCCATTGTTTGAGCTTCCTACAGCGAACACTGTATTTGCTCCGAAGTTGAAATTAGATGCGTTTAAAACAGCGTTGTTGCTATAGCCTTGAACACTCAGGCTATTAATAAAAAACTCGTAGTTGGACGCATTTGTCGCAACAAAAGAAATACTTTCACCATCACAAATTTCATTATTTGCGTTACTAGAAACTATACCTACATTAGGCTTTGTTAAAACGCTAAATATAACGGAGGCGCTAACCTCACATCCATTACTTTCTCCTAAAACTTCAATTACTTGTCCATTTTGAATTGTGCTGCTGGTGAATGTATTCAGACTTGAAGATGCACCTTGAGACATGCCATCCAAGAAAAACTCATAATTATTTGCTCCTGAGGCTTGGAATTCGACTTCTGTACCCTGACAAATTTCATTATCGGAATCATTGCTTGTTAAAACTGTCGTTGGGGAATTGTTAACAGTAAACTGTATGCTTGGTTCTGTTGAAAAACATCCAGATGTTTTACCACGCACTGAAATGATGTCATTATCATTTAAACTGTTTGAAGCGAAGGAATTTAAGGTTGAAGGACCTTGAAGAGTGACACCGTTTTTAAAGAATTCATAGGTTGCGGCGCCTGTTGCAGTAAATGTTACATTTTCACCAGAGCAAATAGTGTTATTCGCAACAGAGCTTGAGAGAACAACAGTTGGAGCTGAGTTTATGATGTAATTAAATTCTGAATTAGCTTCAAATTGACAGCCTTGGTTTGTGAAACCTGTTACACTAATTATATCTGCACTCGTTAAGTTATTTGTCCAGAACGTATCTACTACCGAAGGGCCTTGAACAAGCACATCATTTTTATAGAAGGCGTATAAATCGGCATTATTTGCAGTAAAAGTAAGTTCCTCGTTTTGGCAAATTACGTTCCCACCGGAAGATTCCGAAAGTGTTGTATTGGGTAAAGGATTAACCGTGAAAATACTGGAAACCGTATCGCGACATTGGTTGGTATCAATAGAAATTAAAGTAACTAAGTCGTTGTTGTTGAGTGTTGATACTTTATAAGTGGCTAAAGAGTCTAAAACTCCTGTAACAGAATTGTTATTCAATAAAAACTGGAAAGAGTTTGTTGAGTCTGGAGATGTTGCTAAAAAAGTTACGGTATCATTTTTACAAATTTCACCAGATGCCGAATTATTCCCCCAACTGTAGGTGGAAGGAGCAAAAACATCAAAGGTTTTGAACGGGATTGTTTCACTTATACAACCTTGTTCATAAGCGACTAAAGAGACCGAATCACCCTGAGAGATATTGTTTAGCGTGAAAATGCTGTCGTTAGCGCTTGGTGTGTTTTGTGAGACGCCATTATAAAAGAATTCAAATTGCGTTCCATTTACTGCGCTAAAAGCCTCAAATACTAATGGAGAGTTAGAACATACAATTGAGTCGTTTGTGGAGCTAAGCATAGAAACGTTTGCCAATATTACATCAATAGCAACTGTGTCTGTTGCAAAACAATAGTTTTTATATTCTGCTTTTAGAACTACATCAAAAGTCCCAGAACCTATGAAAACGTGTTTTAACGTGTCAAGTTCATAGTCGATGAATGTGCTGTCAATTGGTGGGTTTGCAAAATATCCTGTTGAACCATCATTAAAGTACCAATAATTAGTGATGTCATTCGGGTCCCCTGAAAAAGCAGTAGAATTGTTAGTAAAGTGTACAGTATCGTCTTTACAAATTGGTCCAGTGTGGGAAAAATCGGATGTTACAGGAGGTCTAGCATCAAAAATCCAGTTGCTATTCGCTCCCATATCTTTAGAGAACAAAGCGTTTAATGGGTCACCTGCGTTGGTTAACCCTGCTATGTTTAGACATTCAGCTATAACGTCTGTTCCGGTTTTGCTTATCAATGCATTGGCTTGGTGAATTGTATCTAAAGAATAAAGAAAAATTGAATCTCTACAGTTCCCTTTTGCAATTAAACTGTCTCCAATGGTTTGAGTTGTTCCTTGCTCAAAATAAACTTTTGAACCTGGTGTAATGATTAATTTATTGAAGTTGTTATTCCCCATTACCTTTTGAGCATCTGAGTTTGGAGAGAAATCTAAGGTTACATCATAAAAGTTTTTCCCCTCTGTAATAAGGTCATTAGATAGATTTATGGTGTCGGTTAAAAAGAGATGAGATGTACCTGGAAATATCTTCAGCAGGGAATCATCCTGGGCATTAAAACTACTGGCTAGAACTATTTCGGAACTCCCAAAATAGATAGTTCTTTGGTCATCTAAGGTAGGTAAATCGGAGGTGAATATGGAGCCTGTTCTTAGCTTATGTCCCGAAGTATTCAAAACCCCATTATAAAAAAGAAAATTTGTAGAATCGGATGTAATCAAGTCATCATTCAGCTCGAATATTGAAGCGCTGTCCTCCATGTAGATAATAAGGTTACAATCTATGCTGGCATTATTTGATTGAATTCCCACATCGTCTTTCACTATTATTGAGCTCGTTTGATTTTCCTTTTTAATATTGAGATGATTGCTTAAAACCATGTCGCCATAAACGCTGAGTGCAGTAACCAGCTCCATTGTTTGCGTTGCGTTTAGGTCAGACCAATCCATAAAGCCACAGTAGGAAGAGTCTACTATGCTCACTGTTTGATTACTTGATGAAAAGGAGTTCGCATCAAAGAAAACAGAATCTGAGACTTTTGGAATACATCCAAAGGCAGTTCCTCCGCTTGTGTTGGACCAATGGTTTGGATCTCCCCAAGAACCACTATCACCAATCCAATAAAAATTAGATGGTGCCAATTTCCAACCACTTGAGTTTTGGGTTTCAGATAAAAATAAGTCATAATTTGCTGCGCCAATTGCATCAATATTCTTAATTATTACATTTGATAAGGAAAGAACGGGGTGTCCAGTTTTGGCAATCATTGCATTTGTGCCAATAGATGTTGTCCTAATTGTAAACGGCATTCCGCATGTTCCTGATGCTACAATAGAATCTGCGTTCACCAAGGCATTATTGTTAATGGTTAAAGAACCTGAAGCTTGCAATTCCAATAGTTTAAATGAATTGCTGTCAAGCACACTAGTCGTTGACGCGGACAATGAGTTCACCTCATCATATATTTGGTTTCCACCTTTAAAACTCGCGAAATTGGCTGTATTTCCCAGTTTTATTTCTGTGCCCGTAAAAGAAGAGGTGAGATTGCTTCCGTTCACGTCCCAAACTCCATTGTTCACGATAATTAAGCTTGAGTCAAAATGGAAAGTCCTCGGACTTGTAAGAGTACTGAAGAAGGAACCTAATGTTAAGGAGTGTTTATTAGAATGAAAGCCAAAGCTGTCTATGTATAAATCCTTATCGTTCGTTATGAAGTCGTCTAGGAGCTTGATAGTAAGTCCGATAAATCGGAAATCTTGTTCCCAGATAATTCCAGAAGAGCTTATTGTTTGCCCAGGTGTTTCGGCGTCCATGATTATTTCACCCCAGTTACCTATGAAATTGATTCCATTTGAATTTCCAACGATAGAACCATAAATTGTGTGATTAAAGTTCACGAGGGCCTCCATAGTGAAAGAATTATTTACGCCTTGGAATGTGATAAAATCAGCTAAAATCGTTGTGTCAATTTTAACAGTGTCTGTCAGGCTAGATAGCCCTGAGTTTTGGTCAAAATAGATGCTGTCTCCTTTAGCAGGAATCAGGCCTGTACTTGTGGTACCACCTGAGGTGTTTGACCAGTGGTTTGTGTCTGACCATGAACCAGGACCACCTATCCAATAAAAATCTGCTGCTGTTGCGCCAAAAGCATTTAATGCGAAAAGCACAGAAATTAAAATTATACGCTTCATAAGATAAAGTTAATTAATGGAATAATCCATTACGAATTAGGACTACAAAAATGAAACAAAATATGGTGTAAGGCAAATCAAAAGGTATAAATATGAGCTAATTGGGCTTAAAAATGACTTAATTCATGTTTCCCGTTTATTTTTGAAATAAAAATAATAATTTTACAATTATTATATATTTTTGTGATATACAACTAAAAATTACTGATGAAATCAATTTTACTTATTCTCCTCGCCCTAATCATATCTTCTTTAAGCTCAGCTCAAACAGATGATGAGAAACTCGATCGAAAAGAACCGGAGTCGGTTAGTGCCAATTTGGAAATGATCGTACCTCCTGAAACTTTCGTTCCTTCGGATGCCTTTAACGGGTATATCTCAATCGAGAATGCTTCTGCCATCATAATGACGCAAATCAATAATGTAAATTACAAAAGGGTTTCGGAAGGAATGGATGAGGAATTCTATGAGTTAAATCAATTAAATTTTATAAGTAAGGAGTCTTTTGTATCTGATTATAAAGTAAACGGGGTCATTTATAAGTTGTGGTTTGAGTTAAAAGGGGATAGGTATATCCGCTACATGGTTTATGCTGGTGACCTTTCTAAGACACTCTGGTTAAATATTACTTATCCAGAAATGTTGCAAGAAATAATAGAAATGGAAGTTCTTAAAAGTATCAACACCATTAATCTAAACCCTTAAAAACATGAAGTACATCGTCGTATCCGCTTTTTTGCTAGTGTTTTTTACATTTGAAAATGTTTTTGCTCAACAAATTGTAAATCATCATGCAGAATTTAATTCCGGAAAGCAAAATATGTGGGGGCCCTCGTTTTCACCTGTAACCTTAGATCAAACCGTTACTTTGTTTGATGAGTCTTGGAATGTGAATTTTAATACCGGTAATGGAGGAATAACAAATATTGTCGGAAACCCTTTTGGGGGTAAGTTAAATGGTTCTTTTTCTGGAAGACTAGGAAGTGAAATCCGAATAGAAGGTTTTACCACTGGAACTGTTGAAGTTAAGTATCCAGTAGATATTGAACTGAATATGCCAACAGACCTCTCTTACGATCAGGGGGATGATGTTACGATACAAACGAATTATGACCTGATGCCGGGATGGGAGTTAAAAAGTCTTTACCCTTCAGCTGGGGAGTTCTTTTGGGATTTATACTTTGAAATGGGCGCTTCAGCATCCGCTCAACTTTGTTTCTTTGGCTGTACTGCTTTTCCAATTATTCCTAATTTTAATACAGGATTGCAAACCATAAATATTGCTACAATTAGTGGTAACGGTGCTTCTACAGGCGGAAACACAGGAGTTTGGTTTTTAGGTCCTGCAGAAATGTTAGCACCAAATCTTCCCGGTGCCGCAGGTTGGCCTTATGCTAAACCTTTAGATATTAGTTCTAACCTTCCGTGGCAGGTGCACATACCTGCTTTTCCAGCGGAGATACCAAGTACAAGTTTTGGTTTGTCAGGTGAAGTAACCATTCCATATGTTGAGACATCTTCTGCTGTAAACCCGGCCAATTTATCTTTGTCTGCGTGCGGAGATAGTACATATTTCAATCTTAATTTAGAGGTCTTCAAGGTCTTAGGTAAAATCCTGCAATACTCACCACCACCTCTTCCCGCTGCTGGGATTGCATTGTCGTCTCTCTCAGGGTCAGAAAGTGTAGGGATTGCAGAGTTAGAATGGAATTTCTTCTCGGCTAGTTTTGATGCCAATATTAGTAACAATCAATGTTTTGATTTTAATCCTAAAGTTTTTGGGAAATTCGAATTTCCCATTCCAGTTGATTATTCTATAACCAAAGCAAATGGAACGACCTCTCAAGTGCAACAAAGTAGCATTGTTAATTTGGAAATTGGAGAATCATTGAATTATAAATTTCCATGCTTTTTCGAAGAATTAGATATTACACCAACCTATTCCATCGATGGTATGTTTAAAAACCATACTTATGACCAAGTGGACTTTGATTTTTTGATGAGTGCCTTTCAATTTGGTTTTGATGTACCAAAAGTTACAGTAGTCCCTGGTTATACCATTCCAGAAGTTTGTATTTCTATTCCTTATCCTTGTGGATTTTTTAAGATTTGTAGAAAGAGAGTATGTACTCCATCAGTGAAAATTCCAGAAATCGGATTTCCTGGCTATGCTTTAAATGTTGGTCCTTTATGGGATAAATCGATTCCGATTGGTGGTTTTTCTTATGACTGGTTTAATGAAACATGGGAGTTGGAAGGGTTCCAAGATACTACTTTTACCTCTTTTAAAATGATTGCTAATAAACTTCAAACGAATACTGTCGTTACAGATGTTAGTTGCTATGGAGGGAATGATGGAACAATCGAACTAAATATTTCTGCCGCTACCGACGCTTTGCCTTATTCCTATGTATGGACAAACGGTGTCAATGCTACAGTCGGAAATTCAACCACATTAATTGACTTGCAGGAAGGGGCTTATCAAGTAAATATTGTCGATAATAACGGATGTCAGCTTTTCGATGGCGCAACAATAAAAGAGCCAGAACAGCTCAATATCAGCTATACTAAGCAAGATAAGTCATGTGGATTAGGTCTGAATGATGGAAGTATAAATATCACCGTTTCGGGAGGTACTCCAATTTACAGTTTCCTATGGTCGAATGGTGCTACAACTAAAGATGTTAGTGGATTAGATGAAGGTATTTATACCCTTACAGTTTCTGACCAAAACGGATGTACAGAAACGCTATCTGTTGTAATAGAACAACCTTTTGACCTTACTCATTCTGCTATTGTAAGCAATGTGGAATGTCATTCTTCTAGCACTGGTGGGGTGGATATTACTGTAAACGGAGGAACACTTCCTTATGTTTACAGTTGGTCTAATGGTGATTTAACAAAAGACCTTTCAAATGTTACTGCCGGAACTTATGGTTTTACGGTTACAGACGATAAGGGATGTACAAGCACAAATAGTTACACCATAACGGAACCTGCTCAAGGCGTTACCTTAACGGAACTTTCAACTGACGTGTCTTGTTATGGTGGCGCGAATGGAAATATTGACCTTACTGTTACAGGAGGAACACCTCCTTATAACTACCAATGGTATAGTAACCTATCTGGTTTGATGGCGTTTGACGGTCAAGACTTGGTAGGTTTAGCTGCTGATGATTACACAGTAATTGTTTACGATGCTAACGCTTGCTCTAGCACGATTACAGTAACAATAGACCAGCCAATTATGTCATTGAATGATAATGAAATAATAACCAATGTGGACTGTTTTGGGGCTTCAAACGGCCAAATAGACCCTCAGGTTTCTGGAGGAACAGCACCTTATAACTATCTGTGGTCTAATGGAACAGTGAACCCGAGCCTTCTAAATGTGGTAGCTGGGGATTATTCTTTAACAGTAACTGATCACATGGGATGTAATACAGTTTTCAATTATTCAATAACTTCACCTGACGCCCCTTTAGCAATAGTTTCAACTCAAAGCGATGTTCTTTGTAACGGGGACTCAACAGGTGAAATAATGACTAGTATTTCTGGAGGAACCTCTCCTTATACAATACTTTGGAATAATGGACAGACAGTCGAAAATATCAATTCATTGACTGCTGGAGTTTATACCATTAATGTTGTGGATAGCTTGGGCTGTGCAGAAAGCAATACAATTACGATTACAGAGCCTTCAAACCCTTTACTTGTAAATAGTGTAGCGACTAATGTGCTTTGCTTCGGTGATAACGATGGAGGAATTGATGTATCAGTTACAGGGGGAACAACACCCTGTAGTTATGAATGGTCTGATGGGATGACTAACATTCTAGCAGATACCACGCAAGACCTTTTGAACTTTGAGTCTGGCGCTTATTCAGTTGTGGTCACTGACGCAAACGGATGTTCTGAAACCAATACTAGCGTAATAGGCCAACCAAGTGCTCCGCTAGCCATAGTTTCTTCAGTAACAAATGTGGATTGTTTTGGAGGAACATCTGGAGCGATAGATATTTCTGTTAGTGGAGGAACAGGAAACTATTCTTTCAATTGGTCTAATGGAATTACGACAGAGGATTTGCTTAATATTTCTGCGGGTGTTTATATCGTTACGGTTGTCGATCAAAATGGGTGTGATATACAAAAAACGATCTCCGTTGATGAGCCAGCGGCGTCATTGGTGGTTTCCACATTTAGTAAAGATGTGTTGTGTTTTGATGATTCAACAGGGAGTATAGAAACACAAGTTGTTGGCGGAACTTTGCCTTATTCCTACAATTGGTCAAACGGTGCTACAAGTAATCATCTTTCAGGTTTAACAGACGGAATGTATTCTGTAACGGTAACAGATAATAACGGCTGTGTTGCCTTCTCTGGTGCTACAATTAATGAACCGCAGTTACTTGATGTTGCGGTAGCAGCAACAGACCCAAGTTGTTTTGGATATTCAGATGGAAAAATAGAGTTAACAATCACAGGAGGCGTTCAACCTTATTACTTTAATTGGGGAGATGAAAATGAAATTCTATTAAACAATCCTTCTGAAACAATTAATGATATCCCAACAGGTGAATATTTCATTAGAGTATCGGACGAAAACAATTGTATTTATGAAGAGTTATTATTCGTGGATGAGCCAGCGCCATTTACCTTCCAAGCCTTTGTTAATGACGCATCTTGTTATGATGGTAACGATGGTTCGATTGATTTAACATTAAATGGTGGTACTACTCCTTACAGCTATTTATGGTCTAACAATTCTACAGATGAAGATCTTCAAGGCTTGAGTAAGGGGGAGTACAATCTTAGGGCAGAAGACGCGCAAGGATGTATAATTGAAACAAAATTATCTGTTAATGAACCAGATGAAATTGGAATTACCTACGAAATGAATCCTGTGAGCTGTGTGGATCAAAGTGACGCTGCAATTTATGTTGAACCTTATGGCGGAACGCAACCTTATATTTACACTTGGTCTAATAGCTCCTTTGGTCAAAATCTTGAAGATGTAGGACCTGGTATTTATACCTTAACAATTCTGGATAATAATAACTGTTCAAATAGTTTTGAGCTTGATGTAATTGCAAATAACGAGGAGTGTTTAATCATTCCTAATACCTTTTCTCCTAATGGAGATTTGTATAATGATACATGGGTGATTGGAAACATTGATTTATATCCAAATAACACAGTTAAAATATACAATAAATGGGGGAATGAAATTTTCTCTTCAGAGGGTGAGTATGAAGCTTGGGATGGAACACATAATGCGAAAGCACTACCTGCCGGCGTTTATTATTATATCATCATTCTTTCTAATAAGGAAGAGAATAAGTACACAGGGAACATAACAATAGTAAGATAAGCAAATGAAAAAACTAATTTCAATATTCATAGGTCTGCTTGGTATTATAAATACCGTTTCGGCTGAATTGGCAATGTCTGCCTGCCCCACGATAGCAGTCACAGGTACAAACACATCCTGCTACAATGTTTCGGATGGTAGTGCTACAATTTCAATTATTTCCGGTGGAAGCGGAAGTTATACCCACACGTGGTCAAATGGAACTATTAAAAGTGGGAACACAAGTACAATTGATTTTTTGTCTGCAGGTACCTATACTGTTACAATAAAAGATAATAACACAGGATGCTCAGTCGTTGGAGCCTATGTGGTGACAGAACCAAATCCGATTTCAATTTCAGGAGTGGTTAAGAATATTGATTGTTTTGGAAGCTCTACTGGGGGTGTTTCAATCAACCTTTCAGGAGGGATGATGCCCTACTCTTTTTCATGGAAAAATAGTTTTGGTGCTATTGTTTCAACCAATAAGGATTTAACAAATGTTCCAAGTGGAACTTATACTTTATCCGTTAACGCGCCAAATGCTTCTTGTAGTGCCTCACAAACTTTTAATATCAACGGACCAACAGAGGCACTTAGCTCTTCGGCTGCACTTACTAATGTGGATTGTTTTGGAAATACTACCGGGAAAATTAATGTTTCTGTTTGGGGGGGAACACCACCTTATGCTTTCCTATGGGACAATGGTCAAACGCAGGCAGAAATAAGCGGTTTATCAGCAGGGAGTTACTCTGTAACTATCACAGATAACAAAGGGTGTTCCATACAAGAAACCTACAACATTACAGAACCAGACGCTCTTTCAGGGGCGATGGCTAAAGTGGATGTTCTTTGCAACGGAGATGCTACAGGAGTGGTGGGAATAACCGTGTTGGGTGGTACATTGCCTTATCACTATTCATGGAAAAACGCCCAAAGTTTCCTAGTGGCTAATACCGCTAGCTTAAACAATGTTAAAGCAAACGTGTATGAAGTTACAGTAAGCGATGCAAGAGGCTGTAAACTGGTTGATCAGGCGACTATTTTAGAGCCAAATAAAATCCAATTAAGTGCAGATATCATAAATGTTAATTGTTATGGTGGTACAGATGGAGAAATTAATTTGAACGTGTCTGGGGGAATTGGGCCTTTTACTTATAACTGGAAAAATAGCTTAGGAAATACATTTGCAACAACACAAGATCTTACGGGAGTTACAGCAGGTGTATATACTGCGGAAGTAACAGATGATAACGGATGTATGGCAACATTATCAGCAACAGTGAATGAACCTGCATCTCCGATAAATGTGAGTGTTAGCGTTGAACCTGTACTCTGTTTTGGAAACAATACAGGAGCTATCAATTTAATGGTGAGTGGTGGAGCATCAAATTTTAGCTACAGCTGGTCATCGGGTCAAACAAGTAAGGATATTGATAACATTTTAGCAGGGAATTACACTTATACGGTAATTGACAATAATGGATGCACAAATGTTGGAAATGTGGTAATAACAGAGCCCGCTTCTCCACTAGCAGTGTCAGGTATTGTCAATGACGTAAACTGTTTTGGTGAGTCGAACGGAGGAATTGACTTAACAGTAACAGGTGGAACACCTAATTACAGTTTTCAATGGTCTAGCGCTTCATTTCAGTTAAGTAATACGAATGAAGACCTCGTTAATTACGGAGCAGATGATTACAGATTTGAGGTGACAGATCAAAATGGGTGTAAAGTGATAGATACTTTAACTATTAATGAGCCCGCTTTATTGGAAACATCAACAATGGGTACAAATATTCTTTGTAATTCGGACAGCACGGGAACTATCGATTTAAGTGTAACAGGAGGGGTTTTTCCTTATACTTATGCTTGGAATAATGGTGGTATAACAGAAGATTTAATCCAGCTAGCGGCAGGGAATTATAATGTTACAGTTACAGATAATCAAGGGTGTACCTCATCAATAGCTCATACTTTAACAGAACCTGCAGATAGTTTGACTTATAACTTAACAGTAAGC
Source organism: Brumimicrobium oceani (assembly GCF_003143775.1). Classification (GTDB taxonomy): domain Bacteria; phylum Bacteroidota; class Bacteroidia; order Flavobacteriales_D; family Crocinitomicaceae; genus Brumimicrobium; species Brumimicrobium oceani. The sequence goes on along the minus strand of NZ_QFRJ01000002.1, from coordinate 547,029 downwards.
GATGTACTTTGTAACTCAGGAAACGAAGGTTCGATTTCACTTTCTGTGGCGGGTGGAACAGTCCCTTATTCTTATAGTTGGTCTAATGGTGAAACGACTACAGCGATCAACAATCTTAGTTCAGGGAGTTATTTCTTTGATGTTGTAGATCAAAATGGCTGCATGATTTCGGATACTTTAATTGTAAACCAGCCGAATGCCTTAAGCTTGAACGAGGTAATTACTGATGTTTCGTGTTTCGAATTGGAAGATGGGAAAATTGATATTTCACCAACAGGAGGAACTGCTCCTTACGACTTTAAATGGTTTAATTCAGATTATGCATTAGCTACACAAACGGAAGATCTGGAATTATTTCCTGCCGAAACCTATCAGATAGAAATAGTAGATGCTAACGGCTGTAATTATGAAATGTTCCTTGCCATTGAAGAACCAGAATTAATTCAAATTGAATACGTTTATGAAATTGCAAGTTGTAACGGCTCCTCCGACGGAGTTATAGATGTGGAGGTGTCAGGAGGAACACCAACTTACAACTACGCATGGAATAATGGAGCAACAACACAGGATTTGTTGAGTATATCTTCTGGCGTTTATGAATTATCTTTGGTAGATCAGAATGGTTGTCGAGATTCTTTAATAGTTGAAATAACCCAGCCAGAAGCAATATCTATGAGTTTTACCACAACAGAGGTGTCTTGCAAAGACCAAAATGATGGTACTGCCTATGCGATAGCTAAAGGTGGTAATGGGGGGTATAATTTCTTTTGGGAGAATAACGTAAATGATGCATACAACGAAGGCTTGTCAAATCAATATTACAGTGTTGAAGTTACGGATATGTTGGGTTGCACATTTACAGATTCTGTTTTGATACCAATCAATCCAATAACTTGTATTGACCCTGTGAACACATTTACCCCCAATAATGATAACTATAACGATACATGGATTATTGACAATATTGAGTTGTACCCAAATTTTAAAATGCAAATATTTAATAAGTGGGGTAATTTAGTTCGAAGTATGGAAAATGAGTACTCTCCTTGGGATGGGACTACAAATGGTAAGCTATTGCCTGCGGGAGTTTATTATTGGGTGCTGAATTTGAATGATGAAGAAAATAATGTATTAAATGGAAATATTACTATAATAAGATAAGCAATGAAAAATTTAATTATACTCGCATTTATCGCCTTTGGTTTTGGAGTAAATGCGCAACAAGTCGCCCTGAGTTCACAATATTTATTTAATGATGTAATGGTTAATCCTGGGGCTGTTGGTGCCAAAGATTATATTCCTGTTCATGTCAATTTTAGAAAGCAGTGGGCAGGTTTTCCAGGTGCACCAACAACACAGTTGATTTCAACTAATGCTAAGATTGCTAATAATTTTGGAATTGGTGGCTCATTCTTTAATGATGTGTCAGGACCAAGCAGAAGGTCTGGATTTAACATTAATGGCGCATATCATCTTAAGCTGGATAAAAGGGGGGAACATAAAATTGGACTAGGATTAGGCCTTTCCATTACTCAGCATATTGTTGATCCCAATAAAATGGAAACCTATCTTCCAGATGATCCAGCAGTTACTCGAGGATTCAATAACCAAATGATTCCTGATGCTAATTTCGGCGCTTTCTATTATTTCAAAGATAAAGCCTATGCAGGTATTTCTGCTTATAATTTAGTGGAGGTGAATCGTGATTTGTATGACTTTAATACTTCTTTTGTAAATCCACTGGTGCGTACTTATTACCTAACAGGAGGATATAACTTTGATTTTGAAAATGATTTCGGCTTAAAACTTTCTACACTTGGTCAAATAATAGAGACTTCCACAGCACAGTTTGACATAACTGCAGTGGGGACGTACAAAGATAGGTTTTGGCTAGGAGCAAGTTATAGAAACAAAGAAGCAGTGGTATTCCTTGGTGGTGTTCAATTGGGTGTTTTTAAAGTTGGCTATGCTTACGACTATAATATCACAGACATTATGAATCATTCTACTGGCTCTCATGAGGTTTTTCTGGAATTACAAATATTTAAAGGTAACACGCAAGCTAAAACCCCTTGGTTACAGAGAAATAGAATTTATGCACCTAGTATATAATGAAAAAAGTCATTTTAATAGTATTCGCTTTTATAAGCGCACAGGCATTCTCTCAGTCGGTTGAACAGGCTGAAAACTATTTTATAAATTACGAGTATGAAAAGGCTGCGAAAACGCTGCAAGTAATTTATGAAGAACAGGGGCTAAAGAAAGAAAACTTAAAACAATTGGTTTATTCTTATTACATTCTAGGAGATTATGAATCCTGTTATCCTGTTTTGTTAACACTCGAAAATCAAGAGCCAATCGATCCGATGTTTTATTTCATTAGCGGAGAAGTTAATCGAAGTTTAGGCAATTATGCAGAGAGTATTAACGCTTACAAAAAGTATCAGCTAAATGGGGGAGAAGAGGATGTTTCTGTAAAGATAGCCTCTTGTAAAGCCATTGAAGAATGGAAGCCTGAAAAGTTTGTCGCATTTGATTTGGCAAGCGATAATGGCCCAAAGGCAGATATTAACTATGGTAACTATGACAATAATCCAGTTAAGCTGATTGAGTTTGGTGTAGATAATGCTGGTAACTTAATAGAAGAAGTGAATAATGAAAATGATTCCCAGGCTGAATTATTTCTAACAAGGCCTCAAATTTCTATAAATGGTGAGGAAAAGATTATTAAATTGGAAGGGAAGGACTTTGCATCTATTATTGGGCTTTCATTTGTGCCGGGAACAAAGAGGGTTTTATTAACGATTACTTACCCGCTTTCTTCAAACAAATTAGAAAAAGCACCAAATTTGTATTGGGCCAATCTTGGTGATGAGTTTACTTTTACCGACATCAAACCCTTCGAATATTCTGGTCTGTTTGATGAAAGCTCTACAGCTCATGGATCATTTAATGAATTAGGAAATACTTTGGTATTTAGTAAAATCGGGAAAAATACGAATGGAGCTGATTTATATCATTCACAATTGGTGAATGAAGAATGGACCCAACCAGAACCGCTTACTGAACTTAATACAGTAAATGACGAAATGTTTCCTGTTTTTACTGGCGATACATTGCTGACCTTTTCCTCTAACGGGAGAATAGGATATGGAGGATTAGATCTTTATTCAGTAAATTATCCTTTGCAAAATACCAAAGTAAGACATTTTAAGCATCCTATTAATTCATTTCAAGATGACTTTAATATTTCTTTTGCAACTGCCGATAGTGCACTTTTTACATCGAATAGAGCAGGAGGGGTAGGAGACGATGATATATACTATATTATATTTAAAAGAGAAGAGAAAGTAGAGGAGGAAGAACCAGTAGAGGAGGTGGAGCCACCTTTTATAGTGGAGTGGGAAACTACTGGGATTTACTTCGGGTTTGATAAGTCTACCTATGAAGAAGCCCTGTCGGAAGATAAACTGATTGCTTTGCATGAAATAATGGAGAAATGTCCTACGTGTACCATTCAATTAACTGGCTATACAGATACCAGAGGTTCTCAGCGCTACAACAAGATCTTGGCCGAAAAAAGAGCGAGAAACGTAAATGATTTCCTCCTTGAAAATAAATTTAATAAGGCAAGAATCAGTATTGTAGCCAAAGGAAAAGAGGATTTACCTTATCCATCTGAAAAAGGATTTAGTGAAGAAGAACATAAATTGAATAGGGTTGTGGAAATAAGTATTATTGAATAATCTTTAACTTAAATGCTTTTCTCCTCTCACTTGAAATATGGCACTAGCCTAATTCCATCCTGAAGCGGATTTCTTTTTTTAACTGGTTGGAAATAGAAATTTTCGAAGGATCTTGTTAGTTTACCGCTGAATCACATTATTGTTTGGTTTGATGTATTTACTGGTAAAGTATCGGATAGGTATTTTAACTGATACACCATTTTCATTTTGATCGTTAACTTTTAGCAAAACTTTCCACAGGGTCTGTCAAATCTCAAGCAATTTTGTAGCATTTAGGCAACATGTGGAATACTTGTCTAAGACCTGATATTTTGTTGCTATAGGAACCTTCATGGATGATATTCTTTATTATCTTAAAAACTAAATTCATGAGTTTCTGAGCTGATACAAATAATGGTCGCTTTACTGGAGTAGTCTTATAGTTGAGCTATTCAGGTTAATTGTATTGTGTGCGCACCATTGAAAAGGTGATGTTGTTTTATTGTGACACACAAATGAACGTCAAAAAATCAATAATCAAACCCGCTTAATTATAGTGTAATCTTGTTGTTTAGCGCTTCATTTGGGTATATCCTTCTGGAGGTTCAGTGGAAAAAATCTCTGTTTTGTTGTCTAGCTCATTCTTGAAATTAGAAGCTTTAAAACTCATTCTTATCCCATTGCTTATGGAAACAAACTCTAAAGGAAAACCTGGTAAATTGGGATTAATAATGTGTTGTCCCATGTCTTCCAGAATAATTTCATCAGTTAACCAATATGTGGCATAAGATCCATTTTCTTCCATTACATATTTTCTACATTTAAAACCTAAAATGTTTTTGTACTCATTAAAAGGGGTGATTTCAAAATCTGTTGTGGATGTTTCTGGTTGTGAGCCTGATATTTCATCAACACTTCCCTGATTAGCATAATTGCCATAAATACTTTTTGTAATCGTAATTCCTTTGTCAAGTTTTCTATTAATTCTTATTGAGGAATGAGTGATTTTACCCATTTCGAAGTCAACTCTTGAAAGGTCTTTGGCAAAATAGATTTCCATTTTGCTGTTCTTCATCATGCTGGCTGTTTGTCTGGCGTTTAAAGAGGTGTCAACAGCTGTTACATCAATGTGAAACTGGAGAAATCCCTCCTGAAGTTGACTAAAATTGAGGAATGGAATAAAAAGAAATATAAAAAATAAGTGTTGTGTAGTTTTCATCCTACAAAGATACTAATTTTCTATATTTTACCCTATCTCTAAAAGGTTTTACCAGCTACAAATCGTATTGTAGCTGGCATGGCTTTTAGTCGAAAAAAGAAAGTTTGTGAAGCCTAAAATTACTAGAGTTCAAAGCTATTTGTAGTTTTGATTGCGTTCTACTCCTCTTAAACAGCGTCAAATCCTCCACATTCAAAATCTTCACCTTCCTCTTGACTTATTTTGTTTAATGTGCAAAGTACCTTTTGACTTTTGAGAATAAAGTTTTTACACGAAAGGCACATTTTGGGAGTTGGATATAAATCAGGATCGATGATTGTTCCATCATCATCGCGATAATTTCCTTCACCTAAAAAGTCGAGACTAAATTCTCCCCAGTCATCAACCGTGAATGCATCTGCTTCTGTGTAGCAAGGCAGAGCACTGTCAATCTCGTAATGCTTTGTCGGTAAATTTTCTCCTGTCAAACACTTGTAGCAACCGTTTCCCAATGATGCTGATCCGATAACCCAAATGTCGTTTCCGCAAGAACACCTCACGTTATTTTTGAAATCTGTTATTTTCTGATCTAAATTGTTTCGTAATTCTGCCTCATTTGTGGATGGGTTATTCAATAAATGTAAGGCTACATACTCTTGTTTTGAAATGGGTGTAAAATTCATAATATTTTGATTTTAAGTGGTTATTCTAAATTAAGATAGTGAAATAATTGAGTTTTTGAAAACTTATTTAATGTATAATTAGATTTTATTTAAAGATTACGATTCTTTAATTCCAAGAAAGAAGCAGAGATCATAAATTCCCTGTAAATCCAAACTCCATCTTCTATAATTTCCGTACATTCGCAATAAATATTTAGACGAATGAAAATAATTTCAATTTTAGTTCTACTTACCCTGCTTTTAGTGAGTTGTAATAATAATACAGACGAAGGACTTCCAGTAAAGGAGAATAAAGTCTTCAGTATTGTAACAACAACGACTATGATAACTGATTTAGTGAAGAATATCGGTGGAGATAGCGTTGTTGTTCATGGTTTGATGGGGGCTGGTGTTGATCCACATTTGTACAAAGCGAGTGAAGGTGATGTGAATAAACTTTCCAACGCTGATATGATTTTGTATAATGGTTTACATTTGGAAGGGAAGTTGGTTGACGTTTTTGAACGAATGGAAAAACAAAATATTAATGCTATTGCGGTGACAGATGCACTGAGTAGTAAATTCTTAATAGGATCAGAACTTTTTGAATCGAATTATGATCCACATATTTGGTTTAATATCCGTTATTGGGAGTTGATTACCTTATTTGTAGAAAAGCAGCTGTCTGATGCTCTTCCAGCAAGTAGCGATTATTTTAAGGAAAATGCCCAAGCTTACCTCAGACAACTTAAAATCCTTCAGCAAGAAGTAGCTGATCAAATAGCAACTCTTCCCGAAGATAAACGCAGATTAGTTACTGCCCACGATGCTTTTAACTACTTTGGCAAAGCCTTCGGTTTCGATGTTGTTGGATTACAGGGTTTATCTACTGCCACCGAAGCAGGAGTGCAGGATGTTCAAGAAACGGCAGCTTACATTATAGAACATAAAGTGAAAGCTATATTCATAGAAAGCTCTGTTCCTAGAAGAACTGTTGAAGCGCTTCAGGCTTCCGTAAATTCAAAAGATCATGATGTTGTTATTGGAGGAACTTTATATTCTGACGCTTTAGGAAATCCAGATACAGAGGAAGGAACTTACATCGGAATGTTCAGGTATAATGTGAAAACAATCGTTGATGCATTAAAGTAAAAAATCAATGAAAGGAAAAATAGCAGTAAAAGTAGATGACCTCACCGTAGCTTACAACTATAAACCCGTGCTTTGGGATATAGATTTACAAATCCCCGAAGGTGTTTTGATGGCCATTGTTGGTCCAAATGGAGCGGGGAAGTCAACACTGATAAAAGCTATTTTAGGAATTATAAAACCTATTGCTGGCAGTGTTAGCATTTTCGGTAAAGCTTATACATCTCATCGAAAACACGTGGCCTATGTTCCCCAAAAAGGAAGTGTAGATTGGGATTTTCCCACCACGGCTTTAGATGTAGTTATGATGGGAACTTACGGAAGTTTAGGTTGGATTAGACGACCAAGCACCAAAGAAAAGAAGAGTGCTCTGGAAGCACTTGAAAAAGTAGGCATGCTTTCGTTTAAAAATCGTCAAATTAGTCAACTTTCTGGCGGACAACAGCAGCGTATTTTCTTAGCTCGTGCCTTGGTGCAGGACGCTTCTATTTATTTTATGGACGAACCTTTTCAAGGGGTGGATGCTACAACAGAGGTGGCGATCATCAATATCTTGAAGGAACTCAGAAAAGCGGGTAAAACGGTAATTGTGGTTCACCATGACTTGCAAACTGTTCCCGAATATTTTGATTGGGTAACATTTTTGAACGTAAAGAAAATTGCAACCGGTCCAGTTAAAGAAATTTTTAACGACGATAACTTGACAAAAACCTATGGTATTAATTATAAGGTGAGCATTCAGAAATGAAAGAAATATCAATAAACATTTTACAGAGATACAATGTAATGACGTTTTGAAAACGTCCTGTTTATTGAATAATTGAAAATTAATGGGAATAATTGAATACATACAATTGGTGTTTAGTGATTACACTTTGCGTACCATCACGCTGGGAACTGCTATTCTAGGAGCGGTCACGGGAATGTTGGGTAGCTTTGCTGTATTGCGAAAACAAAGTTTGTTGGGGGATGCCATTTCTCATGCTGCATTGCCTGGAATTGCCTTAGCTTTCTTGTTGACAGGAGCTAAGGATTCAAACGTTTTGTTAATTGGAGCTTTAATTAGTGGATTGATTGGTACACTTTGGATTAGAGGGATTACGCGAAGAACACACTTAAAGTCTGACACCGCATTGGGACTAATTCTATCTATTTTCTTTGGTTTTGGAATTCTTTTGTTGACTTACATTCAAAAGCTGCCCGATGCAAATCAAGCGGGATTGGATAAATACTTATTTGGTCAGGCAGCTACTTTGGTGGAAAGCGACGTGTGGCTAATGGCTTTGGTAACGGGCTTAAGTTTAGTCGTGCTTTTACTGTTTTGGAAGGAATTTAAGATTTTGCTTTTTGATAAAGATTATGCACAAACTTTGGGTTTTAATACCAAGTTTATCGATTTTCTTATTACCACTTTTATAGTTTTAGCCATTGTGTTGGGATTGCAAACCGTTGGAGTAATATTGATGAGTGCAATGCTTTTAGCTCCGGCAGCTGCAGCTAGACAGTGGACCAATAGTTTGGGAATGATGGTTTTTTTGGCGGCAATTTTCGGAGCCAGTGCTGGAGTTTTTGGAACCGCCATTAGTGCAACTCAAAACAATCTCTCCACAGGTCCCGTCATTGTTTTAGTTGCCTCCGTTTTTGTATTGGTTTCATTTATTTTCTCTCCAAATCGTGGTTTATTATTTAAGCGCATTCGATTAATTAAAAACAGAAATGATTTAGAACTGCAAAAAACCTTGTCATTTATGTACCATATTGTGGAAGATCATGATGATATTTCTCACCCTCATGCGATTAGAATTTTAAATAATTTTAGAGGATACAGTAGAAAAGGATTGAGAAAATTAGTCGATAAAAACTATGTGAAACTAGAAGGTGATATGTGGAGAATGACTCCTAAAGGCTTTGCTGTTGCCAAGAATTTGTATAATCAAAACGGGAAAAATGACTGATGCACAAATTGAAATTCAGTTGATTGCGAGTCTTGTGGCTGTTGCTTGCGCGATTCCTGGAACTTTTTTGGTTTTGCGAAAAATGGCGATGATCAGTGATGCAATTAGTCACTCTATATTGCCTGGTCTTGTAGTGGGATTCTTCCTAACGCAAGATTTAAATTCACCTTGGTTAATTTTGTTTGCGGCAATTACTGGAGTTTTAACTGTGGTTTTAGTAGAGAAAATACAACAAACCAAATTGGTGAAAGAAGATACTGCTATTGGACTGGTGTTTCCCGCATTATTCAGTATTGGTGTAATCATGATCGCACAATACGCCAACGATGTTCACCTTGATGTTGATGCTGTTTTACTCGGGGAATTGGCTTTTGCACCTTTCGATCGAGTGTATTATGGAGATATGGATTTAGGACCAAAATCCCTTTGGGTTATTGGAAGTATTTTAGTCCTAACACTCATTTTATTGTTTGCCTTTTTCAAAGAATTAAAGATGAGTACCTTCGATGCAGGGCTGGCTACCTCCCTCGGATTTTCGCCTATTGTAATTCATTACGGATTGATGAGCGTGGCATCAGTAACGACCGTTGGTGCTTTTGATGCCGTTGGAGCAATTTTGGTTGTGGCATTGATGATCGCACCAGCAGCCTCTGCGTATTTATTGACTACCAATTTAAAGAAGATGATTGGCTTGGCGTGTTTTTTCGGTGTTTTCAGTGCTATTTCTGGATACTGGATGGCCAATATTCTGGATGCTTCTATCGCAGGAAGCATCGCCACAATGTTGGGATTAGTATTTTTAATGGTTTATTTATTCGCTCCAAGCAAAGGCTTTTTTGCAGTTTTATACCGTGAAAAACAACAGCGCAGAGAAGTTTCATTAATCACTTTTTTGCTGCATCTAAAAAACCATATTGAAATTGAAGAACGCCATGTAAATCATCTCAACGAACACATTAACTGGCAGAAAGTCCGCAGTAAAACCATTCTTTCATTGGCTCAAAAAAACAATATGATTAGCATTTCAAATGATGTTGTTTCTTTAACCGAAAAAGGGGAGGAGTTCACTTCAAAAGCAATTGAATATATCTTAACCAATGAAGATAGTTTGATAGAAGATATGAAGGAGGATTTCTTTTTGTTTAGGGGGTGATGCACTCAAGCGCTGACTAGAATCTGCTGAGAACGGTAGAGTTTGGTGTGTTAAAACGAAATCAATCTTACATTTGAATTTTTTCGCTAATGTTTTCTACAACTATTCCGTCTTGAATACTGTATTTTCTACCCATAAATTTGAATGTTTCTCCTTCTGATTTACCGATTAAATCATTAAGATCTTCCTTAATTGTGTGTATAGATCCACCAGTTGCAAATGCAAGGTTTAAATACTGTACATTCAGTCTATATTTTGTTCCGCAAAGAACGATGCGAACAGGAGTTTTAACTTTAGAAATTAATTCATGGTCTCTAAAGTCCGATAAATTATCAGCAATTAAAATAATTTCTTTAGCTTTTGGATTTTCTTTTTGTGCTTTCAAAAGGGCTTCGATGTCGTTTTCCTCCCTATCACCACTGCATCCAAAGGAAACTGAGTGAAGTAAATTTTCCCTGAACTGTTTATATTCTTTGGTTTTAATCGTATGAATTCCTCCTGTAATTCCAATTGCTTTTTGATTATTTGGCATTCCATCGCCATCATTGAAAAGGGCAATATAAGCCTCTTCATTTTTATTCATTTTCAACAAAAACCAAAAAGCCATTTGTTCCATATAGGGATACATACTGCAAGTAACATCTGCTACAATAACAGGATTAATCCAATTGTTTCGTTCAAATGCTTTTAATACAACTGGGTCGTCTCTAAATTTCTTTTCTAATTCTTTGTCTGTTATTTTTTTATCATCTTTTATAGGTAACGCAGCGTATTCTTCTTGTTCAATTTTATTCAACAATTGACCTTGTTCGGGCTGGTAATAAATTACAGCTCCATGAAACATCATTTTTGCTTGAGATTCGCTACTGCAATACATTTGACGAACGATGCTCCAAGTTATCCCTCTATTTTTAATTATATCGGGGCGAATGCTCAACATGTTTAAGATGCGTTGTTTGTTTAATTCAGTAATATCCTGATCTTTTGGATAGTTTGTGTACACTAAATCAATTTGAATTATATTGGCATTCTGCAAGACTTTTTTATCCATCACAGACAGAATTTTAGCGCTACCATAATGCATATTTACAACAGCGGTTTGGAGATGTGTACCTGAAACACGATAAATCCCTGCTTTTTTATCTCCTTGATGGATAATGTCATCAATCGTTCGATGCGCCTTTTGAGCAAAAATACAAGTTGAAAAAAATATAAAAGTTAGGATGGCTATTGTCTTCATGTTTCTGTCTTATAGGTTCAATTATAAGTATAACATTAAATCGTACAATAGTTACACTATTAATGATTACACTTAAAACCTCCAAGCCACAACCCGCGTCACCTTATTCCCAGTTCCCATCGGAATTTCTTTTACCTGCTTCGCTCCAATTTTTTCTAGGGCGTTTAAGATTCCTTTCATGTTGGATTGCTTAGAAACTAAAGTGGAAAACCAAGTCACGTTTTTGGCAAAGACTTTACTTTGTTTGATCATCGTATGAATGAAAACATATTCTCCGCCTTTGAAAATCAATTCGTTTGTTTTTCCTGCGAAATTAAGTTCTGGAGTTTTGCTGTCTTTTCCTTTCAGATTTTTGACTTTCCTACGAGTTCCTTTCTCTGCTTCCTCTCTTGAAGAATGGAATGGTGGATTACAAATGGCGATGTCAATTTTATCTTCTTTTTCAATAATTCCAAATAAAATATTTAATGGATTTTCTTGAAGTCTTAATTCAATTTTTCCTTTTAATGAAGGGTTGGATTTTACAATATTTGCAGAAGAGGCAATAGATTTCGGGTCAACATCCGCTCCAATGAAGTTCCAGCCGTATTCTGTTACGCCAAGAATTGGATAAATACAACTCGCTCCAACACCAATATCTAAACAAGTGATTTTATCTCCAGTTGGGATTTTTCCATTATTATTTTCTGCTAATAAATCAGCAATATGATGAATATAATCAGCTCGTCCTGGAATTGGCGGTGTTAAATTCTGCGCTGGAAAATCCCAGTTTTTTATTCCATAATAATGATTCAGAATCGCTGTATTTAGAAACTTCACTGCTCTAGCATCAGAAAAATTAATTGAGTCTTCCCCAAATTTGTTGGGTTGAATATGTTGTTTCAACTCAGGTTTTGCTTTCACTAATGCAGATAAATCATAACGATTTACATTTTTATTGCGCGGATGTAATTGTGATTTTGACACTTTATTTGAATGTGTTATTTGAATGAGATTGATCAATAAAATAGTTTGTTTATTGATAACTTTTTAGGTTCTAATATTCTAAATGGAATCCTTAAAAGCACAAAGATAAGTAAGTAATTGTGGATTTGTTTTTTTCATTTGGTTATCTTGAATTAGAGGTGATATTAAATGAATTGCCTCACTACTCTCCACTCAGCATTCCCTACTTATTCTTAACGTACTTTTCCAACCATTGATCTTGCTCCCACAATAAATGCAGAATGCTTTCTTTGGCTTTGTATCCATGACTCTCTTTTGGTAAAACCACTAATCTTACGGTAGCTCCCAAACCTTTTAAAGCATTGAAATAACGCTCACTTTGCATAGGATAAGTTCCGGAATTATTGTCGGCTTCTCCATGAATAAGCAATAAAGGCTGATTCATTTTATCGGCATTCATAAATGGTGACATGGTATTGTAAACTTCTGGTGCTTCCCAATAATTTCTTTCTTCACTTTGGAATCCAAAAGGCGTTAATGTTCTGTTATAAGCTCCACTTCGCGCAATTCCTGCTGCAAATAAATCACAATGCGTAAGTAAATTAGCCACCATGAATGCACCATAAGAATGACCTCCAACAGCAACTCTGTCTCTGTCGATATAACCCATTTCGTCTACGGCGTCTATTGCAGCTTTTCCGTTGGCAACGAGTTGTTTCACATAAGTATCGTTCGGTTCTTCATCGCCTTCACCTACAATTGGGAATGCAGCATTGTCTAGTACGGCATAACCTTTAGTTACCCAATAAATCATTGAACCATAATAAGGGAAAGTGAATTTATTAGGGTTTTGTGTGTTTTGGCCCGCACTTGCTGAATTTTTATATTCTCTTGGATAAGCCCAAATGATTAATGGTACTTTTTCCTTCTTTTCTTTATCATATCCAACAGGCAGATATAAAGTTCCTGATAAATCTAGACCGTCGTCACGTTTGTAATTTATTACCTCTTTGTGCACATTTTGAATGCTTTTAAATGGATTTTCAAAGAAGGTGATTTGCGTGAGTTTCTTCCCTCTTATATTTCTGAAAAAGTAGTTAGGATATTCTGTTGGCGATTCTATTCTTACCAACATGCGTTTACTTTCTGGATCAAAATCTCTTAAACTTTCCACCTTGTCCGTGTATTCTGACTGGTAAATTCTTTTCTTCTTTAGGGTGTTGAAATCCAATTCATCCAAAAATGGAAATTGACCTTCGGCAGAGTGACCTGCTCCCAAAAGATAAGCTTTGTTGTTGTTTAATGCCAACACACTTTCTCCAAATTGATTTCTTTTCGTTACAAAATTACCCGGATCACTGTATGCATCTTGGTAACTTCTGTCCCTGATTACTTTGGCTTCTTGACTGTTGTCTGAAGGATTGAAAAGGTATGTTTTGGTGTTTCTTGTATTCCACCAATAATCACTTGCAATGGCTGTTGAGTTATCTCCCCATTGAATTCCACCCATGCGATTAATTGTCTTAATCAAACTTCTTTCATTGCCGTTAAAAGGCGCATCCATTTCGAAAGTTTCATCTCTAAACGGAACTTCATTTTCAGGATCTCCGCCGTCCAATGCCTTGGTGAAAATTAAAGTGGCTGCTTTGTCGTTTCTCCAAGAGAAATTTCTTTTTCCGGTACGAACCGCCATAAATCCTTGTGGAAGGTCTTCGATTAAAGGAACTTCTAAAACTGTTTCTACTTTTTTACCTTCTTTTGTGTAGATTGTAGTTTTTGAAGGGAATCTGTAATAGGGAACAAGGTAGGAGAAAGGTTTTTCCACTGTTTCAATCATTACATAATTTCCGTCAGGCGAGAAGGAAACCGTTGTATAAATATCGTCCGTCAACCATTTTTTACTTGTACCCTCTAAAGTTACTTGATAAAGTTCAGCGCGTGCCAATTGTTCGAAGTTGTGCTCATCGCTTTTGTTGCTCAATAAATCTTGGTAGGTTCTATTTTGTGCTTTCTTACCGTCATTTACAGAAATTGTTGGCCCCTTTGGAACAGCTGTTTTCGTGTTGATTAAATCTTCTTTTTCAGAAGAAACCATTTTAACAAGGATAGATTTTCCATCAGCAAACCAGTTTATGGCGTCTCCAATATTCGCATTGAGATTGGCGTCTGTTAATTTTATAGCTTTTGCCGTTTTTAAATCTAAAACCCAAAGCTCAACACCATTTTCTGTGGTGTGTGTAAACGCTATTTTTGTTTGATCTGGTGACCAACTAAAGTTTGTCAATCTTGGATTTTGTGGCAAAGCTTCCACTTGAATTCTTTGGGTGTTTTTAGATTTTAAACTTTTAATTTCAATATTGTTAAAGTAATTCACTCGGCTACCGATGTTGGTTTTAGGATCAATTCTTAAACCTCCCAATCGTAATTCTTCTTGAGAAAGTTCCTCAATTGAACCATAAGCATTTCTAGAAACTAAAATCATATAGTTTTTAGCTTCGTCCATAAAAACACTCGGTGCTCTTTGAACATCAACTAAATCTAAAATTTCTTGTGATGGTTTTTGGTAGCTAAGTCCTTCTTGTGCGTTGAGCGCTGAAAAGGAAAGAAGGATGAATAAAAATGAAAAAAATCTCATATTACTGACTTTTTAATTGGTGAAATATTTATTGTGCTTCTAAAATAGTGATTGTAAATAGATTATTTGTTGATTCTCTTTTGAATCTTTGACTTCAATTGTGTTTTTACAATGATATTTGAGGATTTGCAAATCGTCCCAACATTGTATCTTCGATTGGGAATTTTCTTTAGAAACCTACAAATTAACAAAATTCGTAATTGATTATTTCCAACACTCTTCTTTCTTCCTCCGCGAACCTTTGGCCCTTTGCGAATCTCCGCGTAATTCTTTTTTTTTCTAAAGTACAAAGCGTTCAAATATATCCTCCAATTCTTTTTCTGGATTTTCACAAACACCAGTGTGAGTAGGCGAACTTTGAATAATCGTACTTCTTGTGGCAACTAACCAACGGAATCGATTTGGCATTTCCATTTGTGCAATGGCATTATTTTTTGGTTGCGCATTACAAATGTCTTCCCAAGCTTTTAAGTAATTTTCTAATTCTTCTTTGGTATGTTCACTTTTGAAAGCAGAAAGTTTGGCTTCGTCTATATGAAATCGCATCGCTATAAATTTCTTTGGTTTGGAATAAAGAATTGCTCCAATATTAAAAAATTCTCCACGTTCAACGAGCGGTGAGAAGCGGATGATGGCGTATTCGTATATATATCTATCTTGCATCTTGAGCTTCTTTTACGAGTAAATCAATTAATCCCAATTTTGCCATCATATACTCAAGATATGCTGCACGTTTTTCATCTGGATTGAGGGGGTCTTGTTCATCTTCCAACCATTCTTCTGGAATAGCTTGAATTATCGTTTTAACTTTTTCTTCACTCAAATCTTTTTGAATTTTCTTTGCTGCTTCCTTTAGTTTTGTTGCTTTTTCTAGTAAAACATGATCTTTTATCATGGGGAAGCTGCGGGTAAGATGGTTTTTCCAGTTGTCCCAATTGTGGTGAAAATAGAAGCTTGCTCCGTTATCAATGATCCACAATTCTTTTTTCCAGATTAATATATTCGGGTTCTTTGTTGTTCTATCAATGTTAGAAATCAAACTGTCTAGCATCACAATTTTAGAGCACGTCATGGCATCAACCTCCGAAACCAAAGGGTCGTAAGTGATGGCAGAAGATAAGAAGTGCATTCCCAAATTTAATCCTACGCTGAATTTTAACAAATCTTGAACTTCCTCATCGGGCTCCATTATAGAAAAAGAATCATCGAGATTCATAAAAACCAATTCCGGCATTTTTAGTCCAATAGCTCGAGCCAATTCACCACCAAGAAATTCGGCTATAAGGGCTTTTTTTCCTTGCCCTGCACCTCTAAATTTAATGATATAAGTAAATTCATCGTCTGCTTTTACAAGACCAGGCATCGAGCCTCCTTCACGTAAAGGGCTTATGTATTGAACGACATTAACCGTCCGTATTTCCAATGTTTGCATCATGTGTTTTCTTTTGCAATATTTTAATCCTTTATCTAAAGAAAACTAGCTAAAAACCGAAGCTTTCAAAGCCTCATAAGTTTCCACAGCAATTTCCTCTGCATCTTTTATCATGTCTTTTCCAACCCAGGAGGTCATTTTGAAACCTATTCCTGCGGCAATGGCTTGTCCTACAAAAGGAACCCATTTTGATGCACTTTTTGTGACAATGGAGGAACTTACTCTTTTCAGTAAAATCATAATGGCTTCTTTTCCTCCGTATTTTGTGGTGTATTGAAGAACGATTGAAGCGATTGCTTTGGCGCTTTTTTTATCTAAAAACTGTAAGTTGAACTCTTGGTGTTCTTTGTCAAGTCCATAAATAGAGGAGACTTCTTTCGACATTTTCACCAAAATTCCAATGTCTACGCTGATGTCTACACCAGGAATTGGATTAAGTCCATTAGCTGCTGCAATGGCCGAGTGTCGGGTAACAATTTTCTCAGCTATTCTTTTTTTTTCTTCTAATATTTTGTTGCTGGTAATATTGATATCTGCAATAAAACGCTCCTTTTTAAAGTCATTTAGTGAAAAAAAAACATCTTCTAGCAATTTGCTAAAATCATATTCTTTGGGGTAATCCGCAGAGGTTAAGTAAATTCCTTTAACGTCAATTCCTTTTAAATTTTCAGCAATGTTGTCTCTTACTTTTTTGAGTGTTTCACCTTCCGGAACTCCTCTTTTCATTCCTCTTTCGATAGCGAAATCAATTTTTGTGCGTACCGTAAATACAGGAATCTCTATTTTAATTAGTTCTTTGATTAAATACAAATCATCTTCAAAAAAGCGATCTGATGTGACCAAGATTACACAATCGAATTCCTGAACATTGAATGCTTCTATGTATCCTTCTTTTGGGAATTTTGACGTTGAACAACCTGGTAAATCATAAAATAGCAGTCCATTGCTTTCTATCGGTTCATTCACGTTCATGGTGGTTTCTATCTCACCCACTTCAGCAATATGTTCTCCAGCAATTGCATTAATCATAGATGATTTTCCAGTTCCGCTTCTTCCAATAATTCCGCATTTGATTTTAGCGTTTTGGTAACTTTCTAAATCAGCTTTTAGTTTTTTTATGACCTCGTTGGGGTTCATTTTATCGAATTCCATGTTTATAAAGATAGTGATGATTTGTTAAAAAAGTGGTGCATGTTTTAAGATTTATCATCATTTCCTGTGTTTTTCAAATCGTCGATTAAATCATATTTCACTTGTCTTTTCTCCCATCTTTCTCGGGCGTATTTTTGCATATCTGTGACTGTATCCTTTTCGTCCATTATTTCCAAGCCCAGCAATGTTTCTATAATGTCTTCCATCGAGACAATACCGTCCATTCCACCATATTCGTCAATGATTAACGCGATATGGTCTTTCTTTTCTAGCAAACTTTCCCAAAGTGAAAAAATAGCGGTAAAATTGGGTACTTTGAGGATGGAGTGTTTTAAATCTTTTAGTTTAAGTTCTTTTTTTCCCTCAGCTAAGTTTTCGAAAACTTCTTGTCTCAAGACGTATCCAGTTATGTTTTCATTATTTTCGGAATAGACGGGTATTCTTGAGAATTTTAGAAACTCCTTATGTTTAAGGAACTCAAGTAAACTCATGTTTTCATCAACAGTGGCCACAACCACCCTGGGCGTCATAATTTCCTTAACTTTTATATTCTTAAGTCTAAGAATGTTTTGAATAATTTTATTTTCCTTGTTCGAAAACAAACCTTCTTTGGTTCCAATGTTGGTTAATGCCGCTATTTCGGCTCTACTTGTAGTGCTTTCGTTTCCTTTTTTGGAAAATAATTTTGTAATTAATGCCGAGATCAATACAAAAGGGTAAGTGATGAAAATTGTAATTTTTATTAGCTTGTTGACTGGCTTGGTCAAAGTACTCCAGTATTGAGCACCTACGGTTTTAGGGATTATTTCAGTGAGAAACAAAATCAATAAAGTTAAAACTGCCGAAATAACCCCAAAAGCAGCTTCTCCAAAAACTTTTACTGCTTCTGCACCAACACCTGCAGCACCAACGGTGTGTGCAACTGTGTTTAAGGTTAGAATAGCAGATAGAGGTTTGTCTATATTTATTTTTAAATCGATAAATGATTTTGCCCAAGCTTTTCCCTCGTTCTGTTTTACAATAAGGAAAGATTGTGGGGTAGAGAGTAAAACTGATTCCATGATTGAGCACAGAAATGAAATAAATAAAGCAATAAACAAATAGACAAATAAGGCTACCATGTAGTTTGAATTTTAGAATATCCTAAAAGTACTAAATCTATAAAAATCGAGGGCTGAGGAAATCAAATTAATAGATAAGATAAGTTTAATTTAACAGATATTCAGAGGGAATTTAAAATGGAGTCTTCCTGATATAGAAAATTAGAAGCTCCTTTCAATCATTCTTTTGGGTTCTTTTGTGGAATCAATAATAATTTCGAAATCTATTATTCCCAGTACTAAATTCTCCTCTGTAACAACATCTACTTTCCAAAAGCCTGGCTTTACATTACTTTTAAAAGTATAGCCCCTAAAACCATCATCTCGACCACCTGTTATTTCGTAACCAATATTATCAGTTATTTCCCATTGTTTTGTGCTTTCATTGTACCATTTCCATCGGTGAAATATTGCCTTAGAAATCTCAGTGGGTGCAAAAATTGAAGTAAATACATAAATATTTTCGTTTTCTTGATGAATGTATTTTATTCTGTGATCTCGCCAAAAAACAAACCAATCGTCTCTTTCATAAGTCACCAAATACTCACCATTGTGTTTTTGAACGTTATGCGCCACCATTCCAGAATCTAAGGCCAGTGGAACAGGAGGGATGAGGTTGGTAAAATAAAACAGATTGATTGTCGCATACATCGTTAAAATAATTCCAAGCAATTTTTTTATTCGAATTTCAGCCCTTGTGCTAGGACTTTTTTTGTAAATAAAGGCGATTAAAGACAAGGTGGTGAATAAACTAATTATTCCTGAAATAAGAAAAATGGTGGTGTTCATTTCTCTTATGAAAACTGGAATCATGAAAGTGAAAAAGGTGAAACTAACGAAGAAATACACACTGAATTGTAAATATTTATTCGAAATACGTTTCTTAAGCATTTCATTGGCAAATAGTAAAGCCACTAGAATAACGAAAAAAGTAATGGTTTTGGACAGGGAAACACTTCGCGAGAAGTAAATGACATAAGCACTAGAAAGTCCACCAAAAGAAAACTGAATAGCCAACGGCAAATAGATTTGATACTTCTCTAACAAGGTGTTTTTCCATCTTCCATCATCCACGCGATTATATAAATAAATCACAATGCTTAGAAAGGTCATGTGAGCACAAAGAATACTCAAATCATAGACCCTGTCTATGCGACCAAGAGTTAGCGAATCGAAAATAAATCCTCCGATAAAGAATATAATAGGTGCGTATTTATTATTTCTTCGAATAAATTTACGAAAGCGACTATTCTTGAATTTCTCTACTGTTCTTCTCATGCGTTTTAGAATGGATTGAAAGTAGCGAAAAACATTGTAATAATGAGAATTGGAAAATGATTTTAAATAATTTTAGGAGTTATTGAGAGTACTTTGATTCAAGGCCATTTTCTTTCATTTCCTAGCGTAAATCTGCATGTAATTTACAGTCACTAATTAGTTTTTTAAGAACTGCTTTCTATAATTCAAGTTTCCATCTTTAGAACTCAACTGCAAAACATACATTCCGGAAGACAACTTGCTGACATCAATTTGCTTTGCGTTTACATTTCCATTGTCGATTAAAACTCCTTGCATGTTGATGATTGAATAGCTCAAATTTTCTTTGTCTAATTCAATATTTAGAAATTCGCTCGCAGGATTTGGATAAATTTTCACTTCATCGATTTCATTTTCTAGTAGATCAAGAGTTCCAAAAATAATTTCTTCGCAATAATTGTCATTTGGAACGTTTAAATCTGTTTTGGAATTTGGATGACTGGTGTAAACACAAATATCCAAGGAAATTGTGCTATCGGTAAAATAGTAGGTGTTGTTGTGCATAAACCCTAAGGAAACCCACATTGAGTCATTAGGAGCCAGATTTAAGTTTTCGAATTGTTCGGTGTAATAAGTATAACCGCATACCCCTGGACTTATTTTATGGTTAATTCTACAACTTTCTAGGGTCTTATTTCCATAGTTTTTAATCATCACATCTGCCCACAATTTGATGGTGTAAATACCTTCAAATCCTGGATTGTGGATTGCAGAAACTTGCGTTTGTTGAATATCTACAATTCCAATATCTGTTGAATTTATTACTGCATCTTGAGTTGATTCACGAGAAAAATCTAAGTGGCGAATGGATTTATAACTTGTCAGATTGAAATTGATTGTTGTGGTAAAATGAATATCATTAAAATCCTTTGGCTGGTCAGCATCAATTTTTGCTGGAATTGCAAGAACATCATTTATTGCCAATTGACGATTTACTGTTAGAATAAACTGGTCATTTACTCCTTGACTAACAAATTCTATTTTATTATTTCCAACTTTGAGATTTGAATAACCATTATAGCCAGCAATAGTAGAACTTTCAATAGTTTGGAAATTCGTGTTAAAACTAAATATACTGTCAGAAGTTAAAGCGTAAAGTGTATCGTTGAGTACCTCCATATCTTTTACCCTACTGCTAAAATCAACCGAGGAAATTGTATTTCCATTGTTGTCAAACCCGAAAATTGAAATTCCATTATGCGCAATTTTACTGTATCCTGTAAAGTTGATTATACTTTCTAAATAGGTCTTATTTACGTTAAGCGTGTCTAAAAAAATGCCATCATAATTTAATGTGTAAATGTTTGATTCTTGTGGAGAACTCCTGCTAATGCAGAGTTCATTATTTTGTCCTAATGAAAGACCAGTCATTTTGTTGTCATAATTATCCGAGTCTAGAAAGTTTCGGTTCCAAATGAGCGCACCACTGGCATTGTATTTTTGTAGAAAGTCGAAGTTATCATCTCCATAATCACAGCCTGGTCTTGCGTGACCTAAAATATAAACACCACCATTTTCAGAGGGAATTATTTCCATTCCTCTCAAGTATTCAACAGATTGAAGCGTAATTGGAGTGTTCCAAACTATGTTTCCAGCAGTGTCTGCTTTTATTAAATCACAATACGTGAAAAATCCAGAAGAACTCTGTTGTTTTATAAAGTAGGAAAACTCATCAATGACCACAACGTTTTCAGAAACCTGATTGTAGTCATCATTCAATGCGATTTCTCCGTTTAAACCTTGTGAAAAGCTAGCTAGAGAAATCAATAAAACGGAAATTAGAGTTGTAATTTTCATAGTGAGTGTTTTTTGTTGCAACTTTTTAGTTAACAAGTTTCTTTAATTCTTCACTAATTTACACAAAATAAACAATAAACAATAAACAATAATTTTTCATTTAAGACCTTATTTTTTGAATTACAGGTTGATAGGTGGTCTATAATTCCATTACCATTACGAGTCCAATGGAGTTCATTCTGCCTAACTTTTGTTTATCATTTATCACCAGTAGATTTTTAACAGCTGACCATTTTGTCAAATCATATTGCAAACTGTAATTGAATCCAAGGTGAAGATTTTTATATAACTCATAGGTCAGACCAACGCCAAGTTGCGCACCGAAGTTCCAGCCTTCAAAGCTGTTCTTAATGGTTGAATTTAAGAAGCGGTGCTTTTCTTCTAAAAGATAATTAGCATAAAACCCAAAGTTGGGAATCATGCTCAAATTTTCGTTGAAAGTGTAGTCTAAAATAGCAATGAAAGGAATTTTCAAGAGTTTTCTTTCATGATGGAAGTTTCCGTTTGAATTAAAACCATCACCAGATAATTCGTTCAATCCTACTCCTGTGGCGAGCCCCAGTTTATGGGTAACTCTGTATTTTACTAGGACTTCAGCATTGTTGCTGTTCATGTTGTAATTGGGGTCTTTGTCGTTTTCCATTACGCCAAATCCAATTCCGCCATAGGCCAAAAGATTAAAATCGTAGTGTTTTATTTGGGTGAATGAAAGGTTGATAATGGAAAGGAAAGCGAATAAAAGATAGTATTTAATTAAATTCATTCTATATTTTTTACATGGTTAAGATTTAATAAGAATGAAATAATAGATGTTATTAAATTGGAAGTGATTTAATCTTACTCAGTGTTATTTTTGCTAGTTCTACTTTTTTTGGAAATAATTCTTTTCCTTTTAATTCAAGAGCAACTCTAGCTAGTCTTTCTTTTGTCGATTTTGACATTGAATTAGCTTTTTTAGTTTTAAAATTTTGTTTTTCCTGTTCCATTTTTTTCAAAAGTTAGATTTGAATAATGTGTAGATTAATTAAAAGAATCAACTAGGTAAAGATAATTCATTTTTTTGATACACCAAAATTCCAAAATACTCACTATTTGGAATATACTTAACAAATTCAGGATTTTTTCCACTAGTGAAACCAAAAAAGACATACTCTTTGCTCAATTCATTGAAATTTTTGTCAACGTAATATTATATGCTTTAATTCTTCTGTTGTGATTTTTACAAATTAGGCCACATTTCTTTTTACAAGTGATTTCACATTTATCTTTAAAGTCCTCCGCGCTATCGCTTCCTTGCACCCAAATCGCAGCTTCATTGTTAATCGCAAAAAAAAATAGGAATCGTATTTAAAACAGTATTGAATACTTTTCGCATATCTCCATTATTACTATTAATGTCATCAATTAGTAAACCGCTTTTTTCATTAAAATCTCCGAATCCTAAATTGTAAACTTTTCTACCTGAAATATTTCTAATAAAGCTATACTCTATGGCTTTTACAATAGTTCTCACTCCTTTGCTCTCAAAAATAAACTGAGTGCTCAATGAATTGTTATTTAAAACTTGAAATTTATATGAATGAATATTATTCAAAGGTTAGGTCTTGTATTTAAGTTCTGATGAATTTAACTAGTTTAAATTCACTTGATTTAATGGCGTTATTACATAAATATATGAAAACGGATTGATTTAGCTTTAAAAAAACACAATAAAAAAGCACCTAAAATATAATTTAAGGTGCTTTCGTATAATTTAATATTGATTTTATCCCTACTGTAATCCAGCAATTTTTACAACTTCTTCTGTCTCTTTTGAATAATCAACTTCTTCGAAATTAAATCCGAAAAGGTGGAAAAATTCATTTCTGTATCCTTCTAAATCACTTAGTGACATCACGTTTTCAGTATCTACTTTTTCCCAAAGTTCAGCCACTTTCTCTTGAATGTCATCACGCATTTCTAAATCATCAATGCGTATTCTTCCTTCTTCATCCGTTGGAACTTCATCCAAGAATAATCTTTCAGTGTATAATCTGTGAATTTGTTCGATGCATCCTTCGTGCACATTATTGTCTTTCATTACTTGGTACAACAATGACATATATAAAGGTATAACCGGAATAGCAGAGCTTGACTGAGTGACAAGCGCTTTGTTAACAGAAATGTACGCTTTACCCTCAATGTCTTTTAATTTATCCGTGATTTTAAAAGCCGTTGCTTCCAAATGGTCTTTGGCTCTTCCAATGGTTCCATTTCTATAAACTGGCTCTGTTAATTTTGGTCCAATGTATGAGTAAGCCACAGTTTTAAAGTCTTTAGAAAGTAGATTTTCTTTTTTCAAAGCATCAATCCACATTTCCCAATCTTCGCCACCCATTACGGTCACAGTGTTTTCGATATCATCACCTTCTGCTGGAGCAATGCTTACTTCTTTCACTTCGCCAGTATGAAAATCTACTGTTTTATTCGTGTAAGTAGATCCAATTGGTTTTAGTGAGGATTTGTAGCGAACGCCCGTTTCTGGGTGTGTTCTCACAGGAGAAGCCAAGCTGTAAACAACCATATCTATTTGACCTAAATCCTTTTTGATTAAATCAATCGTTTGTTCTTTTACCTCTTTTGAAAATGCATCGCCATTTATGCTTTTTGCATATAATCCTTCCTTGTGCGCTAGTTTTTCGAAAGCGGCGGTATTGTACCAACCTGAAGAGGCTGTTCTTCCTTCTGAAGGCGCTTTTTCAAAAAAGACACCAATCGTTGATGCTTCAGAGCCAAAAGCACTCGTAATTCTGGAGGCTAATCCAAATCCTGTGGAGGCTCCAATTACAAGAACTCTCTTCGGACTTTCAATTTTTCCCTTCGATTTTATGTATTCAATTTGATTCAATACACCTTGTTCACAGCCATCTGGGTGAGCAGTTGTACATATAAATCCACGGGTTCTTGGTTCAATTATCATATTCTGTTATTTTGTTTTATTGTCAATGTATATTCGAAATAAGCGGTTTTGTTGTTTGAGCATCTAAATTTAAGAATTATTAAAGGAAGAAAATGTTCTTAAATTTAAAAAAAGAAGATTGTTCTTTGGTTTAGGCTTTTTTGAAGGAAGCTGGGCTATTTGAAATGCACCCTCATTTCACAATTTCACAAATTTCATCTGATTTGTATGTTCTCTATTCAAAATGTTTAGCGTATAAATTCCTTTTGGTAATCCGCTTAAAACTATTTGGGTTTTGCTTTGCGTGATTTCCTCTTGTAGAATTTCTTTTCCCAAGCAATCAAGAACAGAAAAAACAATTTTTTGATGGGATGAGCAATTTTCAAGTTCCAAATTCAAAATATCATTGCTTGGGTTTGGGTAAATTTTTACAATTGGCTTTTGCTCAGGAAACTGATGAGTAGAAAGGGCATTAACATATTTCCAAGTTTCCTTTAAACGAATATTTTGTGGATCTATTCCTGCGGCATAAAATAAACTTGTACCGTCGTTAAAGCTCATTCCACCTCTTCTTCCAATAGCAGGCAAAACGTCAAGGGCTTCCCAAGTGGATAGGTCTAAATTATAACGCCAAATATCATCAGCGTAATTACTAATAGAATCCATTCCTCCCATGACAACTAATTTATTCGACAGCCTGTTCAGAGAGGAATGTGTTCTCCCATTTCCTGGAAAAACCGAAAGTAGAGACCAAGTGTCTGCGCTAGGATTGTATTCATATAGTTCATTGTGGAAATGCTCATTTTCGTCCGTTCCGAAAATTAAATAACCTTTATCGTTGGATGCTGCACCAGAACCGCGGTATCTTGCTCCAAAAGGAAAATCGGATTTCTGTTGCCACGAATCAGCGCTCATATCATAAGCCCAAACTTCATTTATTGCTAAATCGTTCATTGTTCGCCCTCCAATAAAATAGGCGATATTATCAATGACAAAAGAAATACAGCCCCGTCTTCCCATACTTGGCAAACTGGTTTTTTCTTTCCATTCGTTTTGACTGGGGTCATACATCCAAAGATCATTTAAATAATTATTGCCTTTTAATCCACCGAAAACAAATCCCTTGTTGTTATTTGAAAATCCAGAAGCATATTGTCTTTCTTTACCTGCAGGCATTGCTGCAATTGCAGACCAAGTTTCAGAATTCATATCAAAGGCATAGAAATCGCGTGTGGCAGACCAACCCACTTTGAAGCCTGTTCCGCAATAGGCTTTACTTCCTATGATAAATGAAGTTCCGTCATCTCTCTCTTCCGCAGGAAAATCTGCGACTTGAATCCAAGATTGAGCGTTTAGTGCTAAGCAAGAAAATACAAAACAGATCGTGAGCATAGCCTTAATCCTATATCTTTTGATGAAACTTGATGTTGAAAGGAGCGCTACGATCACATGAAATGGTTTAAATGAAAAAGTTTATTTAGGGATTAAAAGTATAAGTAATTCCGAGAGACGCATAATGGAATAGGGAGAAATTGTAAACTTCGTTGTTATCTGCTCCTCCTTCAAGAATTCTATATCCTAGGCGAAAATCAAAATTGTTGGAATAATTATAGCTTACCGCCAGCTGAATATCCTCCGCTCTCCCTTGGGGTGCTGCCAAAGCATCTCCTTCTAAAACTAATCCAAATTGATCTGTTAATTTGTACCATAATCGAAAATTAATAATGGGCACAAATCCAACATTTGTTTTAATGGAATTTAAAGTTGCCGAACTCAGTCCAATACCGGCGTCTCTAATTTTGGCTGTAAAACCTAATCCGAATTTAAATTTTGGTCTGTCTACAATTCTATATCTATAAGTGAGTCGGTAAGAATTGAATTTATAGGTGCTGGCGAGTACTGTGTTGGATAGAAATGTTTTGCCATTAAAAAGAATGTCTTTTTCAACTTTTCCTGTTCCAATTGTTTTTAGAGGAGCATATAAAAGTGAGAATGTATGTCGCTTTTTTAACGTATAGTTGGCTCTAATTCTAATAAAACCAGTTGTTGCTGACTGAATATCATCTTTCAAAGAGAAAAAAGTTCCTTGGTCTCCAGGAATACGCACATCGTTATAGCCTGTAAATAGTGCGCCCGTTTCCGCGTCTAATGCAAATTGCGCTTGAATTGAATTGCTAATTAGAAAAAATGAGACTAAAATATAGAAAGTGATACCTGTTGTTTTCATTGCTTATTTTAAATTGATTCTCTATGGAGTAAAATCACTATTTATAAAAACTAATACTCACATTTTCAATCATATCATACAATCCTTCTTGGGTTTGAGTGGCTGAAACTAATTTCACTAGGCGCAGTCCTTCTGGAATTTTGGCTGAAAAACTACCAGCATAATTAGATTGACCAATGAGTTGATTGTCAACATAAATAGCGTATTCTTTTTCCATGGTAGAGTTCGGATAATTATTAATTCTCAATGAGTGTTTGTAGGATTTCAATAAAAAATCTTTTTCAACTGTAGAGGAAGCTCTGTTTTTATTTCTATGGGAATTCAGCCTAACTGTATAAACTCCGTCAGGTAAAGTAATTCCGGTAACTATGTTTGGATTTGCGCCTTCAAAATATTGCAATTCATCGCCAGCGTTATTTAAAATTGTCCATTTGCTATTTTTGTTATTTTTCGACAAGTTCTCGTAAATCAAAGCTTCGCCTTGGGCATATTCATATTTTTTAAGATTAAATTCTGATTTAGGTTTAAGACAAGCAAATAGGAATAAGGGCAAAAGGAATAGTAAGCAGTACTTTTTCATGGCTATGTGTTTTGGAGTGAAATTAAACAAAAATAACTGTGCATCAAAATTATTTATCAGCAGACATAGAAAGGGGAACAATTGCTTTAGAAACTAATTCTCACTCGCTTAATTGCTTTTTTGGTAAATTCAAGTTGTAAAAACCAATGACAAACCGCAGTAAGATTTAGTCTTGATTTAATGCCAATCAATATCCATTATTATTAATACTTCAAACTTCTCGGAATTACTTTAAGACTTGAAAAACGATATGGCTTGTATTGAGTAAATGTATTTCAAGGCTTTTCGAAATGCTTAGTAAGGCCTTTTAAAGTTATGTTATTCTTTCGAGGAAATAAAATACCTACCCCTACCAAAAAACGAGAACTGATGAATTTGGATGGGCCACAATGGCTTTATTGGATTTTTTAATAAAAATAAATCCAATTTATATTGTTGTTTTACAGGGTTTTGCGTCTATTTTTCAATTTAATTTCAATTTAATTTCAATTTATTTTCATTTTTTGAAATCCAAAACTCAATCCGGTGCGTATGTCTCGGCAACAAACAGAAATTATTTAACAAATACAAAAAATTAAAACATGAAAAGATCATTCAAAACAATCGGATTAATTGCAGGATCAATATTCTTAATGGGAACAGCATCTTATGCACAAGAAACAGTAAAAGTAGGAGGAGAGGAAATGTTCCCTCAAAAGAACATTGTAGAAAATGCGGTAAACTCAAAAGACCACACCACTTTAGTTGCAGCAGTAAAAGCCGCAGATTTGGTAGCAACTTTGCAAACAGAGGGCCCCTTCACAGTATTCGCACCAGTAAATGATGCTTTTGAAAACCTACCAGAAGGAACAGTTGCAACCCTATTGAAGCCAGAAAACAAAAAGACTTTATCCACAGTATTAACCTACCACGTAATCGCAGGAAAATATGATTTTGATGCAATTTCAGGATTGATCAAAAAAGGAAAAGGTGCGGCAGATTTAAAAACGGTTTCTGGTGGAACATTGACTGCGCAAATGAACGGAAAACACAACATTACACTTACAGATGAAAATGGAGGCGTGGCAAACATCACAACTTACGATGTTTATCAATCAAACGGAATAATCCACGTAATTGACAAAGTGGTTTTACCAAAAATGTAATATCCAATACCTTAATATAGAGTCGGTAAAAGATATCGACTCTTTCTTTAAAATTTAACTAAAAATATACATGATGAAAAATTTACAAAAAATTGCAATAGCAGCAGTTCTAACCATTTCCACATCGGCAATGAGTTTCGCTGCACATTTAGGAGATCAACTTACTTTTTCTGCTAAAATGGACGGATTACAAGAAGTGCCAGCAGTTACAACAACTGGACAAGGAGTGGCTACAATGGTGTTGAACGGAACACGAGATACCTTGTGTGTTTCCATTTATACGGCAGGAGTTCCAGAGGCAATCAGCGGAATACACTTGCATAACGGAGCTGCGGGAACGAATGGAGGTGTTGCTTATGATTTAACACCGTTTTTAATTAATGGTAATGTAAAAACAATTATTACTGGCACAGATTTAACGCCAGCTTTAATTTCAAATATGATTGAAGGTGACATTTATGTAAATGCACACACAATGACCAATATGGACGGTGAAATTAGAGGTCAAGTAAAATTAGAAACAGACTTGCCTTACCGTGCAGAATTAAATGGACTTCAAGAGGTGCCTTTGGTGGTTACATCTGCAACAGGATTGGGAGTTTTTAACCTTTCATTAGATAAGAAAAAACTAATGTATTGGGTAACTGCTGATGGATTGAGCGGTGCCATAATGGGAGCACATTTACACATGGGAGCTGCCGGAACAAACGGAGGAGTTGTTGTAGACTTAACACCTTCAATTATGGGGAATTCAATAGTTGGTGTTGCCGATGTTTCTGCT
Source organism: Brumimicrobium oceani (assembly GCF_003143775.1). Lineage (GTDB taxonomy): Bacteria > Bacteroidota > Bacteroidia > Flavobacteriales_D > Crocinitomicaceae > Brumimicrobium > Brumimicrobium oceani. The sequence continues at coordinate 517,898 of NZ_QFRJ01000002.1, read as the reverse complement.
GTAGCTGGTTTTGCTTCAGATTTAGCAGCAGGTGATATTTACATTAATATTCATACTGCAGCAAACATGAATGGTGAAATTAGAGGTCAACTTGCGTATGATGACCAATTGGCTTTTGATGGTATGCTTTCAGGAATGCAAGAAGTTCCAGCGGTAACAACAAATGCAATGGGTGTAGCTCAGTTTTCTTTAAACAGTGATTTCACAGCAATCGATTATAGGGTACAAGTGGAAGGTTTGTCTGGTGCAATTATGGGAGCGCATTTACACAATGCCGAAGCAGGTGCTAATGGTCCTGTAGTAGTTGATTTAACTGGAGATGTTACAGGAAACACAATTTCTGGAACAATTTCAGGAGGAGCAATTGATCAAGCCTTAGTTATTGAAATGTTGAAAGGAAATGTTTATTTAAACGTTCACACTGCAGCGAATCCAAATGGAGAAATTAGAGCACAAATTAATAGAGTCGCTCGTGAAGGTTATTCTGTAAACTTAAGTGGAGACCAAGAGGTTCCAAGTGTTTCTACAATGGCGAATGGAGGTGGAATTGTTACCATTTCAAGAGACAGAGATAATGCACACGTTATGTTAGTAGTGAAAGATCTTTCTGGACCAATTGATGCAGCGCACATTCACAATGCAGTAGCTGGAATGAATGGAGGAGTAGAGTTTAACTTGTCTTCATGGTTCTCTATGACCGAAAATTATGATGGTGCTTACGGTTATTTAACTGCTGATGATGCAACTCCAATGAATGCAGCCGCTGAAACTAAATTCAGAAACAATGAAATGTATGTGAATATTCATACAGCAGCAAACCCTGATGGAGAGGTTCGTGGTCAGGTTTTACGTGGATCAGAATGTGTTCAAGAAACTTTAGGTCTTTCTGAAAATGAAGCGTTAAATCAAAATAGTTTGACGGCTTATCCAAATCCAACATCAGATAAAATCACTTTATCATTCGAAAAATTCAATGGTGAAATGACTGTTCAGTTAGTAGATATATTCGGTAAAGTTATTCAAACAAAATCAATTAAAGCAAATGACGCAACGATTGATATGTCTAATTTACCAAGTGGTGTTTACATGTTGAAAGCTGGAAATGACGTTACCAGAATCATTAAAAAATAAGCGTTTGTTTGCTTAACTGCCTGGTTTAGTTCAAACCCTGCTCCGAACAGAAATGTTTAGAGCAGGGTTTTTTTGATTTGGGGTTTAATTCTTAATTCAATATTACTTGCTTCGTGGTCAAATTAATAGCACTCTGTATTTTTAAAATATAATGACCTCTCGGCAAATCAGAAACATTAATGCTTTGTAGATCATTCTTAAATACTTTAATTAATTGACCTTGAGAAGAATAAATGGAGACAGAAGTTAAATCCATCATTTCCTTAGTTGAAATATAAATCTTATTTTGTGCTGGATTTGGATGAACACCAACTTCTAAAACTTCGTTTTTGTCAACAGAAACAATTACTGGGTCGCCAACAAATCCTGGTGTACTGCTATATAAATCACCATACATTGTAAATAATTTGTTTCCAGAATTAAAGTAAAATGGAATTTCTGAAACAGTAGCCCCCGTTGGTAATCCTGAAACATCTCCAACGTTGAAATTTGGTGCAGAAGTCGAGGACATGATATAAGGCGGCGCGTCACTAAAATTACCCGCCTCAGGTAAGATGGAAGCGAAAATGTAATCGTCCACGGCAAACATTGGTCCTACCCAAGCATTGCTATGTGTGTGTTGTCCCGCTGAATTTGTGAGTGCAAATGAATTTCCTCCATCTGTTGAAATATAAATATCTGTTCCGCCATTTGCAGGTGAATTAGAAACGAAAAGTCGGTCTAAACCATTGCTCGCTAATTTATTTCCTTGAAAACCTGAAGGAAGCCCGGAAGCTGCTAAAGTTGTCCAGGAATCTCCGTGGTTCGTGCTTTTGAGCAATTTTCCTGCTCCAATTGCATACCAATTGTCATTCATTCCAATCACATCTGGAATTGTGTAATCAATAGTTGTTTCAATCCAGTCAATTGTTCCTAGTTTCTTGTAATAAGATTTTGTTGGATTAAAAGCCATAACATAATCATTTCCCATATAGCGAACATTCATGGCTTCTTTTCCTGTGTTGGGTAAATTTTGAGGTAAGCCCACCGTATCAACCGACCAAGTAACTCCATTGTCTAAACTATAGTTCAATGTGTGGTCATAATTGTTGACTTTCATTGAAGCATACAAATAGTTGTTACAGGCAATTAATGCGTAAAAAGCACCTGGAGGAGCGGTTATAGCTGGAGCAGTCCATGTTAGGCCTTTATCCGCAGAATGTACAAATGTTGTAGTTGCTCCAACGGCAAAAACATCATCACCAATGCTTGTTGCTGCTACAAGATAGCCTCCACCAGCAGTTGTTAGTGCATTCGTGGCTGTCCAGAATTGGCCAAATGCGCTTGTAGCCAATGCAATGGATATAAAAGTAAAAATCGCTTTCATACTATTTGTTTTAAAATTCATTGTAAAATTAGAGGGAAAGTGGCTGCCAGGAAATACGGCATTTGCCTGATATTTCAGAATTCTGAAAAATAAGACTTGTGCTATTCTTTCTAATTTTTCATAAAAAAAGCTACCATAAGCGCATTTTTCGTAGATTACACAGAAAAAATAATACAACATGGGTATTCTTCCTGATCAATACGATAAATACGTTCGCTTTTTTAAATTCATGATGAAATACTGGAACAGTGATGTTTTCACCTTTCCAGATGGCGGAGTGCCGTCCTCTGATAAGGCCGATGCCTCTGCGGAATTTGACCACACGCCTGAAGAATTAACTGAAGACCTCAAGAAAATGGGACCAACTTATGTGAAGTTAGGTCAGCTACTTTCTACACGACCAGATTTACTTCCTCCACAATTTATGGAAGCTTTAGCAACATTGCAAGACGATGTTGATGAGGTAGACTACAAAATTATTGAAGAAATCTTTAAAGATGAGGTGGGAATGAGAATTTCAAAAGCCTATAAATTTTTTGACCCTAAACCAATGGCAAGTGCGTCAATTGGGCAAGTTCATAAGGCAATAATGCATTCTGGAGAAACGGTAGCCGTTAAAATTCAACGTCCTGGAATTAGAAAACGCTTTATCGAAGACTTAGATACTTTGATGGATATTTCTGAAAAAGCCGAAAGTGTTAGTGAAGTTGCACGAAACTTTGGTGTTCATAACGTAATTGAAGAATTGCGCTATATTCTTTTGAAGGAATTGGATTATACCCTAGAAGCACAAAACTTAATTACGCTGAAAGAGAATTTAAAGGATTTTAAACTCTTGTTTATTCCAGCGCCAATTATGGATTATTGTTCATCTCGCGTATTGACAATGGAATTTGTTGAAGGTGGAAAAATCACCAAAGTTTCTCCGTTAAAATTGATGGATTTAGATTTAGTTCCTTTGGTTGATGATTTAATAAAAGGATATTTAAAGCAAATCATTATTGATGGAATTGCGCATGCTGACCCTCATCCAGGAAACGTTTATTTGACACCTGAAAATAAAATTGCATTGATGGATGCCGGAATGGTGGCCAGATTTAGCAACGAAATGCAAGAAACGGTGCTCAAACTAATAATTGGATTAAGTAACTATGACAGTAGAAGAGTTTCAGAATTGTTATTGTCTATTAGTGAATATGATGAGCAAAAAGTAGATGTTGCACTCTTTAAGAAAAATATAGAACGCAAAATCCAAGAAAGCGAAAATCAAAAAGCCAAAGATTTACAAACGGGGCGAATTCTTATTGAGATCAATCAAATGGCCGCTAAACAAAATATTCATATTCCTGTAGATTTGAATATTCTAGGTAAAATTCTATTGAATTTAGATCAAATTGTGGCCTATCTAACTCCTGATTACGATATGCAGCAAACGATGAAGAAGTATGTTCAGAAGTTGATGCAGAAGAAAATGAAGGAAGACTTGAAGCCAAGTAATTTCATGGAATTATTCTTAGAAATGAAAGATTTAACTGAAAACTTGCCATTTCGCATCAATAAATTCTCTGAAAACCTAGCCAACAATAAGATTAGGGTTAAAGTAGACACGATTGATGAAGATAAATTCACTGGAGCGTTTCAAAAAGTAGCCAATCGAATCACAGCAGGCTTAATTATCGCCGCATTAATTATTGGAGCTGCTATGTTGGTTCAAATTCCAAGTTCTTTCACCGTATTTGGTTATCCAGCATTTGCCTTTGTCCTTTTTATAATTGCCGCATTGATTGGAATGTATTTACTTTATCAGATATTGTTTAAGGATGCGAATAAGGGGAAGTAAGTGGAGTAATTTGTTTTTCTTTGAAATAGGCAACGACTACAAAGTAGCTAAAACAAGATTTTTCATAATCATAAATTGAAGTGATTTAGTCGTTTTTATATCATGGTATAGTTGTTTTTTTAAATGTTGAATTTTGATTGATTGTCTTATGTTCTTAATAATTATTTTACTTAATTATCTTCTTAATCTCCTCAATTTCACCGTTCATCATAAGAATTTTCCCCTCATTGTCCAATAATAAGTAAGTAGGAAAACCATCAATTCTAAGTTTTTCGATTATCTCTTCGTTTGAAAATCCTTGTTGCCATTTTAAATTATGTTTCTCAATGTATTTATTTACATTTTCGATTTTATCATTTACAATTAATCCTAAGACCTGAACATTTTCGCTATTTGATTTTACCAACTCTTTTAAATCTGGAAGTTGTTGCGTACATCCTTTGCACCATGTTCCCCAAAAGTCCAGAAGTAAATATTTTTCACTTTCTTGAATTTCCTTTACTGTTTTCTTTTGACCATTAATCAACTCGATTTCGAAATGAGAAATATTGTCTCCAATTCCTAATGGTCGATTAAATTCTTTTTGACTTCTTTTTAAAATAATGTGCTTTCCGGTTGCTTCGATTTCTTGAATCTCATAAATTCCACCGCCAACTTCAATTTGTGTTGTGCTATTATATTCGACCGCACCTTTATCTAACTCTCCGAAAATTAAATCATTTTCATAATCTCCTATAACAATCCTGTCTTTACCGAGGTCATTGTACAATCCATTGCAATTATTATCGTAAAGTCCAATTTTAACTTCCTCTCCGTTAATTAACGTTTCCGTAACTCGATAATTCATTCTTTTATCAGCTAGCCAATAATCAATGTTGAGGGCAGTATTTCCAAGAGCGTCAGGACCAGAATTTGTAATGATAGATGCGATTTGTGCTTTTGATTCAGTAGTGAGTTTTGGGTAGAAAAATTTTATTGGAAATTGAGCATTTGAGTTTTCTGAATTGCTCAAATAGACAACAAGTGTAGAGTCCTCATCAAAAATCAGTGGTTGGCCATCATCAGAAAAATCTAGATTATGATTGTAGTCTACATAAACAATGGGTTTATAGCTCTTGTAATTTCCAAATAAGAAAGGAGTAGACTTAACTGTTATAGAGTTTTTCCAACCTGTAAAATAGTTAAACGCTAAAGCAGAATCTTTGATGTTGAAATTTTCTGGATAAATAACTTTTTGAACTTTACCATAATGTGTGACTGTTCCATCCGAAGAGCATTGGAGTAATTTCATAAAACCATGTGAATTATCACTTGCATGATAATATCCATTATTAAATTTGATGAACAGAGAATCTTGAGCTTGAGTGATATTTTGAATCCCCAAAAGAAGAATAGTAATGAAAAAGAAAATTTTATTTTTCGCTATACGCATAAGTTATTTAATTTTTTTTAATGTAAATCTTAGTTGCACTCCAACGATTGTGAATAAAATTAACAAAATTGAAGATAGTATAAAAAAATTAAGCAAGAACTGTATCAGTTAAAAATTACTTGTCATTTTCACAAACACAATGATATTATCAGTCCTTATTTCAATGAAGTGCTGTAATTCAGTTAACTCTTTTACACTGAGTTTATTCTCGTTTTGCAAAATCTGTGACAATGAGCAATCATCTGAGGTAAGAAAATCCGTGTCATCCATGAACCATTAGAGAGAAACTGTACATCTATGTTTCTTGGGAACGACTGTCCATTTTTTTAAAAAGATATCGAATTTGTAACCAAATCATTTTATCATTAGTCTTATTACTGAGACGAAAATAGTTTTAACTTAAAATTAGAAATGATGAATGATATTTTTGGAAGTGTAATAGCTATAGTTGCAATTCTATCTGCTATTGCTTTGCCTATCGGATTAGGGGTTTATTTTGCGTTGCGCACAGCAAACTATAAGCATAATGAAAGAATGGAAATGATAAAGCAAGGTCTGATACCTCCAAGTGATGATAAAGAAATCCCGAATCGGCTGAAAACATTGAAAAATGCTACTTTATTAATTGGTTTAGGTTTAGGTGTTGGAATTGGTATTGTTATTGTCAAATCTTTTAATTTAAATGAGGATGAAGGGTTCTGGGCAATCGCGCCAACGGTTCTACTTTTCTTAGGAATTTCACATTTGATTTATTTCTTTATGTCAAAGAAATATAATGAAACGGAAGAAGACTAGGTATGACAGAAAAGCAACTCATAAAGCAAATACTGAAAGGAGACTCTTCTTCTTTCGGTATTCTTGTGGATCAATATCAAGGCATGGCCTTGACAATTGCTTTTCGTATTTTAGGAAATAAGCAGGAGGCGGAAGATGTTGTGCAAAATGCTTTTGTTAAAGCGTATTTTAATTTGAATACTTACCGATTAAACAGTAAATTTTCTACTTGGTTTTATCGCATTGTTTACAATACAGGAATTACAGCAATCAACAAAGTTAAAAGTAGGAGCGAGGAGGGTTTTAACGAGAATACATCAGAAGACCTGCAAAAGATAATTGCCGAGGCGGGTCAATTGGATGAGCAAGAAAATCAAAAAAATCGTGTGAATAAAGCGATTGAACAGCTGCCACGAAATGAAGCGGTAGTTATTTCTCTTTATTATTTAGAGGAATACTCGGTGACTGAAATTTCTGAAATTATGTCCTTAACGAAAAGTAATGTCAAAATAATACTTTTCAGAGCCCGAAAAAAATTACATGACATTTTAAAATAATTATCATGGAAGAAAAAGAAATAAAAGATTTATTAGCAGAAACAAAGTTGAAGGCTGATGATAAATTAAAAGACAGGATTATTCATCAAATTAATGCTGAGAAGGCATTGATTCCTAAAAAACAAAAAGCTACCAATTCAAATGGAAGTTACTTTTATATTTTTGGAATTATGTATTTGCTTCTACTGACATTATCAGTCTACTTTTATCACCAAACTGAAGGAAATCCCTTTCAGTCGCAAACATTTATAGTAGCAACTATTTTCACAGCAAGTACCTTTAGTTTCTATTGGCTGATTCTTGTTTATGGTGATTACAAGAAAATAAAACGATAAAAAAAGGGAGGCTTTTCGACCTCCCTAATTATTGAAATAACCATTTATCATAATGGAGAACGATTTGCAAATCGTCCCTTTATTGTCTTCGATAAATGGGTTTTTCGTTGGATTTTTGAATTTTATCCAATTTTTGAATCAAATAATACATTTAATAATGTAAAAGGACGATTTGCAAATCGTCCCTACATTATTCCTTCGGTAAATGTTTATTGTTTTGAATCCTAACCAATTGATTTTACAAATTTCTGAAACACTTCCTTATGTTTTTCTAAATCCATGTTTCCAGAAAGTGAAGCTCGAACTATGTAATCCTTATCTCCTTCTTTTGTTGTTCCTTGTGTTGATGTCGCTGGAATCGTCCAGTAACAACCTTTCAACTGACCATAACTTACACAGAACTTACTTTCATTAGGAATTTCTGTAATCATCATGTTGATTAATCTCAAATTCAAAGCTCTTTTATGTGCTTCTTTTTCTTCGGCTGTATCTCCTTTTGTTGGAAGATCCAAAGAGAAAACGGAAGGTGTAAATTCTTGCTCAGCCAATTCATCAGAAACAAAATTGATTTTTGCTTCAGGTAAAACATCATGAATAAAGTTTACAAATTCACGCGTATTTTTGTATGCATCTGCAATTCTTTGATTCATTGAAGGCAATTGTTTTGACAAATATTCATATTGAAGATGAGTTGCTTCGTTATCACAAAGTGTCAAATGCAATTCAATTTTATCCATTAACGCTTGCGTTTTATTGTTTCCAACACAATATCCAGCAGTGACTTTTCCACCACTTGGAAATTTCGAACCACTTGCGTAAGAAATTGTTCTCACCGTTGAAAGAATTTCTCCTTCACCTAAGAAATGAACGTTCGGACAAAATGTTTGGTCTAAAATAAAAACTGGGTCAACAGCAACTTCGCCTTTTTCAGTTTTTCTCTCAGCACTTAAAGCTGCTTTTAAAGCCTCTAAGTCTGGAACTTCAACTCTTGGATTTGTTGGGATTTCAGCAATGATATAAGGTACAGCATCTTCCTTTGCTACTTTCGTAAGCACAGTATTGATACTTTGAACCATGTCATTGTCGCCGTCTACTGGTAAATCGACAACTTCAACATTGTCATTACACGCTGCAACTCTTCTCGCTTGGTCGTTTGTTCCTCCATAACAATTCGGAGGGACAATAAATTTAATTGCTTTCCCTTTGTGATTTTCCATCGCATCATGAATAAGTCCCATCATGATTGCGTATTGCATAGAAAGTCCGCTGGAAGCCACCAAAGGTTTTATTTCTGTACCTGTAATTTCATTAATCGAGTTTAAAACGCTTGTTTTATTTTCTTCTAAATTTCTATCAAAAAAAGCATCAAAATCAATCGCAGCATCTTCAACAAATGCATTTAAAGCTACATCACAATTGTCTGGTGTCATCGCAATTGTTTCTCTTCTTCTCACATGCTGAATGTCTGAAATATAACTTTCATTTTTCTCTCCATTTACAGTCAAAACACTTCCTATGTGAGCATGTAAATTAAGGTAAAAGTCGATGTGGTCAGTAAGCTGAATATCTCCAATTTTATTATCCTCAGAAATAAAGATTGTGCTTCCATCAAATGAGTGAACATCTGCTGCTTTATCAACTTTCTTTAATTCGAAATTGTATTCATATACGTTTTGAATAATTTCCGCATCAAAATTGGCTGGTAATTGGTCTACGTAACAAATCTGAGTCTTTTTATTGGCTAATGAATTTGTTCTTAAAACTGCCAAAACAGGAACGATATTTGAATCAAAACTGATTACATTTTCTGCGTTTAAATTATGTAATTGTGCGATTCCCCATTCCAATACACAAGACAAAGGGTGACCTAAACGAATATAATCATAAGCTGTAGGCAATTTTTCTAATGATAATAAATCAGAAGTGTTCTTTTGAAACAACTCTTCCAATTGACTTAAAAACTGAGTTTTTGCTAACTCTTCATCATAAATATCTAATCGGTGCGTAGTTAATTCCAACCAATCACTTGGCATGTTTATAAGTACATCTTTAATATAATCTCGCATTTTATTTGCCTCCATAATTATCTACTTTAAATAGGCGTGCAAGGTACGATTTTTAAGCTGATTTAGAAAGAAATGGAAAAGGAGATGTACGGAAGAAATTTTCGAATAGCGTTTAGTGACAAGAATTATTAAGAAATACGGTTATTGCCCTTTGCTCATTTACCTCATTTGAGCTGGCAAGAGGTTTCGCTAAATGGCATGGTTTGAAATTTCACAGCATATTCTGAACATTTTTCTTCCGCATTCTTTTTTGTATCCTTTATTGAATGAGTTTCAAATACTCCACCAGGATTAAAGCATTCGCAAGTGTATTCTTTCTTGCAGCTAATAAGAAGTAAACTGAGAAGAGTTAGTGCAGAAATGGATTGGAATAGAGTTTTCATAAAGTATGTTTTAGAACAGAACGGAATTTTAAACAGAATGTTGTTGGATAAATGTTAATCCCCTAAATCACTGTCCCACATTTCTCGATAAAAATCAACATATTGAATTGCTGCGCGTTGGTCTATATCATAATAATAGCGACATAATTTTTTGTATACAATCAATACTTCCTCATCAAAAGCAGTTTCTAACAATGCATCCAAAGTTCTTTCAATGACTTTAATATCCTTGCTTTTATTTTGAATTAGTCTTTCAGCTTCGGGTTTAGTGAGGGAAAGGGTGTGTTTCACAGCTTCTTTATGAAGTTCCCCCAATTTTTGTATCAACTCTTTTAGTGTCTTGTGCTCCATAATTACGAGTGTTTAATGAGATAACTTCATTCAAAATAAACCCCTTCTGTGGTGAAAGAGAAAGATTTACTTCCTAATCCACCAATCATAACCGCTTGAAATAAAGGGTTTAATTTTTCACTTCCATACCATTCAACTACGAAATTTGCCCCAGAACCACCACTGTCATCTTTTTCATCTACTACGTACTCTATCGTTTCAAAAGTGTTGACATATATTGGGTTTTCGAGGTATTTCTTTACAAGTTTTCCTTGGGTATCGAAATAATCAATTCTTGTAATGAATAAAGTGTCAGTCTCACTCGTGTTGTGAATACTTAAAGTAGAAGTCAAGGAAGTTCTATCGTTTCGTGTGCTTTGATAAATATTGGAATACACTGGAACATAAACCTTTTTGGTTAGTTTTTGTTTGGCTGACTTTCCAGACAAACTCTCGACAGCATGATTCTTTACAGTGATTTTAGTCTCTTGATTAGGGACTTTATTTTCACATCCAAATAAAAGCAAGCTTGATGCTAAAAACAGAAGGAGGTATTTCATAGTTTATAATTATTATCAAAACAATTTGAATCAAATATACAAAAGATTGATTTCAGCACCTTACTTAATATTAAGTTCAATAACCAAAAATTTATTTCAAGACTTTTTAATAGTATTTTTGCGGCATGTTAACACCATTGAATTTCCCAAAAACTGCATTAAAACTCTCCAAAAAAGGGGAGGAGATTTACGTTTGGGATGTTTTTAGGAAGAAAAAACTTCTGCTTACTCCTGAAGAATGGGTGAGACAACATATATTACATTTCTTAGTCGAACATAAAGAGGTTCCTTTACCTCTCATCGCGGCTGAATATCCAATTGAAGTCAACAAAATGGTACGCAGATGTGATGGAGTTATCTTTAACCGAGAAGGAAAAGCAATAGCAATTATTGAATGTAAAGCTCCGAAAATTAAACTCAATGAAGCCGTTTTACATCAAATCGCACAATACAATTTTAAACTACGTGTGCAATGGCTCATCCTCACCAATGGATTACAAACTATTACCGCATTCGTGGATCAAAAATCGGGAGCAATTCAATATTTCGAAGAAATTCCTTCTTACCAAGAAATGACCAAATAAAAAAGAGCAACATTTCTGCTGCTCTTTAATTTATAATCTAAGTTTATTTTAAAAGTATGCTTCTATTTTCCTTATAAAGTATGCTATCGCGAGTTTCTAATTCGTGATTGCTAGCATACTCTTATTTACCCAAAAACTCCATCACCTCACTCAAATCTGGAGACAATATAATTTCTGTTCTTCTGTTTTTAGCTCTTCCTTCTGCTGTGTCATTACTGGCTTTAGGATCATATTCTCCACGACCAGAAGCAGTCAATCTGTCTGGGTGTAAATTGTGTTCTGATTGTAAAATTCTCACCATCGATGTTGCTCGAGCTACACTTAAATCCCAGTTGTCTTTGTATTGTGCTGTTTTAATTGGAATACTGTCGGTATGACCTTCAACCAATATTTGGAATTCCTTGTTTTTCTTTAAAACATCTGCTAGTGCAGCTAAAGCTTCTTTACCTTTAGACTGAACATTCGCTTTTCCTGATTGGAACATTAGTTTATCTGACATTGAAACGTAAATCTTTCCATTCTTGATTTCCGTTGTCAATTCATCACCATCAAATCCAAGCAAAGCCTCGCGTAGTAAAGAATTTAATCGATTTGCAATAGAATCTTGGCGTGCAATTTCGTCTTCGAGTTTTTTGATTTCACCTTCTCTTTCACTCAACGCAGATTCTTTTTCGGCTAGTTTGCGTTCTTTTTCCTTAATTCTTTCATCATAAAGGTGACCTTGATTCAAGTTGTTGGTTACTGCATCAGAATAGCGTTCACTCAATTCTAAGTGGTCTTTTTTGAGTGCAGTGTGCTTTTTGTCAAGTATCGCTTTTTCTTCTTTTAAGTTTTTATTCGTCGTAGCCAAGCTATCATTTACAAATCCTAATTTTTGATTGTTCTTAATCAAATATTCGTTTTCTTCCGTTTTAATGCTTAGGTCTTCACACAGCTCATCACGCTCGTTTACCACATCAATAAGGCGACTGCTTCCTGCAATTCCACCCTCAGGTCTTGGTTCTCCACATTTGTAAACCGGAGCACAAGAAGCAAGAGTAAACAAGGTACCAATTGCTAATAATGCGAGATTTTTATTTTTCATAGTCTATTGTTCGTTTTAATTCTATTTAACCAAATATACAGATTTTCAAAGTATTGTTGGGATTTCTAATGATTAATTATCAATGTTTAACTTGGTTTGCGCTGTATTCTAATGTTTAATTATTAAGGTTTAATGTTTAACGGTGATGTTTCGCTGGACTTGTGTTTTTTTTCTGTGAACAAACCACAATTTTAACGCAGTTGAAATTTCACATCACTGAGCGTTAAACAACTAATAATTAGCCATTAATCATTACCAATTAAACACTATTTAGTTCATCTCCTTCATCAAAACCTTATAAAACTCCATCATTGCTTCAATGTCACTCAGAAAAACTTTCTCAGTTGGTGAATGAACATTATCTTCTGGAGCTCCAATGAAGCACCAATCGAAAGGTAAATCTGTGTTTTGCAACATGGACCCATCACTTCCACCTGCAGATTCTACTTCTAGTTGAAATTGAATATCATTTTCTTTCGCAATTTTTATAATTCTGTTTAAGAAACTCTTTCTTGGAACAGCTTTATCACGCATCGAAATAGCAACTCCACCGCCGTGTTTAACTCCATCTGTTACCCAAGTAATATCGGAAATTAAGGCTTGATGTACTTTATAATTGTCATATAAAAAGCGTCCTAAAAACCCAACCGATCCTCCGCCGTGTTCTTCGTATGTCGAAAAAACAATAGCGCCGTTTTCTAAATCTTCACAAACAGTTAAGGCATTCAAAACTCCCAGTCGGTTATCTAAGTAAGGAGTTTGAACATATTCATCCGTTAAATTGAAATTTGGCTTGAAGGTCAAATCTGTTCCCCTATCAATTTCCCTATCAAAAACATATTTCATGGATTTATTCCCTTCATCGTCCTCGATAATCATTAGCTCAGTTTCAATTTCTCCTTGACTATCGCTACCCACAAGCTTCATTCCGTCGATGGCTTTTGGTCCACCTATTTTAATTAAGTTGTAGTTGTACGCTGTTGTAAATCCAATGGTGTCTATGTGAGCGAAAACAGCAGTCTTGGGTTTTCCAAAAATTAAAACAATGGCATCCTGAAAACCCTCTCCGTAGTGCACAGTCACTTCACTTTTCCAAGACTTCTTATTCATCTCGACATAATCAAGAATAAAATCTCTGATATTTCCCTCGTTTCCTGAAGCTCCGCGTACTTCGATAAGTTTTTCTAGTAATTCTGGTTTAAAATGTCCCAATTTTCTCAATTTTTAATGAATCAAACGATGCTAGTTTTGATAAGAGCAATTCAGTAGATTCTATTTTAATAGCAATTTTCAAATAGCAATCGTTCTCAAATATTTGTTTATTTATGCTGGCATCGCTCTCTTTTACAGCATCCATAATTAAAGCCATGTCTTGGTAGCTAAAGAAAAGTTCAAATCTATCTTTAACCACTTCTGTAATTATTTTGCCATTTTCAATGGCTTCTTTTGCAGCAGTTCTGTAAGCGTTAATCAATCCTCCAACACCCAGTTTTGTTCCTCCATAATACCTTACCACACCAATAAGAACATTGGTAAGATCGAAAGATTGAATTTGTCCTAAAATAGGAGCCCCTGCTGAATTACTGGGCTCTCCATCATCGTTCGCACGATAAATATCTTGCTTTATTCCAAAACGATAGGCATAGCAAAGGTGCCGGGCTTGGTGGTGCTCATTCTTCCATTGTGCCAAAAGGTGTTTAGCCTCTTCCTCGTCCTCGCAACGAATGGCAATTCCAATAAATTTGGAGCCCTTCTCTTTGTACTGACCTTCAGAAGTGCCTTTTAATGTTTTGTATGTTGTGGGTATTTTCAGTATTTTTGGTTTTTGTGCAAATATAATAAAGTAATCGCTGAAATTATGAAGACCAGATTAACGATGTTGCTCGTATTTACAATTGTCCTTTTTTCTTGTAGAAAAGAAGAGCAATCTTGCTCAGACGGTATTTTTACCCCAGAAAAGGAAGTAAAAACAGATTGTGGGGGCGTTTGTCCTCCATGTGATTATCAGCCAACGATAATCGATACTTATCTGAGCACCACGGTGAATGGTCAAAAAGTATCTTTCTCTGATTTTACTTTAACAAAAACACCAGACTGGATTTTAACTTTCCAGAATGATAGTTTGTATTTCAATGTGAATTTTGGATCAGGAGATTCTTTGGGAGGTAGACCAATTTCAGCTACATATTCGCAGGGAACAATTAATGGAGATAACTATCCTGATTTAATGAATGGTACGGTGGTTTTTGCAGAAATTGATAACGTAGAAAATCAATTGTCTGGATTTTTTACTTTAAAATTCAATAGAGGTGGGGATGTATTTGATACCTTAGCGGTCAGAAATGCAGAGTTTTCAAAAATTAATTGGTAAAAGATGAAAATAAATTTCCGTTTGATATTGGGGTTAGGATTAGTAGCAATTACTTTTTATGATATTGTGGTTGCTGGCTTTCATTTTAAGCATGCTATATTTCTAAGTATTGCGAGTCTAGCCATTTTCTTGTCGTTAAATAAGAAGTAGTCCAATATTAAATCCTGCTCAACAAGTTAAAATGCTTTCAAAGCAAATCAATTTTGAGACTTTGTTGTTATAATTTACAATAAGTTGAAAATATCCTATGAAATTAGATTTACAAAATAATCTTAGAAAACACAAGCGCCCATTTTTAATTGCTGGTCCATGCAGTGTGGAAAGTGAAGAGCAGATGATGGCAGTGGCTAAAGGCATCGCAGAAACAAAGCCTGCTTTAATTCGCGGTGGAATTTGGAAGCCGAGAACAAGGCCAGATTCTTTTGAAGGTGTGGGAGCCATTGGTTTGCCTTGGTTGGTGAATGCAGGAAAAGAAATTGGCGTTCCTGTTACCACTGAAGTTGCGAATGCAAAACATGTTGAAGCTGCTTTGAAAGCGGGTGTCGATGTACTCTGGATTGGCGCGAGGACAACTGTAAACCCTTTCGCTGTGCAAGAAATTGCGGATGCTATTCAAGGCACAGATATTACCGTGATGGTTAAAAACCCAATAAATCCAGATTTGATGCTTTGGATTGGGGCTTTCGAGCGCTTACAAAAGGCCGGAATCCAAGACTTAGTAGCTATTCACAGGGGTTTTTCCGTTTACAATCATCCCAGATACAGAAATGTACCGAATTGGGAAATTCCCATAGGCTTAACAGAGGAAATGCCAAATATTCCTGTAATCTGTGATCCAAGTCATATCTCAGGAAGAAGAGATGGATTATTGAATGTTGCCCAAAAAGCAATGGATTTAAACTTTGCTGGTTTAATGATTGAAACGCATAATAATCCTGACAAAGCATGGTCTGATGCACAACAACAAATCACTCCAGTTCAGTTGAAAGAACTACTCAATCAATTGGTGCTTCGAAAAGCTGATGTGCACTTGGAAGGAGTCGATTTTATAGGAATTCAGCGTGGGAAAATTGCGGAAATTGACAACCAGATTTTTGATTTGATGAAAGAAAGAATGCAAATCGTAAGGGACATTGGGGTTTATAAAAAGGAAAATAACATTACCATTCTGCAATCAGAACACTGGAAGAAAATGATAGATCAACGCCTAGCAAAAGCCAAAGAACTAGAATTAAGTATTGACTTTTTAAGAAGTGTTTTGGATGCCATTCACCAAGAATCTATTCGTCATCAAACTAAAGTAATGAATCCGGGAAGAGGGGAATGAGATTAAATAGGGTTTGATTGCAAGTTATTTAGAGTTACACGATATAGTTTTGATATTATACAGTTTAGCTTTACTTTTATAGAACTACAAATTATACTTCACTATGAAAAACTTACTAACCCTTATCTTCGTTTTTTTTCTGACATTTACTATCTAGGTTTTCACCCTTATAACGTTGCACCTGATGAATACCCATTGGATGAATATTTTCTGTTGTATGATTTTGCTGTTTTAGACACCGTTGCGGTTGGAGATACCGTGACTTTTGGAAGTCAGCTCAATAATGTTTCTATTTCAATCTTAGGAATTGACACAATTCAAATTAATAGTGTAGAAAAAGTCAGGTACTGGATATTTTCAAAAGATGACCAATTAGTTGATTACCTCATTGAGGGAGTCGGTGGCCTACATCCTTTATCTCCTCTTTTAACGTATGGCTTTTATGGATTATGTACTTGCAGTTATGAAGCGACTTATGCAAGTTTAACAGATACTTTAGTGTTAAGTGATAATGCGGTTTTTGGAGACATTAGTGAGTTTTGTTTAACAGCCAGTTTGTCAGAAAATGATAGAGTAAACAGAATAAAAATATACCCAAACCCAGTAACGGGAAATTCCTTTATCATTGAAATGATTGACAATTCACAAATAGATGAAATTCATCTATTTGACAGCCAAGGAAAGCAAATAGATATAGGTATTGATTTTTCGGAAAATTCTAATACTTGTATCATTTCAACAAGCAATTTATCAAGAGGGATTTATTCTGTTGAAATAGTAGGTGATTCAAAATGTTACAGAAAAAAATTGGTTTTACGATAAAGCTGTTGTTTTTGAATGACTTAAAATCATTATTTCTTGCAAGCAAATGCGAAAAAAAGCGATAAGTAAGATGCATAGGGCTTGGACGGAGACAACAAAAATTCAAAATCTATACAATTTATAAAAATCGTCTGTTTCCGACCAATCACTAAATAGTAGATTTTTTAATTACAAAATTTTTCTTTTTAGTTACTAGACCAATTATTATCGTTTTAACAATTGAAAATACGTCTATTCAGATTCAATTTCCTCTAATTTATAAATATCTGTCTCCTCCCATTACTTTTTTAAATTACCCAGCCAAACCCACACTGTTTCAACATAAACTCACTATATTTGCGGGTATTCAGTATTTGAAATTATGGAAAAGATATTACCTTATAAAACAAAGAATAAAGTTCGAATAGTTACTGCAGCCTCACTTTTTGATGGTCATGATGCAGCAATTAACGTAATGCGAAGAATCATTCAGGCCTCCGGTTGTGAAGTAATTCACCTTGGACACGATAGAAGTGTGGATGAGGTAGTAAATTGTGCCATTCAAGAAGATGTGCAAGCAATTGCAATGACATCTTACCAAGGAGGTCATACAGAATATTTGAAATACATGTACGATTTACTCCAGGAAAGAGGAGCGCCGCAAATTAAAATATTTGCTGGAGGAGGGGGGACTATTCTACCTTCAGAAATCGATGAATTACACGCCTATGGTATCACAAAGATTTATCATCCAGATGATGGGCGTGAAATGGGCTTACAAGGAATGATCAATGATTTAATTGAAAAATCTGATTTTCCAGTAGGTAAAGATGTTGAGATTGATCCAAAAATCTTAAAGAATAAAAAAGATGCAGATATCGCAAAAGTGATTTCAGCGGCAGAAAATTTCCCGGAAGAATCAAAAGCTTTATTGGATGAAATGCATGTTTTAGCAGAAAATGCAAACGTCCCTGTTCTTGGAATTACGGGAACGGGTGGTGCAGGAAAATCTTCTTTGGTAGATGAGCTGGTTCGCCGTTTCTTAATCGATTTTGAGGACAAAAGAATTGCTGTTGTTTCTGTTGATCCATCGAAAAGAAAAACAGGTGGTGCTTTATTGGGCGACCGTATTCGAATGAATTCTATTTCTAGCGATAGAGTTTACATGCGTTCTTTGGCGACTAGACAATCTAATTTGGCATTGTCAAAATATGTAGCAGAAGCCTTATTGGTACTAAAAGCAGCAGAATTTGATTTGATTATTTTAGAAACTTCTGGAATTGGTCAGTCAGATACTGAAATTATGGAGCATTCTGATGTGAGTTTATATGTAATGACGCCAGAATATGGTGCGGCAACTCAATTGGAGAAAATCGATATGTTGGATTTCGCAGATGTCATCGCCTTAAATAAGTTTGACAAGCGTGGAGCTTTAGATGCGTTGAGAGATGTTAGAAAGCAATACCAAAGAAATCATGTTCGATTTGACGATCCTGTAGACGCTATGCCTGTTTTCGGAACGATTGCATCGCAGTTCAACGATCCAGGAATGAATCAATTGTACAAAGTGCTTTTAGAAACGTTGAAAGAAAAGACGAATACCACACTGGCTTCAACATTTGAGATAACGGATGAAATGTCTGAGAAAATCTTCGTTATTCCACCGGAAAGAACACGTTATTTATCTGAAATTTCTGAGAGCAATAGAAATTATGATCGTTGGGTTGATGCTCAAGTGATAGTTGCAGACAAAATGTATGCCGTACAAAAATCTATTGAGACTATTTCTGATAGTGAAATGGAGGATAAAGACAGATTGATTAAGGGGTTAACTGAAACTTTCGAGAAATTGAAAATGGATTTGAATCCACATAATATGGTGGCCATAGAAACATGGGGAGATACTATTCAAAAATACAAAGACCCCGTTTTTAAATTCAAAGTGCGCGATAAAGAACTAAAGATTCAAACGCATACGGAATCACTTTCTCATTTACAGATTCCTAAAATCGCCTTACCAAAATATTCTTCTTGGGGAGATATTTTGAGATGGTTATTGCAAGAAAATGTGCCAGGAGAATACCCTTACACAGCGGGATTATTCCCTTTCAAGCGTGAAGGAGAAGATCCAACACGAATGTTTGCTGGTGAAGGAGGACCAGAACGTACAAATAAGCGTTTCCATTATGTGAGTTTGGGAATGCCAGCAAAAAGACTTTCTACAGCATTTGATTCTGTAACACTTTACGGAAACGATCCTGCGGAGCGACCAGATATTTATGGTAAAATTGGTAACTCAGGAGTTTCGATTTGTTGTTTAGATGATGCAAAGAAACTCTATTCTGGTTTCGATTTAAGTGATCCAAAAACATCGGTTTCAATGACTATCAACGGTCCAGCACCTATGTTATTAGGGTATTTCATGAATGCTGCGATAGATCAAGCCTGTGAGAAATACATTAAAGCCAATAATCTAGAGGAAGAAGTTCGTGAAAAGATTAAATCAATTTTTGATAATTTAGGTACAAAGCAACCTGTTTATCAAGGGGAACTTCCTCAAGGAAATGATGGATTAGGATTGATGTTATTGGGTATTACAGGAGATCAAGTTTTACCAGCGGATGTGTATGCAAAAATCAAAAAAGACACACTTGCAGTCGTTCGTGGAACAGTTCAAGCAGATATTTTAAAAGAAGATCAAGCACAAAACACATGTATTTTCTCAACAGAATTTGCTTTGCGTTTAATGGGAGATGTCCAAGAATACTTCATTAAAGAAAAAGTAAGAAATTTCTATTCTGTATCTATTTCGGGTTACCACATCTCTGAGGCAGGCGCTAATCCAATTACACAATTGGCATTGACACTTTCCAACGGATTTACTTATGTAGAATACTACTTAAGCCGTGGAATGGATATCAACGCTTTTGGACCAAATCTTTCCTTCTTCTTTTCGAATGGGATAGATCCAGAATATGCCGTGATAGGTAGGGTAGCAAGAAGAATTTGGGCCAAAGCTATGCGTGAAAAGTATGGTGCAAACAAACGTGCTCAGATGTTGAAATATCACATTCAAACGTCAGGTCGATCACTGCATGCACAAGAAATTGATTTTAACGATATTCGTACAACACTTCAAGCGCTTTATGCGATTTACGATAACTGTAACTCATTGCATACTAACGCTTATGATGAAGCGATTACAACTCCAACAGAAAACTCTGTTCGAAGAGCAATGGCCATTCAGTTGATTATCAATAAAGAATTAGGTTTGGCGAAAAACGAAAATCCAATTCAAGGTTCGTTCATCATTGAGGAATTAACAGACTTAGTTGAAGAAGCAGTATTGACCGAATTTGATAGGATTACTGAAAGAGGTGGTGTTTTAGGTGCGATGGAAACGATGTATCAGCGTTCTAAAATTCAGGAGGAATCATTGCATTACGAAACTTTGAAGCACACTGGAGAGTTCCCAATTATTGGAGTAAATACTTTCAAGAGTTCAACAGGATCTCCAACAATAGTTCCTAAAGAGGTGATTCGTGCAACAGAGGAGGAAAAGCAATATCAAATAGAAATGCTATCCGAATTGAAAGAAGCACGTAAAGAGGAATCCGAAAAATGGTTGGCTATTTTACAAGAAGCAGCAATCAAGAATGAGAATATGTTCGAGAAATTGATGGAAGCAAGTAAGTTCTGTTCTTTAGGACAAATTACTACTGCTTTGTTTAATGTTGGAGGACAATACAGAAGAAACATGTAATGGTTTTCCCACCAGTAGAGGCGCAATGCACAACCACATTAAAAAAATCATTCCAAAAATTAATTGTTTTATAAGCATGCAAATATTATCTTTGTGTGATTCGTAAAAAAAATGGAAGAAATTCAAAAAGTAATAGCAGAAATAGAGTTGAAAGTGGCAAAAATGCACGCTTCACTCATTAATGTTAAATCTGAAAACACCGAATTGACATCAGAGCTACAATTGCTTAATGAAAAGTTGAGAGAACGTGCAGATGAGGTTCAGGATTTCAAAGACAAGTACGATGATTTATTGCGTCAAAACGAGGAGCGTGTTTCACTTGAAGAAAAAAACAAGAAAGGAAACGCAGAACAAATAGACGCACTGGTAAGGGAAATAGATGACTGTATAGGTCGATTGAAAGCATAAAATATATGAGTAAAGTATCAATTAAAATAGTTATTGCTGGACGCAATTATCCACTCACCATAAATGAAGGGGAAGAGGAGAAGGTTCGCAAGGCTGTGGAAGATATTAATACAAATATTCAGAAGCTACAAGAGAGTTATGCAGTAAAAGATATGCAAGATTTATTAGCGATGACTTCGTTGCAATTGGCAACCCGTGTAAACGATGCACCTTCAGATGGAAAGGAGCGGGTTTTGAAATCGGATATGTTAGCAGCATTGAAGTTGTTGTCTCAAAGTATTGAAGTAGAGTAATAAATAGCTTGCATTTTTTATAATAAACGTTTCCCACTTTTTTTTTAAGCAATAGTGCTTTTTAAAGACGTGGGATTTTTAATTTTTAATAACTATGGAAATAATAATAGGAGTAAGTATAGGACTGATAATAGGAGTCGTACTTGCCTTTGTAGTGCAAAACACACTGTTGAAGAAAAGAAAAGAACAGATTCTTAATGAAGCCGAAACTGAGGGCGAGTCTATTAAGAAAGACAAGATCATTCAAGCGAAAGAAAAGTTCTTAAACTTGAAAGAAAACCATGAGAAAACCATAAAAGATCGTGAGCGTAAGTTGCAATCTGCGGAAGATAGAACTAAAGCTAAAGAGAAAAATTTATCTAAGAAAATTGAAGAGATTAATCGTAAAGAGAAGTCTTTAGATGCTAAAACCGCAAGTTTGGAAGAGAAGATTCAATTGACCCAAACGAAGCATGACGAATTGGAAAAAATCCAAGATAAGCGTGTTTTAGAGCTGTCCCGAATTTCAGGAATGGATGTGGAAGAAGCGAAAAAACAATTGATGGAAGCATTGAAGGATGAAGCGCGAACAGATGCAATGGCCCACATCAAAGATATTGTTGATGAAGCAAAGTTGAATGCCAACAGAGAAGCAAAGAAAATTATTATTCAATCTATTCAGCGTGTTGCGCATGAGCAAGCGGTGGAGAATGCAGTTTCTGTGTTTAATATCGATTCTGATGAGGTGAAAGGTAGAATTATTGGACGTGAAGGGCGAAACATTCGTGCCTTGGAAGCAGCTACTGGAGTTGAAATCGTAGTGGATGATACACCAGAAGCAATTTTACTGTCTTGTTTCGATCCAGTGAGGAGAGAAATCGCGAGATTGGCAATGCACCAATTGGTTTCAGATGGCCGTATTCACCCTGCCAGAATTGAGGAGGTGGTAGCGAAAACAAGAAAATCATTAGATGATGAAATCGCGGAGACCGGTCGTAGAACTTGTATAGATTTAGGTATTCACGGTCTACACCCTGAGTTATTGAAGATGGTGGGTAGAATGAAGTACCGTTCTTCTTACGGACAAAACTTATTGCAACACAGTAGAGAGGTAGCCAACATTTGTGCAATCATGGCTTCTGAATTAGGATTGAATGTGAAATTGGCTAAACGTGCTGGTTTGCTCCACGATATCGGAAAAGTTCCAGAGGATGAACCAGAATTGCCACACGCTATTTTAGGGATGAAAATTGCAGAGAAATTTGGTGAAAAACCAGATGTTTGTAATGCAATAGGCGCTCACCACGATGAAATTGAAATGACGACATTAATTTCTCCACTTGTGCAAATAGCCGATGCGATTTCTGGAGCTAGACCAGGAGCACGTCGTGAGGTGGTGGAGTCTTACATCAATCGAATTAAGGAACTAGAGAATCATGCACTTTCTTATGATGGTGTAATCAAAGCCTACGCTATCCAAGCAGGAAGAGAGCTACGTGTTATGGTAGAAAGTGAAAAAGTTTCAGATTTAAAAGCGGATGAATTGTCATTTGCAATTTCTCAAAAAATTCAAACTGAAATGACTTATCCGGGTCAAGTGAAAGTAACTTTGATCCGTGAAAGAAGATCAGTGAACTATGCGAAATAGGTCATTAGGAGGTATTTAATTACGAATTATAAAAAAGCCATTCTCATCGAGAATGGCTTTTTTCCTTTTTATAACTTTTGCCAGAGACAAAAGTCTTGTCCCTGTATGCAAGAGTTACAATTCGTCCCTACATTATTCTTTGAATGATCAATTACGGCGTAGCTTTCCAATGAAAACTTATATTCTCATCCCGCGGATTACTCTATTTTTCACTAATTTTATGTCATGAAGAATTTATATCTATTTGTCACGACTTTATTCTTATTCAGTTCTACTTTGTCTTTTGGACAAACAGAGGAACCAAGTGTAATTAAAAAACAAGGAACATATTTGGGTTTGTCTCAGCCCTTGAGAGATTTGCCGCAGATTCACGATGAAAAATCTATGGCGTATTATAATGACGAAGCCAAGGTGCGCAAGAACAGAGTGCGTCCAGAATATTTGGACTCTTCAGCGTTGCCGTTAAAGTTTGATCCTTTGGTCAACAATTATTCCATGAAGTCCTCAGGGCCCGCAGAAAAGAAAAGAGGAGAGGTAAAGCTACTTCAAAACTTTATTGGAATGGATGGTGCGTTTCCGCCAGACCCATCGGGAGCAGTAAGCGATCAGTATTATGTACAGGCCGTCAATGTTGCATATCGTGTTTATAACCTGGATGGCTCTCCGGTTACCGGAATTATTCAATTAAAAGATTTGTGGCCAGGGTCAACAAATTCAGGGGATCCTATTGTTTTATGGGACAGACATGCTGAAAGATTTTTAATTACTCAGTTTCAAACAGGATCGAATGAAATATTGCTGGCTGTTTCTGAAACTTCTGATCCAACAGGTGCTTATCATTTGTATGCTTATAGTTTTAATAGTTTTCCAGATTACCCAAAATATTCAGTGTGGTCTGATGGTTATTATATGACCTCAAATACTCAGGGAAAAGGCGTTGTTGTTTTTGAACGTGACAAAATGCTGGTGGGAGATCCTAGTGCTTCCATGATTAATCTAAACTTGCCTCCATTCGCCACGCAAAACTTTTTTAATAGTGTGCTGCCAGCGGATGCTGATGGTGACCTACCACCTTATGGAACTCCAATAAGCATGTTCTTGTTTCAAGATGATTCTTGGAGTGGTGGAATAAATGAAGACCATATTAAAGTGTTAAAAATGACCACCGATTGGAACACACCAAGTAATTCCTCTATTGTGGTTGACCAAGAAATCGTAACTGTTCCGTTTAACTCTACTTTCACCAATTCTTGGGATGATATTATTCAAAAAGGAACAAATCAGAAAATCGATGCGATTGCTTCTGTTTTTAATTACAGAGCTCAATATTTGATTTGGCCAACTTACAATACTGTAATGCTTTGTAATGTGGTGGATATCGATAACAACAACACGGCAGGCATTCGCTGGTATGAACTCCGTCAAGATAGCGATGGAGATGATTGGGGAATTCATCAACAAGGTACATATTCAATTGATGATGGGAATAGTCGTTTCCTGGGAAGTATAGCCATGGATTATAATGGGAATATTGGAATGGGCTATTCTGTTTCGGGACCGACGGAATACCCTGGATTAGCGGCTACAGGACGTTTGGCGGGAGATGATTTAGGTGAATTTACCTTTACTGAAACTTGGGCGCAAAAAGGATTGTCCTACCAAAAAGGGGGTAACAGATTTGGAGATTATTCTCATATGTCTCTTTCTCCAGACGGACAAGAGTTTTGGTATACAGGAGAATATATTGGTGATACGGGGCCATTTGGGAATATTGGCGATAGGAAAACAAAAATTTTCTCATTTAATCTGCAAAGTCAGGTGGGAATAGAAAATGAATCGATGAAATCCGAAGCAGCGCTAATACTTATGCAAAATGATGAAAGTATTCTAGTTCAAGGAAGTGATTTGCCTGTTTCAGAGGAAATGTATGTTGATTTATTCGATATCAGTGGAAAATTAATTGAAAGGCAAAAGAAAGGAACATTCAATGGAGAATTGAATACATCCTTTGACAAAACTCGTTTGTCGAATGGTGTCTACTTGGTGAGGATTGGCAAAGAGAGTTTTATGCGGGTGGAGAAGATTGTTGTTTCAAGGTAGCGGGGAATCAGACAACCACGAGAATATTCTCGCGGTAGCCTTTGATTGATTTTGCATTTTTCAAATTTTAAACCATTTTAACAATGATGAAGGTCGATTACTCCCTTTGGTCATGAGATCGCTTCGCTAAGTTTACAAATCGTCCCGACATTATGTCTTCGAATATTGGTTAATGTTTTGGGAGGAAAAAATCGGCTGGGGAATGCCCAAAAACCAATCAGCAATTGGGTGTTTTATTATCTGTTTTGGAATTTTTCGTTTTGTGACGCTATTTCATTTGATAAACCAGGTTTTAGTCATTAAAAATACCCCTAAACGAATTGTCAAATCTCAGTTTTATTTATCGCTTATCATTTGTTACCTTTGCAAAAAATAGATTTGATGAAAATTTACAACAACATATTAGAAACCATCGGTAACACACCAATGGTAAGGATCAATAAAATGACCAAGGATATTCCAGCAACTGTTTTGGCTAAGGTTGAAACTACAAATCCTGGAAACTCTGTGAAAGACAGAATGGCGGTAAAAATGGTCGAAGAAGCTGAAAAGCAAGGGTTGATAAAACCTGGAGGAACCATTATTGAGGGGACTTCTGGAAATACTGGAATGGGCTTGGCATTGGCAGCCGTGATTAAAGGCTATAAACTGATTTGTGTTTTAAGCGACAAGCAAAGTAAGGAGAAGATGGATATTCTTCGTGCGGTGGGTGCTGAAGTAGTGGTTTGTCCAACAAATGTTGAGCCCGAAGATCCACGCTCTTATTATTCAGTTTCTAGAAGATTGGCAGAAGAAACCCCAAATTCTTGGTATGTAAATCAATATGACAACTTGGCCAATCGTGAGGCGCACTACGAATCTACTGGACCTGAGATCTGGGAGCAAACGGATGGGAAAATCACTCATTTCGTTGTTGGTGTTGGAACAGGAGGAACCATTTCTGGTGTAGGAAAATACTTGAAGGAACAAAATCCGGATGTTAAAATCATTGGAATTGATACTTATGGTTCTGTTTTCAAGAAATATCACGAAACAGGTATTTTTGATGAAAATGAAATCTACCCGTACATCACAGAAGGAATTGGAGAAGATATTTTACCAAAAAACGTTGATTTCGATACAATAGATCATTTCGAAAAAGTAACGGATAAGGATGCTGCAATTTACACTAGAAAATTAGCACGTGAAGAAGGGATTTTTGTGGGGAACTCTGCGGGTTCTGCTATCAAGGGAATTCTTCAAATGAAAGACATGTTCAAGAAAGACGATGTTGTTGTGGTTTTATTCCATGATCACGGAAGTCGATATGTGGGTAAAATGTTTAACGATGATTGGATGAGAGACAGAGGTTTCTTGGAAGAAGCGCATAAATCTGCTCATGATTTATTAGAAAATCACAAAGACCATCCTTTGGTAACTATTGGTGTGGAAGAATTGGCTTCTCACGCGGTGGCAAAGATGAGGCAATATAAAATTTCTCAAATTCCAGTTACCAAGGACGGAAAGTTTGTTGGTTTGATCGACGAAACTGCTTTGATTAATCAAATGATTGGAAATGAACAAATGAAAGATGAAGCAGTGGGCAAAATCATGGGGCCTAAACTTCCTGTTGTTCAACCGAATACTTCAATCAAGGAATTGTCTAAATTGATTAACAAGGATGTGCCTGCAGTCTTAGTAGAACTAGGAGAGGACAAATTCCATATTGTTACAAGGCACGATGTAATTAGTGCAATGGCTTAATTTATAGTTGTGATTGATCAATTGGGAGATGATATAATTTTAGAAAAGGAACCGATGAGAATTATCTCTTTGGTTCCTTCTCAAACTGAATTGCTTTATGATTTAGGTTTAGGCGATAGGGTGATTGGGATTACTAAATTTTGTATACACCCCAATGAATGGTTTCGTTCCAAGGAAAGAATTGGAGGAACAAAAGATGCGAATATTGATAAAATTGCTGCTTTGAAACCTGATTTGATTATCGGTAACAAGGAAGAAAATACCAAGGAAGATATTGAAGCATTGCGCAAGATTGCTCCCGTTTATATGAGCGATATTTATGATTTAGAAGACAGCCTGGAAATGATTGCTCAGGTTTCAAAGCTCTGTAATGTTGAAAAGCGAGGAGTGGAGATGGTTGATGAAATTAAAAGCAATTTTAGAACAATAACTCCTTTTACGCACAAAGCTAAAGTGGCCTACTTGATTTGGAAAGATCCTTTTATGGGCGTGGGCTCAAACACTTTCATAGATGTTATTCTTACGGACCATATGGGAATGATGAACGTTTTAGGAAATCAAGAACGCTATCCTGAATTAGATATGGAAAATCTTCCTGAATTGGATTATGTTTTCTTGAGTACTGAGCCATATCCTTTCAAGGAAAAACACTTTGCTGAAATACAAAACTACTTCCCGAAAGCTAAGTTAATGCTGGTAGATGGAGAGTATTTTACTTGGTATGGCTCAAGATTGATCAATGCACCAGCTTATTTAAAAGGATTGATGAGGGAAATGAGGGCTGAGCTATGACTTTTAGTTAAAGAGTAACAGTCCGTATTTCGCAATTTCTACGGTCATAAATTTTTCTTCTCGAATAGAAATTTCTCCTTTAATCTCCAATGAATCTCCTGCTTGCTCTGCGTGAATATTAAAATGCTCTACCTCTTCCAAAAACTGCTTTGAAAGCTTAACAGGTGGCATCATTTTGATGAAACCGGCAATAAATCCTTTTCCCTCGATTTCTAAAATAGTGGATGGATAACCATTCATTGAATAATGCGGTTTTATTTCTTTGGCGGTATATTTAGGCTTTTCTGTGACTCCAATATGAATTTCATTTTCTGAAACTTGAGTGTAATGGTAGACTACATCTCCGAGTGTAATGTGTTGTTTTTCGAAATTGACTAAATCACGATAATATGGATTGAGGTCTTTCATCAAGCTATCTATCTGAATCTTGTCGTCTAACCTGAGTACACAATCTAAATTGGGCAATACAGCCATAGAGCCGTTTATTTCGCCTATTGTAACACCATAAACTAAGATTTGCATCGATTTGATGTGGGGGATTGTTACGCCCAGTTTACTCAAAAAGTTGGTTAAATATTTCATCGCATCTTCAGGTATTTCACTGGTTTGAAGCTGGAAATATTTTTCTGAAATGGGAAGATGTAGAGCATTCTGAATAAAGGATTGAGCAATTGCACTGTCTTTCAGCTTACCTTTTCCTTCAATA
Source organism: Brumimicrobium oceani (assembly GCF_003143775.1). Taxonomy (GTDB): domain Bacteria; phylum Bacteroidota; class Bacteroidia; order Flavobacteriales_D; family Crocinitomicaceae; genus Brumimicrobium; species Brumimicrobium oceani. The sequence continues at coordinate 489,525 of NZ_QFRJ01000002.1, read as the reverse complement.
AAAATAGTTTCTTTTTCAATGTTCAAATTGAGACTTAAGTCATTTAAATACTGGTCACCCTCACCTCTATAGGCTAGGTTCAGCATAGGTTGAGCGTGTGCAGCCTGACCATCTTTTTTTTCTGAATTGATGATGCGATTTGCCAAATTTGTGTAGTGACTTCTTGCTTTTCCTGGGCTTCCTTCATCTAGATTGATAATGACGCCATATTTAGAATTACTATTTTTTATTGTGTGTTCTTCACTACTTTGATACCTGTCGAAATCTGCCTGATTGGAGAGATTAAAAAGTAATCCTTGTGCACTATTCCCTTGCCAGTTATCATAGAACACAACAACTTCAGAGGTGATGTCAGCTCCTAATCTGTTGGTGACTTCTCCTTCTTTTGGAATGAATAATTCAGCGCTACTTTTATCTAATTCGGTATTAAATAAGACATCGACTAATAGCTCTTTAATAAGTTTTTTTGAGTTTATGGTCATCACGAAATCTACTTCTTCTGGCACGAGGCTTTTGTTTGAAAAAGATTTAGTTTCTGCTGTGAAGCTTATGATTCCAATAATAATCCAGAGGTTCACTAAAAGCAACAGCGCAATAGCAAATTTATATACACGTTTATATTTTTTCACGACCTGCGGAGGATTCATTTATAAAAATTATCTTTGTTGCTTAAATTTTGTATTGGTAAAAATAGTCATTAACCGATACAAAATAAAGGAGTAGTTAAACTTAATAATTTTTCAATATATAATGATGGGGAAAGTTTCTTTGTGGATACTGAAATTAATGGGTTGGGATATCAAAGACAGTCCTGAAGGAGTAGATAAAGCAGTTATTGTAATGGGGCCTCATACGAGTAATTGGGATTTCATTATAGGAAAATTAGCGTTTACTTACTACGGTGTAAAAGGCCGTTATCTAATTAAAAGCGAGTTGTTCTTTCCACCTTTGGGTTGGTTTTTAAAAGCGATTGGTGGAATTCCAATTCATCGAGGGAAAAATAATAAATTTACCGATCAGGCCGTAAAGCATTTCAATAATAACGACTCAATGTACATGGTTTTTACGCCAGAAGGTACAAGAAGTTATAGTCCAAATTGGAAAAAAGGATTTTATTATATAGCGCTTCGTGCAAAAGTTCCAATTTATATTGGTTACATGGACTACGAAAAGAAAATTGGAGGATTTTTAGATTTGTTTACCCCGACAGGGGATGTAGAAAAAGACATTGCTTTCATTAAAAAGGAGTTAAGCCAATTCAAAGGAAAGTATCCTGAAAAAGGCATACGCGCGGTGGAAGATGAGTAAGGTGCGCTGAAATGTTTTGCGTTTTTGCTTTGTTCTTCTTCTCTTTTTTCAAGCTCATGCAAATGGGATTCTTCTTTTGGTGAAAATTATGTTGTTCAAGAAAAGAAGAATTGTGCTTAATTGAAGAGCATACCATTTTCTTTTTTATTAAATGGCGCCGAAAGTTGTCGTAAAGTAATTTTAAATCAAGCAAGGCTAAAGCACAATTTAGAATTCTTTAAAATTAATGCAAATAAGGTATAATCTCTATTTTTTGCAGGAAGCTTAGCTTTATTCCCCTAACTTTGTCGCAATGAAATATCAAGAAGATTTAGACATTGCTAAAGAGAATAAAGCCGATAATAAAAGGCTTAAAAAACAAATGCGAAGAACTCCGGAGAGGAAACTCGACGAAAGATTCCATGCGGAACACGAAAAAGCATTTCAAGATATTGACTGTTTAGAGTGCGCAAATTGTTGCAAAACAACAAGCCCTATTTTCCGAGATATCGATATTAAAAGGTTGTCCAAAAGGTTCCGAATGAAGCCCATTCAATTTATTGATGAATACCTGAGGGTAGACGAAGAAGAGGACTATGTTTTAAAATCTTCACCTTGTCCTTTCTTGTTTGACGACAATACTTGTAGCGTTTATGAAGACAGACCAGCGGCGTGTAAAGAATACCCTCATACCGACAGAAAGAAAATGTTTCAAATCATTGATCTTACGTTAAAAAACACCGAAATCTGTCCTGCTGCTAGTAGGATAGTAGAAGCGATGAGAGGAATCTAAATCGGAGGTTTAAATTTCAGTTTTGAGCAAGAGTATTGAGTATACCGATAAAAATCGGTACAGGTTGAGGGAGGATCAAATATTGTTTTTCTAATTGATTTGCTTTTATGGGCATAAATTCATAATCTAAAATAAAAAATCCTCCATACTTTTCAGTACAGAGGATTTTCTCTTTTATTTCTCTTTGTGAAATCGGGCAAAGCGAAGATGTAACCTCTCCCTCTCCCTATTTTTTCTCTCCCAGCCGATTTATCGGCGACTCTCTCTAGAAATTGTCTTAAATAATTTCTTCTTCTTCCTGAGAAATTGGTTTTCTAAACACGATTTTACCATCAAATAAATCTACAATTACATTTTGAGACTTATCAATTTTCTGTGCGAGTAAGTCTTTCGATAACTCATTTAGAATACTCTTTTGGATTACTCTTTTTACTGGTCTTGCACCGAAGTGAGGATCATAGCCTGTTTCTGCAATCCAATTCAAAGCATCGTCTTTCACGATTAATCTGATATCGTGTTGCTCCAATTGTTTTTTCAAGTTATTCAACTGGATTTCTACAATTTGCTTGGTGTTTTCCTTAGTTAAAGGCGTAAACAAGATTTGTTCATCAATTCTATTTAGGAACTCAGGGCGAATGTGTTGCTTGAGGAACTCTCGCATTTCCATTTTTGTTTTTTCTGTAATCCTAGGAATCTCTGCTTCCACAGCACCTTCAAAGTTGCCTTGTATGATTTCTGCTCCCATGTTTGTGGTCATGATGATCAAAGTGTTTTTGAAATTCACCAATCTTCCTTTGTTGTCCGTTAATCTTCCGTCGTCTAATACTTGCAGTAAAACGTTGAATACATCTGGATGCGCTTTTTCAATTTCGTCCAGCAAAATAATAGAATATGGACGTCTTCTTACGGCTTCCGTTAATTGTCCACCTTCATCGTAACCCACGTATCCCGGAGGCGCTCCAACCAATCTACTCACGCTGTGCTTTTCTTGGTATTCACTCATGTCGATTCGCGTCATAGCGTTTTCATCGTTGAATAAATACGAGGCCAAAGTTTTCGCTAATTCCGTTTTTCCAACACCTGTTGTTCCCATAAATAGGAAAGAACCAATTGGTCGGTCGGGATTTTGCAAGCCTGCTTTGTTTCTTCTTACAGCGTCTGAAACGGCTTCAATGGCTTCTTCCTGCCCCACAACTCTTAGTCTCAATTCATCTTCTAAGCGCAAGAGTTTAGCTCTTTCACTTTCAAGCATTTTGTTTACCGGAATTCCAGTCCATTTAGAAACAACATCTGCAATTTCTTCTCCGTCCACTTCTTCCTTAATCATTTTGCTTTCGGCTTGAAGTTCTAGAAGTTTCGCCTTTCCATTTTCTACTTCCGTTTCAAGTTCTTTAACTTTTCCGTAGCGCAATTCGGCAACTTTTCCGTAATCTCCTGCACGCTCAGCTTGTTCCGCTTTTAGTTTAACTTGTTCAATTTCTTCTTTCGCATTTTGAATGGTATCAATTACGTCTTTTTCTGCTTTCCATTTGGCCATGAATTCATCTCGCTGCTCAGAAAGGTTGGCTAATTCTGCTTTTAAACTTGATAATTTCTGTTGGTCATTCTCACGTTTAATGGCTTCCCGTTCAATTTCTAATTGCATGATTTTTCTTTCGATTTCATCCAATTCCTCTGGTTTTGAATTGATTTCCATTCTTAGCTTAGAAGCCGCCTCGTCAATTAAATCAATCGCTTTATCTGGCAATTGTCTGTCGGTAATATAGCGTTGTGAAAGTTCAACCGCAGCAATAATCGCATCATCTTTAATTAAAACCTTGTGGTGATTTTCATATTTTTCTTTAATTCCTCTAAGAATTGAAATTGCATCATCTGCCGTAGGTTCATCGATCAATACTGTTTGGAAACGACGAACTAATGCTTTGTCTTTTTCAAAGTGTTTTTGATATTCGTCCAAAGTTGTTGCTCCAACCGCCCTCAATTCTCCACGCGCCAAAGCGGGCTTTAGAATATTCGCAGCATCCATAGCGCCTTCTCCAGCACCAGCTCCTACCAAAGTGTGGATCTCATCAATGAAAAGAATAATTTCTCCATCCGATTTAATCACCTCGTTGACCACCGCTTTTAAGCGCTCTTCGAATTCACCTTTGTATTTCGCTCCAGCAACTAAGGCTCCCATATCCAAAGCATAAACAATCTTTGATTTGAGGTTTTCAGGAACATCTTCTGAGACAATTCTCTGAGCGATTCCTTCAGCAATAGCGGTTTTACCAACTCCAGGTTCTCCAATCATAATTGGGTTGTTCTTCGTTCGGCGTGTTAGGATTTGTAATACACGACGAATTTCTTCATCACGTCCAATAATCGGGTCTAACTTCCCATTTTTTGCCATTTCATTGAGGTTGTTGGCAAATTTATCCAAAGACTTGTAGGTTCCGTCTTTGCCTTGAGAATCTACACTTTCCCCATCTCTTAATTTCATAATTGCTTCTTTTAAAGTTGATTTTTTGAACTTGTTGTCTTTCATTAAACTCGCTACTGAATCGTTTCCGTCCATTAAAGCGTAGAGTAAAATTTCTAATGAAAGAAACTCGTCCTTAAAGTTGCGCATTTCGTTCATTCCATAACTAAAAACACGTTGTAATGTGTTGCTTAGATAAGCTTGACCGCCTCCTTGAACTTTTGGATAATTTTTTATTATGCTATCCAAAGCCAATGTAAATGTAGCTAAATCACTGCCTAATTCTTTAAATATAAAGGGAAGAACACTGTCATCAACCTGAATCATGCCGCGCAAGACATGTCCAGTTTCTATCGCTTGCTGACCACCTTCAAGGGCTAATTCTTGCCCTTTTTGCACAGCCATTTGCGTTTTTGTTGTCCATTTATTCGTATCCATATATCTTTTATGTTTTAATTCTTATTTTCGATAGCTTTATATCAAATTCTAATCCATTGCTGAAATCCCTCTAGCTCAATGACAATATGGCGTTCGGAGTTGTTTTAAGCTGACGAAATGACTTGTTTTTCTCCTTAGATTTTGACTTCATTCTGTTTTTTAAGGAGAAATAACTAAAATTAGGGCTTGTTACTTTTTCGAAATTCGTATTTTATGGATTCAATTATTCCCAGTAAATTTAATGTAAATGCGGAGTAATCAGAATTAATCAGATTATTGAATGGAAAAAAAGACAAAGGAAAAAGATCAGGAGGACTATCAAGTGGATTTACAGAAAAAATCCGATGAAGTGGAAGGTACTCAGAAATACGACGATATTTTAAGTAACGTAATTCATGAGGGAGAAGAACTTTTCAAGGTAAATAATACAGCGATGTTGTTGAGTGGTATCATTGCCGGATTAGAAATCGGTGTGAGTTATTTATTGGTCTGCGTGGTTTACTTTCTATTTATTGGGGATGTAGATACGCAATTGGTGTTTAAAATGTTCAGCATTGTTTATCCCATAGGTTTTATTTTGGTAGTTCTTGGAAAATCAGCCCTTTTTACAGAGCAAACTTCTGTTCTAACACTCCCTGTTTTAAATGGTCAGAGAAGCTTTTTAGAGTTGTTAAGGGTTTGGTCTTTGGTGATTACAGGAAATGTCATTGGTGGGATTTTATTCGCTCTTTTTATTGGAATATTAGGACCCGAATTAAAACTTTTCGATACAAATACAATGGTTGCCGTGGGTGAACATGTCATTGATTATAAGTGGTGGGTACTTTTGTTAAGTGCCGTAACCGCTGGCTGGTTAATGGGATTACTAACTTGGTTGATTAACAGTACCAAAGGTTCAGTATCAAAAATCCTTTTAATTTTTATGATTACCGCAGTGATTGGTTTTGGTGGATTTCACCACAGCATTGTTGGAAATATCGAAGTATTTGGAGCTTTAATTTACTCCGATTCCCTGCTGTTTACGGATTATTTGTGGTTTTTATTTTTGGCGCTGGCAGGAAATGGTATCGGTGGAGCAATTGTAGTAGCGCTTTTCAAATACAGAATTTTTGAATCACATCATTTGAGTGAGTAGGGGAAATACAATTTGTTTTCCCAAGCAGAGCAATAGGGTATTTCTTGAATTTCAAAATAAGTTCTTTCATAGACTCTTTTCAATATCCCAACCAATATTCCACCAAAAAAAAACTATCTTTGCCTAAAATTTAAAACTATGATTCAACGCGTTCAATCCCTTTATTTATTGCTGACTTTAGGTGCTTTGATTTTTTTAAGTGTCGGAACGGATGTCTTTGTGACTGAAGTAGGACAGAAAGATCAATTTGAAATGATTAGTTATGGAAATGTATATGGAGTACAAAAGGATGTGCAGATTCATGGTGAGCTATCAGACAATAATATTTTATTGCTAAAAGAAGCAACGGGAAAAGTGAATATTGATGGAGATATGAAGGGAGTTCCGACTTATTACTTTCCTTTCTATTCAATTACCATATTGCTTTCTATGCTAACAGTTGTAGTATTGTTGGGGTATAAAAACTTACAAAGACAATTGAAATTAGGACGTTTATTGTTTGTGATGAACTTTCTTCTATTTGGTGCTGCAATCGCGTTGTACTATGTTTTCCGTAGTGCTACAATCGTTGAATCGGCAAGCTACGAGGCCAGTGCGCAGTTAGGTTTTGGTTTTTATTGCATTGCCATCGCCTTGGCATTTTCTTTCTTGGCAAACATTGGAATTCGTCGTGATGTGCGACTTATTAAATCTATAGATCGTATCCGTTAATGAATTATTTATCAGTTGAACAATTAACCAAAACGTATGCAGACCGTACGATTTTTGAAGATTTAAGTTTTGGTATAGACCAAGGTCAGAAAGTTGCCCTAGTAGCCAAAAATGGAAGTGGGAAATCAACTTTAATCCGTTGCATCATGGGCGAAGAGCCTTTTGATAGTGGGAGAGTGGTTTTTCGAAATGGAATTAATATCGCTTATTTACAACAGGCGGATGACTTGAATCCAGAAAACACGATTTACGAAGAAATTTTTGATCATGATTTACCGAAATTAAACGTTTTTAAAAAGTATTCTAAAGCTGTTCGAGAAAATGACGAATTGGCGATGGCAGAACTTTTTGAGGAAATTTCAGAATTGAATGCTTGGGATTTAGATAGTTTGGTAGAACAAGTTTTGTCTAAATTAAAACTAGATAATCATGAAGCGAAAATATCAACGCTTTCTGGAGGTCAACGAAAACGAGTAGCTCTGGCAAAAGTTTTAATCTCAGAACCCGACTTTTTATTTTTGGATGAGCCTACCAACCACTTGGATTTAGACATGATTGAATGGTTGGAAGAGTATCTTTCAAAGTCGAATTCTACTTTATTCATGGTAACGCATGATCGTTATTTTTTGGAGGTTATTACCGACATCATTTATGAATTAGAAGACGAGCAAATCTACCGTTACAAAGGTAATTTTTCTTATTATCTAGAAAAGAAAGCCGAACGTGAAGAAAACAAAGCCATTGAGGTTGGAAAAGCCAGGAGTTTATTCAAATCAGAATTACAATGGATCAGGCGACAACCTAAGGCCAGAGGAACAAAACAAAAAGCAAGGACAGATGCTTTTGAAGGAATCAAGAAAACAGCGAGTCAGAACATAGAGAAGGAAGAGCTTGAAATTCCAATCAAAATGGAACGTTTAGGTTCTAAGATTTTGGAATTGCACAAAGTCTCTAAAAGCTATCCAAACTTAAATATTCTTGACAATTTAACTTATACATTCAAGCGACAGGAGCGTTTGGGAATTGTAGGGCCAAATGGAGTGGGTAAATCAACACTATTACGAATTATTATGGGTGAGGAGGCTCCAGACTCGGGTAAGGTAGTCGTTGGAGACACGGTTGTTTTTGGTTATTATTCTCAAGCCAACATCGAAGTGGATGAAAATATGAAAGTAATCGACGTAATTCGCGATGTAGCGGAGTTTATACCTTTAGAAAAAGGTAGAGAAATGTCTGCTGCACACTTCCTCGAAAAGTTTCTTTTTCCGCGCCATATGCACCACAACTATGTTTACAAATTGAGTGGAGGAGAGCAACGCAGACTGAAACTGATGAAAGTTTTGATGTCTAATCCCAACTTTTTGATTCTGGATGAGCCAACTAACGACTTGGATATTTACATCTTGAGTGTTTTGGAAGATTATTTAAAGAATTTCCAAGGATGTTTGATTGTGGTTTCGCATGATCGTTATTTCATGGATAAAATGGTGGATCATATTTTCGTTTTCGAAGGGGATGCCAATATCAAAGACATCACTGGGAATTATACTGTTTATCGCCAGAATTTAAAGAAAGAAATTCTCGAGGAACAAGCCGAAAAAAGGTTAGAAAAAGCAGAAGCAGCAAAAGTACCCGTTGAAAAAAAGGTTGAAAAATCAGTTCAAACAGAAGCAAAAAGAAAATTAAGTTTTAAAGAGAAGAATGAATTTGAAACATTGGATTCAGAAATCGAAAAACTTGAAACTGAAAAAGAGGAGTTAACAGCAATCTTATCTGGAGGAACGTCAACATCTGAAGAATTAAACGAAGCGAGTAAACGCATTGGTGAATTGATGATTGAGTTGGAAGCGAAAACTGAAAGATGGATGGAGCTGGCTGAGTTTGCTTAAGGGTAAAATTCTTCGGAGGATCTCGTCAGTTGACGGAGACTTTATCTTTGTATTAAAACCGAATTTAAATTAGCTTTAAATGCCTATCCGATACTTTACCAGTAAATGTATCTAATCAAGTATGTGGTTAAGCGGTGAACCGACAAGATCCTTTCGCAAATTTCTATTTTCAACAAATTGAAAAAGAAATTTACTTCAAGATGACATTGGGCTAGGGCTATATTTCAAACGAGAGGAAAAAAACAAAAGCGCCAGAGCGCTTTTGTTTTTCCTCTCGTTTGCCCACTAACTCCCACAACTGTCATCCTGATCATTGTTGAAAATTATGATTTTCAACAATGGAAGGATCTTGTCAAATTTAAAAGAAAACCATTTTCTATTGTAATTTATTAAATTGCTGGTAAGGCTCTCGACAAGCATTTAGCTTTAAAATGATTGACTTGCATTAATATCAGGGTAGGCCAGAGTTTTAAATCAAACTATTGAGAGTTTCTAAAGGCTTAGTAAAAGGCATTCCCAATTTATTCTTGATCTAAAAAGAGATCACTCGTCGTTGCACTCTGTCGGGATGATAGATTTAGGTATTTAAGGTCGAGAAAACACCACCATGACTTCGTCATTCTGCCGTTATTGAATAACCTCCATATTTAAAGACACAATCTAAATTATTATCGAACAGGATATATTGAAAATTATTGGGTCACATTAAATTTGTGGGGATATGCTATATCATAAAACAATGGCCAGCTAATATCCACACGTCAATTACAAGTAAAATCACGTCAAGATTTTTTGAATTTATGCTTCATTTCGAATCAAGATCGACTTTTAGCTATAAGTTTTCTTGTAGCTTGTCGATGTGGAACTAGACCGAGAAATAAAAAGAAGTTCCCACAAGATTATATCTTGTGGGAACGCTTTAGGTATTTCGGGAACGCTTTATTTACCTAATTTGCTACTTTGTGGTATTTCTTGTGGGAACGCTTTAGTCTTGTTCTTTCATGCACTTCATCTTTTACAAAGTCTAAAAGATTGACTCAATATATGATAAGACCAATTTTTAAACAGGGATTCTTAGTCAAGAAAAAACTTAATCCCCAACTTTTAAAACTGACCTAAATTATTGAAATGCATTTTTCACTTTTCATTTATAATTTTTCATTTATAAAAATAAAGAACTATCTTTGTCGCCTTATATAAATATATATTATTAATAGGAGTTTCGTACTCCAACCAATAAAACATTATGGCAACAAAAATTAGATTGCAAAGACACGGTAAAAAAGGTTATGCTTTTTACCACGTAGTAGTAGCAGACTCACGTGCTCCACGTGATGGACGTTTCATCGAGAAATTAGGTACTTACAACCCAAACACAAACCCTGCGACAATCGATATCGATTTCGACAGAACATTAACATGGGTTGGTACAGGTGCTGAAATGTCTGATACAGCGCGTGCGATTCTTTCGTACAAAGGTGTATTATACAAAAATCACTTGATCAAAGGTGTAGCAAAAGGAGCTTTAACAGAGGCTGATGTTGAAAAGAAATTTGAAGCATGGTTGAATGATAAAGGAGCTAAAATTACTGCGAAAACTGAAGGTCATTCAGATGCAATGAAAAAAGCAGAGGCGGATCGTTTAGCTGCAGAGCGTAAAACAAACGAGGAAAGAGCTGCTGCAATTGCTGCGAAAAATGCACCAGAGGTAGAAGAAGAGGCTGAAACTCCGGTTCCAACTCCAGAAGCTGATCCAGTTGTAGAAGCTGCTGAAGAAGCAAAAAAAGAAGACGAAAAATAAGAGATTAATTTCTCACAATCGTTAAAGAAAATGAATAAAGCAGATTGCTTTAATCTTGGTTACGTAGCGAAACTTCACAGTTATAAAGGTGAAGTTTCGCTTTTTTTTGATGCAACAAATCCTGAGGATTATGCAGATCTTGATGCCGTTTATATTGATGTGGACGGTATTTTAACGCCTTTTTTCGTTGAAAAAATTGAAATGAAGGACAAAGGTTTTGCTAAGGTAAAGTTCGAGGGGGTTGATACAGAAAATGATGCCAAGGTTATATTGAAAAAAGAACTTTTTCTCTCCCTAGATAAGCTGCCACAGCTTTCAGGAAAGAACTTTTATGATCATGAAATTATCGGGTTTACCGTTGTCGATAAAAACTTTGGCGAGGTAGGAGAGGTGATTCAGGTTTTAGATTTTAAGATAAATCCATTATTGCAAGTCCAAAATAATAAATTAGATAAAGAAGTTTTACTTCCCTTGGCCAATGATTTGGTGCAAAGCGTAGATAGAGAAAAGAAGGAATTGCATGTTCAATCGGCAGAAGGTTTGATTGAAATGTATTTGGGGTTGTAGTAGGGACGATTTGCAAATCGTCCGTGCACTGCAAATCCCAAATAGCATTATTGAAATTTTCGAATCATTTTTTGATTAATTTAAAAAAAAAATGAATTAATCGGCATTCTTCATTTAATGACAGGGACGATTTTCAAATCGTCCGTCCACTGCAAGTTCCAAATAAGCAATTTTGATTTTCAATGGTTTCAAATCATGAATTATGAGCATATTCAAATTCAAAAAATTCAATGTTAATCAAAGCAATGCTCCACAGAAGATTGGAACAGATGCTATGATTTTGGGTGCTTTGGCAAATCCAAATTCCATAGGGTTTAAAAATCCGAAGGCAATTCTTGATGTTGGAACGGGATGTGGCGTAATTGCATTAATGTTGGCACAACATTTTCCTGAATCCCAAATCACAGGAATTGATATTGATGATCAGGCTGTTCAACAAGCGGATTTGAATTTCAAAAATGCTAAACTATCCCCTTTTGATTTCAAAAATGATTTCCAAGCCTTGCATTATAACTTTTTAGAATATAGTCCAATTCACAAGTTGGACTTAATTGTCTCAAATCCTCCTTATTTCAATACCAAAATGCCTTCTTCAGATCAGCAAAGAAGTTTGGCAAGACATGAAAGCAGTATGTCGCTGCAAGAGTTAATCAATCATTCAGCTGAAATTTTAAATGAAAGTGGAGAGCTGTGGTTAATTCTTCCTTCGGAAAGAACAGAAGAGTTGGTTTCAGGGCGGCTGGATTTAAAGCTTATTCGAAAAATAGATATTTATGGTAAACCGAATCGGCATGTACGCGATGTTTTAGTTTTTTCAAAAACGGATTTAGTTGACATAACAACCCCGGATACATTTACAATCAGAGATGGTCAAAATCAATATACGGAGCAATATAAAGCACTGACAATTGATTTTCATTTCAATCAGCTTTAATAAGTTCAGGTTTTTGAATATCCTTGGTTTTCTTAGAATGAGTTGGGCTTTTCAATTGGATTTGGTTAGGAAATCGGAAAGGAAGGCTTGATTTTAAGTGTTTTACTCCTGTCTTTCTTTAGCCAAACAATGTTAAACAAACGTGAACTTTAATTACGAATGAAGATAATGTCGTAATATTGCCCTCGAAAATTTCACTTATCACATTAATATGAATTTATTTTCAATTATTCTATTTTCAACATTAAATTGGTCTACACCAGATTCAGTTTCGATTGTTCTAACACCAACGGTTGAAAATGTTGATACGAACTTCTTAGCTACAGAATCTATTTTATTTATAGCTGATGTCTATGCTGATGAAGAAAAGTCTTCTTTGTTTATGCCAGACTCAGTAATTCAAGAATCTGTAATTCACGAATCATTTTTAGTGAAGGATAAACTGATTGATACTTTGATTTTTAATGGAACAGCACTTTTGGGAACGCCTTATCGCTATGCTGGAAATTCAAAAAAAGGGATAGACTGCTCTGGATTAATTCATTATATGTTTGAGTCTATGGGAACTGAGATTGCTAGAAATAGTCGCGATCTGTCTAAGTTGGGAATAAAAGTGGATATGGATGAAGTGGCCAAAGGCGATTTGGTGTTTTTTAAAGGAAGAAACTCTAAATCAAAAAATGTTGGTCACGTGGCCATTGTGGTAGAAGGTTCTGGTGATGAAATGCTCTTTCTGCATGCTTCTTCGAGCAGGGGAGTGGTGATTGACAAAATATCGGATGCTACTTATTTTAAAAAGCGACTTCTTTTTGCGAAACGCTTAGAGTTGGAAGAAATGATGCTGAACATCAATTAAAAACACTTTAAGGGAAAGTGTCTTAAAAGGATGACCCTAGGAAGGGAACGTATCCTAAATTTTCTTTAGCGATTTTTAAAATTAGATTTTAGTTACTGTTGGTTTAATAAATCGCCGTGTAAAGAAGAGGATTTCGCAGTATAGTTCAATACTCAGGATTCATCACTAATTGAGAATTCAACTTCATAGCTTGTATGTCTTCTTATGTTCATCACTCGATCTCCATCCAATAAAAAGTATTGACCTTTAATTCCCATTAGTTTTCCAGAGATAGAAGGTAATTTATCTAGATTAACACTTTTTATCTTTACAGGATATGCTAAAACAGGATAATTAATGTCTGTTATTTCATCGTCTTCGGTAATGTATTGCGCTAAATCTTCTGGAAGCAATTCTTCCAATTGCCATTTTGTTTCTTCAAGGTCTATGTTTTCATCCACTTCGTTTCGGAGCATTTTTCTCCAATTGGTTTTATCGGTGAATTCAGACTTTAAAGCCACTTCCAAAACACCTGCTAAATATCTGTTAGGAGTTTCAGCCAATTTAATCGCTTCATTTGCTCCTTGGTCAATCCATCTCGTTGGGACTTGTGTTTCTCTCGTAACACCAACTTTTACCACGTCACTGGCGGCTAAATAAACAATGTGTGGTTGGTTATGGTGCTTCTCTTCCCATTCAACATCACGACCTTCACCCAAGTGGGCTCTGCACAATTCTGGACGAATGATACATTCAGCAGATTCAGGAGCATCCTTAAAACAAGGATAACAAAAGCCTTGATTAAAGGAAGTTTTGGTTTTTGTACCGCATTTTTTACAAAAAATATTGCCATCAAATTGAAACGAAACGTTTTGCCCAATTAAGTCATTCATAGGGAGCTTTTGTTCTTCCTTCGTTTCAGAATTATAAAAAAGCATTTGATATTGAACAACATTTTCAGCGTTGAATTCAACTAACATTTTTCTTAACTCTCCTTTGATTTTCATTTGAATAAGTATTTATCTTTTATTGATGTTTACAAAAAGCCCGTGCAATCTTATATATCACAATGCTATTCGTAAATGTTGGGCTCAGTTGCTTTCCTTTGTCTTTATCGCCTTCGTCTAGCTCAGTTAACGGTTTACTTTTCGGTTACAGAGCGTTCTAAGATATAACCAAATTGTTTGTATATTATTTCTAATCTTTTCAATATTTTTCCCCTTGTCTCTTCACTGCCTTCGGACAGGCTCACTCAGCGGGATTACCCTTCGGTGACTGAGCCTGTAGAAGGCATAGAACCGAATGAGGGAAATTCCCTTCAAATTATCCTAAAACAACATTCCAACCATAGTTGCAGTTAACATACACGCTAAAGTTCCAGCAATTAATGAAAGCACTCCATACCTTGCAAGGGTAGGTTTTTTACCAGGTGCAATAGCTCCAATTCCTCCAACTTGAATTCCTATGGAAGCAAAATTGGCAAATCCACAGAGCACGTAAGTTCCAATAATTACAGATTTTCCAGTGATTTCATCCTGTAACTCGCCTAAATGTGGATAAGCTACAAATTCATTGATAATGGTTTTTTCACCTAAAAGTTGTCCTATAATCATTGAATCTTGCCAGGGAACTCCCATTAGCCAAGCAACGGGCGAAAGCGCATTTCCAACCAAATATTGGAAGGATAATTCTGTGTAAAGGGATGAGCTACTCGCTATGATGTCATTGATTCCTGTGTAATGTCCAACAGTGCTTAACATGTAGTTTGCCAACGCGATTAGAGAAATAAATACGATTAACATGGCAGCAACATTTACCGCTAGTTTTAATCCGTCGGTTGTTCCATTGGCAATGGCTTCTAGGGCATTTACCCCTAATTTGTCTTTGGGAACGCTTAGGTCCTTATTGATTTTTTCAGTTTCTGGTAAAAGAATTTTGGAAAAAACGATTGCTGCTGGTGCAGACATCAAAGATGCAGTTAGTAAATGTTTCGCGAAGAATACTTTTTGTTCTGGGTCTTCTCCACCGAGGAAACCGATATATGCCGCTAAAACTCCACCAGCGATAGTCGCCATTCCACCGGCCATAAGACAAAGGATTTCACTGTCAGTCATTTTGTTTAGGTAGGGTTTTACTAACAATGGAGCTTCTGTTTGACCTAGGAATACGTTACCTGCGGCGGACACACTCTCGGCTCCAGATAATCCCATTAAACGCTTCATGACATAAGCCATTCCATAAACGATTTTTTGTAGTATTCCCCAGTAGTAAAGTAAACTGGTTAATGCTGAAAAGAAAATTACTGATGGCAAAACCCACGTAGCAAAGTTCATCACAATGGGATTCATTTCACCAGTCACAACGCTGCTAAAAACAAACATTGCTCCTTCGTGAGCCATATCTACTACTTTTACAAAGGCTTTCGAAACGAAGTCAAATCCAGTCTCTATAAAAGGTACTTTAAGGATAAGTAGAGCCAATACAATTTGTAAAAGAATACCTTTGATGACCAGTGGCCAATTTATTCTTCTTCTGTTTTTACTTAGGAGAAAAGCGATGAAAATTAATGCTGAAACACCTATAATTCCTCTAATCACACCTTCCCATGAAAAGGAGGTAGCCAGAGTCTTGTTTTCCTTGAGGTAAGCCACTCTGTTGTTGTCTTTTTCCAATGCTAATTTACCCTCCTCGAGCGTAAGAATAGGGAAGGTTTCGGTGGTAACTGTGGAATCTAGAAGACTAGATAAAACAAGCTTATTATCTTCAATTACGTAGTAGCCTGATTTTTGATAGGTAAGTATAGTATCATTCGTATAGAAGGTACCGTTCTCATTTAGTTTTAAAGAGAATTTTCTTCTGAACCATTCTTGATCAGACGATTGTTCACTTTCTTGTGCGCTAAGGCTGAAAAAAGCAGTTATAAAAACAATGATAATTAGAACTGATCTATGAAGTACGTTTGTTAATTTCATCTCTTATTTTTGATGCAAGCTCATAGTCTTCCCCTTCAACAGCTTTGTCTAAACGATTTTCTAACTCTTTGATTGTTAAGTCTGAAAGGTCGTTTTTGCTTTTTTTGATGGTGACGCTTTTTTTTGGTTTTTCTACAGGTGTGGGAGTTTCTGCGTCCACATCCTCTTGGTCTAGTCGAATTCCAGCGGAGCTAAGTATAGATTCATAAGTGTAAACATTACATTTAAAACGAACAGCAAGTGCTATTGCATCGGAAGTTCGGGCATCAATTTCAACCTCTTTACCTTCTTTTTCACAGATCAGCTTAGAGAAGAAAATACCTTCTTTTAAATTGTAAATAATCACTTCTTTGAGTGTAACACTAAAGGCTTGTGCGAAACTTTTGAATAAATCATGGGTTAACGGCCGCGAAGGAGTCATATCTTCTAATTCAATTGCAATGGCTTGGGCCTCAAATCCTCCAATAATAATAGGTAAACGCCTTAATCCTTCAACTTCGGACAGTACTAGTGCGTAGGCACCAGATTGTGTCTGACTATAAGATAATCCAATAATTTCAAGTTTTACTTTTTCCATAGTTGGCGAAAGAACATCATTTTGATTATTAAATAATAAAATAGGGAAGCATATGCCTCCCTACTTTCATATAATGTAAAAATAATATTTATTATCGAATGATTAGTTCGAAGCCTTGAATTTTTTTACTGCTTCTGTTAATCGTGGTAATACTTCGAATGCATCACCGACAACTCCGTAGTCCGCAGCTTTAAAAAATGGTGCTTCATCGTCTGTGTTAATTACAACAATCACTTTCGATCTGTTCACTCCGGCCAAGTGCTGAATAGCACCAGATATACCTGCTGCAATATACAGATTTGGTGCAATCGCTACTCCTGTTTGACCAACATGTTCGTGATGAGGACGCCAATCCGAATCGGAAACTGGACGAGAACAAGCTGTTGCTGCACCTAACTCTTTGGCTAAGTCAGTGATCATTCCCCAGTTTTCCGGACCTTTCAGTCCTCGACCACCTGATACAACTAGTTCTGCTTCTGGTAATGGAATATCTCCTTCCGGAAGTTTTGTTTCTTTTACTGTAACTCTTGATTCTCCTGCGTTCCCTTCAAATTCTTCTACTGGAGCTTCAGATCCAGTTTCTTCAACTGGAATAGAATTGGGGAGTAGAGCGATAATTTTTTTGTCTGTGTTTACTTTAACATACCCATAGGCTTTTCCAGAGAATACATTTACAGGAATTGTTCCGTCTGCTTCAGGAACTCCTGACGCGCCTGCAACAAGTCCAACGTTCATTTTTACAGATAGACGCGGAGCTACTGCCTTACCGATTAAATCGTTGGAGAAAATAATTGTATTTGCATCAATTTTTTCTGCAGCCGTTGCTACCATTTTAGTTAACTGCTGCTCATCTATTCCTTCGAAAGAGCGATCAACCATAACTTTGCTAGCCCCATATTTACCTAATTGAGAAAGCATAGAGTCGTCCGCTTTACCGTTTGTAACAACCGTTACGTCTCCTATTTTCTTTGCGTATGTAACTGCTTCGAATGCATTTTTAGCAATCTTTTCACCGTTACTATTTATATATACTAATACTGACATATTTAATTCTTTTTTCGGGTGTGATTATATTACTTTCGCTTCGTTATGTAACAATTCAACTAATTCATCCATATTGTTTGGATCGATTAATTTCACTGCAGATTTTGGAGCAGGTAAAGCGTATTTTTCAAACGAAGTTTGTTTTGCTGCACCTGAAGCAGGAACCACATTTAATGGTTTTTTTCTTGCTGCCATAATTCCACGCATATTCGGGATACGTTGTTCTGCCATTCCCTTAGTACAACTCACTACCAATGGTAATTCAGCTTCAACAGTTTGAAGACCACCTATAATTTCTTTGTCCAATGTGGCAGTAGTTCCTTCAACGTCTAATTTCTCAGCAAGTGAAATAAAAGGCATATCTAAATGCTCAGCCAACATTCCTCCAACTTGAGAACCGTTATAATCAATTGTTTCTTTTCCCAGTAAAACCAAGTCATAGGCACCTTCTTTAGCGAAATGAGCTATTTCTGCAGCTACTTGACTAGCGTCTTCCGGTTTTACATCTATTCGGGTTGCATCATCAGCACCGATGGCAAGAGCTTTACGAATTGTAGCTTCATCTTCTGCGGTTCCAACAGTTACAGTGGTTACGCTTCCTCCATGAGCTTCCTTTAACTCCAATCCTCTCACTAGAGCATACCACTCATCGTAAGGGTTTACAATATATTTGACACCACTTTCGTCAAACTTCGTGTCACCATCAGTGAAAGAAATTTTGGTGGTTGTATCTGGAGCTTTACTAATACAAACTAGTATTTTCATATTATTTATTATTAATTTTTAAGTCTTTTACAAAAATATAAAAAGATTCTACTTTAGATACACTTTTTACAAGGTATGCATAGTAAATCTAACTTTTGTCATGTTTTATATGTTAAGCCTTTTGTCTTGCAAAAATATAAGAATATTCTGTCGAAAGAGAATCACTAATTCTTTTTAGTTACTTAAGTCTTGCAATTATCAATTTCTAGTATCTTTGTATCATGTTATTATTCATTAATAGTATTGCGGGATCGGAAATTGTGATTATCCTTCTTTTTGTTCTTATTTTCTTTGGGGCGAAAAGCATACCTGGTATGGCACGTGGTCTTGGAAAAGGAATTCGTCAAATCAAAGACGCTAGTCAAGATATTCAAGACGAAATAAGGAAAACGACTACAGATATGCAGAGGGACTTGAATGTGAATAAAGCTTTGCACGATGCTAAAAATAAACTAGAAGCGCCCATTAAGGATTTCGGAAATGATTTGAAATCTTCTGCAACTGATGTCCACAAAAATATTAACGGTATACTGAATGACGGTGGAGAAAATAGTATAGAAAAAACTTTAGAAGAGCCTGTGAAGGGTTTTCAAAAAGACATTAATTCTGCAACCACAGAAATAAATAATAACATCAATAGTTCGTCTGGAAATAATTCCAAAAATAACGCTGAGCAGGCTTCCAAAGATGAGTCGTTAAAGCGTAAACCGGATCAAGAAAACCTTAATTAATGTTTCTAAATATACTTTTAATTGTTTTGGGGTTAGCCCTCTTAATTGCAGGAGGTGAGTTCCTCGTTAAAGGTGCTGTAGGTATTGCGGCTAAGGCCAAACTCTCAAAATTAGTGATAGGAATGACCGTAGTTTCTTTCGGAACTTCGTCTCCAGAATTATTAGTGTCCTTGCAATCTGCAAGCGAAGGTCTGCCTGAGTTGGCGATTGGAAATGTAGTAGGTTCGAATATCGCAAATTTAGCATTGGTATTGGGAGTAACCGTATTGATTTTTCCTATGCCTGTTGCACGAAACACAATACGCTATGATTGGCCAATGATGATGGTGGCTTCTGTACTGTTTTATGTTTTCGCTATAGACTTAGAAGTGAACCGCTGGGAAGGTTTAGTCATGTTTTCTATCTTGATCGCTTTTATCACCTACATTATCATAAAGTCTCGTAAAAGTAGTGATTCATCCGTGGTAGATCTTCCAGAAATAGAAGAAATGACCAAGAAAATATCAACTGGAAAGCACCTATTGTACTTAGGAATAGGTCTTGCTGGCTTATATTTTGGTTCAACGTGGTTGATTGATGGGGCAAAAGCCATTGCTGAAGATTTTGGCATTTCCAAACACGTAATTGGAATTACAATTATCGCTTTCGGTACTTCAGTTCCCGAATTGGCTACAAGTGTGGTGGCAGCATACAAAAAGGAAACAGATATTTCTGTAGGTAATCTTGTAGGAAGTAATATTTTTAACATTCTTGCTGTTCTTGGTTTGACTTCAATTGTAAATCCAATTCCAATTGAAGAGATCGTCATGTCTTGGGATATTCTGTGGATGATTGGAATTTCACTTTTACTGCTCCCAATGATGGTTTTCAGAAGGAAAGTTGGACGATTGAGTGGGTTTATCCTGCTGGCGCTTTACATTACCTATATCATTACATTATTTTAAAGGGTTCCGAGGTTTTGCGTTTTGGACGCTGAGGACGATTGCGGATCGTCTTGGAGTTATCTCTTCGGATTAATGATCTCTCTTTGATAATGTGGTGGGGACGATTGCGAATCGTCCCTACATTATCTCTTCGATCAATGTTGTTGTTTGGATCATTCATCATTCAAAATCCATCCTTATCACCGCATTTTAAAACTCGCCATTATTGGGTAGTGGTCCGACAAAACTTTTTCTTTCCAAGTCTTAAAAGAAATAGGGGCGAAGTCTTCATTATGGAAAATATAATCAATTCTACCTGCGGGAACTTTTCCAGCATAAGTTCTTGTCATGCTTAGGTTTCCTTCGTAGAAAGCATCACTAAAATGTTTGTCAAACATCGCATACACATAAGAGGTTGGCGGATCATTCAAATCTCCACTGATGATTACAGGATAAGGGGAGGTCAGAATGTGGTCAATAATTTTTTGAGCCTGATTTGCGCGAAGTGGATAGGCTTTTTTGAGTTTTGAAACCAATCCTTTTATGCGGGATAAATAGGTTTTTGAGCTGGCTACTTCGGTATCGAAAAGCGAATATTCGTCTTTCTGGAAACGTATGCTTTCCAAGTGACAATTGTACACCCTTATGGTGTCTTTTCCTTTTACAATATCAGCAAACAAACTACGAATGGTTTGTGTGGAGTCACTAATGATTTCGGAATGAATAATTGGATATTTGGAGTAAATGGCTTGACCTGAGAACATGTTTTTGAGTTCCAAAATCATTGTAGTTGTGGAATATTGAAAACCTCCTGACTCCTTAATTTCTTCAGGTGAGATGATTCTTTTATTCGAGGCGTCTTCGGCATATTCTTGAATACATAAAATATCCGGAGATTCAGATTGGAACAAGTCATAAAACTCCGATTTGCTATTGCTTAATTCGGGGGTAAGAAATTTATAAGCGTCGAATAAGCGGGCGTTGAATGACATTATTTTCACCTCGTTTTCTGAATAGGATTCAAGATTTGGAGATTTAAAATCTACTCCAAAATATTTGGCGTGAGTAAATGTTCCTAAAATGAGTGCAAGTAATGAAAAAAGGATTTTTTTATTCCATAAAACATTAACAATTGTGAGTGCGATAGTGCTTATCAATAGTGCAGGGTAGGCCAAGCCAAACAGTTGAATAAACCAGAGTTTTTGTGGGGGAATTACAGAGCTAGTGTAACTAATTAAAAGCCCTATTGAACAGAGGAGTGTTGCGAATCGAACAATTATTTTAATTAACCGAAAGAGCATTTTTTCTCATTTTGTTGGTTTATTTGCTTTGATCAAATAGTACTTGCTTTTCTTTCTTGGTTAAGCTGTCATACCCTGATTTAGAAATTTTATCAAGAATGGCGTCAATTTGAGCCTGCTTTTGTTTTTTGTCCAGATTATACTGTTCGTCAGTTTGTCTTTGTGTTTTGGAACTGGATGTTGCTCCCGCTTTCCCACCTTTCTGTGCCCGCATTTTAGGCTTTCCATTGAAACTTGCTTTCAGATTTTCAACGGTTACTCTTGTAAAGTTAATGACATTGTTTTTTGAGTTGATATTGCGAATAGATAAAATTCCAAAAGCAGCACCTCCTAAATGGGCAAAGTGTGCAACGTTGTCAGAACCTCCCATTTGTAATAAATCCATCAGAATAAAAATTCCAGCCAGGTAAATCATTTTCACTTTAATTATTCCAAAGAGGTGAACCACCGCCATAGGTCGGTAAAAAGCGGCGGCCATAAAAATTGCATTTACGGCTCCTGAGGCGCCAACAACAAAGGTTTCAGTTCCGCGAAGTGCTGGGAATAAAGAATATGCAGCGATTTGAAATATTCCGCCCATTATTCCGCCTAAAATATAGGTGTACAATAACCTTTGATTGGAAAAGTACATCAAAAAAAAGCGGGAAATAAAATACAGGAAAAGCATATTAAATGCGATGTGCAAGAAGTCGAAATGGGAAAAAATACTGGTGAAAATTCCCCAAGGATGGGTAAGAAAGCCCATAATATCTCCACGAAGTGTAAAGAAATTATAAACAAAATTGGCCAGGGGGTTGGATGCTCCGTTGGTAACAGAGAGTGAGCCAAAAACCAAAAGTATATTGATAACTAGAAATACAGCTAGGTTAACACCAATAAGTTTAATGAGCATTCCGCCGTGTTTCCACTGATATTTAACTTCGTCGCTAAAAGTACGATTCATCTTCTAATAAAATTTACGTTTGTCTTTTTGCCAGAAAAGAACGATAATAAATCCAACAAGCGCTCCACCTAAATGGGCTAAATGGGCTACATTGTCTCCTGGGTTGGCCTGTATTGAGTTGTAAAGCGCGATTCCCACCATGATAATAACCAACCATTTTGCTTTAATAGGAATGGGGGGAAATAACAACATGAGTTTTGTGTTTGGGAACAAATAACCGAATCCAACCAATACTCCGTATACAGCTCCAGAGGCACCAACTACGGGTACAGAAATTCCAGAAATGTAATCTTGCACTAATCCGTTTGTGTTGGGCATAATATTAAAGGTGCTTATGGTTCCTGCGCGCAATTGAGAAATTTTCTCCTGCAAAGTGAATAAGTCATAGCCCGCAGCGATCAATTCGTTTTCTATGCTTTTTACTTCAATGTAACCAACGATTTGGTGCAGGAAAAAAGCTCCAATGGCTGTGGCTACATAAAAAATGAAAAAACGTTTTGGACCCCAGACTTGTTCTAGGGCTGAACCAAAAACAACTAGCGCAAACATATTAAAGAGGATATGGAAAAATCCGCCATGCATAAAAAAATGCGTAACCATTTGATAAGGCTCAAAATAAGGAGAGTTAAAAACATAGCCTCCCAAAATGTAGGTCATGGGAATACCTTGCATTTCTCCCAGTTGCGTAACAATAAACATGATTACATTCAGCAGTAATAAGTTTTTTACTACTGGGGGCATGTTTCCTAATATATTATTCATGATAGATAATTATTCAGTTCGTCAATCGAAATCGTATTTAATATTCTTTTTCCACTAGGAGAATATTGGTGTTGTTCACTTTGAAACAATCGGTCAATCAAGTAGTTCATTTCTTCTTCAGAAAGTGACTTACTTCGGTGATTCGTTGCTGCAGCGGATAAAGATAAAATTAATTCGTGTACCAATTCTCCTTTATCCAACTCTTCGTGCGTAATTTTTTCAACGATTCCATCCAAGCACTGGGTTACATATTCGACTTCCAGCATCGAAGGAATGCTTGATAAAACCAGTGTGTTATTCTGCCAGTCCCAATCAAATCCTAGTCGCTTAAGCGTACTGGTGTTGTTCTCCCATTCTAGTTTTTGAGTCGAAAGTAAATTGTACTCATAAGGAAACATCAGTTGCTGCGCGGCAATAGGCGAAAGCATAAAACGTTCCATTAATTCATCATAAAGCACTCTTTCATTCGCGCGGTTTATGTGGACCAACATTGCACCAGATTTGACTTGGATAAGCAGTAAGTTCTTGTGTAATTGAATTTTGTTGGAACTTGATTTCAGCGGTTCTTCGAACTTTATCTCCTTTGGTGCTTGGGTGATTTCTTCCTCTGCTTCTTCGCTTATTTTATAGAAATCTTCCCATTCCTCCTTGTTGGGTTTGATGGAGTTAAAAGCGTTCGAATTTCCAAAAGATCCAGAACTGCCAAAATTTTTAGAAGAACTTGAGTTTCCTCCAAAATTGCTCTTTTCGACTGAAGCCCCGGAAGAGGAACTGCTTTTGAAGGGATTAAAAGAAGTGTCTACTTGTATTTCGGGTTGTCGAATAGGACTGTTTTGCTGCTCTAAAGATAGGTCAAACTGAGATTGGTGTTCGAAGTCTAAAATAGGAGCGATGTTGTATTTTCCCAAGGCTAATTTAACTGCGCTTCTGATAATGCTATAGATACTTCTTCCGTCTTCAAATTTAACCTCCGTTTTGGTGGGGTGAACATTCACATCCAAAGATTGTGAAGGAACTTCCAAGTATATAAAATAGGAGGGATGATGTTTTGGCGGAATTAAATTGTCATAACCCGCGACCACAGCATGATTAAAATAACTGTCTTTAAAGTATCTATTGTTTACGAAAAAGTACTGTTCTCCGCGTGTTTTGCGTGAAAATTCTGGTTTTCCGATAAACCCTTTCACCTTCACAATGTCTGTTTCCTCCTCAATAGGCACAAGTTTATTGTTGAAATTTCTCCCGAATAAATCGACGATTCGCTTACGCAGTCCCGCTCCTTCAAGGTTATGAATTACATTTCCGTTATGTGAAAAAATAAAGCCAATCTCGGGATGGGTTAATGCAATGCGATTGAATTCTTCAATGATGTGTTTGGTTTCAACATTATCTGATTTTAAGAAATTTCTTCTTGCGGGAACATTGAAAAACAAATTCTTTACAGAAATAGAAGTTCCTTTAGGTCGAGAGCTTGGCTCTTGAGAGGTGATTTTACTTCCCGCAATTTGAATTTTTGTTCCCAATTGCGCACCCAACTCAATGGTGTCCATGTCTACATGGGCTATTGCAGCAATGGAAGCCAATGCCTCTCCACGAAACCCTTTCGTCGTTAAGGTAAATAAATCTGCCGCTGATGTTATTTTACTTGTGGCGTGGCGTTCAAAGGACATTTTAGCGTCCATTTCAGACATTCCTTTGCCATCGTCAATTATTTGAATTGAAGTTTTTCCAGCGTCTTTTATGTGTAGTTCAATATTGTTTGCTCCTGCATCTACAGCATTTTCTATAAGTTCTTTAACCACAGAGGCGGGCCTTTGAATCACCTCTCCTGCAGCAATTTGATTTGCGATATTATCTGGCAGTAAACGAATTACTTCTGACATTCTTTATTTCCTGTTTATGGGTTTTCTAAATCAATTACTTCAGCTGCGAAAATATCAACATAATCCAATATGAAATAGGTCGCCAAAAGTAAAGCAGCCAAGATAATAATTAATCGAATATTAGCCGATCGAGATTGGTTGGTGTAAGTGCTTTCGATGTTCCAAGCATTTTTCATTTTCTCTCTTAATCTTGCTTGTTGTTCTGTTGGCGTAGAATTGCTCTCTGCGTCATAGGCTTTTTGCATATTTTTAATGCGTTCCTTTCGCGCATCGTAATAACGAGGTGTGTAATCAAATTGCTTGTTTCTATTCACTTTCATGAACTTAATTCGCTCCAACATATTCTTCTTGCCTTTAATTTATAAAGCATAAAGGTAAGGTAAAAATCAGAAGTTGTAAAATCATTTTCTTTCTATTTGAGAATGTTTTCTTGTTTAATGCTTGCTTTAAAATCTATGCCTCCGTAGGGACGATTTGCAAATCGTCCCTACGGAGGCATAAAAAAAGCTTTTTAATGATAATGCTTGTCGGGAACTTTACCAGCAGTTCAATAAATTACAATAGAAAACGGTTTTCCCTCTCCTTTGAAATATGCCCCTAGCCTAATGTCATCCTGAAGAAAATTTCTTTTTCAATTTGTTGAAAATAGAAATTTGCGAAGGATCTTGTCAGTTCGCCGCTTGATTAGACACTATTTAATGTTGCTATCGAATTCTTTTGTGTCATCTGGCAGCTGGCGTGCTCAATAAAAAAAAACGACTTACATTTTATTAGCAGATCACGCACTTTGAGGACTAAACTTTAGACGGTGCATAGAAAGATTTTCTTCCATCAATGACCTATCTTGGAAAACCAATTAGTGATTTCATCTGAATATTAGCATTCTTTTAGATACTCACCTACATCCTTTGTTTATATTTGTTCTTAATAAAGGTGCCGAAATAAATTTTTAAGAATTTCGGCAATGTATTTGCTGATTTCAAACAACAATTTTAATAACACAATCCAGTATCATTTCATGAAAATAGTTCCAATTCTTGTTTTACTAGTTATTCTTTCCAGTGGATTAGTCAGTTGGTCTTTAAACAAAGAACTTGAACCTAATGAACCCGATTTCAATAAGAACGGACTTCCTGCTTATATGCGTTTATCGCCACAATGGGCACTAGAAAAGTTGGAGACTTTAACTTTAGAGGAAAAAATTGCGCAAAGTTTTATGGTGGAAGTCACTCCAAGAAAGGGCGAAGAACATCTAAAAAGTATCGATTCTTTGGTTGAGGTACATAAGATTGGTGGGATAATTACTTTTCAAGGAAGTACCCAAGAAACCAAAACGGCCATTAACCGACTTCAACAAAAAAGTGCGCTTCCACTTTTGGTGGGAATTGATGGCGAATGGGGGAGCAACATGAGAATTAGCGATCAGCCGCGCTTTCCTTTTCAACTAACAATGGGTGCAGCCAACCAATTAGAAAGCACAAATCTTATTGCACAGGCAATGGGGGCAGAATTGAATGAACTAGGAATACATTTGAATTTTTCTCCCGTAGTGGATGTCAACACAAACCCTCAAAACCCTGTTATCGGATTTAGGTCTTTCGGTGAAAATCCTTTGTTTGTTGGAAACCATGCACGCGAAATGATCAAAGGAATGCAGGATTTTAATGTTTTGACTTGTATGAAACATTTTCCAGGACATGGAGATACGGATGTAGATTCTCATAAGGATTTGCCAACGGTCAATAAAACAAAAACAGAATTAAACAGAGTGGACTGGGTTCCATACAAAATAGGGCGATTGGCCGGAGCTTCAGCTGTTATGATGGGACACCTCAATGTTCCTGCCCTAGACGATTCTGGATTGCCATCAAGTTTATCTCCAAAAACCATTAAAGAAATTCTTAGAAAAGAGCTGAAGTTTGAAGGTTTGGTAATTAGTGATGCCTTAAATATGCAAGCTTTAACGAAACATTATGGTGATATAGATATTGTAAAACGTGCTTACTTGGCAGGAAACGATATTTTACTTTATCCTTCCAAAGTGAAGGAATCCATTGCAGCGATAAAAAAAGCGGTGGACAAAGGAGAAATTAGTGAAGCAGAAGTAAACGAAAAAGCATTGCGCGTTTTAAGGGCGAAATTTTACGCAATAATTCATGAAAATGAGAACAAGCCTAATTTACTTGAGGAACAAGTAGAATTTGCAAAGTTAAATGTTTACGAAAAGGCACTCACTGTTTTAAAAAATGACAGTGTAATTCCAGTAAAAGATGTTTCAGGAAAAAATTTAATTATAAATATTGGAGCTGAGGGTAGCGCTTTTAATCAGGCTGCAAGTTTTTACACACTTGCAGATACCTTAAGTGCTAAAACAGCAAAGGATGCTTGGGCTATTTATAAATTTGTTTTTCGCAACTATGATAATATTTACCTTAATTTAATTGCTCCTTCAGTCCTTCCGCGCAACGATTTCAGTTATCCTGAAGGATGGAAAGATTTATTAAGAGAAATGCCCGAAGAATCTAATGTGTATGTTTCTATTTTCGGAAACCCTTATGCGATAGATGATGCTTTCACATTCGAAAAAGTAGACGCTGTACTGTTGGCTTTTCAAAACACGGATTCTGGTCAAAATAGAGCAGCGCAATTAATTTTTGGTGGTTTCCAAGCGAATTCTGTTTTGCCCATAACGCTAAGTGCAGAATATCAAGAGGGTTTTGGTCTTGTTACACCTGAGGCTTCAAGATTAAAGTTCACGGTTCCCATGGAGTTAGGTGTTCAAGCGTCTGCTTTTAATCAAATTGACTCTATTGTGTACAAGGGAATAAAGGAAAAAGCATTTCCTGGTTGTCAAGTAGTAGTTGCAAAAGACGGGAAAGTACTTTATCAGAAATCCTTTGGACATCAAACCTATGACCACAAAATAGCGGTGGACGATAAGACTATTTATGATATTGCATCAATTACAAAGGTGGCGGCATCCACAGCGAGTTTAATGTATTTACAAGATCACAAAGAATTTTCTTTAGACAGCACCTTGGGAGATTTTATTGGTGAAATTACGCGTTCTACCAATTATGAAAGTATTAAATTGAGAGATATGATGTCGCACCAAGCGGGACTCATTCCTTGGATTCCATTTTACACTCAAACTTTGGTGAATGGCCATCCAGACACATTGCTGTATTCCACGGCTCCTTTTGATAACAAGAATTCTGTAGTTGCAGATCATTTATATATGAGAGATAATTACGAGGATGATATTCTTAAAATAATTTTGGACAAACCCCTAAGATCTAAAACTTACAAATATTCAGACTTAGGCTATTATTTTATAAAAAAGATCGTTGAAAAATCGACAGGTTTACCGCTCAATGAATTTGTGAATAATCAATTTTACGCTCCGATGGGGTTAACTTCTTTGGGGTATCATCCTTTGGAGCGTTTTAGTTTGAATCAAATTGCGCCCACGGAGCAAGATACCTATTATAGACATCAATTGGTGCATGGTTATGTGCATGACATGGGAGCGGCAATGACTAATGGTGTGGGAGGACATGCCGGACTTTTTTCAAACGCGACAGATTTAGCCGGGTTTATGCAAATGTTGCTGAATGGTGGAGAATATGGTGGACAAAAATATCTTTCTAAGGCAACAATTGATGAATATACCAGTTGTCAATATTGTCCGAAGAACAGAAGAGGAGCGGGGTTTGATAAACCTGTAAGCACTGGAACAGGAGGTCCAGCCGCAGAGGCTGTTTCAAAATCCTCTTTTGGTCACTCGGGGTTTACGGGAACTTTAGCTTGGGCAGATCCAGAATACAATATAAATTATGTGTTCTTGTCTAACCGAGTTTATCCAAGTGCTGAAAACTGGAAATTAGTTAAGATGGATATTCGTACTGAAATACAGAGAGTTATCTACGAAGCGTTGAAATAATGTATTTTTAACACATAGAATTTCGAACATGTCTAACTGGACTGTGTTTGGACTACGTGGTTTTAAGGTTGAACAGTGTTGTTCAATCAAATAATGACAAAAATGAAAATTGGAATAGTATTATACCCTACATTTGGAGGGAGTGGTGTTGTAGCAACAGAGCTAGGGAAGGCTCTGGCAGAAAAGGGGCATAAAATTCATTTTATTACCTATTCACAACCTGTAAGGTTAAGTTCATTTCGTGATAATATTTTTTATCATGAAGTAGTGGTAAGTAACTATCCACTTTTTGATTTCCAGCCTTATGAAACGGAATTAGCCAGTAAAATGGTAGATGTAGTTGAAAATGAAGGTTTGGATTTACTGCACGTTCATTATGCGATTCCGCATGCCTCTGCTGCTTTTATGGCGCAGCAAATTTTAAAATCCAGAGGGGTGGAGATTCCATTCATCACAACCTTACATGGAACAGACATCACCTTAGTGGGGAAAGATAAATCTTTTGAGCCTGTAATTACCTTTTGTTTAAATCAGTCTAATGCAGTTACTGCGGTATCTGAAAGTTTAAAACGAGATACTTACGAGCATTTTGATACGAAGAGAGAGATTAAGGTGATTTCAAATTTCATACATGATTTTATAGATGATCCCATTGGTCAGGATTTAGAGCGCCGAAGAAAATACGCCAATGATGATGAAAAAATCATTTGTCACGTCTCTAATTTTAGAAAAGTCAAAAGAGTAGAGGATGTGGTTCGCGTGTTCCATAAAATAAATCAAACGGTAAAATCTCGTTTGCTGTTAATTGGCGACGGTCCAGACAGGCATAATGTGGAGTTGCTCTGTCGTGAACTAGGAACATGCGATAGAGTGATGATGGTGGGGAAAATTAGAGATGCTTCCAATTTAATGAGTGTTGCAGATTTATTCTTGCTACCTTCTGAAACAGAAAGCTTTGGTTTGGCTGCATTGGAAGCCATGGCAGTGGGAGTTCCTGTAATATCTTCAAATACTGGCGGAATTCCTGAGGTGAATAAGGAAGGATATTCTGGACATCTTTCTAAAGTTGGGGATATTGAAGATATGGCAATAAATGGAATTCGAATTTTAGAAAACGAAGACACACTAAATCAGTTTAAGATACAAGCGAAAGCGCAGGCGATGAAGTTTAGTTTGGCGGAAATTTTGCCTCAATATGAAGCGTTATACGAAGAGGTGTTGACCAAATTTAATGTGGTGAGTGAATAAGTTTACGTAATTTCTTGAGCTCATTAATTCGAATTAATTTACCTCTTTCTCTTATATTCTTAGATGTTTGGGTGAAATACTGATGCACGTTTTCTAAATAGTTTATTTGAAAATCGATCCACTCCGACTCTTTCATTGTATGTCCATAATTGGCCAATTCATGTCTTAATGTTTTCGCTACATTGTGATAATCTGCGCGACCAAGGTAGTCATGATCAGCATCACACATAATTTTTTCTAACAAGGTAACTGGGCAAAGATCTTGGCGAGTGGCTGAAATTATATTACAAATTGTTTCAATTTGCTCTTCGCTATACCCAAATTTTTTCAGTTCAATTTCGGCCATTTTAATTCCGAAGCTTTCATTTTTCGAGTAACGGAAGATAAAACCAGCATCATGAAACAGAACAGCGGTTCTAAGAAGGATTAGCTCTTCGCCTTTTACGCCTTCTAGCTTTGCTATTCTAATGGCAGCCTTCTCTACATTTAGGGTGTGTTTAATATTGTGATAATCTAGTTCATCTGGCAAGGACGATTTTAATTTGGTAATTATAAATCGGCGAGCAAATTCAAAATCCATCGGAGCTAACTCGCAAGCAACTCTCAATTTTCTATTGGGTAATTTTCCTTCATTGAATAGAGAATGCTCTGTTTTTAATTGATCAACAAAAAACATATCAGCATGATTTCCATATTTTAATTGGATTTCTCCTCTATGGGTAACATCAAAATATTCACTTATTTGTTCGGCTACAGAATGAGTAACTGTAATGCAGTTTTCTTTTGAGTTTTGCTCGGCTCTTGCAGCAATGTTTACTGTGTTTCCCCAAACATCATAGCTTATTTTTTTTGTTCCAATTACTCCCGCTACGAGAGGTCCCAAGTGCAAACCAATTCTAATGTTCCAATAGGCTCGGTTGGTTGCAATGGCCAATTGTTTCTTGCTTAATACATAGTTTCTGATCTCTAGCGCCGCCAGAGTTGCTCGAACAGCAGGCTTACTGTTTTTTTCGGTCACTCCTCCCAAGGCCATGTATGCATCACCAATCGTTTTGATTTTCTCCAAATTATAGCGTTCCATGATTTCATCAAATTTGTTGAAATACATTTCTAGCTCTTGAAGTAGGTCTAGTGGGTTTTGATCTTTTGCAGATTGTGTAAAGGCAATAAAATCGGTAAATAAAACTACCCCTTCACCAATTTTTTTCTGTGTAAATTTTCCAACAGTTCTTAATTCTTTAAGAATGGTTTGAGGAAAGATGTTTTCTAAAAGCTGACTTATTCTTAGGTCTTTAAAGTACAAACTTTTAAAAACTTCAATTTTTGCTTTTACCAAATTCTCATTAAAAGGAGTGGAAATATAATCTACTGCTCCTTCTCTAAAACCCTTCACTAGTCCAGCGCCTGTTGAAGTACTTTGACTAATAACAATTTTGTATGCGTCTTTGGAATTGGGATTAGATTTTAGCCGCTGCAAGAGTTCAAAACCGTTTACACATTTACTTTGAATGTTGATCAGAATGATCCCGAATTTGCGTTTTTCTAACTCTGGAAAAGCGGATTCTTCATCTTGACAAAATATTAAGTTATTTCCAGCGCCCAGCAACATTTTTTGTAAATCATTGATGTTGATTGGGTTATTGTCGATAACTAAAATATTTATAAATCTTTCCACTAAATAGAGTTTAAATCTTACTCAACGAAAATAAGAATTTTCATCGGTTAGTGGTAGGGAATGTATTTATTTTTGAATTTTTCAATCATCATATTCTTTCAAAGGGATAGGACGAATTGCAAATCGTCCCTACATTATGTCTTCGAATAATGTTTATGCTTGGAATTTTTGAATCCTTGAATTTTACATTTTTTCAATCATCATATTCTTCCAAGGGGATAGGACGAATTGCAAATCGTCCCTACATTATGTCTTCGAATAATGTTTATCCTTTAATCCTTGAATTAATAAAACATAAAAAAAAGGGACAATCTTATCGATAGCCCCTTCTCCGTTTTATGAAAGCATATTAAAATACTATAAATGCATAAAATCTTTCTTTTTCAAAAGTTGCTCCTCTGTTTCTGGGAAGTCAGGATCATCGACACAACAGTCTACCGGACAAACGGCAGCACATTGCGGTTCGTCATGAAAACCTTCACATTCTGTACATTTATCTGTTACAATATAGTAAACATCCATATCCACAGGTTCGTTTTCGGCCTCTGCATCAACTTCATTTCCATTTAATGTTGTAATCATTCCTTTTAAAGAAGTCCCATCGGCCCAGGTCCAATCGGCACCACCTTCATATATTGCATTATTTGGACATTCTGGCTCACATGCTCCACAATTGATGCATTCGTCCGTAATTATTATTGCCATTTTACTACTTTTTAAGCGTTACTTCAATACATTTGCAAATATAATAAACCTTTAACAAGGAATTTTGTTTTAAGGGACTTAAATTATTTTGACAAAGCACATGAACAGATCAAAGACAATCAAGACATTTTCAATTTTAGGAGACAGCATGATTAAATGGGGTGAAGGAGCAGAAAAATCAGCTTTTAATCCTTATGTTGCGGAAGAGTTTTATGACAGAATGCAAACAGCCATTCTTGGAGCGAAAGCGCACAATGGTTGGTTTTCTGAAGATTCGGTAAAAGAGAGTTTTCGGGTAATAGGCGAAACTTTATCCGAAAAGAATTTAGCATCTTGGTTAGAAGGCTATCCTGTGGTAAAAACTCCAAAAGCGGTTGGCTTAATTCTCGCAGGAAATATTCCTTTGGTTGGTTTTCATGATATTTTATCGACAGTTTTTTCTGGAAATAAAGCGATAATAAAATTGTCTAGCGATGACAAAATATTAATTCCTATGATGCTCGAAGTTTTAGTTGCGCTTCAACCAGAACTGAAAACACAATTAGAAATTGTAGACAAGTTAAATGATGCAGAAGCTGTGATTGCAACGGGAAGTGATAATACGGCAAGATATTTTGAGAAATATTTTGGGCACCTTCCGCGTGTGATTCGCAAGAACAGAACTTCAGTTGCAGTAATCAAGGGAGATGAAACACCTGAAGAACTTAAAGAATTGGGAAAAGATATCTTCACCTATTATGGTCTTGGTTGTAGAAATGTTTCCCATTTATTGTTGCCAAAAGGATATAACTTGGATCATATATTTGGCGCAATCGTTGGTTTTGGTGAGGTAATCAATCATAACAAATACGGTAATAATTACGATTATTACAAGGCCGTGTATTTAATGAATCAAGAAAAAATTATTGAGAATGGTTTTATTCTTACCCGCGAAATCAAAGAATTATTTGCTCCAGTAGCTGTATTGCATTATCATTTTTATGAATCAGAGGAAGAGAAAGAAAGCTACTTGGCAGCGCATGAGGATAAAATTCAAGCTATTGTCGGAAAAGATTATCTTCCATTTGGTGCTGCGCAATCTCCTGCTTTAAACGATTATGCAGATGGTGTAGATACAATGGAGTTCTTATCCAATTTATAATAGGTGAGGAAAACTAGGAGCGATGATGGATTCTAGATTTTTTATGAAAAAGTGAAAACAATATTTACGGAATATTATATTTGTTCAAATTGAAAAACAACAGCAATGAAGTTATTAGAAGATAAAGTAGTTTTGATTACAGGTGCCTCAAGAGGAATAGGAAAAGCAATAGCTGAAAAATGTGTTGCTGAGGGAGCAAAGGTTGCTTTCACTTATTTATCGTCGGAAGAAAAAGCCAACGCACTGGCTACAGAATTAACCAAGGATGGTGGGGTAGTTAAAGGATTTAAATCCAACGCAGCAAATTTTGATGCGGCTCAAGCATTGGTTGATGATGTAATTAAGGAGTTTGGAACCATTGATGTGTTGGTAAATAATGCGGGAATTACACGCGATAATTTATTGATGCGAATGACAGAGGAAATGTGGGACGAAGTGATTAACACCAATTTAAAATCTGCATTTAATTTAACTAAAGCTGTTCAGCGTCCTATGCTAAAAGCGAGAAAAGGTTCCATTATCAATATGTCTTCAGTTGTTGGAGTCTCTGGAAATGCAGGGCAATCGAACTATGCTGCCTCAAAAGCTGGAATGATTGGTTTTACAAAGTCTGTAGCTCAAGAAATTGGTTCTCGTGGTATTCGATGCAATGCCATTGCTCCTGGATTTATTGAAACTGAAATGACAGAAGTACTGGACCCTAAAGTTGTTGAACAATGGAGAGGTGCTATTCCTTTAAAAAGAGGTGGTTCACCAGATGATGTTGCCAATGCTGTGGTTTTCCTAGGCTCTGACATGTCAACTTACATTACTGGGCAAACTATAAATGTTTGTGGAGGAATGCAAATGTAAAATTGCTATTTTCTCAGGAGATAATACTGAATATAGGCCACTGATTACTTAAAAGTTATTGGTGGTTTTTTGTTTTAAATCACTAAGAAAAGAGCACTTAAATAGATTGCTTTATTCTTGGATTTCAGGATGAACTCTTATTTTTTTTAGTGGACATGTAATAAACGATAAGATAGTTCGTTAATATATCGAACTAAATTATAGGCGCTTATGGCAAACAGTTACTCTAAAACAGCTCCCGAGATGGTGGAGGGTAAACATCAACCATCGCAAACTACACTTCAATTCATTCTTAATTATTCCAAGAGTGTTGAGGTTAAAAAAACAAAACAAGAGTCGTTACTGATTCATTTAAACTAGATAAAGGAGCGCCGAAAGGTGCTCTTTTTAGTTTATTTCTTGTCACTGTTTAATCAGGTAAAGTTATCTGTAATCTTGCTCAGTTTTCTGTTGTGAAAAGTTGATTATTTGATTAAACTTGCACAATGGTTTTTAGTACTACACTATTTATACTGTATTTCTTGCCCGTTTTCCTTTTGGTCTATAATCTGACGAATAAAAAATGGAAGAATCTTGTAATCCTAATAGCGAGTATTCTATTTTACAGTTGGGGCGCACCAAAATTCGTATTTGTTATTGTAGGTTCTACTATTATTGATTTTTATCTGGTTCAGCAGATTTATAAAAGTGCGAAAACTAAACTAAGAAAATTACTTTTGGGTATCTCAGTAGTAATGAATTTAGGACTTTTGGCTTATTTTAAGTACGCTAATTTTTTTGTCGAGAATCTAAATTCTATACTAACATCTTTCGGTGTCACAGAATTGGCTTGGACAGCTGTTGTTTTGCCTATTGGAATTTCATTTTATACTTTTCAAACCTTAACTTATTCGATTGACGTTTATAGAAAGGTACACGCGCCATTAAATAAAGTCACAGACTATTTGATGTATATCATGTCTTTTCCACAAATGATCGCGGGTCCAATTGTCCGATTTAGTTCAATAGCGGATCAAATTACGAATCGAAGAGAGGTGATTGATGATAAACTGATTGGGTTTTACAGATTCTGCATTGGTTTAGCAAAGAAAGTGTTGATCGCTAATGTTATGGCAGAACAGGCCGATTTAATTTTTGATAGTGAATTGAGCGAGGTTTCTATGACGGGCGCATGGATAGGAATGCTGGCCTATACCTTCCAAATTTATTTTGATTTCTCTGGGTATTCGGATATGGCCATTGGACTAGGAAGAATGATGGGGTTCAGGTTTCCAGAGAATTTTAACTCCCCATATATTTCAAAAAATATCAGTGAATTCTGGCGAAGATGGCATATTACCTTGGGTGCTTTCATGAGGGATTATCTGTATATTCCTCTTGGAGGAAATCGTGTGAAGTCTAAAGGCAGGTTGTTCTTTAATTTGTGGATTGTCTTCTTGCTCTCTGGTTTGTGGCATGGTGCCGCTTGGAATTTCGTAATTTGGGGGGCGTACCACGGTTTGTTTTTAATTCTAGATCGTTTGTTTTTAATTAGGGTTTTAAATAAACTTGGAGCTGTTCTATCAACGCTCATTACCTTTTTTATTGTGATGATAGGTTGGGTGATTTTCAGACTCGAAGACCTGACATCAATTAAAATATACCTTTCTAGACTGTTTACTTTCGATTTTAATTCAGACACAGATACAATTACAACATTTTGGTTTATTTCTGTATTTGCCATTTTCTTTTCCTTTTTCACCGCTTTTAAGAGAGGAAAGAGAATTGAAAATTTTGTCCTTGCTCAGGAGTCTTTAAAAATCTCTAGCCATTTTGCTTTTGCACTGGTTTCAGTTTTGTTATTAATGTTGTCCTTAATCTCGATTACTTCGTCTGGTTTTAATCCATTTATTTATTTTAGATTTTAAAAATGGGAGTATCGAAATCAAATATCAAAACAAAGAATAGACTTTTCATTGGAGTACTGTGTCTGATTTTGCTTCCTTTATTTTTGGATGTAACGGGATTGATTAAAATTAAACCGCTTAATGGTGCTTACTCTGTGCCTTCAAATCCTGAGTTTACCCTTTCAAAGTGGTTTGAGGGTGATTATCAAGAAGAAAAAGAGAATTATATCGGGAAAAACCTCTACATAAGACCTGTATTTGTTCGGTTATACAATCAATATTATTATTCATTGTTTAATATTCCAAAAGCAAACTCTGTAATTATTGGTAAATCGTCTTATTTATATGAAAAGAACTACATTAAAGAGTATTTAGGAAGAAACTTTATAGGGAGTGAAAAAATAAAAGAAAAAGTAGTAAAATTAGCACGTGTTGCTGATACATTAAGAACAAAAGGAGTAGAGTTAATTGTTGTTTTTGCTCCTGGGAAAGGGAGTTTTTATCCAGATTTTATACCAGATGAATTTAATCCTGGTCATAAGACAATCACTAATTATGAAGTTTATAATAATGAATTAATGAAGTCAGAAATTCATTATTTAGATTTTAATAGATGGTTTGTAAACAATAAATCAACTTCAGAATATCCACTTTTTCCCAAAACAGGAATTCATTGGAGTAAGTATGGTGAATTATTGGCAGCAGATTCCATCATTAAATATATAAACTCGATTTCTCAATATAAAAAGGTACCAGAATTAATTCTTGGTGAAATAGAAACATCAAGTAGAATGAGGGATACAGATGATGATATTGAAAAAGGCATGAATCTAATGTTTAATATTCCAGATTTAGAAATGGCTTATCCAGACTATTCATTTAAGGAAGAAAAGTCTTCAAATCAGCCAAAAGTGCTCACAATTGCTGATAGTTATTATTGGGGGATGTTTAATTGGGGATTATCCCAAAAAGCGTTTAATAAAGGCCAATTTTGGTATTATAATGCCGCTATCTATCCTGATAGTTATGACGAGCCAATAAATGTGAGTGATATCAATATTGTGGATGAGGTAGAAAAAAATGAGGTGGTCCTATTAATGTCTACTGATGCTAATTTATATAAGTTTGCATTTGGTTTTATAGATCAATTGCATGAGGCTTATTTTCCCACAGTTGGGCAACTTGAGTAGAGTATTTTATTAAATACCTATCGTCTTCTTTTGCCCTAAATTATTTAAACTCCTAATTTCAATTTTACTTTGCGAATTCTCATTTTAACTTTATTGAAATCTAAAGTTTTATAACTGCAATATGAAATCCCAAATAGTTATTAGGGTGGAAACTCTTCTTTTTTAGGACGCGCTTTATCTTTTTTTAAAGGTGGAGCGTGATAGTAGTCGCTAGTAATGGCGGAAGCTCCATAGCTTGTCGGTCCCGATTTTTTATCGGGAATATTATCGACTTTTAGGAGTGGAGACAAGAACCGAAGCGAAGCGTGTTCATGAATTCAAACAGAAATAGACAAGAATGAATAATTCCAAAAAGAAAAACACTAATTAATAATGCTAATTTTATTCATGAAGTAGATTGGGCTAAAGTACCCGATAGCCATTTTTTATTATTGTTAAGTCTTTGGGAGTTCGAATTGAGCTTAACAAGAAGTTCAATAGCATGTTGAGTCATTCTCTGTTTATAAAAAATAGTGCATAAAAAAAGACCGTTTGGCAACAAACGGTCTTTTTTCTTGTAGCGAGAGGGAGATTTGAACTCCCGACCTCAGGGTTATGAATCCTGCGCTCTAACCAACTGAGCTACCTCGCCATTTTACTTAAAGCAATAATTGGTTTTCCTATTGCGAGTGCAAAGATAATAGCTTTTTTTTAATTTCAAACACCCTGAATGATCTTCCTTGAAATTTATTTCATCCATTGTTTTTAAATGGCTGTACAACAGTGTGTTGTGTGTTTTTTTTGATGTGTATATTTCGTTTGTGTTTTTGAAGATTGAAAGCCAAATTGAAGCAGTAATCGGATTTAACAATCTATAGGTTTTCTTATGGTATTATTGAAAATTGCAATTTGTGAAGAATCTCGTTAGTGAACCGTTCAATCACATATTTGATTAGATGGGTTTACAGGTAAATTACCAGGTCGTCATTTAGAATAAATTAAACAGCAGTATAAGTTGTTAATTATCAATTTGATAATGTGGTTGTGCTTGCTCAGTTGTTAACTAAGGAATTTGCACAAAGGCCCTGATTAGTTGGCTAAATTCAACGGTTTAAGGAAGAAGAACCTTTTGAATTGGAAGTGCTTATATCACTACTTTTCGGGCGATTGTGCAAAGAACTTTTAAAAGTTTTTAGTATATTGCAACTTATTGTCTGAGTTAAGGATAATGCGAAATAATAATAACAAAATGTCAAAAAAAAATAAGTTCGAACAAGAATACCTTTTCAATACTTCTTCCAAAGTTTTGAATTCTATGGTGATGACTCCCAGTGGTTTAAGCGAGTGGTTTGCCGATGATGTAAACATCAAAGGTGATATTTATACGTTTTACTGGGACGGAAGTGAGGAAGTTGCTCGATTGATTAGTAAAAAGGAGAACGAATATATTAAGTTTCAATGGTTAGAAGATGAGGAAGAAGGCTTGGACACTTATGTAGAAATACGTTTTAAAGTTGATCCGATGACCAAAGCTGTAGTATTACATTTAACCAGTTTTGCAGAAGAGGATGAAATGGAAGAGGTTCAATTGTATTGGGAAAGTACAATTGAGGAGTTGCGCAGGGTTTTAGGTGCTTAGTTTGGTTCTGTTTTTAACAGTTTACTCTTAACTATTACTACTGAAATTTAGTTAATCCTTATTTTATTTAAAGTACATTTATCCCCATAATTAATTATTATGAGCGGATTCTTTATTTTATCAATCATACTTGCCTATTTCGTAGTTCTGTTGATCATTTCTAGATTAACCTCTAAGGGAGCCGAAAATGATGCTTTTTTTACTGGAAATAGAAATTCTAAATGGTATTTGGTAAGTTTTGGAATGATAGGAGCTTCGCTTTCTGGAGTTACCTTTATTTCTATTCCTGGTTTAGTTGGTTCTTCGGGGTTTTCATATATGCAAATTGTAATTGGCTATATGCTTGGCTATGCAATTATTTCATTTGTGTTGCTCCCATTATATTATAAGTTAAATTTAACTTCAATTTATTCTTATCTGGGGGGAAGATATGGTCCTAAAACCCACAAAGTTGGTGCAGGTTTCTTCTTGATCTCACGTATTCTTGGCGCATCTGTTCGCTTGTTCCTAGTAGCTGATATACTTGATTATTTTGTTTTAAGTAGTTATGGAATTCCGTTTGAGGTGTCAGTGCTTGTAACACTGCTGTTAATTTACGTTTACACCTATAGAGGGGGAATAAAAACTATTGTTTGGACAGATACCTTGCAAACTTTATTCATGTTGTTGGCATTGATCGTGAGTGTTGTACTCATTACACAATCCATAGGGGGGATCGAAGAAGTTACGGTTGGTTTAAAGTCTTTGGGAATGACAGATTGGTTCGTGACGGATAATGTAAAAGATAATAATTATGTTCTAAAAGGTATTTTAGGTGGTTTATTTATTACCGTCGGAATGACTGGTCTGGATCAAGATATGATGCAAAAAAACCTTAGTTGTCGGAATGAAAAGGAGGCTAAAAAGAATATGATGTGGTTTT
Source organism: Brumimicrobium oceani (assembly GCF_003143775.1). GTDB lineage: Bacteria > Bacteroidota > Bacteroidia > Flavobacteriales_D > Crocinitomicaceae > Brumimicrobium > Brumimicrobium oceani. The sequence goes on along the minus strand of NZ_QFRJ01000002.1, from coordinate 449,593 downwards.
CTATAATACTGTTTGTAGTCAATTTTGTGTTTTTAGTTTTAGGTGGACTTCTGTTTCTTTACGCTCAAGAAAATCCAGATATTTTAGCTTCGATTCAAGGTATGGATGCAGATAAACAGACAGATCGTCTTTTCCCTCTTATTGCGCTAGAAGGGGGCTTGGGAACAATGATTGGAATTACTTTCTTGCTTGGATTAGTTGCTGCAGCCTATTCTTCCGCAGATTCAGCACTAACTTCACTCACCACTTCGACTAGTGTCGACTTGTTTCGTGTGGATACTTGGGAGAATAAAGCAAAAGCAGAGCGGATTAGAAAGTACATTCATATCTCCATGACTTTCATTTTATTTGTCGTGATATTGCTTGCTAATGCATTTAAAGAGCAAGATGTAATCAATACCTTATTTATTTTAGCAGGATACACCTATGGACCTCTTTTGGGATTATTTTTCTTTGGTATAATTAGTAAAAGACGTGTTAATGATAATTTGACTTGGATTGTTTGCTTAGTTGTACCAATTTTCATTTATGTTTTTAAAACTTATGAAGGTGATTGGTTTGATGGTTATAAATCTGGTCATGAGATACTTGGTGTAAATGGTCTTCTCTGTTATTTGGGCTTGTGGTTGTTTTCTAAGAAAAAAGTCTAAGGCTTTTGTTTTTCCCCTTTGTTATCGGATTTTTGGGTTCCAATGGAATAACTATTTACTATCGGTTATTAACCGTTAAAAACCTTTAGAGGGTCTCATAGCAAGAGATTGAGGTTTTTGTGGATTCTGTAATTTTCGTATTTCTGTGTTTCTTTCGAACGTACCATTTACCATCGGTTATTAACCGTTAAAAACCTTTAGAGGGTCTCATAGCAAGAGTTTGAGATTTTTGTGAATTCTGTAATATCCAGATTTCTGGATTTTTTCTGGAATAATTATTTGCCATCGGATATTAACCGTTAAAAACCTTTAGACTCAATGATAAGTGAGTTTTGATTGCTGTGAGAAGTATGAGTTATGAAGATATTGCGAAAGATTGTTGTATAAATAGTTTATGATAACAATTATTTTTCACTAACTTAAATGGAAGCGTAAGGCTAAATCAATTGATAAACTTGAAATCATCTAATTATGAAAAATTGTAAAATATGTTCCAAAAGGCTTGTGGGTAGATCCGATAAATTATTTTGCTCCCTAAAATGTAAGAATTATTACCATACGGATTTACGCCGGAAGACCGCCTTGGTAGCAAAAGATATCGATAAAATGCTGCACAGAAATCGCTCAATTATTTATGAACTCCTGGGTTCAAAGAATCATTTCGTCAAAATAAAAAGGGTAGAATTGGATAAGAAAAAGTTTCATTTCAATTACTATACGCATCAAAATACGAATAAAGAAGGTAGGGTTTATAATTGGCTTTATGATATCGGGTGGTTTGAATACAGTACAGAGGAAATGTTCTTGCTTAAAAAGTACTAATTAGAGAGTTTCTCCTTTGTCTCTTAAGCTAATCGGTCAATATGTCGTGTTTTTGGATTATAAGCTGACTTATTGGCGTACGTCATCTACCTTTTTGGCTTTTTGACGCTGAAAAAGTGGCGAAATTCTATTGGTATTCATTTTGATAGTTACAAATCAAATTAGAAAACAAAATTTTAAAATATAAAATTATGGAAATGTCAAGAATGAATAGTGGGTTTTTACCATCGTTTTTAAGTGGATTAGACGAAGAATTGTTTAATAAGCGTCAAACAAACAAATCATCTCAAGTTGCTGTGAATATTATTGAAAGAGATGAGGACTATGTTGTTGAAATGGCTGTTCCTGGATTCAATAAAGAGAATATTCATATTGAATTAGATGGAAACAAGCTTTCGATTCGCGGTGAAGCGAAAAACTCTTCAGAGTTTGAAGAGGAAAACTATACGCATAGAGAATTTTCCTATGGTGAATTTACTAGATCTTTTACTTTACCGAAAGACGTGGATGGACAAAATATCGAAGCAGACTATAAAGATGGAGTTTTGAGTGTAACGGTTCCTAAACCTGAAACGAAAAAGAAAATTGTTAAGAAAATTGAGGTAAAAGGCAGTTAATAGAAAGAGTGTTAGTTTAATGGTGTTAATAGAGAGTAGAGGTTGATTAAGTTCAATCTCTACTTTTTTTGTAAATTTTCGCCAAGTAGCTTAAACGGTATAAATCAAATAGTTTGATTGGTGGTTCTGGCTGAAACAATCTTTTTTTAATTCTCTTCCCTAAACGTTCGTAGATAAGGCCTAATATTCCAACAAGTCCTAAGGATTTTGTTTTTTCAAATACTCTAAAAATTTTAATCTGTTCTACGATTTCACTTTTTTGGAATATCGGGTTGTACACATATTTTTCAACAGCAATTAAGCTATTGGATAAAAATCCCTCATTGGTTTCATGATAATCATGAACAAGTTGATTGTCAATGTGTAAAACCTTAATAAGGTTCTTCTTAAATTTTAATCCAAGTAAGGTGTCTTCATGACCGTATTCACTTTTATTTAGGTCTATACTACCTTCGTCGAAAGGGTATTTTAAAAACACCTCTTTTCTTAGCATAATATTGAAGCTAATTAGTGAGTTATAAGGTTTCAAATTTCTTATAGATGCCAATTGATACTCTCTTTCTGTGCCGTAGTGCCAGCGTAAGGCGTTTTCTTTTGGCGGGGTTTTGCTATATTTCATTCCTCCAATGACGACTTGTGCTTTATCTTTGTTTTCTATATACTTTTGAATAAAATCACGAGTGTCAACGAGGGCGTCTGAATCAATGAATAATAAATGATCGTACTTCGCTCTTCGTCCTAATTCATTTCTGATTTTAGCTCTTCCAAAGTGAATATCCGATTCGATATATGCGCAATTTACGAGCGCATTTAGACATCTGTTTTCTTCTTTGAACTTAGTCGATGTATCGTCTAAGACCAATACTTCAAAGTTTATCGTTAATTCTATACATTGCTCATGAAGCGCTTTAACAAGAGCTACGCAATCAAAATTATATACTGGGATAAGTATGGAAAGCATCAAATAAAACTAGGGAACCAAGATTTAAATATGAGATCTTGGTTTTTATTATTGTTGAAATAAAAATTAACTAGCAGAACTAATATTGGACGGAAACGCTTAAAAATTCTAAATATTCCTTTTTCGATGGTATACTTTATTTTTTACTGGATAGATTCACAATCATTAGTATTGCAAATCTATCCAGTAAAAAATAACCCTCATCAAATAAATACTTTATGAAACCTGTTTGTTTCCGTTTTTCCGCTGGCTATTTGTTGCCTTTGTCATAATCTGCTAAAAACTTGGCTAATCCACTATCAGTAAGTGGATGTTGGGCAAGTTGCATTATTGCTTTTAGAGGGGCGGTCATAACGTCTGCACCAATTTCAGCACAGTCAATGATGTGCATAGGGTGACGCACTGATGCAGCCAAAATCTGGGTATCAAAATCGTAATTATTGTATATACTTCTGATTTGCGCAATTAGTCCTATGCCGTCAGCTGAAATATCATCTAATCTTCCCACAAAAGGTGAAACATAAGTTGCTCCAGCTTTTGCTGCTAAAAGTGCTTGACCTGCAGAGAAAATTAATGTACAATTTGTTCTGATTTTGTTGTTCGAGAAGTACCTAATAGCTTTAACTCCCTCTGGTGTCATCGGAACTTTCACAACTATGTTGTGATGCAAATCTGATAAACGCTCACCTTCTTGCGCCATTCCTTTGAAATCTGTTGCAATTACCTCTGCACTAACAGGTCCATTTACTATTTGACAAATGTCTCTATAGTGTTTGAGAATAGCATCTTTTCCGGTGATGTTTTCTTTGGCCATTAACGAAGGATTTGTGGTAACACCGTCCAAAATCCCTAAATCATTTGCTTCTTTAATTTCAGCTAAATTTGCTGTATCTATAAAAAATTTCATATTCTTTCTTTTTACTAAAATACTCAGATTTTTTGAAATCCTATATTTTAATAAAATAGAATTTTTGTTTCTTACTTTATGTTGGCCTCTAACAATACGAAAACTGTGTTTTTCTTTATTTATCGAGACGAAGAGAGTAAATAATAGTGATTGTAAATTGCGGCAAAAAAGGGCTTTATTTAAAAGTACGCTTTAAAAATTGAGCTCATAAGTCTCTGTCGACTTGTTACCACAGGCATCTATTGCTCTTATGATTACAGATTTTTTTCCATTCATCCATTCAGGGACGTCAAAATAGAATTGTATGCTTTTGGGTTCGTATTTTAATAATTGCCATTCATTATCGATGTAGATGTCATAATCAGTTAACCCCGAACCTTTCTCAGAAATACTCCAAGAAAGTCGCTTATTGCCAACCTTAGTATGATTCGAGAAGTTTCTTGCTTTAATGACTGGAGCAATGGTGTCTATTTCAACTGAAAAATTTCCAAACGATTTTATCCTTGCAGTGATCCAACCATCTTTAACAATTCCTCCCTCTGCATATTTTGTCCCATAACGAGATTCTCTCTGTATGTATTGTTTGTTCTTTTTTTGATTAGATATTGCGGGTAACATTAGTTTAAAAGTTTCTTGAAGAGGAATAAGGTCGCTACCAAATTGGATTAAATTTTTTGAAGATTCGATGATCAGTGGAGTAGGTTCATACAGAATTCCTGGCGGAAATAAAATATAATGATGGTCATCATAGCTTAAAAATGCACTGTCAGGATAGAGTATTTCCTTTTGCTGAAACATTTGCTGCTCTTTTGCTTTTTGTCCTTCTCCAACTTTTAAAGTGAATTCTATTTGACTTTTGTTTCCATAGGCATCTTTCGAGATGTATTGAATAGGGTAGCTTTGTCCAGGATCTACTTTCAATATTCCATTGTTTTTCATCGTCCGATAAATAGGCAGCGGATTATGTTTTGTCTTAAATGCTTTTTGATAATGGCGCCTTCTATTATGATATTCTTCATAGTCTTTGTGTGTATTGATTTGGCGATTAGATAAAAATGAAATATGCTCCATATTTTGACTAAAAACGGTGTCGCTGTTAACAATGAGAAAAGCTTCATTTATTCCACAAACATTATTAGCACCATCTAATTTATCTATAACATCAAAAGAAAATCCAATTCCTCCTCGGGATGAGGCGTAATTGGCGTCCACATGTATAGTGTTCTCAGGAATGCTATAGTTTCCATTTCCTCCAGAAACTGTATAAGTTTTTGATTTGTTAGGAACTCTATATCCTTCCTCAGTTAAGGCATAAACCTTTAATCTGCGAATTGTGGGTTTTTGCGTATCTGCGATGTCAAAGCCAAACAGTAATGGGTTTAAGGCATGTTCTGTAACGGTTTCTCTAATTTCGAAATGTAAATGTGGTGCGGAACTCCCTCCAGTATTTCCTGATTTGGCGATGATTTGACCTTTTTTGACTTTTAACGAATCTTTCGCTGGATAGTAATCAACCTCAAAGCCCATTTGTCTTTCTTGCTGATCATACGCTAGCTCAGCCAGGTCACCCACGAATGCTTCACAATGAGCATAAACCGAGGTTAGTCCGTTATAATGATCAATATAAACAACATGGCCATAACCCCAAGGAGAAACTTTAATTCTAGAAACGTACCCATCTTCTATACTGAGAATGTTGTATCCTGATTTCCTATAAGTTTTGATATCTATTCCCGTATGAAAATGATTCGTTCTCAACTCCCCAAAGTTTGCAGCCAAGACCATCGGTATATCCATAGGAGCGTGTAAATCATACTTTGAATAATCAAATTTCTGAGCGTTTGATAGATAGCTAAAACAGATGAACAATAGGAGTAAAATGTGTCTAGTTGTTGTCATACTGCAAAAATAACATTTAAGTAAATTCATATTGAGCTAAGATCTATAAAGAACAACAAATTGTTGGATTCCCGCTGAGAAATATTATCTGGGTACCATTTTTGGCTTCTTTTTCTTTTCTCGGATTAAATATACACCGATGAGAATGAGGACTCCACTAAATATGTACCAAGGACTAAATTTTTCACCATCGATTAATCCCCACATAACGGCAAAAATAGGGAGCAGGTAAGAAACACTACTGGCGAAAATAGGACTTGTGTCTTGGATTAGTTTGTAATACAATACTATAGCAATCGTAGTTCCAAAAATGGCAAGTATACTCACGAATCCAAAAGCAGTAAGTGTTTCATAATCAAAATTATGGTTTTTTGTAAAGCCAGAGGAAAGAAGTATGACCAAAGCAGGAATCGCCCATAAAGTAAACATACTTGCAGTAAGTTCTATTGATGTTAATTTGCTGAGTTTATCTTTTATTATTAAAGCAGCAACAGCATAACAAACGGTTGCAAATACCACCATTAGCGCGTACCCAATTTGTGTTTCCTCCGTGTTTGATTCTGAGAAATACATGAGCGTTGCTGCACCGAAAAAACCAATTATAGCACCAAAAATTTGAGAAATTTGGGTTTTGACCCCATAGAATAAAAAGCCAAGTATAAGCACAAAAATAGGTACCAAAGAATCAAGTACTCCAGCTAAAGAGCTGCTAATATGTGTTTGAGCCATGGGGAAAAGGTAAAGGGGTAAGAAATTTCCGAATAATCCAGCTAGCGCTACATAAAAAAGAGTTACTCTATTCATTTTACGAATAACAGGAATGCCTATCATAGATAGGATTATACCAGATATTAATACACGAAGTGAACCAATTTCATAAGGAGAAAATTCGAGCAATGATTTTTTAATCATTATAAACGAGCTTCCCCAAGTTAATGCCAGTATAATGAGCAAAAACCAACGGTTTCCGAAAATATTTTTCAATGTAAACTGAATTAAGAAATGAATAATTTAAATACCTGTGCTGGTGAATTTGAGTTTTGTTTTTAATAATTATTGAAATATAAAAATCACAGGCTACCTAAGGAATAAATATATATAGTTATAAGAAAGACAAAGATAAATCTTCTTTTTCAATGTGTAATACATCAGCCAATTATAAAGTGTTAAAGTAAGATAATATATTTACCACGGTGAATAGTTTGGGTTTTTTAAATTCTACCAATAATTTCAGCGGCATGATGCACTTCTGAATAAGATTTCAACGCTAGGTTTTCGGAGTAGTTAAGGGGAGTATAGATGGAGAAGCGGAAACAGCGTGGAGGGGAAAAGCGATGAAGAGAATATTTAAATCAGAATGAGAAGCAGAATGAAAATGAGGGGAAAATGAAAGGCGATATGAAGATTGAGAAGCAGAATGAGATTGAAGTAAAAAGCGGAATAAAAACTTGGTTTTTATTCCGCTTTTTGTGCCCAGAGAGGGAGTCGAACCCTCACGTCCTAATGGACACATGGCCCTCAACCATGCCTGTCTACCAATTTCAGCACCTGGGCGTTTTTTTGATGCTACAAAGATATAAAATTGATTGTATTCTTGGAGATTTAGCCAAAAAATAAAGTATAAAAAAACCGAGAAGGTCTTTCGACAATCTCGGCTTTCCTAGTGAGTGATGAATAATTTATTTTTTTACAGAATCTACAACAGCTTTGAATGCACTTGGGTGATTCATTGCTAAGTCAGCAAGAACTTTTCTGTTCAATTCTAACTCACTTTTGTTATATAACCCCATAAATTGAGAATAGCTCATTCCGTGTTGTCTAGCTCCTGCGTTGATACGCATAATCCATAATGAACGGAATTTTCTTTTCTTTTGTTTACGATCTCTATAAGCGTAAACTAATCCTTTTTCAACAGCATTTTTCGCTACTGTCCAAACGTTTTTTCTTCTACCGAAGTAACCTTTCGCAAGTTTCATTACTGATTTTCTTCTTGCTCTAGCCGCTACGTGATTTACTGATCTTGGCATATTCTTAATGTTTTTTGATAATAAAGTGCTTCAATTTTCCAGAAGTCTTAGTTACTCATCACCGGGTTTAAATACTAACCTCTGTCACCATGACAGAAAAATTTTACTTCATGCAAAGCATGATCTTAACATTTGGCTGGTCCGCTTTTGTTACATATCCAGTTTTTGTTAAGTTACGCTTTTGTTTTTTTGCTTTTTTAGTAAGGATGTGACTTTTGAAAGCGTGCTTTCTCTTAATCTTCCCACTACCAGTTACTTGGAATCTCTTCTTCGCACTGGATTTTGTTTTCATTTTTGGCATATTCTCACTTTTTATGTTTACTCACTAGTATTTTGGTAATTAATCCTTCTTCGGATTAATCATAATTGTCATTCTCTTCCCTTCTAGTTTAGGCATCAATTCAAGAGTTCCGTATTCAGCAAGCTCTTGAGCAAAACGCAAAAGTAGAATCTCACCACGGTCCTTAAAAACAATGGCACGACCTCTAAAGAATACAAAAGCTTTTACTTTAGCTCCTTCTTGTAAGAATTTCTTGGCGTGATCTAATTTGAAATTAAAATCATGCTCCTCCGTGTTTGGTCCAAAACGAATTTCCTTAATGGTAACCTTAGACTGCTTCGCTTTTAGTTCCTTTTCCTTTTTCTTTTGGTTGTACAAGAACTTTTTATAGTCCATGATTTTACAAACCGGGGGATTAGCTTTTGGAGAAATCTCTACTAAATCTAAATCTTGTTCGTCTGCTAGTTTAATAGCATCTTTTGTATCCATGATCTGAGGTTCCTGCCCATCGCCAACTAAGCGAATCTGTGGAACGCGAATGCGATCATTGATTCTATTAGGATCTTCTTGCCTTGGCTTAAATGTTCTTCTTGGTTTTCTCATTTATTCTTTTTATCCGTTAAGCATTTAAATCTTCATGACTTAACTCTTCTTCAACTAATTTATTGATTATTTTAATGAAGTCTTCAATTGGCATTGAACCCAAATCTCCAGCACCTCTTTGACGCACAGAGATTGTGTTCGTTTCCATTTCTTTTTCACCAACGATAAGCATAAACGGTGTTTTTCCCATCTCTGCTTCACGAATTTTTTTACCTACCTTTTCGTTTCTATCATCTATGAAGCCGCGAATATCGGAATTTTTTAAAACTTTCGAAACTTTTTCTGCGTATTCATTGAAATTTTCACTAATAGGAAGTATCGCATATTGCTCTGAGCTTAACCACAATGGGAAGTCTCCCGCACAATGTTCTAACAATACGGCAACAAATCTTTCCATAGATCCAAATGGCGCTCTGTGAATCATCACCGGTCTGTGCTTCTGATTATCCGCTCCAACGTATTCTAATTCAAACCTTTCTGGTAAATTGTAATCTACTTGAATTGTTCCCAATTGCCATTCTCTTCCCAAAGCATCTTCAACCATGAAGTCTAATTTTGGTCCGTAAAATGCAGCTTCGCCATATTCAATTACTGTATTTAAATCTTTTTCTTTAACGGCTTCAAGAATTGCGTTTTCTGCTTTCTCCCAGTTTTCATCACTTCCAATATATTTTGAATGATCTTCCTGATCACGTAACGAAATTTGTGCTGTAAATTTCTTGAAGTCCAGCGTTTTGAATATGTATAGTACAATGTCAATTACATTCTGAAATTCTTCTTTTACCTGCTCAGGCATACAGAAAATATGCGCATCATCTTGTGTGAATCCACGAACTCTCGTTAATCCATGTAATTCCCCACTTTGTTCATAACGATAAACTGTTCCAAATTCTGCATAGCGAATTGGAAGTTCACGGTAGGAGTGAGGTTTGGCTTTAAAAATCTCACAATGATGCGGACAATTCATTGGCTTCAACAAAAACTCCTCGTTTTCATCAGGAGTATTAATTGGTTGGAATGAATCTGCTCCATATTTTGCATAATGACCAGAAGTTTCATACAATTTTTTACTACCAATATGTGGCGTAATCACTTGCTCATAACCTCTGTGTTCTTGTACTTTTTTCAAAAAGTTCTCCAAACGTAAACGCAGTTCAGCTCCTTTCGGTAACCAAAGTGGTAAACCTTGACCTACAGTTTGTGAAAAAGTGAATAATTCTAATTCTTTTCCTAGTTTTCTGTGGTCACGTTGACGCGCTAGTTCTAATTTTTCTAAATATTCATTCAGTTCGGCATTTTTAAGGAAAGTAATTCCATAAATACGCGTTAACTGTTTATTTTTTTCATCCCCACGCCAATAAGCTCCGGCGATAGATGTTAATTTTATTGATTTTATAATTCCTGTATGTGGAATATGTGGACCTCTACATAAATCTGTAAATTCTCCTTGTGTGTAGAAAGTTATCGAGCCATCTTCTAAGTCTTCAAGTAATTCTAACTTGTATGGATCTTGCTTCTTTTTGAAGTAAGCAATCGCATCTTCTTTAGACATTTCTTCACGGATAAATTCGCTTTTCTTTTTGGCCAGCTCCTTCATCTTTTTCTCTACTTTCTCTAAGTCTTTTTCAGCAAAATTGTAGTCCATGAAATCTACATCGTAATAAAAACCACTTTTTATTGGTGGTCCTATCGCTAGTTTAATTCCAGGATATAAACTCTCTAAAGCCTCAGCCATCAGGTGTGCAGAGGAATGCCACATTGTAGATTTTCCTTCTTTATCATTCCAGGTGAGCAACTTTAAGGTACTGTCAGTTTCAATCGGACGCATTGCATCGATTACTTCATTATTTACTTCGGCAGCAAGTACGTTTCTTGCTAAACCTTCGCTTATGCCTCTGGCAATGTCCAAAGAAGTTGTTCCTTTTTCAACCTCCTTAACAGTTCCGTCTGGAAGTGTAACTTTAATACTCATAGTTTGTCTCTACCTTGTTTTGAGGTGCAAAAATACGAGAATCATTTGAATTTTGACCTCTCGTAGACTTTAAAATATTCCTTGGTTTGTTAAGAAGTAATAATGTATGAGGAAACTGCGGATTTAATTAATTACGAATTACGAATCTTTGAATTACGAATTTTGAAATTTCACTTCCTGTTCATTGCCAAAGGCAATGTTCCAAATCAATTCGTAATTTCTCTAATTCGTAATTCGTAATTGTTTTTCTAATTCGTAATTATTTAAAAATCTCAGCAAATATCCTAATCGACTCTAACCTATCTTCTTGATGGTACAAATACGATGTCGTCATGATCTCATCCACTCCAGTTTCTTCAATAAACTTCTTCGTTTTCTCTCTGATCTCATTTTTATCTCCCACAAATGTGTAATTCAACATTTGTTGTAAAGCCGGATGACTGCGCAATTGGCGAATTTCATCATTCATATCAATTGGAGCCCTCATGTAATCTAATTGTTGCGTTAAAACTCCCAACATCATTCTGTACATACTTGTTGAACGACGTTCTGCTTCTTCAGATGTTTCAGCAGCAATAATATTTACAGCGGCAATTGTGTATGGCTTATCCAAATATTTTGAAGGCTGAAATTCATTGTGATAAATCGCCAAAGCATTGTGCAGTTGGGCAGGAGCAAAGTGACTCGCAAAAACATAAGGCAATCCTTTTTTTGCAGCCAAGTGCGCGCTGTCAGTACTCGAGCCTAAAATATAAATAGGAACATTAACGCCTTCAGCCACAGTTGCGCGAACCTTTGTCGATGTAGAAGTATTCTCAAAATAACCTTGAATTTCATCCACTTCTTGGGGGAATTTGTGAACAGATTGCATTCTGTCGCTTCGTATGGCATGCGCTGTTACTTGGTCTGTTCCAGGCGCGCGACCCAAACCTAAATCCATACGGTTTGGAAATAGATTTCCTAAGGTTCCCAGTTGTTCAGAAACTACCAATGGAGAATGATTAGGAAGCATTATTCCTCCAGATCCAACGCGAATTGAATTCGTTTTAGCGGCAATATGTCCCATTAAAACAACTGTTGCCGAACTCGCAATACTCACCATGTTGTGATGTTCAGCTAACCAAAATCTATGATAACCCAACTCCTCGGCTTTTTGAGCGACTTCAACGCTGTTCTTAAAAACATCCTCGTGTGATGTGTTTTCATTCACCATTGCGAGTTCGAGTATAGAATATTTTGTATTTTTCATATTTAAACTTGTTATGTAAACATAATACAATTTATGGTTGAATTTGTTATGGGAATTGATGGTTTTAACTTTTAATTAGGGATTTGAATCTGAAGTTGCACTTTTTAAGGAAATCTGTTTTCGGAGCCGATTTAGGTGCTGTTCTCAATCCCCCAAGCTGCCGCGAGATTTAGCGCAACTTCTCGTGGCCTTGGGTTTTCATACTTAAATCTCCTTTAAGAATTATAAATCAAATATGTCTATCCACAAATAACAGATTCAAACATCTTTAAAAGAATATTATTCGCTCCAAAATTGATGTTAATCCACCTGTAAATTCAGAGATTAATTTTTCGACCAGAAGGTTGTCCGTGCAGCAGTACTGTTGATTATAGCGGAGAAAGAGAAATTTTAAAGGGAGTAGTGGTAGTAGGTTTTTGAAATTATTTGTAGTTTTAAGGTAGATTATAACAAGGATTCAGACTACCACGAGAATAATCTCGCGGTAGCTGGTGTTTACCTTGGTTTTCATGCTATTTTTTATTGATAAAACCCTCTAAATTAGAGGTGCGAAACTTGAGTAATAATAATAAAGTTTTAGATTTATACTTTATCTTTAACTCTTGAAAACAACAGCTTATGCGACAATTCTTCCTTCTTCTATTCTTTTTTATAGTCTATTTTTCTTATGGTCAACATCCACCAATAACTCCAAAACCTGAGCACTCGTTTAGTTTGGCAGGAGGAGTTTTTGCACAGACAGGAACGAAAGATTACGCTGGTGTTTCCAGTTCATTAACTTATCAGGTTTTGTTTCCGAATAGATATATTTTTGGTCTTGAATTTAAAACAGATCAATCTTTTTTTAAATCCTTTTACAGTTCAAATCCAAATAAAACTCTTTGGTCAAGAGTAGAGGGGTATTCTGGAACTATCCAGATAGGAGTTAATCTTCTTCGAAGAAAGAAGCTCGATTTTGCAATGTTTGTAATTCCACATTTTAATTATCAAAAATATATAAACAAAGTACATATAAAGGACATTGATGAATACCAATTCTCTCATAGAAGCGAAACTTATTTCTTCTTACCATTATTATTGTTCCGTGCAGAATTGTATTACAGACAGAGTGAATTACATGGTTTTGGTTTAGTTGCCGATGTCAGTACTGATTTTGAAGCAGATGGTTTGGGTGATGTATTGGGTGCTGGTATTTTTGCAATAGGACGCTTCATGCTTTCGTATAGATATACTCTTCCAATTCGAGATGATTAATGTTTTTTTTCATCATTGTAATATTGCATTGCAGGCCCCCAAGGGCTGCCGCGAGATTTAGCGAAGCTTCTCGTGGCCTTGGGTTTCCACCAATTAATCTCCTTCCAGAATCATAAAATCCAATAAAAAAACCCCACCAACAAGATACAATCTCATCAAATGGGGATTTTAAAATTCAAATCTAATGTTTATTCCTAAATCTCAATTTTTGAATTAGAAGGCGCTAGAACAAGGCGGAGTTAATTTTAAAATTTACTCCAACGCCGTTATCGCGTCTTCTAATCAAAAAGGAAGGTCGTCGTCTCCTTCGTCTACCAACGTCTCCGCCTTATCAGCACTTGCTGGAGCGATATCCATTGGAGTAGGAGCTCCACCACCTTGGCTTTTCTCTAATCTCCAAACATCAAGAGAGTTGAAGTATTTTACTTCACCTTGAGGGTTTGTCCACTCACGACCTCTTAAATTGAAAGTTACATTCACCGCGTCATTTACGTTGATATTATCCAATAAGTCAACACGCTCTTGTGTCAATTGAAATAAAATATCTTGAGGATAGTTTCCTGATCCATCTGTTACTACGAATTCTCTTTTCTTAAATTTCTCTGTGATTTGCTCAGTATCCTTTTTTACTTTTACAATTCCTGAAATGCTTAACATAATGTTGTTGTTTATTTTATTGGTTATTAAATGCTAATAATGTCATCCAAGCGGCTTCAATTTCATTTTTAGCTAAATATTCTTTCGCTAATTTATGTAATTCTACCTCTAATTTGGCTGGTTCGTCTTCTAAAGTTACAAAAAGTTCTGATAATTCAATTAATTTGTGCTCGTTAACATCAGTTTCGTTGGGTAGGGTTTCTACGCTCCCTAGTTTACCAAAATCATTTCCTGTTAAAATCTCACTCGTGCGAATATCTTCTGGAATATTATCATAACCGATTCCAATGGCCGTAACAGGTTTTTCAACCTCAAACATTGAGTCTTTGTTGGCGCGGCAATACCAATTTCCTCCCATTCTTGACACCAAATCAATTTTATGCTGGTCTATCATTTGATTTTCATCTAAAATCTCTTTGTTGATATGAATTTTAATGACTTCACATATCACTAAGTTTCCAGCTCCTCCACCAGTTCCTAGTTCTTTTACTTCAATCACTTTACATTCTAATTGAACAGGAGATTCCTTTACACGAAATGGTTTTACTTTTTCTGATGGAATTGGAGTAAGGCCACTTTTCTCAAATTCATTGATGTTAATGTCGTAAGGAGAGGAACATAAGCTCATTTGCTCCACCATGTCATAATTCACAATGTTAATTACACATTCCGCTACTTTTTTTACATTCTCGTAAGTGTCCTTAGTTTTCCCAGTACGCCCACTATTTGCTGGCGAGAAAACCAAAATAGGAGGGTTGGCACTAAAAATATTAAAGAAACTAAACGGAGCTAAATTAGGAGTTCCATTTTCATCGATTGTAGAAGCAAACGCAATTGGACGAGGTCCTATGGCTCCTAATAAATAATGATGTAATTTTGGAATTGGAAGTTCTTTCGGCTCTAATGTTAACATATCAGTCTTTTTTTTGCAAGTCGTCAAAGGTAATGCTTATCTTCTTCAATAAAAATGAAAGCGTCATTTTGTTGAAAAGTTCTTTGGATTCTCTTTTTGAATTTAGAACTGATCGACAAAAGTAGTTAGCGTGAGATTGTATTCTTTCTTTTGGCTTATTTATCGGGGTGAGTTTTATTAATTAAATCTAATTTAAGCAGTTTTATTGCAAGGACATAAGTCTATGTTGAGAGCTTTGAGCTTGGTTTTTATTTTGAATTACTGTATATTTTTCTGGCCGACAAAAGAGGTGTCCCTTAATCACTATTTTTAAAAATATGTCGTTCGATTCATGTGAAACCATTCAAGATTCAACTTTTGATTATCGCGAAGAGGTCATGCAGATTCTAGTAAAAAATAAGACCAAATCTAATCACGAGTAATTGCTCTATTTTCTAAGAAGTACTAATGAGTTAACGTGCTCTGCTGAAATATTTATTTTTTTGCAATTCTCTAATTTTATCAGGGTTGTATTATATTTGGTCTAAATATCCTAATATAATGACTCCAGCGGAAGCTTTTAGAAAAATTACCGATTACTTTAGTTTAGATTCAGAAGTTGAATCTCATGACTTTATTCATGCTGAAATCTTAAAAGGGTTAAGATTTAAAGGTACAAACCTTTGGATTTTGGTTTTTGCCATTGTTGTGGCTTCCGTGGGATTGAATGTCAATTCAACAGCTGTAATTATTGGAGCCATGCTTATTTCTCCTCTTATGGGACCAATTAACGTTATGGGTTACAGTATTGCTACCTACGATTTTGATTTATTTAGGAAAGCAATCAAAAACTTCTCATTTGCCGTGGGTGCCAGTTTAGTTGCTTCTTTTCTTTACTTTTTATTGAGCCCATTGTCAACCGCACAGTCGGAATTGTTAGCGAGAACAAGTCCGACCATATATGATGTAATTATTGCATTTTTTGGAGGTGTTGCAGGAATTATCGCTATCACCAGTAAAAATAAAGGAAACGTTATTCCTGGAGTAGCGATTGCAACGGCCCTCATGCCACCTCTGTGTACAGCAGGTTACGGATTGGCTACTGGCCAATTTCACTTCTTTTTTGGTGCCTTATATTTGTTTACCATTAATACTGTTTTTATCGCAATAGCCTCTGCTATTGTTACCCAGTTGCTAAAGTTGCCAATAAGAACTGTGGTGGATGTAAAGCAAAAAACTAAAATCAATCGTTGGATCACAGCTGTGAGTGTAGCTGTTCTTCTTCCTAGTATATATTTTGGTTATGGATTAGTTCAAAACGAGAAGTTCTCAGAAAAAGCCAATAACTATATTGCTAATGTAAGCCTTTTTGAAGGGAATTATTTGCTAAAAAGCGATGTGAATCAAAGTGCTAGACAAATCACTTTAGTTTATGGTGGTACGGAGTTAAACGAAAACCAAAAGCAGGTGATCTCTGAAAAAGTACATAATTTTGATATTGATGATGCAAATGTTATCATCAAACAAGGACTCTCTTTTTCCAATTTCTCAAGTAACAACAATGATGAAACATTGAAACTGAGAGAAGAACTTTCACATTTGTTGAGTGAAGTAAAAAGACGCGATGCTACATTAGATAGTATTCAAAAAAATCAATACATGGGACGTGTTTTGTTGGATGAAATTCGTGCGATTTACCCTCAATTTGAGACTTGTACCTATGCAAGCTCATTTAAATTTAAAGACTCTTTAAAAACACCGTACGAAACAGCATTGGTGCTTTTTACAGTAGACTCTGTTGGACTTGATGCAGAAGAGAAAAAGCGCGTAAATACTTGGGTGAGATCTCGTGTTCAAGCGCAAGACATTAAAGTTTTCTTTGAATAACTAAGTTTTAGTTTATTTTATCTACGAATCCCTGTTTTTAAATAAGTGCAATGACTGTTATTCCTTCTTTTCATAAAACTGAAATTGAAAAGTTGACCGTTGAAAATTGTGAACAAGAAACAAGAATTTATGACTATTTGGTGGGCAAGCTAGATACTATTTCTTCCCGAAAAGGAATCAAAAAAGCCTTATCAAGACAACAAATAACCTTAAATGGCAAACGGACCCACTCAGGAGATTATGTGCAAGAAGGCGACCAAATTATTATTTATGAAAACAGTGTTGCAGCTCACCGTGTTTTTGAAATTGATCTAAATATAATTTATGAAGACAATGAATTAGCAATTGTTGAAAAACCGGCGGGTATTCCTGTTTCAGGAAATACTTTCAAAACACTACAGAATGCTTTGCCAAATCATTTAAAGAGAAGCAATGCCAAAGACTATCTTCCTGTTCCCTTACCCGTGCATAGATTGGATGCACCCACTCACGGCATTGTAATTGTTGCGAAAACCCATAGTACAAGAGTGGAGCTTGGGCATGTTTTCGAAAGAAGAGAGGTTAAGAAACATTATCAAGCAATTGTTCAAGGAAGGTTGGAAGGAAGGGGTAAATTGAACAGCGACATTAATGGAAAAGAGGCGCTAACTTATTTCGAGTCCTTGGCGGTTTTTCCTTCGGTAAAAAATGAATGGATTTCTTTGCTAAAACTTTCTCCTCATACGGGAAGAAAGCATCAATTAAGAATTCATCTTTCCCGCTTAGGTTTTCCTATTGTGGGCGATAAGCAATATGGGGAGAAGGGCTTTACCTTAAAGCATAAAGGCTTGTTTTTAGCCGCGGTAGGAATTTCATTTAGGCATCCTAAAAGCAAGGAAGAACTAATCTTTGAAATTGCATTACCCAATAAGTTTGCTCGCTTTTTAAAACGCGAAGAAGACTGGGTGAAAAGAGTAGGGAAGTAGTTTGCTTCGCATTGTAGCATTTATATATTCACCTTTGTTTCATGCTATTCTCACTATTGAAATAGTTTTTAAAATAGTGCATAATTCCAAGGTGTTTATTTTGATGTATTTCTATCCAGAATATTACTGTACTCCAAAATAATATGAATAACCAAACCCAATAGTGAAATAGCTTGTTCTACTATCTAGTTTTGAATCCTTGATTCCACTAAATTTCTCCATTCCCATTTGATTTGGAGAGAAAACAAAATCATGAATTGCATAACCAAGAGCAAGTCTAAAAGAAGTTCTTTCCGTTGCCATCAATGATAATCCAAGCGTAGGCTCAATAAAAGCAGCGTCTTCAACAAGAGGTTTTCCAAGTTTTACCTCGTTAATGTTGGTGTCAAAAATATTTGCTGAGTAGCCAAACCTTATTCCATAATCAATTCCGAAATTACCATAGAACTTTTCTTGACCAATTTTTCCAAAAACTCCTGCTAGGTGAACGCCTCCTGTCATGTCAATGTTATTTTTAAATTCATTTACATTGAAGAAGCCATAACGCAATCCTACTGCGAAAGTTAAGGTGTTGTCAAGCGTATGTTGAAAAGATGGAGTAACCACAACTAATCCTTGCATAAGATCACGAAAAGCAAAGTTGCTGGCGTTGTTAGGAAGACCAACTTCCACCTTGAAAGAAGATTTTGGTGCAAAGTCTACTTGTGCTTGAGTAGTAAATCCAGTAACAAGAATAATAGATAGAACGATTAGTTTTTTCATGTCTTTTGTTTGCTAGTGATATAATGGAAACAATTCCTTTCCGTTACAATTATAAGCCTTTAATTTCTGATCTCAATGAGCTTTCGTGTTTTTTGATTTTCTGTTTTTGCTTGGTAAAAATAGAAACCATTCTCAAGCTTTGTTGTGTCTAATTGAATTACGTTTCCGCCTTTCTTAAATGTTTTACTTTCTATTACCTTGTTAAAGCTGTCATCAGTTGAAAAAACCGAAAGCTCTACATTCATTGGTGTGTTCATTTCTATAAAAATTGGAACAACACCGTTTGCAGGATCTTTTTCTATCGGATGTAAAGTCAAATAAAGCTTTTTTTCTATTTGGCCACGTTTCATTCTGTGAACAACAATTCTATAGCCTATTAAGAAAAGTAAAATAAACAAAGTGATCCAAGCTATGTTGGCGATTGTTTGTTGAATATCAATTACTAATAACATCATTATAATATAATTACACCGTCAATTTTTGATGCCTTTTCATAAAGGTCAATTACCCGTTCGGAACTCATCATTACTTCCTTAACACTTATGCTGGTGTAAGTACCTTTGCTTGATGGGCGAATTTTAATATCCGAGTTTTCATCAAACATTCCAGTGATGAGCGCAATTTTTTTATTGTCGCTAGGAGAAATGAATTTAAAGAGATAAAGCCTTGGCCATTCTTGTAAATCTAGCTGTATTTTTAATTTGTCAAATTGTCCTTCCATATCTATATTTTCGACAACAAAGTTAATCTTTTTACTTCTTTCTTCATGTTTTCAGAGAGAATATTGTAGTTCTGTTTTAGGTCGCTAATCAAGCTCGAATTTATTAAGTTTTGTGTATTTTTTAGTTCCTCTAATAGCTCCATTGGATCGGGTTCTTTACTTCGAATTACTTCAATATCATTGAGTGCTGTTGCTTCGAGTTTCCAATATGTGGCAAAACTAAGTTCAGTTTGTAGCCAATTTTCTGTGGCTTCAACAAGATCAGGATAGTTTTGGGCTTTCAGTAATTCCGATTTATGAGCGTTTCTTTCTTTGTGGAATTGATTAAAAGCAGATAAAAAATCATTAGGAAAACTTAAACTGATTCCAGTATTTCCTTTAGGTTTTAGTGATTCTTTTTCTTGGTGGGTGAGTGTCAAAAAAGCGATATATTCCTGCTCTAACTTCTTTAACTTGGATTTCCAAACTAAATGAATTGGGGGGCGCATCAAAAAAAACTGCTTTTGTTCGAATAGGCGTTGTTCCCACAGGTCTTCCAAATCATCACCCGGTGAATACGGAAAAAAAAGTTGAGCTTGTTCCTTTGTCATGAAAACAAAATTAAGGACTTCCTTTCGTTTTTCTTTCATTTAACACTAAATTCGTCCATCATTCGTACAATTGTTACTTTAAATAAAATAATGATGAGGACATTTAAAACACTTCTATTTTCAATAATTCTAGTTCTTACCCACTTTTCTTTAAGTTTTTCTCAAAGCAATGGGGAAATTGATAATATGCGCAGCGACACCATTGATGTGCTCAATTATCAAATAGAAATGGACTTAACGCAAATGTCTTCTCAAATTTTAACCGCTTCGTGTAAAGTAAGCTTTGAAAGTAAAATGAATGGCATTGATGGTATTTCTCTCGATTTACTAAAATTTTCAATCGACTCTGTGAAATCTGGAACAAATCACTTGACTTACAATTATAATGATACCCTTTTACGTGTGCATCTTGCCAGCGTATTAAGCCAAGGAGATCAGGACTCTGTTTCTATTTTTTATCATGGAACGCCGCAAAAAGATCCTTCAGGCTTTGGTGGATTTTACTTTTCTGGAAATTATGCATACAATTTAGGCGTCGCCTTTCAATCGGAACCTCACAACTATGGAAGAACATGGCATCCTTGTTTTGATAATTTCGAAGAACGCGCAACTTATGATATTGAAATTACAACACCTCAATCCATTACAGCCTACAGCAATGGTTTTATAGAAAGCGAAAGCGTGGGTGCAAATAACGAAAACATTCGCCGATGGATTTTAGAAGATGAGATTCCAACCTATTTAGCTTGTGTGGGTGCCGCGCCTTATACGCATGTTGCGCAAACTTATACCAGCAGTTTAACCAATAGCCAAACACCTGTAATGCTGATTGCAACTCCGCAAGACACTTCAGATATGAAAAGTTCCTTCGTTAATTTGTTTGGTGCTATGGATGCCTACGAAGACAATTACGGACCTTACGTCTGGAATAAAATTGCATTTGCCTTGGTTCCTTTTAATGGCGGAGCGATGGAACACGCTACATGTGTGATGTATCCTAAATTTGCTACAGATGGAAGCTTAAATTACGAAACCTTAATGGCGCACGAACTTTCGCATCATTGGTGGGGGAATTTAGTGACTTGTAGAACCGCAGAAGACATGTGGATCAACGAAGGCCTGGCTTCTTATAGTGAATCTATTTTCTTAGAACATGTTTATGACTATGACAGATATATCGATGAATTGAAAGGTGTACACCGAGATGTGATTCAGAAAGCTCACTTTCAAGATGGAGGTTTTTTACCCATATCTGGAGTTCCTCATAATGCAACATACGGTTCCCATACTTACAGCAAGGGCGCAACGTTAATGCATAATTTGCGTTCTCACATGGGAGATACAGATTTTTTTGCGGGGCTTAAATCTATTCAAAGCAATTATGCATTCAAAAGTATAAATGCTGAAGATTTTAGAGATGAACTGATAAATTCTACGGGCTATAACGCTAATAACTTTTTTGATAACTACGTTTTTAATCCAGGATTTAACGGCTTCGAAGTAGATTCTTTTATTGTGGACACACAAGGGAGTCAGATCGATGTGAAAGTTTTTATACAGCAAAAACTATTTGAGGCTCCTAATTATTTCGATGATGTTCCCGTTCAAATAACCTTTGTGGATGCTAACTGGAACACATTTTCTGTAGAAAGAACAATTTCAGGAGCAGCACAAAATGTGGACGTTCTCGTACCTTTCTCTCCGGTTATGGTCTACTTGAACAAAGACAGCAGATTGTTGAACGCTGTAACTGGTGAGAATTTGATTGTCAATTCACCTACTTCTGCACAGTTGAATTATGCTTATTTCTACCTCAATGTACAAGAGGAAGAGGATTCTTCTATGTTGAGAATTGAACATTACAGAGTGGAACCTGATGGTTTTGATCATTCAAATTTAGGTTTTGAATATGTTATTTCGCCAGATCGTTATTGGAAAGTAGATGGAATTATTTCAAATAGCTTCAAAGCAAAAGCAAGATTGTTTTATGATGGACGAAATACTGCCAGTGGAAATTTGGATGTAGGTTTAATGACAGACCATAACGGAATTTCATTTCACGAAGACAGTATAGTTTTGTTGTGGAGACCAAATCAAAAAACAGCATGGCAAAAATACGGGCATTATGAAGCATATACTCAAGGGAATTTAACAGATGGTTATGGAAGAATGGAGTTGTCCGAGGTGCATAAAGGAGAATATACTTTTGGGTTTCGTAAAAGTGCTTTGGGAACAACAGGAGAAGCCCCATTGAATCAAATGAAAATATACCCAAATCCTACGAAAGGTCTTCTGCATATCAGTTGGGATGAAGTTCATGCCCACAAACAAATAAAAATTATGGACAGCAAGGGTAAAATCATGAGTGACCTGCCTATGCTGGAAAGCGAAATGCTTGTGTCTACAAAGGAATTCCCTAAGGGAATTTATTTCATAGCCTTATACAATCAAAACAACTTATTGAGTAAGCAAAAATTTATAAAAGAATAGATGAAAAGAATTTTAGCAATTGATTTCGGAATGAAACGAACAGGAATCGCAATTACGGATGAAAACAACATCATTGCATCGGGTTTAACAACTGTAGCTACGAGAGAAGTAATGACGTTCTTATTGAAAACAGTAAAGGAAAAAAATGTGGGGACCCTGGTTTTGGGTGAGCCCAAACGATTAAATATGGAAGATTCTCACAGTTCTCAAAACGTTCGTTTATTCAAAGAAGCCTTAGATAAACAATTTCCAAGTCTACAAATTGTAATGATGGACGAAAGATTTACTTCCAAAATGGCGATGCAATCCTTGATTGCAGGGGGAGTCTCGAAAAAGAAAAGACAACAAAAAGAATTAATCGATGAGGTAAGTGCAACAATTATTTTGCAATCTTACATGGCGAGTGTTTAATTGTTCATTTGAAATAATTCCGTAATCACGTTCTGCCGGAACATGAAATCCATTAGATTTCATTTCGATAAGGTGCCAAACTAAACACAAATTCAATAAATTACACAATCTAAAGCTTGTTTTTTAAGCAAGGTGCTGCGGCGAGCTTTCAAATCATAGTCATGTAACTTTAAAAAAATCCAATATAATTATCTCGATATTGTAAGAAGCTAGTAATTTAGCGGTAAATTTATGGCTATGATAACTGACTTCTCAAAAAATAATTCCATTTTCAATCAATTTCTTTCTGAAATTCGTGACGCAAAAGTGCAAAAAGACCGCCTGCGTTTTCGTAGAAATATTGAACGTATTGCCGAAATAATGGCTTATGAACTTTCCAAAACCTTAAAGTATTCTGAAAAAGAAATTACTACTCCGTTAGGAGAGGCGATAATGAGTACTTGCGATGATGATATTGTTTTGGCGACGATTTTACGCGCTGGAGTACCAATGCATCAAGGATTGTTGAATTATTTCGATAAGGCAGACTCGGCTTTTGTAAGCGCTTACAGAAGACACACAACGAAAGAGGATTTTGAAATAGATGTTGAATACTGTGCTTCACCAAGCTTGGATGGAAAGGTTTTAATTATCAGTGACCCAATGCTGGCGACAGGTAACTCCTTGGCCGCTGTTTATCAAGTTTTGAAAAAATATGGAACACCAAAGCAAGTACACTTGGTTTTTGGTATTGCCACGGAGCAGGGGTTAAACTTTATTGAAAAAAAGTTGCCTAAATCTACCAAGATTTGGGTTGGTGCCGTAGATTCAGAATTAACAGCTCATTCTTATATCGTTCCTGGTTTAGGTGATGCTGGCGATTTGGCTTACGGAGAAAAAGTCTAAATTTTTATGTGGACTTATCTTAGTTTCGCATTGTTTAGTTCTTGGAAGTTCATGTTTACTCCCTTAGCAGGACCTGCTGCAGGATTAACGTTTTGGGAGACTTTCATTGCGTGTTCAATTGGTGGATATATTTCAGCAACACTCTTTTATTTTGGAAGTAGTTACTTCATGAATCTTTCCGTTGAAAGACACTCCAAGAGGGTTAAAAAAGCGAAGCAGAAGGGGAAGGTGATTCCAGTAAAAAGGAAATTTACCAAGACCAACAGGAACGTAATAAAATATAAACAAAAAATTGGTAGAATTTTTACCTATTGGGCTTTTCCCTTGTTTTTATCTATCCCTGTAGGAACAATCATTACTGCAAAATTCTATAAGCACTACAAGCAAACTTTTCCTTTAATCATATTGTTCCTCACGATAGATTGTTTCATTATTACTGGTGGAACTTATTTCATAAAAGATTTAGTGTTATGAATTTTATAAAAGATGTTTTTTTTGATCTAGACAGAACGCTGTGGGATTTTGATAAAAACTCAGAGAGTGCATTGAAAATCATTTATGATGAGTTGAAACTGAGTGATCATTCATCTTCATTTAATACTTTTTTAGATGTTTATCGAGAGGTCAACGCCCGTTTTTGGAGAGATTACGCTCAGGGGAAAATAGACAAGATACAATTGCGAAATGGTAGGTTTTCTGAAACATTAAAAGAATTTCAAATTGATAATCTAAAAATGGGGGAGCAGATGAGTGATCGCTATTTGGAAATCTCTCCTTTTCAAACGCATCTATTCCCATCTACAAAAGAAGTGTTAACAGATTTAAAGAACGAGAACTATAATTTACATATCATTACAAACGGTTTTAAGGAGGTCCAATTCACTAAGTTAAAAAATAGTGGAATTCTACATTTTTTTGACGATGTTTTATGCAGTGAAGAAGTTGGTAAGGCAAAACCACATCCGCTGGTGTTCGAAGGTGCATTGAAACGAACGAATGCAAAAGCTGCTAATTCTATTATGATAGGTGATGACATTAATGCAGATGTTGTAGGTGCCGAAAATTCTGGAATCCGCGGTGTTTTATTTGATCCAAATAAAACGCATGAAGGAAAAATAGGATTGGAAAGGGTTGAACACCTTGAAGAGTTGCCACCATTGATTTTAGGGATATAACAGTCGATTCGTATGGGCGATTTGTAAGGGCGATTTGCAAATCGCCCATACAAATACCCATAAAGTTCAAACTACCCCTCTAGAGCAGCTAAATATCTCTCAGCATCTAATGCCGCCATACAACCTGTTCCTGCTGCAGTAACAGCTTGACGGTAAACATTGTCTGCTGCATCTCCTGAAACAAATACACCAGGTACATTTGTTAAAGAAGTTCCTGGTTTTTCATATTTGATGTAACCAGTTTCATCTAAATTGATGTAATCTTTAAATATCTCTGTATTTGGCTTGTGTCCAATAGCAACGAAGAAACCAGTACAAGGAATATCCATTGTTTCCTTCGTTTTATTGTTGATTACACGTGCTCCAGTAACACCATTGTCATCACCTAAAACTTCAACAGCTTCTGTGTTTACAAGGATTTCAATGTTTGGTGTGTTTCTTACTCTGTCTTCCATGATTTTAGAAGCACGGAACTCGTCACGACGAACTAACATCGTTACTTTCGAACATAATTTTGAAAGATAGTGCGCTTCTTCACATGCCGTATCACCAGCTCCAACAATTACAGTTTCTTGGTTTTTATAGAAAAATCCATCACATACTGCACAAGCAGAAACTCCACCACCCATTTTAAGGTATTTTTGTTCTGACTCTAATCCTAGGTACATTGCTGCAGCTCCAGTGGAAATAATTACAGTTTTCGCGTGAATTTCCGTTCCATCTTCTGCCCAGCATTTGTGAATTGGACCAGAGAAATCAACTTTAGAAATAAAGCCTGTGCGAACATCCGTTTTAAAACGTTCGGCTTGTTTTTGGAGTTGAACCATCATTTCAGGTCCAGTAACTCCGTCAGGATATCCAGGAAAATTCTCTACTTCATTTGTTGTTGTTAATTGTCCACCTGGTTGAAGTCCTTGATACATAACAGGATTCATATCTGCACGTGCTGCATATATTGCTGCAGTATATCCCGCAGGACCAGACCCAATGATAAGGCAATCTATATTTTCTATTTTGCTCATGTTCTTATTAATTTTTTAGAAGTCCAAATTTAAGAAATTTTATCCGTAAAAAAAGTAACATTAGTTGCCGAACAATTGTAATGCTGAAAAAAGGAAAGAATTACGCAGGAGAGGCGCGGAGGGGCAGAGGTTCGCAAAGGTTTTGTGAGAGTGCCTTTGGCACTTTTTTTACACAGAGATAAAAGGCTTTGCACTGAGCTTGTCGAATGTGAGTGATTTCACAGAGATACACAGAGAAGAGAAAAAAGGGAGGAGAAGAATTTAGCCGAGATGCACTAAGTTTTTGTCGTAGGGACGATTTGTATATCAGGTAATCTTATTTTTCATTTGCTCTGTTACGGACGATTTGCAAATCGTCCGTAACACAGTAAATCAAAAAACTCTCAAACCATTAATCTGGTGTTTTTTTCGAATAATCAATCAATTCACTCAATCTTCCAAATTCTTGCTCCGATAAATAACGCCATTCTCCAACAGGTGTGTCTTCCAGTAAAATGTTCATAATTCGAACGCGTTTTAAGGCCGTTACTTCATAATCGAAATATTCACACATACGGCGAATCTGTCTGTTTAATCCTTGTGTCAAGATAATCTTAAATGTGCGCTTATTGAGTTGTTCAACGATGCATTTGTTGGTGATGGTATCCAGAATGGGAACACCATTTCCCATTTTATCTATAAAATCTTGAGTTATTGGCTTGTCAACAGAAACAATATATTCCTTTTCATGATTGTTGCTCGCACGCAGAATCTTGTTTACGATATCTCCGTCATTAGTCAATAAAATTAATCCTTCACTTGGTTTATCTAGACGTCCAATTGGGAAAATTCGCTCTGGATAGTTCATGAAGTCGATAATGTTGTCTGGTTCAACACGTGTGTCTGTCGTACAAACAATTCCAATGGGTTTGTTTAAAGCAATATAAATATTTTTTCTGTTTTTGTTGTCGATATTTTTCCCATCAACAGCAACCACATCTCCCGGTTGAACTTTAGTTCCCATTTCTGGTACAACTCCATTGATGGTTACGCGGTTTTGTTCAATCAGTTTATCCGCTGCTCTACGAGAACAATGTCCGGCTTCACTTAAATATTTATTGATGCGTGTTTCTTTCATAGGGCAAAGATAATTTTCAATTCACAATTCACAATCGATAAATGACAATTAAAATCTAGTTTAGGTCTTTTGCTCATTAGGTTTAGGACAGTTCAAGAATTCTTTTTGAATGAAAGCTAAATTGCAAGTAAACTTTTTGAATTAATCATTAAAAAAGCTTTTCATTCCCATGATGCCTTTCCCCATCCCGCTTCGTTTTCTTCTCTAAATTCTTAGCCAAAGCTTCCGTTAAATCTACTCCAGTCTGATTGGCAATGCAAGTCAACACGAAAAGAACATCTGCCAATTCATCGCCTAAATCTTTGTTTTTATCAGATTCTTTTTCGCTTTGTTCACCATATCTTCTTGACATAATTCTAGCCACTTCGCCCACTTCTTCCATTAAAACAGCGGTATTGGTGAGTTCATCAAAATAACGAACGCCATGTTCTTTGATCCAATTGTCAACTGTAGTTTGTAGTTCAGAAATCTTCATTATTCTTTGTTTTTAGTGTCAATCGTTATCGTTACCGGACCATCATTCACAAGTGAAACTTTCATGTCAGCACCAAATTCTCCGCTTTCTACTTTGCATCCACTTACGATGGCTAAGACTTTTTTGAATTTTTCATAGATTGGAATAGCGATATCTGGTTTTGCCGCATGAATAAAACTTGGGCGGTTTCCTTTCTTGGTTTTGGCGTGTAAAGTGAACTGAGAAACCACCAAAAACTCGCCTTTTATATCTTGAATGCTGAGATTCATCAGTCCTTCCTCGTCAGAAAAGATGCGTAAATTAGTCAACTTTCTACACAGCCATTCAATGTCATCATCAGTATCATCAGCCGCAATTCCTAATAAAATCATTAATCCATTTCCAATTTGCCCAGTGATTTTATGCTCTATTGTCACGCTGGCTTCCGTTGTTCTTTGAATCACTACTTTCATTTACCTGTAATTTTTATCTGTAGTTTTGAGTTTGATCTTCCGTCATTAAATCAACATAAGTGTTGTAACGTGAAGCTTCTATTTCTCCTTCTTCAACCGCATCTTTTATCACACATTCTGGTTCGTTAAGGTGCTGACAATTGTGATATTTACATTCGTTCATTAAAGCACGCATTTCTGGGAAATAATGACTCATGACTTTTTTATCCAAGTCAATGACTCCAAAAGCACGAATTCCGGGCGTGTCAATAATATAGCCGCCAGTTTGCAATTTATGCATTTCTGCAAAAGTTGTGGTGTGCTGTCCTTGCAAGTGATGAATAGAAATTTCTGCAGTTTTAATATCCAAGTTACTGTCCAAAGCATTAATCAAAGTACTTTTTCCGGTCCCACTATGTCCAGCAATCATTACTTGCTTGTCTTTAATGTCCTTTCTTAGAAAATCAATATTTGATTTGTTTAAAGCAGAAATTTTCTCGCAGGAATAGCCAATGCTTTCATACATGGCCATTATTTCATCCACGACCTGAATTTCATCTCCTTCGTAAATATCAATTTTATTAAAAAGTAAAGTCACAGGAATTCGATAGGCTTCAGCAGCAACCAAAAAACGGTCAATAAAAGCCAAATGAGTTTCAGGAGCAAAAAGTGTTACCAATAGGTAAGCCCTATCAACATTCGCAGCTAAGATGTGCGACTGCTTAGAGAGATTTATAGATTTCCGAACAATGTAATTTTGCCGCGGAAGAATTTCTGAAATTACTCCAGTCCCATCTTCATTCTCTGTAATCATCACTTCATCGCCAGCGGCCACTGGATTTGTAGTTTTTAATCCTTTCAATCGTATTTTTCCACGAATTCCAGCGTTGATGATTTCACCGTTTTCTAACTCAATGATGTACCATTTACCTGTCGACTTTATAACTTTTCCTTTCTTCAAATTCTACTCTATTTCTTTGTATGCTTCAAAATTAAAGAAAAAAGACAATCGACAATTGATAATTAACAATTGATAATTTTGAAATAGCTCAAATGAACCTTTTCTATAAGTTCAGATGCAAATTTGTAATATAATGTTTAACGGTTGTCGTTGTTGCGCTGCACTTGTTTTTCATAGTAAACAAACCACAATTTCGACACAGTTGAAATTAAGTGCTCTGGGTGTTAACCATTAATAATTAAACCTTAAACATTAATAACCTTAAACATTAATAACGTTAAACATTAATAATTAAACATTAATCATTGGAAATTGCAGCTCAACATATAAATGCCCCTGTACTGAAATGATTAGATTATTTTTGTGAACAGAAAACAATCACAAATGAAAAGATTACTGGCCTTATTCCTTATTCTGTTCACTTCCCTCTCTTATTCACAAGAAATGAAGTTTACGGGAGTTGTAAATGATACTTTAAATGACAAACCATTAGAAAATGCCGTGATAATGGCTGTTCGACTTTCTGATGGGTTATTGATGGGGTACACGCGTAGCGAAGCAGATGGAACTTACAATCTACAAGGTGTTCCTATCGATACCATGGAGCTAATTGTTTCTCATCACGATTTCGATGAAAAACGTTTCTATATTATTGGATCCGAAGAAAATAATGAAATTCATATTCCAAATATTATCCTTCCAGAGCAAGCTACACAGTTAGACGAAGTGGTTGTTTATGCGAATAAAGAACCGATTTATTTCAGGGGAGATACTTTGGTATATGTGGCAGATTCTTTTGCAACAAAGCAAAATGCAATGGTGGAAGATTTATTGAAAAATTTACCTGGCTTGCAAGTAGATGATGATGGAAATGTAAGTTCACAAGGTCGAAAGGTGACAAAAGTTCTGGTTGATGGAGATGAGTTTTTTGGTTCTGACCCAACTATTGCCACTCGAAATTTAACTGCGGAAGGTGTTGATAAAATAGAGGTTTATGAAGCCGAGGATGAAACCTCCGGTGGAAATTCAGAAGACAAAATTCAAGTTTTAGACGTAAAATTAAAAGACGATGCCAAGAAAGGATATTTTGGAAAAGTGGCAGGAAGTGGCGGCTTTAACTCTGAATATTTTGATGATTTGCCCAATGGAAGTGGTTTCTACGAAGGTGAAGTCTTGGCAAACTATTTCAATAAAGACCTTAAAGTCTCTGTTTTCGCATTGGGTTCCAATACGCCTAACACCGGATTTAGTTATAGAGATGCATCGCGTTTTGGATTGACTAATGAAATGTCTGGTGGTTGGGGTTCCATAATGAATACCAGCCGTTTGAATGGTTTGCCGGAGAATTACAAAGGTGGTTTTTATTTTTCGAATAAACTTTCTGAGAAAATAAAAATGAATGTAAACTATACTTATAATGACAGTCGTTTAACAACTGAACAGGTTCGAACTTCTGAATTCTTTTTTGCAGATACGACTTACCTGAAAAGAGATTCTTCATTTACTGATCAATTACAGCAATCTCATACCGTAAACATGGATTTTGAATATGATGTGAATGACAAAACAAAATTGAAATTGAAGTCTAACCTTGTTTTAAGAAATGAATCTTCATTAACAACAAATACAAGCGATTTTCTTACGAAGAACGAACAGAGATTTAGCGCCACCAATGTGAGAAATGAATCTGAAGCTGATGGATTAGAAGGTAACGTAGAATTAGAATTAAATAAAAAATTTGATAAGCGATTTAGAGAACTAGATGTTGTTTATCAATTAGGCTACACGGAAACTGATAGGAATAATACACTAAATTCCGACTTGTTTTTTGGACAGTTTAATATTCCTGATTCTGTTTATGACCAAAAAAGAAACATGGTCAACAATACCACAGGTCACCGCTTGATTGTGGATTACATGGAACCAATTACGAGAAGTTTTAGACTTAAATTCCAATACAGATTGGATTATTTTTACGGTGAACAGGCAACGTCTACATTTAATAGAACAGCATCGGGATATGATGATTATGCGGAATTGTATAGTAACGATTTCAGCAATACAAGATTGGAAAATAGAGGAGCTTTAGGAATCTTGTTTAAAGATAGAAAGCATACTTTAGAAGCGGGAGCGCGTTTCAGAAATGTCGTAATTGATAATTTTAACAATATCAATAATACTAATATTAATCAAAATGTGGATAATATTCTACCTTATTTGGAGTATTATTATAAATTCTCAAATGCGCACAGAATCCAATTTGTGTATAAAACTACGTCTGATCAACCCAGTTTAAATCAGCTTCAACCGGTGAGAGACAATACAGATCCAAATAGTTTAGTGATAGGAAACCCGAATTTAGAACCCAATTATTCACATAAATTAAGTGTAAACTATAACAAATGGAACGCTTTAAAGCAGAGCTACGTTTACAGTGGATTGTATATGAATTACTTTGATAATGATTTCTCCAACTCAATAATATACACACCAACAGGACAGTCAGTGGCAACAGCTATTAACGTGGATGGAAATATTTACAGTGGTTTTTATGCCGGTGGAGGAATTCCTATCTTCAAAAAACTATTAACCTTAAGGCCACAAGCATCAGGGGGGTATACTAGTTTTAATTCCGAAATCAACAATGAGAAAAATACTACGGAAAACTATAATATAGATGCAGAATTAGGTCTTGAAATGCGCTCTGATTCAATTGAACTTAGCATTAGCGCCATATTGAGTTATAATGATCCACGCAGTAATTTATCTATGGGATTAAATGAACCTTATACAGTTCAAAGGTACAAAGCCTCCATTTTTTATGAACTGCCTTTTAGGTTCTTTGTAGAAACAGATGCGGTTTATGAAATTAATTCCAGAAGAGCAGAAGGCTTTAATGCAACTCCATTTATTTGGAATGCAAAATTGAACAGACGATTCTTGAAGACAGGAAATTTGGTCATTAATGCATCAGTTTACGATATATTTAATCAGAATATTGGGATCTCTAGAAATGTGGGAACCAATATTATTACAGATACTCGCAGTAGAATAATAGCACGTTACTTTATGGTAGGAGCAACATTAAGATTCAATAATAATAAAACAAAAGCAGATGAAGGCAGGGGTAGATGGTTCTAGAATTATAGTAGGAATTGCTTTTTTGTTCTTGACTACTTGGTCTTTTGGTCAGGCAATTTATTCAGGCGAAATCGTTTTTGAGAAAAGAACGAATTTAGAAAAGCGCTACGAAGGTGCTCAAACGATGGGGAATAATAAAGATTGGATGAAAAAACCAAAAACGGATGAATATATTCTGTATTTTAATGACTCAACATCCCTTTTTAAACCTGTTTTGCCAGAAGTAGGAGATGAAGACAGAGAGTGGTCTACGATGAAAAATACAACGTATCAGAATTTAAATTCGAATAAAATGGAACGTCAATTCCTCTATTACGGAGCAGAAATTTATTTAAAGGATACACTTAAACAAAGAGAATGGATCATTACAGAAAACCGAAGAACAATTGCTGGGTTTGAAACGAAACAAGCACTTTGGGTAGCCAACGATTCAACAAATATTTATGCTTGGTATGCCGAGAAAATCGTTCCTTCTGTTGGTCCAGAGTCATTTAATGGTTTGCCAGGTGCAATTTTGGGCTTGGCTTTAGAGGATGGGGGAGTGGTCTACTTCGCAAAAGAGGTGAAGAGTTTATCCAAGAAAAATATACAGCAAGAAATGCCGAAAGGAAAAGCGAAGGATTATTATTCCAACAAAGACATTCGTAAACTTGTAGAAGAATTGTTCTCTGGTCGCGGCTCAGGAGGAAGAATTTTGGATGATATATTTGTTTGGTAATAGCAGTGTTAAGTATTGAGTAGGGATTATCAAGTTTGGAAATTTGAGTTGGATCTTTGGTTGGGAGAATGCTGTTATTTAAATGCTTTAATTGATTTCTCTATCTACTAAACTTTTCATGTTTTTGCTTAAAACAGTAATCATGTCAACAATTATCAAAGTAGATACAAATAGTAAAGCAGCACGAGCTTTTATTGCTTTTGTGAAAACGCTTCCTTTTGCCAAAATTGAAGAGTTAAGTATTGTTGAAGAACCGCGAGCAGAATACAATGCTGAAACCAAAAAAGCAATTGAGGAAAGTCGTGCGGGAAAAACATTCAAAGTGAAAAATTCAGATGAATTATTTGAAGAGTTGGGTATATGAGTTACAAAATTGAATATGTAGGTAAGATTAAAAAAGACATTAAATTAGCCCAGAAGAGAGGTTTAAATATGGAGGCTTTTAAGTCTGTCATTGTTATGTTGGAGTCTAAAGGAAAACTCCCTAGAAAATTCAAAGCACATAAATTAAAAGGAAATTATAAAGGTCTTTCGGGAATGTCATATTGAGCCAGACTGGCTCTTGATTTGGGACCAAAACGATACAATAAAGCTGATTACAGTTGTTAGAACCGGAACCCATTCTGATTTGTTTTAGTAGACTCCAATATTTCCAAAACATCACCAAAATCTATTCAATTATTACCGCAATATTAACCACGTTAAATCTCCATTAAATCATTCAAAACCATTGTTTTTACCCAGATTTGTGTAGTACATTTGTCACAAATAATAAAAATAAAAACAAAAGAAAGAATGAAAAAATTAACGATTATTGCCGCAATGTTGATAGCAAATATTGCGATGTCTTACAGTGGAGAAGGAGAGCCCTTAAGAAAAACAACAATAGACAGTTCAAAGAGCGAGATAGTGTTTAATATTCAAATTATTCAAGCTGATAAGTTGGGTGTTTTAGTAAAAGGTGTAGACGAAAGTTTTACAAGTATTGCATTGATTGATCCCAGAGGAAAGTCAATTTACTACAGCTATGTTAAAACAGATAACGAGTCTTTCGAGATTGATTTAAAAGGATTATCTCCAGGGAAGTACTATGTGAAATTAAACACGGATGCCGAAATTAGAATGAAAACGCTTATTGTTGAAGCTTAGGATGCCGAGTTACTAGGCTATTCACGCAGAGGAAAGCAGAATTGCCACTCCTTTGTTAAACTAACTTTTATAGATTAAATATGTACAACGCTGTTAAAGGCGTTTTTTTTGCTTTCTAATTAAAACCAATAAACAATTTTGTTTCTTGAACGTTTACTATCTTTGTAGCTAAAATTTTTACAATTGAAAACAGTTTACATTACACGCAGAGAACATTTCAACGCTGCACATAAATTGTGGAACGAGGAATGGAGCGATGAGAAAAATGAAGCCGTATTTGGAAAATGCAGCAACAAAAATTGGCACGGACATAATTTTAATATTTTCGTTACGGTAAAAGGAGTTCCCAATGTGGATACTGGTTTTGTGATTAATCTTAAGGACTTAAGTAAAATCATGAAGGAGTATGTGGTTGAAGCATTAGATCATAAAAATCTAAATTTAGATGTTCCTTTTATGAATGGGGTACTGGCATCTACAGAAAATTTAGTAATGAAGATTTGGGAAGAAATCGAAGAGCCAATTAAAAAGGCTGGTGGAGTTTTAGCGAAAATTAGATTAGAAGAAACCGAAAACAATTACGTAGAATATTATGGGGGGAACGAACCATTCTAGCTACATAAAATCAATTTTTAATGGAAAGTAAATTTGAATATAATCAAGAGGTAACTGATAAACTTACCGAAGTTTATAAAAGTGTTTTAGCAGATTTAGGGGAGGACCCAAGCAGAGAAGGTTTACTTAAAACTCCAGAAAGAGTGGCTAAATCTGTGCAGTTTTTAACACAAGGTTACAAACAAAATCCGGATGAAATCCTAAGAAGTGCCTTGTTTCAAGAAGATTATTCTGAAATGGTAATTGTAAAAGATATTGAAGTTTATTCTCAGTGTGAACATCACATGTTACCTTTTTTCGGGAAAGCACATATTGCATATATACCTGATGGGAAAATAGTTGGGTTGAGTAAACTGCCCAGAATAGTAGATGCTTACGCACGTCGTTTACAAGTACAGGAGAGATTGACATTAGAAATTCGCGATTGTATTCAAAGAACACTAGAACCAAAAGGGGTTGCGGTTGTATTGGAATGTAGTCACATGTGTATGCAAATGCGCGGCGTTGAAAAACAAAATTCGTCAACTACAACTTCTGCCTTTAAAGGTCTGTTTATGTCAAATGACAGCACGCGTAAGGAGTTTATTAATCTAATTCAAGCGAAATTACATTAATACTTTTCGAGAATATTGCTGACCTTATTAGGTGTTGAGAACACTGGTTTTCTGTGCTTAATCGATGCAATACTTCGTGAATTGATAGAATTATACAATAAGAGTTAAAGCAGGGAATATATTTAATATTTCCTGCTTTATTTTTTGAGGATTTGGTTGCAGAAGAACTTTCGCTGTATTTTTACTTATACGAGAAGTGTACTAATTAGTGTCTGGTCGGAAACACATCAAAATTAAAAATATTTCTTTTTGCGATAGTTCCCTTTATTTTTAATCGCCTGATGCTAAGGCATCACCTCATAAAAATAAATCAAACTCTCATCAAAAATAATTTATTTTATAAAAATCTTCTGTTTCCGACCATCCACTAATTAGCTTTGAAGGTGGATAGACGAACTTCTTCCTTCAGTTTATTCTGAGCATCAACCAATTTTTCAATCAAGACAAATCTGCCATTTCCCAACTCTGCGGCTTCTCTCATGCTTTCTTCTGACTTAGAATTAGTTTTTATTCCAACTACGCTCATAGTGGTATTGTATTTATCGAAATTCTTTTCAATGTATTTTTTATAATTCCCTGAATCCTGATTAAAGGCCCCATCTGTTATAATGATTAAATGATTTTGGACTCCTACAGATGAGTTTTTATTTACTTGCTTATATCCTAATTTTATTCCTTTACCTCCAGCGGTTTGTCCAGATATTTTTAGCTTTTGAACAACTTTAGAAATAACTTCCTTTTGATCCCCAGGAGTTGGATTCAATAAAACTTGCGCATCTGATGAATAAGAAACCAATCCGATTTTGTCTTCTGGTCTCAACATTCCTAGCAGTTGATCTAGTGAATACTTTAGTAATTCTGCCCTATCATATCTGTTCATGGAGGAAGAAACATCTAATACAAAAACAACATTAATAGGTTTGAAATATTTTAAATCGAAGTTGTCCTTATCTATTTTATCATATTCTGGAATGGTTTCTTTTGCGATTTTCTCCTCTTTGACCTCCTCTGGAGTCTCTTCAATGAAATCGGATAAATCTGTTTCTGGCTGATTCTCTTCAATTATAATTATGCGTTGCTCGTGCAGTTCCTCAAGAATACTTTCCGGCTCTTTTGTAATTTCCGTTATTTCTTCAGCGATTATTTCCTCTTTAGGCATCTCTTTTTTCGTTAAAGCTAAAGTCACAAAATTGTTTTTGAAGTTGACATATTGAGCGAGTTCATCGGGATAGTAACCGTCATGTGTAGCGTAGAAATAAGTAATGCCGAGGGGTAGCTTGATTTTTAATTCACCATCCTTTGAGGTAGGCCACTTCCCAATAGCTGTTCCATTTTGAATGATGGCAACTCTCGACCTTCCTAATTTTTCACCTGTGGTTTTATCTATTGTTTCTACGGTTAACATAAAATCCATAGGGTTGCCTTGAGGTGGTTTTTGTCCAAAGCTTGGACAGGCGGTTAAGCTATTTGACATCGGTAAGGACACTATTCTTCCTTTCAAAAGAATTGTGGTCGCCTCATTACTTGCGCTTGTATAAACTGGGATTGAATAATTAAACTTACCTTTTGATCTATTGTTAATATGAAAGCGAATAACAGCAGAACTATCTGCCTGTATTCTGTCACTTTTTTGAAGGGAAGATACTTCCATAGGTGTTTTTACACTTAGGATAAAAACTTCTTTATTTGTGTTATTCTTTAGGTAGATATCTACATATCGTTGATCATTTCCATTGATTTCTTCAAAATCATGACTGATTTTATCAAATATTATTTGCGTATGTCCAAGAATATGGAAGGATAACAGAAAAAGACTTATGAAAATTCGCATAACAATTTGAATGTAAGTTAATTTTGAATACAAAAAAAGAGGAAAGATATCCTCTTTCCTCTTAATAAACGTTCTTTATTAACGTAAAGTATTTGTCAATCTTAAACTTTGCTTTGCAAAACTCCTGCCAAAGCCTCCGCTAAAAGAGTGTCTGCATCACCATGTTTTTCGATGTAGTCTAATGAACTTCTACGAATCACTTCTTTAGCTTCTTCAGCTCCATAGGTATGCGTAATTTCAACGTTTTTCGAATTTCCTCCTAAGTCTTTGTATGTTAAAAAGAAGTGC
The DNA here is from genome assembly GCF_003143775.1 of Brumimicrobium oceani. Lineage (GTDB taxonomy): Bacteria > Bacteroidota > Bacteroidia > Flavobacteriales_D > Crocinitomicaceae > Brumimicrobium > Brumimicrobium oceani. The sequence goes on along the minus strand of NZ_QFRJ01000002.1, from coordinate 412,555 downwards.
TTTACTCTTTCCAGCACCCTTTGAGGAATTTGATCAATTGATGTCATTTCGCCATAAACTTGGTCGTCTTTCAAAACAGCGATGATTTTATCATCTGCCTCACCACCATCAATCATTCTAAAGCCCCCAACAGGAATACATTCTGCGATTATGTTACCACAATTTACCTCACGTTCAGATAATACACAAATATCTAATGGGTCATTATCACCAACAATGTTTGTTCTTCCCGTTTTTTCGTTCGCAAATTCGGCAACACTTTTGTCACAAAGTGTTTGTGGAACAAAACCATACATACAAGGCATGTAATTTGAAAACTTCTGTGGACGATCAACCATTAAATATCCACTTTCTTTATCTACTTCATATTTGATAGCATCTGAAGGGACAATTTCAATAAATGCATTGATTAATTCGGGCTGTTTTTCACCAATTGTGATTCCATGCCATGGGTGCGCCACAAAGCGCTGTTTTAGAGCTTCTGCTAATTTTGCTACTTCATCTTTCATATATATTGTAATTTCGAGTGTGTTATTTTTCTATTTTAAGGATTGCAAAAGTACTGAAAAAATTGAAATGAAAAAAGTGCGCTTTTAAAACGCTGCATTGTCAAAAAGGAAGAACTGGAATGATTCAAATTCAGATGACCAATTTTTCATCACCTAAGTAAATTATCATCTGCCATTTCTATGCTGAATATCAATTATGGTCTGGGATATAAGAAATTAAATGTCCAAATGTTATTCAAATGAAAAACAAACCAATATTCCATATAAAATTCCTTTCATGGATGCAAAATAAATCCTGTATATGGTATTTCCTGTTAGGGCAAATTGAAAGTTGTTGTAAACGTAATTTCAAGACTTACTTACCAAATGAAAAGTAGTCCATGGGATTTAAAGGTCCTAAATCGCTCCATAACTCAAAATGAAGATGCGGACCAGTACTGCGTTCTCCTGTGTTTCCGACAACTCCTATAGCTTTACCACGGGTTACCTTATCGCCAACATTTACATATACTTTTTCCGCGTGTTTATAAACGGAAATAATCTCATTTTCGTGACTTAAGATCACCGTATGACCATCTTTGTCGTCATAGGAAGAATGCAGAACAATTCCATTTAAACAAGCTTTTATTTGTTCGCCTTTCTTTGTGACAATATCTACTCCTGGATGGTTAGGTATTCTAAATTTCTGGCTTACCTCACCAGATACTGGGTCATAAAGAAATAAATGATCGAAAAGTTGATCGTTTGATTCTTTTAATTTCTCTTGATTGTTTCTAATGTTTTCATCCAATTGTTTTTCCGCTTTAGAAATAGTGGTGTCCACAATTATATTGGAATTGTTTTGTGTTTCATCATTTAAACTTGCAGTGTAAATAGAATCAATAGAAACCTCTCCCAGTATCACATTTTGGAGGTTCTTGATATAGTTTTCTTGGGCAACAAGTTTATGCTCTAAGTTAGCCACGCGTGTTGCCGTAAATTCAATCTTTTGTTTGTTTCTGTTCTTTATGTTTTCAGGTAAAAGGTATCCTGCGGGGGTATAGGAAAAAATCAAGTAATTGAATAAAAATAAAACGATTACAAAAATCAAAGAAATGCTAATTAACTGAATACGGTTTATTTTAACTCTCCACCATTCCTCAAAAGTTACAGGGTCCATTCCAACAACCCTTGTTGAACGTTTAAACCAACTTTTCCTTTTCTTCTTTTCCGGTTTTTTCATAATAACTGTCCGCAAAAATACATTTTATAACGAATGAACTAAGCTATAAAAACGTTAAATTAGCAAAACGCTGGTCAATTGCAATGGCAGGACAATGGAGAGGTGCTGATTTGCTATGTCATTCATTTCTAATAAAAAGGTAGTTGTAGCTCATTCAAAAGTAGCTTGTATTTTATTTCTTTACGAAAATTATATAATTTCCCAATTTATTTGTAATTTACCAGTAATAACTAATCGTCATATCTTTGGCTTATTTTTTGTTAAAATAACAACTAAAATGTTTTTAATGCGTTGTACTTATAGATGAAAACAATTCTCTTAATTCTTACATTAATTTTGACTTCCATAGGATGGGGGCAATTGGTCACGAATGGCGGTCAAAACCCAAATCAATTGGTGCAAAATGTTTTACTTGGAACGGGTGTCGATGTTTCTAATGTAAGCTACTCTGGAGCTACAAGTGCTATTGGAACTTTTGATGCTACAAACGCAAGTATTGGGATAGACGAAGGAATCATCATGACAACAGGTACAATTTATCAAGGTCCTGACGGTCCGCATGGTCCCAACGATAAAGCGAATTCAGGAATGGACAATAATGCAAGTGGTTACGGACAGCTAACCAATTTAGTAGGTGAGACCACCTTTAATGCTACACTGCTCGAATTTGATTTTATTCCATATTCCGACACTGTTCGATTTAAATATGTTTTTGCTTCTGAAGAATATCCAGAGTTTGTGGGCTCTCAGTTCAATGATGTCTTTGCATTTTTTATTTCTGGACCAGGAATTCCTGGAGGAACACAGAACATGGCAATTATACCTGGTACAAATCAACCAGTAGCTATCAATAATGTGAATAGTACAAATAATCCTACTTATTATCAAGCAAATGGTGATGGAAGCCAATCTCCTCAAAATACGGATCCTTTCTTTGTGCAATATGATGGCTTTACAGTTCCTTTGGAAGCTGTTTCTAAGGTTCAATGTGGAGAAACTTATCATCTGATTATTGCTGTTGCAGATGTTGGTGACGCCATCTACGACTCAGGTATATTTCTCGAAAAAAACAGTTTAAATAGTGTTCAACCAGTACAAGTGAGTTATCAACTTACCAGTGACCCTTATGGCGATGGGCAAACAATGGCTCAAAACTGTACCAGTGCTGAAGTTACTATTGAAAGATCTGGAAACATGGTTAATCAAGCCTTAACAATTCCAATTAGTCTTTCAGGGTCAGCGGTGGAAGGTTTAGATTATTCGAATGTTCCGAACAGTATCAGTTTCTCACCAGGTCAAACATCAATTACTTTTACAGTGGATGCGCTTAATAATCCCGCTTTAACGGGAACAGCTAATCTTGTGATTCAATTTCAAATTGATGATCCCTGTGGAAATTCTGATTTTCAATCTGTGGAGTTATTTATACAGCCTGTTGAGCCTGTTTCTGTCATCCTTGAACCAGTAGACGTTCTTTGTCCAGGAGAGGAAATAGAACTGGTTGCCCAAGCTCAAGGTGGAGGTGGTGGCTATACATACTCGTGGAATACTGGAGAAACAACTGAATCAATTTTTGTAAGCCCTTTGACTACTCAAAGCTATACTGTTGAGGTGACTGATGATTGCTTAAATGAAACGGCAACGGCCACTGTTGTTATTGATGTTCCGGTCTATGATCCTTTAGAAATAGAGGCAACAGAGGATATCATAGAACAATGCCCTTATGTTCCTTATGACTTAACAGTAGACGCTGTGGGGGGAGCCGGCCTTTATACTTATGAGTGGTTTAATCCTTCAATGAATTTGATCGGAAGTTCACCGGATATTACTGTAGCAGCCCCAGCTACATCTATTTACTCTGTTGTGGTAACTGACCAGTGTGGTGTGAGTGACACTACGACGGTAAAGATTACCATATTGAGTCCTCCATTATTGCTTGATATCACACCCAACCAAGAAGTTTGTCCTGGAGATTCTGTTTTGTTGAATGTTAATGCCAGCGGTGGTTTTGGCAATTATTACTATGAGTGGCCTCATTCTGGTGAAACAGTTGCTAGTATTTGGGTTAACCCAAATGAAACGACAGAATACACTGTGATTGTAAAAGACGATTGTCAAACTTTTCAAGTAAAAGCAGAAACGAAAGTAGTGGTGGTAAAACCTGAGGTTAATTTTAACGCGATTACAGAACCTAAGTTTATTGGTCTACCCATCACTTTTCAAAATTTGACTTCCAATGGAAATACATATTATTGGGATTTAGGGAATGGTGCAACTTCTACGATGGTACATCCAAATAATACTTATTATACGCCGGGAACCTATGATGTGCAGCTCATTGCAACCGACGATAAAGGCTGTATTGATTCCTTAACCAAGACTATTGTGATTTTAGAAGAGGTTTACCTTTATATTCCAAACACCTTTACTCCAGGAACACAAAACCGCTATAACAATTATTTTAGAGCGAGTTCAGTAGGTATTGTAGAGATGAGAATAGAAATTTTCAACCGATGGGGTGAGTTAATGTTTAGTTCAGATGAGGTAGATTTTAGATGGGATGGTACCTACAACAATAAATTAGTTCGTGATGGTACTTACATCTGGAAAATTGAGTATGTAGATGCTCATGATATTGAAGTGAAAAAAATCAATGGATACATAAACGTAATCAAGTAAATTCTAGTTAAATTCAGCTGAAACGGCGCTTAAACAATTAGGGTGTATTATCTTTGCATGAATCGAATTATTCAGCTATGAAATTTTCACGTTTACAAAGATATTTATTGAGTGTTTTAAGTGGTTTGTTGATGACCATCTCATTTCCACATACAGGGAGTCTATTTCCCTTGGTCTTTTTAGCTTGGGTTCCCCTATTACTGGTGGAACACAATATTTATCGCGAAAAGTATCGCTCTTCAAAAGTTCTGCTGCACGCTTATATTACCTTCTTTATTTATAATCTGGGCTCGACCTATTGGATTTACTATTCTATAGGGGGAGAAGGGGGAGCAATTCTGGCGTACTTTCTTAATGGTTTTATTATGGCGATGGTATTTTTATTGTTCCATTGGACTAAAAAATATGTTGGACAAAAAGAAGGGTATATTGGACTCCTATTTTTTTGGATAGGCTTAGAGTACATTCATTACCACTGGGAATTAAGTTGGCCATGGATCAATGTAGGTAATACCTTTGCTACGATTCCAGAAATAGTACAATGGTACGCATATACTGGAATTCTTGGTGGTACATTTTGGGTGCTATTGGTCAACTTACTTATTTTTAAAATAATAACTAACCTCGTATTTGCCAAAGAATCTTTTCAAGTACAGACCCCGTTGATATACTTGTCCTTGGCTTTAATTCTTATACCTTCAGTTTTTTCTTATTGGAGCTATACCGCATATCAAGAGAAGGAGAACCCAATTGAAGTTGTAGTTACCCAACCTAATATCGATCCTTATAATGAAAAGTTTGATTCAGATTTAAAAAATCAGCTGGATAAAAGTATCCTAAAAGCAAATGAACTTGTTACGCCCAATACGGCAGTAGTTTTAGGTCCAGAAACTGCCATTGCAAAAAGTTTTAATGAAGAGAAGTACCATGAAAACGATGCAATGAATTATTTGCAATCGGTAGTGAAAAGCTGGGGGAATACCGCTCTGTTTACTGGAGCTTCTACTTATAAAGTTTTTAAAGAAAAGAATAGTCCTGCGGCTAAGCCCATTCCTGGTTCCGAGTTCTTCTATGAGTCATATAATACCTCCGTGCTGATTTCAAATAAGAAACCTCCAGCGTTTGTGCACAAATCGGAACTGGTTTTAGGAGTTGAAAAAATTCCATTTACAAAATGGTTTCCATTTTTGGAGAAACTTTCAATACAAAACGGTGGAACTTCAGGGACCTTAGGTGTTGAAAAAGAACCGCGTGTTTTAAATACTAACGGATTTACTTTTGCGCCAATTATTTGTTACGAATCTTTGTATGGTGGAATGGTAGCCGAACAATGTAGAAAAGGAGCAGAGGTTATTTTTATAATTACAAATGATGGATGGTGGGAAAATACTGCTGGGCATAAACAGCATGCAAGTATAGCAAGATTACGAGCTGTGGAGACAGGAAGATATGTTGTTCGATCAGCAAATACAGGAATATCATGTGTGATTAATCAACGAGGAGATGTTGTCCAAGCTACTAATTATTGGGAACATGATGCCTTTAGAGAAACGATTCAATTGAATGATGAGCCTACCTTTTATATTACTTACGGTGATGTAATGGGACGTTCGTTCGCTTTTATTAGCCTTCTGATTCTAATGCTTACCCTTGTTAGGTATTTGCGTCGTTTTGGGAAATCATTTTAAGCATTAACCCGAATTATTCATGGGTTTAGGTCATGAAAAGTCATAATGTCAATATATTTCGGAAGCACAGATGCTTTTAGGGCCCAGAAGTGCAACCCCAATTTTGGATGTTAAAAATTTCGAGCATTTCTAAAGTTAGCAGGCAGTTTGGCTTTCTAATAGGAAATTCATGAATAATTAGGATTAAAAGACTAACCAATAAAAAAAGCACGAATACTAAATATTCGCGCTTTTTTAATGAGCGTTCAGGAACTTACAATTTCTTTCAAAAAAAACTACTCCTAATCGTTTTCTGGTAAGATCTCCATTTTCTCTGCAAAATGATAGCAATAATCTCTTAAGTCTTCTGTAATATTTTTTTCACCTGTGGCTTTTTCAAATGTATCAGCCATGGTCACCAGTGTTTGGTGGAAGAATTGTTTCATCTCTTCAATAGAAAGGTCTTTGGTCCACAAATCTATTTTCATTGTGTTTTTCTCCTTGGGGTCCCACATTGAAAGAAACATTGCACTGGCTTCAGCCTTTTCAATATCTCCATCTTGCGCTGACCAAATCATTCTAACAGGTACGTTGTTTTCATTAGTACCTACATTAACAGAAATCTCTGAGGTTTTCGTAATCTTATCTTCATTCATAACTTATTGAATCTCGTATGTTTGTAAAATCGTGTTATATTGTGTCTTTATTAACTCTTGCAAAGATAATGCTTTGTTATTAGACATGTATCCTTTAACAATTCTATATCCTAAAAATTGTCCAATTCTATCAGGTGAGTCTTTTGAAAGTCCCACTGTTGTTGGGCCTTCGTTCAGGAAATTTGTTCTTGCACTAATGTCCGTTTTAAATAGCATTTGTTGCTCTACTAGATAGTTCCACACAGAGGCTTCATTTTCTAGAGCCCAGTTATATTGTTGATCGCTGTACCTCAAAACATAGGCTTCCTTAGAGTTTGGAAAAGCCGCATTGAGTACATATAGTATTTTTCCTGCTTGAATGAGATGTTCGGCTAAATTCGCATCTAATTCGTCAAACAATTGCACCTGAATCCAATTTAATAGAATGTCCCTTTCCAAGAATTCAATTTGCATTCTGTTTTTTTGCCATTGGTAGAGCTCTTCATTAGGTATAGTAGCGATCACCTCACTATCTGGAGAAATATAATTTTCTAATCCGACGGCAATATTTATGTCAGAGCAGGATATGTTACTGAACAACTTGTTGATATAGAAAATATTTTCAGGAACTAGTTGCTGGCCAAAATGATGATTCAAATAAGCAAAACCTCTATCCATTGCCTTTTCATGTGATGGAAGCTGAGGAAGCAATGTTTGTTTCTCTTCTTCAAGTTCAGAAATGTAATCGGAATTATAGAAGTTGTAAATCTCTTTGTAAGAAGAATCTGTTATATTTTGACGAATATTTTGACTTACTTCATATAAAAACAGTTCTCCTAACTGATTTTCTAAAGCTTGAAATTTTTTAGAAACTACTTCTTGTGCTTGCTTGTAAAATTGTTGATCTACATTTATATAATTTACAGTAACTTCTTCCTTAGTCAATTCTACATCTAAAGGATTGGATGAACATCCGTAAAAAAACGCTGATATCAAAAGAATTGCAGATAATGGTAATCTATTGTTCATGAAATATGATTATTTTTGTCAACTGTCATAGAATGTTCTTTACTTTTCTGAACGACAAAGACAAAACTGAAATTATTAACTAATACCAAAAGTATGAAAAAAATACTGACTTTCTCATTAATAGCAGGACTGATGTTTACTGCAAATGCACAAGATGCAGCAGATAAAAAAGTTTTGGCAGGACTGACATTTGGGGGGGCGATAAATATTAATGATCCTCAAACAAATACGATAGACTCAAAGGTTGGGGGCGATTTTATCGTTGGAATGTCCTTGGACTGGAATTTTTCAAAAAATATTGGTTTAGCAACAGGAATAGAGTTTGATTTTAATCGATTTACAACCTCTTACAATGAAGTGCTTTATTTAGATTATAGAGATAAAGATATTCTGCAATTCAAAGATTATAATCCAGAAAATGTAGACAATAATTTCAGAGTGGATTCAAGAAAGCACAAAAGTATTTATCTGAGCCTTCCTGTTATGCTAAAATTCCAAACTAATTTTATGGGATATATGCGCTATTATGGAAAGTTTGGAGTAAGAAATAGTTTTCTGCTCACAACACGCACTAATAATGAGGGGCAAGCATTCAATCTTGAGGGAGACCCAGCGGGGGTAACTGAGTTAGAAGATATGAAATCTCCTGGGGCTATGTCATTCTATAAAGGTTCAATTGGAATCGCAGGTGGAGCAGAATACAATCTATCGGGTAATACTGTTTTAGTGGCTGAATTGGGATATTATTATGGTTTCTCAGAAGTTTTTCAGCAAAGTGGAGCAGTGTTTGGAGATGATGAAAAAGCGTTGTCCTTGTATCAGATTCCAGATCCTAAGAAGCCTTCAGAAAATGATACTAGAACATATTATGCACCAAGTTTAAAACAAGGACAGTTAATGTTAAAATTGTCTGTATTATTTTAATCAATGAGTTCATTTAATAGCAATAAAGTAGCCAGTCATATCATTGACTGGCTTAATGTTTATATAAAGGATATTCCGGTTAATGGATTTATCGTAGGTGTTTCTGGAGGAGTAGATTCAGCAGTAGTTGCATCTTTGTGTGCGAGGACTAATAAGAAAGTTATTTTATTGAATATGCCCATTCGGCAGGCTCAATCGGAATTTAATCGTGCGCAAAAGCAAATTGATGAGTTAACAGATAAATTTGATAATGTTAGTGGATTAAAAATTGATTTGACTCAATCTTTTGAGTGTTTTGAATCTGCTTTACCCGAATATGTAAATGATAATCAATTAGCCATGGCCAATTCGCGTGCGCGCTTAAGAATGACTACTCTTTACGCTATTGGACAAGCAAATGGGCTTTTGATAACAGGAACAGGAAACAAAATAGAGGATTTTGGTATTGGTTTTTTTACTAAATATGGGGATGGAGGAGTAGACCTTAATCCAATTGGGGACCTCTTAAAATCTGAGGTATTTGAATTGGCTAGTCATCTGGAAGTTATTGACGAAATCCTAGCAGCAAAGCCAACGGATGGACTTTGGGGAGATGAAAGAAACGATGAAGATCAAATAGGTGCTAGTTATGATGAATTAGAGTTTGCCATGAGTTTCAACGGCGATAGAAGTGAGCTGTCAGAGCGCCAAATGGAAGTTCTAAGTATCTACGAAAAATTAAACAGTATTAACCAACATAAAATGAAGCCAATTCCTGTATGTAATTTAAAAGGTATAAAGTAATTATACCTTTTATAATGCTAGGCTTCAGGGGCCAATCTCAAAACAATATTATCAATGGCTTCGGTAATGTCTATTTGACATCCTAATCTACTGTTATCCTCAACAAAGAAGGCTTGATCAAGCATATCTAATTCCGCATCACTTTGTTCATCTAATTCGTGGTCAGATTCCAAGTAACACTGACAAGACGCGCACATCGCCATTCCTCCGCAAGTTCCTTCAACAGGTAGCTCATAAGACTTACAGAGCTCCATGATATTCATATTCATGTCCGTTGGTGCTAACAATTCATGTTTTTCTCCTTCACGATCAATTATATAAACAGTTACATTTTCTTCCATTCCTTTAATTTTGATACAAAAGTAGTCATTTATCCTGATTCAGAATTTAATTTTTAACTCAAAAGAGATAAATCAAATTTGTTCTAGATAGGTTAGTGGCTAGTGTTCTTTCGTAAAGTTTTGCTTTCTGAAATCAAGTGATCCGCAATTGTTAAGCTTTACTATTTATTCGTCAGCTTAATACTTGTAGTTTCGTTCAAATTCAGTAGAAATAAAAAAGCCTTGATGTTTCCACCAAGGCTTTAAAATCATTTTTTAACTATTAGTAACTCCAAACATCATGTTCGATATTTCTAATGTCTTCTGTAATTCTTTGTGATTCCATCAATGCATCTACACCAACACGGTATTTCTCGACACTTCTGTCGTACACATTTTCCTCCTTATAAATAAAAGAACTGAATCTGCGTTTCATGAAGTAGTCATCAAAACTCATCCATCTTGATCCATTACTTTCGTTATATACGAAGTAGTTATTAAAAACATAACGACAGTCTGTAGGGAAATATAGCCAGAACATTACTTTAGTTCCGGTAATTGTACCATTATCGTCTTTATCATGCACTACAGGTGCGATTCCTAATATTCGAACATCCATTACCGAACGTTGTTTATCGAAAATCCAATCTTCTTTCAATCTGTATTGAATGATGTCTTCAGAGGTATACCAATTTGTGTCTCTTGCTGGATAAACCGGTTGTCCGTCAAGACCAATGGAGTCCTCTCTATACATGTTCAAAAGTGGATCTAACGGCATTGGTCCAAGGTTTCCTAAATAACCAGTTAACTCCTCCTTGTATTCAGGATCAGTGGAATAGTTCTTCCCTTGCTCTGGTATTATAGGATATTTGAATTTATCACCATCATGAACAGAAAATCTGATTGGATTATAATCGGAATAAACTGTTAAGTCACCTGATAGAACGTGCTGACGAATTACCGTCCATAAACTCCATCTGTTATCGTTTCGAATCCACTGACTTTCTCCGGTTTCTAAATCGGGAGGAGTAATTTCATCTAAAGGATAGTACAACGGACGATTGATTTTCTCACGAAGATCAATTGCTCTCCATACACGTTTACTCCAAATCGCATCCGCTTCACGGATATATGGATATGGGATTAGCCGCTTGGTTGGTATGTTGGATTTAAGATAAACTCCATCAATAACGCCTGTTTCTGTTCGGCTATTAATTGGTCCACCATTCACTTGAGCAAAAGTGCTTAAGCTAAAAATCAACATTGTCGAAAGCAATAAATTCTTCATGACTTCTTTTTTTTATCTATTATTTTACTTTAAAAGTTGCCCCTTGACGTAGGATCTTTCCACTTGGCTCTTTATATCGAGCAGTAATTGTGATTGTTCCACCAGGCTGTGCATTAGATATTATTCTAAGTGCATCACCTGAAAGGTTAGAACCTGTTCCTTGAGCGGCTCTTGGAGCGCCAGTTGCGTTCACTTCCCAAGAAACTACACTGAACTTAGCTTCTAATGGAATTTCTGGTGGATAACCAGCAAATAATTGTCTTGAGGCTCTAAGTTGTGCGGTAGTTGCATCGTCGCCATCATTTAATCTTCCCAAACTTAGTGATGGTTTTGGTAAGTTCATTACACGAAATTTAAAACTACCTAAGTTACTGCTACTTCCATCCTCAGCTACACCTGCAATGTTAATAGTTGCCTCTCTTGCAGATCCTGGACTAGCGATATATCCAGTAGATGATTTTGAGATCGATACATTACTTGCTCCAGATAAAGAGTAGTTAGGGAATCCTGAAGCTGCACCTTCCACTTGGTTGGCGTAACCTCTGTAAAGTACATTCATCTGAGGAAGAGATACAGTTCCTGATGGTTTACCAACAGTATATCTGAAGTCCCAAGCCTTAGGAATTACTTCTCCTTTTTCTTTCACTCCAATGGTTCCCGTTACATGGTAGTTTCCAGGTGAACTTACATCCAATGGAATTTTTCCTGTGGTTTCCTTCCAATTTGAAGGCACAGAATCGTTAATTCCATATTTTAGCGGAGCAACATCAGTTGTGTCATATGCCGCTATCATTACATTTAAATCTAACGAATCTCCAGCGTTAACATATCCTGTTCTTGCAAAAGCCAAAGGTTCAATTTTGTTAAAGTTAAATGTAGGTGCATCAACTTTGGAAAGTAAGAATTCTGCTGCCGAACTTTCGCTGTTTAACACGTCCAATTTTAATGCTGTAAACATTGCTGCTGCAGCTACTACGGGTGCATGGTCAAACATAGCTGAAGGCCATGGAACCATTTTAGGTTTTCCTGCATCTTTCACTTCAATCACTTCTGGAAGTGTCATTGCTTTATAGTAATTCGCTATTCTTGACGTATCGTCTGGATTTGCTGTTGCTAAAGCTTCAGACAAACCAGAAATATCATCAGGAGCTGTAAAAGTGTATACATTTTTACCGCTAGTATAATTACCCATTAATTCAGCAACTGCATTTCTATACTTATTGATGTTGGTTAAAATTGCTAAACCTCTTTCCTTAGGTTGCATCGGATTTCCTCCAATGAACATTTCTGTAGGCACATCATAGTTGTCCATTGCTTGTATACCCATTAATGACTTAAGTTCTACAATTAGACTATCTTCTCCTTGTCGCTTTAATACCCAGTCAACACCTTCAACTTTTTTGATCATGTCGTTGGATTCATTCAAAATATAGTGAATGATATCTTTGGTGTATGCGTTTAGAGAGTCTGACTTTCCTTGCCATAGGTCGATAACTCTTGTATCGGCTTTTGGGTCTGTTAGGATAGCTGCTCTTTTGCTTTCAAATGTACCATATACGTTACCAGTAGCGTTATCTATAATCTCACCACTTGCTTCTAACTTGTCATTTATGGTAACAAATGCTGCAATTATCTCTTTTGACACGTTAAGCGCCAAAAGAGCAGTCAATACGAGATACATCATCCCGATCATCTTCTGTCTTGGGGTTTCTTTTCCTCCTGCCATTTGTAATTAAATTTTAAGAATTAATTTATTAATTAATGTTTTCGAATTTTAGTTCGATGTTGAAATTAAGCGTTACCTTTTACAGTCATTGCTTTCAACATGTTACCGTAAACATTATTTAAGTCCGTTAAGTTCTTAGCTAACATTGACATATTTTCTTTGTAAAGTTTTGTATCCTTTGCAGAATCGGAAAGGTTAGCCATCATTTCAGTTACTTGACCTTGGAATTTTTCAGTTGCTTCTAAGTGAGAAGAAGAACCTTTTAATTGTAATTCGTATACATTATTCAGTGCTGAAAGATTTTTAGATACCTTTTGCATTTGCTCACCGAATGACTGTCCTTCTTCAGTTGAAGATGTCATTCCTGAAATTGCAGCTGATGCTCTTTCATAAGATTCTGACAATTTTGCAACTTTATCTGATGCAGATTGTAAACTACTTACATAAGAATCTGTTGCCGCCGCTGCTGAAGTAACGCCCTTCAATTGCGCTGCATTGTCTCCTAATGCTTTCATTCCTTCCCCTAAACGCTCTAAAAGTGCGCTGTCGATTTTGGCATCTTCTAGCATAGAATCAAGTTCTCCAGTAATCCCAGAACCTTGATTTCCATTTCCGCCTCTACCTTTTCCTGCTTGTAATTCAGATGGGTCGAAGTTTTCATCATTTCCTAATGCTAACTCTGGGTAAACAAGCTCCCAGTTTGGGTCTTCGTGAATTGGCTCAAATGCAGAAAATATAAAGATTAAAGCTTCAGTTCCAAGTCCAACAACCAACATAGGTCCCGCCCCTGGCCAGTGCATAATCTTAAATAGGGCTCCAAGTATTACTACTGCCGCTCCAATTCCATACAGCTTTGCCATAAAATTTTTCCATCCTTTACTTCCTGGTTTCATAGTTTTTAATTTTTAAGGTTTAACGATTTATTTATTTGTTTTATTTACTTGTTTGTGTGATTATCTCAATTGTAGGTCTTGGTCTAATTCTTCACCTCCTTCTTTTGAGAAATCTTTACCACCTCTTCCAAGGTGTGTTGCTACTGATCTAAATCCAATATATGATTTTGCAGTATCTCTATATTCGTAAGTTCTTGTTCCGTTTTGTAGGTAATAACCTATGTCTTTCCAAGATCCTCCTCGAATAACTTTACGCTTCATAGCTGGTGGATCCCAGTCTAAAGCATTGTATCTATACTCCGGGTTTTGATCGTGTGACAATTCATACATAGATTCATCATAAGCTGTTTCACACCATTCAGATACATTTCCAGCCATACAGTACAGTCCGAAACCATTTGGATTATATGAAAAGGCTTTTACTGTCTGATTACCGCCGTCTTCTGAATATCTTCCTCTCATTGGCTTAAAGTTTCCTAAGAAACAACCCGCTGAGTTTCGAATATATGGACCTCCCCATGGGTAGGCAGATAAATCTAAATCTCCTCTAGATGCTCTTTCCCATTCAGCTTCACTTGGTAAACGGAAGTCATGAACATAAATTTCGCCCATTGATTCCAACCAACCATTCAATAATTGTGTTCTCCAAATATTAAATGCTTTCGCTTGTGGCCATGTAACTCCAACTACAGGATAGTTGTCGTATGATGGATGCCAGAAATACATTTTCGTCATTGGATCGTTGAAGGCATAGGTAAAGTCTCTGATCCAAACTAATGTATCAGGGTATACATTTATGGTTTCATCTATCACAAAACGCTGTCTATTCTCATGTCCACGTATTGCGTTGTTTTGCCCTAATTTGTTAATTACTCCCATGTCTTTGTCTAAACCTCTTTTTTCTTGGGTGTAAGGATGATCTGCAGATCTTAGTGTTCTGTGATCCATGTCTGTTTTTATCCCTTGATTGTTGTATCCATCTGGTTTGATGTGTACCTTCCCTTTACGGGCAGCTTCAACAAGGTCAATCCAATAGTATTTGAAGTTGAGCTTTCTAACATCTATTTCTTTTCTTTTGTAAAAACGTTGTGCAGAAGGGTAGTACATTTCTGATAGCAGAGGAACTAACATAGGGTCATAGTATGAAAATTCACGGTCCCAATTTAAAGAGAATTTATCAACATTCTGAAAACGGTCGCTTGATTCGTATTCAACCCATTCCATGATCCCGTCATCATAATACTCTTCCTGATAGTTTAAGAAACGGTCAGCTTCCTTATCTTCTTCGATATTTTCATAGATCATTCTTCTTGCGATTGAATCTCTTACCCACCAAACAAACTGACGGTATTCATTATTAGTGATTTCCGTTTGATCCATGTAAAAGGCAGATATAGTAACTGTCTTTGAAATAGTCTGATGCATGAAAGGAACATCCTCATCATTTTGCCCCATGATATAAGAACCTTGAGGAATATAAACCATTCCTAATGGAACTTCAGGATAGTAGACTTGTCTACCTTGAACTCCAGTTAAATATCCTGATCTTGTACTACAAGATGCAAGCATTAAACTGATTAAACTTATAATTAATAATTTTTTCATTCTACCTTGTTTTTACTTTCCAGTTTCTCACTAACAATTTTAAAGGTGTTCTTTTACTTATGACAGTATAACGAGAAAGCTACCAAAATGGTTACAGATTATTTTTAAGTTATTATAAATACCTTGGACTTCTAGACTTTGTGATTGGAATTGGAGGTAATGGATAACAGTATTTCACCATTAGTTCGTGAGATCCTGCTGAAACACTAGATACTCTGTTTACTGTGATATCGTAAGAGTATCCAAATGTAAATGAGTTCCAGTTTAATCCCGCCATTATACCGATTGCATCTGTGGTTCTGTAAGTTATTCCACCATAGAAGGTGTCATCCCATACGGCGCGAACGTTAATGTCAGCACTTATAAATTTAAGATCAGACCTAATTAATCCGTTTGCTTCTAAGCTTAAATCATCCATGTCGAGGGCATTGTCCATTCGGTAACCCCCCATTGCATAATAGTGGCGAGATGTATTGAAGTTTAAATCAGTAATCTCTAAAGCCGGTAGATGAGTTGATGAAATTCCTGCATACCATCCGTTAAATGACATGTAGTAAAGTCCAAAATTTGCATCAAATGTTGCTTGAGATTTTGATTGTGGAAGAGAGCCATCGTCTGGGTTTCCATCTGGTGTAACCCATGTAGGACTCATTCCAAAACTATTCAGACCAACAGCTGCTCCAATACCTAAAGTACCATTAGCTAGAGATTGGTGATAAGAATAATTTAAGGTAACATTGTTTTGACGTGAGAATCCAATAGCATCATGGTAAAAAGAAATACCTGCTGCACTTGGGAAATAACGAGAGATGTTCGCTTCAGCATTTGCTAATACCGAATTCGGTGCTCCGTTAAATTTGTCCCATTGATTTCGGTAAATCATTGTTCCACAAACTTCATGTGACATACCAACTCCTGTTGCTCCTGGGTTGATGCTCATTTTATCAAAAATAAAATGGGTCAAAATTTTATCCTGCTGGCCGTATGTGTAAAATACTCCTGAGGATAATAAAATTGAAATAAATAAAAGTCTTTTCATATATAGCTTTTTTTCAATGGTTTATGCATGTGATGTCGCAATACCTTGCTGCATCAGTCGACTAAAGTAGTTAAAAAAATGTAATTAGGAAATAAATAAAATGGGAAATGCAGTTTTTTATGAAAATTCATGGATTTTTAATGTTTTGAATAGTGTCAAACTAATTTTTGATAGGTTTTCCACCATAGGTCTGGAATTTCTCCTTGCATTGATTCCTGATAGGTTTCATAACTGCAAGGTATCATCTGATGACGCATGAACTTTGATCTTTTGGATCCAGGATAAGGAACTTCAATCCACCATCGGCCTGACTTGTTACTTTTATAAAAAACAATTTCCTCTTTGAGCTCCTCCAAGAATACTCTGAATTTGGTGTATGATTTTTTACTGCCTATAGGGAAATCTCCTTTTCTGTGTGCATAGCCTTCATTAAAATACCAAATGAGCTGCGCAACTAATTCATCTGTTACTTTGTGTTGATTACTGTAATAGTTGAATATACCAAAACTCGAGAGTTTGTCACTAATCCCAGCATATCGCGTGAGTTGACAAGCTTCGTTGGCAAAGATTCCATTTGGTGCGCTATAATTGTTATTCTGCAAATCACTGGCTCTTACGCTGGATAGGTCAAAACTCAATATATCTGTGTTTCGCATAAATGGTTCTGCTATTTGTATGGACTGATTGATTTCTCCAAGTCGACAAATATCAAAATAAAGTTCGTTGAATAGATCTAGTGTTTTGTTTGAAACGTAGTGGTTCTGCGCGCCAATATTGGTATAATTGAATAGGAAACACGGTTTGTGCAATAGCACATGGCTCAGCCACCCTTCATGATTAATACTTTGATCTATGTCTCCCAAGTCAAGTTTGTTATCTATGGTTGTAAGGTTGACCATTTGCTCTAACTGTTCGTAGGCTTTATAAATGGCATTGGTCAAATCTTGTGTCCCACCAACTATAATTGGAATTATGTCTTTTTTAATTAATTCTTGACATACTGTTTGAATAGCGTATGCTGTATCTTTAATTTCTTTTCCTGGAACGATTGTTCCCAAGTCATAAATGGCGTGTGTCCAATTGATTCCTTTAAACAGCTTGTACAACTGACTTCTGAAATCATTGGTATAATCGTTTTCTATTTTCTCCGAATGGTTCCTGTACTCTGGAACATAAATGATTGCTGTTCCTTTTTCTTCAATTACGGGAAATTCTTCTCCGATGTAGGAGTAAATGGAGTTGCCGAGCATTTCCTCAGCGTATTTCTTTTTATTTGGAATGTTTTGAAAGTAGATTGAAATGTCTTTCATGCACGTATTCTTGTGTTGAACTGGTTTGAAATAATAAAACTACACCCTTTAAGAAAAAGGGTGCAGTTTTAGAGAATTGAAATTATTTTTTCTTAGGAGCAGCCTTTTTAGTTGCTTTCTTCTTTGCTGCAGGCTTTTTGGCTGCGGCTTTTTTTGTTGTTGTCTTTTTCGCTGCGGTTCTGCCTCTTCCAGTTTTCTTTGGTTGATTTTCTGAAATTTCGATGCATTCCTCGTAAGATAGTTGCTTTACTTTTTCTTCGTCATCTTTTATTTCCTTAGGAAGTTTAAAATTATCTTTTCCTATTTTTAAATAAGGTCCCCAACGACCAATCAATAACTGCATTTTGTCGTCTTCAGGGAAAGTTTTCAGTAGTTTTTTGGCGTCTTCTATTCTTTTCGTTTTTATGAGTTCAATTGCACGGTCTAATTCGATACTCATTGGATCGTCTTCTTTAATGGAAACAAATTTTCCATCATGTTGAACATAAGGACCAAATCTTCCAATATTGGCTTTAACCACTTTGTCCTCAAATTCACCTAGGTTCCTTGGAAGTTTGAATAAGTCCATGACCTCCTCAAATGTTATGGTTTCAATAGACTGCGTAGGGCGAAGACTTGCAAATCTAGCTTTTTTGTCTCCTTCTTCCTCGGTGTCTCCAATTTGAGCCATTGGGCCATAACGTCCTATTCTAACTATTACTTTTTCTCCTGTTTTAGGATGTTCTCCCAAGTAACGCTCTCCAGAAGCTCGTTCTGAGTGTTCTAGTGTATGTTCGACGGTTTGGTGGAATGGGTCGTAGAATCTTTTTATCATTTCCGTCCATTCTTTGAGGCCGTTTGCGATTTCATCAAATTCTTGTTCTACTTCTGCCGTGAAGTTGTAACTTAATATTTCACCAAAATGCTCTACCAAGAAATCTGTGACCACCATGCCTATGTCTGAAGGGGAAAGTTTGTTACGGTCTCTTCCCGTTATTTCTGTCGCCTCTTCTTTTCTTGTGCCTGAATCATCTAATGTATAGACGAGGTAGCTTCTTTCAGTTCCCTCGCGTTCAAGTTTTTCAACATAACCTCTTTTTTGAATAGTTGAAATTGTTGGTGCATAAGTGGAAGGTCTTCCTATTCCTAATTCCTCTAACTTTTTTACTAAAGAAGCTTCAACATAACGTGGAGCGGCTTTCGTAAATCTTTCACGCGCTACAACAGATAAAGTGGAAAGCTCTGTACCTTCTTTTAAATCCGGAAGTAATCCTTCTAATGCTTTGTCTTCTTCCTCGTCATCATCCATTTGTGATTCAAGGTAGACTTTTAGAAAACCATCAAATTTTATTACTTCTCCTTTGGCTACAAAGATGTCTTGTACTTCAGGTGCTCCAATTTTAATTGTAGTTCTTTCTAGTTTTGCGGGACTCATTTGAGAAGCGATTGATCTTTTCCAAATCAAATCGTATAAACGATCTTCATCATTCCCTTTGTTTACAGAAGAAACACCAAAATCTGTTGGTCGAATAGCCTCGTGTGCCTCTTGTGCTCCTGCACTTTTACTTTTAAACTTCTTAGGGTTACTGTATTCTTTACCGTAATCTTTAATGATGGTACTTTTTGCACCTTCCATTGCTGTTTCGGATAGATTTACACTATCTGTTCTCATGTATGTGATGAGGCCAGATTCGTACAAACTTTGTGCAACTCTCATTGTTCGCGAAACACTAAATCCTAATTTTAAACTGGCTTCTTGTTGAAGTGTTGAGGTGATGAATGGAGCGCTCGGATTTTTAGTTCCTGGTTTTTTTGTTACCTCAGTTACTTTTAAAGTGGCTTTATCGCAATCTTTTAAAAACGATTCTACCTCTTTGTCCGTACCTATATTATGTGCTAATGTTGCAGATACTTTGTCTTTTTCTTTTGCAAAATCACCAACTACACGAAAATAGCTTTCAGGAGTGAATTTCATTATTTCTCTTTCGCGCTCAACAATTAATCGAACGGCTACGGATTGAACTCGACCGGCAGATAAGCTAGGTTTTACCTTTTTCCATAATACAGGTGAAAGTTCAAATCCCACTAATCTGTCCAATACTCTTCTGGCTTGTTGGGCGTTAACTAATTCTTGATTGATTTCTCGTGGTTCCTCTATTGCTTTTTGAACAGCAACTTTTGTAATTTCGTTAAAAGTTATTCTTTTAGTGTCCTTGTTTTTTAATTTCAAAGTTTCGTAAAGGTGCCAAGAAATCGCCTCACCCTCACGGTCCTCATCCGTCGCTAGCCACACAGTGTCCGCTGCTTTTACTTGTTTCTTTAAATCCGAAACTATTGTTTTTTTATCTGGACTCACTTCATAATTCGGCTTGAAGTTGTTTTCGATATCAATCGCCACTCCTTTTTTTGCAAGATCCCTTACGTGACCATAGCTGGACAGAACTAGAAAGTCTTTTCCAAGATACCCTTCAATTGTCTTTGCTTTTGCGGGAGACTCCACGATAACTAAATTCTTTGCCATATTGATTATGTTAAATGCTTTTTCTGAAATTGAGTGCAAAATAACTCCAAATTAATACCAAATACAAACTTTATTGATAATTTACTTGAATTCTCTGCACTCAATACCTGCTTTTTTTTATGATTTTAGGTAGAAAAAACCCTGTGCTTTACCATGTTGTTCGATAATTATTAAAAATTAGCTACTGACATTTTGACACCATCATAAGAAAATATATCTTTGCCTTTCATAAAATGAATATTTACAATGGGAATTGTTTTAGATAAAGATATGGATGAGACACGCCAAGGCGAAGCGATCTCAATGAATAAGACTGAAGGAAGTCGAAAGCTGTACTTGGAAAGTTATGGTTGTGCTATGAATTTTTCGGACAGTGAAGTAGTTGCTTCAATTTTAGTAAATGATGGATTTTCAACGACACAAGATTCTGAAGAAGCAGATTTAATTTTGATTAATACCTGTAGTATTCGTGAAAATGCGGAGCAAAGAATTAGGAATCGCTTAAGACAGTTTAACAGAGCCAAAAAACAAAGACCAGGATTAATTATTGGAATATTGGGTTGTATGGCCGAGCGTTTGAAAACTAATTTACTTGAAGAAGAAAAGTTGGTAGATATTGTTGCAGGTCCAGATTCATATCGTGATTTGCCGGGGTTAATTGAAGAGGTAGAGGGTGGACAGAAAGCTGTAAATGTTTTGCTTTCACGCGATGAAACTTATGCTGATATTAGTCCTGTTCGTTTAGATAAGAATGGAGTTACTGGTTTTGTAAGTATTACACGTGGATGCGACAATATGTGCTCATTCTGTGTTGTTCCTTTTACTCGAGGAAGAGAGAGAAGTCGAGATCCGCATACCATTGTGCAAGAGTGCGCAGCATTGTTCAACGCAGGGTATAGAGAGGTAACTTTATTAGGTCAGAATGTAGATTCTTACCGTTGGAATATGACGAGTAAAGGAGAGATTAAGGACGAAAATAGTCCAACCACTAACTTTGCTCAATTGTTAGAAATGGTGGCTGAAGTTCATCCAGATTTAAGAGTTCGTTTTTCTACCTCTCACCCTAAAGACATGACGATTGATGTCTTGCATGCTATTGCCAAGTATGAAAATATCTGTAACTACATTCATTTACCTGTTCAATCGGGAAATAGCGATGTACTCAAACGAATGAATAGAGGTTACACTCGTGAATGGTATTTAAACAGAATAGCAGCGATTAATCGAATTATCCCTGATTGTGGAATTACAACAGACATCATCACTGGGTTTTGTGACGAGACCTTAGCGCAACACGAGGATACGCTTTCAATTATGAGAGAGGTTAAATATGACACGGCTTACATGTATAAATATTCTGTGCGACCAAAAACCTTAGCAGAAAGAAAGTTTGAGGACAATATTCCAGAGGAAGAGAAACAAAGAAGATTAGAGGAGATTATTACACTTCAACATGAGCATAGTTTGGCGATGAACAAAGCACAAATAGGTAAAGTGGAGAAAGTGTTGGTTGAAACTCCATCAAAGCGCTCTGAGGAGCAAATGATGGGAAGAACGGACCGTAATCTCAAAGTTATTTTCGATCGCAAGGGCTCGAAGCCTGGTGACTATGTAATGGTGAAAATTACAGATTGTAATAAAGCTTCACTAAAAGGAGAAATTGTTGAAGCTTAATAATCGGATAGAACTATGAATATTCAACAAATCAAACAGAGATTTGGTATTATTGGGAATGCGCCTGGGTTAAATCGTGCTTTGGAGGTTGCAGCGCAAGTTGCCCCTACGGATATATCGGTTTTGGTTACCGGGGAGAGTGGTACAGGAAAGGAGATTATTCCCCAGGTTATTCATCATTTAAGTACCAGAAAACACGGTAGTTATATTGCTGTGAATTGTGGTGCAATTCCTGAAGGGACGATAGACTCTGAGCTTTTTGGACATGAGAAAGGTGCTTTTACAGGTGCTAGCGGAAGTCGAAAAGGTTATTTTGAGGAAGCGGATGGAGGAACAATATTTTTGGATGAAGTAGCGGAACTTCCTCAGCAAACCCAAGTGCGCTTGTTGCGTGTTTTAGAAACGGGAGAGTTCATTAGGGTCGGTTCATCGAAAGTAATCAAAACTAATGTAAGGGTAGTTGCAGCTACTAATGAAAATATGGCCGAAGCCATTCGAAAAAACAAGTTCAGAGAGGACTTGCTTTATCGATTAAGTACGGTTCCGATAAAATTACCACCCTTAAAAGACCGAAAGGAGGACATACATCTTTTGTTTAGGAAGTTTGCAGCTGATTTTGCGGAGAAGTACAGAATGCCTTCAATTAAATTGCAAGATGATGCCGTTGTGGCTTTGGTTAGCTATCCATGGCCTGGAAATATACGTCAACTAAAAAATATTGTAGAGCAAATTTCAGTGATTGAAAATGAAAGAGAAATCACTTTAGAAAAAATGAAATACTATTTGCCAGAAGATATTGTTTCTGGTGTTCCAGCTGTAGTTGGTGGTAAGTCTAAAGAAAGTGATTCTTTCTCGGATAGAGAATTGATTTACAAGTTTCTTTTCGATATGAAGAGAGACATGAATGAGCTTAAAAAATTGGTCATTGAAATGCTCAATGGCAATAAGGAAGTCGATTTAACTGGTACGCAACGTGATGTATTGAATCGTGTGTATTCTGATATTACAAATGAGGACAGTAAAAAGTTGCTCGAAGAAGGCTTGAGGGATGAAGTGCGGGAAGATAGAGAATATGCTCCACAAGAAGAGGTAACCATTGTAGATAGTGACTATCAAGAGCACATTGAAGTAGAGGAATCTCTATCTTTGGAAGAGCGCGAAATGGAGTTTGTGAAAAAAGCCTTAGAAAAGCACCACGGAAAAAGAAAGGATGCTGCAAAGGAGTTAGGAATATCTGAACGAACTTTATATAGGAAAATAAAAGAATATAATTTAAAATAGGCTATTGCCATGCTATGAAAATAATTCTATTAGCCAGTGTTGCACTTTTGTTATCCTCTTGTTGGCCTGCCAGTCTCTCGTTTAAAGACGGGAGTGTGCCGCCAGAGTGGAAAAGATTTATGGTGACGACCTTAGAAAATAAAGCAGCAAATGCTCCAATTAGTTATTCTGCCGAATTATCCGAATTAATCAAGGATGGGATACAGAATAGAGTGGGATTAAACTTGGTCTCTAATGAATCAGATGATCCTCAAATTATAGTTACGGGGACTGTTTTGTCCTATAATGTAACTCCTTTGTCTTTGCAAGAGAATGCAAGTGAAGTGAAAAATAGATTAACGATTAGGTCCAGCTTCCAAATATTTATCTCAGCGCCAGAAGAAGATGTTATGGAGCTGACTAGTTCTCGTTTCGCAGATTTCGATGCTTCTCAAGACGTTGGAACTATTCAGCAGCAATTGTTGGCAGAAATTAATGAACAAGTAGTGCAAGATGTTTTAAATAAGTTACTTTCGAACTGGTAATGTTAAATTTCATAGAAATATCGAATAGAATAGAAAATCCTTCAATGATAAAGTTGGAGGATTTAGAAGGCTTACGACAGTTAGCGGAAAGGTATCCTTTTACAGCAATATTTTCTCAATTGTATCTTAAGGGCTTAGCGCTTCATAATACCATTCAATTTGAAGCGGAGTTAAAAAATCATGCCTACAAAATACCCGACAGAGCACAGTTATTTTATCTGGTTCATTCTGTGGAAGAAAATTCTATTCAAGAAGATATTTCTCACGATGAGTTTGAATTGGAAGGAGGACAACAATCCACTTCAGGAGAGGATAAAGAAGTGGTTGAAAATAATAGCAATGATGCTTCCATTTTCATTAGCTCGGAGGAATCTGCTGATGGTGAGAAAGCAGAACATCAGGAGGAGGAAAAGGAGATTTTGCAAATTGAGCAGTCTTTAGAAGACAGCTCTCTAGAGGAACCTGTTGAGGAAAAAGACTTGGGTCTTTCGGAGTCAGACGAAGGAAGTCTTCATGAACTAGAATCGTTCACTGCAGCAGAAGCGGTAAAGGAAGAATTTAAAGAAATTGAGACCAAAACGCATCAACCTGACTTGTCTCAGGATATCGCGGAGGTGGAATTGGAGGATAAAGAGGCAAGTGATGAGTTTGATCAAGAAAACCTGTCAGGAGATGATGCAAATGAAGGGGCACAAGCTGAGGTGAAGGAGCAGGATTCTTCAAAAAGTAAAGGAGAAGACCAGGTAGATCAAGAAAATATTTCGAAAAAGCTTCGAAATGTTAGTGATTTAGACAGGGATATTTTAGCGCATGCGGTAAGCTCGTCTATTTTCATTGAGGTTGATGAGTCGGAGGCTGAAACTTATAGCTTTGAAAAGCTAAGGAAACTTGACCGATCGGAGTTATCCTCAGGTGATGAAAATTTTGATGAGGAACAGCAGGAGGAATCTATAATTTTTGATTTACCTCTTAATGAAGCAGCGCTTCATGCTGATGTTGAGGATAAAAAGGATACTGAAGCTGAAAATAATTCAAATGAAGAGAAAAAGTCTTTTACTTCATGGATGAGTTCATTTATATCTGAGGACAGAAAATCTGAAGAAAGGGAAGAGATAAAGAAAGACGAAATAGACGAAAGTTCTAGAAAAGAGACAAAATCAGTACAAAAAATTGAAGGAAAAGAAAAAAATAAAGAAATTTCAACACCTGAAAAAAGAAAATCAGAGTTCTTTTCTCCTGTCAAGAAAGCGCGTGAAAGCCTAGATGAATCAAGGCTTCCAGTGAGTGAGACATTGGCTAAAATCTATAGTGCTCAGGGCAATTATCCTAAGGCAATTGAAGCTTATGAAAAATTATTGTTGAAATTTCCAGAAAAAAAGAGTTTCTTTGCACTTCAAATTGAAACTTTGACAAGAAAATTAAATTAGAATATGGGAACTTTATTGACTATACTTATTATGATCGCAAGTATTTTACTTGTGTTACTAGTTTTAATGCAAAATCCAAAAGGTGGAGGTTTATCGACTGATTTTGGTTCGGCTCAACAATTAGGAGGGGTTAAGCAAACGAATGATTTTGTGGAAAAAGCCACTTGGAGTTTAGCAGGTGTTATCGGTATCTTGAGTATTGTAATGACGCTAATGTATCACGAACCAACAGGAGTTCCTGCAGAAGCAGCACCACAAGAAACAGAACAACCAGCAGCGCCAGCGAGCGATGCAGAGTAAAGATAAAAAAGACTTTTAGTGAATTGATTCAAGGTTCACTTTAACATAATACTTTTTAAGAATGTCAGTGTGTCATATACGCTGACATTTTTTTTGTGCTTTATTGTAGCGTTCTGACAAAAGTAAGCTGTAACAGTAATGGCATAGAATTGGTCGAGCAGCATTCAATAAATTTAAACTTAAAAAAACGAACAATATGTCAGCATTAAAACCATTAGCGGATCGTGTGCTTATCGAGCCAATCCCAGCAGAAGAAAAAACAGCAAGTGGAATTATAATTCCAGATGCAGCAAAAGAGAAGCCTTTAAGAGGGACGGTTATCGCTGTAGGAGATGGTAAAAAGGATGAACCATTAACAGTTAAAGAAGGAGATACTGTATTGTTTGGTCAGTATTCTGGAACGGAAATAAAAATTGAGGGAAAAACTTTCTTAATTATGAAAGAGGCCGATATTTACGGAGTGTTCCAAGCGTAGTTATTAATCTTTAAATTAAAATTAATTCAAAATGGCAAAAGAAATATTATTCGACGAAAAAGCGAGAGAAAAACTTAAAAATGGTGTTGATGCATTGGCGAATGCAGTGAAAGTAACATTAGGACCAAAAGGACGTAACGTAGTTATAGGTAAGAAATTTGGTTCACCGCACATCACAAAAGATGGAGTTTCTGTAGCGAAAGAAATTGATTTGAAAGATGAAGTGGAGAACATGGGAGCTCAAATGGTTAAAGAGGTAGCTTCGAGAACTGCAGATATTGCAGGAGATGGTACTACCACTGCAACGGTATTAGCTCAAGCCATTATCACAGCAGGTTTAAAAAATGTTACTGCCGGAGCAAATCCTATGGATTTAAAAAGAGGAATTGATAAAGCAGTTAAAGTGATCGTTGAGGAATTGAAAAAACTTTCAAAGGAAGTTGGTTCTGATAATGATAAAATCAAGCAAATTGCTTCTATTTCAGCAAATAACGATGAAACTATAGGGACTCTTATCGCCGAGGCAATGAAAGTTGTTGGTAACGATGGGGTTATTACAGTGGAAGAAGCCAAAGGAATAGAAACTGAGGTGAAAACTGTTGAAGGTATGCAATTTGACAGAGGTTACTTATCTCCTTATTTTGTTACGAATACAGAGAAAATGATTGCGGATTTAGAGAATCCTTACATTTTGATTTGTGATAAAAAGGTGACTAGCATGAAAGAATTACTTCCTGTATTAGAGCCAGCAGCTCAATCGGGTAGACCTTTATTAATTATTGCTGAGGACATCGATGGAGAAGCGTTGACAACATTAGTAGTTAATAGAATTAGAGGTTCATTGAAGGTGGCTGCAGTTAAAGCTCCTGGTTTTGGTGATAGAAGAAAATCAATGTTAGAAGACTTAGCCATCCTTACTGGTGGACAAGTAATTTCTGAGGAGAAAGGACTTTCACTTGAGACAGCAACTTTAGATATGTTGGGTTCTGCTGAGAAGGTAGAAATAGATAAAGATAACACAACTATTGTCAATGGTTCTGGAGATAAAGGGGCTATCGATGATAGGGTTTCACAAATCAGAGCTCAGATGGAAACATCAACATCTGATTATGATAAAGAAAAAATGCAAGAACGTTTGGCGAAGCTCGCTGGAGGAGTTGCAGTTCTTTACGTTGGAGCTTCTTCTGAGGTTGAAATGAAAGAAAAGAAAGACCGTGTGGAGGATGCATTAGCAGCAACTCGTGCAGCGGTAGAAGAAGGAGTTGTTCCTGGTGGTGGAGTAGCGTTATTAAGAACTTTAGATGGATTGATTGATCTAAAAGGAGAAAATGATGACGAAACTACGGGAATTGAAATCGTAAGACGTGCGGTTGAAGAACCTTTACGTCAAATCGTTAAGAATGCGGGAAGTGAAGGAGCGGTTATCGTTCAAAAAGTTCTAGAAGGTAAAGATGATTTCGGTTATAATGCAAGAACAGAAAAGTATGATAACTTGCTTGCAGCCGGAGTTTTAGATCCAACAAAAGTAACGCGTATTGCAATAGAAAACGCAGCGTCGATTGCTTCTATGTTATTGACAACAGAATGCGTAATTGTAGACGAACCAGAAGAAGAAAATGCTGGTGGCGCTATGGGTGGTGGAATGCCAGGAGGAATGCCAGGTATGATGTAACAGGTATTGGTGTGTTTGGGCGTTATGTATGGGCGATTTGCAAATCGTCCTTACAATCGCCCATACATAACACCGATTTTTTATGATAAACGATCTGTAAGAATCTTCATTTCGATAACTGGTGAAATACGTTCGTATATAATATTGTTCACTGCTTCAACGATTGGCATTTCAACATTGAATTTTTTGTTGATTTCCATAACTGACTTAACAGCGTAGTAGCCTTCAGCAATCATGTCCATTTCCATTTGGGCAATCTTCACAGAGTAACCTTTTCCAATCATAAATCCAAAAGTTCTATTCCTAGAGAACTTTGAATAAGCTGTAACCAATAAGTCTCCGAGGTATGCACTGCTTTTTACATCTCGATGTATCGGGCTAACTTCATCAATAAAGTTTTCGATTTCTTGAATCGCATTTGATATAAGTACAGCTTGGAAATTATCCCCATATCCTAGCCCTGCACAAATTCCTGAGGCAATAGCGTACACATTCTTTAGAATGGCTGAGAGTTCCGTACCAAACAAATCATCAGAAGTAGTGGTCTTAATGTATCGCGTTTTAAATCTATCCGCCATGTCGTCAGCGATATCTTCATCCTGACAAACAATGGTAAGGTAGGAGAGGCGCTCTAAGGCAACTTCTTCTGCATGACACGGACCGCAAATAATTCCAATTTTATCGTAAGGTGTGTCAAAGGTTTTATGAATAAAGCGTGCAGGAATAGCGTGGTATTCAGGAATAATTCCTTTTACAGCAGAGAAAATAGTTTTTCCTTCAAACAGTTCTTTTGGAAAGTCTTCGAATAATGAAGTTAAAAAAGCGGAGGGAGTTGCGAGTATAATTATATCTGAGGATTTTACCGTTTGAATTAAGTTGGTAGACACATTAATTTTGTCAGTCTTTAATTCAACTCCTTGAAGATACTTTAAGTTGCGCTGATATTTTAAAATATGCTCAACAGCTTCTTCATTTCTCATATACCAGTTTACTTTTGATACATTCTCAGTAAGAATTTTTATCAAAGCAGTTGCCCAGCTTCCGCCACCAATAACACCTATTATTTTTTCAGATTTATCCATAGTACGTTCTACAAAAATACATTTTCTTCTCAATTGCTAATGTTTTTAAGTCCTAATCTTTGAAATTAATTTATGCTTTACTTTTTCATAAAATAGTTTTTCATTTATCGAAATATTTTAATTGAATAATTTTTAGAAAAATTATGAATTTAAGTTTGACGATTGTACTAATTTAATACTTTTACCGTGTTATTTAAAATTGACAAATAGTATATTATGAGTAGTAGCAGTAAGCCCAGAGTTGTAAAAGATTACGCTAAATTAGACAAACAAGTTAAGCAACAAATCAAATTAAATTATCCAGAAGGGTTTGAGGGTCACTTGATAAAGTTTAAAAATAAAGACGGTAACACAGTGAGTGCGCTCCCGTTTGAAACGAGTGATTATTATTATTTAATTAGAATGACGGTTAGTCAAGCACAAGAAATTATCGAAGACGATGATGATTATGATGACGAAGGTTTCTTGAAAGAGGAAGTAAAAGAAGAGTACGAAGAGGAAGATATTGACGAGGAGTTCGAATAAGCTTTAACGCTAACTTTTTGAAAATTAATTTCCTGTGATTGGGAATTAAGTTAAGGATGTTTAGAGATTATTTTCAAAGAAAAAATATATGTATTTTAAAACGGCTTTTGGCCGTTTTTTTATTTCTGCAATAGTTCTAATGCTTAGCGTTTATATGGAGCTTTTTTGATTTATTTGTAGGGTCGTCCACTTAAATCGTATTAAGCACTATCGTTTAACCCTATTTGTGTTTTATTATAAAGAGCCTTAATAGTGAGTGTTTTAGAGTGGGTGTCCCTATGCGCCACCACTTTCAAATCCTGACTTATTCCCCCTAAAATGAGTCACATTGTTAACCGGATGTGCAAATAAAAATAATCTCAGTTTTTTAATTTCGGAAGGATCTTTTCTATTAGATTCTAGTTCATCATCAGAAGACAATGTTTTGATTATCAATTTAAAATTTAATGCCTATCCGATACTTTACCAGTAAATATATCTAACCCTACCATAATGTGATTCAGCGGTGAACTGACAAGATCCTTCGCAAATTTCTATTTCCAACCAGTTGAAAAAAGAAATTCGCTTCAGGATGACATTAAGCTAGGTTCATATTTCAAGTGAGAGGGGAAAAGTAAAAGCGCTTTAGCGCTTTTACTTTTCCCCTCTCACTTGCTTACCAGCAACCACAACTGTCATCTCTGGAAGGATCTGGCCTAGTTAAAGAGAGTGCTTTTTATTGTAGCATATTAAATAGCTGGTAAAGTATCGGATAAGCATTTAAAATTTCCTAGGGAAAGAAATTGGCTTTTACAATCTGCGACTAAAAAGGGGCGTCCTATTTAGCTAAAACTACCTTTTGGATTTATTTGAGTTGCTTTGGTAATGAATGTTGGTTTTACTGAATAGTAAATGGAGTACTAAATACATCAATGCCGTTCCAGCTACAACTGCACCAAATATAAATGCTTTGTTTAGGCTCTCAGCGGTGTTTTCATAAATGGAGAGAGTACTTATCGCACCGAACAAAATGCCTAATTCTAAAGCTATAAAAAGGGTTCCCGAACCCACGCCTCTTCTGTGCGCAGGAGAAAGGTCTGCCATCCAGGCGAATAACGTTGGTGAGCTTATTCCCGTTGCAATACCAAAAATAAAAGAGGCGCTAGTGTACCAAAGCTCCGTTTTTGCATAGCCAGTCATTAACATCGCCACAATGAGAAAAGAAATTCCCAAAACAAGTGTTTGTCGGCGACCGAACTTGTCAGATAATCTTCCTGAAAATAGGCGGACAGCTATCGTTGAAACAACGTAGAAAACGTAGTACCACCCTTTGTTTTCTATTTCTAAATAAACGGATTTGTCTGGTGTGAGTACTAAAATTAGCCCCGTACAAATTGTTGTTAAAAACATTACCACTGCCGCAGGAAAAACTTTTTTTTCAAAAACATCCTCTATGCGTATTTTAAAGATACTTATGGTAAAAGCTTGTGGCTCAGGTAACGTTTCTTTTACTGATTTTATTAAAACCAGCGAAATTAACGCCATTAAACTAGAAGCGATAAATAGTCCATTGATGGAAAACATTTGGGCTATAGGTGTTCCTAATCCCTGTCCTACTCCTAATCCAAGTGCTATTCCTGTTCCAAAAACGCCCATTCCCTGACCTCTTTTTTCGGGCGGTAGCAAATCTGTAACTAAGGCTGTGGCTCCTGTGGGAAGGAAGCCTGTGGAAAAGCCATGAAGAAACCTTAGTACTAAAAAAAATGCTATCGTACCGCTCAATGGATAAATCAGAGTAATGATAATGCTCACGAATGTGCCAATGTACATCGTGCTTTTTCTTCCTACGGTGTCCGCCATTTTCCCAGAGAAGGGTCTAGATAAAGCTGCTGTTATGGTGAATAGTCCTATGATTAAACCTTTGTAGGCTTCTCCACCTAAACTGGTGATAAACCCATTAAGCTCAGGAATGATCATGTTGAAAGATGTCATGAAAAAGAACATGCCTAAACTTAAAGCCCAAAAATTTTTGCTGTATCCCATAAAATTATAAATTTGCAAATCTAATTAATACTTATGCGTTTGAACATTTTGTAATTGAAATTGTATTATAAAGTATGAAAAATCACATCAATTTTATATTTCTAAATTCAGTCCTGTTATTGTTCACAGTTGTGACCATGTCTTGTACAAACGATAAAGCTATAACTGCCCCATCTAAGACTGCATCTGCCAGTTTTGAAATGGGGTCTACCTCGGTTTTTGAGGACACGATAAAGAAAGTGGTTAAAACAGAAGCCGAATGGAAAAGTCAGCTTACGGATGAACAATATTATGTGAGTCGACAAGCAGGAACCGAACGTGCCTTTACTGGTAAATATTGGGACAACAAGAAAGAAGGAACTTACAATTGTGTGGGATGTAATTTGCCACTTTTTAGTTCAAGTACTAAATTTAAATCTGGAACTGGATGGCCGAGTTTTTATGAGCCTTTAAATGAGAAAAACGTTTCTGAAGTTATTGATAAATCAAATGGTTGGAATCGAATTGAAGTGGTTTGTGCAAGATGTGATGGTCATTTAGGTCATGTATTTGAAGATGGGCCAAAACCAACTGGATTAAGGTATTGTCTAAATTCGGCAGCGTTGGATTTCAAAGCGAAGTAAATTGACCCTTTTGTGATTGTTTGGTTTTTTAATCCCAATCATTTAGAGCCAATCAGCTAGGCTAATTCCGATTCAAGATTTCTCATTATGTGAATGGTCCTTATTACAATATGAGTAATGATAGCTTATAATTGCGAATCGGTGTTTAGTGATTGAAAAATTAAAATGGTGGCGGTTTAAAATACCTTTCACAGCATTACTAAAAGCGGAACTCAATTTAATTTTCCTACATATTCCAACGTAAATCTAGGGACGTTTACCTTAAAAGAATTTGTTATTTCACCTTGATCATTTATCGTGTTGAAATTATAATAACCCTCCATATATCCTAATCCAGAAGAGAGATCGCAACCAGAAGTGTAAAGGTGAGTTTCACCTGGTTCTAAAGTTGGTTGTTCTCCAATTACCCCTTTTCCTTCAATAATTCTTGTAGGTGCAAGTGAATCAATTATTCTCCAATAACGAGAAATGAGCTGAACTCTATTGTTGCTTAAGTTTTCAATTTTAATCGAATAATTATAAAAATAAAGATGCTTTTCCAGCTTAGTTAAATCCGAGCGGAATAGTGTATTTACTGTTATTTTTATACCCTTAGTAATGGCAACATTCATGATTTGTAATTAGATAAATGCATTTAAATTTTCGCAAATAATGCATAAATATAGTTATTCGATCGAATTTTCCCAAAAAACTTAAAGTTTTAATTATGGACTCTCTATCTCTTTAATTTAGAATGATTCTAAATTAAAGAAGTGTCACGCTTAAGCATCATTAAGCACACTATAAACCGAACAAATTTATATTTTTGTGGACTAAATAAAATGTCTATATAAACATGTCAAAGGCGGTTAGACTTAAGAAAGGACTTGATATCAAGTTGTTCGGTGAAGCCGACCAGGTTAAAGTAGAGGCTAAGAAGCCTACCATGGTCGCATTAAAACCTTCAGATTTTCACGGATTAATTCCGAAAGTCATATTGAAAGAAGGGGAGGAGGTAAAACGTGGTGAAGTCGTGTTTTACGATAAATATAATAAGGATTTAAAGTTTGTGTCTCCGGTAACGGGAACAATCTCTGAAATTTTGAGGGGTGAAAAGAGGCGTATCCTAGAGGTGCGTATCTCAGCTTCTTCAACAGATGAGGCGGTTCACGTTAATCCAATAGACCCTTCTTCGATTTCAAGAGAAGAGGTGAAGTCAACAATGTTGGCGAACGGATTGTGGCCATTCATAAAACAGCGTCCTTTAGACAAGATTGCCGATCCCTCGGTAACTCCAAAGGCGATTTTTATCTCGTCTTTCGATTCAGCTCCTTTAGCACCAGATTATGATTTTATTCTGCACGGTCAGGACCAATTTTTCCAGCATGGTTTAAATGCTTTAGCGAAATTGACTGATGGTAAAGTAAACATCACTTTAAATGGTAAGGGCTCACCAGACGAATGTTTCGTGAATGCAAAAAATGTGGTAATTAACAAGATTGTAGGTAAGCACCCTGCTGGAAATGTGGGAACGCAGATTCATCATTTCGATCCTATTGATAAAGGCGAGTTTGTCTTTACAGTAAACCCCCAAGATGTAGTCACTATTGGTAAATTCTTTGCAGAAGGAAGCTATGATCCAACGCGTTATGTTGCATTGACAGGTTCTGAAACAGAGGGTAGAAAGTACTATAAAACGATTATTGGTGCAAATGTAGAGTCCATTGTTAAAGGTAATTTAACCAACGACAATGTACGTGTAATCAGCGGTAATGCATTAACTGGTGAGGCAATTGGTGAAAAAGGATTTTTAGGATTCTATGACGCTCAAATTACTGTACTTCCAGAAGGAGATGATTATAAATTTTTCCTAACCGATGGATGGTTAGCTCCAGGTTTTGATAAGTATTCAAGCCACCGCTTGTTCCCTACATGGTTAATGCCAAACAAAAAATATCGTTTGGACACCAACTTAAATGGTGAAGAACGCGGTTTTGTTGTTACCGGTGAAATGGAAAAGGTGTTACCTTTTGATATACTGCCAATGCAATTAATCAAAGCAATTATGGTAAACGACATTGATGCAATGGAGCAATTGGGGATTTATGAAATCGCGCCAGAAGACTTCGCATTGTGTGAATATGTTTGTACATCTAAAATAGCTATTCAGGAAAAGATCCGAGAAGGTTTAGATGTAATTGAAGAGGAATGCATGTAATTGTTAATATATAAATTTTAGGAAATTGAAAGCATTAAAAAAAGTCATTCAAAATCTTGACCCAAAGTTTGAGAAGGGTGGTAAGTGGGAGAAAATGTACCCACTTTACGAAACGCTCTCCACATTTTTGTTTACACCAAAACATGTAACACAAAAAGGGTCACATATACGTGATGGGGTAGATTTAAAACGTACCATGTTTATGGTTGTTTTAGCTATGATTCCAGCATTATTATTTGGTATTTATAATACAGGTCACTGGCATTATGAATTACAATCTTACCTTAATCCGGAACAATATGGTGCTTACAGCGACTATCTTACTGGATTTGGAGATAAAGTTGTTTACGGATTATTCCAAGTTTTACCACTGGTAATCGTCTCTTATGGAGTCGGTTTAGCTATTGAGTTTATATTCGGTTTTGTACGCGGACATGGGCTTCATGAAGGGTTTCTAGTTTCTGGGATGTTAATTCCATTAACAATGCCAGCTGACGTTCCGTTATGGATGGTTGGTGTTGCTACAGCATTTGCAGTTGTTATAGGTAAGGAAGTTTTCGGTGGAACAGGAATGAACATCGTAAATATCGCATTAACGGCAAGAGCATTCTTGTTCTTTGCTTACCCAACGGCAATGTCAGGAGATAAAGTATGGAAATCTGGAACAACGGATGTTATTGCAGAAAACGGAGGTACACTTCCAGATGGTGCGTCAGGTGCTACTGCGCTAGGTGATTTAGCTTCATTTGTTGGAGATTCCCCTGTTGTTTCTGGAGAAGTCCTCGCGGGAGGTTCAACAAGTGCTGAGTTAATTCAGAAATTTGAAGGAGCCTACGACCCACTGCATGCAATTATCGGAATGATTCCTGGTTCTGTAGGAGAAACCTCTGTAATTGCTATTTTGTTAGGGGCAGCATTGTTACTTTATACTGGTGTAGCTTCATGGAGAATTATTCTTTCTTTCTTCGCTGGAGGTTTGGCATTCGGTTTATTAATGAACCTAGTTGGAGCAAATGCATACATGGATATCCCGGCTTACTATCACCTAATAATTGGTGGATTTGCTTTTGGAGCAGTGTTCATGGCAACAGATCCAGTTACTGCATCGCAAACACAGTATGGTAAATTATGGTATGGTTTCCTAGGTGGGGGACTAGCGGTATTAATTCGTGTACTTAATCCAGCATATCCTGAAGGGG
This sequence comes from Brumimicrobium oceani, assembly GCF_003143775.1. Classification (GTDB taxonomy): domain Bacteria; phylum Bacteroidota; class Bacteroidia; order Flavobacteriales_D; family Crocinitomicaceae; genus Brumimicrobium; species Brumimicrobium oceani. The sequence continues at coordinate 377,425 of NZ_QFRJ01000002.1, read as the reverse complement.
TAATGCTTTCGATTTTGTTTATGAATATAATGGCTCCATTGATTGATCACTATGTTGTTCAAGCAAATATTTCAAGACGTCAAAAACGATTTAAAACAGCTTAGATATGAAAGTAAATAAAGACGCAAACGGTTATACTTTTGCCTTCTCAATTATATTAGTAATAGTTGTGGGAGTGATCCTTTCTTCCCTTTCAATAGGATTAGGACCTTTGAAAAAAGCAAATGTAGAAGTAAAAAAGAAAATGAATATTCTTTCTGCTTTGGGTGTAGAGTCTACACGTAAAGATGGTAGCGAGAAATATGATAAATACATTACTGAGAGTTACGTGATTTCTCATTCTGGTAATTTACAAGAGAATCTTCCAGCAGAAAAGCAAGCTTTTAGTTTAGATGTACAAAAGCAATTTAGAGATAAAACAGTAAAAGTTACAGATCGACTTTATCCAATTTTTGAGGCGGAAAAAGACGGTGAAAAATTGTTTGTTTTACCTGTTGTAGGTAAAGGGTTATGGGGTCCAATTTGGGGATTCGTAGCTTTAGCAGACGATTACGAAACTATAGTGGGAACTTCATTCGATCATAAAGGAGAAACTCCTGGATTGGGTGCTGAAATCTCTCAGAGTTTTTTCGAAAACCGTTACAACGGTGAAAAGATTGCAAGCAATGGAACATTTACACCAATCTCTGTAGTTCAAAATGGTTCTGGTTCTGAATCTCAAAAGGTAGATGGAATTACAGGAGGAACGATCACCTCAAAAGGTGTGGAGCGAATGGTAAATGAGACCATGGAAGTTTATTATAAATATTTCAGTAAAAATAAATAGTGCTATGAGTAACACTGAAGAAAAAGTTAAAGCGCCAAGCGAGCCGTTGTTCTCTAAAAAGAACAAACGTTTAATTACTGATCCATTATCGGATAACAACCCAATTACAATTCAAGTTCTAGGTATTTGTTCTGCATTGGCCATTACGGTTCAGGTAGAGCAAGCTTTCTGGATGTCCATTTCCGTAATTTTCGTTATGGTATTTGGTAACTTAATTGTCTCCTTGCTAAGAAATCTTATACCATCACGTGTACGTATTATTGTACAGTTAGTAATCGTTGCATCGCTGGTTATTATTGTAAACGAGTCGCTTCAAGCCTTCGTACCAGATGTTTCTGAAAAGTTATCGGTCTTTGTAGGTTTGATTATCACCAATTGTATTATCATGGGTCGATTTGAAGCCTTTGCTATGGCCAACAAAGCATGGCCGTCAATCTTGGATGCGGTAGGTAACGCTATTGGTTATGCTTGGATTCTACTTCTTGTTGCACTTGTGCGTGAGGTGTTAGGTTCAGGAAAAATCTGGGGAGCGTCCATTTTCGGGAACAACTTGCCTGGCGAGGAAAGCGGACTTTACGCATTAGGTTATGTAAACAACAATATGATGATTCTTCCACCAATGGCCTTGATCGTTGTGGGAATTATTATCTGGGTTCAGCGTTCAATGAACAAGGAACTGGTAGAAGAAAATTAATAAGAAGTTAAGATTTTAATTATGGAAAGTACATTAGATATATTCGTAAAGGCGATTTTTACCGAAAATATGATTTTCGCGTATTTCCTTGGGATGTGCTCGTATTTAGCTGTTTCTAAAACAGTTAGGACGGGTGTTGGTCTAGGGTTAGCGGTTGTTTTCGTATTGGTAGTTACCGTACCAATGAACTATTTGCTAGAGAACTATGTTTTAAAAGAAGGAGCTTTATCTTGGTTAAATCCTGAGTATGGAGTGAGCGGATCAAAAACGATTGATTTGAGTTTCTTATCTTTTATTATGTTCATAGCTGTTGTAGCGTCAATTGTTCAGTTAGTTGAAATGTTGGTGGAGAAATTTGCTCCTGCGCTTTATGGAGCGTTAGGTATTTTCTTACCACTTATCGCTGTAAACTGTTCTATTTTAGGGGGAGCATTATTCATGCAAGACCGTCAATATTCTACAATTCTAGATGCAACATCATTTGCTCTAGGGTCTGGTATTGGATGGTTTATCGCTATTGTTTCCTTGGCTGCTATTCGTGAAAAGATACGTTATTCAAACGTTCCACCAGCATTGAGAGGTTTAGGTATTACTTTTATCGTAACTGGATTAATGGGGATTGCTTTCATGAGTTTCATGGGGGTTGAATACGGGAAAAAGAAACAAGAAAAAACGAATACAATTAGTGGAGGTGCAGTAGAAACTTCACAAATTATTAATGTAAAACAAGAAAACTAATGGGTTTATCAATTTTAATTACAGTAGTATTTTTCTTAGCAGTAATTTTATTGTTGGTTTCTATGTTGCTTTTTGTAAAAGCAAAATTGTCTCCTTCAGGAAAAATTAAGATTACTATTAATGGAGATAAAGTTTTAGAAGTTAATGGAGGAGACACTCTATTATCTACTTTAAGTAATGAACAAATCTTTTTGCCATCGGCTTGTGGTGGTGGTGGAACTTGTATTCAATGTGTATGTCAGGTTCACGATGGAGGTGGAAGTATTCTACCAACTGAGGAACCACATTTCTCTAGAAAAGAAATTAAAGACAATTTCCGTCTGAGTTGCCAAGTGAAGGTAAAAGAAGACATGCAAATTGAAGTGCATGAAGAGATCCTAGGAATTAAAGAATGGGAAGCGAAAGTTGTATCTAATTACAACGTGGCGACTTTCATTAAGGAATTTATTGTTGAGATCCCAGAGGATATGAACTACAAAGCGGGTGGTTACATCCAAATTCGTATTCCTAATTGTGTGGTTGATTTTAAAACAATGGACATCACAGCTCACCCTGAGGATCACCCAGGACAGCCTGATAAGTTTAAAGCAGATTGGGATAAGTTCAAATTATGGCCTCTTCAAATGAAGAATACAGAGGATACTGTCCGTGCTTATTCAATGGCTTCTTACCCTGCTGAGGGAAGAAGAATTATGTTAAACGTACGTATTGCAACTCCACCATTTGACCGTAAGGCGGGTGGATGGATGAAAGTGAATCCAGGAATTGCGTCGTCTTATATCTTTAATTTGAAACAAGGAGATCCAGCAATTATCTCTGGTCCTTACGGTGAATTCTTCATCAACGAGGAATCAGATGCTGAAATGCTTTACATTGGTGGTGGTGCTGGTATGGCTCCAATGCGTTCTCACCTATACGAATTGTTTAAGACAATGAGAACAGACCGTAAAGTGACTTATTGGTATGGAGGTCGTTCGAAAGCTGAATTGTTCTACATTGAGCACTTCCGTGAATTAGAGAGAGAATTCCCTAACTTTAAATTCTATATGGTACTTTCTGAACCATTAGAAGAGGATAACTGGACAGTGAAGAAAGATATCCACGATGAGGAAGCGGATGGATTTGTTGGATTCGTTCACCAAGTGGTAATTGACCAATATTTAAGTAAACATGATGAACCAGAAGATATCGAATTTTATTTCTGTGGTCCACCATTGATGAACCAAGCGGTTCTTAAAATGTGTGATGATTGGGGTGTTCCTCCAGAAAACGTATCATTTGATGATTTCGGGGGTTAATCTGAATTTATGATATTTAAAAAAAGCGTTTCGAGAGAAACGCTTTTTTTTGGTCTAATTTGTACGGTTATTTTGGTCTAATTTGCACGGTTTTTTGCAGATACGCAAGGCTGTGCGTATCTGCAAAAAAATACATCTATGTATTAAAAAATATTGGGTTACCAATATAAGCCGTTATCTAAAGTTTATTTGAGGGAAATCCTATCGTCACCGTTAAGCTGTTTTTCAGTGTTACATTGAATTTGTGGGGATATGTTATATTATAAAACAATGGCCAGCTAATATTCACACGTCAATTACAAGTAAAATCACGTCAATATTTTTTCAATTTATGCTTCTTTTCGAAATAAGATTGACATTTAGCTATAAGTTTTCTTGTGGCTTGTCGATGTGAAACTAGACCGAGAAATAAGCAAAAGTTCCCTCAAGATTTAATCTCTTGCGGTAACTTTTTTTTAGGATGTGAGTTCAAAAAAGAGGGGGAATTTAACCCTTTTACAAAATGTTCCTGCAAGATTATATCCTGTGGGAACGCTTTATTTACCTAATGTGCTACTTCGTGGTATATCTTGTGGGAACGCTTTAATCTTGTTCTTTTATGCACTTCATCTTTTACAGAGTCTAAAAGATCAACTCAAGATATGATAAGACTAATTTTTATACAGGGATTTTTAGTCAAGAAAAAACTTTATCCTTAACTTTTAAAACTGACCCGTTTTTCATCCAATTGAGAAGTTTTTAAAAAAACGAATTATTTGGATTCGACTGATCATTAATTTGTTTTGAAATTTATAATTGCCACAGGAGTGGCAAAATGTTAATAAAAACAATTATGAGTTCGCTCCTAAAGCCACGGAGTGGAGACACATGGGTACAAGTTAAGTAATTAACACCCTTTCTTTTCAAAAAAAGAACTAGTCTAGGTTAATGAAAGTATTAATTCTGGTTTGTGTCACCTCTGTGGCATAATAAAAAGCGCAAGCCGTTTTTTATTAACATATCACCAACTCTGTGGGCTTAGCTAGGATTACAGCATAGAAAAATCTCCTTCCATAAACGAACTAACTTGGTAACCCAAAAAAAAATATTTCCGTCAATCGTTAAAAGTTGAAACATCTTTCAATGAAACAACACTACACAAAAACCATTCTGTTAGCCAATAAAAAAAGGAGAAAACCCATGGGCTCCTCCTTTGCTATGTATTATCTATTGATGAATCTATTTCAATTCTTCTGCTGTTTTCAATACAGCTTGTTTGAGTTCATCGATATATTTTACCAATCTTTCCATCAGTTCAGGTTCTGCGACTGCGACAATTTTTGCAGCAAGTATTCCTGCATTCTTTGCGCCATCTAATGCTACGGTAGCTACAGGAATTCCTCCAGGCATTTGTAGAATGGATAAAATAGAGTCCCAACCATCGATAGAATTCCTAGATTTGACAGGAACACCGATAACAGGAAGGGGAGTTAAAGAAGCCACCATTCCTGGTAAATGGGCTGCACCTCCTGCACCAGCAATGATCGCTTTAATTCCTCTTAAATGTGCATTTTTTCCATATTCAAACATCTTTTCAGGTGTTCTGTGGGCGGAAACAATATCCATTTCATACTTTACTCCTAAATAATCGAGAATATCAGCTGCTTCTTGCATTACTGGTAAGTCTGATTTACTCCCCATTATAATTCCTACTTTGGTCATAATTTGTTTTTCGTCAAAGATAAATATTTTATGAAATTATATCGTTTTGAGTGCTTCATCTATTCTTTTCGACATTTTATGATCCATCTCTGTTACGATATTTCCTTCTTCGCTTGTGGTGAGTTTAATATTCACTTTTTTATAACTGTGTAAAAGAATAGTGGGGTGATGGTCCAAATCCTCTGCAATTTCGCCCAATTTATTTACGAATGCTAATGCCTGATTGAAATCTTCAAATGTGAAGTCTCTTTCTAATCTGTTGTTTTCAATGCTCCAATTCATAATTGTAATTTTTGGTTTATATTCTGGTATTAAATTAAGTAATGATTTTGATTTTTCAAAAGAAATTTTAGCGCAACTTAGAATGCTGTGACTAATCAAATTTAGTCCTTTAAAACTTAATTTTACTGCTGGCATTTCAACCAACTACTGCCATACCAGTTCCATTTTAAAGAGGTTATCAGCGATGTCTTTCCAACAGGGATTTTCCATTGAAATAAAACTGGAACTAATTTGACAATCATTTAGCTTTAATTAAAATTGTGGAATTAAAAACGACCTTCTAAATAAAATTGAAGATAAAAGTATTGATCTTACAAGCTCTTGACGTTTTTTACGGTCTTCTTTCTTTGGACTTCACTATTTTCACATTTGTTTATGATTGGGTTGTTTGTATTTGGAAAACTTGATTTATCTTTGGGCTATATGAAGTGGATTGGCGATCGTGTAAGTTTTTTGGATAAAAAGGAGAGTATCAGTTTTGTTATTTATCCTCCAAAATTGGGACGTAAAAAAGGATTATTAATTTCCTGGTTCTTGTTATGGCTGCTCATTGGGGGGTATGTAGCTGCTCAAATGTTTAAGGATTATGGCAACCAAGAAAAACTCATCTTGTTTATATTTATGATTTTTTGGTTGTATTTCGCTATTCGGGTTTTTAGAACTATGATCTATCTCTTTTTTGGAAGGGAGTATATTAAACTAGATAAAAATGTGTTGCGAATCAAGCGTTCTATTGGTTCATATGGAAAGTCTAAACAATACTTGATAGAGAATATTTCTAGATTTTCTTTAATCGAAATGAAGGAGAATTCTATTCAGAAAGTTTACGATGATTCCTTATGGGTTCGAGGTTCAAATAGGCTACAATTCGAATTTTTCCAGAAACGTATTTCTTTTGGTAGAAAGCTGGAAGAGAAAGATGCCAAAATGGTGTTTCAAATCTTGACGAAAAGAATAGAAAAGTTTTTGAATACAAAGAAGAAGGAAGGGTAGGTTTGCGTTATTTGGGTTTGGGCTTTAGGCTTTACGCTTCAGGCTTTACGCTTTAGGCTTTACGCTTTAGGCCTTGCGCTTTGTGCTTTGCGCTCTGCGCTATAATTGGGTGATTGTTAAGGAAGGAACAAATGCATTCGTAGTGTTGTTTTAATCAATATAAAATCGACCATAATTGATGCTTTTTTATATTTTTCACCAGTTTTTCAGAATTTTCAAATCGAATTAAACGATTAAAAAGGATTTTTACGGTAAATGGAATTTAATTTAGTTTTAAAATATGAAGCAAGATTCTAAAAAGCAAACTGAATTATTGAAGTCCATTGAAAACTTTATTATCACTAGCAATTTAACTTTTAGAGTTGAAGATGATAAAGGTGATTATTTATTTTATCTCACATCTAAATCAGGCTTGCCATTTACTTTTGATGTGTGCGATGGTTATGTTGAGTTTTATGGTGATAAAAGTCACGATTTGATTAACTATTATGATTCTGACTTTATTGAAAAGACCTTAAAAATGATTCAATCTTATTTGGAATAAATAACCAATAAAAAAGCCCTAACAATTCTGCTAGGACTTTCTCTATATTATTGAAAAAATTAGTCTTCTAATTCTTCACTAGGAACTAAAATTCTTCCACAGTGTTCACAGATTATGATCTTTTTCTTTTGAACGATATCTAATTGACGTTGTGGTGGGATTCTGTTGAAACATCCTCCACAAGAATCACGATCAACAGGAACAACTGCTAAACCGTTTTTAGCGCTAGTACGCAATCTTTGGTAAGCTGTTTTTAAGTGATCATCCAATTGTTTCATTGCTTTTTCTGATTTTTTCTTGAGTTTTTCCTCGTCTTTTTCAGTTTCAGCAATAATATTTTCTAGTTCAGCTTTTTTTACTTTTAAGTCTGTCTTACGACCTGTCAGCTTTTCCTGAACATCACTAATTACTTCTTTTTTGTGAGCAATTTGGGCTTTTGCTTCTTTTGCTTTCTTTTCGTGTAATTGAATTTCCAATTCTTGGTATTCAATTTCTTTACTTAGAGATTCAAACTCACGGTTGTTACGCACGTTATTTTGCTTCTCTTTATATTGTAGAATCGCAGCTTGGGCATCTTTTTGCTCATTCTTACGGTTACTGATATCAGTTTCTATATCTTTTAGTTCGCCAGTCAATTTCTCAACTCTTTTTTCCAAACCTTCGATGTCTGCCTCAAGGTCTTCAACCTCTAAAGGAAGCTCACCACGAATTGTTAAAAGACGATCAATTTCTGAATCAATTTGCTGTAAATTCGCTAATGCTTCTAAGCGCTCAGCGATAGTTGTGCTTGACTTAGCTTTTGCTTTTGTTGCCATAAATGCTAAAAATAATTAATAGGGTTTGTATTCACCTTACTCAAATGGAAGGCAAAGTTAATAAAATTTTTCTTCAATAGTGCAAGAATTAAATCAGGAGTATATTGCTCACTCTCAAAATGTCCGATATCTGCGATGATAATCTCTTTTTCCGCATCAAAAAACTCATGGTATTTGAAATCTCCTGTGATGTAAATATCTGCTTTTTGACTTTTCGCATTGCCTAACAAAAAGCTGCCTGAACCTCCACAAAAAGCTACCGTTTCAATTTCTTGTTTCACCAATTCAGTGTGTTGAATAGTTCCGCAATTAAAAGCTGTTTTAATATGCTTTAAAAAGGCTTTAACCTCCATTGGTTTTTCGAGTTTTCCTATCATTCCTGATCCTTCATCTTGATTCACATTGGAAATTGGGTAGATTTCATGGGCCACCTCTTCATAAGGATGAGCAGAAATCATGGCATTCACGATTTGTCTTTCTTTGTGAGCAGAAATCAGTACTTCAACACGTTTTTCTTTCGCTTTTTCTTGTTTTCCCTTTGTACCCAAAGTAGGGTTTGCCTTTTCATTGGGCAAAAATGTTCCTTCACCGTCACTGGAAAACGAACATTCGGCATATTCTCCTATATTTCCTCCACCTGCTTCAAAAATAGCTCGAGTAACTTTCTCCGCTTCATTTTCTGGACAAAAGAATACTAGTTTTTTTAAAACATTCTTTTTTGGAGCCAAAACACGTGGATTGTCAATTCCTATGCGTTTTGCAATTTCATAATTCACCCCAAATTTATAATTATCCAAATTAGTGTGAATGGCATAAATCGCGATGTCATTTTTTATGGCTTTAATGACAGTGCGCTCAACGTAGTTTTTACCATTCAACTGTTTTAATCCGCCGAAAACGATAGGGTGGTGCGCAATAATTAAATTGGCTCCAATTTTTATGGCTTCTTCCACCGTTTCTTCGATGCAATCCAACGAGAGTAGGACTTCGGTGACTTTCATTTCGCGATTTCCTACAATTAAGCCTGAATTGTCATAGCTTTCTTGACTACTTAAAGGTGCAAATCCTTCCAGGTAATCGGTGATGTTATTAACTTTTAATTCCATAGTAGACAAAGGTAAGGAAATTACGAATTACGAATAAGGGAATTACGAATTCAATTCGTAAATCGTAATTCAACAATTCGTAATTAATTTTTAAAATCTGCCAGAATGACGTCAACCAATTACACATATCATACAGAATCTTCATTTTTGGCGTGTTTCATTCCAATTTTGACTGACCGATGAAGAAAGCATGATATTTGATATTCAAAAAATGAATTACGGGTTTTAAATCATTTACATCAATTCGTAATTCGTAATTATGTAATTCGTAATTAAATGTTGAACAATTTTAATTGGGAATTGTATCTTTAACGCGATTTAAGAACATGCAAAAAGAGAAAAATATGTATAATAAAGATGAGTTTAAAAAATACGCAACAAAGCATTTAGGGATTAATAGTGCTCATGTTGGACAATATATTGAATCTTCAATGACACCTTATATTATTGAGGAACGTCAATTGAATATGTCACAAATGGATGTTTTTTCTCGTTTGATGATGGACAGAATTATATTTTTAGGAACTGGAATTGACGACCAAGTAGCGAATATCATTAACGCTCAATTGTTGTTTTTAGAGTCTGTAGATCCTAAAAAAGACATTCAAATTTACTTAAACTCTCCGGGTGGAAGTGTTTATGCAGGATTAGGAATTTATGACACAATGCAGTACATCAGTCCAGATGTAGCAACGATTTGTACAGGTTTGGCGGCTTCTATGGGTGCAGTTTTATTGTGTGCAGGTGCAGAAGGAAAACGTACAGCATTGAAACATTCACGTGTGATGATTCACCAACCATTAGGTGGTGCGCAAGGTCAGGCTTCTGATATAGAAATTACAGCGCGTGAGATTCTGAAATTGAAGAAAGAATTGTACGATATTATTGCAACACATACAGGAAAGCCATTTGACAAAGTGGAGCATGATTCTGACCGTGACTACTGGATGACTTCAACAGAGGCGAAGGAGTACGGAATGGTGGATGAAGTGTTGTTACGCAAGAATAAATAAGTAGTTGATATACAATTGGTTTGTCGTTGAGTTTTAGAGTTCGAAACGAAATTAAACAAGGCAGTTTTACGCTCCCTTTTGGGTAGCCAAATGGAATTGCGTATTTTTGTAAAATTAATCAAAAGGTCGATAGCGATATTGACCTTTTTTGTCAAGATATATGAGTAAAAAAGAAACAACATGTTCTTTCTGTGGCCGACCAAAAAGTCAGGTCAGATTGTTAATTGCGGGAATTTCAGGGCACATTTGTGATCACTGTATTATTCAAGCGCAAACGATTGTGAAAGAAGAAATACCAAGTGGTGGATTAGGAATTGACGGTGGATCTGATGATGCGCCTTTGAACTTGATGAAGCCCACAGAAATAAAAGCCAAATTAGACGAATATGTGATTGGTCAGTTATCTGCCAAGAAAACTTTGTCTGTTGCGGTTTACAACCATTATAAGCGTTTAAACCAGAAGGTTGGCGATGATGACATCGAAATTGATAAGTCGAACGTGGTGATGGTTGGACGAACAGGAACAGGGAAAACACTTTTAGCGAAAACTATTGCTAAAATGTTAAACGTTCCTTTTTGTATCGCTGATGCCACTGTTCTAACGGAAGCAGGATATGTTGGTGAAGACGTTGAAAGTATTTTATCGCGTATTTTGCAAGCTGCAGATTACAATGTTCAAGCGGCAGAACGTGGAATTATCTTCATTGACGAAATTGATAAAATCGCACGTAAAAGTGACAATCCTTCCATTACGAGAGATGTTTCTGGAGAAGGAGTTCAGCAAGCTTTGCTAAAATTGCTTGAAGGAGCAGAGGTGAATGTTCCGCCACAAGGAGGAAGAAAGCACCCAGAGCAAAAGATGGTAAAAGTGAACACTAAGAATATCTTATTTATTTGTGGTGGAGCCTTTGACGGAATTGAGAAACTGATTGCGCGCCGTGTAAATCGTCAAACAATTGGTTTTGCGAACGAGGAAGAGGAAAGAATTGACAAGGACAATTTATTGGAATTTGTGAATCCTACAGATTTAAAATCCTTTGGTTTAATTCCTGAATTGATTGGTCGTTTCCCTGTATTGACTTACTTGGAACCACTAGACAAAGCAGCATTGCGTAGAATTTTAACAGAACCTAAAAATTCATTGTTCAAACAATATGTTAAGTTATTTGAAATTGACGGAATAGACTTGAAATTCGACAGCGAAGTCCTTGATTTCATTGTTGAAAAAGCCATAGAATTCCAATTGGGTGCTCGTGGTTTACGTTCAATCTGTGAAGCCATTCTAACAGAAGCGATGTACGAAATTCCAGCAAGTAAAGATCATGCGAAGGAGTACAGGGTAACTTTAGAATATGCGAAAAAGCAATTTTCAAATTCTAAGATGGCGAAAATGAAGGCAGCTTAGATTATTTGAGTAAAACTATTTTGAAAGGCGGTTCTGTTAGGTCAGGGCCGCTTTTTTTTGTGGGGTAAAGCTTCGCTTTGGTATTTAGCGGTTTGTTTTGGGGAGTTGTTTTTTTTTTTTTGGTGTTTGTGGGTGGAGTGGTGGAGAAGTAAGTAATTTTAAATGTTTGTTAGTATTCGTTGAGGTTCTATTGTGTTTGAAATAAGGATTCTAAAAGTGTAGTTGTTCGGATTAAATTGTTAAATTTGGGATGGACGGTACAGGTGAAATGTGTACAATGCATATAGTCAATTGCTGTAAGCAACTAAAAAAAACCTATGTTAAAGGAAATTAAAGTTTTATTAGAGGAAGGAGACCATAAATCTAAAAATGGCAGTGTCTTTGAAAACTTGATACGGATGGTTTTGGAAAAAGACCGATACAAAATAATTCAAAATGTACATGATGCGGGTCTTGAAATAGATTTGTTTGCTGAACATAAAACTAAAAATGAAATACTTTACGCAGAATGTAAGGCTAAAATAAAGCCGAAATCAACTGAAATAAAGAATTTTATATATTCAATGGATTATGGCGTAGAGGATAAAATGGCTGATTATGGTTATTTTATTCATACACAAGAATTGGATAGGCAAGCTGCCACATTAAGCCTACAGCTATCGGAAAAAAAGAAAAACGTATCATTTATAGGTCCGCAAGAATTGATAGAAATATTGGAAGATATTGGGAAAATTATGCCCTTTAAAGATGACAGTATTGCAGACCTAGAAATATCAAAATTGATTCTATCCTACAGTCCAAAAGGGTTTCATTATATATTAATTTTACAAAAAGGGAGCGTTGCCCAATATTTCACAACTTTAAATGCAAAAACTAACAAACCTGAAGTAAAGTTAATTCAAGATTTTTACAAAAAAAACATTAAGGAATTAGCAGATCTTGAAATTTTAGAAATTAGCAATAGTACACCAAGTGCAGTCGGTTTATCTAATGAGCACGAAAGGGATATAATAATTCAAATTAGAGAAAGTGAAAACTGGTATGAAACTTCTCCTGCTTCATTTCATCACTTTATTGGTCGTTTAAATTTAAGGAGAAATTTAAAAGGGTTTTTGGAGAAGGTTAGAACAGGAAATACAGAAAAGAGGATTTTTTTCCTAGATGGTAAATCAGGTTGGGGTAAAAGTTCATTGCTAGCCGAATTAAAAGGAAGTAGCTTAAACTTAAAATTTTGGAAAGGACGGTTATTTGTTTCTGCAATTGATACAAGGAGTGCCTCAAGTGCAAATTTCATTGGACTTGCATTTAAAAAACTCGTTGAAGATGCGATTAAAAATAATTTTCTCGAAAATAACATTTTCACTAAGCAACTACTAATAGCATCTCCACATGATATTCTTGCTGATGAATCGGTGAAAATCTTATTTAAAGAATTAAAAAAATCAAAAAAATTATTAGTTCTTATTTTTGACCAATTTGAGGATCAATTTAGAAAGGATAACTTATTTGATGCATTTTACAAGTTTTGCTTAGACGTTGATTCTCAAAAAGCAAACTTGGTCGTTGGATTCTCATGGAAATCCGAAATAAACATTCCTATTGGAAATCCCGCACATCCAAAATTTATTCAATTAAGAGAATATGCATATCCAATCACAATTCCAGCCTTTTCCCAAAATGATGTGAAGCAAATTATAAAGCAATTAGAGGAAAGTATAGGTAAAAGCATTGGTGTCGAACTAGAGAATAGGTTAATTCAAAGTTCTCAAGGATTTCCTTGGTTAGCAAAAAAATTGTGTATCCATACTCTCAATCAATACAAAGAAGGTAAAACCATTGACGAAATTATTGAAGAAGAATTAAATTATAAAGAATTGTTTGAAAGTGATCTTTCAAATTTATCCGGAGAAGAATCTAAAGCCTTAGAATATATTGCTAAAAGGGCATTTGATGGAAACCCTTTTGAAATTTCAGAATACGAAACTATCGATCAAGAAGTTGTTAATTCGTTAATTCATAGTAGGTTAGTAATTAGGACTGGTAGTAGTTATAATATATATTGGGATATATTTAGAGACTATATTGTAACAAAAGAAATTCCAGTAATTGGTGAAAGTTATCTATTACGTAATAGTGGTAAAGCCTGCCTTGATTGTTTTTTAACTTTCGAATTAAACCAGAAAAAATCTTTGACTGATTTGTGCAGTGATTATCCAAATGACATTTCTGAAAACTCAATGGGAAATATCCTCATTGAGTTAAGAAGTATTGGTTTAGTTAAGAAGACATCTGGAAAGGATGAATACTTGGTCACACCTAAGGTCGATAGTATTTCATCCGATTTTTTTAAAGATTATATCTCGAAAAAATTATCTAATTACACTCCTTATTATGAACTTTTAAAAATCAAAAAAGACACCATTGAAGTCATTGATATTGTTGAAGTATTAAAGTCAATTTTTACTACTGTAAAATTTGAGGATAGCACTTGGAATACCTATGCAAAATACTTGATAATATGGCTAAAGATGAGCAATCTAGCAATAAAAGACAGGGTTGTTGAAATCAATAAAGGGAGAGGTAGTGCAGCAATCAAGGATAAACATGAACAAATACCAGGATACTCTCCTTTAATTTGTATCAAATCATTTGAAAAATATAATTTAGACAGCGAATCCTTAGCTCAACGGAAAGTACGCGATTTACTTTTAATGGATTTAATTTCAGAAGATGGGGATATAATTATTTCCGAAACCAATATACAAGAACGATTATTTGAGGAAGCTAAGAAGAATGTAAATATCAAACAAACCTATGATCTTTTAAAATTATATGGGAAATTAAAAGCAAATGATATTATTGAAAAAATAGGTGATGTATTAGCTCCGTATAAAAGCGTCACCTCGAAAAAACAAGTTGCAAGTGTTCTTTTATCATGGGCGAATTTCATTCTCACTTATGAGTCAGAAGGTGGTGTAAACCTTAATTTCACAAATAAGATAAGAAATCTTGGTTCTTATTATTTAAGTTTCAGTCCAAGCTACGTAATAGATGCTATTGTTGATTTTGACAACAACATACCTTTAGAAAATCAAAGAAAAATATCGGATTTGATTTTTCTTGGAATATTAAATGAAGTTGGTGGTGCTGTTGATTTAAGTTCCATTGGATTAAGAATTTTGAATTCTATAGAGCCTGAAGTTCAACTATCTGAATTTATAGAAAATAACAAGCATCTAGGTTCATTTAGATTAATCTATGATAAAATCGATAATAAGAAATTAAGTGAATTATTGAAAAATGAAGAAATAAAAGGATTTTTCTCTGGCTACTCCGATAGTTCAATTAAAACGAAATTAAGCACTTATTCAGGCTGGATGAAATATCAAAAAAAATATAGCACTTTACAACAAAGTTTATAGTGCATAGCACTCTGCGGGATGCTACGACACCATACACAATCACGTTGCAAAGAGCAAAAAAAACATTATCAAATTGAAATAAACTACAACCAAGGTAAATTGAACTTCAATCCTGATGATTTAAAGAAAATAAGAGATGAGCATAAATTGGTTAGTCAAAAAATACACCTAATGATTGACCATCTATTATCTAATAAAAATTCTGATAAAGAAAAATTAGAAATAAGTCATGTAGGTAAATTTTTGATACTCTTAAATGAAGAAATTTCGATAAAAAGTAAAAGTGAATCTCCTGACTTTATTATTCAAGTAAAAGATAAAATAATAGGCTTAGAACACGAAACAATTAGAAATACAAAAACAGTCGGTAATGTTGGATCTATAAAGAATCTAATTCAAAGAGTTGAAAAATATTATATTAACACATTCACTGATTCCCTAACCCCATTCAAGGAAAAATATCCTAATTGTCCAAATATGATTGTTGATATAAGATTTATTGACGATTTATTCTCCTTCAAAAAACAGGAGTCTTCAAAATTATCTATGGAGATTGCAAATTATGTCCACTCTTTAATTAATGGTGAAGAAACTGATAAACCACATTATATAAATAGAGTTTCAATTAAGCCACACACACAAGTAAAGTATATTTTAAGAACTAATATTAACAAAACAGAAAAACTAGAATTCGAAACTCTTAAATTTTTTATTGACAAAAAAGAGTCTAAAGTTGCAAGATATAAGAGATTATCCAAATTGAATGAACAGTGGTTATTATTAGTTGCAGGTTCACTTAACCGAGATTCTTTCGAAATTGAAAACGATTTTAACCTCGATACATCTGGTTTTGAGAGAATCTATTTACTTGACGATTTTAATGCCAAATACTATAGAATAAAATAAAACCAGCCCTTAACAATTAAGCATCAATAAATTCAAGTAAGCTTGACCTCATTGCGTTTGTTATTGATTTCTTCCTTTCGTACCGATTTTAAAGCCTACCCCTATACTTTTTATAATCAATTAATTCCCTTTATATTTACCTTAGTTATCAGTAATAAATATTCACACTCCATTCAATCCAAACAATAAGTGAAACACACAAAAATGAAACCCGAAACTTTAGCATTGTTTGTCTTCCTACTCCTACTCATTACTTCGTGTTCAAATAAGGAAGAATTTGATGTGTCGAAGGAGTACAGTCCAATAAGTTTGATGTACAAGGAAAAACCCTTTCTTACACCTGGTCAAAAATTAGAGGATTTGGATGCAGAACTTAGTTATAGATTGGATCCAATGAGTCATGAAAATGGAAACTTTAAGCATAAAAAGGATTTTCTGTCAACCGATGATTATTTCACAGTTCAACTTGACATTGGTGTAATAGGCGGAATTGTCTTTTTTCACAGCGACAACTCGAACAATCGCATAACGGGAATTTCTGGTAATTGGACGTTTTCAACTGATAAGGATAGTTTATCGCTTCAAGTGGCTTTTGATCAATTCACGCATCGATTATTCCCCATTCTTAACGAAAAGTTAGATTCAAAACGGAGCTGGAATTTAGAAATTGATAAAATTAATTATACAGAAACATTTAAATTGATTAAACCCGAAGAGGAGTATGGTTTTTGGAAATTCTATTACAAAGCGCACCCAAAATAAGTGTATTTAGTTTGTTTTAGTGATGAGGTGGTAGGGGCTTTTTGGGTTACGGTTCTTTACTTATTTGGTATTCTCAGAATTGCTCATTTAGACTATCGCTTATTAACCGTTAAAAACCTTTAGAGGCGCTCGTAGCGAGTGGTGGAGGTTTTTGTGAATTCTTGAGTTTTGGAATTTCTGGGTTTTCTCGGGAATAACTATTTACCATCGCTTATTAACCGTTAAAAACCTTTAGAGGCGCTCATATCAAAGGGTTCAGGGTTTTGTGAATTCTGTAATTTTCGAATTTTAGGGTTTTCTCAGGAATAACTATTTGCCATCAGTTATTAACCGTTATAAACCTTTAGAGGCGCTCATATCAAGGGGTTCAGGGTTTTGTGAATTCTGTAATTTTCGAATTTTAGGGTTTTCTCAGGAATAACTATTTGCCATCAGTTATTAACCGTTATAAACCTTTAGAGGCGCTCATATCAAGGGGTTTAGAATTTTTGTAATTCTATAATTTTCCCAAATTTTTCGGTTTTCTCAGGAATAACCATTTGACATCAGTTATTAACCGTTAAAAACCTTTAGAGGCGCTCATATCAAGGGATTGAGGTTTTTGTGAATTCCGTAATTTTCGGATTTATGGGCTTTCTCTAGAATACCCCATTTATCATCGCTTATTAACCGTTAAAAACCTTTAGAGGCACTAATAGCAAGAGATTTAAACTTCCCAACTAATCGATATTCACTTAGAAATCGCACTACTACCAAACATAAAAAACTGCCTTTCATCAGTTATTGGAACAACAAATGACTTATTGGTTTTGGTGGAGGCGATATTTTTTAATTTAGGCTTTATTTATTTCAAGTGATGGAGTTAACGGTTGTAGCAGAGAATGCTTTTGAGAAAGTAATTCGAGAATTGGGCTTTTTGGGTGAGGAAATCATCAATACAGAAAACGCTCTCCAAGATAATTCGGGGAACCAACGTTTTTATTTAGAGGAGGCTAGATCATTTGGTGCGAAATCTGTTTTCTTTATTTCTCAATCGATTGGAGAACCAAAACCAATGATTTATTTTTATGATTGGTCGGATAAATCTAAACCTTCTTCTGCTGACACTTTGGCTATTTGTGAAATTCAAAATCAATTGTGGAATAGGAATGCAGTTCCGCTAGCAATTTTCATTTATGACTCAAAATATTTTATTGTCAATTGTAAAAAAACTCAAAGTGATTTAGGTGACGTTTTTTTGAATATTCCCTTTCAAAATCTTGCGATTCGGATAAAATCTGGGACATTTTGGACAATGGACGAAATGCGTAATGAATTTGATTATCGTCAATCTTCTGTTCAGATTTTAAAGAAAAATGTTGATGAATTATACACTTTTCTAAAAAGGTATTTTGGTGAACAGGATTTAACGACTCAAAAGAAACTAATTGTAAATGTTCTGCTTTTAAAACTGATGGAGGAGAAGTATTTAGAAGCTTTTTCACTGGTAAATCCTAAAATTTCAGACTTAGGTTTTTCGCTTGACGACATTAACAGTTATGAATCGTTTTTTAAGAATTCAGCATACGCTGTAAATCAATTCAATTATGAATATGTAAATTTTGATGAGAAAGATAAAATAATTCTTTCTGCTAAGCCTTTTGCAGATTTTAGAGATCAGTTGATAAACGAAGTGAAGTTTTGGAATCTATTAGATTTTAAATATCTATCGAATGAAGCAATAGGTGAAATTATTTATCATGTTTTATTTGGAGATAGCGGTAAATATTTATGTTCTGAGCTTCCTTCAACACTTCTTCAGGTTCAAGTAGAAGAGGCACTTCCCTTTTCTAGACTCAGAAATATTGACCTTTCTAATTATAGAATTCTAATTCCTGCCATTGGTTCAACTTCGATTTTAGTATTGATTTTTAGAAGATTAATCCAATTGGAGAAGCTGAAATTCGATGTGAAAAATCTGGGTTTAGAGCAAATTCAAAAGGTAGTTAACGCTATAATTTGTTTAGCCCAAGATGTTGAGGATTTACAATTTATAAAATTCATTTTTCACCTTTCTGTTCTAGATGCTGAAGTGGGAAATGGGATAAAAAGTGTACATTCATCAATTGATTTTCCAATTGTTTTAGGAAGTTTTTTCGACCAGAACGAAAAGTTTAAAGCGAGTTTTGATCTTGTAATAGGTAATCCTGTTTCTGTTAAATCATTAAAAAATCAAACTTTAAATGCTTGGGAAGTAAATAATAAAGCGATTGAACTGCCAGCCACTTGTGTTTCGGAACATTACATTTCTAATTCATTTTTCTACTTAAAGCAAAGCGGATATTCTTGTTTATTTGTCAACGGTTCAAAATTTTTATTTGACCAGAAATATCCAGATTATCATGATGCTCTATTTATTCAACAAACGGTTCTGAAGATTTTCAACTTCGTTCAGTTTTCCATAAATGGACATTTTGGAAGTGAAATGACTGATTCAGCGACAAGTTTGCTACTGATTAGAAACGACAAAGCAGATTGTTGTATGAGCCTAACGAATTTGGTCATAAATACTTCGAAATTAGCCAAAGAACATATTGCGATTGAATGCGATACTTATGACATTCATTTGATTAACAAACAAACAGAAGTTTTTAATCCTACTATCTGGAAAAGTGATTTGTTAGGAGGTGGGAAAGTGCGCGATTTTGTTGAAGCATTTCAAAAATTTCCAACACTGGGAAGTTTACTTTTCGAAAATCAAATTAGAGTGGAAAATGAAAGTTTGTTGGGATTAAAGTTATTCGATTATTTTAAAAACTATAGCTCTTTTAATGCTGATGTGCCCCTTGTAAAGATGTCTGGAAATGAATTACATTTTCTGGAAGGGCTATTAATTATCACTAAAGCTGACCAATCTGAGTTTGAATTAGAGGAGTTATATACTTCATTTCGTAATTATCTGGACTATTATATTTTCTACATAAGTTTAGCAAATGAGGAAATTTTAGTGAAAGAAAAGGGGGAGTTTTCAGTCTTAGATTTTTTGAATTTACCATTCATTCAAAATTTAGAAGTCTTTCAAAAATATGATACTAAAATGATGTTGGAGAGTCTGAATTATCAAAGTAATTTGTTGCGTTTAAGATCTGAAAATCAAATTCTTCAAGAGATTAATAAAAATGATTATTTACCTTTCATATTGAATTACAGTGAGGCTTTTACTCATAACGTAAATTCATTATATGGAGATGGTTCCTTGCAGTACAAATTGAGTAAAGTCATGTTATGGGAAGAAAGTTTTATCGCTGTTCTTTTTCAATATACTAGTGACATAATAGAACCTGAGTTGCAGGCGGATATTGGGTCTTTTCTAGAAATAGGTGTAGATTTAAATAATTTAAAAATGCTAAACCAAGAAAAGATTGTAAGACTTTACCCCACGCGAGATAGTTTTGTGATCATCAAGCCAAATCAATATAAATATTGGTTAGTTTCATCTGCTTATCGCGATTTTAACAGCTATTTTATCTGAATTTTATCTGAATTTATTGTTTTGATTAACCGTTAAAAACCTTTAGAGACGCTCATAGCAGGAGATTGAGAGTTTTGTGGATTCTGTAATATTCGAATTTTTTGGTTTTCTCAGGAATAACTATTTGACATCGGTTATTAACCGTTAAAAACCTTTAGAGGCGCTCGTATCAAGGGTTTTAGGGTTTTGTGAATTCTGGAGTTTTCGAATTTCTGGGTTTTCTCGGGAATAACCATTTGCCATCGGTTATTAACCGTTAAAAACCTTTAGAGGCGCTCACAGTAAGGGGTTTAGGTTTTTGTGAATTCCGTAATTTTCGGATTTATGGGTTTCTCAGGAATAACTATTTGACATCGGTTATTAACCGTTAAAAACCTTTAGAGGCTTTCATAGCAAGGGATTGAGGTTTTTGTGAATTCTGTAATTTTCGAATTTCTGGGTTTTCTCGGGAATAACTATTTACCATCGCTTATTAACCGTTAAAAACCTTTAGAGGCACTAATAGAAAGGAGTTGAGGGTTTTGTGGATTCTTGAGTTTTGGAATTTCTGGGTTTTCTCAGGAATAACTACTTACCATCAGTTATTAACCGTTATAAACCTTTAGAGGCGCTCATATCAAGGGATTGAGGGGTTTGTGAATTCTGAATTTCCCGAATTTCTGGGTTTTCTCTGGAATAACTATTTGTCATCGCTTATTAACCGTTAAAAACCTTTAGAGGCACTAATAGAAAGGAGTTGAGGGTTTTGTGGATTCTTGAGTTTTGGAATTTCTGGGTTTTCTCTGGAATAACTATTTGTCATCGGTTATTAACCGTTAAAAACCTTTAGAGGCGCTCACAGTAAGGGTTTTAGGGTTTTGTAGATTCTAAATTTCCCGGATTTTCAGGTTTTCTAGACGAGCTTACAGTGCTTGTTGAAAAATCTGACAATGTATTAACGGAACTTTCAGATTCATTGATAAAACTAAGGACATTGAAGGAGGATTATGAATTTCAATACATGAAAGATGTTTTGGCAGATAAAAGTAAGGAAGTCCCCCAAGACCTTAAGCGAGGTGTTCTGAGTGAGGACGCTGTTCACATGTTGCTTGCCGACTTGTTTGAACTGTCTGACAAAATGGAGAAATTGAGTAAGAAAATAAGGTGATTTCAATCAGAAACTATACAGAAGTTATGAAGGAAGTTAGGGGAATCGGCTTGCTCAACGTTCAAATATTTGTGAAGGTAGTGATTAGTCATAAAGTTGTATTATTAATTGCAAGTAATCCGCTAAAATCTTAATTTACCAAATGCTGAAAAATCCGCGATTATCCACGTTGCTTGCATCTATTATGCGGTGACTAGCCTGTCGAAGGCCCGCGTTCTATTACAGCGCAAAACTATTGTACTAACATATATACTGATTTTGCATGGATTTAAGGGCTTTAATCAATTCCAAGCATTATCTTTGCATCAAAATTTTTTCAAATGGCATTAAAATGTGGAATTGTTGGTTTACCGAATGTGGGTAAATCTACCTTATTTAACTGTTTATCGAATGCGAAAGCGCAGTCGGCAAACTATCCATTTTGTACAATCGAACCTAACGTAGGAACTATTTCTGTTCCAGACCCACGTCTTGAAAAGTTAGAAGAGATTGTGAAACCAGAGCGCGTTGTACCAACGACTATGGAAATTGTGGACATCGCAGGATTGGTAAAAGGAGCTTCAAAAGGTGAAGGTTTAGGAAATCAATTCTTGGCAAATATTCGTGAAACAGATGCAATTATTCATGTTTTGCGTTGTTTCGAAGATGACAATATCGTGCACGTAGACGGTTCTGTAGATCCTCTAAGAGATAAGGAAGTTATTGATTATGAATTGCAATTGAAAGATCTTGAAACGGTTGAAAAGCGTTTAAATGGTCTGGCAAGAACTGCAAAATCTGGTGATAAAGAAGCGAAAAGAGCTTATGATTTAGCAGAACGCATTAAAAAACACTTGGAATCGGGTGAGTCAGTGCGCTCAATGGATTTTGATGAAAACGAATGGCCGCATGTTAAAGAGCTTCATTTGATTACTGTAAAGCCAGTTTTGTATTTATGTAATGTTGACGAATCATCTGTGAAAGACGGAAATAAATTCGTTGACATGGTAAAAGATGCTGTTAAGGATGAAGACGCTGAGGTGTTGATCATAGGGGCTCAGA
The DNA here is from genome assembly GCF_003143775.1 of Brumimicrobium oceani. Classification (GTDB taxonomy): domain Bacteria; phylum Bacteroidota; class Bacteroidia; order Flavobacteriales_D; family Crocinitomicaceae; genus Brumimicrobium; species Brumimicrobium oceani. The sequence continues at coordinate 355,221 of NZ_QFRJ01000002.1, read as the reverse complement.
TCGAAGCAGATATTACAGAGTTAGATACTTTCGAAGAACGCCAAATGTTTATGGAAGAATTGGGTTTAACCGAGTCTGGAGTAGCGCGTTTGATTCGTTCAGCTTATAAATTGTTGGACTTAGATACTTATTTCACAGCTGGAGTAAAAGAAGTTCGTGCTTGGACAGTTTTAAAAGGTTCAACAGCTCCTCAAGCGGCAGGTGTAATTCACACAGATTTCGAAAAAGGATTTATTCGTGCGGAAGTGATGAAGTATGAAGATTTCGTGAAATACGGTTCTGAAGCAGCTTGTAAAGAAGCAGGGAAATTTGGAGTAGAAGGAAAAGAATACATTGTAAAAGATGGTGATATCATGCACTTCCGTTTCAATGTTTAGGATATCAGCTAGAAGTATTGAGTAGCGAGGCGAGTCTCAAAACATTTTACTTCGATTAAATAATTATAGTTTTAGAAAAAGGTGGTTAAGAACTTTAGGTTTTTTGCCACCTTTTTTTATTGGATTAGGAGTCTTTTAGAGTTTCCGAAACTTCAGTAGCAACTCTTTCTCCAGAACGTACTGCTCCTTCCATGTAGCCATTCCAAACGGTGGCGGTTTCTGCTCCAGCCCAATGAATGTGTTGGATTGGTTTTCGTAAATATTTTCCAAATCCTGACCAAACGCCAGGTGTAAAATGACCACCATATCCGCCGCGCGTAAATTCTTCATCGCACCAGTTTCGTTCTATATAGTCCAAATAATCTTTGGCTTCATCTCCGAAGTATTTCACCAAGCAGCCTATTGCTTTTTGCGTGCGTTTTTCGAGCGTCCATTCCGAAGCTTCTCTGCCGTCGTTCCCTTCCATAAACATCACCAAAACTCCTCTTGAATCGTTGGGTAATGAATTGTCCATTACGATTTTTAGGGGACCAGTAAAACTAACTGCTTGACCTGTTAATCCCTTTTTTCGCCAAAATGGAGTTTTATAGATAATTTGAATTTTTATCACAGAACCCGCTGGAATTCTTTGTGTGAGTTGATCACGCATTCCAGGCAATGGAGGCGCGTATGTTATTCTTCCGGCTAAAGTAGGAGGGAGTGTTACTATTACCTTTTTAGCTTGCCAAAACTGTTCTTTCGAAAAGACTTTTACTCCATTTTCCGATTGTTCAATTCGGGTAACAGGACTTTCTAAAATGACTTCATTTTTTAATAATTCGGATAATCGAATGCTGATTTGTTGCGTACCACCAACAACTCTTTCCTTTTGTGCTCCTTCATCAATATTCAAAAGATTGTCCATTCCGCTTCCAGATTTCACATAAAAAAGGAAGTGGAGAAAAGAAATATCACTTGCTTCTGTAGAAAAAACGACTTCTGAAACAATGTTGAAATATGCCCTGACTTTCTTTAGTTTGGTGTTTTTTCTAACCCAAGACTCCAGTGTTTCACTGTCCCAAACCTTAGCTTTCGGGTGCTTCCATGGAGCGTCTAAATCAATTTGGTCAACCCGCTTTTCTATTTTCTTGATGATTAAACCTAATCCCAATAAAATAAAGACATTCAATTTGGGTAAAGCGCCATTTTTTGATCCCATCAAGGATTTCTTTCCGTGGTCATACAGAATAACTTTTCCTTCATTATGGGTCGGAAAGAGTTCTAACTTCAATTCTTTACATAATTCATACATTTTCGTTTGCGTAGGACCAATCCACTGTCCGCCTAAATCTAAAACTTGACCATCAGCCAAGAGATGCGTTTCATTTCTTCCTCCCACTCGATCTCGGGCTTCAATTACTTTAACGGAATAACCCAATTCTTCAAGTTTTCTTGCAGCGGTTAAACCAGAAAGTCCAGCACCGATTACGATTACGTCCGTTTTTTTAATCATTTCTTTAAAAGCTTTATTTAGTCAAGAAGAACACTGTATAGAACCCGTCGGATATACTATTCACAATTCCTACACAAGGTATAAAAAGTAAATCCTTTTTTGGATTTCAAACATGAATCTTTATTCGTTAATGTCCATTTTGAAATCATTTTAGATTTTGTGTCGCTTTTTAAGGTGATTTCTTTGCCTTTGAATTCCCATTTTCCTGAAACGTTAATGTTTTTCGTTTGCGTATTGTCAATATAGGTGAATGTCATATCCGGATTAATAATTATCGCGTAACTTCCTTTACTGCCATAAACTCCAATGAATTGATCAGGATGATCTTTTAAAGAAGCAAAAGCAAATAAAGTTGAAATAACTAAGGTTCCAAGAACGAATTGTACTGTTTTCATACTGTTTGGCTTATGGAGTGTAGTGCTAAAACTCAATTATAGTTGTTAGTTTAACTAATTGTTTGTCATAAAAATACAGCTAAAATACAATAATTGCAAATAGCTTAAGAAATTCAAATTTCAGATCATGGCTTTTCCACTGAATTTCAATTGAGCTTATTTAATCCGTCAATTTAGTAGCTTAAAGACTTTTGAATTTTTAATTTTACCTAAAACATCATTTACATGCAAGAATTTAAAGGAAACATAGTCGACATAAAGAACAAGCAAATCATCAAAGGAATTTTAAAAGTAGAAAACGGAAAAATTCATTCTATCCTTCCCAATGATGAGGTGCCCGATCAATATATTTTACCAGGATTTATTGATGCGCATGTTCATGTCGAAAGTTCAATGTTAATTCCTTCTGAATTTGCTAGATTGGCAGTAAAACAAGGAACAGTAGCTACAATTTCTGATCCGCACGAAATAGGAAATGTTTTGGGTAGAGCGGGAGTAGAATACATGATAAATAATGGGAATGAAACTCCTTTTAAGTTCTTTTTTGGCGCTCCTTCATGCGTTCCTGCTACAACTTTTGAAACAGCAGGTGGAGAAATTGATTTAGAAGACATCCGAGAGTTATTCAAGTTTCCGCGTGTTAATTACTTGGCAGAAATGATGAATTATCCTGGCGTTCTTTTTCGTGATGAAGGAGTAATGGCGAAAATTGAATTGGCCAAAAGTCTTGATAAAAGAGTAGATGGTCACGCACCAGGATTGAGAGGTGAAGACGCAAAAAAATATATTGAAGCAGGAATAGAAACAGACCATGAATGTTTTACGAAGGAAGAAGCGCTCGATAAACTGAAATATGGAATGAAAATTCTTATTCGTGAAGGGAGTGCAGCTAAAAATTTTGAAGCACTCTACACTTTGATTGACGAATTCCCGAGTGAAATAATGTTGTGTTCTGATGACAAACACCCCAATGATTTTGTGTTGGGTCACATTAATCAATTGGTGGCAAGAGCTGTCGAGAAAGGTTGTGATTTATTTAATGTACTACAAGCCGCCTGTATCAACCCGATTGAGCATTACAGAATGGATGTTGGACAACTGCGTGTTGGAGATCAAGCGGACTTTTGCATTGTTGAAGATTTGAAAAACTTCAAGGTGAAGCAAACGGTTATTGATGGAAATATTGTTTTTGAAAATGATGAGGTGAAATTCGCAAGAATAGATGCAGCGCTACCCAATAATTTTAACTGTTCACCAATCAACAGTTCACAATTAAAAGTTGTGAATACAAGCAATAAAGTGCGTGTAATTGTTGTTGAAGATGGACAGTTGGTGACCAAAGAAACAGAACATATTTTAAAATCTGAGCATGGAGAATTGCTGGCAGATGTCGAAAATGATGTTCTTAAAGTAGTTGTTGTTAATCGTTATTTTGACGCAAAGCCTGCTGTAGCTTTTATCAAGAATTTCGGACTGAAAGAAGGGGCAATTGCTTCATGTGTAGCACACGACAGTCACAACATTATTGCTGTGGGAACGAATGATGATGATATTCAAAAAGCCATCAACCTTATTGTTAAAGAAAAGGGTGGAATTTCTTTAGCCAATGGAATCGAAGAAGAGGTTCTAGGTTTGCCAGTTGCCGGAATAATGACCACAGAAAGCGGTGAAAAAGTAGCAGAACGTTACGAAAGTTTGGACCAACGTTCTAAAGAATTGGGAGCAAAATTAAACGCACCATTTATGACGCTCTCCTTTTGTGCTTTATTGGTTATTCCACAACTAAAACTCAGCGATAAAGGTCTTTTCGATGGCGGTCAATTCCAATTTGTATCACTTTATCAATAACGCGCAATACTCAAAGCTTTATACTCAATACTCCAAAGTCAATACTGAAAAATATGTCTCATAACCACAGTCACGATCATTCTTCCACAAAAAACTTAAAGCTAGCTTTTTGGATGAATCTTGGCTTTTCTATTTTTGAAATAATAGGAGGGATTTATGTCAATAGTGTAGCCATTATTTCGGATGCTATTCATGATTTGGGCGATAGTTTATCTTTGGGATCAGCTTGGTATTTGGAAAATAAATCAAAACAAAAAGCCGATTCTAAATTCTCTTTTGGCTATGCCAGGTATTCATTGTTAGGGGCGTTAATCAATAGTATCATTCTTATTTTGGGTTCAGGATTTGTGATCTACGCTGCGATTGAAAGGCTCGTTAATCCTGAGGAGTCTGATGCACTTGGGATGATTGTGTTTGCCTTAATGGGGGTACTGGTGAACGGTATAGTTGTATTAAAAATGCGCTCTTCCAGCAGTATGAATGAAAAAGTAGTGTACTGGCACATGTTAGAAGATGTTTTGGGTTGGGTAGCGGTTTTGATTGCGGCAATCGTTATTTATTTTTATCCAACGCCCTATATCGATCCAATTTTATCTTTGGCGATAACTGCTTATATTTTGTACGGTGTCATTGGAAGATTAAAAGAAACTTTATATTTCTTTCTTCAAGGTGTTCCAAAGGAAATAGATTTGGCTCAAATACAAAGGGAAATTTTGGCTATTGCTAAGGTGAAAGATATGCATCATACTCATGTTTGGTCATTAGACGGAGATCATCATGTTTTTTCAACACATCTTCGATTGGAAAAGCTTCATTCACTGGATGAGATTACAAGTGTAAAAGAGAAGGTGAAAACTTTGCTAAAGGACAAAAAGTTCAGTCATTGCACTATAGAAACAGAGCTGGACGATGAAACATGTCTGTTTGACTAATTTCCATCTTTCTCCTAAACTTAAGCTTAAACTTTGCAGACTTATTCAAATATTTGTTTGTTTATTGTTAATAAAAAAAGATTGTTCCTTCAAATATTAATGGTGCATTATCATGATTTTAACTATTTTTGGGGCATATAGTTTTCAGATTTATTTTCACTAAGTAGACTTTTGAAAAGATTGGAAAAGAATAACATAGTTAATTCTTTGTTGAGATATTTCCTCAATTCAAAGTTGTTTATTTAAAATGAGTCTGGAAAATTGTAATTAAAACTATTGTATGAGAAATTTTTTACCCACCCTAATTGTTTGTGTATTCTTTATTTTTAATGGTAATTCACAGAATTGTCCCTCTTATTCGACCGCTGTAACCGCAAGCGGTGAGGCTTGTGCAGGACAAAATTATTCAATGACTTTTGAGAACAGCAGCTGCAATAGCGAGCTGTTTTTTGATTATAATGGAACTTTGACAACCGGCGGAAGTGTTCAAGTGATCAGTCAATTGTCGGGAGTAATAGTTTATAGTGAGACCGGAACTGGATCCTATAACGGTACTATTGGGCCATTAGACCCTGCTGTACACGGTACAGATTTTACATTGACCACAGTAAACGGTACTTATACCTTAACCCAAAATGGAGTCACTGCAGGGATTGCTGTGGATGAAACAAGTTTTTTTAGCTTGAAACCGACCATTAGTTCAGCAACATTAAATGTTACAACACCATCAGGTATCATCACAAAAACGGTTGATTTTTGTAAAGACATCAGCCTTGGGCTCACTCTTGCAAATACTGATTTTTGTACTACAACAAATATTAATCTGCCATGGGAAATTGTTTGTGATGAAACCAATACCGTTTTGGCTTCAGGAACACATGCTGTTGTAGTTTATCCTGAAGTGCCTTCAGATCCTAATGATTTAGTTGAGATTATATGGAATTCTACAACCTGTACTTGGGATGTAACAGCACAATTTGATTGCGACAATAGCGATATAGGAACAATCTTCGATATTTCTCCTACACCGTCTACTGTGCCTGCCAATGCTTGTGTAGATGGTAGTGAAATATTTACCATAACTTACAATGGTTTTGCTGCAGGACCAAATTGTTGTTCTACTTCAGGGCCAAAAGATCCAATTCAGTACAATTCATCTACTCCTGCAGTAGTTGCTAATTCACCATTTGGAGGTTCTAATAATGCAGGATACGTTAATATCCCTCCCAACAATTCTGGTGGAAGTGCCAATTCTTTAAGTTTGGATGTCGCTGTTAATTCCTACTGTTTTAACCATACCGATCCCAGTGGAACTGTAAGCGTTTATGTGGATAATATAGTTGTAGCAAATTATCCTTTTGCTACTCCTAATTTTAGTTATGGCTTTAATTTGCCATTTATTCCTTGGTATGATGAAAATAGTACGGTAGAAGTTTATGTTTTCCCTAACGCTTTGAGTAATGGTGGTAACAATACGACGTATTCCCCAGCGACAAGCTGTTCAGCTCTAAACCCTATGGAATGGAGTGGGAATATTTCAGTCGCGTTAAATGTAGAGTTTGAAGACTCTATTGGTTCAGGTTTAACTTGTTCAAATGACACAACCATAGCCTTCACCAATTGTACTCCAGCAGATCCCATATTAACATTAGAAACCGCAGCAGATTGTAACGTTAATAGCACTGTGGCGATTACAAATTATGACAATTCACTGAGCTACACTTTTGCGCCTGTTGGTCCAGTAGTTAGCCCAACAGGAATCGTTAGTGGACCTGCGGGTACATATACTATTTCCGGAAGTAATGGGAGTTGTGCTGGTGATCAGACTTTTACTATTGATCCCGGAAAAACCATCCCTTCCTTTACTTTAAGCGCAACGGACCCTTCTGTTTGTGCAGGAACAGACGGAACGATAACATTAAGTGGTCTAGATAACTCAACTACTTTTAATGTAAGTTATGATGATGGAGGGACAACAGTTGGTCCATTAAGTATTACATCAAATGCTTCAGGAGAGGCGGTAATCACAGGATTAAGTGCAGGAAGCTATAGTAATTTTTCTGTGGAATTGAATGCTTGTATAGGAACAGATAATTCCACCATAGGACTCTCAGACCCGAATGGTCCAACGGTTGATGCAGGCGCTCCACAAACAATTTGTACAGGGAGTTCTGTAACTTTAACCGCTTTAGGATATCCTGCAGGAGCAACAATTTCTTGGGATAATGGAGTTACAGACGGTGTTCCTTTTACTCCAGCGAATACACAAACCTACACGGTTACGGTTTTGTTGAATGGTTGCTCTGCCACTGATGACGTTACTGTTACTTTGACTCCACAGGATATTCCCACTTTTAACGCAATTGCTAATTTTTGCGAAAACACAGCAGCTCCAAGCTTACCTGCAATGTCCAATGAAAACATTACAGGAACTTGGAATCCAGCTACAATTTCAAACACTATTGTTGGTGCAACGACATATACTTTCACACCAGACGCTGGATTGTGTGCGGCAACTGCAACTTTAGACGTGACAGTTGATCCTGAACCTAATCCTACAATTACAGCACCTTCTGATATTTGTGTGGCTTCTGCTTCAGTAACTTTAACGGCAAATCCAGTTGGAGGTACATTCTCAGGAAACGGTATGTCAGGAGCGGATTTTGATCCTGCTGTTGCTGGTTTAGGAACACATACAATAACTTATACTTTCACAGATGGAAATGGATGTACGGGAAGTTCAACCGTAGATATCGAAGTCAATACGGATTTAGATTTTACATTGGCTTCAACTAACCCAACAGCTTGTGGAGGAACCGATGGAAGCATTACCATTTCTGGTCTGGAAAATTCCACTGTTTACTCTGTTTCTTATGATAACGGGGGAATTGTTGGACCAACAAATTTTGTTTCAAATGCTTCTGGTGAAGTCATGATTTCTGGTTTAAATGCAGGAGCATACACTACTTTCTTTGTGGGGTCAGGTGGATGTTTTAGCACAGACAATACGACTTTGAATCTTTCAGATCCTAATGCACCAACAGTAAATGCAGGAACTGATCAAACGGTTTGTGAAGGAACACCAGTTACGTTAACTGCGACTAATCCTGATGGTGCGGCTATTTCTTGGGATCAAGGAATTACTGATGGAGTAGCATTTACGCCAACAACAACGCAAACATATACTGTTACAGCGAATTTAAATAATTGTATTTCTACAGATGATGTAACGGTTACCGTGAATGCACAAACAGTTCCTACTTTTGGTGTAGCAACAGCTTTCTGTGAGAATGATACGCCACCAACGCTACCTACAGTTTCAAATGAAAGTGTAAATGGAACTTGGAGTCCTGCTGTTGTAGCGACAACTTTAGGAACAGCAACTTATACTTTTACGCCAAATGCAGGAGAATGTGCAACAAATCAAACGATTGATATTACAGTAAATCCGCTGCCAACGCCAACAATTGATCCTATTGCTGATATCTGTGAATTTGCAGCAACAGTAAGCTTAGGCGGGACACCAACTGGAGGCGTTTTCTCTGGTCCAGGTGTTGTTGGAGGAGATTTTGATCCAAGCGTTGCAGGTCTTGGAACACATACAATTACATACACATATACGGATGGAAATGCTTGTTCGGCAGATGCAACCACAACTGTATTGGTCAATACAAATATTGTTTTTGATGTTTCTTTTACAGACCCAACGGTGTGTAATGGAACAGATGGAACAGTTGTAATTGAAGGTTTAGATCCCAATGATGTTTACGAAGTGTCTTATTTTAATGGAGCTACGGTTGGGCCAAACGTTATGAACTCTAACTCTTCAGGGAATATCGTAATTCCAGGCCTTAGTGCAGGGGCTTATTCTGATTTTGAAGTAATTTTCAATGGATGTCAAGGAATCAATAATTCAAGTATCGTTTTAAATGACCCAATTCCACCAACTATCGACGCAGGTTTGGATCAAGAAGTTTGTCCAGGAAGTGCTGTTACATTAACTGCATTTAATCCTGATGGAGCAAGTATCGCGTGGGATAATGGAGTGACAGATGGTGCGAGTTTTGTTCCTCCTGTTGGAATCAATACATATACTGTTACTGCAGGATTGTTAAATTGTATCAGTACGGATCAAGTGACAGTAACAGTTCACCCACCATTGACAGGAATTACCGCACCAACCGGTGTAACTGCTTCTTGTAATATTTCTCAACAGCCTCCTTATGCAGATCTCGATGCATTTTTAGCGGATGGAGGAACGGTTTCTCTTCCTGCTGGAGGAAAAATTGATTCTGCATCATTTACAATGTTAGGTGAAGTGTCAGACGGAGGATCTTGTCCTGAAACAATTACAAGAACTTATCAGTTAACCGATGTTTGTGGAGTTTCTGTTTCAGCAACACAAACAATCATTGTGAATGATGATGAAAATCCTACCGGAACAGCGCCTGCTGATTTAACTGTTCAATGTGTTGGAGATTTGCCTGCCGCAGATGTTACTTCAATAACTGACGAAGCAGACAATTGCACCGTTAATCCAACGGTAACTCATGTAGGAGACGTGACGACAGGAAGTGGATGTTTAATTACGGTAACAAGAACTTACAATATCGCGGATGATTGCGGGAACAATATAGATGTGGTGCAAGTGATCACAATTAGTGATGACACTGCCCCAACAGCAACAGTGCCTACTGACACTCTTGTCATGTGTGCAGGGGATATACCTGCTGCAGATATTGCTTTAATCACTGATGAAGCGGATAATTGTACAGCTAATCCAACAGTTACTTTTGTGAGCGATGTTTCAGATGGAAATACTTGTCCTGAAGTAATCACTAGAACTTATAACATTGCGGATGATTGCGGAAATAATGTTGATCTTGTTCAAGTGATCACAGTGAACGATACCGTTTCGCCTACTGCAAGTAATCCAGATACTTTATTTGTCGCTTGTTTAACAGATGTTCCTGTTTTCGATGTTGCGATCATAACAGATGAGGCCGATAACTGTACAGTTTCTCCAGTTGTTTCTTTTGTTTCAGAAGTTACAGATGGAAATACTTGTGCCGGTGAGTTAATTACAAGAACTTACCGAGTAACGGATGATTGTTCAAACTTTACAGATCTAACTCAAATAATTTCGATTGGAGCAGAAGATCCAAACTTTAGTGTTGCTGGAAATGACCCAAGCACTTGTAATGGAACGGATGGAACTATTGTTATTTCTGGCTTAACACCTTCTACAAATTACGATTTAACTTATGATGGAGGAACTGCAACAGGGATAACGTCTAATGCTGCGGGCGAATACGTGATCACTGGCTTGTCTGCAGGAACTTACACAGACTATACTGTGGCAGAAACGACTTGTTCTGCGTGTAGCACTACAGAAAATGTTTCTATTACTTTAACTGACCCAACACCACCTGCGGTAAATGCAGGTTCAGATCTACAAGTTTGTGAAGGAGAAACGGTAACCTTAACAGCCACAAATCCTGATGCCGCAAATATTTCTTGGAATAACGGTGTCACTGATGGTGTAGGTTTTGTTCCTACAGTGGGTTCTTTAACTTACACGGTAACGGCTGAATTAGCCAATTGTACTACAACCGATGATGTAATAGTAGTAGTGTCTCCGTTACCAAATGTTTCTGCAGGAAACATGGTTGAGGTTTGTGAAGGTGAAGAAGTGACCTTGTCGGGAAGTGGAGCAGTGACCTATACTTGGGATAATGGGGTGCTTGATGGTGTTCCGTTTACGCCAACTCTAGGAACGCAAACTTATACCGTTACAGGAACTTCTGCTTCGGGTTGTGAAAATACAGATCAAGTTGATGTTAGTGTTTTAGAAGTGCCAGTAGTTTCTTTTACAGCAAATACAAGAGAAGGATGTGCGCCAGAAGAAATTAATTTAATTAGCACAAGTCCTGGAGTTGGTAACCAATGTCGTTTTACTATTGGAGGTAACGTTATGCTCAATGGCTGTAACGTAAGTCATGTTTTCACTGATGCAGATTGTTATGACGTTACCCTGGAAGTTGAATTAGCGAATGGTTGTTCCGATACTGAAACTATGGCAGATTATATTTGTATTGATAATTATCCAATTGCAGATTTCTCTATTGAACCTGAGGAGTTGACAACTTTCAATAATGAAGCTGAATTTACAAATGAATCTAGTGGAGCAGTTACTTATCAATGGGAGTTTGGCGACAGTACATACAGCAACTCAGTAAATCCAATTCATGAGTATTCCGTGCTTGGAAACCCAGCAGAAAGAATCTATGAAGTAAAGCTAATTGCTTACAGTGATTTAGGTTGTGCAGATTCAATTATTGGAGATTTACCTTTCTTTGAAGATTTAATTTATAATGTACCCAATACATTCACACCAGATGGAAACTTGTTTAATGAATCATTTAAACCTGTATTTACCTCTGGATTTGATCCTATGGAATACAATTTGAAGATTTATAACCGTTGGGGCGAAGTGATTTTTGAAAGTAACGATCCAGCCTATGGATGGGACGGAACCTTTGGAGCTAGTAATATTAAGTTTGCCCCAGAAGGGACTTACATCTGGAAAATTAGCTTTAAGAAATTAAAAGATGACGAAAATGTTGAAGAGATTGGAAGTGTGAATTTGTTGAGATAGTTAACCAATTACGATTTTTTTAAAAGCTACACATTGTACGAAGACACAACGCAGGGACGATTTACAAATCGTCCCTTTTTCATTTTCAAAACATTTATTTTTATGTCTTTTACTTGGTTTTGTGTTAGCGCTTTTTATCCTTAAACTTGCAATTTATTCTAAAAATAGATTCGAAGTGCAAATCGATACTATTACTTCTTTGATACTGCAATTTTTATGAAACACACAATAACATTAATTCTTGTCTTATTCAGTCTTAATATTTCTGCCCAAAGCACTAATTATGCACTAAATTTCAAAAATGGAGATTACGTCAACATTAATTCAATCAGCAGTTCCGTTGCAAATCTGAGTAGTTTTACCGTAGAATTTTGGGTGAAATTTGAAGGACAAAATAATACAGACCACAACGTTTTTTATTCTTCAAATAAGAACTTTAATTACGAAAATGGACTCATTTTTAGATACGCTGGTTCTTTTGATAGTACTCCTGATGTTCCTGTACTTTATTTAAAATCTGCAAACGGAGCTGAAATTTGGATGGAAGGAACAACACCTATTGGAGATAATGATTGTCATCACCTTGCCTTTACTTATGATAATGGCGTCTGTTCTCTATTTGTTGATGGTCAAATAAATACAGTTGCAAATCATGCTTTTTCTTTTGAGTCCACCGACTTTCACTCTTTAGGTCAAGAATTTGATCAAACACCTAATCCAGTTTCACAATTATATGAAGGTGATTTGGATGAATTTAGAATCTGGAATTATGCGAAAACAAGTGCTGAAATCAATGCACAAATTGACATTGAATTAGTTGGAAATGAAACAGGTTTGTTGGTCTATTATGATTTTAATCAAGGAATTCCAGCTGGAAATAATACCGCTATTTCCAATCTAGAAAACTCAGCAAATGTAATGCAAACAGGAGTTTTTAATAATTTCACATTGAACGGAGCAAGCTCTAATTTTGTTTATACCTGCTGTCCAGAAGATATTGACCCAACAGGTTCGGCTGATTCTTTATTTGTTCAATGTATTTCAGATCTTCCTCCAGTAGATGTCAATGTAATCACTAATGCCGCAGATAATTGTACAGCTAATCCAATAGTTACTTTTGTAAGTGAATCTTCAGATGGAAATACTTGTCCGGAGGTGATCTCAAGAATTTATAATATTGCCGATAATTGTGGGAACAATATTGATGTTACACAAACAATTGTCGTTTTAGATACAATTCCACCAGCAGCTACAGCTCCTGCGCCCATTACAATTCAATGTAACACAGTTATTCCAGTTCCAGATCTTAGTTTAATAACGGATGAAGCAGATAATTGTACAACTAATCCAGTGGTCACTTTTTTGTCAGATGTCTCGAATGGAGGAAGTTGTCCAGAAATTATTACAAGAACCTATCGAATTACTGACGACTGTGGGAATTTCACAGATGTAAATCAAAGCATTACAATCATTGATGATATTGATCCTACTGGAACAGCACCAGCAGACTCAACAGTGCAATGTATTACAAATATTCCAGCACCTGATGTGAATTTAATCACCGACGAGGCCGATAATTGTGCTGTAAATCCAATTGTTACGTATGAAGGTGATGTTTCTAACGGCAATACTTGTCCTGAAATTATCACAAGAACTTACAGAATTACTGACGATTGCGGAAACTTTACAGATCTTATTCAATTATTTACAGTTAAAGACACAATTCCCCCAACAGGAACTTCACCTGCCGATACTACAGTTCAATGTATTGAGGATTTACCCGCAGTGGATATTGCTTTAGTTACAGGTGTGGCGGATAATTGTACCGTAAACCCAGTAGTTACTTTTGTTTCTGATGCTACAATTGGAAGTGGATGCTCCAGAATCATAACAAGAACATACAGAATTACAGATGACTGTGGAAACTATACAGATTTAACACAAAGTATATCGATATATGATAATATTGATCCAACGGGAACAGTGTCAGACCTATATGTTCAATGCATAAGTGAAGTTCCTCCGGTGGGTATAAATGTGGTTACAGGAGTTACAGATAATTGTTCCACGACTCCAACTGTGATTCATACTACAACTTATTCTGGTGGATTTACTTGCCCTGCGGTCATCAGAAGAATATACAGAGTAACTGATGGGTGCAATAATAGCATTGATTTAACACAAAGAATTACCATTAATGATACCACTAAACCAACAGCAAGCGTTCCTGATTCTATATTTGTTCAATGTGCAGGTGATGTTCCCAATTCAGACATAAATGTAGTAACTGATGCTGTGGATAATTGTACTGCAAATCCAACGGTAACTTTCGTTTCTGATGTTTCAGATGGAAATACTTGTCCAGAAATTATCACAAGAACATACAGAATAACTGATGATTGCGGAAACTTCTTTGATGTTGACCAAATCATTCAAGTTTTAGATACCATTCCACCAACAGCAACAGCACCAGCAGACTTAACACTTCAATGTTTAGCGGATATTCCTGCTCCAGATCTTAGTTTGATTACAAATGAAGCCGATAATTGTACTACAAATCCAGTAGTTACTCATGTTTCAGATGTTTCGAATGGAGCAACTTGTCCTGAAATAATCACAAGAACCTACAGAATTACAGACGATTGTGGGAATTTCACTGACATCACTCAGTTGTTTACAATCAGCGATGATATTGATCCAACTGCTTCAAATGTTTCAACTACCGTTCAATGTTTAACAGATGTTCCAGCAGTTGATCCGGCTGTGATTTTAGATGAAGCGGACAATTGCACTGCAAATCCAACGGTTGCTTTTGTTTCTGAAAGTACGGATGGAAATTCCTGTAATGGAGAAATTATCACACGTATTTATGGCGTAACGGACGTTTGTGGAAATAGTATAAATGTTACACACACAATTCTTGTTGATTCTTATACGCCAATCTTCACCGTTACAGGGCAAGGAACAACATCTTGTGATGGAACAGATGGAGAAATAACGCTTTCTGGACTTTCACCAAATACAAATTATGAAATGAGTTTTGATGGTGGTGCAACAAATTCAATCACTACAAACGCAACAGGAGACTATGTAATTACTGGTTTGCCAGCAGGTTCTTACACAAACTTCACTGTTTCTGATGGCGATTGTCCTGCATGTACCACAACAGAGAACGTTTCAATAAACATCAATGATCCAACTGCAGCGGTTATTGGTGCTGGTCCAGATGCTCAATATTGTGAAGGAACTACGGTTATTCTAAATGCTTTTAATCCTGAAAGTGCAAATATTTCATGGGATAATGGAGTAAGCGATGGAGTTGGATTTATTCCGCCAGTGGGTGTTTCATACTACACTGTAACTTCTGAAAGAGTGAACTGCTTTTCATCAGATCAATTAATGATAACGGTTTCTCCAGCAATTACAGACATTACTTGTCCGGCAGATTTAACGGCTTCTTGTGATATTTCTGAACAAAGCTCCTATGCCGATTTTGAAGAATTTATTAACGCAGGAGGTTCTGCAACGATTCCTGCAGGAGGAATAATTGATTCTGCTTCATTTACAATGTTTAGCGAAATTTCTGATGGAATAACTTGCCCAGAAACAATTACGAGAACTTATCAAATTTCTGACACTTGTGGAGTAACGCTTTCTTGTACTCAGAATATCGTGATCAGCGAAATAATTTTGCCTACTGGAACCGCTCCTAATGACACAACAGTTCAATGTATTGGCGATTTGCCAGTTGTAGATGTTTTGTCAATTACAGACGAAGCCGACAACTGTTCTAACGTTCCAACTGTGACGCACGTGAGCGATGTTTCAGATGGAAATACTTGTCCAGAAGTGATCACACGAACTTACAATATTGAAGACAAATGCGGTAACAATATAGATGTTGTTCAAACCATTACGATTGATGATGATATTCTTCCAACGGCAAGTAATCCAGATACGATTTTCGCAGCTTGTTTGGCTGATGTTCCACTTCCAGACCCTTTGGTTGTAACAGATGAAGCAGATAATTGTACGGCCAATCCAACAGTAACATTTTTGTCTGAAGCAACGGATGGAAATACCTGTAATGGAGAAGAAATTACTCGTTTTTACAAAGTTGAAGATGATTGTGGAAACAGTATAAATGTCCAGCAGATTATTGTAATTGACTTATTTGATCCTGTTTTTACCGTTTCAAGTACCGATCCAACAACTTGTGATGGAAACGAAGGAACTATTACACTTTCAGGATTAATTCCATCATCAAATTATGAACTCACTTATGATGGTGGAACTCCGTTTTCTATTACAACAGATGCCAACGGGGAATATACCATCACAGGACTAGTTCAAGGAACTTACACAGATTTCACATTAACAGAAGCAACATGTTTAACTTGTAGTACAACAGAAAATGTAACAATGACATTGACAGATCCAGTTCCACCAATTGTAAATGCAGGAATTGATATTATAGTATGTGAAAACGAAAGCATCACATTAACGGCTTTTAATCCAGATGGAGCAAATGTTTCTTGGAACAATGGAGTAGTGGATGGACTTGGTTTTGTTCCACCGGTGGGAATTTCCATTTATACAGTTACCGCGGAAAAAGTAAATTGTTTTACAACAGATCTAGTGCAAGTAACTGTAAATCCTTTGCCTATTGTGAATGCAGGCAATGATTTAACGGTATGTGATGGAGAAGAAGTAACACTCTCAGCAAGTGGCGCAGATACTTATGTTTGGGACAATGGAGTTGTTGATAATGTTCCATTTACGCCAAATTTAGGACTCGTAACTTACACTGTGATTGGAACCTCAATTCATGGATGTGAAAACTCAGACCAAGTAGATGTTGATGTAATTATTTCTCCAGAGGTTTCATTTTTAGCGGACAGAACAGTGGGTTGTGCGCCGCAAGAAGTAAATTTGTTTAGTACTTCACCAGGAATTGGGAACACATGTGTCTTCACAATTAATGGAAATCAAGAAATAAACGGTTGCAACGTAAATCACATTTTCACAGAAGCCGGCTGTTATGATGTCAATTTAAAAGTTGAATTATCAAACGGTTGTGTTGATGATTTAATAATAACAGATTATATATGCATTGATGATTATCCGGTAGCAGATTTCTTTGTGAATCCTGAGGAGTTAACCAATATATACAATGTAGCAGATTTCACCAATGAATCTACTGGAGCAACGGCTTACGAATGGGATTTCGGAGATGAAGAATTCAGTAATGCCATTCATCCAACCCATGAATATTCTGTTAATTCAATAAAAAAGGAATTCATTTTTGATGTCGAACTAATCGCAACGAGTAATTTGGGTTGTCAAGATACTTTCAATTTAGATTTACCGTTTTTCGAAGAATTGGTTTATTTCGTTCCCAACACATTTACACCTGACGGAAACAAATACAACGAAACTTTTAAACCAGTTTTTACCTCAGGATTTGACCCTTTAGATTATAAATTAGAGGTTTATAACCGTTGGGGAGAATTGATCTTCGAAAGCAACGACGCCAACTACGGCTGGGACGGAACCTACGGCGCAAGCCAAATAAAATTCGCTCCTGAAGGCGCATACCTCTGGAAAATCAGTTTTAAAAAATTGCGAAACGAGGAGAGCAAGGAGATTATTGGGAGCGTGAGCTTGTTGAGGTGATTGAATCATCATCCTTGCACAAATCATAGATTGAAGAGATGATGTAGGGACGATTTGTAATCGTCCCCCCCACTCATCATTGAAGCACAACCATAGATCGAAAAGATATTTCAGAACGTTTCGCAATTGTCTGCTTGCCGATCATCAAAGCAAAATCTCAATCCAAAAATCCAAATCTTCTTTTACCATGATTAAAATAATTTCAGGTTCGCGAAAAACAAAATCATCCCTTGCAATTCTCAAAAAAAAGTAGTCGGATTCATCAAAAATACAAGTTGGATGAATGTAACTGTCTGATAACTAGTGATACATTGAGGTATGAATCGAAACTCGGGAATTTCATGAAAAGTCCGTAGAAATAAAACCAAAGCTGGCGCAACTATTTGATCTTTTTTTTCGTTTAATAAGTGCAAAACTATACTTATGAATAACTTGAAAAAGTGTATATCTATACTATTCATTGTTTTTATACCCACACTAGTGTTTTCTCAAAACAATACTCCAGACCAGTTAGTGGAGGAGTTTTTAGGGAAAACAGAGTATGAAAGCAGTCTAAAAAGCAATCCTGGATTAATTAAGCATCTCAAGGTAAAATCTCAGCAAGGATATTCAATCCGAACGGTTCCTAGTGAGAAAGTTGCCCAACTAGATTTACTACCTCTGGTGCATTACAAGGGAAAAGCAATTTCGGCGAATCAATTTGCAAGCGATTTACAATCTAAAGACTTTAATTTCCTAATGTATAATTTCCCAACTATTGAGAAGGGAGCCTTTAGGATCAATAAGGAAAGCAATCAAATCATAATTATATATTCCAATGAGCAAATTAATCGGAAAATGAGAAAGTATTAAAAGCGCAACTACAACTACTAAAGGCTAATTTTATGAAACACATCAGTATAATTATTTTTTTCTTCATATTAATAGGTGCAAATTCAATATTCGCCCAAAACTTTAATATGACAGATGGAGACACAATTACTACTTGTACTGGAATGTTTTATGATACGGGTGGTCCCTCTGGAAATTATACAAATGGTGAAAATTTAACCTATACCATTTGTCCAAGTAATGGAATGTCAACTCGTGTAGATTTTGTCAGCTTTAACACGGAATTCTATTATGATCAGTTCACGATTTATGATGGAGATAATGTTGGCGCACCACCTATTGGAACATACTCTGGGGCAACTGGTCCTGGGTTTGTTGAAGCATCACCAAGTAATGCCTCTGGCTGTCTTACCTTCGTATTCACCGCAAATCTATCAGGAAGTAATGTGGGGTGGGAAGGAGTGATCAGCTGTAAACCAGCTTGTCAAGATTTTAGCTCTAATTTTTCTTTTTCACCCGCGCCCGATCCAGATGGAGTTATTCGAATTTGCCAAGGAACTACTGTGTCAATGACAGGAAGTGGAACCTACCCGTTTAACAACACAGAATATACGCAATCAGATGCTACATCAACCTTTAGCTGGAGCACCCAAGATGGTGTAAATCCGGTTGGACAAAATGTAAGTCATACTTTTAATAATGATGGCGGTTATCTTATTCAGCTTCAAATGGAAGATATTGAAGGATGTTCAAATACGAATATAACCAATCAAGAAATTAGAGTTTCTACCACACCCGAATTTACAGGAACTGAAGCTGTACCAGAAGAAATTTGTATCGGAGATCAATCTGTTCTTACAGGTGTGGTTACTCCAGTCACTTTCGATCGTATTTGTGATCAACCTGTTTTTCCCCCTATAGCTTTGCCAGATGGAACAGGAGTTTCTTACTCGACTTCAGTAAATATCGAGTGTTTTTTACCTAATCAAAGCTTAACAGATATTGATGATTTATTATCTATTTGTGTAAATATGGAGCATTCCTTTTTGGGAGATTTAGGGGTGATAATAGAATGTCCTTCCGGACAAACAGTAAATTTAGTAGATTTTAATTTTGGTGTAGGCGCACATTTAGGTTCTCCAATTGATAACGATAATTTTCCATTTGCGCAAGGTATTGGTTTTGATTACTGCTGGACACCAAACGCTACGAACGGAACTTTGGCCGCAAACGGAACGTCGGGAATAAGTATTCCTGCTGGCTCTTATGAATCTGAAAATCCTATGGATGCACTGGTTGGCTGTGATTTGAACGGAGTTTGGACTTTGACTTTTACCGACGATTGGGCCAGCGATAATGGTTTTGTATTCGATTGGAGTTTGAACTTTAACACAGGAATTATTCCACCTTCAATTGCGTTTACACCGGTAATTGTTTCAGAAAATTGGCAAGCTGACCCCACTATTGTAAGTGGTACAAATCCAATAAACGTGGAACCACCTGCTTTAGGAAGCTCTTGCTACACTTACGAAGCAACTGATAATTTTGGATGTTCTTACGATACCACAATCTGCGTTAATGTTAATCCTTTTCCCATCATTAATCCAATTCCTGATGTAAACCAATGTCTACCTTATACGCTTCCTGCAATTACAGGTGCAAATTTATCAGGAAGTGAGGCTTATTACACGGGTACAGGAGGAACAGGAACACAATATAATCCAGGAGATATTATTTCTTCAACGACTACAATGTACATTTATGATAGCGGTCTTCCTGCTTTTTGCGAAGATGAAACATCGTTTCTCATTACCATTTATCCTGTTACTTTAACCATCAATTGTCCTCCAAATCTTACTGCAAATTGCAATATTTCAGAGCAGCCACCTTATGCTAATCTAACAGCTTTCGAAAATGCCGGTGGTTCTGTTTCAGTTTCTGCAGGAGCTTCGATTCTGCCTTCAACTTTTACTTTACTGAGCGAAGTTTCAGATAATAATTCTTGTCCTGAAACTGTGACCAGAACCTATCAAATTCAAGACGATTGCGGAAATACAGAAACATGTACCCAAATTATTACCATAAATGATGATATAAACCCAACAGGAACAGCTCCTGCGGGAATGGCGTTTCAATGTGTGACAGATATTCCTGCTGCAAATAGTTCCCTGGTAACTAATGTGAATGACAACTGTACAGCTCACCCGATCGTTACACACCTTGGCGATGTTTCAGATGGAAATACTTGTCCGGAAATTATTACCAGAACTTACAGAATCACCGATAATTGTGGAAACTTTACCGATCTTACACAGGATTTTACAATCAACGATGATATTCTTCCAACCGGAACAGCTCCTGCAGATATTACCGTTCAGTGTATTGGTGATGTTCCTTTGCCTAATGTTTTAGAAATTACCGACGAAGCAGATAATTGTACTGTAAATCCTATTGTGACGCATGTCAGCGATGTTTCAGATGGGAATACTTGTCCAGAAATCATTACAAGAACTTACAACATTACAGACGATTGCGGAAATAATATTGATGTCGTTCAAACCATTACGGTGAGTGATGATATTGCTCCAACAGGAACGGCTCCAGCAAATGTGACAGTTCAATGTGTTGGTGATGTGCCAATGGCAGATGTCAATTTAATTACAGACGAAGCCGATAACTGTACGACCAATCCAATAGTGACTTTCGTTGGCGATGTTTCAGATGGAAATACTTGTCCTGAGCAAATTACAAGAACCTACAGAATAACAGACGATTGTGGCAATTCCACTGATTTAATTCAGCTAATTACTATCAACGACGACATCAATCCGACAGGAACAGCGCCTGCTGACCTTACTGTTCAATGTATTGACGATGTTCCAGCAAATGATATTTCTTTAATTACAGACGAAGCAGATAATTGCACTGTAAATCCAACGGTAACTTTTGTGGGCGATGTCTCAAATGGAAATACTTGTCCAGAGTTAATCACAAGAACTTATCGAATTACTGATGATTGCGGAAATTTTACTGACCTCAATCAAATAATCACCGTAAATGACGATATTCATCCAACAGGAACAGCTCCTGCAAATGTGACTGTTCAATGTATTGGTGATGTTCCAATTCCTGATGTGTCTTTAATTACAGATGAAGCTGATAATTGCACAGTAAATCCAATTGTAACGCATGTTAGCGATGTTTCAGATGGGAATGCTTGTCCAGAAATCATTACAAGAACTTACAATATTGCAGACGACTGCGGAAATAATATTGATGTCGTTCAAACAATTACGGTAAACGATGACATTTTTCCAACCGGAACAGCTCCCGCTGATCTTGCAGTTCAATGCATTGGCGATGTTCCAATTCCTGATGTTTTAGAAATTGCCGATGAGGCAGATAATTGCACAGTAAATCCAATCGTAACCCATGTTAGCGATATTTCAGATGGAAATACTTGTCCGGAAGTCATTACAAGAACTTACAACATTGCAGACGATTGCGGAAATAATATTGATGTCGTTCAAACAATTACGGTAAATGATGACATTCTCCCAACCGGAACTGCTCCTGCTGATCTTACCGTTCAATGTATTGGCGATGTTCCTATACCTAATGTTTTAGAAATTACCGATGAAGCGGATAATTGCACAGTAAATCCAATTGTAACCCATGTCAGCGATGTTTCTGACGGAAATACTTGTCCGGAGATTATTACAAGAACTTACAATATTGCAGATGACTGCGGAAATAATATTGATGTTATTCAGACCATTACAGTGAATGATGATATTGCTCCAACCGGAACAGCTCCAGCCAATGTGACTGTTCAATGTATTGGCGATGTTCCTTTGCCTAATGTTTTAGAAATCACAGACGAAGCAGACAATTGTACAGTAAATCCAATTGTAACCCATGTCAGCGATGTTTCAGATGGAAATACCTGCCCAGAGCAAATTACAAGAACTTATAGAATAACGGACGATTGTGGGAATTTTACTGATTTAGTTCAGTTCATCACAATCAACGATGACATTCTTCCAACTGGAACAGCTCCAGTCGATCTTACAGTTCAATGTATTGGCGATGTTCCAGTACATGATATTTCTTTAATCACCGATGAAGCAGATAATTGTACTGTAAATCCAACGGTGACTTTCGTTAGCGATGTTTCAGATGGGAATACTTGTCCAGAAGTCATTACAAGAACTTACAATATTGCGGATGACTGTGGAAATAATATTGATGTCGTTCAAACCATTACAGTGAATGATGATGTGAATCCAACGGCAAGTAATCCGGCTCCTCTTGTAGTGCAATGTTTAACAGATGTTCCACCCGTTGATATTTCTGTAGTAACTGATGAAGCGGACAATTGCACGGTAAACCCAATTGTAGCTTTTTCTTCTGAAAGTACAGACGGGAATTCTTGTAATGGGGAAATTATTTCAAGAATATACAGTGTTACAGACGATTGTGGAAACAGTATTAATGTGACGCACGAAATAACGATTGCTTCTTATACACCAACATTTACAGTCTCTGGAACGGGAACTGGTTCTTGTGGAGGAAGTGATGGAACAATAACACTTTCTGGATTGGATCCTAACACAAGTTACGAAATGAGTTATGATGGTGGTCCAACAAACACAATTACTACAAACGCAGCAGGTGAATATGTCATTACTGGATTGATTGCAGGTTCTTACACTAATTTTACAGTTTCAGATATTGACTGTCCTTCGTGTACAACAACAGAAAATGTTTCTATCAACATCAATGACCCAACATCAGGTTTGATTGATGCGGGGCCAGATGCATTTTATTGTGAAGGAACTACGATAGTGCTATCTGCTAATAATCCTGATGGAGCAATACTTTCTTGGGATAATGGCATTACAGATGGCGTTGGTTTTGTGCCACCAGTTGGAGTAACTTACTATACGGTAACGGCAGATTTAACCAACTGTTTTTCTTCTGATCAAGTAATGATTACAGTTTCTCCTGCTATTACAGACATTACTTGTCCGGGAGATTTAACCGCTGTTTGTGATATTTCTGAACAAGCTGCTTATGCGAACTTTGATGAATTTATTGCTGCTGGTGGCTCTGCTACTATTCCTGCCGGAGGAATAATTGATTCTTCTTCATTTATTTTATTGAGTGAAGTTTCTAACGGTAATTCTTGTCCAAAAATAATCACAAGAACCTATCAAATTGCTGATACTTGTGGAGTGACTGTTTCTTGTAGTCAAGATATTGTGATCAATGATTTAATCAATCCAACAGCTACAGCTCCTTCCGACACTACAGTTCAGTGTATAGGTGATGTTCCAGCAGTTGACATTACTGCAATTACAGATGAAGCGGATAATTGTACTGCAAATCCAATAGTTACACATGTGAGCGATGTTTCAGATGGAAATTTGTGTCCTGAAACGATTACACGAACTTACAACATTGCAGATGCATGCGGAAACAATATAGATGTGATTCAAATCATAACGGTTGATGACGATATTAATCCAACTGGAACAGCGCCTGCAGATGTAACACTGCAATGTATTGAAGACCTTCCAGCGGCAGACATTAATTTAATCACTGATGAAGCAGATAATTGTACTGCCATTCCAACAGTAACACACGTGAGTGATGTGTCAGATGGGAATACTTGTCCGGAGATTATCACAAGAACCTACAACATTGCTGACGATTGCGGAAATAGCATTAACGTCTTGCAAACCTTTACAATTAATGATACAATTCTTCCAACAGGAACTGCTCCAGCAGATGTGGCTTTACAATGTTTGGCAGATCTTCCTGCGGTGGATGTTTTAGCGATTACAGATGAAGCAGACAATTGTACAGTCAACCCAACAGTGACACATGTGAGCGATGTTTCAGATGGAAATACTTGTCCAGAAGTCATTACAAGAACATACAACATTGCAGATGATTGTGGAAATAACATAGATCTTGTACAAACATTCACGATAAATGATGACATTCTTCCAACAGGTTCGGCAGCTCCTTTGGCCGTTCAATGTATTGGTGATGTTCCTGCTCCAGATGTTAATTACATTACAGACGAAGCAGATAACTGTACAGTAAATCCAACAGTGACGCATGTCAGCGATGTTTCCGATGGTAACACTTGCCCAGAAGTAATCACAAGAACTTACAATATTGCCGATGATTGTGGAAATAATATTGATGTGACGCAAATCATCACCATTAATGATACTATTCTTCCAACGGGAACAGCACCTGCAGATGTTACAGTTCAATGTATATCGGATGTACCCGCAGTGGATATTTCTGCAATTACCGATGAAGCTGATAACTGTACAGTAATTCCTATTGTGACGCATGTAAGCGATGTTTCAGATGGAAATACTTGTCCGGAAATCATTACAAGAACCTACAATATTGCCGACGATTGTGGAAATAATATTGATGTGGTTCAAACCATTACAATCAATGATGATATCGCACCAACAGCCACAGCTCCTTCTGATACAACAGTTCAGTGTATTGGTGATGTGCCAATGGCGGATATTGCTTTAATTACTGATGAGGTAGATAATTGTACAGCTAATCCTGCAGTGATTCACTTGAGTGATATTTCAGATGGGAATACTTGTCCGGAAGTAATTACACGAACTTATCGCATTACTGATGACTGTGGAAATAACACAGATATTACACAAATTATTACGATTAACGATACTATTCTTCCAACAGGAACTGCACCTGCTGATTTAGCTTTCCAGTGTTTAAGCGATATTCCCGCAGCGGATATAAATGCAATTACAGACGAAGCAGACAATTGTACTGTGAATCCAATTGTGACGCATGTTGGAGATGTTTCAGACGGAAATACTTGTCCAGAAGTCATTACAAGAACATACAACATCGCTGATTCTTGTGGGAATAACATTGATGTCACTCAAGTTTTCACAATTAACGATACTCTTCTTCCAACGGGAACTGCTCCGGCAGATTTAGCATTGCAATGTTTGGCTGATGTTCCTGCAGTTGATGTTTTAGCGATTACAGATGAAGCCGATAATTGTACTGTTAATCCAATTGTAACACACGTTTCAGATGTTTCAGATGGAAATACTTGCCCGGAAGTTATTGTTAGAACTTATAATATTGCAGATTCTTGTGGAAACAATATTGATGTCACACAAACTTTCACTATCAATGATGACATTCTCCCAACGGCGAGCAATGCTTCTGATTTAACGGTTGAATGCAGTAGCGATGTTCCTGCAGTTAATATTTCAGTGATCACGGACGAAGCAGACAATTGTACTGCGAATCCAACGGTGGCATTTGTTTCAGAAAGTACAGATGGAAATACTTGCAACGGAGAAGTAATCACAAGGATTTACAGCGTTACAGATGATTGTGGAAACAGTATTGATGTTTCGCATACGATCACTATTGATTCTTATACACCGCCAACTTTTACCCTTTCAAGCACGGGTCCAACAACTTGTAGCGGTAGTGACGGTACTATTACGCTTTCAGGTTTAGGAGTGTCAACAAACTATCAACTGAGTTATGACGGTGGAGCTTCCAATCCGATAACTACAAATGCGGCGGGCGAATATGTGATTACGGGCTTAACAGCAGGTTCCTATATCGATTTTACGGTTTATGATGAGGATTGTCCGACTTGTTTTGTAACAGTGACGGAGACCATCAATCTATCAGATCCGGATGCACCTGCTATTGATGCTGGTCTAGATCAAGAACATTGTGAGGAGGCTTTGGTAATACTCAACGCCATCAATCCAGAAAATGCTAATATTTCTTGGGACAATGGAGTAGTGGATGGCGTTGGTTTTGTTTCTCCTGTGGGAACAACAAATTACACAGTTACTGCGGAATTAGCGAATTGTTTCTCCTCAGATGTGGTCAGTGTTTTAATTCATCCGGCACCAGCAGTTTCAGCCGGAAGTGATATCGATGGATGTTTGGATAGTGAATTTGTGCTGACAGGAAGTGGAGCGAGTTCTTATGTTTGGGACAATGGAGTAGTGGATGGTGTTGGTTTTTCACAAGGTGAAGGTACAACAACTTATTCTGTTATTGGAACATCAATTCACGGATGTAAAAATATAGATCAAGTAGATATCACTGTTCATCCATTCCCAATAGTAGATTTTATGGCAGATACTCTAACGGGATGTTATCCATTGGAAGTGAACTTTACGAGCTTACTTCACGAATTGACTGATATTTGTACTTTCACAATTAATGGGGAAACGATGACTCCTGGCATTACTGCAAATTACACTTTCAATACCGTGAAATGTTACGACATTCAACTTAGAGTAGAATCGCAATATGGATGTATAACGGACTATTCAAAAGCGGATTACATTTGTGTGGGAGAATATCCAACAGCTGATTTCTCTGTGAATCCAACTCCTTTAACGAGTTTTGAAACAGCGGCTTCGTTTACCAATGAATCGATAGGTTCTGAAACCTATAATTGGAGTTTTGGAGATGGTGAAACAAGTGTTTTAACAGATCCAACGCACAATTATTCTCCGGAGAAAGAAGAGGTGAAAGCTTACACGGTTGAACTTATTGCGTATAGCGATTATGGTTGTGCAGACACGGTTTATAAAGCCCTGCCTTATGTTGCTGATTTGGTTTATTACATTCCGAATTCCTTTACGCCAAATGCGGATATAAATAATGAAACATTTAAGCCTGTTTTCCATTCAGGATACGACCCAAAGAACTATCAATTAACCATCTTTAATCGTTGGGGAGAATTGCTGTTTGAAAGCAATGATGTGAATTATGGTTGGGATGGCAGTTACGGTGTAGATGGTGGAAGACTGGTTCAAGACGGAGTCTACATTTGGAAGATAGAATTCAAGAAGGAAAGTGATACGGAGAGAATTGAAATTTCAGGTCATGTGAATTTGATTAGATAAAAAAAATAATTACGAATTGTCAATTATCAATTACGAATGACTATAGCTTAGCGTAGCTAACATCTTTACCTAAAATAATTAGTATCCAACGTTAATAATTAGACCTGAATCATTATGAAATCATTAATGCTTATCGGGAACTTTACCAGCTATTTAATATACTACAATAAAAGGTGCTCTATTTAACTAGGACAGATCCTTCCAGAGTTGAAAATTAAGATTTTCATCTCTGATCAGGATGACAGTTGCAGGCGCTGGGAGGCAATTGAAATATGACCCTAGCTTAATGTCATCCTTCGCAAATTTCTATTTTCAACCAGTTGAAAATAGAAATTTGCGAAGGATCTTGTTAGTTTACCGCTGAATCACATTATGGTTAGGTTAGATATATTTAATGGTAAAGTATAGGCTTTAAATCATTATTTAAACCATGCCTTTTTCCACCAATACAGCTTCCATTTGCTTTTGTATTTCCTTCGCTTTTTCACCAGCTTTTTCTGCGAAATCCTCACCATCTGAAGCATAGATAATTCCACGAGATGAATTCACTAAAAGTCCGCAGTCTTCGTTCCAACCATAATTGGCTGTATCCACTAAACTTCCGCCTTGAGCCCCAATTCCAGGAACTAGGAAAAAGTAATTAGGAACAATTTTTCTTACAGTTTTTATGCTTTCAGCTCTGGTTGCTCCAACTACATACATTAAGTTCTTAGGAGTTCCCCATTTTGAAGTTTTCTTCAAAACACGTTCATACAGTTTTTCACCTGACAAATCAGTCATGAATTGGAAATCTAATGCTCCTTTGTTAGATGTCAACGCCAAAACAATAACCCATTTATCCTTATATTCTAAGAAAGGTGTAATTGAATCTTCCCCCATATAAGGTGCAATGGTTACTGCGTCAAAATCCATGTATTCGAAGAATGTCTTGGCGTAATAACGAGAAGTATTTCCAATATCTCCGCGTTTTGCATCGGCAATGGTAAACTTATCTTTTGGAATGTAATCAATTGTTTTTTTCAAAGATTCCCATCCTTTTGGTCCCAAACATTCATAAAAAGCAATATTTGGTTTGTAAGCAACACAATATTCTTTTGTGGCATCAATAATGGCCTTGTTGAATTCAAAAATAGGATCTTCAGTCTCCAACAAATGTTTTGGAATACGATCCATATCTGTATCTAATCCAACGCAAAGAAAGGATTTTTTAGATTTGATTTCTGAAATAAGTTTTTCTCTTGTCATTGCTTACTGCTTAAAAAATAAGAAGGGCAAATATAGTGAAAATTTGATAGATTTTAATTTAGAATTGGGCTACCGGGTTAATTTTCTTTTAGTGTGTTCACTTGCGTTTTTTTAAAGTGACTTCCGAAATTGAGTAGTCCTTGCAGGAAGCGATAGCATGATTTAGTATTTCAACCCAAGGCGATGCCTTGAGTTAAAATTAATTGCCACTTTCATGACGATTTTACATGCTGATTTTATTAGTTGTAATACAATTCCAAATAAGAATTTATTCGGGCTGAAAGCCCAGCTCATTTCAGCAGGATGCATCGCGTCCTGCTGAATAAATAATAGAATCCCACGCCCTGAATGGGCAAATCAATAATTTTCAGTCAAAATGATTTAAAATCAAACAATAAGCGAAAGGGTAATTCTTTTTACACTTAGGAATCTCAATCAAAAAAACGGGAACACTATTAATCTGTTGCAATATCCTAGCACACCAAAATAGTTTTTACCCAGGTTACCAAGTTAGGTCGTTTATGGAAGGAGATTTTTCTATGCTGTAATCCTAGCTAAGCCCACAGGAGTGGGTGATATGTTAATAAAAAACGGCTTGCGTTTTTTATTAAGCCACGGAGTGGTGACACAAACCAGAATTAATACTTTCATTAACCTAGACTAGTTCTTTTTTTAGAAAATAAAGGGCGCTAATAACTTAATTTGTACCCATGTATCGCCACTCCTGTGGCTTTAGGAGCGAACTCACAATTGTTTTCATTAACATTTTGCCACTCCTGTGGCAATTATAAATTTCAAAACAAATTAATGATAAGTCGAATCCAAATAATTCATTTTTTTGAAAAACTTCTCAATTGGCTGAAAAACAGCTGGACGGTGACGATAAGATTTCCTTCAAATAAATTTTAGCTAACGACTTATCTTGGTAAGCCAAATTTAGAATATGGAGGAAGAGCGAGCCGAACTTGTTTTAAGCGTTGATATTGTAAAAGTAGGACAGAAAACGACTCGATAAAGGAGATCCTTTTATTATTTGCTCATTCTTTTCCCAGAAAACTTTGATGTAAATCTTTAGGCTTTTTAATGAGTATTGTATTTTTGTATTACGCAATTTGCGTAATTTTGATTTTAGAATCTGCTCAGAAATAATCCGATTGAAATAGGATGGGCACGGAAATAAATATACTTTCATTAATCAATATATACAGTCATTCTTTCCTCCACTTCCACCGAAAAATAGCCCAATGCTTTATCCTTGAAATTAGAAATAGGATTGGAGGGGGAAGCATTGAAAAAACCGCCTTGGAAAGAAGTTTCTTCAAATGTTTTTATAAATTGATAGCGGTAATAATCTACAGATCTTAAAACAAATTCAACTGAATCTCCACTTTGGTAATAAGCAGGGACCGCATTGTTGTTCATCTCTCCATCCATTAGTTCATCTGTAAACATGTTGCTGGAAGAAAAATAATCAGATGAAAAGCCGTTGATAGCTGTTTTGGTTAAATAGTAGTTCTTTTCGTTAATAGGATCAATGAATTTTGGTGTTAGACCAGTCGTATTCATATTGCCCGAAGAATAGTTGGAGGTGAGCACAGTGTCTAAAACAATTTTGGAGGATGTTTTACAAGTAGCTTCGACTATTTTTTCACCGTCTTTTAAGCGCAAGGTATAATTGGTGTTGTAGTGAATATCGAAATTGTTTAATTCAAAATATCCGCTATCCACATAATTGAATATGCCTGAATTTCCCTTACTATCATTTATAGTAATAATAACATTTTCAGCAGGTCTGAACTCTGGAGATTCAAAATAATTTACTTCATGAGATACTCTTATTTTATGCGAAGTTTCACCTTTTACCAAAACAGCTTCTACAATGAGACGGTCAAAATCGTTTTTATATTCCAAATCGATTTCTTTTTCACATGAACAAAAAAACATTGTTAAAGTCAAAAACAGGCTATAGATAATTGTGTTTTTCATCTTATTTAATTTTAAAATTCCATGTAATGGAAGGGACAAATCTGAACAAAGAAATCTTTTTAGCTTGCATTGGTCCTGGACCATCGGGAGTATATTCTTGTTCAAAATCTATGATGAATGCATTTTGTTGACCATAAGCATTGTAAAGTGAGAAGTTAAAGCTTGATTCATATTTTTCAGTTGATTTTTTCTTCCAAGTTAAGCCTAAATCTAAACGATGATATAATGGCATTCTTTCTTGATTTCTGCCAGAATAGGAAGTTGTTGGGAATTGATTACCCGCTAAATAATAAAACCCTGTTGGAAAGGTCACCGCATTTCCAGTATGTAATACAAAAGTGGCTGATAAGGTCAATTTCGGATTTAAATCGTACATTCCAACAACACTTAAATCATGCGTTCTGTCTTGTCGGGCATTATACCATTCGCCATAATTTATACCTTCAATTTTCCTTTCTGTTCTAGACAGTGTATAGGAAATCCATCCCGTAAAATCACCTTTATTTTTCTTTATTTGAAGTTCTAAACCATAAGCTCTTCCTTCTCCGTACAGTAATTCACCTTCTATGGCTTTTGAGTAAAGAAAATCAGCAGAATTTCTGTAATCTACCTCGTTTTGGGTCTTTTTGAAGTAAGATTCTATTTTTAAATTCAATTTATTATTATAAAAATTTCTAAACCATCCCACTGCAATTTGATCTGCTATACTGGGTTTTGTGTGGTAAGAAGTAAATAAAATAATATCCATTGGATTTGAAGAGATGGAAGGGGATAAAGTGTGAATATTTTGAGTGTTTCTGGCATAAGCTGCTTTTACGGATGTTATAGGCGAAAACGCATAGGATAAAGCCAAACGAGGTTCTATGTTAAAGTAGGTTTTTGCGATCTCTCCTTTATCGAAAAACAGTGAGTCGTTTATACTTCCATCATTATCAAAAGTGAATGTTGATTCGCCATTTCCTAGCACATAAAAACTTGAAAAACGTAAGCCATAGGTAGCGTTTAATTTCTTTGTTATTTGAAAATCATCAGAAACATAAGCTGCCCATTCGAAGCTAGGCAAAGTGGTAGAGCGCTTAAATTGTGATTGATTAAATTCGCTATCTTCCTCATATTCTACCATTCCAGGTATAGACTGATGAAGAATAGCATCTAAACCAAATTTCAATTTATGTTTAGAATTAGCAAACCATTGAAAATCTTGCTTTAAATGAATGTCATTAATAATGGAGGAAATTTTAAACATTTCATAATTATTCCCATAGTTTTCCTCATTAAAAATACGGAAATCAAAATTGCTGTAAATTAAAGAGGTATTGGAGAAAAGCTTGTTGTTAACAATATGATTCCAGCGAATTGTCCCTGTTTTATTCCCCCATTGAAGTCCAAATTGAGTTTCATATTGCTCCATATCACCCATTTGTGGAATATGAGCATTATTGTCTTTTATGATAAAGTTGTCTCTTCCAAAATATCCTGAAATAAAAATCCGGTCTTTCTCTCCGAACTTATAGTTCGCTTTAGCATTTAAGTCATAAAAGTAGAGTTGTGATCCTGTTCTGCGCAGCTCTTTAGAAAAACCTTTTGCGATAAAATCTGCATAAGTTCTTCTTCCAGAAACCATAAAAGAACCTTTGTTTTTAACAATAGGACCTTGAACTGTCAATCGAGAAGCGATCAATCCAATTCCTCCATCCACTTGAAATTTCTTGTTGTTTCCTTCTTTCATTTTAATGTCCACAACAGAAGATAATCGCCCGCCAAAATTTGCTGGTTGATTCCCTTTATAAAGTGTAATGTCCTTAATTGCATCAGAATTGAATGTAGAGAAAAAGCCCAATAGGTGCGATGCGCTATAAACTGTAGCTTCATCCAAAAGAATCAAGTTTTGGTCAGCTGCTCCACCACGAACCGTAAAGCCAGCACTTCCTTCTCCTTCATTTTTGACACCAGGTAACAATTGAAGCACTTTTAGGATGTCTTTTTCACCGAAAATCATAGGGAGTTTATCGATGTCTTCAATACGAAGTCGATCAACCCCAATTTCAGTATTGGTGATGTTGTCGTTTTCTTTTTTCCCTGTAATGGCTACTTCTTCAAATTCTTGAAGCTTTGATTTCAGTTGAATGTTTTGTTGAATGCTTGAAGTTAAATCGAGCTTTAAAACTTGTTTCTCAAATCCATAATATGAAATAACTACTGAATATTCACCTTTGGGAAGGGTAAGCGAAAAGAAACCATATTCATTGGTTAAAGCTCCATATTTATGGTCCGAAGTATAAATCTTAGCTCCAATGAGTTCCTCTCCAGAGCTAAAATCAGAAATTGATCCACTGAAAGTGGTGTTTTCTTGGGAAAAAGCGAATAGAGTAGTAAGTAAAGTGAAAAAAAGAAGTAGTGTTCTCATTATTGTTTTAACTGGTTATTTTGAACGTAAATATAGAGAGTAATTCAAACATTGAATACTTTATTCACTCCATCACGAACCAAACAAAACCCAACAATGAAAAGGACGATTTGTAATTCGAACGACCAATGGAACGGACGTTTACTCCCTTTGGTCATGAGATTGCTTCGCTAAGTTTACCAAACGTCCCTACATTGTGTCTTCGAATAATTGTTATTCTATAGGATTTTTGAATTATTTCAAGCCAACCAAAATTCGTAATTAAATTATTCGTAATTATTTAAGCGATTCCTTCTTCCCCTTTCAATTTCTCCGCATTCTCCGCCATTTTCAAAGCATCAATCATTTCTTGAATATCACCATTCATAAATGACGAAAGATTGTACATCGTTTTATTGATTCTGTGATCTGTAATTCTTCCTTGTGGATAATTGTAAGTTCTAATTTTCGCTGATCTATCTCCAGAAGAAACCAATGACTTACGTTTCTCCGCTCTTTCACTCATGATTTTATCCAATTCTACTTGGTATAAACGCGAACGTAAAACAGAAAGTGCTTTGTCGTAGTTTTTGTGTTGTGAACGACCATCTTGACATTCAACCACAATTCCAGAAGGTGCGTGCGTTAATCGAATAGCAGAATCTGTTTTGTTTACGTGCTGTCCACCAGCTCCAGAAGCACGGAAAGTATCACGGCGAACATCTCCCATGTTCAGTTCAACATCAACTTCTTCTGCTTCGGGTAAAACCGCAACAGTAATTGCAGAAGTATGCACACGACCTTGAGATTCTGTTTCAGGAACACGTTGAACACGGTGAACTCCAGATTCAAACTTCATCATTCCGTAAACACCTTCTCCTTCAACATTCATTGAAACTTCTTTGTATCCCGTTGTTCCTTCGTTGGAGTTAATGATTTCAACTTTCCACCCTTTTTCCTTGAAGTACATTGTGTACATTCGATAAATATCCTCAACGAAAATACAAGCTTCGTCTCCACCTGTTCCAGAACGCAATTCAATAATTACGTTTTTGTCGTCTTCTGGGTCTTTTGGAATCAACATGAATTTGATCTCTTCCTCCATTTCTGGGCGCTGGGTCTCTAATTCATCCAATTCCATCTTCGCCATTTCTCGCATTTCCGGATCTTTTTCCTCCGCCAGTAGCTCTTTTGAAGATGCAATATTTTCCAAGACATTTTTATATTCTTGATAAACTTTATCTAATTCTTCTAGGTCTTTGTATTCTTTGTTTAGCTTAACATAACGCTTCATGTCAGAAATAATGTCAGGGTCAACAATTAATTGCCCAACTTCCTTAAAGCGATAATGAATAGCTTCTAATTTGCTTAATAATGTATTATCCATAAATGTGATTAATATTCAAAAGTACCGAATTCCGATGTAATCGTAAGTTTTTTTGTCTCACTTTCTTCAACGCGACCCACAATTTGTGCATCTACATTAAATGATTCTGAAATCTTAATAATGTCTTGTGCAATTTCTTCTGGTACGTAAAGTTCCATTCGGTGTCCCATATTGAAAACCTTATACATCTCTTTCCAGTCCGTTCCTGATTCTTCATGAATCGCCTTAAATAACGGTGGAATAGGGAAGAGCTTATCTTTTACAATATGTAAATTATCTATAAAATGCAGTACTTTAGTTTGTGCACCACCACTACAATGAACCATTCCATGAATGTCTGCACGGTGACTGTCTAAAATTTTCTTAATAATTGGAGCGTAAGTTCGAGTTGGAGAAAGGACTAATTTTCCAGCGTCAAGCGGACTACCTTCAACTTCATCCGTTAATTTGTAGTTTCCACTGTAAACCAAGTCATCAGGAACACTTGGGTCAAAACTCTCAGGGAATTTTTCTGCCAAATATTTATGGAAAACATCATGACGAGCAGAAGTTAATCCATTCGATCCCATTCCTCCATTGTATTCTTTCTCGTAAGTCGCTTGACCAGAAGAGGAAAGACCAACAATAACATCACCTGGTTGAATCTTGTGATTAGAAATTACGTCTTCACGTTTCATTCTAGCTACGACAGTTGAATCTACGATAATTGTACGAACCAAATCTCCAACATCGGCAGTTTCACCACCTGTTGAATCAATTCCGATTCCCATTTCACGTAAATCTGCCAATAATTCCTCAGAACCATTTATTAACGCAGAAAGTACTTCACCGGTAATCAGGTTTTTGTTTCGACCAATTGTAGAAGAAACCAAAATATTGTCTGTCGCTCCAACACACAATAAATCGTCCACATTCATAATCAAAGCATCTTGCGCAATACCTTTCCAAACAGAAATATCTCCTGTTTCTTTCCAGTACATATACGCCAATGCAGATTTTGTTCCCGCACCATCAGCGTGCATTACGACACAATGGTCCTCACTTCCCGTCAATAAATCCGGTACGATTTTGCAAAATGCCTTAGGAAAAAGTCCCTTATCAATATTTGCAATTGCATTGTGAACATCCTCTTTCCCTGCGGAAACACCTCTTTGATTATAACGATTATCTGCCATGATTCTTTTACGATTATGAAAGTGCAAAGATAATTAAAATTTGAGAGAGGGTGGTGGTGTTGATTCGTTAATTCGTTAAGTTGTTGATTCGTGGAGTTGTTTGTTTGTAAAGTTAGATAGTTTTCAAGTTCTTTAGTTTTCAAGTTATCAAGTTCTTTAGTTATCAAGTTCTTTAGTTTTAAAGTTATCAAGTTGGGTAATTAGTTAGTTTTTAAGTTTTTAAGTTGGGTAGTTTTCAAGTTCTTTAGTTTTCAAGTTTATTAGTTTTCAAGTTATCAAGTTGGGTAGTTAGTTAGTTTTTAAGTTGGGTAGTTTTCAAGTTTATTAGTTATCAAGTTAGTTCGTTGTAAAGTTATTAGTTAGGTTAGTTTTTATTAGTTGTGCTGACCATATTTCTGGTGATTGGGTTACACTGAGCAAGTGGAAAGTGCTGTATTCTCAAGTAGTGAATTCGTTGATTCGTAATTTTAAAATTCGTAATTCATAATTAAATTTGGCGTCCTTTTCTGTCTGCTCCTCCAATCTGCCTTGCTGAAAAGCTACGCTGTAAAATGCCCTAAAAGGAGCTTCCAAGGTCGCTCTTTCTGAGCGTACAGCTGTGCTTTCATCTGCGTCAGGATTTCCGTTTTCGCCAGGGCCGATTTTGCATTACTGATGGACTTGACATTTAGATAATATTTAATTGAAAGGAATATTTTAGCACTCATGTAGTAGTTTTTTTAGATTTTAGTCACAACACTTGATGGTGAATTATGGAATCTTTAACATGATATGCAGTAAATAGGGCGGTTCATGCTTTTTGAAAGTTTATCTGTATCTTTCTGCCGTTAACCTATATACAAAAAAACGACGCTACATAAAATGAAACGAATAGTTTTAATAGTTACATCCACAGTCTTGCTTAGTACAACTTCATTTGGACAAAAATGGATTCCTGAGACAATTTGTTCAATGGATACCTTGATTGTAGAACCCTATGTTTCGATGAAATATAATCCAGAAAATATAGATGCTATAAATCAGAAGCCATATAGGGTAGTACCATGTCGAACTCGCTCTAAAGTCGGATTTAGGATGGATATTGCAGTTTCCAGCTATTATTACGGTGACAAAACAACAAGTTGGATAGGACAACATGGTGGACCGAATTTTAATTTTATCCTTGTAGTTGATAAGTTGAATTTTGGATTTAGGTTTAAGCCTTGGTCGATTGAATCTAAAAAGGAAATGGAATTTAATGGACAAACACTTCCTACAACAGCCAGACTTAATAACATAAGACTTGATTATTATGTTGGTTACTCAATTGACTTTGAAAAACTGATTTCAGTAGAACCATATATAGGATACAATCGGACATCATTCCTTGTGATTAATGAAGACGAATTAAATCAAGCGTTTTCTTTCAATAAAACTGGTGGACTTATTTTAGGAACGACTCTGAATAAGTATATTAAGATAAAGGAACATGAATACCTATCTGTATTTGGAACAGTTGGATATGGTTTTGTAGATTATGAAAAAATTCATCCTGTTCTAGATAATGGATATTTTGAGTGGAATCTTGGTGTGGCTTATAAAGGATTTGGAACTAAACGATTTAATAAAAGAGTTGATTAAGTAATATGGCTGACATTGTAAAGAAACAACAATGTAGTATATGAAAAATAGCCGATTAGTCCCAGAAACTAAAAATGATGCTAAAAAAAATGAGAACCCTATTATTATTGTTACTTCTATTTACAACTCCTGTATTTGGACAGGCAGAACAAAAATTAAAATTTCAGAAAAAGGAAGGGAGGCAGACTTTTACCGTTAAACTTCCGGCTGACTGATCGATTGAAACAATAGATAGAGAATTGATAAAAGGAGTAATATTTAATCAATCTGACTCCCTATTTTACATCAAATGTAATTTTTATGATACACTAAAAGTCTATGAAATTCGATCGGACAAAACTTTGAATAATAAGCAACGAAGAAAATTGATTGACTCACTTTACAGAGCTGACACAATACAAAGGGAGATAAGTTTTACAGAAATAGAAAGCTTTACTTTTACGCGTGGCGACATTGAGGAATTTAGGTATAGAGCACCAATACTCTTGATTGGTGCAGTTTGAATTGCTTCAGGTGCATATTTTTTGGTTTCTGTTGTGGGCAAACAAGAGGGCGAAGAAATAACACCATTTGAAAAGATTAATACAATTGTTTTTCCAATATCGTTTATCACTGTGCTAAGCTCACCGACAAAGAAAATTAAAACAGACAAATGGAAATCTGAATAGTTCCTTTGTACAACCTCAACTGAAAGATAGGCATAGGTTAAAACAAGTTTCAATTGATTAAGGATTATAGAAACCTAATTTACTTTCTTAATTTAATGATTATATGATGTGGTTCATTTCAAAAAAAAATACAAGCAAAAAAAAAGCTACTAAAATTAATTAGTAGCTTTTTAAAATAGTTTTGGTTATATTATTTAACCATCAATTTGTCTTGGATAACTTGTCCATCTGCATATTTTACTTTGTAGATGTAAATTCCAGATTCTAAGTTAGAAACGTTCACTTTTTCAGTTTTACTTACAGAAGTTGTAGTGTAAACTGCAGCACCGTTTAAGTCATAGATAGCTAATTCAGTAACTTCAGATCCTGTGAATTCAAAGTTTACTTCAGCAACTGCTGGATTAGGGAATACAATAGCAGAGTTAGCAATTACATCACCTTCTGTTTCTACACCAACGTTACCTCCATCAAATGTAATTGTTGAACAAGACATGTTGTTTAGCATATCAGTTTCCGTAACGATTACGTTAGAAGAATCTGAATCTTGTAAAAGAACCATTACACAAAAATCGTGATCATTGTTGTCTGGAACTTGAGGGAATGATAAAGGAGTTGTAAAGTCAAAAGTTCCTCCTACTGGAACATCACCATTTGTTCTATCCATTAAAAAGAAACCTCCTAAAACATCTTGTCCATCAACAGTAATTCCAAACGCTACAGTATCACCAACAACCATTGCACTAGGTCCATTGTTAGTTACTGTGAATGTTAAATTAAAATCAACACCTGCTTCAATTACATCACCAGTTACTGGGCTGTCTAATTGTACAGAAATGTCTTTTTGAGCAATTGTTAGTGAGGCTGTTGCTAAAGCGATAAATGAAAGTAAAAGTTTTTTCATAATTATTTTTTTTAAGATTAAACGCAAATATACATTTTTATTCAGGATTTAAAATCAAAGTTAGTTTGAATGGTCAATTTGATTGATTAAACGACGAAGAATGCGCTTTTGCTTAAAGAGTATTATTTATATTCCAAACTTCCACGAGATTTCTCTCTTGGCCTGAAATAAAAAAAGAGGCCGCACTTTCGAACGATCTCTAATTAACATGTAAAATAATTGAACTTATTTTCTAACTCCATCTATTCAGAAGAGCATTCTCATTATTAATAACTTGAAGTTGAATCATATTTAGCATATCAAAATAAACCTTATCAGAAGGTTTGGCTTGGAATAAAAAATCTGCATCAATTCTTTTTTCAACAGTTGCATACTTAGTGATGAACTCATTATATTCAATTAACTTTGCTACTAAAGCATCGGAAGTGGAATCACTATTGATATGATTTTCCCAATTCGACTTTATTTGATCAACTAAATTAATAATCAAATTTGTATGACTTCGTAATGTTGAAATCTCCATTCTATTTGTGTCTAGTTCAAAGTACAACTCAAGATTTGCATTTTCAATGTTTGCCTTATTCAGTTCAACATATTCATGAATTTTATCTTCAGCCATCTTCGATTTCGAACTGTAGCCTAGGTTTTGGAGTGAAAACAACATACCTCCACAGGCTAACATTAGAACAGAATTAACAATAGTGTTTAATTGCAATTCTGGACGTTTGAATCTTGTGAAAAAATATAAGGGTACATAAATAAATGTAAAAGCAACTACTCCAGAAATCATGATGATATTTGCTCCAGGCCAATGCATTAATTTAAAAATAATACCTATCGTAATTTGCATTGCAAGCAAAAAGCCAACGCTGAAGACCCATTTGTCCTTTCGACTTTCTTCATCCTTAAATTTTAGTATAATTAAAAGAGGTAAAAAAATAAGACTGAATAATCCCCCTCCTAAAACTATCGCAACTCCTGCACCTGGTAAGTGAAAGGTTTTTAATAACGCACCTAAAACGGTAAGGATTGCAGTCGCTAATCCAGTAACTTTTAATGTGTTTTTCATGGCGTAATAATTTTTAAATTTTAGTAAAATCTCGGTCTCCTCTTGGATTTCCTTTAAATCCTTTTTGAAAAACCGAGGCATGATTTTTTTATAGAATTCATAAAAGTCTTCATTATCAGATTTCTCATTCTCGATGATACAGCAAATGTGATCAAGTAAGTTGTATTGAAGATCTTCAATCACAACTCCATTGGCTTTAATATCCTTTAAAATGAAATCTATTTCAACTTCTGTGATTTTATGCATTACTCGGTTTTTGCTGAATGTCTAATAAGTATTTCATTGTTTCGATGAAGTCGGCAAATTCGTTCACCTTTACGAGAACTGTTTTCTGTCCTTGTTCCGTAAGTGTATAATATTTTCGCACTCGCTTTCCAATGTACTCCTTCTCAAATCCGATGTCGCCATTCTTTTCTAAAGAATGCAGAGTGGGATAAAGGGCTCCTTCAGTGATTTTAATTTTACCATCAGTCATTTCTTTTACTGTTTGAGTAATTTCATAACCGTACATTTTACCTCGTTCCTTCAATAGGTTTAAGATAATTGTCTTTAATGTTCCTTTTATTAATTCTGATG
Source organism: Brumimicrobium oceani (assembly GCF_003143775.1). Lineage (GTDB taxonomy): Bacteria > Bacteroidota > Bacteroidia > Flavobacteriales_D > Crocinitomicaceae > Brumimicrobium > Brumimicrobium oceani. The sequence goes on along the minus strand of NZ_QFRJ01000002.1, from coordinate 315,033 downwards.
TATACATAAGACAAATATACATAAGATTCTTAGGTAAACAAATTTTATACATAAGTTTCTTAGGTATAAAATGAAATGATCTTCAGAATGACCGTAAATAGTGGGTTGTAGGAATGTGTTTTCTTTCTAAGATTCAGGCTTAGTAAAAAGTTAGCTACTGTGTATTTCCACAGCACGGTAGTATTTGTTAAAAATAAGTACAAAAAAAGAGGCCGCTCTTTCGAACGACCTCTAATTCACTTATGAAAAGTTGTTATTACTTTTTATCTTCTTCAACTTCTTCGAAGTCTACATCAGTTACCTCGTCGTCACCAGCTGCGTTTTCTGCACCTGCTGCTCCTTGGTCTGCTGCTCCTTCTTCACCGCCTTGCTTGTACATCTCTTCAGATGCTGCTTGGAATACAGTGTTTAGTTTTTCAGAAGCGTAATTGATTTTCTCAATATCTTTTGCTTCGAATGCTGTTTTTAATGCAGCTAAAGCATCTTCAATCGGTTGTTTTTTCTCTGCTGGAATTTTGTCTCCATACTCAGACAATTGACGCTCAGTTTGGAAGATTTGCGAATCCGCTTTGTTGATTGTTTCAACTTCTTCTAACTTTTTCTTATCTGCTGCTTCGTTGGCTTGAGCTTCATTTTTCATCTTTTCGATTTCCTCTTCGCTTAATCCTGAAGAAGCTTCGATTTTGATGGATTGCTCTTTTCCTGTTCCTTTATCTTTTGCAGAAATGTTCATAATTCCGTTCGCATCGATATCAAAGATCACCTCGATTTGTGGTTCACCTCTTCTCGCTGGTGGAATATCAGTCAATTGGAATCTTCCCAATGTTTTGTTGTCAGATGCCATTGAACGCTCACCTTGAAGTACGTGAATGTCTACTGATGGCTGATTGTCTGCCGCTGTAGAGAATACTTGTGATTTCTTCGTTGGAATAGTTGTGTTTGCTTCGATTAATTTCGTTAAAACACCACCCATAGTTTCAATTCCTAAAGAAAGTGGAATAACGTCTAGTAACAATACGTCTTTCACTTCTCCAGTTAAAACACCACCTTGAATCGCTGCTCCAATCGCAACTACCTCATCTGGGTTAACTCCTTTTGAAGGATCTTTCTTGAATAAGTTCTTCACTGCATCCTGAATCATAGGAATACGTGTAGATCCACCTACTAAGATTACTTCATCAATATCATCAATGGATAAACCAGCTGCTTTTAATGCCTTACGACATGGTGCGATAGTTCTTTCAACGATGTCACCAATCAATTGCTCAAATTTAGCTCTTGGTAAAGTTCTTACTAAGTGCTTAGGAATCCCGTCAACTGGCATAATGTATGGCAAGTTGATTTCCGTAGTTGTAGAAGAAGAAAGTTCAATTTTCGCTTTCTCTGCTGCTTCTTTCAAACGCTGAAGTGCCATTGGGTCTTTTCTCAAGTCAATTCCTTCGTCGTTCTTAAATTCGTCAGCCAACCACTGAATGATTCTCTCATCCACATCGTCACCTCCTAATTGTGTATCACCATCTGTTGATAATACCTCGAATACACCGTCTCCTAATTCTAAGATTGACATATCGAAAGTACCACCTCCAAAGTCAAATACTGCAACTTTTTGGTCAACGTTCTTTTTATCTAATCCGTAAGCTAAAGCTGCTGCTGTTGGCTCGTTGATAATTCTTTTGATTGTTAAACCAGCAATTTCACCAGCCTCTTTCGTCGCTTGACGTTGAGAGTCATTAAAGTATGCAGGAACAGTAACTACTGCTTCTGTAACTTCTTGACCTAAATAGTCTTCAGCAGTTTTCTTCATTTTTTGAAGAACCATTGCAGAGATTTCTTGTGGTGTATATGTGCGGTCATCTATTTTAACACGTGGTGTGTTGTTGTCTCCTTTTACTACTTCGTAAGACATTCTTCCGTCTTCGTTATTTACTTCATCATAAGTTACCCCCATGAATCTTTTAATAGACGAAATAGTTTTTGTTGGATTTGTAATGGCTTGACGCTTTGCTGGATCCCCAACTTTACGTTCTCCTCCTTCAACAAATGCAACGATAGAAGGTGTTGTACGCTTTCCTTCTGCGTTTGTAATAACCACCGGCTCATTACCTTCCATTACTGAAACACAAGAGTTGGTAGTCCCTAAGTCAATTCCAATTATTTTTCCCATATCAATTTTTGTTTATTCTAATTTTTAAATTCTAACTCGCTTGTCCTTTCTCAATTCTTGTGCCACTGGAAATTTATTCGAATATTCAATCATTTTGACACGTTTTGAGCGTTCTGCACTTTTTTTTACTGACAGCTTGTCCTAAAACTGTCAGTATTAGGGTGGATTCATAACTGACAAGTAACATAGCTGGAACGATTTAAATGCTTTATCACTTCTATTATTTAAAACCAAAGCTTTTTTGTCTTTTCTCCTAGGGTGGAATTAAGTGAGAGCACTACTAAAATTGTGTAAAGAATGAAGATAGTTATTCATTTTTACATGAGCATACCCTTCCTTTATCACTTCCTTCAAAAGAAGTATTGGTTTAAACTGCGATAAAGGCATGTGCGAATTTATAAGGCTATTGCTCAAGAAACCCACTTAAATCTGCTTTCATCAAAGGTGGAAATCCGTCACTATCTTTCCTTCTCTTACGCAATTGTAAAAACAATTTACTACATTAGCCTTATGTATCGCATCTCACTATTACTTTATATTTGCTTGCTTGCATTCACCTCAACTGCACAAGAAATCACGCATGCTCATTCAGTACATCATGCTTTTGTGGAAAACAAAGGACAATGGGAAGACCATGTTTTCTTCAAAAACAAAGTGAATGGCGGAAATATGTGGGTAGAGCAAGGGCGAGTGCTATTTCAATTGCAGGATTACTCTCAATTACAAGAAGCACATTTTTCAAAAAAAGAATTCAAAGAAGACATTAGATTCAAGGAGAAATTAGTAGAGTTGGAATTTGTTGATGCTTTGGAAATTCAGAACATTGAAAAGAAAGGAGCGACAGAGCACTATTATAATTATTTCTTGGGAAATGATAAAACCAAATGGGCATCAGAGGTCCGAGGGTTTGAAGAATTCACTTTAAAAGAAATCTACTCTGGAATTGATTTACGATTTATAGAACAGGAAAAACAAATCAAATATGAATTTATCGTAGCACCGAATGCTGTGGCAGATCAGATAAAATTGAAATATACTTTCCAAGATGAATTAGAAATTGACAATGAAGGAAATTTAATTGTGAGGACAAAACTGGGGAATATCATTGAAGAAAAACCTTATGCTTACCAAATTGTAAATGGTAAAATTGTTGAAATACCCTGTCAGTTTGAATTGAATGAAAACAAAGTGACCTTTAAACTAGGTGACTACAATAAAAGAGTGGCTTTGATTATAGATCCAACTCTGGTTTTCGCTACTTACAACGGGGCAGTTTCCGATAATTTCGGAATGACAGCAACTTATGGACATGACGGTTCAGCATTTACTGCGGGTACTATTTATGGAAACTCTCATCCTATGCCAGATCCAAATGCTTTTGATGTGAATTCGAATTTAACAGTGGTGGGTGTGGGTGTAATTACAACCGATGCGTTTATAGCCAAATATTCTGAAGATGGAACCAATTTACTTTGGGCAACCTTTTATGGTGGTGGAGACAATACACAAGGGACAGATGTGCCCCATTCTTTAATTTGTGATAAAGATGATAATGTCTACGTATTTGGTTCAACATCTTCCTTAGATTTTCCAATTGTGAATGGGTTTCAGTCCAATCATGGAGGAGGCTTCCCATTGGCCATAAGCTCGAATGGGACTAATTTTGGAATTCAAGGAACTGATATTTATGTAGCGAAATTTAGCACAAATGGACATAATTTATTGGGCTCAACGTATGTGGGAGGCAGTGAAAATGATGGGGTGAATTATATGATTTCTGCGGGCAATTATCCATCTCCTCTTGCTTATGACAGTTTAACAACCAATTATGGTGATCAATTTCGAGGTGAAATTATGCTGGATTCTTTAAACAATATAATTGTGGGCTCATGTTCGCGCTCTGCAAATTTCCCCTTGAACAATCCCTTCCAAACTTCTTTGGGGGGACAACAAGATGGAGTGGTGTTTAAATTGAAAAATGATTTTTCAAGTCTGCTTTTTTCAAGTTATTTTGGAGGAGCAGAGGCGGACGCCATTTATTCTGTCAAAATTGATTCAAGTTATAATATTGTCTTTGCCGGAGGAACAACCTCTTCCGATTTAGATGTAACAGCCGGCGTTTATCAAAGTGCTTATGCTGGCGGAGAAGCGGATGGATTTATAGGAAAACTTGCTCCTAATGGCTATACTTTAACTCATTCCACATACATAGGAACTGCAAATTACGATCAAACATTTTTTGTTGAAATAGATCGGTTGGACAATGTTTTCGTACTGGGGCAAAGTAATGGTGGAGCTTTCCCCGTTACGAACGCAGTTTATTCAAATCCCAATTCGAGTCAATTTATCGCCAAACTCGATCCGAACTTAACCATTTTGGAAGGTTCGACAGTTTTTGGAAGCGGAAGTACATCTTATGATATTTCTCCTTCAGCTTTTCTGGTGGATATTTGCGGGAATATGTATGTTTCGGGATGGGGAGGAAGCGTTTTTCCCGCAACGCCCGCAATTTCAAATATGCCAATTACAGCAAATGCATTTCAAAGCTCTCCTCCAAGTGGATTTGATTTCTATTTAATTGTGATTGAAAGAGATTTCAATAGTTTACTGTACGGTTCGTATTTGGGAAGTCCGTCTTCTAAAGAGCATGTCGATGGAGGAACGAGTCGTTTCGATAAAAACGGTGTCGTTTACCAAGGAGTTTGTGGGGGTTGTGGTGGATTTAGTGATTTTCCAACCACACCAAATGCTTGGTCCAATCAAAATTTAGCGAATAATTGTAATGCACTGACATTTAAGTTTGATTTCAATTTAATTCCCAAAGCGGAGTTTAGTTTAGATTCTACACTTGGATGTGCTCCTTTTCAGGTCACTTTCTCCAATTCATCTTCTTCCTCAGACCGCTATTTATGGGATTTTGGTGATGGAACGGTTGACTCTACAACACTTAACCCTACAGTCTTATACGACCAACCAGGAACTTATAACGTTGTGTTGATGGTTACCGACTCCACTTGTTTAATAACGGATACAGCTTTTGTGACCATTGAGGTTTTGCCAGCTATTGACTTGGAAGCTTTATCAGATATAAGCTTGTGTGAACCCGACACAATACTGCTCACCGCTGATGCAAATGGGACAGCAAATTCTTTTGTGTGGTCCTCCAACGCTCAGTTCTCCGATACTTTAAATAATTCAACTGCCGATTCGGTTTTACAGATTAACAACCCCGTCGATGGATGGTATTACATTGAGGCCTCAAATGGCGTGTGTAGTGCTATTGATAGTGTTCAGTTTTCATTTACCAGTGCCAGTTTGAGCTTAACAGGCGATACAACTTTGTGTTTTGGGGAGGAGACGATTATTTCTGCCACAAGTAATAATCCAGACCTCACTTTTGTGGACTTTGATTGGGAACCCAACTCTATTATTGTTTCAGGGGATGGAACAAGCGAGGTGACTGTTCAACCCAATGTTTCGCAATATGTTTATGTTACTGCAACTGCCAATAACGCTTGTGTTTTATTCGATTCCATACTTGTTTTGGTGAGTGATATTGATCCATCCACGGTTCTAGCGAATTCCTCAGAAGATTTTGTACCAGTGGGAACGGAAGTAGTTTTATCTGCTGAGCCAGACGGTTTTTCTTACTCTTGGAGTCCCACAGATAATTTAACTGAACCCAATCAACAAGAAACAAATGCTACAATTTATGATGACATCACTTACAAGCTCTCCGTTTCTGATGGGATTTGTAGCAAAAGCACATCGGTAACCATAAAGTCCTTTCCTTATCTTTGTGATGAACCATTTGTTTTTGTTCCCAATGCTTTTTCACCCAATGGAGATGGCGAAAATGATGTACTCTATATTCGCAGTTTAATTGTAGAGGAAGTCACTTTCAAAATTTATAATCGATGGGGAGAAATGGTTTATGAATCCACATCAATGCATGAGGGCTGGGATGGAACGTTTAGAGGAAAGCTTCTTGATCCTGATGTTTATGATTACTATTTAGAAGGGTATTGCATAGATGGACAAGAATTCTTGATTAAAGGAAATATAACATTGATTCGATAATTGAAAGCGATTAAATACATATTGATTTTCTTGTTGTGGTCGAATTTTGTTCAATCGCAAGACATTCACTTTTCTCAATTTGACCATAACCCTGTGTTTCAAAATCCGGCGAACGTGGGGCGTTTTGATGGCGATTATAGAATACACGCCAATTACCGAGACCAATGGCGGAGCGTAACAGCTCCCTTTCAAACCTTATCGATTTCAGGGGAGGTCAAACAAATTTACAAGGATTTTAATGTGGGTGGATTCCTAACTAACGATGTTGCGGGAGATGGTAATTTTCGTACCATAGAATTTCAACCTTCCGTTTCGTATACCTATAAACTAACTCCAGATTCAGTTCACCTTCTGCGCCCGGCTGTTCAATTTGGAATCAATTTTCGATCCTTTGACGCTTCCGAATTAACTTTCGATAATCAGTGGAATGGTTATAAATTCGATGAAACGCTGTCTAGCAATGAAATTTTTCAGTCTCAGAGAAAATCGAATTTTACTTGGGGAGTTGGAGCAGCTTATGAATTTCAAAAAGGAAAACGGCAAAGAATAATTGCAGGACTAGGACTTTTTAATATCAACAGACCAAACCAAGGTTTTTTTAGTGATAAGGTAAAAAGAGACATTCGCTTTAATTTCTACACGCAAGCAGAATACAAAATAGCCCTCGATTGGGATATTTTACCCAGCATTCAAATGAATTTACAAGGGAAGTACAGAGAATTCATCTTAGGTTCACAAGCACGCTATGTGTTAGAAGACCGTTTGGGGAGTTACAAATCTTTCATGGCAGGAATATATATGAGAAGTAGCGACGCTTTTTATATCTCTGCCGGAATGGAGTATCAAAATTATTGGGCGGGAATTTCCTACGACATCAATACTTCGGGTTTATCTCCTGCCAGCAGAAATAGGGGAGGATTAGAACTTAGTTTCCGTTATGTCATTAAAAGATTCAAGCCAAAGACCATAAAACATAGAGTATGTCCAGATTTTATTTAATAGTCCTATTGCTGTTTTTGAGTTTCGCTTCTTCTGGGCAGCAAGAATTAAAAAAATACCTTGATTTCGCTCAAGAAAAGTATGATGAAGGAGATTATGTCTACGCATTGCAGTATTATGAAAAAGCCATGAAAATTGATTCCAATACCATCGATATTTTGTGGGGATATGCCGAAACATTGAGGGCATATAAAGACTATCGAAAAGCGGCTTTCTATTACGGAAAAGTGTATGGCAGAGAGAAAGCACAATTATTTCCTTCGAGTTTATTGCAATATGGATTAATGACTAAACAAACCGGAGACTATGATCAGGCTTTAGAACTTTTTAAGTTAGGAAAAAAGAAATACCGTCAAGACAGAAGGGGATATTTGTACATGAAAAGTCGGGCAGAAGTTCAATCCTGTGTTTGGGCAAAGTCCAATGAGGGTGATACTGCAAATTACATTTTTGAAGCCTTGCCAAAGCACATTAATACACCCAATGCTGAGTTTGGACACAGAATTCACAAGAATCAATTGATTTTTTCTTCTCTTCGAGCGGATTCAATAAGTACGAACGAAGAAGTTTATGACACAACATACAGTACACATCTGTACCGTTCTGCAATGGAAAATGGCGAATATCTAAACGCAAATCAGATTGAGGAATTGGCATTTGATAATATTCATACAGGAAATGGAACTTACAGTTTAGACGGGAGTCGCTTTTACTTCAGTTACTGTGGAGATGATGGACAAAATTACAAATGCAAGATTTTAGTGGCTTATGTTGATGGAGAAAGTTTTGTAGATATCGATACTTTAGGTAGGATCATCAATTCAGAAAATGCAAATACCACAATGCCGTTTATAGGAGAATGGATTGGAAGTGAAGTTTTGTTCTTTGTTTCCGACAGAGAAGGAGGCAGAGGAGGAATGGACCTTTGGTATAGTTTTATAAAAGATGGAAATCAATATGAAAAACCAATCAATATTCGCACTTTAAACACGGTAGACAATGAGCTATCTCCCTTTTGGGACGCAGAAAACCAAACGCTTTACTTCAGTAGCTCTTGGTATAATGGTTTTGGCGGCTATGATGTTTTCAAATCGACTTACAATACCGCTTTTTCGGAACCTGAAAACCTGATGGAGCCCATTAATTCACCAGCCAATGATCTGTATTATTTCGAAACGTCTAAAGGAGATTCCGCATTCTTTAGTTCCAATAGGTTGGGGAGTAACTACAGCAAGAATCCAACTTGTTGCAGTGATATTTACAGTGTCAGAAAACCATTAATTGCCTTACCGCCAACCATTGAAGAAAGCTTTGAAGAATTGAATAAAAGACTTCCTGTGACCTTGTATTTTCATAATGACATGCCTAATCCCCGATCAACAGATACGGTTTCGAATGTAAATTATATTGATAGTTATTACGATTATATTTCAAGGATAGACAACTATAAAAATGAATATTCTAAAGGATTGAAAGGCGAAAAGAGTGAAGATGCAAAAGATGATATTGAAGATTTTTTCACTGAATATGTAAAACAAGGTGTCCAAGATTTGAATCAATTCATGGATTTACTGAAAGATGAATTAGAAAAAGGAAGAAAAATTGAATTGACCGTAAAAGGCTTTGCCAGTCCATTGGCGAAATCTGATTATAACGTGAAGCTTACTAAAAGAAGAATAGCTTCCATGGTGAATTATTTAAGTAGCTATGAAAATGGATTTTTTGTTCCTTATTTAAGTGGAAACGCGGAAAATGGAGGTTTATTAAGTATTGTTCAAATTCCATTTGGAGATTCTCAATCAGACAAGATAGTGAGTGATAATCCCAATGATAAAAAGAATTCGGTTTATTCTAGGGCTGCAGCCAGTGAAAGAAAAATTGAAATTCAGAGTGTTGATTTGTTGTAGGGGCGATTTTCATAATCGCCCTTACACAAATCGCCCTTACTAATAGCGCTAATGCAATCTCTGCCTTAACTCTTGTTATGCATCAATCACCTGAAGGTCCATTTCGCAAAGAGGACATTGCCCTTCTTCTTCATACGTTTTTCCATCTTCACAGTCCATTGGGCATTGGTAAACTGCTTTTTCAGCTGTTTGTTCTTGTGTTTCAGTTCCCTCAGAACCACATGCAGTAAACATCATTCCCGCCAGGAAAAACATTCCAGTAGCCATTAAAATTTTTGCTTTTTTCATCTTGTTTATTTTTTGAGTTAGCACTCTATTTTCAAATTTTCCACCAAGATAATAATTTTTGAATTAATATTTATGGCTATTCATGACTGAAAAACGAGGGTGCCAATTTCATGCTGTTTTTATGAGTAATTCTGAATATCGTTTTCCACAAGAGTTGGTATAAAGCGCTAACAAATGAAATAGCTTTAGTGGGGGATTAAGAATATTAAAAAAAATTAAGCGTACGTCAGTTTTGAAAAAAACTATTGCTTAGACGAAGGGGATGAGGTCAATTAGGCGAGCAGTATAGCCTTCCAAATAAATACTACCTTTGTATTGATTTTTTACAAAGTGTAAAACAGAGTTTAAGCATAGAATTTTCTGAGATAAAGCATTCTTTTTGATATTAATTCTATATTTTTAATCATAGGTTCTTGGAAACCTACAATATGATCCTATTTTGATTGATATGAAGGATCAGGAAAAATGAAATATGACGAACATTACTGAATTTTTTAATACTATTAGAAAGTGGTCATGGACTTTGCCAATCAACCGAAACTTTAGTGCACAGATTTTCGGTATTTTGGTTCTATTGTTTGGCCTCGATTTAAGTCTTTATGCCCAACTTGTTCAAGCACCTACTTTGTCTCATTCTTCTGGTTTTTATTCCGAAGAATTTAGTTTGAGTATAGCAGCAGAAAACCCAAATGACATTATTCTATACACTCTTGATGGTTCTGTACCAAAAATTGAGCATTTGTCTGGAAAAGAGTGGAAGTATAAATTAAATTATAAGGTCAATCCTAGCGATAATGAGGGCCAACTGATCAATGATACCCTTTGGACAAAGGAATATGTTGGTCCCATTTCTATTAAAGATATAAGCAATGATTCAGATAAGATAGCCGATATTTCCACAAGTTATTTGACCAATGATACTTATTATGCTCAGTCAAAAGCGCTAGAAACACCTGTTTATAAGGGAGTATGTTTGCGCGTTGTGGCGTATAGAGACGGAATTTATAGTGATGAGCTAACAAAAAACTATTTTATAGGTGAAGAGCGTAAATACTCAATCCCAATGGTTTGTTTGGCCATTGAACCTGATCAGTTTTTTGGTTTTGTCACAGGAATAAATGTGCCTGGAATAGATTTTGATAACTGGCGAATGCTAAACCCACAAATCGCCCTGGATAATTACCAAAGTATTTTTAGTGCACCAGGAAACTTTAGGCGTAAAGGGATCAACACAGAGTTGAAAATTAATTTTTCCTATTGGGTAGAAGGAAATGAGGTGCTAAACCACGGGGCTGGAATAAGAATTAATGGAAACACAAGCAGGTATTATCCAAACCGGAGTTTAAGGTTGTATGCCAAAAATGGATATGGTCCAAAAAAATTCGAGTATCCTTTTTTCGAAGACTCAGAGGAAGATGAGTTCAAGAGGTTGATTTTGAGAAATGCCGGAAATGATACCGAAGCTTCTTCCGTGAGAGATGCTTTTGTGGGAGATGTTTCGGAAGATTTAAATGTTATCGCTCAAGCATACCAACCCACAATAGTATTTATAAATGGAGAATATCACGGACTCTATAACTTAAGGGAACGCTTCGACAAAAAGTATTTTAATCAACATTTCGGAATTCATGAAGACAGTTTGGATTACATCAAAATAAATGAAGCAAAAGAGGGGAATACCATTGCTCTTGAACAGCTCTATCAATTCATGTTGGCCAATGATTTTACTGATGATAACTTACTCAAAGCATTAGCTGAAAGGGTAGATTTAGATAACTTAATTGATTTTTACATCGTTGAGACATTTATGGGAAATTGGGATTGGCCCCATAATAACCATGAATTGTTTAGAAAGCGAGTCGATTTTGATAGCTTGGCTGAATTTGGTAACGATGGCAGATGGAGATTTTTGGTGAAGGACTTGGACGCTTCTTTGGGAATAGCTCCACATCACGCAGATTATACCTCAAATGATTTTGAACAGTTTAGGGAAGCATCTGGTCATGAAGCAATCGACCGACTCATCCTACCGTTTGTTTACTCCATGAAAAATTCAACTTTTAAGCATCGATTTATAAATAGGTATTGTGATGTTTTGAATTCAACTTATAAAACAGATGTTTTACAAAAGCGATTGGAGGAAATGACCAATGTAATTAGACCAGAAATCAGTGAAAGTGCGCAGCGTTGGAATCCACAGAATAAATATCTGTTGTATTATTGGCCGGTTTATTCATTGAACAAGTGGGAACAACATGTTGAAGTGATTTATGAATACATAGAAAATAGAGCTTCTTGGGTACGTACTCATTTGAATGATGAGTATAGTTTGGGCACAGAAAAAGAGATTATTTTAGATGTTTCCGACAACAATGGGGGAATCATTCATGTAAACACCTTGAAGTTAAATGAAGATTTAGCAGGGGTAAACCAAAATGCTGTTTATCCTTGGAAGGGGATTTATTATTCCGAGGTTCCAGTGCTATTGAAGGCAGAAGCTAAAGCGGGTTTTGAATTTACACACTGGTCTGGAAAGGTAAATAGTACATCGAAAGAATTGAGCGTGAAAATAGACGATGTGAATTACCTTAAAGCGAATTTTAAAAGAACAGGAGAGAGTATTTCTGAGGAGGAAAAAGTAAGTGTTTTTCCTAATCCCTTCAGTGAATTCATCAATATATATGCCGAAAGTTACGAAGGAGAATATAAGCTCGTTGATATGAAGGGAAGCATCGTTTCGGAAGGAAAGTTGACTTCTACTCACATTGATTTGTCACATTTAAAAAGCGGTGTTTATTTTTTAAACATAATCTATGAATCGGAAATAATTAGGAGAAAACTCTTGAAAATTGCTCAATAGAATTTAATAAATGGCTGCTGTTATATTGAAAAATGAATAATAGAAAGCGCGATTCGGAGAGCTAACATCACTGTGACAAGCAAAATGAACTGATTTCGTCTTTATCTTCCGGTGAAAATCTTTTCTAATCTATTTGTTATCCATGTGCTTTGCAAGAAAAGATTAATAGGGTTATACGATAGAGCTTATTGCGACTTAAATGGGTAGCACTAAACGTTTAATCTCAATGGCACGTGATGTCCCAAATAAATCGTGGTAGAACCAAAAAAAAGTGATTTTTACAAATAATGCTATACTATTTCAAACATTTGAAATAGTCAAAAGGCTCTTGGCAGTCATTACATTGGTAGAGGGCTTTGCATGCGGTGGAACCAAATTGAGAGACCAATCGGGTATCTTTTGATTTACATAAAGGACAAGGAATTACAGGTTTTTCACCAAAAAGAACAGATTTGTCCCCTTCGTCTTGGGGAGGTGTAATTCCATATTCTTCAAGTTTTTTTCTGCCATTTTCACTGAGCCAATCTGTAGTCCAAGCAGGAGAAAGTACCAATTCAACTTCGGCTGTTAGCTTGTCTTTCTCTAATCTTGATTTTATATCTTCTTCGATTACCTGCATGGCTGGACAACCTGTGTAAGTCGGTGTGATAATAATTTTCCAATGATTGTCATTCACATGAATAACATCGCGAACAACGCCAAGGTCAACCACAGTTAAAACAGGAACTTCCGGATCCGTCACGTCCTCCAACATTGCCCATATATCTTCTGACTTCATATTCAATTACGAGTTATTTAATTACGAATTACGAACCCCTGAACAACGTAAAAAGCGTAATTCAAACATTCGTAATTTGTAATTGATTTTCAAGTTAAACCGTTAACAATTAATCATTAAAAAGATTTACCATTCCATTCCAGGATAGGTTCTTTGCATATATTGCAATTCAGCGAGTAAATAGCCTAAATGCTCGGAGTGCACTCCTTTTCTTCCTCCTGATAACTGCCATTTTTCTTCTGGTAAACTAAGTGTTGCTTCTTCTAGAATTTTATTCATATTGTTTTCAAAGGCAACTCTGAATGTTTTAACATCAGGAATAATCCCTTCGTTAATTAAAATCTCATCGACTTCATCTTGAAAGAACAACTCGTTGATGAATCTTGAAAGGTCGGTAACTGAAGCCTGTACACGATTGTGTGATTCTTCTGTTCCATCTCCCAAACGAATTACCCATTCGCTAGAATGTCTTAAATGATATTTAATTTCCTTTATTGTTTTTGTAGCAATTGCAGAAATTCTTTCATCTGTGCTGTTCATCAAACCTTCGTACAACAAGTGTTCAAAGTGATCAAAGAAAAATTGGCGAACAATTGTTTTTCCGAAATCTCCATTCAATTGCTCAACTAACAACACGTTTTTGTATTCTCTTTCGATACGTAAGAAAGCCAAATCGTCTTCGGTTCTCCCTTTTCCTTCAACTTCTGCTGCGTATTTATACAATTCCGTTGCCTGACCAATTAAGTCAAGAGAAATATTCGTTAAAGCAATGTCTTCCTCTAGAATGGGACCATGTCCACACCATTCGGATAAACGATGACCAAGTATTAGACTGTCATCCGCTTTTCGCAATAAAAATTCAAATAATGCTTCTTGTTTTGTCATTTTCTTGGCTTACATGTGTTTGATTCCTTCTGGAACTTCGTAAAAAGTTGGGTGGCGGTAAGCCTTAGAGTTTGCTGGTTCAAATAAAGGTCCCGCTTCTGATGGGTCTGAAGCAACAACGTTTTTAGACTCAACAACCCATATACTAATTCCTTCGCTTCTTCGGGTGTAAACGTCGCGTGCATTGTTGATCGCCATTTCTTCATCTGCTGCCCTTAAACTTCCAACGTGTTTGTGACTTAATCCTTGTTTACTTCGGATAAAAACTTCCCAAAGTGGCCATTCTATTTTACTCATAATTTCTTTCTTAAATATTTTTAAATGATGTATTAAGATACCTTTTTGTTGCGTCTTGCTCTTTTTTCAGCATAAACATTGGCAGCTTCTCTCACCCATAATCCGTCTTCTTTGGCTTTTTTACGTGCAGAAACCCTTTCGGTATTACAAGGACCGTATCCTTTTACTACCTGCCAGAATTCATCCCAATCAATTTCACCAAAGTCATAATGACCCGTTTCTTCATTAAATTTAAGATCATTATCTGGAATTTTTAGTCCAATCAATTCTGCTTGTGGAACAGTAGCGTCAACAAACATTTGTCTTAACTCATCATTCGTATGGCGCTTAATTTTCCATTTCATGGACTGAGCCGTATGTGTTGAATCCGCATCATTTGGTCCAAACATCATTAGTGCAGGCCACCACCATCTATTTAATGCCTCTTGGGCCATTTCTTTCTGCACAGGAGTTCCTTGTGCTAGTTGTGTAACGATTTCAAAACCCTGACGTTGGTGAAAAGATTCTTCTTTACAAACACGCACCATAGCACGGGCATACGGTCCGTAAGAACAACGACATAATGGAACTTGATTCATGATGGCAGCACCATCAACCAACCAACCAACCATTCCCATGTCTGCCCATGTTAAAGTTGGGTAATTAAATATACTTGAATATTTAGCGCGTCCTTCATGTAAATCGTCGATTGTATCTTCACGGTCGGCACCCAAAGTTTCAACAGCACTGTACAAGTATAATCCATGTCCAGCTTCGTCTTGAATCTTTGCTAGTAAAACTGCTTTTCTTCTCAAATTTGGAGCGCGGGTTACCCAGTTCGCTTCAGGAAGTTGTCCTACAATCTCTGAATGGGCATGCTGTGAAATTTGACGAATTAAAGTTTTTCGGTAAGCATCAGGCATATAATCTTTCGGCTCTATTTTAATCTCACGATCAACTTTGTCTTGAAAGATAGTGTCCAATGAATCTAAGTTATTTTTCTCCATGTTTTTTAGTTTTATGAGTAGGAGTTCTTTTCAGAACTCACTCCTCTACAAATTTATAAAAATATTTACTATAATGACTTCACATTTACAATTGTACTTGTGCTTTGTCTATTTTTTATCAGATCAATGTTGGCTAAAGGCTAAAACAATAAATCTGGACTTATGTTTTTTAAAGCTATGTGATTCTTAAAGGGAATGCACGAAAGTGTAAATAAGTGACAATTAAAATCATTCTGTTCTTAAGTTATAACTTTTTAGCTCCTAATCCAAGAAATATGGCTTTAGTTGTTAAATTTGTGAGCACAGAATTTGAAAAACTATGAATCCAAGATTTCACACATTAAAAGTAAAAGATATTCGTCAGGAAACGAAGGATGCGGTTTCTATTGCATTGTCAGTTCCAAACGAACTAGCGGAAAATTATAAATACACACCTGGACAATACCTCACTTTCAGAACGTCAATTGATGGAGAAGAGGTGAGAAGGTCATATTCTATTTGCACAGGCATTCAAGAAAATGAGTTGCGTGTAGCGGTGAAGAAAATGGTGAATGGAAAATTTTCTTCTTTCGCAAATGACACATTGAAAGTTGATGATGAAATTGAAGTGATGACTCCTATGGGGACTTTTACGACCGATATAGAGGAAAATACGAAAAAATCTTTTCTGTTTTTTGCTGGAGGTAGTGGGATTACGCCTGTGATGTCTTTGATTAAAACCATTTTAAATACTTCGAAAGAAAGCAACGTTACCCTGATATATGGTAATCGAGGAGTAGATCATATTATTTTTAGAGATGAATTAGAGGATTTGAAAAACCGGTTCATGAATAGGTTTAGCCTCATGCATGTCTTTAGTGGCGAAAAAATTGGAAATAAACTTCAAGAAGGCTTGTTGGATAAAAATCAAGTTGAATTGATATATAATGCGGTTTTAAAAGGTCAAAATACTGATGAAGTGTTTGTTTGTGGACCTGAGCCTACAATTTATGCGGTGAAAGACGTTTTTGAAGAGGCAGGGTTTGATCCTAAAAAAGTGCATTTCGAGTTGTTTACCTCTCCAACACAATCCAATAAAAAACCTTTACCTACAGTAGCATCAGCACATAAGGTTGACGCCAATATTAAAATCATTTTAGATGGGGAAGAGGTGTTGTTGAACTTGGACAGTAATGGGGAAAGTATTTTAGATGCTGCAGCAAACGCTGGTGCAGATGTACCTTATTCTTGTAAAGGTGGAGTTTGTTGTACTTGTAAAGCGAAGGTTTTAGAAGGGAAAGCAAGAATGGATGTGAATTATGCCTTGGAAAAAGACGAAGTTGAAGCAGGGTATATTTTGACATGTCAAGCACATCCTGAAAGTGAGAAATTAGTGGTTTCTTTTGATGAATAATAAGATTAATATAAAACTATGAGTTTGTTTAAGAAAATGTTTGGTGGAAAAAAAGGAGCAAATCCTGAAAAAGTGAAAAGCAAAAAGGAGGAATCCAGTGCTGTTTTGAAAATCAAACAAATAGAGCGCTTAACGGCAGATGCAGTTAAAGTGATTTTTGAAGTGCCTGAGTCCTTAAAATCAAGCTATACCTATGTTCCAGGACAGTATTTGAACTTGATAATGGACATCAATGGAAAAACAGAACATCGTTCTTATTCTATTTGTAGTGATATCAATGAACCTTTGGCGATCGGTATTAAAAAAGTGGAGAACGGAATTGTTTCTTCTCATTTTAATGAAGTTGCAAAGGCAGGCGATGAAATTGAGGTTGGTTTTCCAATCGGTAACTTTAAAATGTCTAAAGTGGATGGGAATTACGTCGCTTTTGCAGCGGGAAGTGGAATTACTCCTGTATTGTCGATTGCGAAATTAATCAACAATACGGCAGAAGGTCACCTAGAGTTATTCTATGGAAATAGAAATGACCAGTCCATAATGTTCGAGGAGGAAATTAATATGCTGTCTACTGATAAAGTGAACACAACGCATATTTTCTCTGAGCAAGAAAAGGAAGGTTTTAGACACGGAATGCTAACAGAGGAGGTGATTACAGAGATTATTAAAAGTAATTTAGATCTATTAAAGGCAAAAGGGTTTTATTTGTGTGGACCAGAACCTGTAATTATAAACGCTCAAAACGCGTTGAAGAAATTTGGAGTTCAAGAGGATAAAATGTTTTATGAATTATTTACTACTCCCGTTCTAATGGAGTCAACTAAAGAAGCGGTAGTTTCCGACTTTAGTGGAGTTTCTAAAGTAACCGTGATCTTGGATGAAGAAGAAGAGCATTTCGAATTGGCTTCCGACGGAGACACAATTCTTGAAGAAGTGGAGAGCCATGGAATTGATGCGCCGTATTCTTGTCGTGGAGCAATTTGTTGTACTTGTAAAGCAAAGGTTTTAAAAGGTTCAGCAACAATGGAGAAAAACTTTACTTTGACCGATTCGGAGGTTAAAGATGGCTATATTTTGACTTGTCAAGCACACCCAAACAGTGAAGAATTAATAATTAGTTATGACGAATAAGGTAATAGTTGTTATTGGTGCGAGTAGAGGGATAGGGAAAGAACTTGTGTTGCAATTCGCGAAGGAAAAGTCGAATACTGTTATTGCCCTCTCCAGAAATACGGGTGTCATGAAAGCCAATTTCACGGCAAGCAACATTCACTCGGGATTTATTGATTTAGCGGCGAAAGATTTGCATGTCGCAATGGCCGAAAGCCTAGATCAGTTTCCTGTGGTAGATATTGTGATCAATAATGCAGGAAAGTTGGTCAATAAACCCTTTCTGGAATTAAGTCGTGATGATATAGACGCCTGTTATCAAACCAATGCGATTGGAATGATGCATGCAACCCAGTTCATGGTAGGGAAAATGATTGAGGAAGGTGGACACATTGTTAATATTTCAACAATGGGTGCATTTCAAGGTAGTGTGAAATTTCCTGGCTTATCGGCCTATTCTACCTCCAAGGCTGGGATTACTAGTTTTACAGAACTTTTTGCAGAAGAGTATAAGGACACAAAAATCAAAATGAATTGCCTGTGTCTTGGGGCCACTCAGACTGAAATGTTGGAAGAAGCTTTTCCCGGTTTACAGGCACCGATCTCAGCATCAGAAATGGCGGAATATATTGTTGATTTCGCATATAACGCAACGAAGTACTTTAATGGAAAAGTGCTACCCGTGAGTTCGACTACGCCGTGATCAACTTATAATCAGTACTTAACGTCTTGTAAGGCTTCTCTATTGAAGATTTTAAGCTTGTTTCACTGGGAAAAAGAATATAGTGGTTTATAAGTATCAAATAGCGTTAATAGCTAAACATTAAAAATTAAACATTATAAGTTATAATGAGCATTCAACTTTACGCCATTCGATTAAAGAAACTATATCTAGCTATTGCTTTGCTTTCCCCAATCTGGATTGTGATTCCAGTTCTTATTCAGAAAAACGGAGGACATCAATATTTAGTTATATTTCTCGGACTTGTTTTGTTAACGCTTACAGGAATTTTAGCACAAATTATTGCACGTAGAAAAATCGAATTAGCAGTAAGTGACCATGCAGTGAATTATGAGAAGCTTTCAATTTTGAAAAATGATATTCAAAGCATAAAAATTGATAAATCGGGCATAGGAATTACTGCGATTGGATTCAATCTGAAAACAGGTAAAAAGATCGTATTGCATTTACCCAATTTAAACCGCAACGCGGAAAAAGGAATTGCGTTTATCGAAAAAGCATTACCAGAGGTTGAATTCGAAGCCCCAGTGGATTTGTTGGAATAATGACGTTTTGTTGGGTGGTGTAGGCTTGCCCTACTAGGGCATGCCTACGCACCCAAAAAACCAAAGGCATGCGTCATCCAACAAACCAACAGACATTCGTAACATCCAGCACGTCTGTTTGTTGGGTGTTGTGCCCTACTAGGGCATGCCTACGCACCCAACAAACCAAAGGCATGCGTCATCCAGCAAACCAACAGACATTCGTAACATCCAGCACGTCTGTTTGTTGGGTGTTGTGCCCTACTAGGGCATGCTACGCACCCAACAAACATCACCGTTTCCTTTTTCCATTAAAAACATCATCTTGCCATTTCTGCGGATTATTTTTTATATAATTTTGAATTCTATCAAATGAAATTGAATTACGAATGATATGATCATTAAATTTTGGTTGCCAACCAAATGACGGATTTATCTTTCGTGCGTTGATGGTTACAATTCTTTTGTATTGATTAATAATCACACCAACACTTCCGGAGTTCCAGTTTTCATTTTTACCACCAAATTTAATTTTAGCTGCTGATTTAGGATTTCTTGGTTTGGTATCACCAACCGAATTTGATGGCCTTACACAAGATTCCAAGATTAAAATTCCGTGGGTGTGGTTTGGCATAACAACAAAGTTTTCCAGTTGAACATGCTCAAAGTGATTCGGTATTTCCAACCAAAAGTTTTCAGCAAATTCTCCAATTTCATTTTTGCACATTTTTCCGTTGATTATCTCACCAAAATAATGCTTGTGCTTTGCGGCGTTTATCGTTATAAAATATGCGCCATCATTGCGATAGTCCCAAGATTGTAGTCGAAATGAACCATTTCTAAATTTTTTATTTCCCATGATTTAAGTGGTTTTTTTGTTTTATAAAAATTGATTTTGGGTAATTCCCTAAATTAAAATACAAAAATTAGTTGTATTGTTTAGAATAAATCATGGAATATTTTAATGGTTATGGAAAAACAATGGTTGGTTGTTTGGTTGGTTGGTTGGTTGGTTGGTTGGTTGGTTGGTTGGTTGGGTTGGTTGGGTTGGTTGGGTTTGATGACGTAGGCTTGCCCTATTAGGGCATGCCTACAGCGCAAACCAACACCCCAACGCCCCAACCAACCCAACCAACACCCCAACAACCAATATTTAACGAATCAATAAAACTGTACATCCATCCATTATTTCGTTAACAATTTTGCCAATAATTCTTCTCTTTCCACTTTCGGAATGGCTTTTTTCTCTATGGCATCTTTTAAATCAACAGTGATTAATTCATCTGCTTTGACACCTACCATTTTTTCTGTTTTTCCTGCCATCAATAATTCTACCGCCATAATTCCAGAACGCGTTGCCAAAGCACGATCAAAATAGGAGGGAACTCCCCCACGTTGAATATGTCCTAAAATTGTTGTTCTTAACTTGAAATTCTCCAGGTGAGGTCTCAATTTTGCCATTATCTCCATTGCGCCACCTTCTTCATCACCCTCTGCAACAATGATTATGCTGCTTCTGCGTCCTTTGTTCTGAGATTTAATTTGCGCGGCAATGGCTTCAATGTCGGTTATTGTTTCTGGTATTAAAACAGATTCTGCCCCGGACGCAATGGCTGAATTCAACGCTAAAAATCCTGAATCTCTTCCCATAACTTCAACCAAGAAAACCCGTTTGTGCGAAGTGGCTGTATCACGAATTTTATCTACGGCCTCTACTATAGTATTGAGTGCAGTATCATATCCAATCGTTGAATCTGTTCCATACAAGTCGTTATCAATAGTCCCTGGAAGTCCAATCACGGGGATATCTACTTCCTTGGCCAGTACGTTTGCACCACGAAAAGACCCGTCTCCACCAATGACAACCAGTCCATCAATTCCTGCCTCTTTTACATTGGCTACTGCACTTTTTCTGGCTTCGGCATTTTTAAATTCTGGACAACGGGCAGAACCCAAAATTGTCCCTCCACGCTGAATAATATTGTCAACGTCTGTATATTTCATATTGACGAATCGGCCTTTCATTAATCCTTCGAAACCATCCCTAATTCCTATGGCTTGAATTCCATAATGCATTGCAGATTTTGTAATTGCACGAATTGCAGCATTCATTCCTGGTGCGTCGCCGCCTGAGGTAAGTATTCCAATCTTTTTCATAGTAAAATAATAGTCAAGTTGTAAATTAAAGAAATATGAACTCTAAAAATAAGTGAATATGTTCAACCAATGATTATTTCGAGAAAAAAGATGGGCTTTTTTAACTGTTCAACGCAAAAATTCTTAGTTTTACCCTTCGTAAATTTACTTTGATTCAAAAGGAAAATATAAGACTTTAATAATGAAAACAGTTCAATTTAGAGAAGCCCTTAGAGAAGCGATGTCTGAAGAGATGCGTCGCGATGAAAATGTATTTCTAATGGGGGAAGAAGTTGCCGAATATAACGGTGCATATAAAGTTTCACAAGGAATGTTAGATGAGTTTGGAGACAAACGAATTATCGATACTCCAATTGCAGAACTTGGTTTTACTGGAATAGCAGTGGGTGCTTCAATGAATGGTTTACGTCCAATCGTAGAGTTCATGACTTGGAACTTCGCTATTTTGGCAGCTGACCAAATTATTAACAGTGCAGCAAAAATGTTGCAAATGTCGGGTGGTCAATACCATTGTCCTATTGTTTTCAGAGGTGGAAACGGAACTGCTGGACAATTAGCAGCAACACATTCCCAAGCATTTGAATCTTTTTATGCACATGTTCCTGGTTTAAAAGTGGTTACGCCATCTAACCCGGCAGATGCTAAAGGTTTGTTGAAGTCTGCAATTAGAGATGAAAGCCCGATTGTATTCTTAGAATCTGAGAAAATGTATGGAGACAAAGGAGAAATTCCAGAAGGGGAATACCTTGTGCCTATTGGGTTGGCTGATGTAAAAGTTAAAGGAAGCGATGTTACTTTAGTTTCTTTTGGTAAAATTATCAAAGAGGCTTACAAGGCTGCTGAGGAATTAAAGAAAGAAGGTATAGTTTGTGAAGTTATTGATTTAAGGACAGTAAGACCAATTGACTATGATACAGTTGTTGAATCAATCAAGAAGACAAATCGTTGTGTAGTAGTTGAGGAATCTTGGCCATTGGCGTCCATTTCTTCTGAAATTGCTTATCATTTGCAGCGATATGCTTTCGATTATCTAGACGCTCCTGTAATGAGAGTAACACAATCAGATACACCATTCCCATTCTCACCAACTTTGATGGATGAAGCTCTACCCAATGTAAGCAGAATTATTGATGCAGTAAAAGCAACAATGTACAAGAATTAGAATTTATTATTTCTAGATACTGAAAGCCCAAGCAGAAATGTTTGGGCTTTTTTGTGTCTTTGTTTTCTTGGTTGCAATGATTTTATTTTCTCATTCTAAAAGAACCTTCACTTTTAATAAACTTCCCTCAGGAGATTTGTTTTTAAATTGAATTCCTTTCGGGAGCTGTATTCGTAAGTTTAATAAAATGTAATAGAAAACGGTTTTCTCTATAATTTGACAAGTCCCTTCCATTGTTCTCGATCATAATTTTCAACGATGATGAAGTGACAATTGGTGCGATTAAGGGCGGGAGACCAAGCTGTAGTGGTTACCTGCAATTATACCAGTTCTTTGTGATGAAAACAAGTGGATGGAAATCAGATTTTTGAAGCTAAATGCATATTAAACGAGAATCAAAAAGAGATTCAGTCGGAAGCGTGAGAATTCCTCAGTCGTTTGACTCCTTTGGAGTGCCAGATGATATATACTATTGATTGGGGAAAATTGCTTATCGATTTTCATTCCGAAAATCCCGAATATAGAGAAGTCTCTTTTGTTGTTCGAAACAATCCTATAAGGCAGATTAAACAAAATTCAAAGGTTTTAAATTGAAATTAGTGCTGATTTTATAAGGAAGCAAAAAACTTTATTTCATTATCACTGAGTTTTAGTTAGAACTCAACTAAAAATCAATATTTGTTGGATAGATTACTTGTTGATAGCTGGGATTATTAGAGATAGAAAAAAAGCCACTCAAAAAATGAGCAGCTTTTTCCAAAATTTAATAGGTCTTAATTATTTAAATAAAACTCTTTTTGTTCCATAGTTCGTTTTACCGCTACTGATATTGAAGAATAAAAGTCCTTTTGGTACATTAATATCAAACTGGATTTCATTTCTTCCCTCTACAAGTTTTGTTGTGGATGAGTAGACTTTTTTACCAGTGATATCATATAGTGTAACATCTGCTTCGCTTTCTTCTTGGCTGTATAGCACGCATTTAACCGCTCCACTTGAAGGGTTAGGGAAAATTATAAAATCGTCATTCATTGTGGATAATAAAGTCATTGCTTCTTCAGGAGCCGATTTCGTAAATCTAAGCTTTTCAATGGTTAGATCTAAATCATTTGTTTGGGCTTCCACCGGCAAGAAAGTAAACGTTAACATTGTTAAGTCGTTGGCTATTAATTTTTCATTTGTCCCTGTAGAAGTAAAGTAGTCAAAAGGAACATAAAAAGTTTGTTCATTTTTGGCAACATTAATGGTTGCTTTATATTGCTGATCCCATTCTTGCACAGAGGATTTTAGCAGGCCTAAATCAAGTAAACCACTTCCTTTAACAGTAAATGATAGGAATTTGTAATCTGTATAATCATCTGGTAAGTTTCCAGGTAATAATGATTTATATAGCGTTAAATAATCATATTCACTGTGTGCTTGTATATGAACATTTCTATGGATAGGCATTTCATCTTCCTCATATACCCTATCGAAATCGTTGGATACTGTATATTCTAAAATGTCAGTGTAAGTAGGATCAAAATCTAATCCCCAGTTACCATCTGCATGGTAAAAAGCATCTTGAATTTCACCATTTACTTTAATTAAACCGTCGTACTCATAGCCATCTTTAATTTCAAAAGTGATGATTTGTTCAGTTTCAGACTTGAAAGGGTTATATCTAGAACCAAAGCCATCAGTTTCGCTGTACACTTCATCTAAAGAAATTTCAATGGTTTGTTCGTCAAGAATACTTCTTAATTTGATATCCATGTCAATTCCTTCTCTAGAAACCTTTGCAGCATATGTTTTAGGTAGTTTTTGAACTTCTGTCTGAACAACGGTTGCGTGTGCATTTAAATTATTTAAAATATCTTTCACTAATTTGTTCGTGTGTTCAGGAGAGGTCGTCCAAACTTGAAAGTTGTAAACTTCATTAGATGCAGTGAACTCATTTACATACCAATTAGATTGAAGTGTGTAATTCTCTTGATTATCATTTTTTCCTACTGCGAATGAAGTGGCGTATTCGGTTACTCCATTTCTTTGTTGAATCACTTGAGTAATGAATTTATAAGCTTCAATTTCAATGGCTTTAACTTTTAAGATTTCAGCGCCTTTAAGTCTATCACATGAGGCTTTTGTGTGGTTATAAATTTTATCAATTGTTTTTATCCCCAATACAACACCTTGTGTTTTTCCGTTTACAGAAAAGTCTACACTCAAAACTTCTTCGGCAATAGTGTAGTCTAATATATCTGTTGGTGATGAAATATAAGAATTGTCTCCTGCAATTAATTCTGATGGGAACATTTCCAATAGACTTTGACCATTGCTTTTAGTGCTGTTTTTCATTAGTTCAGCTTTATTAAATTGAAGCGCGCTGAACTTGTCGAATTGCGTAGGAATACTTTTTATTTTGCGTTGAACATATTGTTTTGACAGCGCATCTCCCAAACTCTCGCTTTCCAAACCTCCACTGTTTCCAGAATTTACTTCTGAAGATTGAATTGTAATTGGGATGATTTCTGAATTTTCACATCCGTTATTGTCAATCGTAGAAATGATTACTTCATAATAGCCCGCTTGGGTAAAGTCAAAACTCACGTTGCTTTGGTTAGAATATAAACCAGCACCCTGAGATGCCAATTCCCACGTGTAATTACTGAATAAATTAGCATTTACTAAAGTTATGTTTTTGGTAACAGTATTTGTGCCAACTCCAGTAGTTGTAATATTGTAATTTGGAGCTGTGATGTCATAGACAATTACTTGCATAGTTTCAATATCGCTTCCATAGGTGTTTGTAGTTGTGAGTGTTACAGTATATGTTCCTGCCGAAGCATAAATTTTCGTTGGGTTCATATTAGTGCTTGTAGTACCATCACCAAAATCCCAAAGATAACTCAAAGGAGCTGATGGTTGAGCAGCTGTACCCGTATTAGAAGTGTTATTAAAAATGAATTCGTTGTCGTTTAAACATTGATTGGTACTTGTGGTGTTAAACTCCGCAGTTGGAGCAACTCCAGGAGCAGGAGCACATCCGGCAATAGAAGGCTGAAAAGGAGCATAGTGCATTTCTCCACCTCTGTGATATAATGATTTTGCAATTACTTGTCCTTCAATATTGGATTGGTTAACAGACTTTGAAATATCTGCGAAAGGAGCAAAAACTGTTCCTTCGATGGTAGAGTGACCATTAATATTTAGCGTTGTGGTATTATAAAAATTATAAAGTATGAAAGGGCTTTCTTGAAATCCTATTCCTGCCTGATTCCAAACATTCCAGTTAAAAGTTCCTTGAGCATCAACATTGATAATTAAGATACGTGATGCATTTGGTTTGTTGTTATAGGTGAATACTTGAACATTATTCATGTCAGCTCCTGTAACATTCAGGTAATTTATGCCCGATTGAAGATTGATTTTAACTTGATTAGGCAGGTTAGTAGTTGGAATTGATTGACCATTCGGGTTGGTTAATTGCGCATTTCCTGTACATTGGGCAATGTCAGATGAGCTTGCTCTCATTATTTGAAAGGCACTTGCAAAATCGATTAGACTTCCTTCAAATACAGGGTTATTATTAACTCCAACACCCAATTGATTAGAATTGGCTTGAAGCATAATTTTAGGAGATGAATTGTAATTTGAAGTTGGAGTAATTCTAATCGGAGAAGCCGCATTATTCTGGTCATAGTACCAGACATTTGATCCCTGACCATTTCCGATTTTAACGTAAGTGTTTTGGTTAACTTGCAGAGCGTTTCCAGATGTGTAATTCACCTTTCCACCGACTAAAAGTCCAATCTTTGTTCCATTTACAGTAAAAGTTCCTGTATGATTTGTAGCGACTTGATAATTTCCTTGAATTTTTAAGTCTTTACCACATGCAACAGGTCCCTCAGATTCATTGGTTGAAAGCGTCATGTCGTTTTCGATGAAAACATTAAAATCTTTAGCAGGACTTGTAGGACTTTGTGCGAAAGTAACACCTGCAATGCTCATGAGTACCGCAGTGATAGCGGTTTTCATATTTAAGTATGATTTTGTCATAGAATTCTATTTTTAATAACACCACAAAGTAGTGATTTTCAGGCACAAAATTAAGAAAAATAATCTTAAATATGATGGGTAATATTATTTGATTTCGATGCTGGTATTTCGAAGCATGTTTCACAATAAGCGCTAAGCACACCTGATGCTTTAAATCAGAAGATCGATTAGTTGCGGAGTAATTCCTGAACATTCGAGATTAAGCATCCGATTAATCACCTCATTTTTCCGCGTTTATTCAGAAACTTAACCAGTAATTCATTCAAAGGTTGATTGGTGTCGAGCTCATGAAAATCAATGCCATACGCAGCACATTTTTGTTCTAATTCTCTAAAATACGCTGCAACTTGTTTGGTGTAGTGTTCCTTTACTTCTCCGGGAATAAGTTTCATTTGTTCACCAGTCTCCATGTCAACCAGTGTGTAAGGCCGGTTTTCAAATTGAAAGTCTAACTCTTTCTTTTTATCTACAACATGAAATAAAATGACTTCATGCTTGTTGTGTTTTAAATGTTGAAGCGCTTCAAAAAGTTTATCTTTATTTTCAGGATCACTGAGCATGTCGGAAAATATGACAATTAAACTTCTGCGTTTGCATAATTCAGCAATATCATGGAGTACCTGAACGGCTTCCGTAGTTTTTGCTTCGTTCGCTTCATATTTGTATAGTAATTTTTCTAATTCAGAAAAAATAAATTGATGGTGTCTGTTCGATGATTTGTTTTCCGTATGCAAATCAAGTTCATCTGTAAAGGTAGAAAGTCCAACTGCATCGCGCTGACGTTTGAGTAGCTCCATTAGGGAGGCAATACCGTAAATACTGTATTTTAGCTTGGACCAATTTTCTTCCTGTTGAAAATACATTGAACTGGAAGTGTCAAGCACAAATTGACAGCGTAAATTGGTCTCTTCTTCGTATTTTTTTGTGAATAATTTCTCTGTTCTGGCATACAATTTCCAATCAACGTGTTTGGTCGATTCACCAGTATTATAGAGTCTGTGTTCGGCAAACTCAACAGAAAAGCCATGAAAAGGAGATTTATGTAGACCAGTGATGAAGCCTTCTACAATCTGCTTAGCAAGTACTTCAAGATTGCCAAATTGCTCTAAATATTCACGGTTAATTTGTTCTGCCATGCGGGAAAGATAGGGAATTAATGTTTAAGGGGGAAGTGGTCGCGCTGTATTTTTAATGTTTAAGGTTTAATTATTAACGTGGTTGCGGTGTAATTTTTAATGTTTAAGGGTGAAGTGGTCGCGCTGTATTTTAATATTTAAGGTTTAATTATTAACTTGGATTTTGTTCTAATGAAAAACTGTTTTTAACGAATAAATCATAACCACAATTTTAACACAGTTGAAATTCAATGCTATAATCGTTAAACATTAAAAACTAAACATTAATAATTGCTAATTATTAATAATTACTAAGGTTTATAATCCTTCAATACCGATTTTCTTCCAATTGCCTCTGTAATATAATCTACGCTTAACTTTGGGTTTCTTGCAGGGGAGTGACTTCTTCCGTAAAAGATGATTTGAAGATGTAATTTGTTCCATTTTTCTTTTGGAAATATCCTTTTAGCATCTTTTTCTGTTTGCGTGACGTTTTTCCCGTTGGTCATTCCCCAACGATAAAGCAGGCGATGAATATGTGTATCTACAGGAAATGCCGGATAACCAAATGCTTGAGACATAACAACAGAAGCTGTTTTGTGTCCAACACCTGGTAAAAACTCTAAATCTTCATAATTATCAGGAACTATTCCATCGTGTTTTTCAATGAGAATTTCAGAAAGCCGATGAATCGCCTTTGATTTTTGAGGTGATAAGCCACAAGGTTTTATGATTTCTCGAA
Source organism: Brumimicrobium oceani (assembly GCF_003143775.1). Classification (GTDB taxonomy): domain Bacteria; phylum Bacteroidota; class Bacteroidia; order Flavobacteriales_D; family Crocinitomicaceae; genus Brumimicrobium; species Brumimicrobium oceani. The sequence continues at coordinate 286,809 of NZ_QFRJ01000002.1, read as the reverse complement.
TTTCTTCAACCGATAGTTTGACCATGTCATAAGGATTGTCTGCCTTGGCAAATAGGTGAGGAGTAACTTTATTTACACCAACATCAGTCGATTGTGCAGATAATAAAACGGCAATCAAAAGGGTATAGGGGTCTTTATGATCTAATGGAACTGGAGTGGTAGGATAAATTTTGTCCAGCTCTTCCATTATAAATTCTGCCTTTTCTTTTCTTGTCATTTTTCTAGTTTAAATCCATTTTTAACGAAGCTCACAAACTCTTTGAATACACTTTTTTTCGTTACTAAATCTTTAGAAACTTGTCCAAAAGTTGGAGGAGTATCTGCTTTTAATTTTTTAGGTTGTAGCGGTTCTCCTTTTGGCGTATTCATGGTGCCCGGTTTAGGCAAAGGATTAGATTTAGAGATTGAACCCTCATCATTATTCTTTACAAGAAACTTTTCTTCCTCTGACTCAAGTTCGTTCAATTTGTCCAGCATGTCATCTTGAATTTGTGCCAATTTATCGGCCTTTTCAAAATTATCTTTGGCTTTCTGTTGATAACCTTGCTTTTCCATTAATAATCCCAAATTGTTGTGAGAAATAGCGTCTTCAGGATCCACTTCTACCGCTTGTTGATACAGTAAAATGGCACCTTCTAAATCCCCAAAATAGTCTCTCGCATAGGCCAATGCAGCATAACGATAGGCATATCCTTTATCCAATTCCAGTGATAATTCAAGATCGTCGAAGCATTTCCTCTTTTGATTCATGTGCAAATGAAGTACACCTCTGTGCGAAAGAATGTCTGGATGATTTGGATCGAGCTTCAAGGCTTTATTAAAAGCGATTAAAGATTTTTCAAATTTCTGCTCATCCAAGAGCTCTTGTGCTTTTTTATGTTCCGAATTAATATACATTTGTGTTCCTTAATTAATGAGACAAACTTATGGACTTTCCACAATATAGAAAACGATTTGACAATAAGTCTTTTTACAAAGTTACATCATTTACCACATTTGAAGAAGTTCAATTAGTAGGTAAACGTTTTTTAATTCATGTTGTTCACGCAAAAAAGTATTTTGAACAGTTGCAAATTCAAGATATGTTGGCTTCAGAAATTGAAATGTACCAAATGAGTGAAGAAAGCGAATTTGAAGAACAGTTTCAGGCCGCGAAAGAATATATTGCACTCAAGAAGTGAAAGAAAAATAATTCTAGCATCTTGCGGAAGATTTTGTCAGTACATCCACCAACTCATCGAACTAATTGCAGCGCTGTGTTTGTGTGAAGTCTTAGTTCTTTATACTCGGGAACTTGGCGGGAGTCCAAAGTAAAATGAGAATGGTGACCAAAGCCATTATTGAAATTCCTGCATAGACGAATTGTGTAGCATCGAAAAAAGTTTCTCTGAGAAAAAACTGCAATTCTGCCCCTGTCTCCTTGGATTGCATGACATCCACTAGCTCATTTACACTAGGTAGATTCGTTTTTAATTCCTGTGGAGCAGCTTCCATTTTAGAATTTAATCCATAATTGAAAACCACCGCGAATAAGGCAGCTCCTAAGCTTTGACCAAAATAGCGCGAGAAAATATTGGCTCCAGTGACTACCCCACGTTGGGCGTATTCCACCGTCGATTGAACACCCACCAATAGTGGCGTAGAAATTAAACCAAATCCTGCCCCCATAAGCATTTGAATGGCCACCAAAGACCAAGCAGGACCAGGGAATTGAATAAAAAGGAAGCTAAAAGTTCCAATCCCTACAATAGTGATTCCGCATAATGCGGTGTTTCGAAATCCAATTCTTAGATACAGTTTTCCTGATAAAGCGGAGGATACCGGCCAAGTAATGCTCATGCTGGCTAAGATGAAACCTGCAGCAATAGCACCCACACCGGTTACCGATTGTGCGAAAACAGGTAGATACATGCTCGGTCCCATGAGAATCATTCCCATTCCTATGGTGGCAAGATTTGATCCCAGTGTGACCCGTTTTTTCCAAACCCAAACGGGTAAAATAGGTTCAACAGCTTTTCTTTCTATGCGAATGGTAACGATGATGAGTAAAACAGATGCCGAGAGATATCCAAGCATGGTATAGGAAAGCCAAGGCCAAGATTTTCCGCTTTCTAGCAAGGTGTACATGATAAGAAACGCGGTGATCAGCATAGAAATTGCTCCTGCCCAATCGATTTTTGGTTGTTTGGCGCTTTTTCCTTCTTTTAAAAATTTCACAATAAGGCCAATGGAAAGTAGTCCAAATGGGATATTGATGAAGAAAATCCACCTCCAGGAAACATAATCCGCTAAAAAGCCGCCTATGGCTGGTCCAAGAATAGCAGATATTCCCCAAACACTGGAAAGCCAACCTTGAATTTTGGCCCTTTCTTCAATGGTGTAAATATCGCCAGCAATTGTGTTCACAGTGGCCATGATTGCTCCTGCACCTACGGCTTGGATTCCTCTGAAAGCGATAAGCGAAGGCATGTTCCAAGCAAAGCCACAAGCCGCTGAACCTACGAGAAATACGATTATTCCATATATAATAATCGGTTTTCTGCCCAATAAATCTGCCAGTTTACCATAAAGTGGGATGGTAATGGTTTGTACCAAAAGGTAAATGGAAAAAAGCCAACTGAACAGAGAAAACCCTCCCAAATCACCAACAATCTGAGGAATTGCGGTGGCCACAATGGTGTTGTCCATCGCAGCGAGAATCATAGTCATCATTAAAGCGGCTAAAATCCAATTTCTTTTGAGTTCTGTTTTTTCTACTTCCATTTTGTTTTGTGAAGGTGCAAAGATAGGGTTTCGTTTTAATGCTGCTCAGAAACCTTATCAGTAGTTCAATAAATTACGGTAGAATATAGTTTTGTCTTTAATCTGACAAGCATCTTCAATTGTTTGAAATTCATAATTTTTAGCAATGTCAACTTTCGAAGATTTCTTTTTTAATTTGTTGAAAATAGAAATTTTCGAAGGATCTGTTGCCATTTATTCCAGTTGATCACCTGAAGACAATCTTATGATTATCAATATACAGTTCTAAATTTCGCAGGGAAGAAAATAGGCCTTTACAATCTGCGACTTAAAAGCTCACCCTGTTTTATTTTTAGTTCGCTTCATTTTACCAGTTAAAAGCTTTGTTTTATAATTGTTGTCTAATTTAATACAGTAAGATGGATGGCTGGAATAAGCGCAATATATTCTCTTCCATTTTTTCAAGGCAAGACTTTGTTTTTTATATTTGGCGAGTGAAGAAAAAAATATTGGTGCTCGACAATTACGATTCATTTACCTATAATTTGGTTCATTATATTGAATCGAGTGGGGACTATACTGTGGATGTTTTTAGGAATGATGAAATCGATATTGACATTGTAGATCAATACGATACTATTGTACTTTCTCCAGGACCTGGCTTACCCGAAAACGCTGGGATTTTAAAAGAGCTCATTCGACAGTATGCACCTTCTAAGATAATACTGGGCGTTTGTCTAGGTATGCAAGCCATAGGAGAGGTGTTTGATGGTCAACTCGAAAACTTGGAGAATGTTTTTCATGGCGTTTCAACACAGTTATTTGTTGAAGAAACCAATGATTTACTCTTTAAAGGTTTGCCACAAACATTTCAAATAGGGCGTTACCATAGTTGGGTGATTTCGTCTAAAAACTTTCCTAAAGATTTAGTGGTTACCTCAAAAGATGAAAATGGACAAATCATGTCTTTGAAACATATGGATTATCAGCTCTATGGAGTACAGTTTCACCCAGAATCTGTTTTGACAGAATACGGAAAGGAGTTGATTAATAATTTCTTGGAAATAGAATAAGCCAAATTTGTTTTTATCCATCTAGTTTTCTATTCAATTTCCGAGCATTACTGAATTCTTGTGTAAACATGTAAATATCAGCATTGCCCTGATCAAAAGAAAGTATTTGGGTTCGCCAATTTAAATGAACGTGGAGTTTCGTCTTCCTGGTTTTTGAAATTATTATAGAAAATAAGGTGAACATTTCCTGTTGCTAAATTGAAGAATACATTTTAGTGTAATTGATTAGGCCAGATGTAAAATTCCCGCTAAGTGTTTTGAATCGTAACAACAACGCAAAGGAGTTTACTTATGGCAGAATATCGAACTTAGCTTTTAACGATTAATTTCTTTGTTTGATTTTCAAACTTTATGAAATAGACTCCTGGTTTTAAGTCATTTTTAATTTCTGCAGCAGATTCAAATTGCGAGATTGGACAGCTTTCTATTAAAACTCCATTTGAATTGTAAATAGAAAGGGCAGCATTTCCGGAGGTGGAGTGTAAATGATCAAAATAAATTACACCTCCCTGTTGGATTGGGTTTGGATGCATAGTGAAGTCGTTGATAGTCTGGAGATTAACACTGATAGTGGGAGAGTATTCATATTTTCCGTCATAGTCGGTTTGCTTTAATCGATAGTACGATACACCGTTATATGGGCTTCTATCTGTGGTAGAATAGCTTAAACTTGCAGTGCTGTTACCTGCGCCTTCAATGTTTTCCAAAATTTCCCAAGAAAAACCGTCTTGACTTTTTTCAATGGTGAAATAATCATTATTTGTTTCAGAAGCTGTTCTCCAATTTAAATCTACTGTAGAGTTGTCTATATTCAGTTCTGAAGAAAATGAGATGAGTTTTATGGGTAAAGGAGAGTAGGTAATTCCTTTTAAAATATAGTTGTCATAAATTGTTTTGTTCATACCAGAACCGTCCATTAATTCACCAATTTTGATCTGACCAGCTCCAGTCCAATCTAAAACCATTCCTAGGTCAAAGTTAGCTGACCATTTTTCATCACCATCAACAAATAGTTGCGCAGTTCCTGTATTTGGAGAATATTTAAAGCGATAAGTTCTAAAAATGTCATCTAATGGAATATTAAAAACATTTCCAGAATTAACGCTTGTGCCTAATGCTGGGGTATTTGGGTTTTTTAATTTGAAGGACACGATGAGTTGACTTGCACTTAAAAATGAAAATACAGATCCTCTTTTAAAAAATGTACCCTGGGATTCATCTCTTTGATAATCTATGGACAAATCAATTCCTTCTACGTTGAATATAGGGTCATTCGCAAAAAACATATTAATGTCCTGCTTATTTTCATTAGGACCGGCATTTAAACCATTGGTCCCCCCCGCACCATTGGCTGCAGTTAAAGCGATGGGTGAAATACTTGTCGCATTTGGACCAACATCCGCTATTTCTGGATCTTGCCCAATAACATCCCATGTGAATTGTGAAATTACCGTTGTAGTTTGTGATAAAGCAGAATAAGAGATAGAAATGAAAAGTAGTAGAGTAGCGCTGTAGTGTTTTTTCATTGAAATATGAATATAGTTTTAGAAATAGTAAAAAAATAAGGACAAATGGTGCGACCGTTTTAGTTCACAATTTGTTCGGTGTAAAAGTAATAAAAGTTAATTGGGTTACCAAGATAGGTCGTTTATGGAAGGAGAATTTTCTATGCTGTAATCCTAGCTAAGCCCACAGAGTGGGTGATATGTTAATAAAAAACGACTTGCGTTTTTTATTAAGCCACAGAGTGGTGACACAACCGGAATTAATACTTTCATTAACCTAGACTAGTTCTTTTTTCAGAAAAGAAAAGGCCGCTAATTACTTAACTTGTACCCATGTGTCGCCACTCTGTGGCTTTTAGGAGCGAACTCATAATTGTTTTTATTAACATTTTGCCACTCCTGTGGCAATGGTAAATTTCAAAACAAATTAATGATAAGTCGAATCCAAAAAAATCATTTTTTTTTTAAACTTCTGAATTGTCTGAAAAAAAGCTTGACGGTGAAAATAAGATTTCCTTCAAATAAACTTTAGCTAACGACCTAACTTGGTAACCCAAAAAGTTAATTTAAAATGCTTTTTCAGCTTGTTAAGACATAAGATTTGTTAAATATTTTGATTGAAAAAGCTTTGGTTTTAGCGCAAATAAATGGACAGTAAAAAGGATTTGTTGGGCTAAAATTAAACTTGGAATGCGGCATTCACCTGACATTAATGAATTTTTATAGCTTGAGGTTGGGGCTTTTTTCTCTGAAATAAAGATAGTATTGTCTTAATTTTAAGGTCTTAACCCTACTTGCACAGTCGAAAGTTGTTTAGTATATTAACCTAAAATTAACAGAAAACATAATTATATGAAATTAACTAAGATTGTATTGACAGGAGTAATAGCGGCAGCAATGATGAGTACTTCGTGCTCTTCAGACTCGAGTGATCAAGCTGCAGATTCGGAACACCCAGCTGCTACTTCAGAAGGTGAGCATCCTTCTTCTGATGCCGAGCATCCGTCCGATTCAGAGCATCCGGCAGCAAATTCAGGAGATGAACACCCATCTTCAGATTCAGAACATCCAAATGACGCTGATCATGCAGACGGCTTTCATGAGGCAAGTGCTGTTGTAAAACACGAAGAGGTAAAATTGACTTTGTTGCCACCAGCGGTTAACGAGGCGTTGAAAGCGGAAGAATACCTTGATTATAAGACTGAAAGAGCCTTTGTTATTGAGGAGGACGGTGTGAAAACTTACGAAATCATTGTAAAGAAAAATGATGTTGAGTCTAAAATGCTATTCAATTCAGAAGGGATTAGATTAGATAGATAACATAATTGTTTTTAAGGTTTAACAATTTTATTGAGGGCCATACCATTACGGTGTGGCTTTTTTTTGTTTCTTGATTTAGTTCTGCATCTATACGCCACAAGAAAAATAGCTCTAATTAAAAGTCGGGTGTAATTCAAAATGAAGAACAGAATGAAAAAGAATCGACTTAATTTTGAATTGCCAGGTCTTTCCATTGTTGAACATAATAATTTTCAGTGACGATCAGAATGACAGTTTAGGAATATGTTCCTAGTCCAATGTTATCCTGATGAAAATTTATATTTCAATTTGTTGAAATGGAAATTTGCGAAGGATCTTTTCAGTTTGCCTATTAGTTACATGGTTGTTTATTTATCTTATCGGATTCGCGTGAGAGGATGATCATGGAGGGAGATTTCTTTGTAGTGCAATCCTAGCTATGCTCAAAGAGTGGTAAAACAAATCGGAATTAACTCTATCGTTAATTTAGAGTAGTTCTTTTGATAGAAATGAAGTGACTATTAATTGCTTGGTTTTTAAGTGTGTGTCGCCACTCTGCGGCAATCCTAAATATCAAAACAAATCAATGATAAGTCAACTTAACAATTCATTTTGATGCTTTTCGAAAACTTTACCAGCAGTTGAATAAATTACGATAGAAAAGGGTGCTCTCTTTAATTTGGCAAGGTCCTTCCATTGTTGAAAATCACAATTTTCAACAATGATCAGGATGACAGTTTTCGGAGTTAGGGGGGTAAACGAGAGGAAAAAACAAAACGCCAGAGCGCTTTTGTTTTTTCCTCTCGTTTGAAATATGTCCCTACTACAATGTCATCCTGAAGAAAATTCCTATTTCAATTTGTTGAAATGGAAATTTGCGAAGGATCTTTTTAGTTTGCCTATTAATCACTTACTTGAAGAGATGTATTTAGGGGTAAAGTATAGGCATTAAAAATGATCTGGCACGGAGTTAAGTTTGGTTGTGAATTTTGAAGACTGGAGTGCAGAGTGGGTTTCAGAGTGAGAAAGAAAGTGGTAATGATGTAAATATAATGAAACCCCGTCAAGAGTGTAGATCTTTTAGTGCTCCGAATCGCTGCGTTGAGCATGTCGAAACGTCCGAATAAAAGCTTTGAAATCTTAACGATTTCTAGTCCTTTTTTATTCAGTTTTAAAATTAGAGAATTGTTTTCATGAGCTTGCTTTGCTGCGGTTCATTTTATATTCCCTTGAACGCCTTTTAGTTGTTCAGACGAATATAAAATAAAAAAAGCCTCCACTAACGTGAAAGCTTTTCTTCTTAGTGACCCCGTCAAGATTCAAACTTGAAACCTCTACAGCCGTAATGTAGTGCTCTATTCAGTTGAGCTACGGAGCCATTTTATGTTTTTTAAATTCGCTATTCTTTCATAGCGAGTGCAAAATTAACTCTTTATTTTCCAAAAACAAGGGGAAACTGAATAAAAATGAACTTTTTTTTATAATAATTCCAATGTGCTTGTAAATCAAGGGGTAAAGAGCTGATGTTTTTTATTCTACTTCTGCAGAAATTCCACGGTCTAATAAACCGGTGCACATTCCTTTTAATTTTTCGTAATCTCCAGATTTAACATCGCACTTTCCTTTATAGTGGATCAACATTGTACATTGCTCTGCTTGAACAGCGTCATGCTTGCAAATCTTGATTAGCGATTCTATCACGTGATCAAATGTGTTTACGTCATCATTATACACGATTAAATTATGTTCGGCAACTTGCTTTTCAACAACTTCTTCCTCAAATAATGTTTCTGTACTCATTTTAAATTCTCTCATTGGTTATGTGATGCAAAAATACACTATAAATTGATGACCGCCAATTATATTTTGTGCCCAAGCCCGAAACAAATAATTGGTCAATAGGAAGGTGTTGACGCTGAATGGAATCTCTTCGCAAGATTACAGTGTCAAAAGTAAAATTGCTGCAACAGAAACAATTCCTCCAACGATTTTTAAAGTAGAAGCAGACTCTTTGAAAGCAAGTATTCCGATGATGAAGGACGCTATGACAACGCCGGTATTGTTCACCGCATAAGTGACGGAATCCGATAATCCTGAAAAGCGAATGGCCATTAAAAGGAAATACATTGAAAAGAAGTTTGGAATGCCCAAAATAAATCCTCCTAAGATGGCGCTCTTTTGAAATTGAATGTCACGCTTAATTACTTTTACAAACATGAAAAGCAAACCTAAAATCGCCGCTACTCCAAAGCCAAGTGCAGTAAATAATGCCAAAGAAAGATCTCCAGCGGCCACCTTTTCAACGTAATTGACAACAGTATCTAACATTCCGCTTCCCAAAAAAAGCAGAACGAGAAACCAAACTTTTCCCTTTCCTCTTTTTTCTTGGTCGATTTTCTTTTGAAAGGTAATGAGGAATACGCCAATTAATGCAGCCATAATTCCTATGATTTTAGTGAAATAAACAGATTCCTGATATAAAAATATTGCCGCCAAAACAGGAATGGCTAAACTCATTTTTACCGTCACAGAGGTAATTCCAATTCCATTTTCTTGCGAACTTTTTCCCATCATTAAAAACAAGCCTATAAAAGACGCACCGACAATGAAAACAAAGGGAATCCAAAACCCTGTGCTCAAATCCCCAGCTTTCCATTCATCTCCAAATAGGAAAAGTCCAACGGAAAAACCTGTGATGTAGTTGTAAACAATCGCTTGGAACACATTAATGTTAAAGCGTTCGAATAATCTAAAGGTGATTAAAATTAAAGTTGAACTGGCGATGCTGAGTAATAAATAAATCATGATTTTCGGTAGTGCTGAATAATATCGACGCCAACTGTTTCGTGAGACAATAAAGTTTTATTCAATAGGAGAGGAGCGGTAATCCCTTTTCCAAATGTTGAACTGCCAATCAATTGATAAGCTTCATCCCAAAGTCCGTCGGAAATAAAATTCGCATGTGTTTGTGCGCCGCCTTCAATGAAAACGGAAAGCATTTTTTTTTCGTATAACAGCTTTAAAATGTTTTCTGAAGTCACCTTTTCTAAAGTGATTAACTTAACATGTTGGGGTAAATCCTTAATTTTAGATTGCAAACTTATAATTGTTGTCGCTTCGCCATCGGTGAAAACTTTGGCCTTCAGATTTGAGTTTCCATTCGAATCAATCACAAAACGATGTGGAGATTTTCCTGCGATTTTTCTGACATTCAACTGCGGATCATCATTGTTTATTGTTTTCCAACCTACCATAATCGCTTGCTCTTCACTTCGCCATTTGTGGACAAACATTTTCATTCTTGGCTGCGTAATCCAATTGATTCCTTCTGCTCTTTCTTCTGGCAAACGGTCCATAAATCCATCTCTTGTTTCTGCCCATTTCAATACAACATAAGGCCTTTTTTTCTCGTGATAAGTGAAAAATCTTCTGTTCAACCAGCGGGCTTCCGTTTCCAAAACACCAATTTCCACTTCAATTCCAGCGTCTTTCATGCGTTGAATTCCTTTACCAGAAACTTCAGAAAAAGTATCTAAACATGCCACAACAACGCGTTTAAATTTGTTTTGAACAATCAAATCCGCACAAGGAGGTGTTTTTCCAAAATGAGCGCATGGTTCCAAAGTCACGTAAATTGTTGACTCAGAAAGTAAAGACATGTCTTCAACATCATTCACCGCATTTACTTCCGCGTGGGCTTGACCATATTCCTGATGAAAACCTTCGCCGATGATTTTGTCATTGTGAACAATCACCGCGCCCACCATAGGATTCGGCGCTGCATTTACACCCGCTAATTTTGCCAATTGCAAGGCCCGCTGCATATAAATTCTATCTTTTTCTTGTTGTGACATAGTGGGTGCAATTTAAGGAATAAACTAAATTAATCTTTATTTGAGTTGGGTATTATTTTCTGAATTAGGGTTGTCCTCTCCCTTTATTCGCCTCCAAAGGGGGAGATTGATAATACCTTCGATTTATTTCTCATTTATACACTTAGTTTTCTCCTCGATTAATTTTAATTGAAGGCAATTATTTTTAGGGTGATCTTTTTTGGAAATTCGGTAGCTTCGGCAGGCTCAGTCACCGAAGGGTAATCCGTTGACTGAGCCCGTCGAAGGCAACTGTCATGAATGTAATCTCTGTTTGGAATTCGGTACCTTCGGCAAGCTCAGTCACCGAAGGGTAATCCGTTGACTGAGAATCTTGATAGTTCACCATTTAATCACATGATTGTTTATCTCCCGCTATTCATTGCATCACGTTAATCATCAGCCATTAAACATTAAAAATTAAAAAGCCTTCCAATACATCGCAACCCCCGTTAATCATTAAACCTTAAACATTAATCATTGACAAATCATTATCTAATCGAACTTCAAAGCCTTAATCGGTGAAATCTTGGTCACCACATACGATGGAATAATCAAGGCGGCGGTACACAGGATTATGGTTCCTATGTTCAGGAGTAAAATGTGAATGAAATTTAGTTCGACGGGAACGGCATCGAGGTAATAGACCTCTGGGTTTAATGGGATGATGGTGAAATGTTGTTGCAATAAACAAAGGCCAATTCCTACGACGTTTCCGATGATTACGGCGCGGAGGATGATGAAAACGGCTTGGTAGAGAAATAGTTTTCTGATGTCCCAATTGGTGGTTCCAATGGCTTTTAAAAGACCAATTAATTGCGTTTTTGTGATGATTAAAACCAATAATCCCGAACCCATGTTGATGGTTCCAATCAAGAGCATTAACACCAAAATAATGATGACGTTGAGGTTGAGGAAATCGAGCCATAAAAAAATTTCTTGCTGATCTTCTGAAATGGTTCTTACACGGTATTCGATTTGTTCCTCGGTGTCTTGAAAGTAAATTGCACGTTTTATATTCGCCGCAATTTCATCTAGTTGGGCAAAGTCATTGACTTCCACTTCGTAACCGCCAATGTAGTTTTCGTAACTCCCTTTTCCGTCGAAATATTCGAAAATAACGCGTTTTCCTCCTTTAATGTTTACAGCGAATTTTGTTCCCGATTCATTTAAAAACTCTTTTTGAATTTGATCCATTTCTAAGTCTTTTGGAAAGCATGGCAAGTACTTATTTCCTTCTACTTTCACATGAAGGTAAGCAGTGTCTGGAATAGAGTTTAATTCTCCAAAACCGTCTATAAAGGAATAATAATCGGAACTTATCAGGCGAATTACAGTGTCTTTGATGTCGCAATAGGTGAAACCATAAGCATTTTCGAAGCCTTTTCCCCAATCGTGGCGGTAGTTTCCATTTCCCCCTCGGGCATCGGCATAAATTACAAATTGACCATCGCTGGTAACAGTGTCTGCCACACGAATCGCGGTTTGAATCCCCCAATCGTTGAGGCGCTGCACATTTCGCATATCGCCAATTACCACTTGTTCATCAAACTCCTGAAGTCCGGTTTTAAAAATTCCCGACACTTTGTATTTTAACTTAACGGGGGTTGCCTTCACGAAAAATACACTCACATCATCGCCCACAGCTATGCTTAAATTTTTAGCCACTTGCGAAGAAACAATAATTTCATCATGGGGAATACTGTCTTTTACGTTGGGAACAATTCCCTCAACCAAATGCTTTTCAAAAAAGTCCCAATTGTAGCTCGAACCCACGCCTTTCATGACAATTCCGTGAATTTCTTGTTGCACTTGAAAAGTGTCCACGCCATTTACGGTATAGCGATTGGTGTCAGGATCCGACTGTAAAAGCGCAGGTTTGTAGGCGAAAGGCTGAATGTTTTTAACGCCCTGTATATTTTTCACAGCCAATTCTAAAGAATCATTGTAGATAATTGGGGCAGATTCGAAAGTAGAATTTTCACCAGCTTTAACAATTGTAGCGTGCGAACCAAAGCCAATTACTTTATCTTTGACCTTGTTCTGAAATCCTGTAACGACGGCTAAGGTGATGATATTTATGACCATAGCCAAAATTATACTCAGGCGAGCAATTCGCGTGATGGGTTGCGAAACTTTTTTATCTTCGCCCTTCCCTTTATGGATTTTCTTTGCTATGTAATAGATTTTATTCACAATATCTTAAAATGCTTGCTAATGTACTCATTGCGTCTCTTCCTAAAAAGTTTTTTAATGTTTTTCGTCATTTCTTGTCAAAGCAATTTGCCCGCACAAGAAAACGAACTGAACCAGACGCTAGAGAATTCACAAGATTCAATACAAAATTCGCTGCCAGAAGTCGCTGAGAAATTAGTAGTAGGAGCAGAACAAATAGAACTTATTCAAACACTTTTAGGAAACAAAAAAGTGGGAATTGTCGGCAATCAAACCAGTAGAGTAGGAGAAACGCATTTGGTGGATACCTTGCTTTCTCGCGGAATGAATGTCGTAAAAGTGTATTCTCCAGAACACGGATTTCGTGGAGATGCAGATGCCGGAGAACATGTTTCTTCAGATCAAGATCCTAAAACAGGTTTGTCTATCGTTTCTATTTATGGAAGTAATAAAAAACCAAGTGCCGCCCAGCTAAATGGAGTGGAAGTACTGCTTTTCGACTTGCAAGATGTTGGCGCGCGATTCTATACTTATATTTCAACGTTACATTATATCATGGAGGCCGCCGCAGAAAATAACATCGAAGTGGTGGTGCTCGATAGACCCAATCCCAATGGACATTATGTGGATGGACCGATTCGTAAGAAAGGATATGAATCTTTTGTCGGAATGCACCCAATTCCAATCGTTCACGGAATGACAGTCGGAGAAATTGCAAAAATGATTAACGGGGAAAAATGGCTAAAAAACGGAGTTCAAGCCGATTTAACTGTGGTTTCTTGTTTGAATTACGATAGAAATATGCCTTATTCGCTGCCCGTTTCACCTTCGCCAAATTTGAGAAGCGATGCGGCCATTCAACTTTATCCTGGTTTATGCCTTTTCGAAGGTACGATTTTAAGTGTGGGCAGAGGAACTGAAACGCCTTTCGAAGTTTTTGGTCATCCTGACTTAAAAGGAAAAGAAGCTTTCGATTATAGTTTTACGCCTGTGCCTAGTTATGGCGCGAAAGATCCTAAACTTAAGAATGAGTTGTGTTATGGAATGAATTTACACAATTACGGTGATCCAAATAATTCAGAAACGAAAAGAATACATCAGTTAGAAATTCAATGGTTAATTCAAGCCTATAAAGCGATGGGTTCGGATGACTTTTTTATCACGAAGAACAGATGGTTTGATATCCTAGCGGGAACGGATGAGTTGAGGAAGGATATTGTTGCAGGGAAAAGTGAGGAGGAGATTCGAGCGAGTTGGAGAGCTGGTTTGGAGGGGTTTAAGGAGAAGAGAAGGGGGTATTTGATTTATTGATTATGGCTGTAGGCTTTAGGCAATAGGCTGTATGCGATAGGCTTTATGCAATTGTAGCTTCGATTTTGCTTTTTCTTCATTCTCACTCTGATTTATTTGGGTTGGAGAACTGGTTTCGTGGAGGTGACGCAAAGCTGCGCGGAGGGGCAGAGATTCGCAAAGTTCTTGAAGGTGACGGAGAGTTCTTGAAGGTGACGCAAAGCTGCGCGGAGGGGCAGAGATTCGCAAAGTTCTTGAAGGTGACGGAGAGCGCTGCACTGAGCTTGCCGAATGTGTTGTGTGGAGGGGCAGAGATTCGCAAAGTTTTTTAGAGGTGACGGAGAGTTCTTGAAGGTGACGCAAAGCTGCGCGGAGGGGCAGAGATTCGCAAAGTTTTTAGAGGTGACGAGGGAGTAGGGCTGTTTTTTCGGGGAGCTTTGCAAAGATAAGTTTCGTGGAGTTTTTTTAGGTTTCACAGAGAAAAAGAAGAGATTTACATGAATTCCCCAATACTCCTTATTGAATACTGACTACTGATTTGGGGCTTCCCTAATTTTCTCTCCGTAAACTCCAAGAAAATCAGGTCGGGCTATCCACTGTATCTTTTTTTTGAAAGAAAAAAAGGATGCCGTTTCTATCCCTAAGCCGGGCGTTAATGGTTCCATAATTAAGAATTGATTATTCGAAAATTTTATTTTAGTTTTTGTGAAAATATAGCATTGCATACTATGGTGATATACACCACCCCACTGGGGTTTATTATGTATTATAAACCAAAAAAGAACGCAATCTGCGTTCTTTTTAAATTACTATATTTTTGAATGAAAAGCCTGCCAAGTTTTCAAACCTCTCCCAAGACCCTCAAACCTCTCCCTATAAATCTCTAAAAAGGACGTTTTGGTAGTCCTTTAAACCATTTATAGACAATCTCGCTTTCTGGTTTTAAAATTACCCAAGCGGTTACAATGATAATCTTAACATCGGTAATAAAACCTTGATTTTCTTGGTACCATTTTTCCACTTCTCCTTTGAATGGGTAGATCTTTTGAGAATAGAACTCCCAAGTATCTTCACCTCTGTTTCTTACTTCGGTGATGAGTTCCTCTTCGTCTCTAAAGATGATAGAACCAATACCAGTCAATCCAGGTTTAACGTTATATATTACCTTTTGTACATGCTCGGGATAAGCGTCAAAACTTACTTTCATAACTGGTCTAGGACCTACAACGCTCATGTCGCCTTTAAAAATGTTAATCAGCTGAGGTAATTCATTGATTTTACTTTTTCTCAAAAATCCGCCCATTGGGGTAATGCGTGGATCTCGTTTTGTAGTAATCACACCACCTTTCATATTCGGACTATTCAACAACATCGTTGCGAACTTCCAGATCAAAAAAGGCTTGTTTTTATATCCAACACGCTCTTGCTTGTACCAAATATATCCTTCTCCTGTCAATTTTAGCCCAATCATAATTGGAATTAGCAATGGGGAAAGAATGATTAATGCAATCCCTGAGGAGAGGATGTCAAAAAAGCGTTTTATTAATTTGTACATTTTTTTTGTTTGTTGTTTATTCGTGTATTCGTGAAATTGTGAATTTGTTGGTTTCAAAACACGTGGATGCGTTGGTTTTTAAAACAGGTAGAGCCACACGGCCGTGTGGCTCTACCTGTTTTAAAAAACTAATTATTTACATTTTCTGATCCAATGATTTCCCTGTCTCGATATGTTCAAAATCGGGTAAATGTTTCTTCAATAAATCTACAATTGATGATTTGTCGTGATTTCCTGAATCCATTAATTCTTGTAATTCCTTAATGGTTTGAACGATGTCTTCTTTAGGCAGTTTTCTTGCATTTTTAATTACGCCTAAACTGTCAAAAGTTTCCTGATCAACTACATCTGTATCCGTATAAAATTCTTCGTAAAGTTTTTCTCCAGAAGTATCTGTATCAAAGAAATAAACAGGATATGGATCTTTGTCTGTCGTTGTTAATGCTAATTCTTTGGCTTCAACATCAGATTTACATTCTACAATTGGACGGTTTGATGCTTTGAAGAAATCAATAGTGATATCCTTAAAAAAGGCCATTTCTTCTTCTGCTAATTTGGGGAAAAAGATTTCTCCTGAATTTCCTAGCATACACGCTAACATACAAATCTGACCACTTTCTTCTGGCGAAACAAAGAATCTTTTCACATCCGCAGGACAAGAGATAGGCTGATTTTGAAATAATCTTTCAATATATCCTGCTAAAAGGGAACCGTTTGAAAAGGCAACATTTGCAAATCGGGCTGTTGTAATTTGTAATTCATTACTGTAAGCCATAATGGTTTCTTCCATCAATTTCTTACTAGCACCCATTACGTTAACCGGATTCGCTGCTTTATCTGTGGAAACACAAAAGAAATGCTCTGGTTTGTTATCAACCAGTAAATCTAAAAACTCTTTCGCTTTGAAAACATTATTTACAATCATCGCCTCAATAGAGTATTTATCTTTCTCGCTTCTAACGTGCTTGTGTGCTGCAAAATTCGCTACAATATCAAATGGACCTTCAGCCAAGAACATTTTTCTAAATACAGAATCTCCAAAACTCATTGGATAAGTTTTGTATTCCTCAGGAACAAACATATTTGCATCTGAACGCAAAGTTCTTGTTAATTCAGTTAAACCGTTCTCATTCGTATCAACCACATATAATTTACCTGGCTTAAACTTCAGGACTGCTTTGATATAAGAAGAACCAATTGTTCCAGCTCCTCCAATAACAAGTACTGATTTACCTTCAATTTTTTTAGTTAAAAGTGCTGCGTTCGCTTCAATATCCTTCTCAAAAAGACTTGTTGCTCTTTTTGTTATGTGGGTGTTTATGAAATTAGGGATGTCTATTATGTTCATTTTTTAGTTTTTTCGTTAATTTGTTTTTTAGTTGATTTGTTGATTCGATTTTTTGTGAATTAGTGAAGTCGTTTATTTGTTATTTAGCATTCAAGGATTCTTAGTGTCTCCCCCTTTGGAGGGGGCGGGGGGAGGATTTAACTACTTGTCTAAATTAATTGGCCTATCTAAAGCATAATACTCAAAGCTCTATATGCTTTTGTAAGCAAACAATACATAAATGAATAGATTTAGTTTAAAATTATTTAAATTCATGTACTTTAAGTTCCGTTTTAACATTTAAAATAAACATTGCTATTAGATAAAGTAAGAACTCATAATCTATAGGATAAACCCTATTTCTCGTAAAAACCTTTGATCACCTATATTATCCTCCCTCTGTATCTCCCTCCAAAGGGAGAGGTGTTTCAAATCAGCTTTTATGTTTAATTAACAAGATATATTCAATTGATATCACGATGGAATTTTCTTAATTAAGATGAATCCTTTAATCACCTATTTCTCGTAAAACCCCTTTATCGTCTCCACAACCTCCTCCAACTGTTCTCCCGTTATCCCAGCCGAACTAGGAATACTAATGCTATTCTCATAAACGCTTGCAGAAACATCTTTTTTATTAATATAAATATCGTCTTTAAACATGGCTAATTGATTCATCGGCATCCAGAATGGACGAGATTGAACTCCATTCTTGTTCAAATAATCCAATAACTCACGCATGCGAGATGTGCTGAACGTAAACAACCAACAGTTTGGATCTGTTCCTTCTGGAATTGATTGAAACTTGATATCTCCAACTCCTTCTAAGTGTTCACGATAAAAAGCATCCATTTTTTTCTTCGCTTTTAACGTTTCTGGGAAAGTTTCCATTTGTGCAACTCCAATTGCTGCAAGTACATTCACTAATCGATAGTTATAACCAATTTCATCATGAATGTAATCCATCGCACTGACTTTCGCTTGAGTTGTTAAGTGACGCGCTTTTTTTGCGATTTCTTCATCGTCGGTAACAATTACTCCACCACCTCCAGTAGAAATAATTTTATTTCCATTGAAGCTAAAAACTCCAATTTTACCGAATGTTCCAGCGTGTTTTCCATCAAATGTACTTCCTAATGCTTCCGTACTGTCTTCGATGATATCTAAATGATATTTCCCTGCTATTTCCAACATGCGGTTCATATCACCAAAGTTTCCTAGTACGTGAACTGGCATAATCGCACGAACTCTTTTCCCAGTGGATTTATCAAAACAAAAAGTTCCGTTGTTAGATGTCTTTAATTCTGTATTTTCTTGAAGATATTTCTCCAATAAATTCAAATCCATTTGCCAATTGTCTGCATCGACATCAATCAAAATGGGTTGTGCTCCTGTATATTTTATCGCATTCAATGTTGCAATAAATGTAATATTTGGTGCAATCACATGATCGGCAGCCGTAACACCCAACAAGATTTGTGCTATGTGAAGTCCAACAGTTCCGTTCATACAAGCAACGCCATATTTAGCACCTGCATATTCAGCAATCATTTCTTCAAATTGCGTAACATAACTTCCAGCTGATGAAATCCAACCGGTTGTTAAACAATCAAGGACGTACTTCGACTCGTTTCCTTCTATTTTTGGGATTGATAAGGGTATCATTTTTTTTATGTTGTTAATTTGTTGTTTCGTTTATATGTTAATTCGTTGAATCCCTTTGTCTCCTCCCGATTAAAATCGGGAAGGGGGCAAGAGGAGGATTTTTATCTATTTAAAGATTCTTACATTTTTGTTTTAACGACTGGCAAAAAAGGGATTCCTCAGTCGTATTACTCCATCGGAATGACAGTTGTAGAACATATGAGAGTGGGAGAAAAGTTGAAAAAGCGAAGCTTTTTCAACTTTTCTCCCAATAAAACATCCAATTCTCTGTCATTCCGAACAGCGCTTAAAATCTTTGATTTTTAGTGATGGAGGAATCTCTTCTTTTCTATCAGTTAATATTTCACTCCCCAATCTTTAAATTTTTGAATAAGAATCGAAGATTCTTATTGAATTATTGAATCTTTAAACAATTGGTTTCGCGGGATTTCCTACCACAGTTTGACCATCTGGAATATCCTTAATGACCACAGCACCTGCGCCTACTATTACATCTTTGCCTATCGTTACACCTTGTTTAACAACTGATCCAGCACCAATAAAACTTCTTTCTCCAACAGTTACATTTCCTGCTAGTATAGCTCCGGGAGCAATATGAGCAAAGTCTTTTATTTTACATTCATGTTCTACTACTGCACCGGTGTTTATAATACAACCAATTCCTATTTCACTCAATGGATTTATTATGACTCCTGCAGAAATTAATGTGTTCACTCCAATCTTTGCTGTGCTTGAAACTATTGCAGATGGATGTTGTAAAGTCGTAAAAACACCTTCTTTAACTGCAATGATTTTATGGTAAACCTTTTCACGGATATAGTTATCTCCTATACTTCCAAAAAGCATCGCATCATGTTGCTCGAATTTTTCTTCAATGTCTAAAAACGGTAATTTATATGGGTTGTTTTTTGATTCAGTAAATTCGTGATAACCTAGAATATCTAAATTCATAGCTTGTGCTGTTTCGATGCAGACGAAAGCATGACCTGAGTATCCTATGAAGGCGATTTTTTTATTTGAGTTCATTTATTCTTAAGGTTGAAATTTTCTTTGACCTTACTTTACAGCAACCTCCTCTAAGTAACCAAGATATTCCTTTGCTAACTTTTCTCTATCAAAATGAAGCTTAGCATATTCATGTCCGCTGATTCCCATTTTAAGTAATTTCTCAGACTGATTATATATCTCTCTTAGTTTCTCGGCAATGTCTTTTGCATTTTCAGGTTCAACATATATACCGCATTGTGCTTTCTCCACCAGCTCTCTAGAAACTCCATCAATTGCTAAAAGAATTGGAATTTTACACGACATGTAATCAAATGATTTATTACTGTAAATTGTTTTAAACGTATCTACCTTTTTTAATACTGATGCGCCCATATCTGAAGCCATAATATATTTAAAAACATCTTCCTTTGCTACAGGATCTCTGAAAATTACATGATTGTCTAATCCTCTTTTTACAGTTTCTTCTTGTAGCATTTTCTTTTGCATTCCACTTCCTATGAGTTGGAAAACAATATTTGTGTCTCTAAGGTATTCTGCAGCATCTAATAATTGAATTAGGTGGTTGGCTACTCCATGTGCACCGACATAAGTAATCACGAATTTGTTTTCTAAACCTAAATCCTTCTTAAAAGCTACTCCATCAAAATCGCTTAATTTTTCAGAAAGTGTAAAGTCAGCTGCATTGGGTATAAATCTGATTTTCTCAGGAGAAATCCCTTTTTCTATCAATTTATCTCGAAAAGCTGGCGTTAAAACGTTAATGAACTTCGCTCGTTTATATAAAAATCCTTCAAACCAAAAAGCGAGTTTGATAATAAACTTATTTTTTAGTACTCCCGTGTCTATTGCTGATTCTGGCCATAAGTCACGCACTTCAAAAACAAATGGTACTCTTTTTAGTTTTGATAAAACATAAGCGGTCATTCCTACAAATAGAGGAGGGGAGGTGACTAAAATCACATCGTATTTACCTTTGGTTTTTCTCCATCCTCCCCAAATAGCAGAGAACATAAATGAAAAATAGCCCCATAAACGGCCTAAAAAGTTAACGTTGTAACTTTCTGATACATGACAACGCAATACATCTACGTTTGGATAAAAGTCATTGTCTTTAAAGTAATGCTTTCCTTTATAGCGTTCTGGTTTTTTCCCTGTAGTGTAATTTACCATTCCTCCCAAAACGGTAACTGAATGACCAAGCTTACTCCAAACTTGCGTCATCTCATTAAATCGAGAACCTCCACCTTCGCCTTTCTCTAAGAAATATTGATGTATGAGTAGTATTTTCACTTTTAGTCTTTAATTTTTATTGTTGTAAGCATTGTGTTTTTACTTTTGAAAGTATAACGAATACTTTTTTCTTTCACACCGTAGTTGCTTGAATGCCATTTCTCTTCAATTAATGGTTCAAGTTTTAAGCCATCAACTGTTTCACATTCTATATCAATTGAGTTTAAAACTTCGGGATTTATGTGCCAAAAGACCTTCTTATCTAAGTGGTCGGTATTTGAAACCTCATCTTTAACCACCCATTCATTCTTACTTTTCAGTTTCTCTACTTTTCTTGAATGCCATATTCCTTTACCGATGTTTTTAAAGCCTTCAATTTTACCTTCAAAAACAATTTTATCATTTGTTTCTGAAACTTCTCCGGTTGCCTTTTTTATCCAATTAAACCAAATGAATCGGCTACCTCTTAACATTTGGTTTTCACCATTAACAGATAAAGTATTATGACCTTCACAACCAGTAAAAAAATCGATTGTTTCTTTATCTGTGTTGTATTTATAAGTACCAGCGTCCCAAAGATAATTCTGTCCATCTTTCCAGATATCTAAATGCAAATTATCACTTTGGGAAGGACGATCTTTATATGCTCCACATCGAATAAATGTTTTTACTGAATCTTCTTGATGAATATAGTAGCCACCTATCTTGAATTCATGTATTCCTTGAATATTTTTCGGTTTAATTTTTAGATTATTCAATCCGTACCAAGCTTGACTTTCTTGATTAACTGTAACGGTATTATTTATTACTGCTCTTAAGTCGTTCAATTGGGAAACGTAAATTCTAAAATCATCTTCTGTCCATTTGAAAAATAGTGCACCATCATTGTTTCCATAATTGGGAAGTTTTCCACTAACAGGATCCATTGATGTGTCTAAAAATTCTAATGATAATTGAGCACGTTTCTTGACAATTGGTGACAGGTTGACTTTATGTAAATCTGAAAGTCTTATTCCCCATGTTAATAATTGAACAAGTACCCTATGATAATTCATACTGTATTGAAGGAATGTTCCATCAGGGTAAACTTGATACTCTACTTCTTTCTCAAACCATTTCTTTCCGTTTGTGCTCCATTCTTTAGTGTTTGGTAAAAATGGGAAAAGTAAGCCGGAAAGATACAACATCATTGTCTCAGTTATTGCATGATTGTTCCTTACTGCAATTCTAGAGAAATTAATATGATGATATACATGATGTAATTGCCAATAAATAGCATACATGATTTTTTGAAATCTATCTTGCGTTAAATTTGGAGAATCTTTATAGTAATTTAAAGCCAAAGACCAATTCATAATACGTAGGCTAATTTCCTGACTACATTTATAATTCGGACCGCAATTGATAGGATTCTTTTCTATAAAATCAATGATTTGATTAATAACAAATTCCGATTGGTCTTCTTTGTAATGATGGTCATATCTTAATAAATCAGTAAGGAATGAAAATCTAGCCTTTTCCCATACAAATTTAATATCACCCATTTCTTCTGAAAGATCTGGAATTGCTGACCAATGTATTGAGGTGTCATATTCGTATCCTGTAATTGGGTTGGTCACCCAGTTGAAATCTATACCTAAATCATATATTTCTTTACTGAATAAAACGAATTTACCGGCTTTCATGTTCTCAACTCTCTTTTTAAGAGTATCATCAGGAGAAGAAGGAGTATCTATATTTTTTCCGCTAAAAAAGAAAGTTGGTGTATCTGCTCTCCATTTCTCTAAAGAAACTTCTGGTGAAAAGGTTGGATTAGCAGGATGTCTTTTTTGTAAAACACCTATTTTAGTTTCAATAGCGTGAACAATGCGATAACTAGTGTATCGTAAACCCATGTTTTGAACTAATTGTAATTTGTTTTTAATCAAGATTCCAATTTCAAAAGTGTTTCAATAATTCTTTCAGCACATTTTCCATCCCACATTGGGATTTCTTTAGCCTTTTTCCATTCTCCGCTAAAAAGTTTTTCCATTGCTGGTTGAATAGCTTTAGGATCAGTTCCCAAAAGCTCGTTGGTACCCAAATCCATTGTTTCAGGTCGCTCAGTGTTGTCTCTTAAAGTCATACATGGAACATTCATTATAGACGCTTCCTCAGTGATTCCACCTGAATCGGTAACTACCGCCTTTGCTCTTTCTACCAAATAGTTAAATTCTAAATAACTTAAAGGCTCAATCATATGTAGTCTAGGGTGCGAGATACCCAATCCTTCAAGAATCTTAGCGGTTCTTGGGTGTACAGGAAATACTAAAGGGATTTCGTTTGAGTGATCAATGATTTCTTGCATTAGCTCCTTTAGCTTTGAACTTTCATCAACGTTTGCAGGACGGTGAAGTGTCATAACGATATACTCCTTTTCTTTAAGATTTAGTTCATCCCAAACTGGAGGTTTTATGAAATTAGGTCTTTGTTTTAATAAAGTATCAATCATTGTATTTCCAACAAAGAAAATTTGATTGTCTTTAACACCGCTTTTTCTTAAGTTCTCATTGGCTAACTCAGAAGTTGTAAAAAAGTAATTAGTGATAGCATCAGTAATTAAGCGATTGATTTCTTCTGGCATTGACCAGTCTCCTGAACGAATTCCTGCTTCTACGTGGGCAACTTTTACTTGCATTTTTTGTGCAGTAATAGCACAAGCCATGGTAGAAGTTACATCACCAACTACTAAAACAAGGTCTGTTGGATTATCGAGTAATTCTTTTTCAAAAGCTATCATGATTTTAGCTGTCTGTTCAGCTTGTGTTCCTCCACCTGATTCCAAATTAGTGTCAGGAGCTGGAATTTCTAACTGATCAAAAAAGTCACCTGACATTTTTTTATCGTAATGTTGACCAGTATGAACAAGACGATACCCTATGCTTTTACCTTCATTTTTCGCTTTTTGAACAGCGTGAATGATTGGTCCTATTTTCATAAAGTTTGGTCGTGCGCCTGCTATGATTGTGATTTTCATATTTTTCTAAACTATAAATTTATAAATTTTTTTTTATTTGTTTTAAAGGATACTTAATGATCATTTGATCCTTTTTAGTAGCGAAAGTTGTAAACCAAAGATGGTTTTCGGATCCTGGTCCACTAGGAAACATTAGCTGACCATATTGAAACAATTTCATTGGATATAAATCTTTTTTAAATACTTGAATACACTTCCACTGAATACCATCAATAGAGCCCCATAATTCAACATTTTTTTGATTGTTAACTTCTGAAGGTTCACAGACAGTTGAAAAAAAGAGCATACCTTTTACCTGACTTCCATAAAACACCGGACCACCAATCTCTTGGAGTCTTTCGATTTTATTGTTTGCTCTAACAATTCTGTAGATATAGTTCCTTTCATGCGGGGCATCAGTTGCATAATAAATATGTTTCTCTGTAAATAATAACTGGATTCCTCTTGCCTGTTGATCACCCTGAATTAATGGGATAAATTTCTCACCTTCTAAGAATCCGATAAAACATTCATCATCATTATCCCCCGTTGCTATAAATAGTTTTTTGGTAAAGGGGTCAAGCTGTACACTATGAATATGACGAATGTTTTTAAAAACATAAAATTCCTCAAAACGGGTTTTATCCTCAGTGGATTTAAAAAGACAAATTTCTTTACGCTCTATATTTGAAGTATATTCGCCATAATAGAAATCCCCATTATATTCAGTAACCACTAGAGGACGAGAACCAACAATTGGACTTCGACTAATCAGCAGCTTATCTGTTTTGGAGAAAATAAATATTTCATTAAAACCAAAAACTGTAATAAAATTTTTGTCAATCAAAACATGATAAACATATTGTCTAAAAAGACGACGGCTTAACTTTGTCTGTACTTTTAAATTATTAACAAACTTTATGGGGATCTCTAAATACTTCTGCCAATTTTCACCTTCATCTTCACTTATGTAAAGAATATTCTTTCGAGAGCTGATCAACACATCCTTATTCACATAGTGTAACAAAGCGTTTTTTTGAACAACTTCAGAACTTTTATTTAAAGTAAGGCTCATAACAGATTTTATTTTTTAAAATGTCACTGATTTTAGGACAACTTAAGTTTTTATGTTTTAAAAAAGCCATTCCTAAGCGCGGAGTATTAACCCAAGCTTGTTTTGTACTTAATTGAACAGGTTTATTTTCCAAAAACACTTCTTTGAAATTTTGGACACTATCTAGATAATAATAAAACCATCCCCATGTTCTAGGATTTATATCCATTAAAAAATATTCTTTAGTATCCAGTTTTTGTTTGAATTCAAACTCAATAAAACCCTTATAATCGATATCAGATAAATGTTCTTCTATTCTGAATATTAACTCTTTATTCTCTGCCGTCTTGTTCACAACATATGCTGATATACCTTTAGGATAATGGTTTTTTTGTTCGACAGCAATTAAACTATTTTCATATCCATTATAATAACCTGCGATAGCGACTTGACGATATTCTTTCTCATCTAAATATGGTTGCAAAAGACATTCTTTCACAATTGATCCTAATTCATCAAACTCTATTTTAGTTTCAATTTTTTTAAATTTGAAACTTACATTCCCTTTCATAGAATCCTTTGGTTTCACGGCTAAAGGGAATAAAAGATTGTTAACATTGATTTCGGGGATGTAGTTTGTTTTTATATCATTTGCAATCTTAGAAATATTAGCTTTATCTCTTAAATAATAATGATTGGATAGATATGGTATATAGAGCTCTGATAGGTGATTAAAGGCAGTTTCAGAGCTAACTAATATATTATTAGAATCAGAAATTTGATTCTTATTTATAATGAAAGCTTCACCGATCCTCTTTTTCTCAGAATATTCATTTGGAAAATAATAAAGAGTTGATGATATTCCTTCTTTTAAAAGAAATTTATAAAGATTATAACCTGTTTTGGCTCCGCCAATTATTTGAATCGCGTTAGTCATATTAATTCCATTCTCCTTTAATAGCTTTTAAATATTGTTGAGCCATGTGTTCAATTGTGTAGTTTCCCATTTTATCAGAGAGTCTTTTAGCATTTTCTTTTAAAAGTTGGGGGTCTGAATAGATTTGATCAATGTAGGCTTTTACTTTTTTAGGTTCTGAAAAATCAATAAAATCTTGATTGGCGTCTATCGCTAATTGGATTTCCGGTCCATGATGAGAGTTTGGATCAATGGCTATAGATCGGTTGAATCGTGCCGCATTCATAACTAACAGGCCAGCTCCCCCCGGATTAAATACGAGATGTGCCCATTCAAAGTGTTCTTTTAACTCTTCTTCATAAGCAGCATCAAAAATCTCCAAATTATCCAGTTTCTTTTTATTTGTGAATTCTTCACGAATACCAGGACCAATCAATCTCACGTGAACCCTAGAATCCCTTTGTGCTAAATCATGTAATCGATCTATTTTTTTGCGCTCTTGATATCTGCCTACCCAGATAATATGAAGTTTATCTTTTAACTCAGGTAGAGGAAGAGGAGAGATTTCACTTTTACTATATGAGGTATTGTTAAATACGATAATAGGCTTTTTTGTTTCCTTAATTAGTCTCTTTTTAACCATTTCGGAATAGACTAAAATACCTTCTTGATTAGCATTTATAAATATCTTTCTTAAAAGCTTAGTTATGGGGTCTTTATGACTTCCGTAGATTAGTCCTTCACATATTACTCTTTTTTTTCTTCTGAAAAGATTGAACATCCGAGGAAGAAACCACATTGAATACCCTACTACAATTACATCATAATCTTCATTTCCAAGCGTAAACTCTTTGGTGTTAAAGTGAAATTTCAAGAATTTCTTTTTTTCTAAAGGAATATATTTATAACCTATTCTTTCATCCGGATCTTGTAAATTAGCTTCTATTCCTTTATATGAAGTTACGGTTAAATCTACGAACTGCCCTAATTCCGTTAAAAATTTATCTCGGTAATTAGGGGCGTAGTTAATCAAATAAAGAACTTTATATTTTGCCATCAACTAATATTTATTTAATATCGTGTTATACAATGATATATAATCTTGTGAAAATTGCTTCTTATCAAACTTATCTTCCATTAATTTTCTACTATTTTGGCCCATAACTTTTAATTCGCCCCTATTTTCAATGATTGACTTTATTACTGCGATTAATTGATTTATATCTCCTGCTTGAATTAATTTACCATTATAACCATCAACCACCACTTCATGCGTTCCTCCTACATCTGTAGCAATAATAACACAACCAGAAGCACCTGCTTCCATGGCAATATTTGGCAAACCTTCCGCCATACTAGGAACTAAAACTATATGTGCTTTTTGCATAAATAGTTTTACTTCTTCCTTACTAAGTTGACCAATTGCTTTAATTGAATATAAGTTGAGATTATTCGTTTCTAACTTATTTTCTAGTAATTCAACTGAAGTCTCAGGTCCTCCATATAAAAGTTCTACCCTATCATTCAATTCAGGGTTTTGGTCAATAACTAGTTTCCATGCTTTTAGGACAGTAATACCGCCTTTTAAATTTCTTCCAAAAGATGTTTCACTGCGATAAGATAACCCTCCTAAAAACAATAAATAAATTTTCTCTCTTGGGTCTAAAAACTTTTGTTGATTAAATTTGAATTCTTGTAAATCTACCCCTCTGTAAACTACTTTAGTGTTTGCAGCTGAATATAGTTTTTTGATTGCTTCGGCTAATTCATTGCTATTACAACCAAAATAATCCACATTATTTTCCCAACCTTTAATTCCTAAGGAATTAGTCAACTTTGGTAAGCTGAAATTTATATCAGACCCAATACATTGTGCTATATGCTTTTTGATGAGTTTCTTGGCTACATAACTTCCGACTACTCCTGAGAAACTGGCACCTACAGAATGAATAAGTTCAATGTTTTTTAATTTCTTCCTGAACGTCATCAGAAAAATATTTTTATAAATCAATAATTGTAACCCTAAAATTCTCGGACTAGAATTTGGTAAAAGAGGAAATGAAAAAACAGATATATCTAATCCATCAATTTGATAAGTATCTATAAACTTTCTTTTGGGGTGCCAAGCGCGTAAATGTATTATTTTTAGTTTTACAGAATTGGATAGCTGTTTTGCAGCTCTCAGGTTAAAAGCACCGTCTTTTGGTCTTTCCAAACTTGGAAAAGTATTTACTAAGAATAATACCATTAAAATGTACTTAAAGATTTGTTATTTATTCTTTGTTCAACATGATATACATATCCTATAACTCCAACCATTATAATCATTGCTGAAGGAGAATTATATAAAATAATACCTAATCCAATAATTTTTGTTGTAATAACAATTAATGTACAAAATAATAGATTAAACCTAACTTGTTTATCCATAATTATTTTTGATAGTTTATATGATTTTATAATAGCCATTATGTAAACAAATTGATAAATAATGAAACCGAATAAGCCTGTTGAAGTTAAAGACTCTACGTAGTCAGAGTGAGAATATTGACCTGAAAAAAAATACACACGGTAATTATTAAGTCCAACTCCAAAAATTGGATTATCTGCAAATAATTGTAATCCAAAGGTAAACATCTTATAACGAATATCTCCTTCGACACCTCCTCTTTCTTCTCCCATTTCAAAACGTTCTTCTAATACTGTTCCCTCCATAATTATAGGAATTAGAGCGTATGTTATTAAACCAATTATCAAAAGAGGAATGAATATTTTAGAAATGGAAAGTTTATACTTTTGATTGGCTTTATAAATCCCAATAAATCCAACTATTAACACAAAGAATGACATTGCTGATTTTCTAGATCCAGAATCAAAAACTCCATCTAAAAAAACAATTAATAATGCAATCGCTACTATCCAAGTTAGATTAACTTTAAATTTTTTAAAAGACATGAAAATCAAAATAGACATACTTGCAAAGACCATTTTTAATCCAAATGAATTTGGGTTACCAGCTAATCCATATTCTCTTTCTTTATTTATCATTTCTTCAGTCTGAAAACCAAATTGAATAGCTAAAATTTGCAACAAACCGGATATAAAAATGGCAAATATTAGATGTTTAATTAATCTAATATCATAAACTAGTATTAAGAATATAACATTAATAAGAATCACTAAAAGTATTAAAGAGGAAAATCCATTCATGAATAGATTTATATTCTTGACTGTAAATACTCCAGTAAAGTAGGCCCATGCTACCCAGCAATTTAAAAGTTTAAGTTCAATCGGATATTTTTTTATTTTGAAAAAAAGTCTATAAGGCTCTTTTAACAGAAATGCGAATGTCATTATCATTGCAAAAGCTGGCATTAGACCTGTTTCATTAAATGTAAATGCCACTACAATAAATGCGATCAAACTTATCTTTAAAAAGAAATTGTTTTTTACAGTTTTAAATAAAGTAAGGAGTTTACTTTTTTGTGGCATGAATGTCTTTTAAGTTATCAATTATATAGGTGATTCTTAAGTTACATAAATGATTTTCACAAAAGCTACCGGCCTCGAAATACCATTTGTTATTTTTAAGTAAATATCTACCTGGAACTCCTTTTATTTTCATTTGTTCCTTTGCGATGCTATTACCGAAAACAGTTTGAAGTTCATTTACATACAGATTGCCCTTATCATCTTCAAAAAGATCAACATCCATTGAATGGAATTTACCCTTATCAGTAATTTCTTTTAATAGTTCGAAGGCTTTTAATGGTGGTAAGTCCCAGTTTGCCTTTCCTGAGCCACTATGAAATTGTCCTTCCATGTCCTTTCCATGTCCAAAATAGGAGTCCCCGATTCTTACCATTCTCCATTCCTTTACGTTGGCCAAGTACTTTTGAAAATAAATACTTCCTTTTTGTCTCTTGTTGGCACCTTTGCGTTTTACTTTATATCCATAATGCAAAAAATCTTTTGTCATTTTTATAGCTTTATCTCTGTTTTTTAAAATATAGACTCCACTCGCTGATGCACCTAAATTACTTTTTAAGACTATTGGGAATTCAGTTTGTCTTAAAAATGAAACTGCCTCTTCCACGTTGTAAAATATATCGGTTTTAGGTCTCGGAAAATTGAAAGATTCTAACCAGTAATTTTGAACGCGCTTATTCTCGTATAACCAAATTTCCTTAAGGGTAGGATAAAGTTTTAGATTAAGTTCCTCATTCATTATTCGGAGTCGCTCATCTACCATCAACTTAACCTCTTCAGTTCTAACGTCTGGCCAAGTTAAAAAAACATCGCATTTAGAGTTTTTTACTTGGTCTATCCAATCTTTCTTTTCTAGATATATTATTTGATAAGAAATTTTTAATTCATGACAGGCAGCAATCCAGTGTTTGTGATACTGAATTCCTCCGTAAATTATTCCTACTTTAATTGGAGATTCATGATATATAACTGTATCAGGATCATTTAAATATGGATTTGTTTTAGCTAAGGAATATTCATCATATTCTGGTATGTAAATATTGTTTCTCAATACTTTTTTTAATCCTGTTGGAGTAACTTTTTTTAAAAACTTATATAGTTTTATCTTCTTCATTTTTCTATGTAATCACTTAATTCTTTCAACATAAAACCAAGGTATATAATATATCTTCTTTGCGTACTTTCAATCAACATTTTATCAAAATCCGTATGAGGAGAATAGTCTAATAAAACTTCTTTTGCTTTATTTAATACTTTCTTCTCTCGAATCATGTTTATGATTTCTGAATAGGAAGAAGAGTTCATTCTCTTAATTAACTGGTTCTTAACTAATTTATTTCTTCTTTTTACAGACCCTAAAGTCTTAAGTTTACTCCAAACTAGATACTTTGTACTTAAGCTGTCAAAACTAAACCCATAATGACTACCTACTTTTGCCAAGGCAGGAGCCGTCCTTGTTATTAATTCGGCTTGGTATTGGCCACCGATCCCTAAATAGGGTGTAGCTTTTAAAGCTTCAATTACATTATCATATTCTATAAAAGGCATCAGAAAGGGAGAGGCTTTTCCATAAGCTGAGGCTACAGAGCCATTACATTGTGGCATTTTGATTAGACCGTAATAAGCATGAGTAGAAAACATATCCATCTTGTCAAAATCTACATCAAGTTGTTTTTCTAACTTACTTCGTATGTAATCTGATGTATTATTTAATTGTTGTGGAGACCCCACAGATTCCTCGGAAAATGGAAGAAATATATAGCGATTTACCCAATCATTCCAATTCATTTTTTTTGAACCAGTAAAATACGAATCTCTATAAATTTCGCCTCCTAAACCATTTAAGCTATATTCTGAATTTCCTAAAGTTGACTTTTTATAATCAAAAGTATATGTTTCACTGTAGGCTCCTAAGTGTCTAGCACTTATTCCATCAAAAAAGTTTAGATTCTCTGTTAAAATCTCTTCTAATCGTTTATCCTCGTATTTTTCGAGTCTTTCGGTAGGAATTAAATCAATTTGTGTTCTATATAGTTCAGCTATTTCTTTAGCATATTTTATCTCTGTATCATGAACACCCTTTGTATTATGAGAGTGTAAGTGTAATTTGTTATCAATGTGTTTATCTGCCAATGACAAAATCAGTCTACAATCAAAACCGCTTGATAATCCTAAATCGCCTATTTGATCTTTAAATGTGTTGTTAATTTGAGTAAAATAACCACCTAGTTGATTTGCTTGATCATTTAAACTCTGATCTCTACCTTTGTCGTGTAAACGAATTTCATCTATTTTTTTATATTCATGCTTGGCCCAATTTATATTGTTTAATACAGGGAATTCTAAAGGATTATTTGGTAAGATTTTTCTTATTCCATTTACTAAGGTTTCACTTCCTAGGTTAAAACCTGTGGATAGTTTTTCTTGTAAAGCATTTTGATTGATTTTAAATTTATGATTACTATTCCTTAATAATAATAAAAATGAAGATGATATGGAAGAACTTATTTCATTATGAAATATTGATTGTTCTCCTAACTTGTCATTAAGTATAGTAATTTTTTCGTCTCTCCAGAGAATGAAAATATAATTGCCTTTTAGTTGATCTAATTCTAATTTTCCTGTTAGAAAGTCTGTCAATAATTGATTTAGAATATGGTTTAATGGTAAATTTTTATACATAGGAGTACCTATTAATACTCCTCCTTGGTCTTTATTACCTGTTTGATAAACGGATTTGTTTCTGACTCCTTCAAATACTTTTAAATTCCATTCACCTATATCATAACCTTTACAATCTGAAATCTTTGATTCAGTTGATTCCCTGATGAGGTTTGCTTTATTTTCGCTTAATTTGGAAAGTAGAAACATAGATTTGTTGATTTATAATCTAATAGATTTATTCTTAAGAATTTCTTGGATGATTTCAGAATGCTCCGTGTTTCGGAATAAATTTAGAAATTTAGCAAATCCGGTGTTCTTATATAAAAAAGAGAAATTTTGTCTACGAAAAATTCGTCTTATTATTTTATTGTTGAAAAAAAACATTTCTCTCAAATAATAACTTTCTTTTAATTTGACGAACTTTTGCCATTCATAGTGAAAATCATTTTCATTTTTTAAAATTTCATTAACTTTTTTTAATTTTCCATCAAATATTATTTTTTCATTTTCTTTTAAAAGACGAATTTGATTGTCTCCATCAAATTGTTTAAGACCTTTAACTTCAGTGTCCATCTTATTTTTATCAAATTTAAATTTAACAATATATCCTTCATTCCATGATGTGTTTGTTCTGTTTAAATCAAAAGCTAAACTACCTTGACCGTAGGAAATAAAACCATTATTGTATTTTTCATATGCACCGATTATATGTGAATGCTGGCATAACACTGCTGATGCTCCTATGTTAATCAAGTGTCTACAAAGTCTTAGTTGATTAGGACTAGGTAATGGGTTGCCTGACAGACCCGTATGAAGTAAAATAACAATGTGATGAACCTCTTTTTTATATTTTTGGATTAATTCGAATATGTAAATCAAGTCCATAGGCAAAGCTCCTGAATTATTGAAGTCTTCAAATGTAGAGAATTCATTATTACTAAATGATGCGATACCTACTTTAATATTACCTTTTTCTATTATCTTAAAATCATAAAATTCTTTTTCTTTGACAACACCAAAAAAATCTGAATCAGATTTTTCAATTATCTCAATAGTATCCAATAAACCTTTAATACCATAATCCATAATGTGATTATTGGCTAGGGAAAAGTAATCAATATTAAGCTTCTTTAAACCTTTTTCGACAGTTGTAGGTGCTTTGATATGACGACCTGATTTTAAGATTTTACTTTTTGAATCTGTAATTGGAGATTCTAAATTTACTATACGAAAATCAGCATCATTCCAAAATTTCGAAAAGTCTTTCGAAAAAATAATTTTGTCGTGGCTCAGGCTTTTGATAACTCTATTTTCTATGCAGAAATCTCCAGCTATATTTATTTCAATCATGTATTAGTAAATTTATTGATGGATGTAAGGCTAGATAGATATTCATAAATCATTAGAACATTTTCTTTTTTTGTTTTGTTTCCAATATTTTTTGATATGTCATAATAACAAATGTTTATGCTAGGATAAATTTGATAAAGCGTAAATAATGCTGTTGAGAAGAAAGAGATAACGTGTGATGGTAAAAAGTTTATTTCATTTCCAAATACTATTTCTATAGGCTTACGAAATCTCTGTTGTTTGAGATCTATCTCTTTTTCATTTTCAAGTCTATGCAATACATATATAATTTCAATTCCTTTTTTGCTGTAAAATGTTTTAATTTCATTGATAAAGGATTTGAATTTATCAAATGAAATAAAATCCAATTCTACTACAGGTGCCCCAATAAAGAAACATATGTTTTTTTCTGGAATAATTAATTCATCATTGTAAAAAGAGTTTTTCTGTGCAGGAAGTACATGGTCGATAAGGTTATTAGGTAGTGAAAAGTGAGTATAGAAATTCATTCTTGGAATTTCATTTGTTTTTTTCAGTCTTAATATTTTGTAGATTATTTTATCCAATATTGATTTACGAAATCCAAATCCATAATTGCCATCAATATTTCTCTTTTTATATACATTTATAGTTGCGAAACCATCGTCAACCAATGTAATCTTTTTTCTTTTTTCTGAAAATTTATATCCCAAATAATAAGCGAAAATATTATTGAAATTTCCGATGAGGATAGAGTCGTAATTTTCTGAATTAAAGATTAATCTTAAATATAGAGCTTTTAAAATCCAGTTTATCCTAATTGGCAAATAAGCAATTCTTTTGAATGGAATAATACTATTTTCTTCAACAATTTCTAATATGCTTTTTACATTTTTTGAGTCTGATGCAAAAATTAGAACTTTGGAATTTGCTTCACAATTATTATTAATTATGTATGATCTTGCATTTATGTATTGTAATGGTGTAAATACTATTGCTAAAACTCTTTCGCTCATGTTATTTGTGACTTACTTTTTTAAAGAAAAATAAATAATTAAACAAGTTGAAAAATTCAGATAGAACGGCACCTATTGAAACAGCAAGGAGTAAGTCGTCAACAATTAGAAAAGAAATATAACTAAAACCAGCTATATAAATAAGGCGAAGGATAACTATATATTTTAAAGGTTTGTAAACCTTTAAACTATTTAAGGCATTATGAATTAAAGCGTTTATACTATAAAAAACACCTGAAAATATAGTGATTTGTGCTGCCAAAATACCATCTATGTATTTTGGAAAGAAATTTGTAAATATCGTTGGGATTATTAAAGCAAAAAAAGACGCGCCTATAATCATAACTATAAAAAGTATCTTAGATGCTTTTATAGCATAATTGTAAACTTGTTTAGCATCCCCGGTTTTTCCAAATTTATATGCCATTTGAGGAAATAGGTAACGATTAGTATAATTTGGTAAATTTAGCATTGCGGCATTTACGCTACCTGCAGGAGAGTATAAACCAACTAACAGAGGATTCCCAAATAGTACGAGTATTAGTCTAGGTATTGTTCTACTCAAACCTGCGATATAATTCCAAAAGTAAATAGGAAAGCCTATCATAACTAATGCTTTAAATTGATCTTTTTCAAATTTATAAGAAACTTTAAATGGTTTGAACACTTGGTATCCAGCATATAGAGCCAGAGCCAGTCCTACCTGATAAATAATATAGCCCCAAATATTAAAGAAATATACTAGTGGTAAAAAAACAAAATATAGTAGTGTGTTAAATAATTGAATTTTACTTAATTTATCAAAAGATTTTGATGATCTATAAGTTGCACCTAAAAAATTAGTCTGAATAGTTAAAGCACCTGTCGAAAAGGCAAATACTAACATTATAGTATTATTCAAAGATAAATTATCAGCTAAATAAAATATAGCAGCAATCAAAATTGTTGCAAACATTAAAACAAAACTAAGGCTGGTAATAAAATAACCTGCTGTCTTAAGTCTTTTCATTGCCAACTGTTTATCGCCCTTTCCTAACCAATATGGTAATTCTCTATTCAGGCCACTTGTAGTTCCCAGTGTTAAGATTTGGATATATCCTACAAAAACAGTGAAACTTTGCCATTGACCAAGATCCTTAGGATCAATCCATCTTAAGATTATAAATCCGGAAATTGTTTGAGCAAGTGTTTTTAATAATCCAGAGGATATGTATTTACCAGCAGTTTTATTCCTCTTTAAAAAATTCACAATTCATAGTTAATTAAAAATTCAGCTATATCCCAATCCAACATCGTATCAATATCATGAGATGAAATATCATCCATAACAAACTTTTTCACCTTTGTAAATTCATTGATTTTCATTTTTTTCAAGGATTCAATGTTTATAATATAAATTGCACCATTCAATTCATATACTTTCGGGCAATCTTGTCTTCTTGTAAAGTTGCCTTCTTTAGAATTCTCTAGAAAGCCTAATTGATTTTCTTCTTTTAAGACAAAGTATGGATTAGAACTTGTTTCTTTAACCGAAACTACCATGTCCAAATCATTATGGTATAATGATAATGCTTCTTTAATGTGTTCTGAAGTTCTGAATGGAGATGTAGGTTGTAATAAAATTAAAGTATCACATTCAATTCCTTTAGACTCCATAAAGTTTATTGCATGAAGTAAAACTTCATAAGTTCCCGCAGAATCAGTTGCGAGTTCAGCGGGTCTTAAAAATGGTACTTGTAAACCATTTTCTATCACTTTGTTTCTTATTTCTTCGCTATCCGTGCTTACGATTATTTGACTTTCACTAAAAACTACTTTTGCAGCATCAATGGTATGTTGTATTAAAGGTTTACCTCCTAATTCTTTAATATTTTTACCTGGAACACCTTTTGAACCACCTCTTGCAGGAATAACAACTAATGGTTTCATATTAAAATTTAATGTGTTTAACATCTTCCTGCGCCTTCTTGAAATCCTCATGTTTTCCAATGTCTAACCAATATCCGTTGATAGGATAGGTTATGAGTATATTATCCATAGAAAGAACATTTTCCATCAAATCAGTGATATCATAGAACTCATCTTTCGGAATCATTTCGAGTAAACTCTTTTTCATCAAATAGATTCCTGCGTTAGAAAAGTAAGTATATCTAGGCTTTTCTTTTAACGATTTCACTTTATTTTTACCGTCTGTTTCTAGCACGGCATAGGGTACGTCAACGTGGTAACTTGTCGCTGCTACAGCCATGTCTGCTCCAGATTCTTTGTAACTTTTATAAAAATCGGCAAAGTCTATGTTCGTTAATAAATCACTATTCATAACAAAAATATCCTCATGCTCAAACTCATCTGCCAGAAGAATTGATCCTATAGTTCCTAATGGCTTATCTTCCTTTAGATACTTTATGTTTAATTTTTTATTTGAACCATCACCAAAATAATCTTCTAATTGTTCACCTAAATAATTAATACTGATATGAATATTTTCAACTCCTATTTTTGCAAGTCTATCAATATTGTATTCTATAATCGGCTTGTTACCAACTATTAGAAGTGGTTTAGGTGTTTTTTCTGTTAACGGTCTTAAACGTGTACCTTTTCCTCCAGCCATGATTACGGCATCAGCAGGAATAATCGTTGATTTTTCTCTAAAATTTAATATATCAACAATCTGATTTTCGCGATTTAGAATAGGAATGATCTTAAAGTTGCGACCTTTAAAGTCTTCTAATTTAGCTTGATTATATTCATCATCAAAAATGAACTTTGGATTTCCTTGAATGAAGTCCATTATTGAATTATCAAATCCAAGTCCTTTAATAAAACCTCTTCTTAAGTCTCCGTCTGTAAGTGATCCGATAAGCACAGTCTTATTATCTACAATGAATAAGATAGCGTCAGCACCAAGTTCGTCTAAACGTTTTAGTGCGTCTCTTACGCTTTTATCTTTTGAAATGAGGTGTGTATTATTATCCATTAGGGAATAGTTATTTATCAATATATTTAACTAGTTGGAATGCTTCTGCATATTCTACTCCTACACTGGCTCCTCTGAATGTAGCCAAAGCTTCTATGTTTCGAATTGATCTAGGAAAAGGGTGTTCACCTAATTCAGAATGATAGATCTTCATGATATCGATTTTTTCATCCATAAACTCGGAAATATCAACAAAATAGTTCGGCATGAAAGTTTTTTCGGGTAGTGCTGGTGCAAATTCTGTTTCCGAAATACACTCATACATTAAAACGCTTTTTATGTATGGATATCTAAAAGATTTGGTACATGCCATTACCGCGTCGAATGTAACTCTATGATCTGAATGAGCGTCTGATCTATTTAAACAATAAATAACTTCTGGTTTAACCTCTGAAAATATTTCTGAAATTTTAGGAACCATATCAATTAGTGTCTCCGATGATAGGGACATAGTAGGGTAATCAAGTTTATAGATGGCTTTAGCTCCTATTCTCTCTGCGACTTCATTTATTTCAATTTGTCTTGAATTTACTCTTTCATTTGAAAAACCATTCTCTTCAAAAATACTAGTAGTAATAATCCAATATATTTCATCACCGTTTTTCTTATGTTTTAATAAGGTTCCTCCAACTCCAAGTACTTCATCATCGGGGTGTGCTGAAATAATAACTATATTTTTACTCATAAGTATTCATTTATTTTAGGTAGTTCTGTAAATTCATGCTTTTCAAGAATAATTGCAGAATCGTAAGTTTTTACTACAATTTTAGTATTATCTATTATATCTAAGACTTTTCCTGGTTCATAATTAATCGGATAATCCACTTTGGATATTGAAACTTCCCAAATCTTTATTTCTTTATTTTCGATTTCTATATGTGCTCCGACGTATGGATGAGTCAAAGCTCTAACTAGATTGAAAATAGAAAGGGAATTCATTCGGAAATCTATTATCCCATCTAATTTCCCTCTTTTTCTCCAACTATTTCCTTGGTTTTTGTTTTGTTTAATTCTTAAAGGAGCTTCTCCTTTATTTTGATAATGGTTTGAAAAATCAATTATTTGATTTAAAGCTATGCATTTAATTTCATCATATAACGTTGTTGCAGTGTCTTGTGGGGATACCTTAATTACTTTTTGCGAGATAATGTCACCAGTATCTGCATCTTTATCCATGATAAAGAATGATGACCCTGTTTTTTTTAATCCTAGAAAAAGAGCCCAAATAATAGGATGCCTGCCTCTATTGTTTGGTAAAAGCGAAGGATGAAAACCTATTACCCCATGTTTTGTAGCATTAAGTATGCTAGTTGGCAGTAGATATGACCATCCAAAACAATAGATTATGTCGGGTTTTTGATTTGAAATGAACTCCTCTTTGGTCTCATTGTTCGATTTTTCGTCAAAATAGGTTGGTATATTGAATTTGTTACAAAGTGGTGTTAAGTCACTAAAATCGGAGTTGAAATTAGATTTTCTTTTTGTGATTACACCACATATTTTAAAATTGTTTTCAATTAGGTGCTCTAAACAAGAGTAGGAAAAATCAACAGTCCCTATGAAAAGTATTTTCATTTTACTCAATGTCATAAAATTTCTTTTTAATCAGATTAGTTAATTCTACTTTTTGAAGAACATCTACAATTTTATTTGAAGAGAAACCATTTTCATATGGGTTTTTAACTTTTTCAACAATTTTTTTAAATTCAGGTGATATGGCGTTAATAATAGCTTTCTTTATGTTTACTTTTTCTGGTAAGCAATCGATAACACTTTCAGCTTTAATTCTACCTTTTTGCCTATCTCCAATATTGATTGTGGCCTTCTTAAATGAAGGGACCTCAATTAAACCACTAGATGAATTTCCTATTACTACGTCAATAAACTGTAAAGCTGACAAGTATCGAAGTTGTCCTAAAGAGTTGTATACAGTTGAAATTTCAGGATTCTCTCTTACAAAGTCATCAATTTCTGAATTAATTATTCTTCCATCTGTGTCTGCGTTTGCTTTAGTGAATATTATTTTAATATCATCTAATTCCTTAAAAGCCTCAAGAAGTTCTTTTATCTGCTTTTCTGCCGTAGAGTTCTCTAATGTTACTGGATGAAATGTGACCAAGAAATGATGTTTTGCATCAAGTTTAAAATTAATTGACTTCTCGAATGTATCTCGGTCTAACAGTGCCATCTTTTTTATACTTTCAATTCCAAGAGCACCAACATTATGCACACTACTTGGTTTTTCACCTAATTGAATAATTCTTTTTTTGTATTCATCGGTTGATGGGAAATGTATATGTGACATTTTAGTTAGTGAATGACGGATAGGTTCGTCAATTAAGCCCTCTGTAGCTTCACCCCCATGACAATGTGCTACAGGTATTCGTGCAATCATAGCGCTACTTACAGCGGAAAATATTTCAAACCTATCCCCTAAAACTACTATAATATCTGGTTTTAAGTCCGCATAAACGTCAGCAAACGAAATCATTGCTAGCCCCATGCTTTTCGAGACTCCAATTGGTGTATCAGAAGATAAAAGCATTTCTATTTTTTTATTTATTGTAAATCCATCAGCTTCAATTTCTTTATAGGTGTTACCAAATTCTGGAGATAGATGCATCCCAGTGACTACTATTTGTAACTCCAAATCTTTAGAGTCGTTTATAGCTTTCATTGTCCAGTGAAGCAATCCATATTCTGCTCTAGTTCCCGTTATGACACATATCTTTCTCAAAATCAATTCAATTTTATAATTTCTTCAGCATTAAAGTCTCTTATTGCTTTTGTTCCAATTATATGATTCCAAAGCATTGGACTTATCCCTGATCCAGGTCTTTTAATTCCTAAATTATTTTTAGTCAATACTTCACCTTTTTTAATTTTTTTTAATGCTATTATACTCTTTCGAACTATTGTTTTGTTTTTAGTTTCAGAAGGAGATGGCTCTTTAATTCCAGAGCCAGAAATAGCTATTTCAATATTTCGAATTGCTTTTACCATTTCTTTTAGTTCATTAGGTTCTAAGGAAGCCCTATGATCTGGTCCAGTTAAATTTCTATCCAGTGTAAAATGCTTTTCAATTACTTTTGCACCTAATGCAACAGCTGCAATTGGCACTTCAATACCTAAAGTGTGATCTGAATAACCTATAGCCGTACCAAGCTCTTCTTTTATGTGAAGCATTGCTTTTAGGTTAACGTCTTCCATTGGAGTGGGGTACTCTGTATTACAATGTAAGATTGTGATATTAGAAGATTTAACCCCATTATCAATTAAAACTTTGTAAGCATCTTTAACTTCATCTATATTGGCCATTCCTGTTGAAAGAATAAATTCTGAATACAAGGATGCAACTTTTTCTAAGTAAGGCAGATTTGTTATTTCTCCTGATGGTATTTTTGATAAAGTTATTCCAATGTCAGAAAGAAAAGTTAAGCTGTCCAGGTCAAAACCAGTAGAAAGAAATTTAACACCTTTGGCTTGACAATAAGTTATTAAATCTAAATGATTTTTCTTTGATAATTCTAGCTTTTTAAGCATTTCATATTGAGAGTCATTGTTACCCGTATTTTCATTTTGGTAATCTGCTCTAGTAGCACTTTTTGTTACTAACTTGGAAGCTTTAAACGTTTGAAACTTCACATAATCAACTCCTGCATCTGCTGCAGCATCAATAAGCTGTTTAGCAAGGTTCATGTCGCCATTGTGATTCACTCCAGCTTCTGCTATAATAATTACTTTATCTATCATATTTTTCTTCCGGGGTTTCCAACTATTTTTGAGTTATCTTCTACATTTTTTATTATGACTGAACCAGCTCCAATTATTACATTTTTACCAACTTTCACGCCTTGTTTCACAACTGAGTTCGCACCGATAAAATTATTTTCACCTATTTCAACATTTCCAGCTAAAACTGCACCTGGCCCTATGTGCACCGCATCTTTTATTTTACATTCATGTTCTACAATTGCACCAGTATTGATAATGCAAAAATCACTAATTTCAGCAAGAGGATTAATCGAAGCATTTCTTGCAATGAAATTCCCTACACCAATCTTTAGCATTTCTGTAACTGAAGCTGATGGATGTATAATGTTTAAAATTACTTTTTCTTTCGAAGAAATTAGACTTCCTAGTTTATGACGTATCTGATTATCACCAATGCCTAAGATGAAGTTATTATTTTCACTCCAATCGAAATTAGGATCCGTTTCAAATCCTAAATATTCTAAATCAAAATAATTTGGAAATACTTCATTTGGTTCTAAATATCCATCAATTTTAACATCAGATAAGAGTGCAGCCTCGGCAACTACAAACCCATGTCCAGAGTATCCTGCTAGAATTGTTTTTTTCATTTAATTGACTTGCAATTTTAATAACCTGTTTAAAAGTCCATTCGTTGATGAATCAAATTCCCCAGAAATTCCCCCTTTATTTATCGAATCTAATTTACTTTTCGAAAGTTCCTTCCCTAATTCAACTCCCCATTGGTCAAAACTGAATATATTCCAAATTACCCCTTGAACAAATATTTTATGTTCATAAAAAGCAAGTAGACTGCCAAGGTTATAAGGATTTAATTTCTTGAGCAATATTGTATTGGAAGGTCTATTTCCATCAAATACTTTATAATTTTCATTTTCTGCGGTCGTATTCGCTAAACCATCAACTTCTTTTACTGTCCTTCCTTTTAACAAAGCTTCTGTTTGAGCAATTGCATTACAAATTAATTTATTTTGATGATCATCCAATGTTGAATGAGTACCAATTGGTATAATTAAATCACAAGGAATAAACTGTGTGCCTTGATGTAATAATTGATGATAAGAATGTTGTCCATTTGTTCCAACTTCTCCCCAAATAGCTACTCCAGTTTTATAATTTACTGGAAAACCGTTTCTGTCAATGTTTTTTCCATTACTTTCCATCGCAGCTTGTTGTAAGTAAGCTTTGAATTTGGAGAGATGATGTGAATAGGGGAGTACAGCTTCACTTTGTGCATTGAAGAAGTTAATGTACCAAATACTCAATAAGCCCATTATTACTGGGATGTTTTTATTGAAGTCTTCATTAACAAAATGTTGATCTGCAGAGTTTGCTCCTTTTAAAAGTTGTTCGTAATTATCATAACCAATTGTTAAAGCAATGGAAATCC
Organism: Brumimicrobium oceani; assembly: GCF_003143775.1. GTDB lineage: Bacteria > Bacteroidota > Bacteroidia > Flavobacteriales_D > Crocinitomicaceae > Brumimicrobium > Brumimicrobium oceani. The sequence goes on along the minus strand of NZ_QFRJ01000002.1, from coordinate 244,464 downwards.
CCATCGATCCCCACAGGCTAAATCGTCCACAAACCCAATCCCATATTTTGTATATATTTCCATTTAAAATTCCGAAATCATTTGCTGCTTGCTTGTTTCCGGTTATTGCAATAAAATGTTTTTGAATAAAATCTTCATTTCTACATTCCTCAAGGAACATCTCTTTTATCGTATTGGCATTGGTAAAAGTTTCTTGGGTTGTAAAAGTCTTTGACGCTATTATAAAGAGCGTTTCATCAAAATTAATTTCAGATACCACTTCTAAAAGATTGGCACTATCAACATTACTGATGAAGTATGATTTAATTCCATCTAACCAATAAGGTTTTAATGCCTCATTGACCATAGCTGGACCCAAATCACTTCCCCCTACACCGATATTAACTATGTATTTAATGTTTTTGCCTGTGTAGCCTTTCCATTTACCAGAATGAATCTCATTACAAAGCTTTTCAATCCTTCTTCTCTCTACTTGAACTAATGGAGTAATGTTTTCATCATCAACTAAAATCTCCTCATCTGAAAAGCTTTTTAAAGCTGTATGTAAAACGGCTCTATCTTCTGTTTCATTGATTTTCTCACCAGTAAACATCGCTTGAATAGCCGCAGAGAGCTGACATTCATTTGCTAAATCAACTAATAATTCAATAGTTTTATCGTTTGCAATATTCTTAGAATAATCGAATAAGATCTCTTCAAACTCAATAGAAAACTTATCAAAACGATTCACATCATTGTCAAAAAGCTCATTCATATTCATCGAATGATGCGTCAGATAATACGCTTTAAGCTTTCTCCAAGCTTTGGTTTGAGTAGGGTTAATTTTGGGGAACACTTTTATGTTGAATTGTTAACTTGTTAAGTCGTGAAGTTGTTTGTTTTGTGCTATCAGAGACAGTCTTCAATTATGCAACTGATGATTTGCAAAAATGGACTAAATCTTTTTCAACAATCTGCTCAGGGTTGTAATCATCGATTTGATCAAAGTGAAATACGTCTATGCTATGATAAAATCCGTTTGAATTTTCACCTTTCATGGACTTTAATTCTTTTACTTCAGCTATACTGCTATTGTTCACAATTATACTTATTCCGCTTTTTAAATGAGGTTCACTCAGTTTATGAATAACTATTCCATCCTTACAAAAAGTTAATTGACTTGTAATTATTGGTTGTGGGATAGGGGAGTTACTACTAGAATTGTATTGATTCACTTTTTCCTTTAGCAATTTATGATATTTTTCTTCTAAAGCGATCCATTGGTTTTTAAGTTGTGTATTCATTTGATTTGGTTTTATTGGTTATTCGGTTATTTGTTAAATCGTGTATTCGTAAATTTGTGAATTTGCTTTAACAAAACGGCTATACAAATTCACGCATCAACAAATTTACATCGCATAAATTAAAGTCTCCCACCAGCATTTGGTAAAACACCTTTCACATCATACACAATACCATCCTTAGATTTCAATTTCTCTAAATCTAAATTTAAAAATTCGTTGTGGGCTACAGTTAAAACAATAGCATCAAAAGGTCCTTGAGGCATTGTTTGTGTTGTTTGCAAATTGTACTCATGTTCAACTTCTTTTGGAGAAGCTAAAGGGTCATAAATAGTGATATCCGCAGCATATTGTTTTAATTCTTTTACAACATCAACTACTTTAGTGTTACGTACATCAGGACAATTCTCTTTAAAAGTGATTCCTAAAATCAAAATCTTAGAACCTTTAACTTTTAAATCATTGTTTAACATGAGTTTTACTATCTCTGAAGCTACATAAGCTCCCATAGAATCATTCATTCGACGTCCAGCCAAAATGATTTCAGGATGATATCCTAATTCCTGTGCTTTCTGTGCCAAGTAATAAGGGTCAACACCAATACAATGTCCACCAACTAATCCTGGCTTAAAAGGTAGAAAGTTCCATTTAGTACCAGCAGCTTCTAAAACAGCTTTTGTATCAATCCCCATGAGGTTGAAGATTTTAGCCAATTCGTTTACGAAAGCTATGTTTACATCACGTTGAGAGTTTTCAATAACTTTCGCTGCTTCTGCAACTTTAATAGTAGGAGCTAAGTGAGTTCCTGCCGTAATCACTGATTTATATAACTCATCCACGACTTGACCAATTTCAGGAGTGGAACCTGCGGTTACCTTTAATATTTTTTCAACGGTATGTTCTTTATCTCCTGGATTAATACGTTCTGGTGAATATCCCGCAAAGAAATCTTCATTGAACTTCAAACCAGAAATGCGCTCTAAAACTGGAACACATTCATCTTCTGTTACCCCGGGATAAACAGTCGATTCGTAAATAACGATATCACCTTTCTTCAACACTTTTGCCACAGTTTCACTTGACTTATACAAAGGTGTAAGATCAGGACGGTTATTTTTATCCACTGGAGTAGGAACCGTAATAATGAAAACATTACAGTCTTTGATGTCTTCTAGATTTGGAGAATTATACAATCCAATTTCCATATTACTGTCCTGCACTAAAACATCTTTCAGCAAATCATCACTTACTTCTAAAGTAGAATCGTGTCCACCGTTCAAATCATTAATACGCGCTTCATTGATATCAAATCCTACAACAGGATATTTCGTAGCGAATAAACGAGCTAAAGGAAGTCCTACGTATCCGAGGCCGATGATGGCGATTTTTGTGATGTTCTCAGGGTTGTTCATAGTTTTATAATGTTTTTGGGGGTTGCTTAATCTTATCCCTTTTTTGTGTTCAATAAGTTGTTTAAATGCTGTTCAACGATTTCCTTCGGGTTGTAATGGTTTACCTCCTCAAATTTGTAGCTATATAAATAACTGTGGTTTTGTTTTTGCGAATTCAGAGCGAGCATTTTAGCTTTAATTTCAGATGTAGCCATATCATTAAACATTACACTAATTCCTCCTTTACTTTCAGAAGAACTTCTTTTATTAATGAGCACTCCATCTTTACAAAAAGTCAACTGGCTTGAAATCAAAGCTCGTGACAATGGATGATCATTTGTTTGGTTATGTTCAGCGATTTTCTCTTTTAATAAAATATGGCATTGTTCTTCTAAAGCAATCCATTGGTTTTTAAGTTGTGTATTCATTATGTTGATTTTAGATGATTTGATTTTTGGTTAGTTGTTGTTTTGAGATGTCTTTAATTATTTTTATTCTCTTCAGTGACTTCGCTGTTTTCGTTGCCTTCGGTGACTGAGCTTGTCGAAAGCATCGAAGGCATCGAAGTCGACGAAATGGTTGAAATCAATAGTTGACTTTTCCTCCCCCTTGTCCCCCTCCAAAGGGGGAAACGCAATCAATAAGCCTTGAACTTACTGATAGTGTATATTCTTTATAAACTATATTTATTAAATCTTATTCTTTAAAACGGAGAGCTTCCAAACTCCCCCTTTGGAGGGGGAAAAAGGGGGAGGACTTTCTAAATATTAATATTTATTTCAATTTTATTATTAGAGTGAAGATCTTTTTTATCTCTATCTACTTAGTCCTCTTCACTCAAATCTCACACTCCTTACTGTAATTTGAATTTATTTCAAATTATCCCAGTACCACTGCACAGCCTCTTCAATCCCATCCTCAATCACATGGGTCGGTGCATACCCCATCAACTTCTTCGCTTTCTCTACACTCGCCAAAGAATGAGGAATATCTCCTTTTCTATTTGGACCATGAACGATTTCTACTTTATCAATTTCAGAATCAAATTTCGTTAAATGCTTTTTCAATAAATTAACCAATTGAACTAGGGTAGTGCGGTCACCCACTGCGGTATTGTACACCTGATTCAAGGCTTCTTTATTTTCGGTAGTTATCGCCAATAAATTCATTTGAAGCACATTGTCGATATAGGTAAAATCACGCGAATAAGTTCCATCGCCATTAATGGTTGGACTTTCGTGATCCATAAATTGCTTTACGAACAATGGAATAACGGCAGCGTAAGCCCCATTTGGATCTTGTCTTTTTCCAAAAACGTTGAAATAGCGGAGACCTATACAATTCATGTCGTAAGTTTTCGCAAAAACATCGGCATACAATTCATTCACATATTTCGTAATGGCATAAGGCGACAAAGGTTTTCCGATAATATCTTCAACTTTAGGTAAGTTTTCAGAATCTCCATAAGTAGAACTACTCGCTGCATAAACAAATCTATCCACTTTAGCATCTCTCGCTGCCACCAACATATTCAAGAATCCATCAGTATTTACAGAATTCGTGTTGATGGGATCATTAATAGAACGCGGAACAGAACCCAAAGCCGCTTGGTGTAAAACAAAGTCTTGATTTTCACATGCTTTATGGCAAGTATCTAAATCACGAATATCACCTTCAATTAAAGTAAAGTTTGCATTTTCTAAGAAAGCTTCGATGTTGTGTTTGTGTCCCGTCGCGAAATTATCAAGGCAAGTCACTTTTGCACCTATTTCGAGTAGGATTTCACAAAGGTTACTTCCGATGAAACCTGCTCCTCCAGTTACGAGGATGTTTTTGTTTTTTAATACTTTAAATTTCTCTTTCATATTTCTTTGTGAAATGCTTTATGCTTTTCCTTGTATATTTTTTGCCTTCGATCCATTCGGCTAGCTCAGGAACTTCAGGCTCAGTCAACGGGAGTACTCTTCGGTGCTTTCGGTGACTGAGCTTGTCGAAGGCGTCGAAGGCGATGAAGGCTCCGAAAGCCTTGAACTTACTGAAAATGTATATTCTTTATAAACTATATTTATTAAATCTTATTCTTTAAAACGGAGAGCTAATAAACTCCCCCTTTGGAGGGGGCTGGGGGGAGGACTATGTAATTCTTCTACTATTCCCATTGTTTTTCCTCAGATCTCATTCTCTTTTACTCTCTCCCTAGTTTCTCTCCCTGCGCTTTAGCGCAACCTCTCCCTAAATCTTCGATTTTCCCACGGCTTCGCCCTCATCAGTCACATTGTTATTTACAACATGTTGATTATAAACTTTCAATAAAATAATTCGACAATTGGTGATTGTATCATTTGATTTGTGTAGAATCGGACGGTTTACAAACCGTCCCTACAACAATATCAAATAAATCACTCCAATCATGTCAAATAACCAGGCTGAGAGAATTATCAATTACGAATTAATAATTACGAATTTTTCAATTACTCCCCCGCGTTAACCCTTAATAATTAACCATTAATCATTACGTTAACAATTAACCATTAAAAAAATCCCTATCGCGTTAATAATTAAACATTAAAAACCGTTAAACATTAATAATTAAACATTAATCATTAACTCAGATTCTCAATTTAACCACGTAACCTAAATTTTTGAGTAAAATCCAGCATTGATTCCCCGAGATCTTCTTGATTACCCCTTTTTGTTTTTCACTTCCAAGGTTATCAATTTCCACTTCCTTGCCGACTTCGATTTTTTCAACCGAAAGGACATTGGCTTGGTTTTCACTCATTTCTTTCAATACATCAATTTCTTGCTCACTTACTTGGGCAGGTTTCCCCATCCAAAAAAGATAGCGCACAGCACCTGGGATTTCAAAAACGATATCACGTTCTTTGTCCTCTAAATTTACCAATATCATCGATGGAAGTAATGGAGTTTCGACTTTTTTTATTCGGTCACTCCATTGACGGCGTTCGATTCTGGTGGGGCAATATGCTTTAACGTCTAATTGCAGTAAGCGGGATTCCACTTTCTTTTCACTTTTAGGTTTCGTTAAGAGCACATACCAAGGCATTGCATTATCATTTAAGTTTGCGAAAATAAACATTTTTATTTAATGCTTGTTGTTTTGCACCCTAAAAATCGGGGAGAAGCTCTTATTTTAATAAAATACACCTTCTTGTGTGTTTTTAATTAACTGGAATTAAGTCTGTTATTCAGGTGATTAGAAAAATGCTATTTATTTCTGAGAAGTTAATCTTTCTTGGAATTCGGTACCTTCGGCAAGCTCAGTCACCGAAGCATAATCCGTTGACTGAGCTCGAGGTTCCTGAGCTTGTCGAATGGATCGAAGGCAACAATTCTGAGTGTAATCTTTTTTGAAATTCGCTACCTTCGGCAAGCTCAGTCACCGAAGAGTATCCCGTTGACTGAGCTCGAGGTTCCTGAGCTTGTCGAATGGATCGAAGGCAACAATCCTGAGCGTAATCTTTCTTGAAATTCGGTACCTTCGGCAAGCTCAGTCACCGAAGAGTATCCCGTTGACTGAGCCTGAGGTTCCTGAGCTTGTCGAATGGATCGAAGGCAACAATCCTGAGCGTAATCTTTCTTGGAATTCGGTACTTTAATGTCCTCTCCCTAAAACCTCTCCCTATTCTTCGCGGTTAAATCATTTCCAAAAACTCTTTCTGAATACTTTCCCCTTTGTCTTTATTATACCAATTCTGCAATTCCACCTTTTGTTTTTCGAAGTCAGCATTTTCTTCTTTCAGTTTTGTGAAAAGCACCTGACATTCTGCTGGACGAGGTCCCCAAACATGTAAATCCTTTTCATTTTCATTACGGATCACCAATTTAGGAATAGATTTTCCCCCATTCGTTAGATAATCGTCAATCATGAAAGGTTCCGTATCCCTCCAAACAACTTTCAAGGTAATATTCGGGTTCAATTCCGACATCATATAAATAAAAGGAGCATTATGCGCCGCGTCGCCACACCAAGGTTCAGTAATTAAATACCAAGTTTGTTTTTCGTCAATCGCTTTAATCGCCTGAGTTAATTCCTCATTAATTTTCGCCGTTTTCAACCAACGTTTTTGTCTACTGCGATTCAATTTAAAGTAATCCAAATACATCGGGTTGTCATAAGGCGGTTGCGGAGTTTCTTGTGCCAATACCTCTTCAAATTTCGCCAAATAACCTTCCCAGTCTGTTATATTATTCATTTCTATTTATTTTTTTCGTGATATTAATCATTGTGTATGGATATTACAATTTTGGGAGGGGAATGTTTGCTTTTTAGTAATCAAGGAAATCCGAAAATCAAAAAAAATCACAGGTCAGACGTTTTTGATTGAGTTTACGATTTAGCCATTTGTCAGCACTGTGATTCATGTGATGAAATGATATACTTTGATTATGGGGAATACTTTAATTTAAAACGTGTTTGTTTTTAAAATCAAGGGAATCTGAAAATCAAAAAAATCACAGTTCAGACGTTTTGTTTGGGCTTTGATTCTTGTCAGCACTGTGAATAATGTGATTAAATGATGAGCTTTGATTATTGGGAATACTCTTATTTGCAATGTGTTTGTTTAATCAAGGGAATCTGAAAATCAAAAAAAAAATCACAGTTCAGACGTTTTGCTTGTGTTGTGATCCTTGTCAGCACTGTGATTCGTGTGATTAAATGATATACTTTGATTATGGGGAATACTTTAATTTAAAACGTGTTTGTTTTTAAGATCAAGGGAATCTGAAAATCAAAAAAATCACAGTTCAGATGTTTTGTTTTGGCTTTGATTCTTGTCAGCACTATGATTCCTGTGATTAAATGATGGCTTTGATTTTTGGGAATACTCTTATTTGCAATGTGATTGTTTAATCAAGGGAATCTGAAAATCAAAAGAATCACAGTTCAGATGTTTTGTTTGCGTTATGATCCTTGTCAGCACTGTGATTCGTGTGATTAAATGATATACTTTGATTATGGGGAATACTTTAATTTAAAACGTGTTTGTTTTTAAAATCAAGGGAATCTGAAAATCAAAAAAATCACAGTTCAGATGTTTTGTTTGGGCTTTGATTCTTGTCAGCACTGTGAATAATGTGATTAAATGATGAGCTTTGATTATTGGGAATACTCTTATTTGCAATGTGTTTGTTTAATCAAGGGAATCTGAAAATTCAAAAAACCCAAAAAATCCGCATAAATCCGCGTTCGAAGATCCGCGTCATCCGCGTCCCATTACAGCGCCACCACATCCCCCGTTAACCATTAGAAATAATACAGCGCCACCACTTCCCCCGTTAAACATTAAACCTTAACCATTAATCATTAAAAAAAGCAGCGCCACAACGTCAATATTATTTCTTCACCGTATCCAACACAAAGGTACTCTTAATCTGATTCACGTTTTCCAGAGCCGCCAGCTTTCCCGATGAAAATTGATGATACGCATCCAAATCTTTCACCATGACCTTTAACAGAAAATCGTTTGCCCCACCCATTAAATAACATTCCAAAACCTCGGGTAATTTCCTGATTTCTTCCTTAAAAATTTCAATTTCCTTTAATTTTTGGACATCCAAAGAAACGGAGCAGAAAACATACATTCCATTGTGCAATTTTTTGTTATCGATTACCGCAACATACTTTTCAATAATCCCCGTTTTCTCCAACTTTTTAATGCGATTATGCACCGGCGTCGTCGTAATCCCCACCAAATTCGCAATTTCCTTAATACTTAACTTCGCATCCCTCTTCAACAATGCAATAATTTCCCTATCTAATTCATCTATTTCGTACATAGTTTGTTATTTTCTAATTGATTAATAATTATTTGGAGCCTTAATCCGTCTACATTTTCTAGTGAGTTCCGCCTTTTATGATTTTGCTAAGCGCTACAGGAGCATTCCGTTGGTCGCTCTGCATCACCAAGCAAAATTCATAAATGCGTTCACCCAGCTATTCATTTCCGCCGGGGCTTAACACGATGCGATGTAATAACAGCATTCAGTCTCGAGTAATGAGTCTTAAGCCGAAACCAATAAGTATTTCCCTTCATGCCTCCTCCGCGCCCTCTGCGGTTTTCCTCCGTGTCCCTCTGTGAAACAACCAAGTGCCACAGGCGCTCTCCGCGCCCTTCAACTCAAACCCTCTGCGAACCTCTGCACCTCCGCGCCCCTTTGCGTAACCCTTCTTTGTCTTCTTTTCCTCCATGTCCCTCTGTGAAAAACCTCCTTTACCCTCTGTGAAATAACCAAGTGCCACAGGCGCTCTCCGCGAACCTCTGCACCTCCGCGCCCCTTTGCGTAACCCTTCTTTGTCTTCTTTTCCTCCGTGTCCCTCTGTGAAAAACCTCCTTTACCCTCTGTGAAATAACCAAGTGCCACAGGCGCTCTCCGCGAACCTCTGCACCTCCGCGCCCCTTTGCGTAACCCTTCTTTGTCTTCTTTTCCTCCATGTCCCTCTGTGAAAAACCTCCGTGTCCCTCTGTGAAACAACCAAGTGCCACAGGCGCTCTCCGCGAACCTCTGCGCCTCCGCGCCCCTCTGCGTAACCCTTCTTTGTCTTCTTTTCCTCCGTGTCCCTCTGTGAAAAACCTCCTTTACCCTCTGTGAAATAACCAAGTGCCACAGGCGCTCTCCGCGAACCTCTGCGCCTCCGCGAACCTCTGCGTAACCCTTCTTTGTCTTCTTTTCCTCCATGTCCCTCTGTGAAAAACCTCCTTTACCCTCTGTGAAATAACCAAGTGCCACAGGCGCTCTCCGCGAACCTCTGCGCCTCCGCGCCCCTTTGCGTAACCCTTCTTTGTCTTCTTTTCCTCCATGTCCCTCTGTGAAAAACCTCCTTTACCCTCTGTGAAATAACCAAGTGCCACAGGCGCTCTCCTCGAACCTCTGCACCTCCGCGCCCCTCTGCGTAACCCTTCTTTTTCCTCATCACCCTTTGCGGTAAACCCTTCCAAAAACAGAAAATCATCCCTTTTCCCCAACATTCCACCAGCCAAAAAAGAACAAAAACAACTTATTCTGAAATTTTAAAGAACATTTTCCTTATTATTTCATAAATATAGAAATATAACATCAATACCTTAACTTTGTGAAGAACAAAAATCAATGTAATGAAAAAGAATTTCAAGCCAGAAAGTTTAATGATGAGCCACGGATACAAACCAGAATTATCAGAAGGCTCCATCAAATGTCCAATATTCCAAACCTCAACATTTGTATTTAAAACAGCAGAGGAGGGGAAGGCCTTTTTTGAATTGGCATATGGTTTACGTCAAAAAGAGCAGGACGAAGAATTGGGGTTGATTTACAGTAGAATCAATAATCCAAACCTAGAAATATTAGAAAACCGCTTGTCATTGTGGGATAAAGCCGACGATAGTGCAGTTTTCGAAAGTGGAATGTCGGCCATTAGCACAGTTTTATTAGAATTCTTAAAACCAGGCGATTTACTTTTATATAGTTCGCCAACTTATGGAGGAACAGATCACTTTATTCATGATTTCTTACCGAAAATTGGAGTAGATGCAGTTGCGTTTCATGCCGAAGATTCAGAAGAAGAAATCGAAGCAATCGTTAAAGCAACAGGAAAAGCAGACCGATTGGGATTGATTTACATTGAAACACCAGCCAATCCAACCAATTCTATGATCGACATAGAAATGTGTAACCGCATCGCAGCGAATCACAAAAACGGCGAAGGAAAAACTTACGTTTGTGTCGACAATACCTATATGGGTCCAGTTTGGTCAAAACCATTAGAAATTGGCGCTGACTTAGTGGTTTATTCCGCTACGAAATTCATCGGTGGACACAGTGATTTAATTGCAGGAGCCGTAATGGGGAATGCTGAATTGATGTTACGTGTAAAAACATTAAGAACATTCTTAGGAAATATGGTGAGTCCGCACACCGCTTGGTTAATGCTGAGAAGTTTAGAAACCTTGAAAATAAGAATGGAAAAGCAATCGAGAAATGCACAAAAAGTAGCGAATTTCTTGAATACACACGATAAAGTTGAAAAAGTACATTATTTAGGATTAATAGACGAAAATTCACCGAACTACGAACTCTATAAACGTCAATACAACGCCCCAGGCGCAATGATTTCTTTCAATATCAAAGGCGGAGAGAAAGAAGCATTTAAATTCTTAAACAGTTTGAATTTAATTCAATTGGCCGTAAGTTTAGGAAGCACAGAAAGTTTAGCACAACATCCACAAACAATGACCCACTGCGCCATAGAGCCAAAAGCAAGAGAGCGCATGGGCGTAACCGCAAATTTAGTCCGCGTTTCAATAGGAGTAGAGGACGCTGACGATATTATTTCAGATGTAGAGCAAGCATTAAACGCCGTTTAATACCCAAGTATTGAGGGAGAGTCTTGAGGCTTGAGGCGAAATCAATTTGCATTTTGCTTTAATACTCAAAACTCTCCTTTATCATTAAGAGCTCCGTGAAACAAAAGTGCCACAAGCGCTTCTATCAAACCTCTTTTCCTCTGTTCCCTTTGTGCCTTCTCCGTGCCCCTAGCGTCAACCCTCTCCCAATTTCACCCTCTCTGCGAATCTCTGCCCCACCGCGCATCACATTTGGCAAGCTCAGTGCAGCGCTCCGTGTAACTCTTCTTTCCTCCATACCTTCGCCCTTAGAACTCAACCAATCCCAGTTGTTCATTCATCTCCAAAAAATGTGCTGACAACCCGGCCTTGATTACCAACTCCTTCTCCAAAAATGGATGCCAAATCCTCAAGCTCTCCGCGTGCAGCAACATTTTCTCCAAACCAAATTCCTTTAAGAAAAGCGCATTCTGTTTATTACAACCATGCGGCCGATCTCCAATGATTGGGTGACGTAAATGATTCAAGTGTTTTCTAATTTGATGCATTCTTCCCGTCCTCGGAAAAGCCTCAATTAAAGAATAGCGCGAAGTTTCGAATTTCCCGAAAGGCAAAGGAACCTCAGTCCGCTGAATTAAACGAAATTGCGTAAGCGCCTCTTGCGTTTTTCCACTGTCATTAATTAAAGGATAATCGACAGTGATTTCATCAGGAAAATAGCCCCGAACAATCGCTAAATACCTTTTCTGTGTGTTGTCATCTTGCAAAGCCAACTGAAATGGATGTACGAACTCCTGTTGCTTAGCAAACAATAAAACACCCGAAGTTTTCCTGTCCAATCGGTGAATAGGAGTGACCTGATATCCCACTTGATCTCTTAAAATCTGCAAAGCAAACTCTTTCGCATCACGCGCTAATTTCGTACGATGAACCAATAATCCCGCAGCTTTATTAATCGCAAGAATGTATTCATCTTCGTAAACAATCTCTAATTCCAATTCCATCGATTTTGAAAACCCTAAATATAATTTTTTCCTGTGATCGATAACCATTTTAATATTCGTGATTCAACGATTCAAAAATTCAATGATTCGATAATTCAATGATTCGTAATTATTTTCATAACACATTAACAATGTTTTCGAACGATTTGCAAACTTAGCGAAGCGATCTCATGACCAAAGGGAGTAATCGTTCCTCCATCCGCGTCCCACTACAGCACAAACCCAGTAATGAGTGGGAGTTGTGAACAGAAATCTAATTGATATTTTCTAAAAATTCGTAATTCCCACATTCGTAATTAACTTCGTTGAGGGCTAAAGCCGTTCGTAATTCAACGATTCGTAATTATTTTCATAACACGTTAACAATTAATATTAAAGCAATAATAATTAAAACCCTATCTTTATCTCTCAAAATCCATGAATGAAAGCATTAAAAATAACACTTATCTCTTCTGCTATTCTTGCAATACTATATGTATCAGCGATTTTTGCACTTGAATTTTATATAGGAAAACAATTAGAGAAACAAGATAAAGTCAGTTATTCTGAATTTAAAATGAGTTTCGGGGGAGATTTTATTTTAAAAGACCTGAAATTTAAAAATGAAATCCTTGAAGTGGAAGCAGAAGAAGTGAGTTTAAAAGTGGGAATAATGAAAATCATTTCCTCCGATACAATTCTCATCCGACAGTCTTTTGCGAAAAATGTTCAGCTGAATCATTATAAAATAGAAGCAGATTCAACCCAATCTGATTCTTTAAAGAATGACGATAAAAAGAAAATCCAAAGACCATTCGCATTAAGAAAAGTGCAAATTGAAGGACTAGATTTTTATGCCATGGAGAAAAACGCCGAAGGTCAGGTGGATACATTGACAAGGGTTTTAGGAGCTGATTTACAAGCGAATTTAGGAGATATAAAAGATTTGAAATTTGAGCAGTTAGAGCGGTTGAATGTGCAATATTTCAAACAAAAAGCAGGTGTTTTACAAGACATTTCATTTGACCATTTGAAATATGAAAATCATCAATTTGAGATAGACACTTTTAAGGTATTTACCCGCTATTCGAAGGAAGATTACATCAATTATATTCCAGAACAAAAATCGCATGTAGATTTGGTGGCCCATAAGGTGGTGCTGGACAGTGTGGATTTTGAAATCGACAAGAATAAACTGGTGAAAATTTCATTGAATGAGGTTTTAATCGATTCTTTTGAGCTGGAGGTTTACCGAGATAAAACGATTCCTGAATACACACCACATAAACCTACTTACGGACAAATGGTGCAGAAATTGGATTTTTTAATTGATGGAAATGCGCTTGAAACGCAAAATTCAAGAATTAGCTATGCGATGAAAGGGGAGGACGGAAAAGTCAGCGTTATTGATTTGAATGATGTCAAGGCCCGCTTAACGCATATTCATAACATTACGGAAAGAGATCAAAATGCAATTTTAAAAGGAAGTTTTTCAGTAAGTCCAGGGTCTTTGGTTAACGTAGACCTCTCTTATAATCAATTCGAAAATGTGGAGACTTTTATTTTGGATGCGCATGCTACAAATGTCGAAACAAGCGCACTTAACAGCATGTTGAAGCCTGCAATAAATGTGGAGTTGAGCGGAAAAATTAATGAATTAAAATCTCACATGGACTCTAGAGGAGATGCGAATGGAACATTTATGATTAGATCGCAGGATATCGCTGTGGATGTTTTTGATAAAGAAAATAAGCGCCGAAAAGTGGTTTCATTTGTTGCAAGTAAGCTCCTCAATCCACCAATAGAAAAAAACAGTGAAGTGCGAGACTTCAAACGAGATCCAACACGATCTATGTGGCGTTATGCTTGGTTTTTTATTCTGGAGGGCATGAAGGAAACGGTGTTGTAATCGCTTTTTTCTCCTGTCGCTTGAAATATGGCACTGGCCCAATGTCACCTTGATGTGCAAATCTTTTTTCAACTGCTTGGAAATAGAAATTTTCGAAGGATCTTGTCAGTTTACCGCTTAATCACCTATTTGCTTAGAGATATTTACAGGTAAATTATCGGGTAGGCATAAAATTCATTTATCTTTAGCATTGAAATAAGAATATACATTGAGAATAAGCTTTCTAAATTTCAAAAAAGTGGGGAGATTTAAAAAGCTCCTGTTTTCATTTCTGATCTTTTTGATCCTTCCTTTTCTTTTTGCCTATTTTTCTAATTTGTTAATCATCAACACCGCTAAAGAGAAAACTTCATTTAAGTTAGAAAAACTGGAAGCTAATAAGGTTGGACTTCTTTTGGGTACTTCGAAGTATAGAGCTGCTGGTGGAATAAATTTGTATTTCAAATACCGTATAGATGCTGCGGTTCGCTTATACAATAGTGGGAAAATTGAATTCATATTAGTCAGCGGAGACAACAGTACTCAATATTACAACGAACCAGAGGCGTTCAAAGCAGAGTTGATTAAGCGTGGAATACCAGCTAAAAAAATATTCTTGGACTATGCTGGATTTAGAACTTTAGATTCTGTTATTCGCGCTTCTAAGGTTTTTGGTCAGCAGAAAATCACCATAATTTCTCAAAAGTTCCACAACGAAAGGGCTATTTATTTGGCTGAACAATATGGAATTGAAGCCATTGCTTATAACGCCCAAGATGTTTCAAAAAACTATGGGTTTAAAACTCAAATAAGAGAATATTTTGCCAGAAGCAAAGCCGTTTTAGATGTTTTATTTGGCGTAGAACCAAAGTTTTTAGGCGATAAAATTGAGATTGCTTATTGAAACAGAGTTTGGGTACTTGGTAACTTTTTTTGTTATCAATTGTTTGTGTTTTGTTTTCTCCCAACAAAATAAATCCGTGTAAATCCGCGTTCGTCAATCCGCATCATCCGCGTCATCCGCGTTCCATTACAGCGCATCCCCGCTAATAATTAATCATTACTCAGTTCCATTATTTATACTCATTCTTCGCTTTATTGGCCATCCACTTTAGCTCAAATAAATTACTTTTATAATTAAAAATAAAGCAATGGAAACTAAAAACTACACACGCATATTTAGGATACTACATTGGGCAATCGCTGTTTCATTTACTTTTCTTTTAATCACTATTTTCCTTCGCCTTACTTGGATGAACAAATACAACATGGCGGAAATTATCGGAGAATTTTTGAATAATACCAATCAAAATTTAACGCAGGAAGAATTAATTGTTTTAGCCAAACAAATCAGAAAACCAATGTGGAATTGGCATATTTACATCGGCTATGTGCTTACTGGCTTGTTTTTTATCCGCTTTACCATTCCAATTCTTGGATTTATGAAATTTCAGAATCCAGCTCAAAAGTTATTGACTAAAAAGGAGAAATTCCAAAGGTGGACCTATATTCTCTTCTATGTTTGTGTGATGATTTCTTTAGTAACCGGATTGATTATTGAGTTAGGACCAAAGGATTATAAAAAAGATATGGAAGCCATTCATGTGCAATCACTCTATTATTTAATTCCCTTTATTGTTCTTCACATTGGCGGCGTTATGTACGCAGAATTTACGAGTCAAAAAGGTCTCATAGCTAACATTATCAGCGGTTCTAAGCGTAAGAATTAGGGAAAACATGAATAATTTACTATATTTGCACAGGTTTTTAAGGAAACCATCTTGAAAAGTCACCATTTCGGACATCATACTTTTCTACAATTAAAGACCTGTTTGTCGTCTTTTCCTCCTGCAGCTAGCAGAGTTTTTTTTCAATAAAGTACAATTAACAATAACGCTTGATTTTTCATAATTTTATGAAGAAAAGCGCAATAAAATTACAATATATTATGACCAAAAAACGTGTAGGTATTATCGGTGCTGGACCAAGTGGATTAGCGCAACTTCGAGCTTTTGAGGCAGCTAAAAAAAAGGGGGAAGAAGTTCCTGAAGTAGTGTGTTTCGAAAAACAAAGTAACTGGGGAGGTATGTGGAATTACTCTTGGCGAACTGGAGTAGGGAAGTATGGTGAACCTATTCATGGAAGTATGTATAAATATTTATGGTCGAATGGACCTAAAGAATGTTTAGAGTTTTCAGACTATTCTTTTGATGAACACTTTGAAAAACCAATTTCTTCGTATCCTCCAAGACCAGTTCTTTTTGATTACATCCAAGGAAGAATTAAGAAAGACAATGTAAGAGATTACATTCGCTTTGATACCACGGCAAGATGGATAAGCTTTGATGAAGACACAAAGAAGTTCACCATGATTTTGGATGATTTGAAAAATGACAGAACCTATTCTGAAGAGTTCGATTATTTGGTTGTTGCATCTGGTCACTTTTCAACACCGAACATGCCTTATTTCAAAGGAATTGAAAACTTCCCAGGAAATGTTCTTCACGCGCATGATTTTAGAGGTGCGGATCAATTTAAAGATCAAAAATTACTTTTAATCGGAAGTAGCTATTCTGCGGAAGATATTGGTGTGCAATGTCACAAACATGGTGCGAAGTCTGTTACTTTAAGTTACAGAACAAGTCCGATAGGAATGGATTGGCCAGAAGGAATGAAGGAGAAGCCATTGGTTACTCATTTTGAAGACAATGTTGCACATTTCAAAGATGGCACAACTGAGTCTTATGACGCTGTAATTATGTGTACAGGATACCAACATAAATTCCCTTTCTTGCCAGACAATATGCGCTTGAAAACGAAAAACAATTTATATCCTGATCATCTTTACAAAGGTGTTTTCTTTAACGAAAATCCACAGTTAATTTACTTAGGAATGCAGGACCAGTATTATACTTTCAATATGTTTGATACTCAGGCATGGTTGGCGCGTGACTACATGTTAGGTAAATTTGAGTTGCCTTCAAAAGAAGAAAGAAGAGAGGACATTAACCTTTGGTTAGAAAGAAACGAGAAGCTCAAAAATGGAGATGATCATGTTGACTTCCAATCAGATTACATTAGAGATATCATTAAACTTTCTGATTATCCAGATTTCAATTTGGACAAAGTAGCAGAAATGTTCAAAGAATGGATGAAGGACAAAGAAGATAACATTTTGACATACAGAGATAAAACCTATCAGAGTGTAGTGACTGGCACAATGGCCGCGGAACACCACACAGACTGGATGGATGAAATGGATGACAGTAAAGAACGTTATCTTTATGAACCGGAAGAGGAAGAGGACGATGATGTAAAAATGAACTCCACAGTAGTCTAATTACTGAAAAGGTTTAATATTTCGCCCATCAGGACTTGTTTCTGATGGGCTTTTTTATGTGTTGAAAGAAGTACTTCCTTCGATTCTTTGTTGCCTTCGACGAGCTCAGTCAACGGGATACTCTTCGGTGACTGAGCTTGCCTAAGGTGCCGAGATTTTTGGGATTTCTTTGGGGAGTGTTGCCTTCGACGGGCTCAGTCAACGGGATACTCTTCGCGACTGAGCTTGCCTAAGGTGCCGAGTTTTTTGGTGATTGCTTTTGGGAGTGTTGCCTTCGACGAGCACAGTCAACGGGATACCCTGCGGCGACTGAGCTTGCCTAAGGTGCCGAGATTTTTATACTGTTGGTGAAGGTTAAACCTGTTTCTGTCGTTAAAAATTAGACAACAATCAACACATCATTTACAAATAAAATCCTAATGTGAATTTCTTATTTTATATTAGCCTATGGAAAACTTATTAAATGAAATAAGAAATTGTAAGGTCTGCGAAGAGCACTTTCCTCATGGCTGTAATCCAATTATTTCAGCCAGTGAGAAAAGTAAAATTGTGATTATTGGGCAAGCTCCGGGAAGAAAAGTTCACGATTCAAATATTCCATGGAATGATAAAAGTGGGGATAATTTGAGAGATTGGCTTGGGGTAGATAAAGAAACTTTTTATAATCCAGATAACTTTGCCATCGTAGGAATGGGATTTTGTTATCCCGGAACAGGAAAGTCTGGCGATTTACCTCCGCGAAAGGAATGTGCTCCTTTGTGGCACCCACAGCTTCATGAAGAAATGAATGATGTGAAATTGACAATACTCATTGGTCAATATGCCCAAAAGTACTATTTGGGAAAGCAAGCCAAAAGAACATTAACTGAAACTGTGGAATACTACCACGAATACCTTCCGAAATTCTTCGTTCTGCCACACCCTTCACCAAGAAACAATATTTGGCAAGCGAAAAACAGATGGTTTCCTTCAGAAGTTTTACCTGAATTAACGGGAAGAGTGAATTCTATTTTACAGTAAAAAAACTTGGTCTTACAGAAAATTCGTGGGCTGATAGATGGTGTATTTCAATACTTGACGCAGTCGACTTTTTTAGCTAACAAAGTTATATAAAAATACAAGAGGGAATGGACAGGCGTCCTTTCCCTCTTGCTAATCAACCTAACCTAACCACCTAAATCATTATAAAGGTACGTAGATATAATTCATTGACAATGTTTTTTGGAGCAAAAAAAACAACTTTTCGACTAATCGGTAAATAGCTTAGATGAACAAAGAAATAGTTAGACGAATAATTTTAGACAATTGTTTATTAAGGGATTAACCATGGGTTTTTACCTGAACTCTGGGTAAAATATAATTTCTAGCTAGCGGACCTTCGTTCATTAAAAGATCGATAATCGATAGATTGGGCGAAAATGGATATTTATCAGAAAAAACTTGAATGTATTTTTCCTGTTTTTGATGAAATTGTTTTTTATCCAAAGCAATTCTGAAGTCTTTTGGGCCTTCTGGAGTGATATAATCTTCAGAAAAAGAAACTTTAATTTCCAAGTCTAACCAAATCAATAGTTGTTTTAAAATATTCAAATTAAATTGAGACAAAGATTCCTCCTCCTGATAAATAAGTTCCTTAATTTGTGATCCGTAATAGAAGAAGTAGGGCGCATGTTGGTAACTGCTTTGTATAGCTTTCCAATGGTCTTTTCGCCAATTGGTGTCATGGGAAATTACAATATCCTTAACAGGCGATTTACTTCCCAATGGACGCATAACAGGAACACTTAAATACATAGGGCCGTTGCTTTCCAGTATTTGCGTGCGGTTTCTCCAGGTTTGCTTTTTATAATGTTCATGCACATCTATGACCATCTCACTGTTTTTGGCAATGGATTGAAAATAGGGGATACTTCCAAAATAATTCGTTGAGTAAAGCATTATTCTATTCCTGTAAATAATCTTTCCCAACGAACGCCACCATTCGGATCGCTAGAGTACCAAACCATTGAAGCTCGACCAACAATGTGATCTTCTGGAACAAATCCCCAAACCCTTGAATCTGCAGAATTGTAGCGGTTGTCTCCCATCATCCAATAATAATTCAATTCAAAAGTGTAGTTCGTAGCTTCCATTCCGTCGATGTAATATTTCCCATCTTTCTCTTCGAAAGTGTGCAATTCATACGCTGTGATCACGCGCTCGTACCATGCAACGTTGTGTGGATTTAGCTCGATGGTTTCTCCTTTTTTAGGAACCCAAAACGATTCGAAGTTTGAAACATTGTTGTTGTGATTAAAAGACTTAGGATAGTAATTCAAATTATTAACCTTTTCTGCTGAAGATTGATCAGCCACAGCTTTTCTTTTCTGATTCATCAATGTAAACTGAGCTTCTGGATAACTTTGTTGAAGAGCAGATAATTCCGAAGCAGTTAAATTCATGATGCTGCCGTTATTATAATAATCTCTGTTGGGCTCTAAACCATACTTCGATTTCATTACCCGTGCAGATGGCAAAGAAATATTTGATACTTGGTATTGTAAGTTCTGATATTCGAAAATTGGCGCTTTTTCACCATTCACATACACTTGAGCATCTTCAATACGCAGTGAATCTCCCGGGATTCCAATACAACGCTTGATGTAATTTTCTCTCTTATCTACCGGACGATAAACCACTCCATAATGGTCAATGATTCGACCTTCTCCACCAGAAAAAGTACGCTTATTCACAGCAATTTCGTAGCGTGCTTTATCGCGCCAAACATTTATATTATCAATGAATTCTGAATAGATGCCATTCACAATTTTCTGTACATTTCTGTCCAATTTTTGAGCTTCCAATTGCATTACGCTATCTAAAGCAGCACCTTGGTACTGTGAAGAAAGTTCTTGACTTCTTTTCTGAAGCAGCGCACCACTATTTGGAATTTTGTTCTTGTCTATGGACTCTTCAAAAAGTCTTCTCGCCTCATTGTTTACAATACCATGATAATCGTGTCCCATTAATCCATGTGGCATTCTTGGGTCGTAAACCGCAGTATCTCCAGACGGATAATTGAATACAACAACATCATAGTTTTCAATGTTGGCCCATCCTGGAAGTCTGGTGTATTCTAATTTTTCGAAAGTGGTATAGGATTTAATATTGACCCAAGGAATCGTATTATGAACTAACGGAAAAGAGAGTGGAGTAACGGGAACTTTTGAACCATAAGCCATTTTATTTACCACTAAAAAATCTCCCACCAATAAGGTCTTTTCCATAGATCCAGTTGGAATTTGGAAAGGTTCAAATACATAAGTACGGATTGCACTAGCGGCAACCAATGCAAACAAAATACTGTCTCCCCATTCTTTAATCACTGTTTTCCTTCCTTTTTTCTTCTTTTGTAAGAAACTCAAGGCATAAGCCACTAGGTGACCAATAATCGGGAGTGTTAGAAAAAGGACTAAGTGGTCACCATTTTTTCTGCGTTCAATGTCGGTTTCCTTTTCCCAATCTGTGGTGTAAACCGGTTGAATCGTTTCATCATTGGCAATTTTAGCCATGATTAAGAAAGGGAAAAATATCCCTTGCAATGTATCGGCTAGTGAGAAAAATCCATGTTTGCGAATAAAACTCACGTTGAAAACCATCCACATTACTATGTGTATTCCCGGAATGAGCATCAAGAAGGCCCACCAAGCGGGTTGACCTGCAATTTTTGAGGCAATCGCATAATTATATCCAGGTATTAAGGCTTCCCAAGACTTGTGTCCTGCCTTAGGGAAACTCTTCCACCACATTGCGAGGTAAGGATATACAAGAAAAAATAAGTAAAAATATAATGCAGACATTGTTTTTAAATTTTAAGAAAGTTGTAGTACATCTTTCATTGTAAATATTCCTTTTTTATTGATAATCCACTCCGCTGCTATCACTGCACCTAAAGCAAATCCTGTACGGTTATGTGCTTCATGCTGAATAGAAAGGGTGTCAATATTTGATTTGTATTCTATTAGGTGAGTCCCTTTAACATCGGGTTCTCTAACGGCATTAATTTTCAGATTATTGCCATTTTTTGATTTTTTATCACTTTCTGTATCGTTTTCTGTCTTTGATTCTGGGCAATACCAATCCGAAAGCGCGCTGTAATTTTCGATGATTCCTTCAGCTAGTGTAATGGCTGTTCCACTTGGTGCGTCAAGTTTTTCGGTATGGTGAATTTCTGTAATACCAGGGCTATATTCTTTATAGGGCGCCATCAATTGAGCCAACTGTTCGTTTAATTTAAAGAACAAATTCACACCCACGCTAAAGTTAGAAGCATGAACTAAGGCGCCATTTTGATCATCTACCCAAAGTTTTACTTGTTCATAGGACTTATTCCAGCCTGTAGTACCAATAACAGAAGGGATATTTTCTTTTAGAAGGAATTCGATGTTATTGATAACTGAATCTGGTGTGGAAAAATCTATCGCTACGTCAGCTTCTTTAATCATTTCTGTGTTTAGGGGCTGAGCATCTGTTGCTTTTCCTACAACTTCATGACCTCTAGAAATAAGAATTTTCTCAATTTCCTTTCCCATTTTCCCATAACCAACAAGCACTACTTTCATAAAGCGAATAATTTTTGGAACAGCACAAAATTAGTATTCTCCAGCATTATACCGATTTAAATTAACGAAAATTAAAGCTGAGCGCGAGTCCTGGAGTCCGGAAATCATGCATTCTGGGAGAAAGGCTAATTGATAAATCCCTTGAAATGTCAAAATTCACAAAATGTGCTTCTACATGAGCATCCAAAATATTTAACCCGTAAACGGCAATGAATGCAAAGATCATTAAATCACGAGACCTTCTGGCTTCTTCAAAAAGAGTGAGCACTCCTTGTGCGTCATATTGCGCATATTTTTGAAGGTTTATTTCGCCGTTTTCTTCCCTAAACATGAATTCTTCTTTTAGCTCTTTCTGTAAAAGTTGATTTTGTATGGCTTTATATCCCGTAAAACCCAATCCAGCATAAATAATCGGAATTTTCCAAAATGCTTTTTTCTTGCCTTTTGGCATGGCGATATGATTGTAAATCTGTCCTCCGCCTGGCGCTAATGAGAGTAAAGCGGCCTTTCTAGGAGAATGAACCGTGTCTTTTACTTTTAACATTAGTGTAGAATCATTTTTGAACTTTTCTGGCAGTTCTGTTTCTTGCGCCAATACTGCGCTAGAGAAAAAAAGAAGAAGTACAAAAAGTAATTTCATTCTTTATTCGTTCAAAATTTCAATAATCCTGTTCAAATCTACCTCCGAATTGAAGTTGATGATTAATTTTCCGTTTCCAGTAGGTTGCTTTTTAATTTGAACTTTTGCGGCTACTTTATCAGAAAAATCTTGTGTGAAATCGATTTGCTGATTGGTAACTGCTGGTTTAGCCTCTTTCTTTTTTGGTTCTTCGGTCTTGCTCTTTTCTTCTCGAAGAATGTTTTCCACATCGCGAACCGAAAGCTGCTCATTGATGACACGATCAAAAATTTCAATCTGTTTATTTTCATCCTCTATTCCCACCAAGGCCCTAGCATGTCCCATAGAAATTTCGTTTTCTCTTACGGCCAATTGAATTTTTGCGGGCAACTTGAGCAAACGCAAATGATTGGTGATAGAAGTTCGGCTTTTAGAAACTTGCTGTGCTAGTTTTTCTTGTGTTAAATTACACTCTTGAATTAAACGGTGGTAAGAAAGTGCAACTTCAATCGCATTTAAATCTTGACGCTGAATATTTTCAACCAAGGCCATTTCTAGCATGGTTTGATCGTTGGCTACACGAATATACGCAGGAATTTCTCTCAATCCTGCCAATTGCGAAGCTTTAAAACGACGCTCACCAGAAATTAATTGGTATTTACTTCTGCCTAATTTTCTAACGGTAATGGGTTGAATAATGCCATGTGTAGCAATAGATTCCTTTAATTCGTTCAAAGCATCCTCCTCGAAATGTGTACGCGGATTAAAGGGATTGGCTTCTATCGCAGAAATAGGGAGCAAAGCCACAGAACCCAATACAGACGCATCGGATAAATCCTCAGAGGTAATATCTGTTAGTGAACTTTCTAATAGTGCACTTAATCCTTTACCAAGTGCTGGTCTTTTTTTAGAATTAGAGCTCATCTTCTAATGAAATTTTATTGTTTTCGTTTGATAATTTTGTTGCTTCTTCTCTTTGCGTAATTTCTCTGGCAAGATTCAAATAATTCACAGCTCCTTTACTTGTTGCGTCATGCATTATGATTGTAGAACCATGCGAAGGCGCCTCAGCTAAATTGGTATTTCTGTGAATTACGGTGTCAAAAACCAAATCTTGGAAATGTGTTTTTAACTCCTCCACAACATGATTTGCTAAACGTAATCTAGTGTCATATAAGGTAATTAAAATCCCTTCAATGTCTAAATCAGTATTTAAACGTCCTTGAATAATTTTAATTGTGTTTAACAGTTTTCCTAAACCTTCCAGAGAATAGTATTCTGATTGGACAGGAACAAGAACAGCGTCGGCAGCAGTTAAGGCATTTACTGTAATTAATCCTAAAGATGGAGAACAGTCGATTAATATATAATCGTAGCGGTCTTTCACCTTTTCGAGTACTTTTCTCATCAAATATTCACGATTGGGCATATTGATCATTTCCAATTCAGCCCCCACCAAATCAATGTGAGAAGGAAGTACATCCAAATTTGGGTTGTCTGTCGAAAGAATTACTTCGGAAGGATGAACATCATTAATTAAACAGTCGTAAATGTTTCTGGTCTGCTTTGGATCAAACCCTACACCAGAAGTGGCATTCGCTTGAGGGTCTGCATCTACAATCAAAGTTTTGTACTCTAGTACTCCAAAACTACCTCCTAAATTTACGGCGGTAGTTGTTTTTCCAACTCCTCCTTTTTGATTTGCAATAGCAATTATCCTACCCATGGTTTTATTTAATTTTTTGTAAAGTATAGCACAAATGAGAGAGCAAGATACGGATTAAAAACTTACCCATAAGTTTATTTAATCAAAATAATAATAACAGCACCTTGTTAGAAATTCTGTGTATTTGTTTTAAGTTTTATAATCCTACTGATGAGTAGTGATATAAGTCTCCATAAGAAAAATCTAAATTTTGAATTGTGCGCGTTTTCTTGCCGACATTTTATAAACCTAAAATCATTTTCACTCTTCTATTTTCACCCTGAAATTTGTGACTCAGGATGCAAATATTTTGTTTTTATTCCGTTTAAACAACAATTTCTCCAACTTGTTAATAACTTTGTATTTGAATATTTATGGTGTTTCTTTTGAAATGTGTTTAAAGGTCGATTAAAAGAGAATTGAAACTGAATTTCATAAAGAAAACCAAAAACTATTGTCCTTATGAAAAGAATAACTTACCTATTTCCGATTCTATTGTTTACAAGCGCTTGTAGTAATCCTAATTCTGATTCAGTTGAAAAACTTCCTGTGAAAAGCGACTCTATTGTGTTGAATGAAGATACCTTAGAAAATTTGGATGTCGAGGAGTTGAATAATAGGGGGGGGGATGAATTAGAGGTGATGAGTGAGCTGGAGCAAAAAATGATTGACGCAGGTTTAGTTGATATACAGTCTGTAGATTCTACAATTCAGGTTGATGTTAAATATGCAACCATGGACAATTTTATGAATAGAATACTCTATGCGGGATATGATAAAGTTTATCTTCAGCCTGTGGTTGCCGAAAGACTTTCCAAGGCTCAAAAAGCACTTAAGAATATTGATTCTACTTTAACTTTAATCGCTTTCGATGGTACAAGACCAAGGTCAGTTCAGCAAGAAATGTGGGATGCTTTGGATACAATCCCATTCAATGAAAGGGTGAAATTTGTGAGCAATCCAGTAAATGGAAGCATTCATAATTACGGGAGTGCCGTTGATTTATCAATATTGGATCTGAAAACGGGATTGTGGCTGGATATGGGAGCAGGATATGATGATTTAAGAAAAATAGCGTATCCAAGGCACGAAGAGAAATTTCTTGCCTCTGGCGAATTAACGCTAGACCAAGTGAACAATAGAAAATTACTTCGAAAAGTAATGAGCGCTGGAGGATTCTGGGTAATCGAGACGGAATGGTGGCATTTTAACGCTTTTTCTAGAAAGAAAGCGAAGGAATTGTTCGAGGTGGTGGAGTAGAGGGAAATCCCTCAATCTTCGAACAAGAAGTTTAAATTGTTCGTGCTGGGCGGTTTTCAGAGAAAGGTAAGAATAGTTCGGAGTTGCCCTGAGGAGCAGAAAAAACAGCAGAGCGCTCTTAGGCTCTAGTATGTATCTCAGAGAAAAGAGAATGTTGGTTTATTTCCTTGAAAGCTCTAACAATAAATGAGAGGGAGAAGTTAGAACGGAGGCAGAGAAATAGAAGGGGTCACGGGAATAAAGGAACACCAAATAATCTCGTCTCAAAACTACTTTTCATTACTGGATTTGCCTTTTATCTTTTCCCACGTTCCATACATGCTTTCCTGACTCGGGCGGTTGGGCTCCTCTTCTGTTAAGGGTTCGCATGCTTTTAGTGTCGCATAGCACTCTTTGGGCAACTGTTGGTAAAGTGCGGTTCCTTTGGTTTTCCAGTCAATCATTTCTTGTGAAACTTCCTTAATTACTTTTGCTGGATTTCCAACTGCTAGACTCCTTCTTGGAATTTGGGCTTTGGCTGCTACGAAACTTAACGCGCCAATAATGCATTCCTCTCCAATTACAGCATCGTCCATTACCACAGAGTTCATTCCTATTAAACAATTTGCTCCAATAATTCCTCCGTGTATTATTGCTCCATGGCCAATATGGGCGCCTTCGTGCAGAGTAACTGTAGTTCCAGGAAACATGTGAATTGTGCAATTTTCTTGAACATTACATCCATCTTTAATCACGATTTTCCCCCAATCTCCCCGAATTGCTGCTCCTGGACCAACGTATACATCTTTTCCGATAATTACATTACCCGTTACTGTTGCATTAGGGTGGATAAAGCTTGAGGGATGAATCACAGGTTTAAAACCATTGAACTCGAAAATATTTGCCATAATTTAACTTTTTGCTACAACTTTTTAGCCCATTTTTGCGTTTGTTGAATAATGAGTTACTGCGAATTTACAAAAGATTTAGACGAAAACCATTTAGATAAAAAATATCATGATGAACGTTATGGTTTTCCAACCAACAATGACGATGAATTGTTTGGTCGATTGATACTAGAAATTAATCAAGCTGGATTAAGTTGGTCCTTGATGCTCAAAAAAGAAGAGCACTTTAAAATTGCATTTGATGAGTTTTCAATACGGAAAGTGGCAGCCTACAAAAAAGAAAAAGTGGAAAAGTTAATGAATAACGCAGGGATTATTCGAAATAGGAGAAAAATTGAAGCTGTGATTTACAATGCTAATCAAATCATTGCTATTCAAGAAAAATATGGTAGTTTTAACTTGTGGTTAGATCAATACCTTGGCTTCTCCCTTGGGGAATGGACGAAATTGTTTAAGAAAAACTTTAAATTCACGGGCGAGAAAATAGTGGAAGAATTCCTTATGAGTACAAGTTACTTGAAAGGGGCTCACAGTGAAGATTGCCCGATTTACAATAAAATTAAAAACAAAAAACCAAAATGGGAAATAAAATAGCAATTCTTATTATCAGTACTTTTTTTGCGCTTATTAGTAATTTTAGTCAGGCGCAGTATTCTTTAGGAGGCGGAATAAGTAGTTTTCATGGATTAAACCTAGATATTAATCGAATGGGATTAAATGGTTTTGTTGAGCTTCCAAAGGCCAACGATATAACTTTAATGGTGAGAGCAGCCTACATGTTTCCAGTGAAGGATTCAAGAACGGCAGATATTGAAGCCAAAAACTTTAATATCAAGCCCGCTAAATCTGAAGCAGATATTGTCGCTAAAACTTCTTATTTCGCTGTTGATGGAGGAACTCGTCATTACTTTATTAATGATTATGATGTTGGTTTTTCACTTTTTGCTGGTCCGCACATTAAAGGTATTTTAGCCTCATATAGTGTAGATTATAGAGTGCCTTCAGGTTTAAATCCTTCAGACTATCAGACGATCGCAACAGGAAGTGCGCCTGCACAAGATTTAAATAGTTTAAGACCACAATATTCTTTATTATTTGCTTTTGGAGGAACTGTTGGAGTTAAATATCAGTTGCCTTACAGAGGCGCCTTGATGTTTGATTTCGGTTTGGAAATTGTAACACAACTTTACGATCCTGCTTATATTTTGGGGTATGATATTTCGCCTTTGTCATTTTCCATGAACTTAGGTTACCGTTTTGATTGGTATTAAGATTTAGCCAATGATAATTGTTGAAAGCGGAGGTACAAAATCGACTTGGGTATTTAATTCTACTCCCAATACAATCCAATCTTTTGAAACCGTAGGATTGCATCCACAGGAAAGTACCCTGGACAAAGAGAAAATCCTACAGTCTTTGGTGGAAGAACACAATATTCAAGGCAGGGAGATTTATTTTTACGGAGCAGGATGCGAAAGTGTAGAGGCTAAAGTGAAAATTACGGCTTTTTTGGAATCCTTAGGTTTACGTGTAAGGGCTGTGCAAACCGATATTTATGCAGCGTGTTTAGCACATTTTGGCCATAAAAAAGGAAGTGTTGGAATAATTGGTACAGGAGCCGTTGCGGCAAAATTTGATGGTGAAAAAGTTGTACAGCAAACTTCTGGATTAGGTTATTTAATTGGTGATGAAGGTAGTGGGTTTGATATTGGAAAGCGCTTATTAAAAAAGTATTTTCAAAATGAATTACCATTGAACGTAAAGGAATCAATTGAGAATTATTTCAATCATCAATCTATTCTTCACCGTATCCATGAACCTGATGGAAGAATGCATATTGCAGGTTTGGCAAAAATAGCACGGAAATTTTCTAAAGAGCCGCCTGTTCATTCAGTTTTAATTTCAGCGTTTACAGATTTCTGCAAATTTGCACTGAACCCTTTAGGCGTAAGTTCGTCGGTTCATTTTATAGGAAGTGTTGCGTTTTACTTTCAAGCAGAATTAACGGAAGCACTAGAAAAAGAGGGGTATACGGTGGGTGAAATTAAGAAAGAGGCCGTCTTTGAGGTTTTTAATTTCTTATCATCTGAAAGCCCCGCTTAGACCTATATATTTTTTCGATTATCTATTTTGTTGAATGTAATTCGAATAGAAATTTTTTTTAATGCAGAATTTTCTTGATATTGCAGTTCCTATTTCAGTAAAATAATGGAAAAATTTGAATTAAAGGCGAGCGCACACACACCATATATTCATTTTAATGCGCAATCTGGTGAAATGATTATTCAAGGAAGATCGATATCTCAACCTGATGAAGATTTTTGGGCTCCGGTACTCAAGTGGTTTTATGCTTATGCCGCCGCTCCTCACAAAACAACTCATGTTATTTTTAATTTGGAATATTTTAATATTTCCTCTTCCAAACAAATTTTGTTTCTACTGCACAAATTAAATGACTTGTTGGAGGAAGGGCATGATGTTCATGTGGAATGGCGATATACTGAAGATGATTTGGAAATGAAGGAGTCAGGCTTTGACTTTTCATGTGTAGTGAATGTTCCTTTCGAATTCAAATGTGTTCCTGTAGAAGTGGTTCCATCTATTTAGTGTTAAGCTTCAAACTCTTGAAAATGCTCTTCCTGAATTAAGAATTCTTTCCCCAATCATCGGGAACAACAAATCTTGCTTGTTGGTCATTGAACATGAACAGAATTGGATTTTTTAAAGGATCTTCTATTTTTAACGCTTTTGGTGATTTCATTTTTTTAATAGGAGCTAATGCGGATAACCAGTTCGGACGAGATAGCTTTTCGATCGCTTCAATATTGGATGCTTTTAAGTCTGAAATACGAATGAATAAATTAGGGACAAGTCTGTTTATTCTGCCAGGAGCAATTGCTTCTTCAGCAAAGAAAACACCTTTAATAAAAAGGTGTGAAGCATCAATAGCTTTGTTTATTTTTTCTTGAACTTCTATGTTTAAGCCCATTGGAATTTGATTTTTTACAATCTTGCCAAGCTTTAATTCTAAATTATCTCTAAGGCGAGGTCCTACCCATGATGAACCCACATTAAAGTCTTTTAGATTTTTGAGCATATAGTATTTAACAGAGCATTCTAAATGGATTACTTTCCCTTTGTATTCGATGATAAAGTCAATTTCTCCAATGGTTTTTTTATGGATATTAATCTGGAAATTCTGTAATAAAAGTTCAATTTCATTAAATGTTTGAAAGAAGTAGGAGAGAAGCGCCTCAGCATAAAATCCAAGCCTGCGATTTCTTCTTCGATTCACAAATTGCTCTAAGTCCGATGAATTCTTATCGAGTTCTATAAAATAGGCTACAGTAGATTCTTGCCATTCCCTCAGAATCTCTCCAGGAAATAAGGAATAAGGAGACAAGTCATAATCTAGCGATAAAGGAGGTTCAGAAAATAATAACCAATATAGATCCCGAACAGTTTTATTCTTTAATTGAAGATATACTTTTGATTGCATTTCCTAAAAATAGTGGAATTGTTTGAATTCTGTCGCATCGATGCTCGGGTAAAGGATTCCTCTTGACTTAAAATAGATGTAATTTGTTACTTGTGACGCAAAATTCACTCTTTATCTGAATTCAATTGAGGTGAAAATCCACAAAAGTTTGCGTTTCTAAAAGGCTCACGTCATCCGCGTTCCGTTGTAGCACAAGACAGGGAAGAGGGTGAGTAATAAGTTTTGAGGCGAAATTCAATGGATAACTTTCTTTAAATAAACTTCCTTTCAATAATCGTATTTCCTCTATTTCCTTGGCGAAGCTTTGTGATTCCTCCGTGCTATTTTCGGTAAAGTCCAATTATGTGAGTGACAAATGAATTTTGAACCGAAATTCAATTAATATTTTTCCTCCAAAAAATCGTAATTAAATCTACACATAAAAGACTAGTTCAGCGCCAACCCGTGAAGCACCTTGTCCATTATTTGGCGGCTTAATATTTAAACAATGATTACCCTCAAAAATCTGCTTTGCCCTAGCATTCCCGTCATCCGCGTTCCGTTATATCGCAAACAAAAAGCTCATTCAAAGCTCTTGGATCTTCATTTTCTAACAAAGGTTTTGAAGAAAATAGCATTTTGAATTAACTTCAATGACTACTTTAGATTGAGGCTGATTGTATTTAATTCGTCACCTTTTGGTAAAGACACAATTTAATATAATCCCATGTTGTATTAAAAAAACGCTTTCTTTTTGCCAATCCTATTTGAATTGATATTTTTGTGCTGAAATTATTCGTTTTAACGGCAAGTTATAATGAGTTTCATAAAAATATTCGACTTATTGAAAGGTCGTTATTTCATTAAATTATAGAATAAAATGAGAGTAGTTGATACTATACCACATGAGCGTTTTAAAATACAGATTTTTTCATATAACGGAAAATATACTGTTAAAATTGAGCTTGGACAGTTTGAACAAAGTTATAAAATTGGTGAATTAGATGTGATGGGGGTAGCTGATGTCAAGGCAATGGTTACACCAGAATTTCTAAGTGGCTGCTTAAAAAGATTCGTGGAAATGCGCACAGACTGGAACGCTTCTTTTACTAATAAAAATACTAACATAACAAATTCATAAACGAAATGAGAAGATTTTTTTCTATTGCAATTTTAGGCCTTAGTGCCTCTTTACTCGCTGCTTCATGTGGTGATGATAACTCTTCAAAGGCGGCTGATAATGAGGTGGTCACTCCAGTTGAGAAAAAACAAATGGGTGAGGGTTCTACTGGAATTGCAATGGCGTTCTACTACCAAGACAGTATCGCAACTCAATTTGGTTTTTACAAAGAAGTGGATTCCATGATAAGAGCAAAAGAGTTGAATTTTCAGAAAGAATTAGAAGCAAAGTACCGAGCATATCAGGCTTATGAAGCGGATATTCAGAAGAAAATGCAAAACAATGAAATTACAGGGTATCAAATTGAAGAGATTCAGCAAACTGCCATGCAAAAACAGCAGTCTATTCAACAATTTGAACAACAACGTGGTGCTGCACTTCAAAATGAATCAATGAAATATCAAACGGCCTTGATGAATAAAATCGCAGAGGCTGGAAAGGAATTTTCTAACAAAAAGGAAATTGATTTATTGTTCTTCTATCAAAAAGGTGGACAAATTACTTTCATTAATAATGCTTACGATGTAACGGATGAATTTATTAAATATCTAAACAAAAGAGAAGAAGATTTAATGTCAGGTTTTGAAGATGAGGTAGACGCTTTAGAAGCTGAAGACTTAAATTAAAATGCCGTAGACAAGGCCCTCGCACAATCAATCTCAGTGAAAATATTTTAGTAAGGAGTACAAGTTTTTAGTTACTGTACTCCTTTTTTATAACGCAATACTCAAAATATGTTTATATCGCAGGAAAAGTTACAAAGTAATATCGCCGAATACGTTATTTATATGTATCAGGTAGAAGATATGGTGCGTGCTTACAATTTTAATATTGATAAGATTCGTGTTCATATCATTCGTCCGCAGGTAAAGAGTGAATCGCTAGAAGCTGAGGCTGTGAAGTGGTATGAAGAAGTGATTAAAGAAATGAAAGGTCGTGGCCTTACTTCAAAAGGTCATTTGCATCGTTTGGGAGAAGTAATTACGGAAATGATTTATTTACATAATACTTTAAAGGATGTTGTAGAAGATAAAAAGTATCTAGATTTGATTGCTGCTGCAGAAGAAAACGTTGAAGCATTTCAAAAGAAAAGTGACCTTGGCGCTTTACATTTCGTGGAAGTTTGTTTTCAAGCTTTGTACATGAAATTATTGTTGAAATTACAGGGCAAAGAAATTGGTGCTGAATCGGAAACGGCCTTCGATACCATGCGAATTGTCTTGGCATACCTTACAAAAGCTTATCACCAAATGAAGGCAGGGGATATGTCAATGTTTGAAAAACAGAATTAATGGTGAATGTTTTTTTATTCCGTAGAGACGCAATGCATTGTGTCTCTACGGAATAAAAAAACACCTCCACATTAGGGACTGAATTGTTACCTTTTTTCCTAAATTACAAAACCCCATTTCCGCTAGGATATCCGTGTGTATGGTTAATCCATTTGTTATAGGCATTCGATTTTAATTCTTCGAATTCTGGATTTCTAGATTCTCGTTTTCTAGCAAGTTCAAGTATGATTTTTAAATGCTTCGTAGGAATGTATTTGTTGAAAACTAACGTATTGCCAACAGTAATAATCTCCTGAATTTTGATTGTAGATTCGTCATCTTTAATCTGTTGAAATTCTTCCCATAATTCAATGTATTCTTCTTTTTGATTATGATGACCTCGTTTTAAAAAAGCAAATCCAATTGTACCAATAATTAAGCAAATCAACATTGTTGCAAACAGGATAATTCCATTTTCCATTGTGTAAAAGATTAAAGAGGGTTACGAGCGAAACTTCTCATTAAATTGAATTATCTGCTGTTTTCTTAAAGCTTCTAAATCTTTTGGAATGTCTCTTTTCCAGCGTTTATGCGACCAGATCCAGTATTGCGGCGCTTCCTTGATTGTGTTCTCTAATAAATGTACAAACTGCTCTGTGATTTCCCCATATTTTAATTCACCGGGAGAGGAAGTGATTTCTTTCAATCGCATGGAGTAGTGACCGCGTTTTACTTTGTGTAAACTAAAATAAACCACTGCTTGGTCATATTTATTGGCTAACATTTCAGGCCCAAATAACATTCCTGATGTTTGATTTAGAAACTCCATCCAGTAGCTTTTATTAGAATCTCCAGGCGATTGATCTGCAAGAACTAAGGTGGATATTCGTTCTTTATTATTGGTGAAGAAATCATGAACAATTTTGGAGTGAATGACCTTCATTCCAAATCGAGATCTTCTTCCATTGAGTTTTTTATCCCAAAAACCATTGCTCAAGGGCATACCTATACCAACAGCTTGGTGCTTGAAAAGTAGGTTTTGACCGGTAATTAGCCATTCCCAATTATTGTAATGTCCAGAAACCAGTAAAACATTTTTGTTTTGAGCATAAAGTTGATCTATAACTTCAGGATTTTCAACCTTGAAACGTTTGAGCAACTGTTTTTTAGAGATGCTTAAGTTTTTAGTCCCTTCAGCTAATAGATCTGTCAAGTGGCGGTAGAATTTACGCTCAATTTTTCTTTTTTCCTTGGTAGACATATTGGGGAATGATCTTTCTATGTTTCCTCGAACTACTTTTCTTCGGTATGGGATTAGGGTTATTAATAACAAGTAAAAAAAATCTGTAAAAAGATACATCACCCTCAATGGAAGCAGGGATAATGGATAAACCAGTATATAATATGCAAATGCGCTGAACATCTTGTGTTTTTGGTAAAAATAGAAAATTTTAATGGAAATGAGTTTTTTGATTTTGAATACAACGCTTACCAAAGCAATTCAAAGGGAGGTAAGGGATATTTCGTAATGGGCTTGTCGGAACTTGACCCGCAGTTTATTAATTTACAGTAAAAAATAGTATTCTTATTAAGTGGCCAAGGTTCTACTATTGTTTGTAAATCATACTTTTGAAGCCAAACTAATATTAAACGATAATCAAAAAGAGATTCCTCATTCCGAAAATACCGAGTATTGAGGAATCTTCTTTGTTGTTCAGAAAAATCTTCGATGAACCATGTTAAACTCAAAGGTTTTAAATTGAAATTAACGGTAACTTTTGCGCGGAATCAAATTTTATTAATCGTTAAAAACACTTAGAGCCCTTGATATCAGGCGATACAGGAAATGTGATAATTCAAATAAACCCGAAAATCCGCTAATTGAAATCCAACCCATTTGGCATCGGATTAACCGTTAAAAACAATTAGTGCTGCTGATAGTAGGTGATACAGAAAATATGAGAAACTGAATAAAACTGAAAGTCCTTTAATTGAAATGCAACCCAATTGGCTTTTTGTTAACCGTTAAAATCATTTAGAGCCCTTGATAGCAAGCGATACAGGAAATGTGATAATTCAAATAAACCCTAAAATCCTTTAATTGAAATTCAACCCATTTGGCTTTTCGTTAACCGTTAAAAACACTTAGAGCTCTTGATAGCAAGCGATACAGGAAATGTGATAATTCAAATAAACCCTAAAACCCTTTAATTGAAATTCAACCCATTTGTTTTTTAGTTAACCGTTAAAAACACTTAGAGCCTTTGATGGTAGGGGATACAGGAAATATGATAATTCAAATAAACCTGAAAATCCTTTAATAGAAATCCAACCCAATTTGCTTTTTATTAACCGTTAAAAACACTTAGAGCTCTTGATAGTAAGCGATATAGGAAAAGTGATAATTCAAATAAACCCGAAAATCCTTTAATAGAAATCCAACCCATTTGGCTTTTCGCTAACCGTTAAAAACACTTAGAGCCTTTGATAGCAAGCGATACAGAAAGTATGATAAACTAAATTCACCCGAAAATCCTTTTTCTGAATCTTAATTCATCGTCGAATAACTCTCAAAACCGTTTATAGTTACTGATGGTCAACTGTAGAATTATTCATTTAGCTTTTTTTGATTAAAAATTATTGAAATCACAAATTTGTAATTGACTGTTTGTAATTCAAAAATGTCTAAAAGAATCTTAAATTTGCGAGGTCAATAAAATATGATGAAAAATGGAAAAAATTATCTGTGGAATTCAGCAAATTGGGATTGGTGTTCCAGATGTTCAAGAAATTTGGAAATGGTACCGGAAATTTTTTGGTGTAGATGTTCGGATATTTGAAGAGGCTGCTGAAGCTCCTTTAATGACGAGATATACAGGTGATAAAGTACATTCTAGAACAGCAACATTGGCGCTGTCCATGGAAGGTGGTGGTGGATTTGAGATTTGGCAGTTTACAAGCCGAGATACTGAAAAGCCAAAATTTGATGTTCAATTGGGTGATTTTGGACTGTACATTTGCAGAATAAAATCAAGAGATGTGAAGGCCTCTTTCGATTTTATGAAGTCAAATGGAGCTAAGGTTCTGGGAGACTTAAAGAAAACACCGCATGGAGAACCACATTTTTTCGTGGAAGATCCAAATGGAAACATATTTAACGTGGTCCAAGAACTTACCGTTTTTCAAAAGACAAAGTTTGAAGGGAAGACAGGTGGTGCTGCAGGTGTAATGATTGGCGTAAGTGACATCGATGCTTCAATGAAGCTGTACGCAGATATTTTAGGCTATTCAACTGTCGAATACGATGAAACAGGTGTTCAAGATTGTTTTTCAGACTTGCCACAGGGAGATAAGAAAGTGCGTCGTGTCTTGTTATCGCATCCTGAAACACGAAAAGGTCCATTTGCACCCTTGTTGGGACCAACAAAAATTGAGTTAATTCAAGCCATCGAACGAACTGACTGCAAGAAAATCTTTAAGGACCGTTATTGGGGAGACTGGGGGTTCATACATCTTTGTTTTGATATCAGAAACATGGAGCAGCTTCAAAAAGAATGCGAGGCCGCTGGTTTTCCGTTTACAGTGGATAGTGGTGCCACTTTTGACATGGGAGAAGCGGGAGGAAGATTTTCTTATATTGAAGATCCAGACGGATCTTGGATAGAGTTTGTGGAGACACACAAAGTTCCGCTAATGAAAAAACTTGGTTTATACATTAATCTGAAAAATCGAGATCCTAAAAAGTCACTTCCGAAATGGATGTTGAAAGCGATGGGAATGAACCGAGTAAAATAATTTGTTTCATTTGAAGAGTACGGATTAATGAGTAAACAGTAATGGTGAGGAATATTTTTTGCTTACTTTTATGCTTCATAAACTTCTATATATGTTTAAAAAAATATTCTTATTTAGTTTAGGCTTGGCTTTTTTATCAAGTTGTGAAACAAAATTCAGCGTTAATGGCGAATATGTTGAAACACCAATTGTACACTTCTTACTCGATCAGGGTAAAGAAATACAGTATTTAAAATTGAACAGAACCTTTCTAAAAGAAGGAAATGCGAATGAGTTTGCGAAACAACCAGAATTGTCTTATTTTGATAATGTGGATGCCACTGTCGAAGAAATTAAGGATGGTGTTACTTTAAGAACTTGGACGCTAAAAGACACAGTGATTAAAAATAAAAAGGAGGGAGCTTTTTATGCGCCAGAACAGAAATTATACTTTTTTAGACCGGATTTTGTGGAGATTTCTGGGACTGACACCACCTATTTAGATGAAGATGCATTTTACCGTTTGAAAATTGATATCGATAACGGAAATCACATGGTGAATGGGCAAACCAACTTAGTTTCAGGAGTGAACATTACTTACCCGAAACCTCAGATATCCTTTAATTTTGCAGAATCAGATGTTTCTTCAAATGGGTACAGAAGTACACCGATCAGTTTTTCAAGATCACCAGAAGCAGGGATTTTTAACTTAAAGATACGTTTTGATTACAACGAATTTATTGGTTCTAATTATGAAAAGAAATCTTTATTGTGGCCAGTAGGGGAAATTACAAATTCAGGTACATCAACAAGCGGTGCAACCATTTTTGCTGAGGGGGAACAATTTTATAAGTATCTCCAGAATAATATTGACGAAAACCCTGCCGTAACGAAAAGACAAATTGAAGGTATAGAAATTCAATTGGTTGGTGGTTCTAAAGACTTGTATACTTACATGTTGACTAACGAACCCTCATCTTCTTTGGCGCAAAACAAACCGACCTATTCAAATGTAGATGGCGCCCTAGGTATTTTCTCTTCACGAGTTACAGTTACACAATACAAGGATGCATTTTTTGGAGTGAATTCTAGAGCTTTAAATGAAAACTCAACCAAAGAGCTGTGTAATGGTCAATTTACTGCACCATTGAAGTTTTGTAGCCACTTGGCAAGTGATGTCAATACAAATTTCTCGTGTAACTAAGTTATTTATTTACACAACATAAATTTAATTAATGGATGATTTTCGAATCGTCCATTTTTTTTTGAATCAATTTTCCTTTGTTTATTAGTTTTTCCATGAATTCAAGGAATCTAGCACTAAAAATCAGCTATTGTAGAAAAATAAAGCTCAATTGCTACTGCTTTTTTTGAAATAACAAGTACAAACACAATCCTTGGCTATGGCTAATCTTTTCTACGTCTAAACTTTTAGGCACAATATTTTTTCAATAAACCCGTTAATTAATGTGAAAAGCTTTTTAATTGTTTAACGCATTTAACCCCCAAAAAAAGTTTTTCGCTGTCTGCAAGCAGCAAAATATACCTGTTTAAACCCAATTTTAAAAACTATGAGAACGATAAACCCCATTTACCATCATTCTGACCAGATGCTCAATCAAGAGCAAGAGTGGATAGTATCAGCTAAGGAAAACCCTAAATATTTTGCGCCATTATACGAGAAGTATCATGAACAAATATTTAGATATGTATATCAGAGAATGGATGATAAGCAATCTGCTTACGATGTCACTTCACAAGTGTTTTTAAAAGCCCTGAAGAACATTAAAAAGTTTGAGTACCGTGGAGTACCTTTGGCTTCTTGGCTTTACAGAATAGCCAAAAGTGAGATGAATCAAGCATTCCGTGATAAAAGGGCTAAACGAACAATAAATATTGATGACACGCAAGTAGCTACCTTCATGGAGGTGTTTGAGGAAGAAACAAATAGCATAAATAAAAAGCGTTTGTTTAATGCATTGAGTGAGCTCAACGAATTGGATTTGCAATTAATTGAGTTGCGCTATTTTGAAGAAAGACCTTACCGAGAAATAGGCGATTTGTTGTCTTTCAAAGAGAATAATGCCAAAGTGAAAACATTTCGCGCTTTAGAAAAACTTAAAAAATCATTTAATAAAAATTCACGCTTATGAAACGAAAAGTAGTTTATAATCGGTGGAAAGTTCCCTCCGAGGAAATTCAAAAACAGCAAGATTTTGACTCAATTCTTAAAGGATTGAAAAAAGATTCAACTGGATATTGGAAATCAATAGGATTTTGGGGCACAGTAGGTACGTCCGCTGTTGCCCTATTTTTTGTAATCTCACAATTTTAAAATTATTACTATACGGAAAACTTTTACCTCAAATGTTAACTTATCTTGAATGCAAAATTTGTCTATCGAATTTATTACATTTGTATTGCAAAAATTGATGCGTGTTGCCTCAATTAAATGAATGGAATAGATGAAGAGTGTTTTTACAGTTTTAGCAGTAATTATTAGTTCAAGTTTAATTGGACAAATTTCAATTTTGGAAGAGAATTTTGATTCATCAAGCCTTCCCGCAAATTTTACAATTATTGATAATGACGGAAACACAGTGGCTAATGATGTGCAGGAGTATACAAGTGCTTGGATTATTAAAGAAGATCCGACGGATGCAACGAACGGAACAGCTTCAAGTACTTCCTATTTTAGTCCTGTAGATAGGGCTGACCGTTGGTTAATCACTTCCCAAATGACCCTCGGAGCTTCTGGGAATTTCATTTCATGGAGTGGACTTTCGCATGACGCTTCTTTTCCTGATTCCTATAAAGTGATGATCTCCAAAACAGGTAATTCAATCGCTGATTTTACGGATACCTTAGTTGTTGTGAGTAATGAGCTCCCCGTTTGGAATAAACACACCGAGAATTTAGAAGATTACGCGGGTGAAACAGTGTATTTTGCTTTTGTAAATACAACTTACGACGGATATAAATTATACTTAGACAGTATTTACGTTAGAGAACAAGACCCTTTGTCCACGATGTCGGAGGAAATTAATCTTGCTATTTATCCAAATCCTGTGCTAGATGAAATTGACCTAAATACATCAAATGTGCTTATTGAAAATGTTGAAATATTTAATTCTTTTGGACAAAAAGTGATGGGTGAAAAAATGGAGTCTTCTGCATTTAAGGCTGTTTTAGATGTTTCAGAATTAGGATCTGGAGTTTATTTTGTTGTTGTAGAAACATCCGCAGGTGTTGTTCGGAGAAAAGTGATTAAATAACTACTTACTAAGTTTCGAAAAGTAATTTTAGTAATTACTTACTCCAAATTTTAATTTATTCCTCAATACTGGTTTGTTTTGGGCTTTATCTTAATAGCGAGACTTCATGATCTATAGTCCTAGATTTTTCTTTATGTCAATGTTGTCGGTATATTCATTTAAAATAGATTGATTGTTCTGAATTTCAATCCATCTTATTTCATTAATACAAAACAATATCCACATTTCGACGAAAAAATTAGATACAGCATATAAATGAATCCTGTGATCTCCAAGTTGCCTTACACCTACATACTCTCCTTTATTTTTAAGGACCTCATAGCGCTTTTGCAATGACATTTTAGTGAATTCTTTTTTGCTGATGGAACTCTTCATTTTTAATTGTAATTTAGCTACTCAAGTTTTTAATACTCTTTTTCTAATGGTCTATTATGAATCAAAACTGAACCTTTTCAATCTAAAGATGTACAGCCATAAAAATAAGCATCATTATGTATAAAATACTCATATTATTTATCTTTTTTTCACTGCTAGTGAATGCTCAGAATGTTCCAATAAATTCAAACCAGAGTAACTCTCCGGCTTTGGAAAAACAGGAAAATCAAAAAGTTCAGAGGGATGTTCAATCTAAAAGAGCAAAGCCTTTTCCTTCACAGACCGAGGTTTTTGAATTAAATGTAAATCACTTGCAGTCTGAATTGAAAAGCATTTCATTGTCTCCATATAGGAAAACTCCTACAGCGGAACAACAGCAAAACATGGAGTTGCAATTGAAAGAAATAGCAAGAATAAACAATAATAGTTTTGAATATCATTTACTCAACTATCAAGTAGGAAATTATGATTTTTCAAAAATTGAAAGTTTAGAAAAAGCAGCTTTTATTCGGCCAAATAGTGCTGAAGTACTGAAAGAGTTTAGTGCTTATTTCTATATTACGGATAGGGAGGAAAAGCTCAACCAATATCTAAAAAGTCTACATTCTATGAGGGTTTTTCCAATGAATTTGGACTTATTCGCGGTAAACTTGCTGAAGTCTTTGCCCGCAAATACTATTTTGATTAGTCATGGAGAAAATGATACCTACCCCTTACTTATTCAGCAGAAAATAAAAAACATAAGAAATGATGTGGAAATAATTAGTTTGGAGCATCTACAAAGTGTGGAATATAGAAAACGATTAAAAAAGCGAGGATTTAAGATTCCGAATAACAATATTATTGGAACAGATTTTTTTATAGAATTTATTGAGATGAATAAAAACCAACAAATCATAGCGGCGCCTTCGATGCCCAAGGAGTATTTATCTAAAGGGAAAACGATAAATACCATTGGCCTGGGCTACTCTTTGACTGGGTTTTCGGATGTGAAATTTGATATAAAACAATATGAAGAGGTCTTAAAATCATTAATTACTCAGCACGTTAATCAAGGCGGTAGAAGTGAAGTGTTGAGTAATTATTTACCCTTCTTGTTTAATGTAAGAAATGTGTATTTAAAAAAGATGGATGTTCAATCAATTCATGAAATTGAAGATTTAATGCTTCAGATTGCTAAATTATCTAATAAACAAATTCAGGTAGAAGCGCTTTTGAATAAATAGGATGGGGATATTTAGAGTCAATTATAAAAAACAAAGCGATGAGCATTTGGTGCGACTGATGAGCAAAGGCGATGAACGTGCTTTTGATGAAGTCTATCAACGCTATGGTTCAAAGTTGGCTTATTATTTTACTCGAAAATTAAAGCACGACAAAGAAAAAGGAGAGGACTTTATGCATGATTTGTTTGCCAAATTAATCGATAGACCCGAATTGTTCGATCCCAATAGAAGCTTTAAAACTTGGATTTATTCTGTAGCGAACAACATGTGCATAAACGAGTATAAAAAGATGGCGGTACGGTCAAACACAAATAATGGTATTTCATCAGAATTACAAGTTTCAGCGAACAACCAGCCTATTGAAGAACAATTAAATGAAAAGAATTTTAGTAGTGATTTAGCCAAGTCATTATCAAAATTGGATGAGAAACACCGGGAAGTTTTTGTTATGCGACATATGGATGGATTCTCAGTGAAAGAAGTCGCAGAGGTAATGGGAATTAATGAAGGAACTGTGAAGTCGCGCTTGTTTTATGCGACAAAGAAAATCGCTGGAGTTTTGCAGGCCTATAACCCTATAAATGAAGAATAAAATGGAAGATTTTGTTAAAAATATAATTGTAGAGAAAAGCTATTTTGAATTGACTCCAAAAGAGAAGGAAATTGTTCAAGATTGGGCGTCGAATGAAGAGGAGTTCGATGCTTTAAAAATGACTTTTCTTGCTGTTTCAGATTTCAATATTGAAAATGAAAAACAATTGACACCAAATGTAAAGCAGCGCCTAAATGAAAGGTTTTCGGCTAAACATGCAGTTAAAACTGACGGATTCTTGAATCGCTTTTTAATATTTTTCTTTCCACGAGATACACATGTTTTTAAAAAACCAGCTTTTCAATTGGCAATGATTGCTTTGATTGTAGCGCTTGTTATTCCATTTTTATGGCAAGAAAATCCAGCTCAATATGCGATGAATGAAGAAAACGAAAAATTGGAGGTGGAGAGAGTCCAACCCAAAAAAGTGAGTGAAACAAATGAAACTCATAATAAAGTTGAGTTAAAGGAATTGATTGAGAATAGCAGTGCCGAAATAAAAGAAGTTTCAGTAGATCAGCCCAAACGAGTTGTACCACAGGCGGTAAAAGAACAAGAACAAGAAAGCACTACGTTAAAAAGTGACGACACGGAAGAGATTTATTTGGAGGAAATTGTTCAAGTACCTTCAACAAGTAAAATGGACGCAGAACTTCAACAACTGGATGACTTACCAATGATTTCAAGAAAAGATGCCAACGTGGAATACAAGACACCATCCTCAAAGCAGGTTGAAGCCTCTGAAACATTGGCTTTGTTAACTGCTTTGTATTAGTTTTTTAGGCTTGGTTTTGTTGATTGCCTCAAAAATGAATATATCAATTTTAAACTTGAATGTTTCTTTGTTTTTTTCGAAATAAAAATTAGGGTTAAGCATGAATACTCCTAGTTATCATTGAAGTCTAGGGGCGCGCGCGATAAAATATCATACTTTTTCCCTTCTCTTTTCATAAATCGTTGCCAAATGTCTGTAACGGAAGTGTCCATAATTTCTTGCGAATTTAAAACAGGCGCCACAATCCAATTGTTTCTGTTGATTTCTTCTTCTAACTGACCAGGATCCCAACCAGAATAGCCTAAAAAGAACCTCACCTGTGTTGAATTTGCAGTTCCTTCGTTGAGTTGTTGCGTCAATAAATCATAATCACCACCAATATAAATTCCGTCATCTACCTCTACACTTCCAGGAAGCTGATCTCCTAGTGTATGAATGAAGAAAATATTTTCGGTTTGAACAGGACCGCCAACACTTATGTTGGCTCCGACGTCGGGGAAGTTTTTGGCTACTTCCGATAAATCAATATCTAAATAATTGGTCAACACAAAACCAAAAGTGCCTTCACTGTTGTGGTCACACATGTACACGACAGAGCGACCAAAATAATCGTCTTTAGAAAAAGGGTCGGAAATTAGTACTCGCCCTTTACGCGGTTTTCTTTTGTTTTCAAATGATAAATCAATGGCCATAGCTTCTCTGTGTTGAACTTACAATTATT
This sequence comes from Brumimicrobium oceani, assembly GCF_003143775.1. Taxonomy (GTDB): domain Bacteria; phylum Bacteroidota; class Bacteroidia; order Flavobacteriales_D; family Crocinitomicaceae; genus Brumimicrobium; species Brumimicrobium oceani. Next base: position 201,498 of record NZ_QFRJ01000002.1, on the reverse strand, counting down.
GTTTCAATATATATAAAATCTTATTAATTCAAATGGGCTAATTTTACTAAATTAATAAATTATTTAGATGAACAGTTTTGAATTGCTATCTTGGTGTTTTAATCTAACTTATAACTAATATATCGCAAAATTATTTTCTGTTAAAACAACTTTTTATATGTATTGTTCGAATTGTGGAAATGAAATATTTAAAGAAGCTAACTTTTGTTCCAACTGTGGAATTAAGTTAGGACCATCCATTAATTCAAAGGAGGTAAATAGTGCGAATAATTTTGAAACATTTAGCTTTTCTTCAAATTTTATTTTAGGAGGAAGCCTGCTCACTCCAGATCGTGTGACCATAACTTCGAGTGAATTAATTTATAGAAAAAGGAACAGTAATTTTATTGGAGTGGACGAAATAGCCATTCCATTTAAACGAATCTCATCATTTGAGTTAGACAGAAGATTAATCAGCACCATGATAGTCGTCTACACCATGGGAAATGAAATAGTGAAACTGAAAAGTTTTTCAATAGGAGATGCTAAGAAAATTCGTAAGGTTTTGAATGAACGGCTTGTTTAATGGAGCATTTATAACTGTGTGCGCCCCAATAATATTTTCCTCTATTTATCAAAAGTGCTAGTTTTAATTTTTCTCTTAGGAAGGATTAATGGAAAGGATTGAATCATAATTATGTACTCCCAAAATTGACCTTTCTCTGTACCTCTCCGGCAGCTGACGGAAATGGTGCTCCGAATTAATTGTTTTAGATCTTAAAGCTGATGTAGTTTTTTGATAGTCAAAATTCCAAGTGACAAACCTTTAATCAGTCATTATACTATCAAAGAATGTCCAGCGCAAACCTCGTTAATAATTAAACCTTAAACATTAAACATCATTATCAAAGGAATTCCGGTGGTTTTCTCAATTCCAATTTGGCACTTTGGAATAGGGCAGAGGTTGCATTAAACCTGATGAGGAAACTTTGCTGTCCACCAACGGGTGTCCAGTAGAATGAAAGCTGCCAGCAGTGCATATCGCGACTTAGGGAAAGACGCGTTTGAGTTAATTCCTTCATATTTAAGTCGTAGCTTGAGTTTAATCCCAACTTCCATCTCTCTGTAAAACTTACATCTCCAGAAAGAACAATATTTTGGTTTCTACTGTATCTTTCATCAGGATTAGATTGGTTCAAGTTTACAAAAAAGGTGTGTGTTAGGTTAATTTTCCACGGAATTTCAAAATTGATCACTTCATGTGGATTTAAAGCATAATATTGGAAGTCAGCCCCCCAATGATCGCCCATTATCTCTTGTGTTTTATTAATTTCCTCCCTGGATTCTTTCGCTGTAAAGGTGTAAGTGGTAGAAATATTTGCCTTTGTAACTCGCCCAAAGCCCTGCCCGCTATTAAAAGCATATTCATCATAGAAATTGTCATTACCGTCCCAAGCATAAGGCGACACCGAAGCTCCAGATACAATACTCAACCCTTTGATTGGAGCTATTCTTAAATTGAAGTTAATATCGGAAAACTGCATGGAATCCTTGAAGATGTCATAGTTTCCGCTTATGGAGAAGGCATCAATAATTCTGGTTTTTGTAAACTCTTCGTCAATCGTGTCGTTTCTGTTGCGGTGTTTTAATTCAAAGGTGTTATTTAAGTTGTAGCTGATTAATCCCACTTCTCGGCCTAGACCTTCACGATATAAACTGTTTTCGAAGGGAGAATACTTTACAGTATCACCATTTGGGCCTAAATAATCTGTTCGAAATGAGCTCAGGTTAGGCTGGTATCTCATAGAAATTCGTGGGGTGATTACATGGCGCATTTTCATTCCACTATTGCCGACAAAATTGTAGTATGCATAGAGGTTGGTGGATAATTCTGTTTGGAATGCAACATCTTGCGAAAGACCTAAGCCATCTAAAGTGTCATTGACAATTAGGTTCGAAGAATCTACATAGCGTTTTTCTATAGACTGAAAATTCATTCTCAGGTTGTATTGGGCTGTAGTATTTAATGTCAAGGTTTTCTTGAATAATTGTAAAGGATAATTTGTTCCAATGCGATGTTGGATACCATTTTGCATTTGATTCTCTATTAAATCATACCTTCCTTGTGAAATTAAACTATCACCAAAAATTGCTCTATTTTTTGCTTCAAGGGCATAGGTGACACCAATTTTCTCATAGAATTTTTCTTCTCCAATTTTATTTTTTCGTAATGCTTTAAATGGAAAGAAACGGTTAACATTCACATTTAAAGTCGGTAAGTCAGCATCTATATTCTTGGAAGCGGAGTTTTGTTTTAAGGCTGCTTTTAACCCTATCGTAACAGGTTTTCCGGGGAAACTACGAATTAGGTTGATGTCTGAATTAAAATTGTTTTGAAAGTATTGCTGACTTAAATTGTCCAAGTCTGTCTTACCGCTATTGTCAGATTGAAAATTAACACTAGAGTTAAATCTCCAAAAAGGATTAGCTTTCTGCTCTTGAGAATGCTGCCATTGAACAACAATTTTTTCTTTTCTAATTGAATCTAAAGGGAAAGACTGTCGAAAAGAACTGTATTGTAGATTTAAGTTTCCGGCAAATTTGTAGTGTTTTTTATAGTCGGTTTGATTTCTAATTTCAAATGTCCCACGAGAATATAAAGTCGCATACATGGTTGTTTGAATATGCTCCGATTGTTTAATTGGGAAATAGTAGCCTAAGTCTTGAAACCCAAATCCGTATTGCGAAACAGGAGTGAACATTGGGAATATAAATCCATTTTGCTCCTCTTCCTGATCTTTTGTAGGGATAACACTAAAAGGAAGTCCTAAAGGAGTCGGAATTCCTTTAACCCACAGATTAACAGGGCCAGTGGCAATTCTTTCGCTAGGAACCATCACTGCTTTGGAAAGTTGAAAGTGGAAGTGAGGGTCGTCTAATTCGCAAGTGGTAAATTTACCTTGAGTAAAGTGTACTTGCTCATTTTTTTGACGCTTTGCAACTCCCATTTGAAGGTACATTTCTTCTTGCTTGGTTTTTAATTCCTCGATAAAACCTTTTTCTGTCTCAAAATTATAGCGAATGCTTGCCGCAGTAAAAGACTGTGTTCCTTCTTCAAATTTCGGAATCCCTACCCTGTTTCCTTCCTCATCTATGGTGTAAATGGCATAGATTTCACTTTTATCGGTGTCTAGTTCAATGAGGTCTGCAGTCATTTTGATGCCATCATATTCAACAATAGCATCACCGTAAATGGATATTTTGTTTGTCTTTAGATTAGCAACTATTGAATCTGTACAAGAGTAGGTAACACGAGATTCTAGAGCATCTTTGGTTCTGTAAATACGCTTTTTCTCTTGCACTTGAAGAGAGTCTTGAGCGTAAAATGAAGGTGTTAATAGAATTATTAACAATCCAACGACGAAAAAATGCGTTATGGAATATTTTTTGCTCAATAGGAACTCGTAAATTTGTATATAATAGATAAACTAAACGGATGCAAATCTAAAAAATTACATTGTTGTGTGGTCAAAAAAAATTAAAACAATAGTATTATTTACACTTCTGTGGTCTGTTCTTCCAATGTTCGCACAAGAAAATCTAAATGACGTTTTGTCTAATGGGATTAGAACTGTAGTAATTGACCCGGGACATGGAGGGAAAGATCCAGGATGTCATGGTGGAATTACCAATGAGAAAACTGTGGTTTTAGCTATAGGTTTAAAATTGGGAGAGTACATTAAAAGTAAGTATCCACATATAAAAGTGATTTACACCAGAGATTCAGATAAATTTGTAGAGTTAGATCAGCGCGCTAAATTGGCTAATGACAACCATGCCGATGTCTTTATTTCTATTCATGCCAATGCCGCGGGTTCTGCAGCCTATGGTACAGAAACTTACGTTTTAGGACTTCACAGAACTGAAAGTCAAGAACAAGTAGCAGAGCGGGAGAACAGCACAATCTTATTTGAGGAGAATAGTGACGAGAAATACAAAGACTTCGAGTTAACTCCGGATGCTATTATTGCCAGACAATTGCAGTTAAGCGTTTTCTTAAATCAAAGTATCAACTTAGCTTCAAAAATTCAAGCACAATTTAAAGGCATAGGTCGCCGTGATAGAGGGGTTAAGCAAGCTGGGTTTATTGTCTTGTACAAAACTACAATGCCTAGTGTTTTAATTGAAACTGGATTTCTGACCAATAGCTCTGAGGAAAAGTTCTTGCATGACCCAGTGAATCAAATTAAAATGGCAAATGTAATTTTCAAGGCTTTTCAAGAATATGTGGCCGAGATAGAAGGAGTAAATACTTTGGTTGAAAACGGTGCTGGTTTTGAAGCTTCTATTGAAGAAATTAAACAAAGTGATGAAAATGAAAAGATTGTATTCAAAGAAGAGAAAGACAAAGTTTACTTTAAAGTTCAGGTAGAAACATCACGTGTGCCATTATCAGTAAACCATAAAAGGTTTAATAATGTGGCAGTGAAAGAATACAAACAAGATGGTTTATATAAGTACACAGCTGGTTTGTTTGAAAATGATTTTCAGGCGGCCAATGAATATAAAGTTGAAATGCAAAGTATTGGTTTTGAGTATGCCTTTGTGGTAGGCTTTGTGAATGGTAAAAGAATTCCAATTGCAGAGGCAATTAAATTAGCCAAGAAATAGAATTTCTGCTACTTTAGTAAAGTATTTATGAATTTATCCGTTATTTTAGCACAAAATCAAGAGTATTGAAAGTATCAAAAGAATTCAAAATAGGTTTAGCCGTAATTTTATCTACCGCATTACTCATTTTTGGGGTAAATTACCTCAAAGGAAACAGTTTCTTTGGTGGTGATGATGTGTATTATGCGTACTTCCCAACGTCAGGGGCCTTAACTCCTTCTTCTTCAGTAACCTTAAATGGAGTAGAAGTGGGGAAAGTGGTGACTGTAGACTTGGTAAACCCAAATAATTACACGGACCCGAATAAAAGAGTATTGATTAAGTTTAATATTCATACGGAAGGCCTAAGTTTGGCAAAAGGCTCAGGTATTAAAATTGTTCCTGGAGTTTTAAGTACTGGTGTTCACATCGAACAAAACTTTATTGCTGAAAAGGGATATTATGCGATTGGAGACACCCTAGATGGAACAGTAAGCCAGGAAATTACGGAACAAATTGAATCAGAATTATTGCCGATTAAGAGGAAGATGGAGAATCTAATTACCTCAATTGACAATATCGTAAATTCAATCACGGTCTTTTGGGATACTTCAGCAGCAACAACTCTTGATGAAGGATTAAACGAGGTTAAAATTGCGATTTCAAGATTTGGTAGGGTGGCCTATAACATCGATAACATGATTCTAGATGAAAAAGCTAAACTGGGAAGAATCTTTGATAACGTTGAGAACATAACGCACAACTTTAAGGAAACCAACATGGAAATTCAGAAGGTTGTAGGAAATATGGGAGAATTGACGGATTCATTATTAACGGTTGATTTTAAATCTGCAATTGGTGAGGCAACGGTAACCTTACAAAATTTAAATGGCTTATTAGAAGAAGCCGCGGATGGAAATGGAACCCTTGGTAAGTTGCTGAAGGATGAACAATTGTATGATGAGTTGAACACAACTAACGAGAGACTTCAAAACTTAGTTGAGGACATTAAAGTTCATCCAGAAAGGTACATTCATTTCTCTGTTTTCGGATCTAAAACAAAAGGAGTTCCGATCACTAAAGATGAAGAACGCAAATTGAAAAAAATACTTGACACAATTCAATAATCAATAAACACTAATATATGATATCAATTATAATTTTTGCAGTTTTATTACTTGTCGGATTTGGATTTTTCGCGATGAATGCGAATAAAATTCGAGCAAATATTTTAATGGGACGTGATGTAGATCGCTCCGATAACAAAGGGGAAAGGTTAAAAGTGATGACGCTCATTGCTCTAGGTCAAAAAAAGATGTTTAAACGTCCTATCCCAGCAATCTTACACTTGTGTTTATATGTAGCTTTTGTAATTACACAAATTGAATTGATAGAAATTATTGCAGATGGATTATCAGGTGAACACAGATTGTTTAGGTCTTCATTAGGAGGTTTTTATACCTTTATGATATCATTTATCGAAGTGCTTTCTGTTTTGGCTTTTGTAGCTACTTTCTTATTCTTAGCAAGAAGAAATCTATTGAAAATTCCGCGTTTCAACATGAAAGAAATGAAAGGATGGCCAAAAGTAGATGGTAACCTTATTTTGGTAATGGAGTTGATTTTAATCACCTTTATTTTTATGATGAATGGTGCGGATGAAGTGCTTTACGCTCAAGGTCTTTCCCATGCCGAAAATCTTGGTGATCAATCCTTAGGGTTTGCTATATCTCAGTATGTGGGGCCAGCCCTTTTTGGTGGAATGAGTGAATCATCATTAATTATGGTGGAAAGAATTGGTTGGTGGGGACACATTTTAATGGTGTTTACTTTTTTAAATTACCTTCCTTTCTCTAAGCATTTCCACATTATTTTAGCTTTTCCAAACACCTATTTCTCTAATTTAAATCCTCAAGGTAAAGCAACCAACATGGAGGCAGTGATGAAAGAAGTGAAATTGATGATGGATCCAGATGCAGATCCATACGCTATGCCGGAAGAGGGTGAAGGAGAAGCTGAGGTGCAAAGATTTGGAGCGAAAGATGTTGAGGATTTGTCTTGGAAGAACTTATTGGATGCATACACTTGTACAGAATGTGGAAGATGTACTTCAAATTGTCCGGCAAACAGAACGGGGAAACTTCTTTCTCCTAGAAAAATTATGATGGACACCAGAGACCGATTGGAAGAAAAAGGTGCTGGTTTACGTAAAAATGGAAAAGATTATGACGATGGTAAGAGTTTACTGAATGACTACATTACCGAAGAAGAATTGTGGGCATGTACTTCATGTAATGCCTGTGTTGAAGCTTGTCCTGTAAATATTGACCCATTGTCTATAATTACAGACATGCGTCGTTACCTTGTAATGGAAGAGTCAAAAGTACCAACAGAATTGGCAGGAATGATATCTAACATTGAGAACAACGGTGCTCCATGGCAATTTAGTCCAGAAGACAGATTGAATTGGAGAGACGAAGAATAATAGTATAAATTGATTACAAATAAATATTTATGAGCAATTTGATGAAAGTACCTACAATGGCAGAAATGACAGCGAACGGAGAAGTTCCTGAGATCCTGTTCTGGGTAGGTTGTTCAGGGAGTTTTGACGATAGAGCCAAAAAAATAACCAAAGCAATAGTTAAGATTCTTAATAAATGTGAGGTAAAATTTGCTGTTCTAGGTGCAGAAGAGTCTTGCACAGGAGACCCGGCAAAACGTGCGGGAAACGAATTTGTTTTCCAAATGCAAGCCATGCAAAACATCGAAGTTTTAGATGCCTACGAGATTAAGAAAATCGTTACAGGATGTCCTCATTGTTTCAATACTATGAAAAATGAGTATCCAGAATTAGGCGGAAACTATGAAGTGATTCACCACACACAATTGATTCAATCTTTAATTGAAGAAGGAAAATTGAAAGTGGAAGGTGGAGATACCTTCAAAGGAAAGAAAATTACTTTTCATGATCCATGCTACCTTGGACGAGGAAATAATGTTTACGAAGCACCAAGAGAAATGCTTCGTAAATTGGACGCAGAATTGGTAGAAATGAAGAACTGCAAAGCCAAAGGATTATGCTGTGGTGCAGGAGGTGCTCAAATGTTCAAGGAAGCTGAAAAAGGGGACAAAGAAGTGAACGTTCTACGTACGGAAGAAGCGATGGAGGTTAAACCAAATATCATTGCAACTGGTTGTCCATTCTGTAACACAATGATGACGGATGGAGTGAAAAATAAGGATCAAGAAGGAAATATTCAAGTAATAGATGTTGCTGAATTAATTGCTTCTGCAGCAGATTTATAATTATGGAAGCTTCAAATAAAAATCTGTTTACTCAATTTCCAGATCAATCAAAAATTTGGTTATACCAGAGCGATAGAGCACTGAGTCAGGACGAAATAAAACAGCTTGAAAGTGAACTAACTTCCTTCGTTGAGGGTTGGGCAGCACATGGAAGTAAATTATGGGCAGGAGCCAAGGTGTTGAATCCTTATTATGCAGTGGTTGCTGTAAATGATTCTTTAGTTCCGCCATCAGGTTGCTCTGTTGATGCATCAGTGCACAAAATGAAAGACCTTGGCTTAGAAATGGGTATTAATTTTTTCGATAGAATGAAGGTTACCATTCAGGAGGGACAAGAGTTAAAACAAGTTCATTTTTCAGATTTAAACGCTCATCCGGATGCTTTGGTGTTTGATCCGCTGGTCTCATCTTTGGGTGAACTAAGAAATGCATGGCCTAGACGAATTCAGGACAGCAACTTTGCGCATATCTTAGGTTAGTAGCATAAGAATCCAAGGGGCTCGATAGAGTACCTATTTGGTTTGATGTATATTTTACGAAGTAAACTTGTTAAAATGTCCTTACCTCTAGATTAGGGAAAGGGAAAAACATAATTTGACAGTAACTGATGTTTTACAGAGGGTTCAAAAGGGAAGGAGATAAAATGAATGAAGTTCGTACACGAACAATTTTATCTTCTTCCCTTTTTCTGTTCTATACATTATCTCAATTTTAGCGTGAGACTCGATCTTGGATTAAAAGCCATGAATTTATTGCCTGATTTTTATATCCAATAAAGCAATCGGATAGCATTCCCAATGAGGTGATTATTTCATTTTATGTGTTCAAAGTAAAGAACACTTCTTTGTCTATGCTTGTGATGAATCATACAGCCTGAGAGTTTTGCCAGGTAGTGATAATCGGAGGATATTTAGACTAAGTGCCCATTGTCTGTTTTGGATAAGACATTATTTAAATGAAAACCTTCGTTGAAATCAGAACTGCGGTAAGCATTTTACCTTAGCTCTCTATAGGGAATGCGGTTTTGTATTCTGTATATCTTATAAAGATAGAACGGACGTAATTGAAGGTCTCAGAGCCTCTCATATATCCGTAATAGCATACAGGGTCGTGGTAATATTTTGGATTGGATAAATGCTTAATGTAAACCTCAACATTATCATCCCATACCAAAGGATCTTTGCCGTACTTCGAAGCGAGGCGCTGAGCATCTAAGACATGACCAAGTCCTGCATTGTAAGTAGCCATAGCGAACTTAATACGTTGAACAGTGTCTGGAATACTTTCCCATTCTTTGTAGTCTTTTATGATTTTCCTAATTCCTCCGTCAATTTGTACAGCAGGAGGGGAGTCTGGAAATACATTAAATGAAGGTCCTGTTGTAGGCATAAACTGCATTAGCCCATAAGCGCCAGCCCAAGATTCTTGTCCCAACTTAAATTTCGATTCTTGATATATAAGTGCAGCTATTAGTCTCCAATCCCATCCATATTTTGCGGACACATCTTTTATAATGTCATCATACGGTGAGATTTTTGTGCCTTTAATGGAAGAATATTCACTTTTAGACTTTGAAACATTGGAGGTGTTGTTCAAATACTTGTATTTTATATAATTGAAGGTGGATGTCTTCATAAAATCGTCTAACCAAGCATTCAGTCTTTTCCTTAGTAAAGGACTTTGTTTTCTTACCCCAAAGGCAATGCGTTGTTTTACGCTTAACTCCAGTTCTGTGTCAACATTTGTGTAATAACGTTGATTAATCAATGCTACATTTTCATCAACCACTGTATAATCTATAAAACCTTGTGAAACCATTTCAATAACATCTTCTGGAATAATGTTTCCATCCAATGGTTTTAAAATAATGGTATCACCCAATTCGTCTTGTAAATTAACCAATCTGTCATAGTAGCTAGAGTTTTTCCAAACATGAATGGTTTTTCGAGATAATTGTGCAGGATCACGAATGAGCTCTTTTTCCCATATACTTTTTCTGATTGTACGCCAGTTATCGGGCTTTCGTTGAACTAAAACCTGGGAGGTTCTCATAATTGGTTTCGTAAAGTCAATTTTATTCCTTCGGTCTTTAGTTACCGTGTAGTTACAGGCGATTACATCACCTTCTCCGTCATTTAATTGATTAATTATATTATCTAAATCCTGAACAACTTTAATTTCTAGTTTTACCCCTATTTCCTTAGCAAACTCATTTAGAATTTCGTATTCTAATCCCATTTTATGTCCTCTGTATATAAAATAGCTTGTAGCACTGTTCTCCGCCAAAATGGTAAGTTTCTTGGCTTTTAAAATTTCTCCTAAATCATTTTGCTTTTTCTCAACAGCTTTTCCAACAACATTATTGTCTTTACTCTTGGTGTTTTGACAGCTATATGTGCTAAACATCAACACCGAAATACAGAGGAGAGTAGAAGAATATATTGTTAGTTTTCTTGTCAAGATATGGGATTTGTTTGTTAAATATAATAAAAAATATCAATAGCTGATAACTTTGGTGCTAAATAGGATTGTAAATAATGCAGTTGATTGTAGACAATCTAGGTGTAGTCCTCATTTAATACTTCGAGAAAACAACTGTTAATAGAGCATGTCATGTGCTTTCTATTACTTCTTGTTGAATCTTCTTATGGCGTCTTTCATATAGATTTGAAATACCTTTTCGATTAACTGTTCGTTAGCATTAAATACTGCAACCGCTTTATCTAGGTTATTGGGAAAGGATATTCTCCGTGATAAACCTTCTGAAGCCAATTGTAGCCCTTCAATGTTGGCGTACCTTCTTAATAAATCATGTTTTTTAATTGCTTGGAGTAGATCAACGAAGTTTGAAGGATAATTAAAATTGGATTTTGGATCGAGTAAATTGCTTGAAATACTAGTGTAGTCCAAAAATCCAGAAACAAATAGGTCTAAAGAAGTCGGGTGGTATTTTTTCCAGTTTTTAGCCAATAAGTGATCAAAATATAGATCGATGGCGATGCCTGCAATTTTAGGTAGTGAATTATACAAATGAAGTCTTAGCTCTGTAACTACCGGATGATGATCTACGAAGTCATCAATTTGTCGGTGTAATAATACTCCTTCTTGAACGATTTTAGGAAGGTAGGTGTAGTCTTTACCTTTAACAAAGTCGCCAAACAAGTTGGCGACCATTAAATTGTGTTTTTCCTTAGAGAAATATAGATGTCCTAGATAATTCAAAAACTAGTATATAAATCTTCCTTTTCTGTTGATCATGATATCGTAAACAAATGCGATTTCAAATCCTCCAATACTTCTTGATGCCGGTAACATAGTGTTGACATTCGAATCATAAGAAGCGGCGATTGTCATTCCTTTAAATGAATATTGGAAATTCAATACGATAGCATCCTGAACTCTGTGGTAAATCCCGAAAGAGAATACGGTTGGCGTATAAAATGTTGTTCTTTTCGAAGCGTCTTGTAGATAGTAATCAAAGTTGGTTCCGAAAATGATATTTCTATTTGGTCCTTGGAACATGGCCATTGCTTGAGGAGAAATTCCAAAATCACTATTGTAGAATCTATGACTCATTCCAAACTGTCCCATGTATCTAATGTACATGTTGTCCTGAACATTAAAGTCTAACTTTGGTTCCAAGATATGATTTGCAGAAAATCCTAAATATACCTTGTTCTTCTCTCTGGTTTCAAATTTATAGAATATTCCAGCTCCTAAATCAAAGTTTGATGCGCTAGAGTTATTCAAACCTTCAGGTGATGTATTTGGGTTAAATGCATAGCCGTTCCATTGGCTTTCCCAAGTTAAAGAGCTATTTCCTAATGAACGCTGGTATAAACCAGGTGAAACTCCAATTGAAATAGAATTTTCGTCATTAAAAAATATGTGATAAGAAATAGGCAGAGTAAAATGATTTACCATATAACGTCCGTCACCACTCATGTCATTTATAAAAGAAGCTCCTAAACCAAAGTAGTTTTTGCGGGTTTGCGACCTTAAGATTTTACCTTCTACAGAAGCGGAAATCGTTTGGAAGGGTTTGTCCGTTACGCTAAAATACTGGGATCTAAAATTCGTAAATAACCTTATGTCGTTATCATTTGTTCCTACAGAAGCTGCATTGTGTTGTAGGTTATTCTTGAACCACATGCTGAAATTGTTACCTTGCTGAGCTGAGGCAAATAAAACAGTGGTTAATGCAACTGATAATAATGTAAATTTCATCTTGATATTATTTTACAAGTGTAACATTTCCTGATACTTCACTCGTTGTACCATCAATGAGTGTATAACTTAAGGTGTAAACGAAAACACCTTGGTTTAATGGTTCGCCATTATGTTTTCCGTCCCAACCTTCTCTTAAGTCAGTTGTTGAGAAAACCAATTGCCCATAGCGATTATAGATTTTAAAGTCTATTTCGGTAATTCCGATTCCTAATACATTTAATCTGTCGTTTTTTCCATCATTGTTCGGTGAAAAAGCACTTGGCACTTCAACTATTTCCTCGAAAGGAATATACACTGTTACTGTATCATATCCTACACATCCGTTTAAGTCTGTGAGCGAAACAGTGTAAGGAGTCGTGATAACAGGTGTTGCAAATACTGCGACACAAGTATCACAATCTACGCTTTCTGAAGGCTCCCAATATATAAAGCCTTGTTGGTCTGGAATAGCTCCCAGTGCAGCAGCACCTCCTAATGCGATTATCGTGTCCTCAAATGCAGTAATTGTTGGTAGGTCTAACACTGTAAGTGTTTGTACTATTGTGTCTGTCCCTAAAGAGTTTGTTGCGATTAGAGAAATAGCATACGATCCTGGTTGATCAAAACAAACATTACTAGGATTTTGATTAATTGAGAAAGCAGGAGAGGCGCCTCCAAAGTCCCAATTCCATGTGGATGGGTTTCCTTCAGACTCATCCGTAAAGTCAATACAAGAACCAGCACAAACCACGAGCGTGTCAGTAGAGAAGTTCGCCGTTGGAGGCGCTAAGTCACAGTTCTGTACCATAATTTGGTAGGTGATGTCGTCTGTTCCGTTATCATCTGTTACCGTTAGCTTAACATTATATGTTCCAGCAGTTGAATAACAAATGTTTGTCGGATTTTGGACATTTGATGTTAAAGTATTCGCACCATTGAATGACCAAGTCCAAGAATTAACGTTTGTTCCTACAGACATGTCCATAAAGTTTACGCACTCATTTTCGCATATTGTAAAAGATGTTGCTCCGAAATCCGCAATTGGATTATTTGGTGGTGTTGCATTGGTTGAAAGTACTAGATTGTTTACCGCGAAAGAAGGTGCGTTAATTGTTGCTCCGTCATTGTCGTTCGTCCAATTAAAAGCAAATCTTAAATCTGGCTGATTCTCTACAGCTACTGGTAGATTTATAGTTTCTCCACTCCATTCACTGCTGTTTGTTCCACATGCTGTTCCAGGTGTTTGTGTCCATATTACATTCCAGGTAGCTCCAGCGTCAATACTATATTCTAGGACAGCGAAATCCACACCTGCTTGACCAATTCCCATCCAATCAAAATCTAACTGTAATTGAGTTTGGGTTAAAGTCGAGATTCCTGTTGTTAATGCAGCACGTAAGTTCGTGTTACCCGCACCAGCACCCATTCCATTATCTCCAGGGTAATAAACGGCTCCATCGCCGAGAACCCCACAAGCAGGACCTTGACAGCTTACGTGTAATGTTTGGTCACCGTTAAGTTTAGCTCCACATCCCGGAGGAATAACTCCACCTTCCGCATCGCTAATGGCCCAAATATTTGCGTTAGCATCGTTCAATCCAGTTTGGATTGTTAAGTCCCAGTTCCCTGCTGTTCCTTCAAAATCGTCACTCCAGATTTGAGTTTGTCCAAATGTGAAGAGGTAACTTATTAAAAATGAATAAAGTAGTACGTGTTTCATCGCCTATATATGCTTTAATTAGTTTTTATAATAAATTCAAATGTAAATAAAAATTCTTTACAATACGGTACTACAACGAAATCTTAATTTAAAAGTTGTCTTTGCGGTAGTAGATTTCGACATATAATCGCGGTTAATTTCTCAAAATATTGCTAATTGAAAATCTAAATCTATTTTTGCCCTAGAATTTCTAAAAACATTATGATATGCTGGGTTTAAAATTGCCAACAGATCCTCGTTGGGTTAACATTGTTGAAAAAAATATTGAAGAAATATTAACTGATCATGCCTATTGTGAGCAAAAAGCGGCTACCAATGCTATAACGGTCATCGTAAAATTCCCAATGTACCCAGATGTTGTGGAGGCGATGGGTGAATTAGTGAAAGAAGAAATGGAGCATTTTCAAATGGTGCATCGGGAATTAGTTAAGCGTGGTTTTCAACTCGGGTATGAAAGAAAAGATGAATACATACACGATTTACTAGCTTTCCAAAAGAAAGGAGGAAGTAAAGAGCAACAGTTTGTAGAAAAAATGCTCTTCGGTGCAATGATAGAAGCCCGAAGTTGTGAACGTTTTAGATTACTTTCAGAGCATATTTCAGATCCTGAGTTACGTGTTTTCTATAGAGAATTGATGGAGAGTGAAGCACGGCACTACATGATGTTTTTGAATTTTGCTAAAAAACATGCTACTTCAATTGACGTGGATAAACGTTGGAAAGAATTTTTGGAATATGAGGGCCAGCTCATGAATAAATACGGGAAAAAAGAAACGATTCACGGCTAATCACAGAGAAAGCTATTTCATAATTCACGACTTTAATTATATTTACAAATTATAAAATTGAGGCAAAACATTATACCATGAGAAAAATTGATTTCCGACAGTTGTTCAAAAATAACTGGATACATTTCTTAGCCATTGGCTTATTTATCATTACTACATTTATTTACTTTCAGCCACAATTTACTGGTCATAGTCTAAAACAACACGATATTGAACAGTTCAAAGGAATGTCTAATGAAATAAATCATTTTCGTGATGTGAATGGTGAAGAGCCACTTTGGACAAACTCCATGTTTGGTGGTATGCCAACTTATCAGATTTCAACTAAGTATGAAGGGAATTTACTCAAAAAGGTTTCAACTGCTTTTCAGTTATGGTTAACTTCCCCGGCTGGAATGTTTTTCGCTTATTTGCTAGGTTTCTACATTATGTTGTTGTGCATGAAAGTAAATGCTAAGGTGGCCATTTTTGGAGCTTTTGCTTTTGCCTTTTCATCTTACTTTATTATCATTTTACAAGCTGGTCACAACACGAAAGCTGCCGCTATTGGACTTGCACCTCCTGTAATTGGTGCTTTTTATATGGCCTATCGTCACAATTTGAAATGGGGAGTTGTACTGTCCGCTCTATTCATGAGTATGCAATTGGCAGCGAATCACGTTCAGATTACTTTCTACCTGGGAATGTTGCTTGTTTTTGTCGGAATTGCGGAATTCATTAGACATATAAAGCATAAAAACATAGGTAATTTTCTTAAAGCCACAGGAGCCCTTCTTTTGGTTTATGTTTTTGCCTTGGGGATAAACTATGGAAATCTCTCTTTGACTAACGATTATTCAAAATATACCATTAGGGGAGGCAATGATATTTCCATCAATGTAAATGGAACTACGAACGCTGCAAATTCAACTTCAGGATTAGATAAAGACTATGTAACACAATGGAGTTATGGAGTAAAAGAATCAATGACGTTGATATCGCCTTATGTTCTGGGAGGATCAAGCGCTGCTATTGCCAATAGTCAATTTGCTGAGCAATTGCGCTCACCAGAAATGCGCTCTAAGGCAAGCTTGGTTGCGCAAAACAATATTTATTGGGGAGATCAGCCCTTTACTTCGGGACCAGTTTATTTGGGAATTATTGTTTTCTTTTTGGCGGTTTTGGGAATGGTTTACCTCAATGGACCAATGAAATGGGCATTATTTGGAATTACTGTGCTTACTTTGATGTTGTCTTGGGGGAAAAATTTTATGGGACTTACAGACTTTTTCTTAGACAATGTCCCTTTCTACAACAAATTCAGAGCAGTAACAATTATTCTGGCAATTGTAGAACTCACCATTCCTTTAATAGCTGTTCTTTTCCTAAATAAATTATTCAAGAAAAAAGAAGAGATATTAAATAACATTAAACCGTTTTATATCGCTTCAGCTGCCTTATTGGTGGTAATGGTGGTTTTAACTTTTACGGGCTTAGGAAATGGATATTTATCCACGCAAGAAAACGATTACCTATATTCTTATGGAGACCAAGTTAAAGCCCAATTGGCCCAAGAAGATCCTGCGGTGCTGAGGGAAAATGGAATTGACATCAATAACGCTTCACAGGTTCAACAAGTGATAGACCAACAAATGAAGCGTGTGAATGACCAATTTGACGCTTTAATTGAGTTTAGAAGAGGAGTTTATCAATCAAGCATGTTGCGTTCTATTTTCTTTTTGGTGATGGGAATTGCGCTAGTTTCAATTTTCCTAAAAACAAAAGTAAAGAAGGAGTATATTTTATTGGGACTAGGATTGTTTGTAGTAATTGATTTAGTGATGGTAGATTTGAACTATTTGAACAACAAAAAGTCAGATGGAAGAAACTATGATCATTGGGCGGAAAAGGAAAAAAATGATTTCCCTGTCGCGCCGAGTCAAGCAGATAAACAAATTCTGGAGCAAGAAGTGGCCGCTGATCCATCACTAAAAAGTTTAATTGATAATGTTTCCGTGGCTAACGGGAAAAACCGTGGAAGAGTTAACCAAAATGAATTGTGGTTGAAAAAGTTACAAACACTTGGAATGGCTACTAATTATCGTGTTTATGAGCCATCTATTGGCTTCAATAGTTCTAGAGCGTCATATTTCCACAAAGCTTTAAATGGATATCATGGTGCAAAGCTGCGCCGAATTCAGAACGTTAAAGATTTTCATATTAATTACAATAATATGGATGTTTTAAATATGCTGAATGTAAAATACTTTATTCAAGAAGGGCAAGCACGAAGAAATCCTGGAGCTTTAGGAAGTGCTTGGTTAGTAAAGGAGTTGAGTGTTCAACCCAATGCGAATAAAGAACTGCTGGCATTAAGTAATATGTTTATGATTTCAAATGAATCAGAACATGCCCTTGTGGTGAATGGAGTAAGTAAAAAGTTAGATACAATTTCGGGAAGAGAGAATATTGTGTTCTTTAATGGTGATTCAATGCGAGTTGATTTGAGCGGCGTTTTACGTTCAGGAGTCAACTCAAGCTTTGTTCAAGACGTAAATGGACAAGTGAATTGGATTCCCACAGTGGAATTGGAAAAAGACAGTTTAAACAGCTTTTCTAAATTGTTAACGGTTCAAATGATTCACGATTTTGATCCTAAAAACGAAGCAATCATTGGAGTTGAAGATGCTAGTCAATTGTCTTCTTTAACTTTTACAGGACAAGGAAGTATCGAAATGACTTCTTATGCGCCGAATGCAATGGTTTACAGTGTAAATGTTCCAGATAATCAATTTGCTGTTTTTTCTGAAATGTATTTCCCTGATGGTTGGAATGCTTACGTAAAAGGGGAGAAAGTTGAAATTCAAAGAGTAAACTATCTATTAAGAGGACTTGAATTACCTGCAGGAAAATATGATGTAGAAATGCGATTTGAAGTTCCTAAATTTGATTTAGCAAACAATATTTCTTTTGCTGGTTCGATTTTATTATTCATTGTGATGGGAATATTCTTTTTTCAAGATTTCTTAATGAAAAATAAGGAGGATGAAGCTGCTTAAAAGGAGTAGCGTAATTGCTTTACTTGCGAATAGCGTCGAATAGGAATGCTTAATAATTAATGATGAAGCGAACATTTTCAATACTGTCAATATTGAGTTTTTTAACTTTAGTTATTTACTCATTATTGATGGTGTTTTATGTATTGAACCCTATTCTACATCTGAAATATCTGCTCATATTAATTGCATTGTTCTTTACATTTCTTTCCTTGGGTTTATTTATTAGGAACACAGACTTAGGTAAATTGCAATTTATCCTAATCTTTACTTTCCTGATTTCACCTTCTTTTTATGCACTTTACAGCTTTCTTTCCTCTATGTCATTTCTAGATTATTCGAACATTGTTGTGGGTGGAATGATTTTTCAAATAGGAACAGGAGTTTATGCTTTAATTGGCGGTTTTAAGAAGGAATATTTGACCCCCTTGGGAAAGAATTTTTTGCGGTTGAATTATGCTTTGTTTTTGTTCCTCGCGGTTGTTACAATTTTTGATATTCGTTTTTTTATGAATGGCTTTGTTTACATTCCAACAGGAGCAGTGGTTTCTTTATTAACAATCCTTCTGCTTTTCTTTAAACCCCAATATTTAAAGCGCTAAGTAAATCACAAGCAGTTTTTAAACTTATGGACTATGGCTGATTAATTTTGGTTCTATGTGATTTTCTAGGGTTTTTGAATTATATCTAATTGTTTTATATCAAGAGTTGACGTCCTTAGCTTTTAACACCTTGTTCTTTAAGGACAACTCCATTGAAAAACAGATAGCCAATTAATTAATTTCAAAAAAGAAAGGTTAGCGCTGATAACTGCCTAAAAATACAACTCGTGCAGGAGATTGAAGTTAAACTCACAATAGCACAATTAATTATGAGAAATTATTCTTCCAAATAAGTCCCGAAACCAGCAATTCTCTGTTTCCAATAGGAAGATTGATAAATGTCGACTATGGAAATTCCAACACTTGTACTGGCGTGAATCATTTGGATGCTGTTATTATTTGTAGAATAAACGACACCAACATGAGAAATTCCAGATCCATTATCAAAAAACACAAAATCACCAGGTTTGACATGCTTGCGCTTCACCTTGATGGACGCCTTGTACTGATCCACAGCTCTTCTGTTGAGTGTTTTTCCCATTTCCTTCTCTGCCAAATAACAGGTAAAACCACTACAGTCAAATCCTTTCGGAGTGTTTCCTGCCCATTTATAAGGAACTCCCAATAAATCGTCAGAAAGAGCCAGCACATTTTGTCTTTGCTGTGAAATAGATACCGTTTCCGTGATAATGTCTTCCTCTGGAATAATTAGGTCTTCCTTCATGTTATCCACATCAGGAACATCGTCTAAAATCATATTCAAGAAATCCTCTAACAAATCAAAAGTCTTTTGGTCACCATCTCTCTTTAGTTCGTACATCCATTGTTTTAGGTCGCTTTTTAAAACACTTAATTCGTAGGTGTGAGCTCTTAATATTTCTCTACCTTCATGTGTTTGTTTTAGTTCAAGAAAACTTTCATAGGCGTCCTGAATTGCATAACTGTGTCGTTTGTACCAACGTTTGCTTTGTGCTAGTTGTAGTTGTGAAAGTGCTAGATAATAACGAGGCACGAATGAGAAATCATATTCAGGATTGTCTAATAATCGATTGGCTTTTCTATAAACGGCCTGGTATTGCCCTTGATCATACCTCATTTCTAATTGGTCAAATTCCAATACTTGGGCAGAGAGAGTGAAGCTAAAAAGCAATGCTAAAAGAATTAAATAGACTTTGTACATGATTCAAAAAATTCGTTCCTACAAAACTAATTTAAAAGTCTATGTGATAGATTCGTGATTGGTTTATTAGATTAACATTTGCTTGTTTAAAAGCGAATTATAAAACAAATGCCTATATTCCGTGTTTTAAAGTCATCAAACAGTTATTTTTGGTGTCAAATTTGATTAAAATTCAAAGAACAATTAAAAACAAATCATGAATAGAATTATAATTGCACTCGCCACATTAATGTTATCAAGTTCACTGTTTTCGCAGGGAGATGATGCCAATATGCTGAGGTTATATGAGGTTTACACCTACATTGACCGAATGTATGTTGATGATGTGCCTAACAAAAAAATATCTGAAGCAGCCATCGTTGCCATGTTAGAAGAACTAGATCCGCATTCAACTTATATTCCAGCGGATGAAGTAGAGCAAGCTAACGAGCGAATTAACGGCAGTTTTGTGGGAGTAGGGATAAGATTCAATATTCTAAAGGACACTTTGTTGGTGGTTAATCCTATTCCAGGTGGGCCATCGGAGAAATTGGGCGTTAGGGCCGGAGACCAAATTGTAAAGGTGGATGGCGAAAACATTGCTGGTACAGGGTTAAAAAATTCTCAGGTGCGTGAACTCTTACTTGGTGAAAAAGGTAGTAAGGTAGTAGTTACTATCAAGAGAGGAGCAGAGGATTTAAAAGACTACACTATAACAAGAGATAAAATTCCAGTGAATTCCGTAGTGAGTGCTTTTATGGTCGACGAAGAAGTAGGCTATATTAAGCTAACTAATTTCTCAAGAACAACGGAGGAAGAGGTGGATTTGGCGATCAAGAAATTGAAAAAAGCAGGAATGCAAGATTTAATTTTTGATTTGCAAGGAAATGGTGGTGGTTTATTATACGCGGCCAAATATGTTGCTGATGAGTTTTTATCTGACGACAAATTAATCGTGTACTCCGAGGGTAGAAAACAGCCAAGAAGTGTGTTGAAAGCCGATAAAAAAGGTGATTTTGAAAAAGGGAGGCTTGTTGTTTTAATCGACGAAAGTTCTGCCTCTGCTAGCGAGATTCTTTCTGGTGCAGTTCAAGATTGGGACAGAGGACTAATTGTGGGGAGACGTTCTTTTGGAAAAGGATTAGTTCAACGACCTGTAGAATTGTCTGATGGAGCTCAACTAAGGTTAACAATCGCCAGATACTATACACCAAGTGGAAGATTTATTCAGAAACCGTACGAAGATATTTCAGCGTATAGAAATGACTACATGGAGCGTTACTTACATGGTGAAATGATGCACAGAGACAGTATTAATCTCCCTGATTCTTTGATTCACAAAACACTTGTTAAGGAGCGTAATGTGTATGGAGGTGGTGGTATTATGCCAGATGTCTTTGTTCCTTTAGATACTTCAGAATATTCGGACTATTACAAGAAGTTGAGTAGATCTGGTGTAATCAATACTTTTTCTTTAGAATATGCGAACGACAACAGGAAAAAGATTAAGAATAAATATAAATCGGTAGAAGGGTTTAAAAATGACTTCGAAATAGATCAATCATTTTTGGATGAGTTTTTCGATTACGCCGTAAAAGAAGATTCAAATTTAGTTTTTGTAGAAGAGGATTACACATTGAGTGAAGATCTGCTCAAAATTCGATTGAAATCTATGGTAGCCCAAAACATTTGGGACTTTGAAGCCTTCTATCAAATTTTTAATGTGAAGAACGAAATTTTTATGGAAGCCTATAAAACCTTGAAAAATGGTTCTTACGACAAAATGAATTTAAACGAAAAGTAATAAGCCGATTACATTTTTTATATTTGTAATCTACACAAAACACAAGAATTATTTAATTATGAAAAAAGTTATTTGGATATTCTCATTTGCACTTTTGACATTTTCATGCGCTAATGAAACTGGAACAGATGCAAATATTGAGGTGAAAGATGGTGAAAAAAGATCTAGACTTTCTGCAGGTTCACAAACTTCTGAAGAGTTGAAATTGGCAGCCGAAGAGCGCAAAGCACAGCAAAAGAAGGCAGAAGAAGAAAGATTGGCCAATCAAACAACAATGGAGATCACTCCTAATGTTCACGATTTTGGGAGCATTCCTAAGCAAACGCCGGTTTCGACAGTGTTTAAAATCAAAAATACGGGAGACAAGCCTTTAATCATTAATGATGCAAAAGCATCTTGTGGCTGTACTGTTCCACGTAAACCAGAAGAACCAATCATGCCAGGTGAGGAAGGAGAACTAGAAGTATCATTTACTTCGAACCCAAGTCAAGCTGGTGCACCAATGAACAAGTCAGTAACAGTTACTGCAAACATTCCTAGTGGAACTAAAGTGGTTACCATTAAAGGACAAGTTCAGAAATAAGAACTTAACTGTTTATAGATATTGAAAAGGAGGCTGAGAGGTCTCCTTTTTTTGTGCGAGTTGGTAAGTGGGATTGGGTGGCTAGGACTTGTTGGGGACGTTTTGGTAAGGGTGATTTGGTAAGGGCGATATGTAAATCGCCCCTCAGAATCACTCTTCTCCATCAGTACACTCTTCCTCCTCTTTACTAGAACAACAACTCATCTTAGCTTCTATTTTAGCATCGCTTGAGGCTTTCTTTTCACCTTTGGCCATCATCATTTCAATCTTTGGACTAACATATGGAATGCCTAGGTTTAGGCCCCTTAAAATCATAAAAAGTCCAACTACTGAGATTAAACTAGCCAACACAAATTTTCTGTTAAAGAAGCTTGCTCTTGCAAAGAAATCTTTTAAAACCCCCAAGAAGATAAACCCAGGTAAAGTCCCTAAACCAAAGAAAAACATGTAAATCATCGAGTTCTGAATACTTCCAGCGTTTAATGCACTGATTAGTGCTATATATACCATTCCACAAGGTAAAAATGCATTGATAAAGCCAATACCCATTAATTTTGGTGTTCCTGCGGGCTTTCCTTTCAAGAACTTTGACATGGTGCGCATGACCAACTTATTGAACCAGGAAGATTTCACACCACTTTTATAATAGGCACCCCATGCAAAAAAGATGATTAAAATTCCAGAGACAATACTTAACCATTGTAGAACTCCCAGCACAGAAGCGCTTAATCCAATAATTCCTACGACCACTCCCATTAGGGTGTAACCCAAACTACGACCAATAGAGTAGGAGGTGATTCCTCCAGTAATGGTTGCGTTGGACTTTCTATTTAAAGGAAGGGCCATGGCTATAGGTCCGCACATTCCAATACAGTGCAGGTTGGTAACCAATCCCAGAGAAAAAGAAATGAAAATTATATTAATTATGGAATCCATAGGGTATCTCTCATTTGGTAGCTTTCATTCTGTGCTTTCCATTCTGCGGTAACGTAATATTTACCGGATTCTAATTCCGATTTATCTATAAACATACTTTTACCTTTAGAGGCAATAGAGATATCGCCATCCTTTGCATTCGGACGGTATAGATTGATATCTAATAGTTCTACCTCATCAGGTGTATTTAATCTAATAAATACACCGTTCTCTGATAACTCTAAAGCAAGATCACTTTTATTTTTAATTGCGTTTTGTTGCGCATTAATTTCTCTTTCAAATTGCACTTCATCTTTATAGTAATCTGGTGTAACCAGTTGAGTGTCCTTACTCATTAATACTACTCCCATATACACTATGTATGAGATGAACGCTATTAATGCAATGGTTATTCCGTGTCCCCAGTTCATTTTATTCTAATTTAATTTGTTAAAGTAAAGGTCCAACAAAACTTGTTTTTACCTCATAAAGTTCTTCTCCGTCTCCTAAGATTTTAATCTTGAGTTTCTTTTGTCCTCGTTTAAGCTCTTTTGAATCCAATCGGATCACAAAATTGTCTTTAATTTGTTCCTCTGGTCCAAGAGAAATAGAAGATTTAGGCATGCTTATAGAGCCCTCTAAACCATCTTCTAGTTGAAGTTGAACATCAAAGCTTTCTTTGGATTTATTAATCAGACTAATTTCGTAAATATTACTAATTATTCCGTTTTCTAATACCTGATAAGTTGAACCTCTTTTCTTCAACACTACAGCTTCAAAGTCTGTTCTAGTGAAAACTAAAGCTCCCCAAATCACTAGCAATAATCCTAAGAGAGCGGTGTAAGCTTGCATTCTTTTAGTGAATTTAAACTTTTTCCCACCTTCAATATTGTTTTCAGAAGCATAGCGAATTAATCCCTTTGGAAGGTTTACAGCCTCCATGATATCGTCACATGCATCTATACAGGCAGTACAGTTTACACATTCCAGCTGAGTTCCATTTCTGATATCAATACCGGTAGGACAAACGTGTACACATTGTTTACAATCTATACAATCTCCTTTACCAACTTCCTCTCTGTTTTCAGTTTTCTTGAATCGGCCTCTGCTTTCTCCACGTTTATGGTCGTAAGCAACAATGATGGAATCTTTATCCAATAGTACACCTTGAAGTCTTCCGTAAGGACAAATTGTTGTACAGACTTGTTCTCTCATGAAAGCAAATACTCCGTAAAATACCAATGAAAAAACGACCATTGCTATGAAACCACCTAAGTGTGCAGAAAGAGGGTCTGTTTGAATTTCCCATAATGCATCAGCACCAATAATGTAAGCCAAAAATGTATTTCCTATAAGGAATGAAACCAAAAGGAAAATAGAGTGCTTTGCAGTTTTCTTAAAAATTTTCTCTTTGTTCCAAGGTTGTTTATTTAATTTCTTCTGACGTGTCCAGTCTCCTTCAATCCAATATTCGATTTTACGAAATACAAACTCCATAAATATGGTTTGAGGACAGACCCAACCACAGAAAACCCTACCAAAAACGACGGTAAATAGGATGATGAAAACCATCATTAAAATCATCGTAAATGCAAATATGTAAAGGTCTTGAGGCCAGAATACCTGACCAAATAGAACGAATTTACGTTCTAGTATACCTATTAAAATTAGCGGCTGTCCACCAATCTTAATATGAGGTGCCACAAACAAAAACGCAATTAAAAAGATACTAAGAACAAGTCTCCATTTGTGAAACATTCCCTTGGGCTTTTTAGGATAAACCCAAATTCTTTTACCATCCTCTCCAATGGTTGAGATGGAATCTCTAAATTCATCTTCGTATAAGTCTTCTTCTTTTAACATCTTGTGTTTTTTTAGTGACAATTTCTAGTCAAATATGCCATTATATATGAAAAAACGATATAGATTCCAGCTGCTTCAATTAACAACTAAATCTATATCGTCTCATAAGTTATATATTTTTTTGGTTTATTCAACCAAATCTCCCTCCGGTTCTTTCCCTCCATTCTCAGGAGTTACTTCATCAAAGTGAAGGACAAAGGAAGCTACTTGTTGTATCTGAATTGGATTTAATATAGATTCGTGTGCAGGCATTCCTTTCGGTGCACCGTATTTAAGTACTTTATACACGTCTTTAATATCTCCTCCATAAATCCAATAGTCATCCGTTAGGTTTGGTCCAATTTCTCCTTGTCCATCCGGTTGGTGACATACTGCACAGTTGTTTTCATAAATGGCTTGACCTGCCATCAGATCAGAAGCTTCTTCCATAAGGATAGCATTCGTTTCATCGATATTCATGGCATTTGCTTCCCTATATGCTGCAATTTCGATTTTCGCTTGTTCAACAGATTTGTCGTACTCCGCTTGTTGCAAATCTCCTGTACCTAAAATATGGTAATGGAATACATATACAACAGAGAAAGCAATCGTTACATAGAATAAAGCAACCCACCATGGTGGCATAGGATTGTCCAACTCACGAATTCCATCATAATCATGACCAAGATCTACTTTGTGCTCGTCTTCAATTGAAACACCTCCTTGCATTGCTTGCATAAAACTGCTTCTTTCTGGAGTTCCATCTGCTTTTACCCTAACTTCCTTAGGTTTAATGATTCTCAAAGTTTTGTAGAACATATTGATCATCATTAACAAGAATCCTAAAAGTAATAAAGTAATAATCAACAATGCATTAATATCTGCTGCAGTTACATAAACCCATAACTCCAAGTCTTTTGCTGCTTGAGTTGGTCCCGTAAAGCTTAATGCACTTGCCATTTGACTGCTACCTATAAATCCAAGAACCAACAACATCGTTAAGGCTTTACCACCATTTTTCGACTTGTGATGTAATTCTGCAATTTTTTCGCGATACATATCCGAGTTAATTAAGGCAGAAGTGCTACGTGATACCATAAAGATTCCTAGCAAAAGAATTAATATGATAAACATGAACACTTTAAAAATGGTAAGATTTTCTTCGTAATTATCTACATAAACAACATCGCCTGTCGCCATGTCTGTGCTTACAGCTGTCGCTTGGTCTGCTGCTGCAGCAACCGGTGCCTCAGCAACATAACTATCCGCATATTCAATTACTGCTTTGGCCTCTTCAATCGTTATGTTTTGAGCGAGCATAGGAGCAGGGCTAAATTGCTCAGCAATCAAAGCTCTTTCGCTTTCTCCTGATTCTATTAGTTTAGCAGGATTAAGTACCCATTTATATAGGTTTTCTTCTTCGCCTTCCCATTTTGCTTTTACACCAACTAAGTTTGGACCAGTTGCGTCCTTTCCAAGAATATGACAGACAGAACATTTACTTTCGTATATCTTTTGTCCATCTTGACCATTGGCCACAAGTGAAAGTCCGACTGTTAAAATGCTTAGAAGGATTGATTTCCTTAAGTTCATCATTCTTTTCATAATTAATTTTTAGTGTCGTTAGTATCTAAAATTTCATCATCTTCCAATAATGGAATTTGACTATAAATATCTGTTTCTTTTTTGGTCATTTTGTACATTCTCCAAAGCATTACTACAAAAAAGAGTACGAAGATGACGAGGGAAATAATTGGGAATATTTCTATCCCAACTATTTCCGACATGTTATGTTTAATGTATCTAAGCATAAATCTATTATTTCATTGAAGTTTCTACCTCAGTCTCATCAGCAGGAACAGCTTTAATGTCTGTACCTAATCTTTGAAGGTAAGCGATAAGAGCAATAATCTCTTTATTAGCTATGTCAGAAACGGCTACATTACTTTGTTCTTTACTCAAATCCTTAATCACATTTTGTGCAATTTTATTCGCTTGTGCTTCTAAATCAGCCATGGCTTCTTGATCAAAACCTTCTGGATAAGGAACTCCCATGCTTTGTAACACGCGAATTTTCTTTTCAAGGTGCTTTGTGTCAAGGTTTTCCTCAGCTAACCAAGGGTAAGCAGGCATGATTGAACCTGGAGAAATTTCTTTAGGCATAATCATGTGAGAGTAGTGCCAAGAATCACTTCTTAATCCTCCTTCACGCGCTAAGTCTGGCCCTGTACGCTTAGATCCCCACAAGAACGGGTGGTCATAAACAAATTCACCAGCTTTAGAGTATTCACCATAACGCTCTGTTTCGAAACGTAATGGACGAACCATTTGAGAGTGACAACCAACACATCCTTCGCGAATGTAAATATCACGACCTTCTAACTCTAGAGGAGTGTAAGGCTTAACTTGAGATATTTTTTGAATGTTAGATTCAACAGCCATTGTAGGAATAATCTCTACCGCACCACCAATCGCAATTACGATGAAACTAAATACTAACATTCGAACTGGTTTACGCTCGATAACTCTGTGCCAGTGTTCGCCAGAGTGGTCTTCTTTCTTGTCAATTGTTGGAGTAACTAATACTACTTCTTCTTTAATGAATGAACCTAATTTAACCGTTTTTCTGATGTTGTATGCCATCATAAATACACCGATGATGTAGATTAATCCACCAAAAGTACGCATAATGTAGAATGGTTTAAGTGCTGTAACAGTACTTAAGAAGTCAGGGTACATTAAAGTTCCGTCTGGGTTAAATTCTTGCCACATTAAACCTTGACTAAATCCAGCCCAGTACATTGGAATAGTCCAAAGTAAGATCCCTAAAGTTGCAATCCAGAAGTGAGCGTTGGCTAAAGATTTAGAGTATAATTCAACTTTGAATAAGCGTGGGAATAAATAATACATCATTCCGAAGGTTAACATTCCATTCCAACCTAATCCACCTACGTGAACGTGAGCAACAATCCAATCCGTAAAGTGTGTAATTGAGTTAATGTTTTTCAATGATAACATTGGTCCTTCAAATGTTGCCATACCATAAGCAGTAAGGGCTACTACGAAGAATTTTAATACAACATTATCTCTTACTTTATCCCAAACACCTCTCAGCGTTAAAAGACCATTTAGCATTCCACCCCAAGATGGAGCAATTAACATGATTGAGAATACAACTCCTAGTGATTGTGCCCAATCTGGCAAACTTGAATATAATAAGTGGTGTGGTCCAGCCCAAATGTATAAGAAGATCAATGCCCAGAAGTGGATAATTGATAGTTTATAAGAGTAAATTGGACGATTAGCTGCTTTTGGTACGAAGTAATACATCAATCCAAGGAAAGGTGTAGTTAAGAAGAATGCTACTGCATTGTGTCCATACCACCACTGAACTAAGGCATCCTGAACTCCAGAGTACCAAGAGTAACTTTTCATGAAGTGCACAGGAACCTCGAAAGAGTTAAATATGTGAAGAACGGCAACGGTTACGAATGTAGCCAAGTAAAACCATATTGCTACATAAAGGTGTTTAACACGTCTCACAAGAATTGTAGCGAACATGTTCCAACCAAAAACAACCCACATCACGGCAATAGCAATATCAATAGGCCATTCTAATTCCGCATATTCTTTTGTAGAAGTGAATCCCATTGGTAAAGTAATTACCGCTGAAAGAATAATTAGTTGCCATCCCCAAAAGTTCAAGTAACTTAATTTATCACTCCACATTCTTGTTTTCAATAAACGCTGAAGTGAGTAATAAACACCCGTAAAAATTGCGTTTCCTACGAAAGCAAAAATCACTGCATTGGTGTGCAATGGACGAATTCTACCAAAAGATATATACTTATACCCAAGGTAATCATTGAAAAAATCAGGGAAAGCTAACTGCAAAGCCGCAATCAATCCGACCGTCATTCCTGTTATTCCCCAAATAATTGTGGCGTACGCAAAGTACTTTACAATTTTGTTGTCATACCTAACTTCTACTTTTTCCATTATTCTTTAATTGGTTTTTCTTTAACTTCTATTTCAACTTTTTCTTTTACTTCTTCATCTTCGAATAACATGCGCATGCCTGGTGTTACATCATCATCATACTGTCCAGTTTTATTGGCCCATATAAAAGAGATTAAAAACAATAGTGCGAGAAGCAAACTCACAACTAACATTACGTATATAATTTCCATGGTACAAATATACTCACGATTGTGAATAATTAACAGTTAAGATACAGATAAAAACATGATTTATATCAGTTCTAAATTAGATTGATTCTTAATAAACAAAGGGCTACAGCGTTTTTGTTAAAAACTGGACATAAAAAAAAGGCGAGAACTCTGTCGCCTTTTTAAATTATATTATAACTATTAATTATGAGTTGATTCCCACCACCTCTATATCAAAAGTTAATTCTTTACCTGCTAAAGGATGATTACCATCAACGATAATGGCATCTTCTTTAACTTCTTTTACTAGCAATTGAATTTCATTACCATCTGGAGCTTTAGACACTAAACCCATACCCACTTCTGGTTGAATATCTTGAGGTAAACGATCTCTTGGTACTTCTTGAATTAATTCTTCGCGTGGCTCGCCATAAGCTTCTGCTGAAGGAATTACTATTGTCTTTTTCTCATTAACTTTCATGTCAATTACACCATTCTCGAATCCTGGGATTAGTTGACCTGTACCAACCTGAAATTCCATTGGATCACGTCCTTCTGAACTATCGAAAACTTCACCGTTTGCTAATTTACCTGTGTAGTGTACTTTTACCTTGTCATTTTGTTTAACTTGACTCATAAAACTTTGTTTGTATATTAATAATGATTAAAGCATATTTACTCAAATCTTGTGCAAAGTTATGGCTTATGTTACGAAGTCCAAAGATATAAGCTGCTTTTTTTGAATTTAGTGAAGTATTTTATCGCAAATTCTGTTAAAAAATTGATTCCTCCTAAAGTGAACACTAGTATTAATTTAAAAGCTTTGAGTTTAGTTTAATATGACTTATTAAAGGTTTTTCTGAACAACAAAAGACATTCCTCAATACTCTGTATTTTCGGATTTATAATCGACAGGCAACTTTCCTGCATCATTTATATAACAACTGCAATTCCGAAGGAGTCAAACGACTGAGGATTTCTCAGGCTTCGGACTGAATCTTTTTTTGATTTTCGCTTACTATTAATTTAGCTTCAAAGACTTATTTTACAAATAGTTGTTATTGTTGTAAAGAACGAGTATGGTTGTGGGTAACCTATTTAAAAAATGAACGGAAACAATTATGCGAATTGTTTCCGTTATTTTTAAGAAGCTTAAAACAACTGGTTCAAGCAATTATTTGAGGCCTTTGTGAGTCTAAGCTATTTCGAATTCAAGCTTCTCCGACCAACTTTTTAAAAGTATACTACTATTGATTAATTCGGAAATATTCCTTCTTTTTTCGTTTATAAAATACTGATTCTGTGATGAAAATATTTCTTTGTAATAAGAGATGCCCTTCTGTAAATTTTCACTGTAGGACTTCAACAAATTAATATCTTTTTTATTCCAATGAACGGGAAGCTCTTCAATTTTCTTTTTAAAATCGCTCAAATATAAGCGCAGTTCTTTAATAAACATATGCGGACGGTCTGTTCGTGTCATCATGTTCTTTCGCTTGTAGATATGGTCAACAGCTTCTTTTAGCGTCATTTCGTTTGAGAAGTAAGCTAAATTTGGTCCTGGACAAACTGATACACCCGGACCTTCTTTTCGGGTGTCTATCCCTTCATTCAGTAGGGCGGAAGTCCCTAATCCAACACAAATACAAGACTTCTCAGTGATTTTGTTGTATCTTTTTTCATATTCCAATTTTGGTAGCTTTTCCTCTTGTAGTTCTTGAATTTTAAAATGTTGATATTGACGGGACGCAGTACAGATGTTTTGTTCTGTAAACTCCTTGTTTTGCGCGAGGTATTTCTTTGGACAAGAGCTTCCAGGACGTTTTTTTGTAATGTTTGATTCCTTTTCTAAGTCTTTTGAGTTTCCTCTAAGGTTGTTGAACGGAACTCCTAATGGTGAGATGTCACTGAGGTATAAGTCATCTTCCTTGGCGTTTTTAAGTTTTTCCAGTGTTGCTTTGTCTACAGTTGTAGCTTCCGGAACGAGTAAGAAAGGTGTGCCCCAACCAATACTGTCAAATTCATAATGTTTCAGTAAAAAATCATGTTCCTCTGCTGTTCCAATACCACCTTGTGCGGAGTATTTTATTTTGGGTGCATTTTTGGGTATAACTCTACCTTTGGACGCTAAGGCTTTGCAAAGGATGGAAAACAGTTCGTTCTTGGTGCTTTCTTTATTGTCTCTAAATTCTGCTAAAATGGGACCCATCAAAAATCCGTTTGTTGCAAAGGCGTGGCCTCCGCAGTTCAATCCCGATTCAATCCTGTATTCTGACACCCAAATCCCTTTTTTAGCTAAAAATTTTCCTTGAATAATCGCCGACCTATAATCACTGACCTTGAGTATTATTTTTTTCTTTATTTTACCTGTTTCGTTGGCGTAAAAGTCTTCAAATTGTTCAATGTAACTGTAGAGTCTTGGATTCATTCCTGCAGAAAGGACTAAAGATGTGTTTAGTGCGCTTTGAGCATAACCACGCAAAGCTGCGTGTGCGTCATTGTATTCAAAGGGTAAAAGTTCCTTGTCTTTATAGTTTTCTTTATCTACTTTGGTCATAATATTAACATCAATACTTCCTAATGTCATATTATTTTTGCAAAGTTCTTTCGCAGGGATTTCTTCGTTACACAAGCTAAAATAATCTTTTAATCCGTTTGCCGATTTTTTGAGTTCTTCAAACCTCTGTTCGCTTACCTCTTTAATCAAGTTTAAATACGATGTTATTCTTTTTGCTCTGTAATCATTAATTTTTTTTGGAATTTCAATATAATTGATCTTGAACTTTTTGCTGTACACTTTTCTTAGTTTCTCCATCAACTCATCATCTACAAGCGAGACAACGGAGTCAATACCATATTGTGCAACCTTCATCGGGGAATCTATTGTGAATCCAATTCCCATAACAGGAATATGGAAGCTATGTGCTTTTGTCATTTAACTTAACTTTTAAATAAGCCGGAAAGTTAAGTCAACTTATTTTTTCATTTTATGATTTGAATCATATTAAAGTTCAATTGCACAAAGTAATTAGGGTTAAGCAGGTGGTAATAAGGTATGAGGGTTTTTGAATAACGAAAAGGCGTTTTTATTGATTGAATAAAATTTATTTTGCACATAATCTTGTAGTAATCGATTTTTAGAATCAAAAAAAGAGACACAAGCAGTTGTGTCTCTTTTCTTCATATTTTGTTAAACTTTTTTCTTTTCAGAGAGAAAAGTATCTTTTTTTGTTGATCAAGGAGTTTAGCTTTTTCGAAAGCCCCCAAAAATTAAACTAAGAACAATTAATGCCACTGCAATAAAAAATACAATTTTGGCAGCATAAGCTGCACCGGCTGCAATTCCTCCAAATCCAAAAATGGCTGCTATTACTGCAACTACAATTAATCCAATCGATAATCTAAGCATAATATTAGTTTTTAATAGTGAGTAATTATTACGCCGTATGTTTATTGATTTTCAATATCATTTAATAACAAAACCACGCAATGTTTAATAATGTGATCTTAAATTAAAGTAATTTATTCGATTGAAAATTAATCGTTTACTATTTTAGGTTTTTTTAGTAAAAAGCCTATTCAAGTGTTAATTTTTTCTCGCGAGAGCCATCAGAGTAGATGTAAATCAATAAGGTGTTTGTTTTGAATTGGACTTCGCGACCAGTGATGTCAATAATCTTAAGCAACTCTTTAGAGGACTTCATGTTTTCTTGACTAATTGATGTAGTTGCAGGATCTCCCCAAATCAATTCGGCGTATTCTGGGTGGTCAATGAATGGATTTCTATTCTGTTGATAATCATAATAAATAATATCATTTCTATTGCGTTCCCAATCATCAACAGGATCTTCGTTGTGCCATTCCAGTAAGTCAGAAAGCAAAGCGTGAACAGGTTCGGATGTACTGTTGTTTGAAGGCAGGTAATCAATAACTTCTAAATCTGGTTCGCCATTTTGACCTTCATAACGCGTGGCCATATAGAAAATCATTCGAGCAACATCTCCTTTTACCTCTGCTCTAGGTTGCCATAAATGTTGACCAGTGTCGTAAAAGTTGCCAGTTGCAGCGCCGCCATCGTAATGAGGTGTACTTGCGTTTCCAAACCACATGTTTCCTCTGTCTCCATTTACACCAATATCACTCGGTCTTAAATGGTGAACATCTGTTCCTGGGCCTTTAGATGTCCCAAAATCTCCATGAGATTTAGCCCAAACGTGTTCACGATTCCAGCCATTGTTGTTTGCATATTCTGCTGGGCCATTTATCGATCTTCCGGTGTAAATTAAGATTACATTATTAGGATTTGAGGGATCTCTATCTGTTTCTTTTAAGATGTCCCAAACATCTGTGCTGCTGCTAGAGTAAGGAAATTCAATATGTCCTTTTATAATATTATTCAAAGCCGATTGTAATGCTGTTCCATTGAGTCCGTCTGCGGGTGTGTAATATCCAGGAGGAATTTGAGCTGTTAAGGTATGAAGACTAAAAAAAGTCACTATAGCTAATAAAAAATGTGTTCGATATATTTTTTTCATGACGCGAAGCTATTTGTTTTTGGAAAAGAAAAGAAATTTTTAAGCATGCAATTAGTTGTAGAGTAAGATATTTAACATTTTAGGGCTATCATTTTATCTCACAGATTGTAAAAGCCAATTTTCTTCCCTACAAAATTTTAAATGGATGATCAAAATATTGTCTTCGGATGATCTAAGGGTTGAGTCTCTGGTATTCTAATTATTAGCAAAGTTTTCTACAAGAAAATACGATAGTGCTTATTGCAGTTTGAAAGGGTAGTCTTATGATGTTTATATGAATTACGGGGTATCTATCAATTTTAAATTTTGGGCGCCAGCAAGCATCACGCTTTAATTTAAGAGCTTAGCGGCTTGAGCTTGTCCAGTTTTCAAATTCAAATTAATGTTACCGCCTACAATTCCAATTTGTTTTAGCGGGTTGCTGCACGACTAGCAATCAAAAGTAGAGCTTCCTTTTGTGGCTTATTTTGTTTGGTCGTTGGGCACTCGCTTTCAACAAGATTTCCATTTTCGTCGGGGCGCAAGTGTAGTGCTTCTGTAGCTAAGTAACTGTTTTAATTCACGGCAATTAGTGGTTTCAAATAGAACACTTTTAGTTAAACTCTCTAAAAAATTGCTTTGCAAGACATAAATATTATACTTTTGCACTGATGAAAATAATTTTTAAAATACTAGCTGTAGCACTACTAACAAGTGTTTTGTTTTCTTGTAGTGATTATCAAAAAATTCTTAAAGGAGACGATTACGAGGAGAAGTTTCTTCATGCCAACCGAATGTATGATAAAGGTGTTTATAATAAAGCCTTAACTTTATATGAGCAAATTTATCAACGTTTTCCAAAAACAGATAAAGGGGAGGTAGCTTATTATCGAATTGCAAAATCTTACTACGAAGTAGGCGATTACTACATGGCAGGATATTATTTTAATCAATTCACGCAGCGTTATCCTTTTAGTGAGAATGCAGAGGAAGCCTTATTTATGACGGCGATTTGCTCCGTTCAGAATAGTCCTTCGGCTTCTTTAGATCAAGAGGAAACTGAGTTGGCACTAAATGACTTACAGCTTTTTGTTCAACGTTACCCAGATAGTAAGTTGATTGATTCTTGTAATAGAACAATGGATCGTTTAAGATTCAAATTAGAAACAAAAAAGTTCGAATCGGTGCGATTGTATGATAGAATGGAGAAGAGTAGAGCAGCTGTTGCAGCATCACGATCTTTTTTAGAAGATTATCCAAGGTCTGTATATATTAAAGAGGCTGCATTTATGCAATTCAAAAATTCCTACGATTTAGCTATGCGAAGTGTTTTGCAGAAGAAAAAAGAAAGGGTAGAAAATGCAATGGAAACCTATGCTAAATACAGTTTTTTGTTTGAAGGAGAGTCTTACGAAAAAAGGACTGCAAAGTATAATGAAGATTTAGCGCAAGAATTAATTTACGTAGCGGAGCAATATGCCTACAGGGATATTGCCGAAGCATACGAATTGTCTAGTTCTACATCTGAACAGAAAAAAGTATATTATCTTGAGGAAACATTGAAAAGATTTGATAACTTTGCCAAAAAATACCCTGACTCAGAATTACTTGAAAAAGCAAGAGTTTTTCAAAAACGAGCAGAAAAGGAATTAGTCAATAGTTAATATAATATTTTATAAATATGAGCTTTAAAAATAGTAGAGCAGAACGTTCAACAATTACTAGAGATACAGTTGATTTAGAAAGAGGAACTGACAATATCTATGAGTCTATTGTAATGCTTTCTAAGCGTGCAAATCAGATTAATGTTGATTTAAAAGAAGAATTAACTCAAAAACTTCAAGAGTTTGCATCTACTACAGATAATCTAGAAGAAATTTTTGAAAACAGAGAACAAATTGAAATTTCCCGTTTTTACGAACGTCTACCAAAGCCAACCGCTATGGCAATAGATGAATTCGAAAACGGTGAGTTGTCTATTCGTGCAATCGAAGGGTAATTAACTCGCAATGTTAAAAGGAAAACGCATTGTTCTCGGTATCTCTGGAGGTATTGCTGCATATAAAATTGCGTTTTTAATTAGAATATTAAAACAAAAAGGGGCAGAAGTTAAATGTATTTTAACTCCTGCCTCTTCTGATTTTATAACACCTTTAACGGTAGCTACCCTATCTCAAAATCCCGCACACATTGATTTTTGGAACAAAGAAAATGGTGAGTGGACCAATCATGTAGATTTAGGTGCTTGGGGAGATCTTATGGTTTTAGCTCCGCTTACTGCTAATACCTTAGCGAA
Source organism: Brumimicrobium oceani (assembly GCF_003143775.1). Classification (GTDB taxonomy): domain Bacteria; phylum Bacteroidota; class Bacteroidia; order Flavobacteriales_D; family Crocinitomicaceae; genus Brumimicrobium; species Brumimicrobium oceani. The sequence continues at coordinate 165,924 of NZ_QFRJ01000002.1, read as the reverse complement.
AATTGCCAATGGTTTTTGTGATAATTTACTAACCGCTACTTATCTTTCTGCAAAATGTCCAGTAATCGTTGCCCCGGCAATGGATTTGGACATGTATTCCCATGAAACAACAGAGGAGAATATGGGTAAAATTGAAGGTCACGGTGTTAAAATTATTCCTGCAGAGGATGGGTTTTTAGCGAGCGGCTTGATCGGGAAGGGAAGAATGGCTGAACCAGAAACAATTGTTAATGTAGTGGAGTCCTTTTTTCAAAACTCAACATCTATGGTGGGGGAAAAGGTATTGGTTACGGCAGGCCCAACCTACGAGGCCATAGATCCTGTTCGTTTTATTGGAAATCACTCTACAGGAAAAATGGGATATGCTTTGGTAGAAGCGTTGTTGGAAAGAGGAGCAGAGGTTATTTTAATTTCAGGACCGACAAAGCTCAAACTTCAACACAAAAATCTTACTCGAATTGATGTGAAGACTGCTAAAGAGATGCTTTCTGCAGCAACCAAACATTTCCCAAGTTGCACAGGAGGTATTTTTGCAGCTGCAGTTTCAGATTATAGACCAAAATCTGTAGCGCAACAAAAGATCAAAAAATCTTCTGATGTAATGAATATCGAAATGGTGAAAAACCCAGATGTTTTAAAAAGTATTGGGACATTAAAAAAAGAGAATCAGTTCTTGGTCGGATTTGCTTTGGAAACCAACAATGCCATCGAATATGGAGCAGAGAAGCTAAAAAAGAAAAATCTGGATTTAATTGTTATAAATTCCCTTGAAGATGAGGGCGCTGGTTTCGGACACGATACAAATAAGATTACCTTGTTGGACTTTCACAATAAAACTACTAAATTTGAGTTATCTTCAAAGAAAGTTGTAGCCAATAGTATATTGGATTATCTAATGAAATTAAAGAAATGAAATACATTTTCAGCATATTAACCTTATTCTTTGCTTCCCTAACATCCGCACAAGAATTAAACTGTCAAGTGAATGTCGTATCAGATCCCGCGCTTGATGTTACCACTACAGAACAAGAAATTTTTGAAGGATTAGAGCAAGCCATTTTTGAGTTAATGAACAATACCTCTTGGACCAAAGACCAATATGAAGTAGAAGAGCGCATCAATTGTGTTTTTCAAATCTCAATAACAAAAATAAAGTCAACAGGTTCTTATGAAGTGTCTTTACAAATTCAAGCTACAAGGCCTGTTTATAATTCTACCTACAACACGACTTTATTTAATTTTCTTGACCAAGATTTTGGATTTACATTCCAAAGAAATGCACAAATTTTATTTACAGAAAATCAATTCAGTAGTAATTTAGCTTCTGTGTTGTCTTTTTATGCCTATTATATTTTAGGCTTAGATGCCGATTCTTTTGCTCTAAATGCGGGAGATCCTCATTTCGCAAAGGCGCAAAATGTTGTTACACTGGCTCAAAGTGCTGGAGGATTAGGTTGGAGAGCAAGCGAAAAAGGCAGAAGAAACAGGTATTGGCTTATTGATAACACAATGCAAGAACTATTTTCTCCTTTACGAGAGTGCTATTACGAATACCATAGGGATGGTTTAGATAATTTATACAGCGATCAAAACTTGGCAAGAACGAATATCACTTCGGCGCTTAACAAATTGTTATCAGTAAATAGCGCTCGCCCAGGCTCTGTGAATGTTTTGAACTTTACCCAAGCCAAACGAGAAGAGTTGAAGGGCATTTACTCGGAGGCAGATAGAAAAGATAAGGTTACGGTGGTCAATACATTAAAAAGACTTGACCCTGCTAATTCTTCTAAATACCAAGAAATACTTGAATAATGCTTAAGCGATTATCCGTAAAGAATTTTGCATTAATAGAAAATGCACAACTTGATTTTAAAAGCGGCTTTGCTGTTATTACTGGGGAAACGGGTTCTGGAAAATCTATTTTACTGGGCGCGCTTAAATTAATTTTGGGCGAACGTGCAGATTATTCCGTAATCAGGAATGAGGAGAAGAAAACGATTGTAGAGGCCGTTTTTAACATAGACGAATCAACTTATTCTGATTTTTTTAAAACCAATGATTTAGATCTAGAGTCTGAAACAATTATTCGAAGAGAGATTCATGCTAAGGGGAAGTCTCGTGCTTTTATAAATGATACTCCAGTTCAATTAAATGTTTTAAAGGAGTTGACCCAAGGATTAATACATATCCACTCACAGCACCATACTTTGTCACTTAAAGATGCGGCCTTTCAAAGATCAATTCTCGATGTTATTGCTGAAAATACAAGCACTTTAATATCGCTTAAAGCGCTTTATAGCACTTCTAAATCATTAAAACGAAAAATAAAAAGTCTAGAGGAAAGCAAATCTAAACTAGAGTTAGAGTATGAGTTTAATTCGTTTCAATTGGAGGAATTGTCTAAACTCAATTTAAAAGAACTAGACTATGAAAGTATAGAAAAAGAAGTGGAACGTGGAGAGCAGTTTGAGGAAATCAAATCTGCTTACCAAATGATTTCACATCTCATAAATGACGATGAAGAGGGAGTGTTAACTACCTTAAATAAATTGACTAAAAATGCCAATGTCAATGATCCGAAAGTTCAGGAGTTAATGACGAGATTACAATCTGTTAAGTTGGAATTGAATGACATTGCTGCGAATGCAGAGGATGACTTGTCTGATATGACTTTAGAACCTGAAACACTAAATACATATATTAATAAATTAGATGCTTACAATTCGGCTATGCGAAAGCATAACCTGAACTCACAGGAAGAATTGTTGACACTTTATAATTCATTGTCTAGAGAGGTTGAAGATTCTGGTCAGATTGATGAACGAATTGAAGACATGACTGCAGAACTTAAAGTGGTTAACGTCAAAGCTTTAAAATATGCTGAGACATTATCTTCCGCAAGAAAAAAGGTGGCTAAAAAGCTAGAAAAGGAAGTGGCTGTTTTGCTCAATCAACTGAAATTGGTTGGAGCAACAATACGTTTTCATTTTGAAACGGTCGAATTAGGTGAGTCCGGAACAGATAACATTTCCTTGTATTTTGCTCCAAACAAAGGGATGTCGCCCCAGGTTATTGAAAAATCTGCTTCCGGTGGAGAATTGTCTCGATTGATGTTGGTCATTCAATATCTTTTATCTCAAAAACAGCAACTGCCCACCGTTATTTTTGATGAGATAGATACTGGTGTTTCCGGAGAGGTCGCTCAAAAAATCGGAGAACATTTAAAGAAGATGGGAGAGACTATGCAATTATTAGCAATAACCCACCTGCCTCAAGTCGCGAGTAAAGGAAACGATCATATCTTGGTTCAGAAAAGGGATGAAAAAGGAATTACTAAAACTTACTTGAGCCGTTTAGATAACGAACAACGAGTTGAAGAGATAGCAAAATTGATGAGTGGAAGCAAAGTGAATGAAGCCGCTTTAATGAATGCAAAGAATTTGATGAATGAATGATAAGAAATTTATATTAGTTGGATTATTATTTATAGTTCTGGGAATTATACTCGGTGCCATGGGAGCCCATTATTTAGAAACTATTGGAATAGAGGAGGGCAGAATTGAGAGCTTTGCCACAGGAACGAGTTATTTAATCTATAATGGACTAGGCGCTTTAGGGTTAGCAGGAATAGTACATAAGTTTGATTTTGAAATTGGCTATCAGTTTAACGCCATTTTAATAGGAACAATCTTGTTTTCGGGATCTATATTTGCCTTGGTATTGCTCCCTGCCGCAGGTGTAGAAATAAATAAATTTATCGGTCCAATCACTCCAATTGGAGGGTTGATTCTGATATTTGGGTGGTTAACCTTGTTTATTAAGTATTTAAGAACTTATAAATCATAGTTTGTCGCCTTTTAATACAGCATTGTGAATAAAATACATAATATATTGAGTATATGCGATTAATATCGTTTAAATTTGTAGAATATAAAGCCCAACGTAAAAATTAAAATCATGAATGAATTTGGTAAAAGAGGTTCGAATACCAATTTAAAGTCGGACATAGGATTAGACAACCTAGGAAATGTTTTTTGGAACATGAGTCCAGCAGAGTTAGTAGAAGATACAATTCTTCTAGGAGAAGGTGTAATGACAGATTCAGGAGCAATCGCTGTGAATACTGGAAAATTTACAGGTAGATCACCAGAAGATCGTTTCATCGTTTGTGATGACAAAACAGAGGATGCTGTTTGGTGGGGAAAGATTAACAAGAAATTTGACGTTGAAAAATTTGACGCACTTTACAACAGAATGAAAGCATACCTTACTGGTAAGGATATGTATGTTAGAGATTCTTATGCTTGTGCTGATGACGATTACAGAATGAATATTCGTGTAGTAACTGAGTTACCATGGTCAAACATGTTTGCGCACAATATGTTCTTACGTCCTACCGACGAAGAAATTCAAAATTTTGTTCCTGAGTGGCATATCGTATGTGCTCCAAACTTTTTCGCTGATCCAGAAATAGACGGAACAAGACAATCAAATTTTGCAGTGATTGATTTCACAAAGAAGATGATTATCATCGGAGGTACAGGATATACGGGAGAAATCAAGAAAGGGATTTTCTCTGTATTGAACTTTGTTCTACCTCACGAAAAAAATGTTTTATCTATGCACTGCTCAGCTAACGTTGGGAAAGATGGAGATACAGCAGTATTCTTTGGTTTATCAGGAACAGGAAAAACGACCTTATCTTCAGATCCAGATCGCCGCTTAATTGGAGATGATGAGCACGGATGGGCTGATAATGGAAGTGTATTTAACTTTGAAGGTGGTTGTTATGCTAAAACAATCAATCTTTCAGCAGAAAACGAGCCTCAAATTTTTGGAGCTATTAAATTTGGAGCTATTTTAGAAAATATCGGTTTCCACGGTGAATCTTCAACTCCAGATTACGATTGTGATAAAATAACTCAAAATACACGTGTTTCTTACCCTATTAATCACATCGACAATATTATGGTTCCATCTAGAGGAAGCGAACCAAAAAATATTTTCTTCTTAACATGTGATGCTTTTGGTGTTTTACCTCCAATCTCAAAGTTAACGCCTGGTCAAGCGATGTATCACTTTATCTCTGGTTATACTGCGAAGGTAGCAGGTACAGAAGCCGGAATTACTGAGCCACAAACTGTATTTTCAGCTTGTTTTGGAGCACCGTTCTTACCTTTACACCCTACGAAGTATGCGGAAATGTTAGGTAGTAAAATTGAAAAAAATGATGTGAATGTTTGGTTAATCAACACTGGATGGTCTGGTGGTGCTTACGGAACAGGATCAAGAATGAAATTAAAATATACACGTTCTTTAATCACAGCAGCCCTTACAGGTGAGTTGGAAAAAGTAGATTTCATTACGGATGATGTATTTGGATTAAGTATGCCTACTACATGTCCAGACGTTCCTACTGAAATTTTAAATCCAAAAAACACTTGGGAGGATAAAGCAGCATTCGACAAAAAAGCGAATGAGTTAGCACACGCATTTGTGAAGAACTTTGAAACTTTTGAAAGTGATGCCTCAGAAGAAATTATGAGTGCAGCACCTAAGGTAATGGTGAAATAAATTACGCATAAATTATACTGAAAGCCTCGGCGTTTACGTCGGGGCTTTTTTGGTATAAATATTGGATTGATTATCTTTGAATTATAAATTTAGAACTATGAAATACTATACATTGTTACTCGCACAGATATTCGCCTTTTCTCTTTGGGCCAATATTCAGTCAGCACCAGTTCCTTTTCAACGACAAGATTCCGACCACATTAAAGAAATTCTTAAAACTTGGAACGCTACTAAAGGAGAATACCTTTACGAAAGTATGGCGGCTTTGGTAATGCATGAAAAACAACCAGAAAGACCAAGTAATGTAAATCAAACACCTTATGAAATGCTGCAAACGATGGATAGTCATCGTGTGGAAAGGTTGCAAAGAATAGCAGCAAGCGAATTGCAAAACGAAAGAAACACGCACAGAGGAGATCGTTTTTATTGGGAAGATTGGAGAAACTACCTGAACTCAACACAGTGCGATATGAATAGAAACGGAAAGTCAAGTGGTGATCCTCACATGAGAACATTTGACGGAGAAGCCTATGATTTTCAAAACGCAGGTGATTATTTATTGACAGCTTCTGATGATAATTCTTTCATGATTCAAACACAACAAAAAAGAATAAGTGAAAGCGTTGCTTTAAATAGTGCTGTAGCAATGAATGTTAATGGCGATTTGTTAACCTTTACTTCTGTTTTAAAGGATAGTGGTGAAAAAATGATTCACGTAAACGGTCAAGAAATTCAAACCGAAAAAACGGATTTAGTGCTTCCGCAAGGTGGAATAGTAAACTACAAAAACAGCAAGTATTTTGTGAAATGGCCAACTGGCGAGCAGTTAAGTATTGGCGAGCGTTCATTTAAAGATGCTAAGTTATTCGATTTAAATATTTATGTTCCTTCTTGCAATGAAGACTACTATGGTCTTTTAGGAAATAACGATGGGAATAGAAAAAACGACTTAGTTGCTTACGATGAAGAGGCGAAAAATGAGATTTCCCGCGAAACTGCTGCTCAAACAAGCGAAGAAATATTTGGAGCAAACAGAAGAAATCCAGAAGTATTAGCGCGTGTTTCTTCCGAGCTGTTTTTCATTACGAGAAATTATGGAAATCAATTTCAATTAAGCGACTCAACATCTTTGTTAAGAAATCAAATGACGGATTTACCAGACAGTATAAGGTATCCAAAAGAATTGTTGACTTTAGCGCAACTCGATGATGAGCAGATTGAAACAGGATTACGCAAGGCAAGAGAGGCGGGTGTAGCAGAGGAAGATTTATTCGAGGCGGTTTATGATTATGGATATTTAGGTTTAGAGCCAATTGCATTTAGAGATGATTATGTGGCACCAAAAGAAATCAAAAGATCACAAGAGCCAGAACTGGATAAATCAGGGAATAAACTAAAAGGTGAAGAAAAACCTAATTCTCAAATAAGAATTAGCCCAGCGATTTTTATTGGAACAGGAGTTCGCGTGACACCACCAAGAACACACCGTCCAAATCCACATACAAACCCAAGGCCTAACACCCGAAGAACTGGAACTACACCAAGACCAACACCTCCAAGGGGAGGACGCAGATAATAATTTAAAAGGTTCTAAGTACATTATAATGCTTGTCGGGAACTTTACCAGCATATTTCAAACGAGGGAAAAAAAACAAAAGAGCTCTGGCGCTTTTGTTTTTTTCCCTCGTTTGTCCCCTAACTCCCACAACTGTCATCCTGATCATTGGTGAAAATTATGATTTTCAACAATGGAAGGATTTTGTCAAATTTGAGAAAAAACCATTTTCTATTGTAATTTATTAAACTGCTCCTAGCCTAATGGCATCCTGAAGTAAATTTCTTTTTCAATTTGTTGAAAATAGAAATTTGTGAAGGATCTTGTCTGTTCACCGCTTAATCTTATACCTGATTAGATATATTTACTAGCAAAGTACCGGATAGGCATTTAAATTATAGATTAAAGTCCTAAGATTAAATTGTTCTTAGGGCTTTTTCCGTTTAAATAATTTTAATTGATAGTCAAATCGGTAACCATAGGTTAATCTCAAGTAATAGTGTGTCTGGTTGTACTTAAAATCTTTAAAACGTATACTTTTCTGATCAAACTGAGAAGTAAGCATCAAAAACCAATTATCAACGTTATAGCCTGCTTGAAGCTTAAGGTCTAGGCGAGGAGCTAAACCTAAAAAGCCTCTATTGGTATTACTGAAATTGTAAAATTTCGTTTGAATTACTGCACCTAAGCCTATAAAAGCACCAAATTGCCACCCTTCGAGATTATTGATGTAGGCATAGCCAGGTACAGCACCAAAATCGAATGCAGAAATAGTATTCGCCTTATGAATAGACGATGTTGTGTTTAGATAGCCTTGCGGAATAATTCCATTTCGAGAAGAGATACCATGTATATTAGAAGTAAGTCGTAAGTAAGCACCGTGTACAGGGGAAGTGTACCTTCCTACAATTCCTACAGCGGGCTTCATTCTAAGCTCAGGGTTGAAAAACCGGTAGGCATTGACACCAAAAGCCCTAGATTTAATATTTCCATTCAAATAATACCCTACTGAAGAAAGTGGTAAGTTGTTGGAAATCATATGCGCATTTCTTATACCAAATCCTTTATATTCTTGGAACCCCAATGTGAAGTCCCAATTTTGGTAACTGAACTGCAGTCCTAAATCAAAATATTTAGTTTTACCATATTTTTCTGTATTTCGAATATGGCCAGGTAATTTGTAGCTAATTTCTAGTGCAAAGGACTGATAAGCCAAGCCAATACCTTGAATAAGATTGAGATTATGTTGAAAGCTTAACTTGCTAAAACCGTTAAAATCATCACTTAGTTTAAAAGGTGCGCTGTTCAGGGAAAGAGAGGTGTGAACCACTGCTTTCTCTGAGAACATTACATAGGGAAGTCGTTCATTCTGGCCAAATAAAAAGCCGAAATAAAATGTACTCAAAACTAAAGCAATTACAACTTTCATGACCAACAAAAATACGTTATTCAAATTAAATTGTGACATTGTGCCTCAACTTTATATTTTTGTGTGCTTTAAACACGTAATTTGATTAAATTCGCATCCACATTATGAAGAAATTATATAAGTTTTTACTCAATACCTTGCCGCGTCCTTTGTTGATTCGATTAAGTTTCGTTTTTAAAAGAATTGCGCCTTTACTTTATAAAGGAAATAAAGTAGCTTGCCCAGTTTGTGAACGCTCTTTTAGTAAGTTTTTATCTTATGGATCCGATATCGCGCACCGTGAGAATGTTTTATGTCCTTATGATTTAACATTAGAGCGTCACCGATTAATGTGGTTGTATTTACAGCAAGAAACTAATTTCTTTAAAGATAAGCAAGAGGTGCTACACATTGCGCCCGAACAATGTTTTCATGGAAAATTTAAAGAGCAAAAGAACTTAAATTATCTTACGGGTGATTTGGTCTCTCCTTTGGCAGAAATGCATTTCGATTTGCACAACATACCTTTAGAGAATGATCGCTTTGATGTCGTTTTTTGTAACCACGTTTTAGAACATGTCGATGACGCAATGCAATGTATGCGCGAATTAAATCGTGTGATGAAGCCAGGAGGTTGGGGTATTTTTCAAGTGCCTCAAGACCTGAATCGTGAATTAACTTATGAAGATCCAACGATTACTTCTCCAGAGGAAAGGGAAAAACATTTCTGGCAGAAAGATCACGTTCGTTTATTTGGTAGAGATTACCCAGAATGGTTAAAAAGAGCAGGGTTTGAGGTAGAAGAGTTTGTGACTTCAAAAGAATTTCCGGATGCCGATATCGAACGTTATCGTTTAATTTCAAAAGAAATTCTCTATATAGTAAGGAAAAAGGTATAATGAAAACGCGGTATTGGATTGGTCTTATTTGTTTACCATTTCTAATTCAGTGTACCGATAATAGCACGATTGAAAAATATCAATTTGTGCCTTTAGATACCTTGGTTTATAATTCTCTACTCGTTGAATTAGGTGAAATGTTGTTCTTTGATCCTCGGCTTTCTCTCAATAACTCGGTTTCATGTGCCTCTTGTCATAATCCAAAACTTGCCTTTACTGATGGTGAAAAATCTAGCTTAGGTATTCATGGACGCCGAGGGAAAAGAAACTCACCTACACTTTGGAATGTCAAAAATCAAGATAAATTTATGTGGGATGGCGGAATTAAGTCACTTGAAATTCAAGCCTTAGTCCCACTGCAGGACACTAATGAAATGGGTGGGGAAATCACGGATTTATTTCCAAAACTGAGTAATGTTTTGCTCTACGATAGCCTAGCCAAAATTTTATTCAACAGAAGTTTCGATCCATTTGTACTTACTAGAGCTTTAAGTGCATTTCAAAAAAACATTTTTCAAGAAAACAGTCCCTATGACGATTGGAAAAAGAATGGATTAATTTTGGATTCTGCGCTGGTGAGAGGAGCTAATCTTTTTGATGACGTTTTGAATTGTGCCAATTGTCATGGAGGAGTTGGGTTTACAAATAACTCTTTACAAAATAATGGATTATATTCCGTTTATGAAGATCAGGGCCGATACAATATTACTGGTGATAGTGCGGATATAGGTAAATTCAAGGTGCCAACATTGCGCAATATCTCCATTACTAGCCCTTATATGCACGATGGATCTTTGGAAACACTACAAGATGTGATAAAACATTATTCAAAAGGAGGTGAGGTGAATGGAAATAAAAGTCCACTTATAGAGGCTTTTACTCTATCTAAAAAAGAGGAAGCGGATTTAATCTATTTTTTAAAATCACTAAAGGATAAGAACCTCGCTAATTAGTCGGGATTTAGGCATTATTATTTAATAAAGTCCGTATTTTTGTTTCATGGTTTTGATAACAAAAGAGAAAAGTTCAAAGGGCTTAATCTGCCAAGTCAAAATTAAGTCTTTAAATATTAAATAGTGAATGTTTATGAAGTGTACAGCACGTTTTTATAAAATGAATTACGATTTTTCGCCAGAGTTTGCAGAAGCACATCATGATGGAAATGAATCTGAAAATAATCGCTTTTATGATTGGGAAGATGAATTGTCCATTACAACGGATGTGAAAGACATCGAAGTCATGGATAATGCGACTTATACAATTCAAGGAGAGCGAGGAGGAGAAACATTCGCTGAAGAAATCAAAAATGTTCTATTGTTTAATATTGTAGGAGCGGATGGAGCAATAACACAAATGGCATGCTCGAAGTCCTTGGTTTTAAAATATGAAATCAACAAGGAAGAAGAGGCCATTGAATTAAAAGTTTATTTGGAAGAAATGGAGCCTTTAACGAATCCTATACCTGGAATTTATATCGCGATACAAGACTTTCCTAAATCCTTAATTGATTGATTTTAGAAGTTGAAAATATTGCTTATTCTTACACAAACAAAAACTTTGTTTTTAAAAGTGTAAGTTTTAATTTGTCTCCCGGTGAGGTGATTAGTATTGTTGGACCTAGTGGGACCGGAAAGTCGACATTACTGAAATGTATTGCGGGTTTAATTCAATTGGATGAAGGAAAAGTCCTTATAGAGGGAAGTCAAGTACCCGAAGCTAAAAACATGCTTATTCCAGGTCATCCCGAAGTAGCGCTAGTCAATCAGTTATTTGAACTGGATGATTATTTCACCGTTAGAGAAAACATTTCAAATCAACTACATCATTTACCTTTGGCGGAGCGTTTTGAATTTACCGATGAATTATTGGATATTTTTGAATTGGAAGATCTGGCCCATAAAAAATCCAAAGATATTTCTGGAGGTGAGCAGCAAAGGCTTTCAATGGCATGTGCATTGGCAAAAGAACCCCGTTGTTTACTGTTAGATGAGCCTTTTGCGCATTTAGATGTGCATCTAAATAAAAAAATAGGGGAGTATATTAGAAGGCTCGCGAATTTAAGACAAATGGGAGTTGTTTTAGTTACACACGATGGAACAGAAGCTTTAGCATGGAGTGATAGAATTTTGGTGATGTCTAATGGAGAAGTTTTTTCAGAGTATACACCATTTCAAGCCTATCATGAACCGAAGACTTTCTTTGAGGGAAGTTTTTTTGGAGAGTTAAATAAGATTAATCTAGATGGAAAGCAACTTTTATTTAGACCAACAGAATATTCATTAACGCCCGATCATAACAAGATTGAAATACAATTAGAATGGAAGTATTCTAGTTTTAGGGGACCGTATTATGCGAATTATTTTGAATCGAAGGGTGGGGAGGAAGTTGTACTATATGCCAATAAAGAACTAATACCGACAAACGTAGTTTATGTCTAAAGACAAGTCATACAGAAAGGAAGAGCAGGAGGATATTCAAGTGGTGAAGGATGAAAACAGAGGGCGAAGGTTAAAATGGCCTGAAATCTGGGAATTGACTAAAATAAGCTTCAAAGAATTTTTTCAAGGCGATAGCTTTATGCATGGTGCTGCTTTTGCTTACTACACCATTTTCGCGCTGGTTCCAATAATTTATTTGGCCGTAACTTCCTTCGGCTTAATCATGGGGCAGGATCAAGTGATTGCCATAGTGGGGGATTTAATGGAAAGCAACATGGGAATTAGTGACGTTTCCTTCTTTACGGATTTAATGTATAAGTGGGAAATTGGAAAGGGTGGAACACCTTTTCTTCAAATTGTGGGTATCATTTTTCTGATTTTCATTTCAACCGCAATGTTCAATTCCTTAAGTAAAAGCTTAAATACTTTCTTTGGAATTGTTCCTATTCAGCATTATAATGTGGTGCTCGAAGAATTAGTAAAGAGACTTCTTTCCTTTGGATTAATGGCTGTTTTTGGGGCAATAGTGATCATTATGTACTTCGCGCAATCCATTTTGATCGGGGTAGGATCGAGAGTGCTATCAGATGGGAGCTTGTTTCAAGAGATACTTTTCTCCATATTGGAGCACTTTTCAATAATTGCAATCAACTTTTTAGTATTTACCCTTGTCTTTAAATATTTGCATGATGGAATTGTAAAATGGAAGCTGGCTATGGCAGGAGCTTTTTTTACTTCGGTATTGTTGTATCTGGGTCAACTGGCAGTGAATTATTATTTAGCCAATTTCTTTTTCGCTGCCAATAGTGGTGTAGCTGGAATTTTGCTCGCCGTTTTAACATGGATTTTCTATATCTCGCAAATTATTTTCTTAGGAGCGAAATACACATCGGTATACGCAAGAATGGTAGGAATGCCAATTAAGGCGAAGTAGATTTTCAATTGATCGGTGAAAGTTGGTACTTTTGAAGTTCGTAAATTAATTCTTTTTCTTTAGTCCTATTATCCTGAAATAGAAGTATAGCCTTATCCATGTAAATCGCAAAAAGCACTAGCCTTTAATCCTCTTGATCTTCTATTGTAAACAGCTTTGATAATAATTGGATGAGAAGAGCTCCTTCATTGAGTGAAACAAAACAAAACTCAGTTTTTTATTTCCCAAGAGTTTCTTTTGATTTATTCTAAGTGATCTTTAGAATTCAATGTTTTGAATATCAGAATGATATGGGAACTATAAAGCGGTAATCCTATAGCTGTCGATCCTTAAATATTGATTGAGTTAAAACAAGTAATCATTGTATGTTAAACAATTTTCAATTCTGAATCATCGATAATTCTAAAACTCCGGCTGAGCTTCAAAAAACATTTCCTCTTTGGTAGCAGGATGTTTAATCTTAAGTGTTGTTGCATGGAGATAGAGCCTGTCACTCACTTTTCCATACAGATCATCTCCTTTTATTGGGGTGTTTAAACCCTTAATATGTGCACAATGCACTCTTAATTGATGAGTTCTACCTGTAACAGGAATTAACTCAATTCTGGTCATTCCTTTTTTGCGTTCTAGCACACGCCATTCGGTTCTTGCAGATTTACCTTTCTCAAAATCTACTTTTTGTCTTGGTCTGTCCAGAACATCTAAAATAAGTGGTAAATCTATTGTCCCTTGAGTTTCTTTCAAGTAACCATCGAGTAAAGCAGTGTAAGATTTTTCAACTGTTCTCTTAATAAATTGCTGCTGAAGAATACGGTGTGATTCTATATCTTTTGCAATAATTAATATGCCAGAGGTAGACATATCTAGCCTATGAATTAAAAGCGGACCTTCCGCATTGGGGTATTGCTTCTTGATGCGCGCATAAACAGAATCGTAAATTTCTTTGCCGGGAACAGAGAGTAAATCATAGGGCTTATTAATGACCAATATATAATCGTCTTCATAAACAGTGGTAATCACTTTATCAATTCCTGGGTTGGACAGCAAGGGATTGGGTTCAACTTCAATTCCTTCGAGCATATGAGAAAGAATGGGTTTACATTTTCCTAAACATGCAGGATAATATTGTTTATGTTGTCTAATTTCAGTTCCAGGAGGTGCTCCCCACCAAAACTCTGCCATCGCAATAGGTTTTAAATTGTTTTTAAATGCGTAGTGTAAAAGTTTGGGGGCAGCACATTCCCCAGCTCCTGCTGGGGGTTTTCGAAAAGCTGTATCTTTAAAAATATCTAATAGCGCCTTTTCATTGCCATTGTAATTTAGGAATTTATAAGATTTGAAAAGTCTCTGCTGAAGTTGAGCCGAATCCGTTTTTCGTTTTTGTAAAAGATCATTTAATTCATTGGAAAAAGGTTTTAATTTTTTATCAATTTCAGCAATTTGAACTGAATAATAACGCTTAAAATCTGCCAATTTGGTTTTATAGGCAATACTTTCTTTGGCCAGCTCTTCTAATAAATTTTCATATTCGGAAGGATTTAATTTAGTTTTCTGCTCCAATCGAATTTTCTTTCTTTGCGCTTTAGCATTGCGCATTTCTTCACGTAGATTTTCTTCCTCTGTTATAAGTTTTTCTTTTCTGGACCTGAAATCCTCTTTTAAATTTAAATATTGTTCATCCTTCTCAATCTCCGAAATTCTCGCATTAATGTCGTTTATTTTTAATTCTCCTTCCAAAAAGAAACTTCCATCTGTTAGCATATCGAAAACTGGAGGTACAAAGTGTTTATGGTGATTTGAGTTTGCAAGTTTACCCGAGAATGCGGCTAAATACCCCAATTGTCCCCCTTCATTTTCCACAACTAAAACACCAAACATTTTCCCTATTTCTAGCCCTTCTTGGTTGGGTTCAATACCAAAATTATGATTCCAGTTTTGCTTCTCGATGTAGCATTGTAATTGCTCCGCAGCAAGAGTTGCCAAGGGATGAGGTGTATAATAAAATGGATAAGTGAATTTTTGAGGTAAGGATAAGGCAGTAAAATCTTTGCTAAAAGAAATAAATCGAGAAGGGTTTTTCATTGAAACGAATGTATAAATTGAAATTGACCACAAATATATGCATGCAGATTTATAATTGATAGTAACAGGACTCAAATATGTATTCGGACGGCATAATGAAAGCTCAGAAAAGAATAAAGCCCTTTATCTACCCAAATGCTTATAAACTCATCCTTATTTCGAAAAGTATGACAATAATTTGACTATTTTTGCAGATTGAAAAATACCGAAATTAAAAAACATGAAAGTTTCATATAATTGGTTGAAAAATTACGTAAAAACTGAGCATTCACCAGAACGTTTGAGTGAAATTCTTACTGATACTGGACTTGAAGTGGAGGGGCTTGAAAAAGTTGAAATCATTAAAGGAGGATTAGCTGGTGTTGTTATCGGACACGTAACAAGTTGTAAACCTCACGAAGGAGCAGATCGATTAAATGTAACAACAGTGAACATTGGCGAAGCGGAAGATGTTCAAATCGTTTGTGGAGCACCAAATGTTGCCGAAGGACAGAAAGTAGTTGTGGCTACTGTTGGAACTACGCTTTATCCTAATCCAGATGAACCTTTTAAAATTAAAAAAGCAAAAATTAGGGGTGTTGAGTCTTTCGGTATGATTTGCGCTGAGGACGAACTAGGTATGGGCGTTTCTCATGATGGAATTATGGTCTTACCAGAAGATGCAAAGATTGGGCAAAAAGCAGCTGAGTATTTCAATTTGGCAGACGATTATAGAATTGAGATTGGTTTAACACCAAATAGAAGTGATGCCTTAGGTCACCTTGGAGTGGCAAGAGATATTGTGGCTTTCAACAAAATTCACAAAACGGAAAAAAGCTCTTTACAATTGCCTGATATCAGTGCATATGAGCTTTTTGAGAGCGGTGAGAAAGTGAAAATTGAGGTGCAATCCCCAGAAGACTGTCCTAGATATATGGGCTGTGTTGTTTCAAATTTGAAAGTAAAACCTTCGCCTGATTGGTTAAAGAATTACTTATTAACCATCGGACTAACGCCAATTAATAATGTTGTTGACGTGACCAATTTTGTGATGCATGAATTGGGAACTCCATTACATGCCTTTGACTTGAGCAAGGTGGGAGAGAAAATTGTGGTAAAACATGCGGAAGAAGGGGAGAAATTCACCACTTTGGATGATGTTGAACGTACTTTGACAGAGAAAGATTTAATGATTACAAATGGAACTAAAAACCTAGCAATTGCTGGTGTTTTTGGAGGAATGAATTCAGGAGTAAACACAGATACCACATCTATTTTTATCGAAGCCGCTTATTTTAATCCTGTGAGTGTTCGTAAAACAGCTAAACGCCACGGATTAAACACTGATGCTTCCTTCCGATATGAAAGGGGGGTTGATATTTGTATGATTCCTTTTGCGATGAAAAGAGCCGCAACTTTAATAGCAAAGCTGGCTGAAGGGAATATATCGCACGAACCTATTCCGTTTTATCCAAAGCGTGTTGAGCCAAACGAAGTTATGTTTAGCTATTCTAGATGTAACCAATTAATAGGAAATGATATTGATGTAGATAAAGTAGGTGAAATATTGAACGCTTTGGATATTCAGATTCTTCAAAATAACGGCGATCAAGTTAAACTAAAAATTCCTACTTATCGCGTAGATGTTACGCGAGAAGCAGATGTAATTGAGGAAGTTTTACGCATTTATGGATTTAATAATATAGAATTGCCTAAAAAATGGAACATTAGCCTTTCTGATCAGAATTTAAGAAGTGAGGAAATGAGATTAAATACCATTGCTGATTTGTTGGTGTCTCAAGGGTATTTTGAAATGATGAATAACTCATTAACTTCTAGTAGTTTAATCGATGAGCATGGAGGAGAAGCCTTTTCAAATGACCATTCTGTGAAAATGTTAAATCCACTGAGCTTAGACTTAGACGTAATGCGTCAATCTTTAATTTTCCAAGGATTAACAACAGTGGCACACAATAAAAATCGCCAAAATTCTGATTTAGGATTGTTTGAATTTGGAAAGATTTATCAAAAATTCAATGGTGAATTTAAAGAAAATAAACGCCTTTCTATTTTTCTAACTGGATCAAAAGAGCCTGAACAATGGAATTCTAATCAAGAGGAAGTTTCGTTTTTTACCCTAAAAGGAATTGTAACTGCGATATTAGATCGTCTGGGATTAGATGGAATGGCTTCAATGAAAGGCTTAAAAAAGTCTATCCTCGAAGATGGAATGCAATTGTACGTTCAAAAAGACAAAATAGGTGAAATTGGATGGACAAGCACTCAACTGAACAAAAGTTTAGGAGTAAAGCAAAAAGTTTATATTGCTGATTTAGATTGGGACATGATTCTGAGTTTAGGTAATCGAAATAAGGTTTTATTTAAGCCTTTGCCTAAAACATTTGCCATGAGACGCGACTTTTCTTTGTTGCTAGATAAGGCAGTAACCTTCCAAGAAATAGAAGTCATTGCAAGGAAGTCAGAGCGGAAACTATTGAAAGAAGTAAACCTTTTTGATGTTTACGAAGGGGATAAGCTAGCCGAGGACAAAAAGTCTTATGCTGTGAGTTTTTATTTCCAAGACGATGAAAAAACATTGAAAGACGATCAGATTGATAAAGTAATGGAGAATATCCGCATTCAATTAGAAGAACAGTTGAAAGCAGAATTAAGGTCATAATTTTTATTCCTTTAGAGGCGCAATGCATCGCGCCTCTAAAGGAATAAAAACCTCCACAAAAATAAAATCAAAATAATCTGCCATCAAAAAAGTAATCTTCATTTCTTACCAGTTTAACTTTTTCGTCAAATAAAGGGTGTTGGGTATTAATGATGTAGTTGAACTCTCTGGTAATTATAGCAGAAGGAACTTTAAGCACTAGTGACCTTTGTTCTTTGTACCAGTTAGAGCCTATTTCTTGTAGTTCTGGGTATCTTCTAAATTTTCGCCAATCATCAGGTAAATCCTTTGTTAAAACTTGTTCGTAGAGTTCTTCATCATCGGCAATTGAAATGATCATTACTTCATAGTTCGGGTCGGGATTTATGGCATTGCGATGAACCACTAACTCCAGCGTAGATAATGATCTGGAAGAACCTGTGTAAATGACAAATTCATTTTTTTTATTCCATCGATTTGAAGCTCCAGAACTCGTAAGTTTTCTAGAATGCTTTTTATGAGAAATCCTGAATACTGCCATGTTTACAAGCGCTTAGGCGTTATCACCGTATTCTATACCTGTTAAACGGTCTTCGATGTATCTAATTCCTGAAATGCTTTTAAAGAAATCAACAGGAGGAAGGTTATTGAATTGAAAATTTGGGGTTTCTAGCCAAGTGTTAAAAGCTTCTTTCGAACCGAAAACCAACTCACCTTTCTTGTAAAGCGCGATTAAAAGGAAAAACTTTTCTTTGAAAGGCAGAGAAATCTCTGTTTTTAAATTCTTGTAGTTTTGGAAGGTTTTTTCACTTACATTGAACCACTCAGAAATTATTTTATCTGTTTTTTGTGCTAATTTTTTAAAGAATTTGAACTCTTTACTAGCAATATTAACTGTGTTTATGTAATACACTATTTCTACATCTGAAACGGAATCAGGTATTTTATCTGGGTCGTATTTATATTCTTTGTTCTTCATAATCAATCGTTTCCTCAAAAATAAGTATTTTTACTTTGTTTTAAAAGTATTTTTACTTTTTTTTAAAATGAAAACTTCTCAGCGCCCCAACCAACCCAACCCAATCCAAACCTTTGCGAATCTTTGCCCCTTGGTGAAACACATTCGGCAAGCTCAGTGCTTTGCGTAATCCTCCATTCTCATACAAAACTCTCCGTAACCCAACCTAAACCAAACAAAACCTCTGCGAATCTCTGCCCCTCAGCTAAACTCCGCGTAATTCTGCTTTTTTTCTGCGAAACTCCTGCTTAACCCAACCCAATCCAAACCTCTGCGAATCTTTGCCCCTCAGTTAAACTCTGCGTAATCCTTCCTGAGACACCCCTCTGCGAAACTTTGCGTACCCCAACCCATCCCAATAAAAAACTTTGCGAATCTTTGCGAAAACTTTGCGGAACTCTGCGTAATCCTTCCTGAGACACTCCTCAGCGCAACCCAACCCAACCCAAACCTCTGCGAATCTCTGCACCTCAGCGAACCTCCGTGTAATTCTTCTTTTTTTCTGCTAAACTCCTGCTTAACCCAACCCAATCCAAACCTCTGCGAATCTTTGCCCCTTGGTGAAACACATTCGGCAAGCTCAGTGCAGTGCTTTGCGTAATCCTTCCCCCGCAACACCAAACAAACCCCAACCACCCCAAATCTTTATCGATTTAATTTAAAAATTGCAAATCACTCTTCAATTTCCCTTGATTCCCATCAGTAAACTCATTCGTAATATTCTTTTTTCCTTAACTTAGCAATTCAATAAAAGATCAAATATTATGGCTATAAAAGACTACAATCACAAGGTAGCAGAGCGTTTGATGCGCTACGTTCAAATCGATACAACAGCAGATCCAAACTCAACTTCATTTCCTTCTACAGAAATTCAAAAAGATTTAGGTCGACTTTTACTTCAAGAATTACTTGATTTAGGTGTAGAAGACGCTGAAATGGATGAGTGGGGGTATGTTTTTGGAACGGTAAAAGGTAATACTGAAAACGACGTTCCAACGGTGTGTTTTTGTGCACACATGGATACAGCACCAGATGTGACAGGAAAAAACGTGAAGCCAATTTTACATAAAAACTATGATGGTAATCCAATTACACTTCCAGATGATAACTCTCAGGTAATCACAACTGAAAAACACCCATACTTAAAGGAAAAAGTTGGTGATGATTTAATTACTGCAAGCGGTTTAACATTGCTTGGAGCAGATGATAAAGCGGGTGTGGCGTGCATTATGGATTTCGTGGAATACCTTATGGGGAATCCTGGTATTAAGCATGGGGATATTCGTATTTTATTTACGCCAGACGAAGAAGTTGGGAGAGGAGTTGACCATTTAGACATGGAAAAACTAAATGCAGATTACGGTTATACTTTGGATGGTGGAGTTTTAGGATCTATTGAAGACGAAAGCTTTTCTGCCGATGCAGTGAAAATTACAATTCATGGTGTTAGTGCGCACCCAGGTTACGCAAAGGGTAAAATCGTTAATGCTTTAAAAATTGGAGGTAAAATTCTTGCAGCTCTTCCAAACGATAGCTGGTCGCCAGAAACTACTGAAGGTAGAGAAGGGTTTGTTCACCCGACATCGTTTGATGGAATTCAAGAAAAGGCTACGATCGGATTTATTATTCGTGATCACGAAACCAGTAAACTTGCAGAATATGAAGCAAGATTGAAAGAGATTGCAGAAAAAGTAATCGCTGAATATCCTGCGGCAAGCATGGACTTTGAAATAACAGAGCAATACAGAAACATGAAGGAAGTGCTAAAAACTGTTCCTTTCGTGACTGATTATGCGATTGAAGCAATGAAAAAGTCTGATATTACACCACGTCCCGTAATTATTCGTGGAGGAACAGATGGTTCCCGTTTATCTTTCATGGGCTTACCTTGTCCGAACTTGTTTACAGGCGAAATGGCAATACATTCTAAGCATGAGTATGTGAGTGTTCAAGATATGCAAAAGGCCGTTCAGACGATGGGCGAACTGGTTCAAATTTGGGAACAACACGTATAGTTTCTGTGTAGAAAGTTACTTTTGTCATTGCAAAGAGCTTTCTATTTCAGAAACCAGCAATTGCAATAAAAGTTTTTAAATTAAAAAAAGAGGTTTAGTTATATCGAGATCGGTGGATAGCCTGCCGAATTCATCTCGTGACTAAGCCTCTTTTTTGCTGATAACTACCCACAAAATATCCAAAATCTAACATGATTGTAGTTTCCCTTTTTTCTTTCTTTACAAGCATCCAAGCCCCTTTGAAATTTAATTTCCCTTTTCTCCAAATCTTCTAATCCAATGGCTTCTCTGTTTTTGTTGATTTGATCTAAATCTTCTTCATTTTTGGTACTATGCCATTCGTTGTAATGCAATCCTTTGTAATACTTATTTCGTCCCCATTGTGCTTGGAAATCTATTAAGGAAGCATATTGTTTTGGAGAAATGTTTCCTGTTTCAATGTTTGAAAGTAAAATTTCATTCAATGTTGTTGGCCTTGGATCGGAGAAATAGTGAACTAAAATAATAAATGCGAAATTTGATTTAAGTTTGTCATATTGATGTTTATGATGAAAAGAAGCTTCATCTAATCCGATTAGCTTTTCATTTGGGAATCCATATTCTAAAATAAGAGGAGTCAATTCATTTTCTACAATTTCTTTGACCACTTTTTTCCATTTGATGCTGATAAATGGCCTCCATAAGAAGTTCCAAGGATGTAGTTCATGTTTGTCTCTATAAAATTGATCTAAATCGTATAATTCATTGATTTTATTCCGTAATTCCCAATTGATATCGGCAGTATAAATTTCCCTCAAAGAATCATAATTGCTTTCATATTCTGTCCAATTATTTGATTTCTGTAAATCTACAAGTAAAGAATCCATTAAAATTCTTTCCATCGTTACGCCCTGTTTTGTTGCCCTTTTCAGAAAAGTAAAAGCTGAAGCTGTGTCTCCATCAACGACTGCTGTTTGGGCAGCTCTAAAACAATCTTCTGCAAATACGAAGTCATATTCTCTAAATAAAGAATGGTACAATTTGACTGCTTCCGAATAGCTAGAATCTAAGATTTTGTTTTCAATTTCTCTGGCTTGTTTATGGTATTCTAGGTAGTTTTTTTGCGCGAAGGAATTTGATGTCCATACAATGAATACAATTATCGTCAAGATTTTCATGGGTGTGAAATCACAGTATTAATATTCATAGAAAAGCCAATTATTGACCAATAATAAAACGTTTCACTACTTTTTGTCCATTTAGCTCGAAATTCAAAATATAAACTCCATTCTCAAAAGCAGAAACATCAATTGATACTTTTTCTCTCTTAGCTTTCACCGTTTTCAGCAATTTCCCATTCACATCATAAATCTCAATTACTCCATTTATACTCTGTGTACTTGCAATCGTCAAAATTGAACTTACCGGATTTGGATAAATGCTTAAATTAATCGCTTCATGATTTTCAACTCCTAAAGTGATATTCACATAACAATCAGAATAGGATGGATGATTAAAGAAATCTTGATTATTGGCGAAAGAACATGTCAAAAGCATAGAATCTGGTATTTCTTCGCTAAACTTTCTTGGTGATAATGGAAAAAGTGGTCCGTGAACACTTCCAATTCCTTCAATCCATACTTCATTTAAATGATCAAATGCCGTTGGACCAGTTGGTTCTGTAAAAATAAATTTCTTATAACTTTCTCCATTAATTTGAATGGTCTGAATTTCCTCCACATGAATCCAAGAAGTGAACAAATCGAAATCATAAAATACACTGTCGCCAACAGCTAAACTAAAATCATAAAGTGTGTCAATTGGATTTGCTCCCTTTTTGAATAAAACCAAATCATTGTCAACTCTGGTCAATCCCTCAAAAGCAAGATTGCTCTGGAAAAGTGAATCGCTAGTGGAGTAGATTTTAGACCAAGTATCACCGTTTATTAAACTGTCTCCTTGAAACCCGTATACTTTAGTTGTGGTTGCGACAAAACTAGGGTGTTCTTGCGTTGCAGCAGTAAAGGAAGTAGCAACATTCCATTGAGCATCTTGATTGGAAAAATGATTTGTGATTTGACCAAAAAGTAAGGTGGGAAGTAAAACAGAAAAGAGTAGAAGTGTTTTCATAGTTTCATTATTAATATGTTAGGATATAAAATTAAACAAATTAAACGATGAAAACTAAGTTGCCGAACGTTTTTAATCAGAGCTTCATTAATTCCTGTTCATCGTTTTAATGTATAGATGGTACCTGAGAGTATCGCCATTATAGAATAAAGAATGCTGTATTCGAGTGCAATATCCTTGGAGACCAAAAACAAAGTGAGAAATGTTCCTAAGACTGTAATTGCGATAATTAATGCTTTAATGACACTTGTGTTGACTTCTCTTTTTTCTAAAAAATAAAACAAGCCAGTTGAAGTTATGATCGTTGGAAGTGCGAATAGGAAGCTGAATAATAGAAATATTAAAAAGACTTCAAGTTGAAAAGTGTAGTCAATGATGTCACTTTTGAAAAGTGAATAAGTAAAAAGAACCAATGGACTAACTAACAATATAGTGATCCAGTATTTAAATATATATGAATAATTCATTTTTGTCTATAAGTTGAATATTTCTAATTTTATTCATTAGCATACATTGCGCCAAAAGTATAAGAATTATCTCAGTTTGTTGAAATTATTCCTCCCAAAACTCAAACTCATAAACATGCTCAATTACCGTTTCATTTGAATAGGAACCTCTTACTTCCTTTATAATTAAAGCCTTTTTTTTATCCAATTGATAGCTGAACTCCACAGAACCTGAATTTGTATTATTCGAAAATTTGTTCATCGATACAATTCTTCCTTCTTCATCATAAGCGAAGAAATTCTGGTACCTGTCATTGTCCAAATAACTCTCCACTGGTTGATTCTTATCATTGGTCAGAATATCCATTAATCCATATCTTTCTTGCCTTACGCCAATTATATTTTGATTCTCATCTGCGAGTATACAATAAGAATTTGTGCAAAATTGGTTTTTTTCTAAATATCGAAGTTGCGTATAAGCTCTGGTGTTAAATTCACCCACTAGGTTTAGTTTTAGCGTATATTGGTAATTATTATTATAAATGATATGCTCCTGATCAATTTCTAAATCAACATTTGTTCCTTGGTAATCTGATTCAACATCGAGTTCATAATGTTCAGAATAATCTAAAACATCATCTTTATAATGGTACAATTTCAATGATTTATCACGATCCGTAGTCCTTATGCTTTCAAGGAGATTCTTGTTATTGTACTTATATATTTCCTCTCTTCTGATCTTCCCATATTCATCGCTGTGTTCAATTGAATTTACCTGTTGAAGCTTGTTTAAGAATATCTTTTTTGTTCCCATAAATCTTCTGTTGGTGTCATAGAGTTGATAACTTGTAATTTTCATCGCATAAACTTCTTTCTCAAAGTCAAGAATATCCAACATTTGGATTTCCTTTGGTGCATGAGAAAATTTGGATAAATCGAAATTATGGTCATTATTTAATTGTTCCAATTGCGTTTTTGTAGGCGCTTTTAATTCCTTTGAAAACGTAGGTTTGAATTCAGGATAAACTTTCAGCAATTCTTGAACTTCATCATCTTTTAAATAGACACGAAACGATTCCTGATTAAAAAGTTCAGAAGAATTAGAGCGTTCTGGAAATTCAACAATAACTCCGCTCAAATAAGGATAGACAAGTGCTTCTGAAAAGTAGAGTTTAGATTCTATTTCTAATCCTATTTTTTCGTTTTGTTTAGCGTTCTCAATTCTTTCTAAATTGTCTAAATCTATTTTTTGTGTCTTTAATAAATAAAGTGTTTTGAATTTAGAAAGGGTTAATTTTCTTAGTTCTTCTTGCTGTCTAGAACAAGGGGAGTCCTTGATTTCAATTATTGTATTTCTATTAAAATCCGCTAGATAGAATTGCTTAATAGGAATCATGTTTTTTCCATAACGTCCTCCGCTATTCACTTCAAAATTGTAATTAATCGAATATATTCCACAGTTATTGAGCACACTAATTAATCTAATATCAATAGATTCGAATTTTGGATTAGTAGAATACCTCGTATCATTTCCTTGCAATCGGTTCCATTTTTCAATTTGACTTTGTTGCTTTAAAGCTTTGTTGTTGAGTTGAAAAAAGGCCACTTCATCATTCACTGTTGCTTTTGCTTTTTCAAAGAACTGCTCTTCGACTTTAGACCAAACTTCATTCTTATCTTTGTTTTTATCATGAACAATTTCCAATTTACTCGGAGAGTAATCCTTTTTAATCTCAGCACTTAATACATACGAAGAGGTTGAATATTCCTTGTTTTGAAAAACGTCTAAAATCTGGGTTTGACCCATTATTGAGAATAAGCATAAAGCCAATATTGTTGTAATTCTTTTCATTATTCTGTCTTTAAACTATTTTTCTGTGTAAAACTCAATCAATAAAAGTCCATCCTTAATTTCTGTCTTCACACGATAAAAACCTTTTTGCTCTAGAAATCTTCGGAGTTCTTCTGTACTAATTGTTGTCTTACTATTTTTTGGAGTAAATTCATTTGCATTTTCTGATTTTCCTTCCACTTCCAGTTTTCCAGCAACATAATTAGCTCCAGCAACAATTCGATTAGCATTGGCTTTAATTTGAACAGAATCTTCTCCATTTATATAATCAAAATCTACTTTAGCCTCAGTGATATTAAAACCATAAAACTGTTGTGATTGATTTGATAATAGAGGAACATCAGCATATTTCCCTCTTGATGGATGAATGTCTAGTTCTGCTTTTGAGATTTCAATGTTCATGAAATTATTGATGATTCCCAGTGGATAACATGTACTGTCTTCGTCAATAAATTGGATGCTTTTGATGTCCTTTTCATCGAAATCCATTCCCTTTGTTTCAAATTGAATGGTGTACGGTTCGTTATTCAAATTAACCATTGGATTCTGCTGCAGACCAATCGCAATAGTTTTCGTACCCAAATAGGCATGAACAGTTTTCTTATTATAATAGTTGTAATTAAAGTTCCCTTCAATATTACTGATGTATCCTTCCGTTTTACACGGATTCAAATTGAATTTTAGCTGATTTGCTGCTGGATAATGAAATGCAAATTCTCTAAACATCAATAATTTCATACTTGTAAAGCCAGCAGAGCGATTATTATCTGTTTGTAAACCAACATAGAAAATGTTTTCATAATTAAAACTGTCAATTGGAATTATCGTTTTTGGAATAAAGTCTTTAATGTTTTCATATTCCTCAAGGCGAGAGAGTGAACCAGCATAGCCAATTTTGCCCGATTTTAGTGATTTGTCGTAACATCTGCAAGAATTAGGGTCTTCAGTACTTTTGTCAATGATGATCTCACCATTTTCGAATAAACTTATCTCAGCTTCTCCGTTTTCATCATACTTTATCCATTCTCCATTTCTTTTACCCTCCTTAAAGTATCCTGTATTGAGAAGCCTCCCGTTTTCATCTTTGTTTTGATATAGTCCATGAGATTTGTTGTCCTTTAATTCGTGTGAGGTCTTGAGCTGACCATTTTCGTAAAACGTTTTTACTTCTCCAAAACCAGTGGTGAAGTTGTTTTTACGTTGTAATTTCAAAATGTTTCCTTTATAGAATTGACGTTCTATTTTGATTGAATCTCCAATTGTATAGAGGAAGTTAAAGTAAGAAGTATCACCGTTATCCCACATGGTGATACTGTTGCTTAATTCAGGCTCACGCATGTTTTTTAAATTCCCATTTTCATAATAATCAGCGAAATAGTGTTCTTTTCCAAGGCTATCATATTTTCTAACTTCTCTTAATAAACCTTCGTTGGCATAACTATAACTTTCCTTAATTTGATGGTTTTGAAAATATGATTTACGTGATTTAATTACTCCATCTACTGTTTTTTCTACCCATTTTCCTATTGGGAGTCCATTTTTGTATTCTGCATGACTTAAAGTGTCACCATCAATTGGATTGTAAGAAACCCAAGTTCCATTTGGTAGACTATCATTGAATTCTATTTTGAAAAATGGTGACCCATTCTTGTAGTTCCATTGGTGAATACCATCTCTAAACCCTTTTGTAATCAGTTCTTCATTATTCCATTCGGGATTGTATTGTGCAGCAATTTTTTTGGCAATAGTATTTATGTTTTCCTCATCGATTGGTTGACCAGTACTGGTAAAAACTTGATTTAATTCACCATTCGATGTGAAATTAGCTGTATTCGTATAATGCTTATCTGCGATAAAATGAATTCTCCTCAACAGTTGATTGGTGAATAAATTAAATCCAAACGTAGGTCGGGAATGTCTTAACCAGTGAATGGATTTTAACTTATGGTCTAATGAAATCTTAAGGTTTAGGGCATCTGTAACACTTAATTCTTTTAATTTCCCATTTTCATAGTTTAATCCAATGCTATTTCTATCATTTCCATCAGCATGAAAAATTCTGGTCAATTTCCCAGATTCATCATAGGTTTTATTCCATCCAATGTGTTTTCTAGAACTATAAACCCGATGATACATGTAGTCTTCTTTGAGTTGACCGTTTTCATAATAGCTTTTGTATAAACCATCGAGTTCGCCATTTTTGAAATACATTTCTTTTTCAATTTGACCGTTTGCATAGTAAGTCATGGTTTTACCTTCTTTCTTTCCGTCGATCCAAGTTGTTGTACTTCTGATTTTTCCTTTATCCCAGTAAGTTTCAATTCCCGTTTTCTGAGAAACTTTCTTCCCATCAACTTCAACAATTTCAAAATGTGCTTCGTAATTTTTTAAGCCTTCTGAATCAAATCTTTCCTGAATTCCAGATTTTAGATTGTCCTTGAGGTGTTCACGTTTATTCAATTTTCCATTATGTTGAGAATAGGTTTCCTGAACACCGTTTTTCATAAAATTTTCCCAATGCTCTTTACGGAAAAGTATACCATTATAGTAAGTGAGAATTTCTCCTTCATAAACATTCTTGTAAATAGTGTCGCCAAGTTGAATTTCACCATAAAATATTCCTTCTCTTTCCTTATGTCCATTGGCACTATAATGAATATAAGAACCATGTGGAAGACCATCTTTGTATTCCACTTCTGATTTTAAAGTACTGTTTTTATCTTGATGATATTCTTTACAAATTCCATGTTTCTGACCTTTTACATAGTTCAAATCTGAGGAAATATTTCCGTCGTAGTGATAATATTTTACGTTTCCGTCTAAAACAGAAAGCTTCTTTGGAATATGCACTATTTCTTCAGGTTTTGACTCTCCAAATTCATCTTTTTGTGTTTGAATGGCAGAAATATACTTTGGATTATCAATTATTATGAAATTTTCATCACTTCGAGTTTTACCATTTTTATGAAATACAATTTTATTTCCAATGTACAAATCATTTTGGAAAGTTCCTTTTTCTCGGATTTCTCCATTGATATGATAAATTGTGTATTTACCGTTTTTAAGTCCGTTTTTGTATTTATATTCTTCTCGAATATTAGTATTATTATGTTGATAGGTGGTCATTCTCTGTAAAACTGAGAAGTCTTTTTTCGGTAAAGCTTTGTAATAATCAGTTCTACTCAATTGACCAGTTCTTAGTTCAAAAAAATCGACTTTACCACTCAGCAATCCTTTTTTATAATTAGCTATCAGTTTTAACTCTCCATCAATGAAAAATAGTTTTTGCTCACCATGAAGTTTTCCTTTTTTAACTTCAGAAATTTCTAAAGTGTCTTTGACTTCATTTCGAATAATCCAAATTTCTTTGTTAAACAATTCTCCTAAAATTACTTCTTGGACTAGAGTATCTGTTCCATCCGATGATTTAAAAGCGGTTTGGTAATTTTTTCCTTGTTGAGAAAAAGACGAAACAGAAAAGAAGAGGAGGAAAAGGAGTAGAAGAAGGAATTTATGTTGAATTTTCATTTTAGTTTTTGGTATTTTCGATGTTGTACAGTTCAAAGTGTTTTTAGTTCAGAATTACATTGGAGAACCACTATTATACTGATTGTAAAAGCTTATTTTCTTAATCTTTAAAGTTAATCAATTTAGATAATAGCGTGAAAGATTCTAATTATTATCATATTTTTATTTGAGCTAACGGACGGTTTTAAATTGAGTTGTCTTTTCAAACTGAAGTCTTTTTTAAGTGGTTGTGTTACAATCAGTACACGCTTAAAGTGCAGTGCAGGTTTTTATCCTAAATCTTCAAACTGCTCATCTTCGATAACATCTGCAATCAATAAATTGTCATCACCGTTTTCATGCATCTTCTTAAACGCTTTATCCCATCCTTTCCTTGGTTTTTTAATCGGACGCAAGATTATTTCCTTTTCCTGTAAAGTCATTTCAACTTTATCACCTATGTTGTATTGCTTTAAAATTTCATTTGGAATTAGAATACCTTTTGATTCTCCTATTTTAATAATTCGTATTTCTATTGTTTTAACTTTTGTATCTACAAAGAAATTACATTGTAATCTGTAAAACAAATCTTTTTTTTAACCTTTAAGTAATATTCCAAAATGCTACCGCGAGATTTTTTATCGTGGTAACATTTTTCTCATGATAGGATTTTTTCTTAATACTCTGTAACCTTCTTAGTTCCAAAAAGACCATACTCTATCCACTCTCCATCTCTTTTTCCTTCTTTGGATTTCCCTTCTAAAATGAGTTTTCCTCTTTTGTTGTATTTTTTGTATTCGCTAATTTTTTGTGGATATTTAGTGTTAGCCACTGACTTAATATTTCCATTTTTATAAAATGTTGTGTAGTTCCTAGATTCTGTATCAAAATTGTAAATGCTATTTGATTTTATCCTGTTGTTTTTATGGAAAATTCGTTCAATGGAAATAGAATCATTAATGTTGGATGTTTTTCTGTAGCCTATGGTATCACCATTTTCTGAAAAGTTGATATAGTCGTTTGACTTATTGTTTGTTGTGCTTTTTAATTGGCCACTTGAGTAATAATAAAACTCTGACACTTGTTTTCCTAAGCTATCATGATTAGAAATATATCTGGTTTTGCCATCAAGGAAATATTCCGTTTTATTTTCAATTTTGTGATTCTTATAATAGTTGATTTCAGAAAGTTTAGCTGCATTCAAATCTTTGTTTATCCATTTTTCAACAGGTGCGCCATTGTCGTAGTTAGCGTAAATTAGCGTGTCATTTAATAATGGATTGTACATAATCCAAGAACCATGAGGAAGAAAATCTTTGAATTCTATCTTGAAATAGGGAGATCCATCTGCATAATTCCTTTTGTGTATCCCATCTTTAGTTCCGAACTTTGAAAATTCTTCACCATTCCAATATGGGCTGTACTGAGCTGCTATTCCTTTTGCTTTCTCTTTCGTTTGCTTATCTTTTGTCTTTTTGTATTTGAAAGAACCATTGTTGTTATTTCTTAAAGAAGTCATTTCTCCATCTTCGTTATAGGAAGCAATGGCCAGATCGTTTTCATTTGTGAAAAAAGAGAGTTCACTTAACTTTTGATTTGAGTGTATTTCAAAAGCGAGTAGTATATTCTTCCATTGCATGGATTCAATTTCTTCATCAAAGTTAAAACCAATACTTAATAGATTACCGATTTTTATTTTTTCTAGTTGACCATTATTATAAAGATATTCAACTATTAAATCACCTTTATTATTCGAGTAAAATTTTGTCAACAAATTGCCATTCTCTTCATAAGCGGTGTACCAGCCTATATATTTTGAAGGATTTAAACGAGTATGCGGAATTTGTGTATAGTCTCTTTTTAGTTGACCATTTCTGAAATAAGATTTAACTGAATAAATTCTATCTTTATTTTCATTGATTTCAACGCTTGTTATATTTCCTAACTCTCCATTTTCATAATATGTTTTTGAAATATCAATGAGTCTGTCATCTTCATAATAGCTTTCAGCAGCTAATTGACCATTATCATAATATTGCTTTGAAACTCCATTTTTAAGTCCATTTTTCCATTCAGTTAACGAGATAAGCTGACCTTTTCTCCATTCTTTATGCGTTCCTGTATTTTGAGAGAAAGCTCTTCCATTTATTTCTACTATTTCAAAATATCTTTCTGAGGTTTTGATGCCTTCACCATCAAAGGTTTCTTGAATTCCAGACCTTAAATTGTCAACATAATTGAACTTTGTGTATCCATAACATTGTGATCCGGTAACTTTATTGTAATTGTATCTATATGTTTCAAAAACACCATTTCTTTTAAAATCTTTCCATGTTTCTATTCTCCAAGGCTTCATTATTCCACCGTACATTTTGTTAAAGACAATTCTCCCGTCATAAAAAACATTGCCATCTGGCATTACACGTTGATAATCACCTTTGCTTTCTAGATTACCTTTAGGGTCATAATAAGCAAAAGAACCATTTTCAATTCCGTCCTTAAAAACAACTTCAGATCTCAACAATTTATCCCCAAATTCATAATATTCTTTACATAAACCGTGTTTAAGCCCTTCTTTGTAATTTAAGTCAGCTCTTAAATTGCCTTCTCGATCATAATATTTTGCACTTCCGTGTAAGACAGACAAGTTTGATAGTACATTAATACCTCTAGGCTCAAGAATATATCTTTTTTCGTTATGTGGGGTGTTTTTTAAAGAATCTGGAATTTCATATATGATGTAGTTTTCATCGTGCAATATATTTCCAGAATAACTATAAATCAATTTGCGACCTACAACTTGATCATTTTCATAGTAGAAATGGGTATTTAATTGTCCATTATTGTGAAATGACTTAAACGCTCCATTCTTTCTACCTTTAACATAATTGGTGAAAGACCGTATTGAATCATTTTCAAAATAGATTATTTCTTTTCCAGCCAAATACGAATATCCCTTTTCAGGAACAGGTACATAGTTTTGAGTGGCATACAAAAAATGAACTTCAGAAGAGCTGTAAGTATTAACTCTATAGTGTTCAACTCTTCCTTTCAATAAGCCATTCTCATAGTTTGCAATGGTTTCCGTTCTCCTATCTGGAAAGAAAATGTGTTGTGTTCCATGTCTTTTTCCATCCATAAAATCTGTGATTTCTAGCGTATCTTTTTCTTTGTTTAACACAATAATCTGATTTTCTATAAAAACAGTATCTAAAGGCTCTTTTCCATCATAAATGTAACTATGGAAACCATATTCATAATTGTCGCCTAACTGCGCCTTTGTAGTTAAGGACAATATCATGAATAAGGGGATTAAAATATTTTTCAAGAATGGGTACATAAATAATAAATATTAGGAATACTAAAGTAAGAAATGAATTTGTAAAACTAGATTTATGATTGTTAAAGCTTGAACCAAAAAAAAGAGCGCTCCTTTCGAAACGCCCTTTCTCTTTAACTATTTATTAATCCAAAAAAGAAGGAAACTCTTTTGGATCTGCCTCATTCATAATTTTGTATGCAGCGGCATAAATATCATCGATGTTCGGCTTAGAGAAGTAATCTCCGTCTGTTCCATACGCTGGACGGTGGTCGTTTGCACTTACTGTTACTGGCTCGCTGTCCAATAAATAATAAGCTTTTTGCTTCACTAAAACTTGATCTAAAATATAGGCAGACGCTCCACTAGAAACATCTTCGTCAACAATCATTAATCGACTCGTTTTTTCCAAAGATTTAGAAATGTCGTGGTTTAAATCGAAAGGCAATAAAGTTTGAACGTCAATTAATTCAACACTAATGCCTGCTTTTTCTAATTCTTTGACTGCTTCTGCTGCGATATTGAAAGTAGAACCATAACTAACTAATGTTAAGTCTGTTCCTTCTTTTACAATATCAACCTTACCTAATGGAGTTTTGTATTCACCAAGGTTTGTAGGCATTGCTTCTTTAACACGGTAACCGTTCAATGGTTCAATCACCAATGCGGGTTCATCTGCTTCGTTGGTTCTCGACCATAGCGTTTTTGGCACAACGCCGAACATGGCACCACCGTCTAATTTGAAGTTTCCTGTATTTATTGGATATATTTTCTTTTTACTATTGACTTTTTTGTGAATATAAGGTTTGTGACAATAATAATGAAAGTAGGGGTTTGAAAATGATGTTAAAGTGCTGTGAGAATTCTCTGACTTAAAAATTAATTGATTCTATCCCAATATAAAACACCTTCTGTTTTTATGGAATTTTAATTTTTTCTCATCTCAACAAGAGAGATTCTTTAAATACATAAATTTCAAATCAAATTACATTAATTTTGATATCAATGATTAAACAGCTTTTTATATTATTCGTTTTACTTCAAACACAAAGTCTAATTGCCCAAAACAGAACACTATGTCCTGAGGAGGTCCATGAATTAATTGTATCAAAGGAATTCAAGAAAATCGAACCCATTGAATTCAACTTGGATTCTATAGGAGTGAAAATAATTCGTCAGTTTTTTTATGATAAAGCAAATTATCCAGATCAAGTGTCAAAAAAGCAGTATTTAGACAGACCTTATATGGGTTCTTGGGAGAAAAGGAATCTTGCTAGTTTTTTAAAAAGACTTAAAAATGCTGAGTATAGAAAAAAGGTTTACACTTTAACAGATGCTGATTCATTATTGCTTAGACGTCAAAAAAGAGGTCAAACTGGAATGTGGAGTTTTAGACCAATAGATACTTCAATTGCAATGAATCCTTACTATGCATTTTTTAGTTTTGATATCACCACTGCTAGAAATACAATTCCTAGATCGATGGTTGCTAACGGATTTGAATCAACTGGTTCTTACAGAGGATCAATGCCGGTAGCAAAACAATCGGCATTAATTTATGATTCCAGGTTTACAGTTGGAATTCCTAAGGTAATTTTGAATTCTTCAAATAATGAGCAATTTGAATTACCTCTTATTATTATTGGAAAAGACTTTGTTTCTTATCGTGCTGGCTTGTCATTACTCGAAAATGTTTTAAAAGAATCAGGTTATTCAGATAATTCTATTCGATTTACACTTGTTCAATTGTACGTAGCTACTAATTATTATTCAACAAATGAAATAGAATCAGTTCCTTGCCAAAGTTTCAATTTGTTCAAAAATAAATCTTGTTATCAGTTTAAGCTCAGAAAAGATTTAGAATATATTTTTACGATGAAAAAAACGCATGAGATCAGTTATAAATTAAAGGAAGAAGCCGAAAATTTAAAATACGCGGTAGAGACAGCTGTTTGGAGAAGTTATTCTGATAATTATCCTGAAATTGAATTTAAATCTAAAAGAGGGAGGAGATTTATTTATGAAGTCACATATCGGACTAGTGATTACCAATATAAAAAGTCGAAGGCTATATATAATCGAGGACGGGTTAGATTTAGAGATCTTAAACCATAAAAAAAGTCCAAACATTTCTGTTTGGACTTCTCTATATAATATAATCTTAAAATTATCTTTTTTCGATAGAAACGTAGTCACGCTCAGTAGCTCCTGTATAAATTTGACGAGGTCTTCCGATTGGTTCTTTGTTTTCGATCATTTCTTTCCATTGTGCAATCCAACCTGGTAATCTACCTAATGCGAACATTACAGTAAACATTTCAGAAGGAATATTTAATGCTTTGTAGATAATTCCTGAGTAGAAGTCAACGTTTGGATATAAACCTCTTTCTACGAAATAAGGATCTTCCAATGCAATTTTCTCCATTTTCTTAGCAATTTCTAATGCTGGATCTTGAACACCTAATTGTTCTAGCACATCATCAGCTGCTTTCTTGATAATTTTAGCACGTGGATCGAAGTTTTTGTAAACTCTGTGTCCGAATCCCATCAAACGGAAAGAATCATTTTTGTCTTTCGCTTTTGCAATCCATTTGTCTAAATCACCGCCATCTGCTTGAATTTTATCTAACATTTCAACTACAGCTTGGTTTGCTCCACCATGTAATGGTCCCCATAATGCTGAAATACCAGCTGAAATAGAAGCATAAAGATTAGCTTGAGAAGAACCAACAATTCTTACTGTTGATGCAGAACAGTTTTGCTCGTGATCAGCATGAAGAATAAGTAATTTGTTTAATGCTGATGCAACAACTGGATTTGGTTTGTAATCTTCAGTTGGCATTGCAAACATCATGTTCAAGAAATTCTCTACGTAATCCAATTCATTCTTAGGGTAGATGAAAGGATGACGTACTGCATTTTTGTATGACATAGCCGCCAAAGTTGGAAGCTTAGCAATTAATCTGTGAATTGTTAAATCAATGGCCTCAGGTGATCTGTTTGGATCTTGAGACTCTGGATAAAAAGTAGATAAGCTCACTACCATTGATGCCAGAACTCCCATAGGGTGCGCTTTCGAAGGATAAGCTTCGAAAAACTGCTTCATGTCTTCATGAACCAATGTGTGATTTGTTATGCTCTTTTTGAATTCAGTTAATTCTGTTTCAGTTGGTAATTCTCCATAAATAAGGAGAAAAGCTACCTCTAAAAATGTTGCTTTTTCTGCTAATTGTTCAATTGGATAACCTCGGTACCTTAAAATTCCGTTTTCACCATCTAAGTAGGTGATTGCACTAGTTGTACTTCCTGTATTTTTAAATCCAGGATCGATAGTAATTACTCCAGTAGTACCTCTCAATTTCTTGATGTCTATTGCTTTTTCATTCTCCGTACCAGTGATAACAGGGAATTCGAAAGTTTTCCCTCCAATTTCTATTTTTGCAGTTTCGTTCATTTTTTTAACTCGTTTTTAATATACTATAATTCTGCTGCCTAAGTTAGTGAAATCTTTCATTTCTGATGTACTTTTTGACAGTTCTTTTCTCATTAAAACACACCTAATGTGAATAAGTTCACAGTGCATTAAATATCAGGTCAAATTTAATACTAAATTGTCAATAAAAGACTATTTAGTATTTGTTAAATGCCTATCCTATACTTTACCAGCAAAAACACCTAATCAAGTTTGTGATTAAGTGGTAAACCGACAAGATTCTTCGCAAATTTCTGTTTTCAACAATGATTAGGATCTTGTCAAATTAAAGTGAAAACCAATTCCTATTGTAATTTACTAAACTGCTGGTAAGTTCCCGACAGCATTATTTCTTAAAATAATTCTGTTTATAAGTTTTCTAAAGTGTATTCCAACATCATTCTAAATAAATGATTCCTGGTGTTTCCACCGTAAATTCCATGGTCTTTATTTGGATAAATGAACTGATCAAAGTCTTTGTCTGCTTTCACCAATGCTGTTACCATTTCCATAGCATTTTGTACATGCACATTGTCATCTCCTGAGCCATGAATAATGAAATAATTTCCTTTTAGTTTATCGACATGGTTGATTGGAGAATTGTCGTCATACCCTAATGCATTCTCTTGTGGAGTACGCATAAACCGCTCCGTATAAATGTTGTCATAATATCTCCAATTGGTTACCGGAGCTACAGCAATCCCCATTTTAAAATCAGCAGCACCTTTTGTAATGGCCAATGAAGCCATGTATCCACCATAACTCCATCCCATAATACCAATTCGGTCTGGATCAACAAAATCCCATTTCTTTATGTATTTTGCAACAGCAATCATGTCTTCTGTTTCTAGTTTACCCAGTTGTAAATAGGTAGATTTTTTGAATTGTGCACCTCTGTACATTGTACCTCTTGGATCAACGCTCATAACGATATATCCTTTTTGAGCTAAAAGTTGGTGATAAGCTCCATTTCCTCCATCGTAAGCATCTTTTACCATGTTAGAACCCGGTCCTCCGTATACATTAAAGTAGACAGGGTATTGCTTTGTGCTGTCAAAATTTGGTGGATACAAAATCCAAGCATTTAAATCATGTGTTGCTCCTTCGACTGTGATAAATTCCTTTTGCTGAAAATTAAAATCATTCATCAAATATTTTAGAATTTCATTGCTTTCTAATTCCATGATTAACTTTCCTGTAGCATCATGCAATGAATAAACAGGAGGTGTGTTAATATTTGACCAACGGTTAACGTAATACTGCATTCCTTGAGAGAATGTGATTGAATTTGTTCCTTTGTTATCACTAATTTTATCCTTTTTTGTTCCATCTAATCCAATTGAATAGAGTGCTGTGAATTGTGGACCTTCCTCGGCAGAAGTATAGTACAAAATCCCCTTTTCTTCATTGATTCCCATAAACTCAATGACATCCCATTTTCCTTCAGAAATTTGCTGACTCGATCCATCAATTCCAATCTTGTAAATGTGATTATAACCATCTTTTTCACTTGTTCGAATGAAGTGCTTACCGTCTTTCAAAAAGTATAAATTATCATCAATTTCAACATAAGCTTCGTCCTGTTCTTGATAAATAACATCAGCAGGCATTTTCTTTGCTGTTACATCAATCCAGTGATATTTTAAATGATTTTGATGACGGTTTAGTGTTAAGGCCATCAATTTGTTTTCGGTAGACGAAAATTTAAGACGCGGAATATATTCGTAATCGCCCAATTCAATTGTTGTCGATTTAGCATTCTTAACTTTCGCTACCTTCAAGCAAACTTTTGAATTGTCTTCTCCAGTTTTCGGATATTTAAAAGTGTAAGGAGTAGGGTAGAGCTCTTCGAAATACATCATTGTAAATTCCTTTACATCACTTTCGTCAAATCTTAAATAAGCAATGTATTCGCTGTTTGGAGACCAATCATAAGCTTTTGTGTAAGCGAATTCTTCTTCATAAACCCAATCCGTTGTACCATTAATAATTTCGTTTTCTTTTCCATCATTTGTAATGGCTTTCACTTTTCCTGTTGCAATGGTTTTTACGTAAATGTTATTCCTATATATATAGGCCACTTTTTTTCCATCAGGAGAATAAGATGCTAGAGTTTGAGGAATTCTTTCAGAATCGAGTGGAGAAAGTGTTTTGCTTGTCAAATCATACATATAGTATTCTGCTGAAAAACTTCTTCTGTAACGCTTTTTACGATTTACTGTAAGCAGCAATTTTGTTTCATCATCGTTGAATTCGTATCCGTCTACTTTTAATTCTTTGCCTTCATAAACAAGTTCTTTTCCATCGAGAATTGATTCAGCAGTTCCGGTTAAATCTTCGAAAGAATAGCGCATAATGGATTTTTTTCCATCCACTAAGGCGAAACGAGAATAGTGTTTTCCATCTTTCATCGAACGAAATCCACTAATTCCATTTCCGTAGAATTTGTATTCTTTCCATATATGTTCAACGCTTAGTGCTTTTGAAGTGTCTGATTCTTGTGCTGCACCTAAAAAGGCTGTGAATGCTAATATTAAAAAAGGGAGAACTAGTTTTTTCATTTTTTTGACTTGTTTTTGCGAATATAATAGAATTATTCTTGACCCGGTAATTTTGAACTGTACTAGAACTGTGAATGGGTTACTCTCCTTTCTACAAGGTATTAAATTTATTGACAGCTAATTGATGCTTTCTTGATTGATTCTGTATGAAGAATTGCTGGTAATCAAAATGAGATTTGTCGGAGTTTCACTTCATCTGAATATTAGGCGTTTTATTGTTTAGAGAAAGTGGATGGTGATGCTCTATTGTTGTGATGTCTTTTCGAAGATACTGCGTCAGTAATCAACAATTAGCATAGGGGTTTTAGCCTAAGTTTAGAGTTAGAGGTAGTGGTCATTTTAAGTGAAATCAAAATTATGTGATATTTAATGAAATAATTTTCCGGGTAAGTATTTTTTTTTTCAACAGTTATTAAATTAATATCAATTCAAAAAACAGAATTTATTAATTGGCCTGTAACATTCATGACTATTGATGTTGAGTGAAAATTGTTTTGTGTTTGTAAGTTTAAATCAATAAAACATGGAGTGATTTTAAGACAATTGCTCAAAAAATTAACTAAAAAAACTAAAAATGTTCATAATTCTATAATATGCGGTTCAATAAAAAGCCTTAATTTTGTCCTGAAAATCATTTTGTGTTCTCCTTGAGGCAATTATGTTTATGCTAAAACCATAAAATGATAAAATAAAAAAACGATGAAAAATTAAGTTGTATCCATATAAGTTTGTTCAAACTCGCAACTGTTTTGTTTTTTAAATTTGTAACAATTCTCAATTAAATATAACAACTATGAAAAAAGTTTTACTTTCATTAGGACTTCTTATTAGCGCTTCAATAAGTGCGCAAGATTGTTCTGAATTATTTATCTCGGAGTATGTTGAAGGCTGGTCCAACAACAAGGCAATAGAGATTTACAACCCAACAAATCAGGCTATTGATTTGAGTGATTACATGTTGATTCGTTATTCTAATGGTGCAAACTTTGTAGGTCCAGAATCAGGAGTTCTTTTATCAGGAACGATTCAACCTTATGACGTTTATGTTGCCGTTTTAGATAAAAGAGATGAAATGGGAACAGGGCAAGACGCTCCAGTTTGGGATTCTTTACAAGCGCGTGCTGATGGGTTTTATTGTCCAGATTACAATGTTTCTAAAGCAATGTACTTCAATGGAAACGATGCAATGGTATTAGCTAAAGGTACTTTGACAGATATTTCAAACTCACAATTAATTGATGTTTTTGGAAAAATTGGAGAGGATCCAGATGTTGGAGACCCATACAACGGTTGGACAACTGAAGCTCCTTTTGTTGGTGTTGGTGTTGTAATTTCTACAGATCATTCTTTGGTACGTAAACCTACAATTAAAGAAGGTGTAACACAAGCAAACATTCCTTCGTTCAATGCTATGGTAGAATGGGATACTTTACCAGCAGTAATTCCTATGTTGGATGCCAATGGAGATCCTGTATTGGATGGAAATGGTAATCCACGTATCGAAGGAAACTGGGCTACATTAGGAAACCATGCTTGTGATTGTAACGAATTGTCTGTAAAAGATGAGTCTTCAATCAAATTGTCTATTTATCCTAACCCTTCTGCAAACGGAGTATTTAACTTTGCAACTGAAAGCAATATTGTAAACGTTACTGTATATAGTGCTGTAGGTCAAAAAGTATTCTCTCAAGAAGACAATTCTGGCATTCAATCTTTCACTATCGGGAATCAACCAGGTGTATATCTAGTTAACCTAGAAACATCAAATGGAGTTGTAACTTCTCGTCGTGTTATTGTAAAATAAGATTTTAAAATTATTTAGGGGAGTTTAAAAGCTCCCCTTTTTCATATCAATTTTTTCCATTGTGATAAAGAAAATTATATTCCTCGCTATCCTTTTTCCTTTTTTTGCAACTGCTCAAACCGGAACTTTAAAAGGAAGAATCACCGATCATGCTACTAGTGAGCCTGTTATTGGTGCTTATATCTATATTTCTGATGAATTTAGGTCAAAAGCACAATTAGACGGATCCTATTCCATACAAAATCTACCTTACGGAGATTATCAAGTGAAAATTTCAATGTTTTCCTATGACACTTTAGTTGTAACTGTTTCTATAGATGAACCAGTTGTAAATAAGGATTTCTCTATGGGCGATACCCAAGAAATGGAAGAAGTTGAAGTGATTGGGCAACTAGCAGTAGATAGAAAAACTCCAGTTGCTGTAAGTAGAATATCGGCCAAACAAATTACAGAAGAATTAGGTTCGCAAGAATTGCCTATGATATTGAACTCAACTCCTGGTGTACATGCTACGCAGCAAGGAGGTGGAGATGGTGATGCGCGAATTAGTATTCGTGGTTTTAACCAACGAAATATCGGTGTAATGATTGATGGTGTTCCTGTAAACGACATGGAAAACGGAGCGGTTTATTGGAGTAACTGGTTCGGATTGGATCAGATTACCAACCAAATTCAGGTACAACGTGGTTTAGGTGCAACTAAATTGGCTATGCCTTCTGTTGGTGGAACAATGAATATTATTACGCAACCAACTGGTGGAAAACGCGTAATTAAGGTAAACCAAGAATACGGTTCTGGAAATTTCTTGAGAACTTCACTTTCTTATAAGTCTGGTAAATTAAAAAATGGCTGGGGAGTTCTATTCTCTGGTTCGTATAAACAAGGTGACGGATGGGTTGATGGCTTGAGTACACGCGGAGCTTTCTATTATTTGAAAATTCAAAAGAAAGTTGGAAAACATTTAATCTCATTAAGTGGATTTGGAGCGCCTCAAGAACATGCACAACGTTCATATAACCAACCAATACAATATTGGGATGCTGAATACGCAAGAGAACAAGGAATTGATGTTCCAGAAGGTTCACCAAATATTGACAATGGTATTCGTTTCAATCAACATTTCGGTTACATAACAAATTCTAATGGAGACAGAGTTGAAAAAGCCGAAAGAAGAAATTACTACCACAAACCACAAATCACATTGAAAGATTTCTGGAAGGTAAATGATAAATTATCGATTTCAAACATGGCTTATGTTTCTATCGGTAGAGGTGGAGGAGAACGTTTGAAAAACTCAAGTGGAATTCTTTATGATGAAGAAGGACATGTTGACTGGGATAGAATTGTTGACAATAACCAAGAGGTTACACTTTTCGGAACAACAATGCCATCTGTAGATCCTTCCCACCATCCAAGTTTATTAAAATCAACGCAAGTGGTCACTTCTTCAGTAAACAATCACATGTGGATTGGTGCGGTTTCTCAATTTGATTATAAGTTAAGCGAACATTGGGATATTTCTGGTGGTTTAGATTACCGTTATTATCAAGGTGAGCACTACACGGAATTACGAGATTTACTAGGAGGGAACTATTGGATTAACTCCAATGATAAAAATGCGATGACCAATATGAAGGTTGAAGGAGATAAAGTGGGATGGCAACCTTACCACAATCACCGTGATGCTTTGGTTCAATGGGCTGGAGCTTTTGGACAAGCAGAATACAATAAAGGAAGATGGTCTTCTTTTGTGAATTTATCTACTGTTGTTAATGGATACAAAGGAATTGACTATCACCAAAAAAGAGAGATTCATTTAGATGATACTACTTTATATATCGGTGGTGAGGATGTTGTGAATTACAATGGTGAATATTATCACCCAAATCACCCAGATTTAGAGTATAACCAAACAGAATGGAAATGGTTAGCTGGTTTTACTGCAAAAGCAGGGGCTAACTTTAATATTACTGAAAGCATGAACGTTTTTGTAAATGCAGGGTATTTATCAAGAACACCTCAGTTTAGTAATGTGATTGATAATTCAGATAACGAATTCTTTGAGGAGATCTTAAATGAAAACATCATGGCTTTTGAGTCTGGTTATGGATACCGTTCTAAGCGTTTCAGTGCAAACGTGAATGGATATGTAACCTACTGGGAGAACAAACCATTCCCTTTTGGAGTGTCAGTTCCAGATCCAAATGACCCAACAGAATTTGTAAGAGCAAACGTAAATGGAATGGATGCCTTGCACATGGGAATTGAAGTAGATGCGGTGTATAAAGTATTGAGCAATCTTTCAATTGAAGGTATGGTTTCTTATGGTGATTGGACTTGGCAATCTGCTGAGAAA
This sequence comes from Brumimicrobium oceani, assembly GCF_003143775.1. Lineage (GTDB taxonomy): Bacteria > Bacteroidota > Bacteroidia > Flavobacteriales_D > Crocinitomicaceae > Brumimicrobium > Brumimicrobium oceani. Next base: position 123,937 of record NZ_QFRJ01000002.1, on the reverse strand, counting down.
ATTGATGTAGTTGGACAAATATTCGAATTTGATGCTGTGGGTGTTCACGTGGGAGATGCTGCTCAAAGTACTTACGCTGGTGCGATTAGATACGAACCATTCAAAGGATTTTATGTAAAAGCAGGATATACTTATTTTGACCGTTACTTCAGTGATTTTGACCCATTCTCATTAAGTGTTTCTAGTGGAAATGGAGGTAAAGAATCTTGGCAAATTCCTTCTTATGGATTGCTTTCTTTCCATACTGGTTACCGTTTCAGATTTGAAAATTCAAGTTTAATCTTGAGAGGAAACGTATTTAATGCTTTAAACTCTCTATATATTTCAGACGCTAGAAATAACCAAAACGGAAGTGCTTTCGATGCTGCTTCATCAGGTGTTTTCTTTGGTCAAGGAATTCGTGTGAATTTCTCTTTAGGATTTGAATTTTAATAAAAGTAAAAAAGAATAAAATGAAAAATAAAATAATGTTATTCGGTGCTTTGTTTTCCATGACTACTTTGTTTGGACAAACAGATATCGATGATGCACGCAATTTTCCAGTGGGTGCTACAGTAACCATTAAAGGTGTAGCTGCTGATGGTGGAGAATTGGGTCCAATCCGTTACATTCAAGATCAAACGGGTGGACTTCCAATCTATGGTGGTTCATTTACGAACGGTGTAAACAGAGGAGATTCTGTTACCGTTACGGGGACAATTAAGGATTTTAGTGGCTTGTTGGAAATCGATCCAATTACTTCTTTAACACCTCATGGTCCGGGAACACAAGTAGCTCCTTGGAATATCAATATTGTGGATTTAGGAAATACCTACGAAGGTCGTTTGGTACGAATAGATAACGTTACATTCCCAGATGCAGGAAGTAGTTTTGCAAACAGTACAAACTACAACTTCACAGACGGAGCAAATACTGGAACAATTCGTATTAACTCAGGAACAGCAATGGCTGGGCAAACAATTCCAGGTGGAGCGCAATCTGTAGTTGGTTTATTGAGTGAGTACAATGGTCTTTTCCAATTGTTACCTCGTGATATCAACGACATTTTTGGATACACCGCTCCTGATAAGAAAATAGAAGTTTCTGTAAATGGAACACCTGTCTTGAATGGTGCCACAATTCAAATTGGAACAACAGCAAGTACGCCAATTGCGGTAAGTAATATTGGCGTGAATAACCTAACGGTTTCTGCAATTAATTTCTCAGGAAATGCTTCAGCAGATTTCTCAACAACGGTAACAACTGGAGCAATAGCAGGCGCTGGAATGACGACTGGGAGTATTGATTTTTCTGCAACAGCAAACGGTTCTAGAATCTCAACTCTGTCTATCGCTTCAGATGATCCAAATACACCTGTTTTCACTTTAAGTTTATATGGAATTGGAAACGATAATTTAGCTACTGAACCAACAAACGGTGCTTCTGCTTTAATGTTCTCAAATGTTGAAGCTTATACAATGAACGTAGGTTACACTGCTTCTGCCGATGCGGAAGGCTACTTGGTAGTTTGGAAAACAGGAAGTGCTCCAACAGGAGTTCCTGCAGATGGAACTGCCTACCAAAGAGGTGATGTTATTGGAGACAGTAAGGTAACTTATGTTGGAAATTCATTAACTTTTACTCCTCGTGGTATTCGTGCAGATATGGATTATCATTACACTGTTTATGCCATGAATGGATTCGGAAACTTTGTAAACTACAATCAAACGGATGTAGCTAGCGGAAACCAAATGTCTACAGGAAGTCAAATCGGAAACTATTACGGTTCTTTAAATACAGGAACACCAACTTTAGTGGAGGATTTAACTGCATTGATCAACGCACACGATTATAGCTCATACTTCTTGTACAAAACATTGTTGATGGATGGATTTGAAGCAATGGATACATTAGGTGGAGATAGCTACGTAACTTGTGTTTATTCAGGTGAAAGAAAAGTGTACACTGGTTCTTTCGATTGGACAGCAACAGGTTATTCTAGAGAGCATACTTATGCACACTCTTGGATGCCAACTTACCCAGCAAACGGACAACCAGAGGAGTTAGAATATGCAGATTACCATAATTTATATCCTACAAACTTAAACCAAGCCAATACACCAAGAAGTAATCTACCTTTCGGTGAAATCGTTGGAACGCCAGCTTTTGAATACTTAGAAGGAGCAAGAGGTCAAGATGCAAGTGGAGCTTTGGTTTATGAGCCTAAAGACGACCAAAAAGGAAACTTGGCAAGATCAATTTTCTATATGGCGACTGCATATAATGGTGCAAATGGAACTGGGGATAACTGGAGTATTCCTTCAAACCAAGATCAAGCAGTATTGAAAAACTGGCACTTTAATGATTTGCCAGATAGTTATGAAATTGCTCGTCACGAATTGATTTACAGCATTCAAAACAACAGAAATCCTTACATCGATAGTGTAGATTTCGCTTGTTACGTAGATTTCTACAACATGGATTATATCGCTGATGGATGTGAGTTAGGATTATCAACGGATTTTATCGAGAACAATTTATCTGTTTTCCCTAATCCAAGTAATGAAATAGTTTATGTTCAATTGAATGGAGTTGAAATCACTTCTATTGACGTAATGGACATGACAGGAAGAAAAGTGGGAACATTCTCATCTTCAACTCAATTTGTTGAGGTAGATGTTACAAACTTTAATTCAGGAACATATTTATTGAATATTAATACAGAAAAAGGTAATTTAGTAGAAAGAATTATCGTTCAATAATAGATGAAATAAACCATGAAAATTGTTCAAATTTTATGGACATTATTAGTAGGAGCAGGTCTTTTGGCCTGCTCTTCTGCTTCTGTATTTGTCCAAAGTGATAAAGTCGAAATCAATACCACAATAGCTCCCGATGATAGTTTGCAAGCCTTTATAGCACCTTACAAAAATGAATTGGCTGCAAATATGGACAGGGTAATTGGTTTTGCAACTGGAGATTTATTGAGAGATAGGCCAGAAGGGGCTTTGGGGAATTTTGTAATCGATGAAACAGAAAACTACCTCGAAGAAAATAACTGGTTAGCAGGAAAGCACTATATTTCTATTATGAATCATGGTGGATTAAGATCGCCCATTTCACAAGGAAATATTACCGTTGGAGATATTTATAAGTTGATGCCTTTTGATAATACTGTTGTTTTGGCGAAGCTTCCAGCAAATGAATTAGATTCAATAGTTGCTTATTTAAAGAAATCAGGAGGAGAACCCATCGGAGGTTTTCAAATTAATGGAGATATTGTGAGTTTAAAAAACAATAAGGAGTTGGCTGATACTTTATATGTCATCACCACAGACTACTTGGCCAATGGAGGAGATAATATGAGTTTCTTTAAGCGCAGTTATGAAATCACAGACACAGGCATTTTTCTCCGTGAAGCACTAATAAAAAGAGTAGAAGCAATAGATACGCTTCGTCCAGTTTTGGATCACCGCATAAAATGGTAATATGGAACGTCGTATATTTTTACAAAAAAGTTTAGTTGTTGGAACAGGATTAGCGATTAGTCCTAGTTTATTGAGTTATCCCAAAGAGCCTGAACACTTAGATAAAATTACTATTCTGCATACGAATGACACCCATTCTAATATCGAAACATTTCCTTCTACGCACGCCAAATATCCAAATCAAGGAGGTGTTGCAAGAAGATATGCTATGCTTAAGGAAATCCGGAAACAAGAGAAAAATGTACTTTTGTTGGATGCTGGAGATATTTTCCAAGGAACACCGTATTTCAATAAATTCCACGGTGAGTTAGAAATGAAACTCATGACTCACATGGGGTATGACTGCGCAACAATGGGGAATCATGATTTCGATGCAGGATTAGAAGGATTTTTAAACGCCTACCAACACGCAGATTTTCCCTTCGTTTGTTCCAACTATAATTTCAATAACACAATCTTAAAAGATCTTACCAAAGAGTACCAAATATTCAACAAAGGACCATTTAAAATTGGAGTTTTTGGAGTTGGTGTAGGATTAGAAGGATTAGTCGCCAAAGCACATTATCAAGATACAGAATGGTTGAAGCCCATTCCAATAGCCAATAGAATCGCAAAACACCTGCGCTTCGAAGAAGAATGTGATTTAGTGATTTGTCTTTCCCATTTGGGCTACGAACCAAAACAATTCAAAGACAACGACCAAACCCTCGCCTCCGAAACCCAAAACATCGATTTAATCATTGGAGGTCATACCCACACCTTCCTTCCAAAACCAGAAGTTCACTTAAATAAACTAGGCGAAAAGGTTTTGATCAATCAAGTGGGCTGGGCTGGATTGGCACTGGGGCGGATTGATTTTTATTTAGGAGAAAAGAAAAAACACCAACGTCATGATTTGATTTTAGTGTAGGGACCATTTGTAAGGGCGATTTGCAAATCGCCCATACACACGCCCCAACACAAATTCCCCGAATTTCAACGCTCATTTCATTTGTTCTCGTACATTTGTGAAAAAATAAATTGATTATGTCTGTACATAAGAATGTAAAACGTGTAACCACTCATGTGTTGCAAGAAATGAAGGATAACAACGAGAAGATTTCGATGTTAACTGGATATGATTTTTCTATGGCTAAAATCATAGATGGAGCCGGGATTGATGTTATTTTAGTAGGAGATTCTGCTTCGAACGTGATGGCAGGGCACGAAACAACTTTGCCCATTACCTTGGACCAAATGATTTATCATGCGGCTTCTGTTGTTCGTGCAGTAGAACGTGCTTTGGTGGTTGTGGATATGCCTTTTGGTTCTTATCAAGGTAACTCTAAAGAAGCTTTGGTTACTGCGATTCGTATTATGAAAGAATCGGGTGGACATGCAGTGAAAATGGAAGGTGGACAAGAAATTATTGAGTCTATTTCAAGAATTCTTACTGCAGGAATTCCAGTGATGGGACACTTAGGATTAACTCCACAATCAATTTACAAATTCGGAACTTACGTAGTAAGGGCAAAACAAGAAGAAGAAGCAAATCGTTTGATTGAAGACGCAAAAGCATTGGAGGCAGCGGGTTGTTTTTCTATCGTTCTAGAGAAAATTCCAGCTGAATTAGCGGAAAGAGTGGCCAAAGAAGTAAATATTCCAATTATTGGGATTGGTGCTGGTGGAGGAGTTGATGGACAAGTTTTGGTGGTTCACGATATGTTGGGAATCAATAATGACTTCAATCCAAGATTCTTGCGTAAATACCATAATCTATTCGAAGAAATGACGAATGCCTTGAAAAGCTACATCAGTGATGTGCGTTCAGGTGATTTCCCAAACAAAGAAGAACAATATTAAGAATGGCTGTAGATGTTATTTATGAAGACAACCATCTGATTGCTGTCAATAAAGCTTCGGGTGACATTACCCAAGGCGATAAGACAGGCGATTTGCCGTTGCCCGATAAAATTAAACTCTGGTTAGCCGAAAAATATAAGAAGGAGGGCAATGTCTTTTGTGGTGTGATCCATCGCTTAGACCGCCCTACTTCTGGGTTAGTGGTTTTCTCCAAAACGAGTAAGGCACTTTCCAGAATGAATCTTTTATTCAAAACTCGAGAAGTTGAAAAAGTATATTGGGCCATTGTGGAAACAAAACCCAAGGAAGATACCGGAAGCTTAATCGATTATTTGAAGAAGAACAAGGATCAAAATAAAAGTTACTCCGTCAAAAAAGGAACTCCAGAAGCAAAAGAAGCTGTTCTTGACTATAAATTAATTGCTCAAAGTGACCGCTATTTTTTGTTGGAAGTTTACCCACAAACAGGAAGACATCATCAAATTAGAACGCAACTGGCAAATATTGGTAGCATCATTAAAGGTGATGTGAAATACGGAGCCAAACGATCCAATAAAGACGGCAGTATTTCCTTACATGCCCGAAAAGTTAAATTCATTCATCCCGTGAAAAAGGAACCGATAGAAATTACTGCAAAAGTTCCGAATGAGCCGCTGTGGAAGTGGTTTGAGAAGGAAGTGGGGTAGAGTTATTATGCCATCGAAATACCAATACTGTTGCCTTCGACATGCTCAGTCAACGGGATAATGCTTCGTTGACTGAGTTTGTTGAAGGCTACGACTTCATCCTTGTCGAATATCTAATCTTCAAGTCCAACTACCTTTTTTAGGAATAAAAAAATCTGCGATTATCTGCGTTGCTTGCAGCTCTGCTGAGCTTGCCGAAGTATTTGCGTCATCCGCGTTCCATTACAGCGCAACTTGACGCCTCGCTCGTCATTCGAATAATCATCAACTTTCACCTTTTTTCGAACGTTATCTCCCTTTCGATTCCTTATCTTTGCAGCTTTAATTAAATAGAACATTTACCATGGCTTTATTAATCGAGAAAGATACAATTTGTGCATTATCTACTGCGAATGGAGTAGGTGCGATTGCGGTGATCCGTGTTTCAGGGGACGGTGCATTGACTTTGACTTCTAAAATCTTCTCAAAAGATTTAACGAAAGTTGATACTCACTCAGTACATTTTGGTACAATTCGAGATGATGAAAATAAAGTCATTGATGAAGTTTTGGTTACTGTTCTAAAAGAAGGAAAAAGTTTCACTGGAGAAAATACCACAGAAATTGCTTGTCACGGTTCCACTTTTATTCAGCAGCAAATTCTCAACTTACTGTTCAAAGCGGGATGTAGAATGGCAAAGCCAGGAGAATTCACCATGCGCGCTTATTTTAACGGCAGAATGGATCTTTCTCAAGCAGAAGCCATCGCAGATTTAATTGCATCTGATTCAAAAAAAGGGCATGAAATCGCCATGAATCAAATGCGAGGTGGATATTCAGATAAAATTGCGCACTTGCGTCAACGTTTGATGGATTTCGCTTCTTTAATCGAACTAGAGCTTGACTTTTCAGAAGAAGACGTGGAATTCGCCAGTCGAACGGAGTTAAATGAATTGGTTATCGAACTAAAAGAGAAACTGACTTTACTGACAGAATCTTTCGCTTATGGAAATGCAATTAAACGCGGAGTTTCAACAGTAATCGCAGGAAGACCCAACGCAGGGAAATCGACTTTGCTTAACGCTTTGTTGAACGAAGAACGCGCCATTGTTTCTTCCATCGCAGGAACAACAAGAGATACCATCGAAGAACGTTTAACGATAGATGGAATTTTATACAATTTCATTGACACGGCAGGAATTCGTGAAGCCACAGATGAAATTGAGAAAATAGGAGTGGAGCGCGCCATTTCCGAAGTCAGTAAATCAAATATCTTGCTCTACGTTTTTGATGCCAATGAACTCTCAAAAGAAGAGGTTCAAAACGATTTAAAACGTTTAGAGCGCGAAGGTTTATCCATCGTTCTCCTCGCCAACAAGACCGAAGAAATGGATGCTTCCAAATTCGCCAATTACAGCGAAAAACACCCAGTAATTGCCATTTCAGCCAAAAAACACGAAGGTTTAGATGCCCTCAAATCAGAATTAGCAAAATCTGTAGAAGAGTTAGCCACCGAAAGTGATACGATTGTCATCAACGCAAGACACTACGAAGCTTTTTCGAATGCTTTGGCGGATATGAATCAGGTGGAGCAGGCTTTAGAAATGCAAATTTCAGGGGATTTGCTGGCCATGGATATTCGCAGTGCGATTCGTCATTTGTCGAGTATTACTGGAGAGATCAGTACGGATGATTTGTTGGGGAATATCTTTGCTAATTTCTGTATCGGGAAGTAAAAACTGATGAATCAGTTTTTATAGGGAGAGTGGCGCTGAAGCGGAGGGAGAGGTTGCTGATCAATCAGGAGGGAGAGGGTTGAGTGGAGATAGAGATTGCTAAAATTCTTTCAGAACAGTTTCAATGGTAATTACCTTATTGTCCCTTTATCTATTTTGAAAAGTTTTTCGATTACTCCTTCTAAAAAAATGGCCAGCTTGATTCTTTTATTTTACTGTCGAAGTGCATTATAATGCTCTTTTAGAAGTCAATAAGGACATGATTTTTGATTTATGCGATAAATAGTGTGTTTTAATGCACTTTTGTCTGTGAAATTGTTTGTTGTTGAAATGATAAAGATTACTTTAATCTGATGCTTTTTTCGATACTTGTCTAATTGATTTTTGGTTTATAATTTAATTTCTCTTGAATATTACGTGTCACTGGAAAGTAGAGTGGAAGTTTAGGGGGGGAGGTGCGTGAATATTAATTTTGTCATTTAAAGACTTGTTTTCAATAGATAGAACCTAACTTTAAAAGACGGATTCGAGTTTAATAACTTGTAATTCTTATATTAGCGTACTATTCTTACAAATATGAATAAAAAAGACTTAACCGAAAGAGACATTTGTACTAAATTCATCAATCCAGCCATAGAAAAAGCAGGATGGAATATGAGAACCCAAGTAAGGGAGGAAGTTTCCTTTACGGATGGTAGAATTATTGTTCAAGGTAATCTTTACACTAGAGCTAAAAACAAACGTGCCGATTACATTCTTTACTATAAAGCCAATATTCCAATAGCTATTATTGAAGCCAAGGATAATAAGAAGCCTGTTGGTCACGGTATGCAGCAAGCATTAGAATATGCAGAGATATTGCAAATCCCTTTCGTATTTACTTCTAATGGAGATTCTTTTGTATTTCATGATAAAACAAATACAACAGGGGAATTAGAAAAGGAATTGGCTTTGGATAGTTTTCCTTCGCCTGAAACACTTTGGAAAAAGTATTTAAAGCATACTAATATTGAAACGCCAGAAGCACAAGAAATTGTAGAAAAAGACTACTACGCTGATGATAGCGGAATGACGCCTAGATACTACCAACAAAATGCAGTGAATAGAACCGTAGAAGCGGTAGCTAAAGGACAAGACAAAATTATCTTGGTCATGGCTACAGGTACAGGGAAAACATACACTGCTTTTAATATTATTTGGCGTTTATGGAAAACGGGTGTAAAAAAACGCATCTTGTTTCTAGCCGATAGAAATGCATTACTAACACAAACTAAAAATGGTGATTTCTCTCCTTTTGGTAATGATGTAATGCACATTATTAAAAACCGAAAGATTGATAAATCCTACCAAATATATTTTGCTTTATACCAAGGTTTAACAAGTACAGATGAAGAAAAGAACGCTTACAAAGAATTTAGTAAAGACTTCTTCGATTTAATTGTAATTGATGAGTGCCACAGAGGTTCAGCATCCGAAGCTTCGGCTTGGAGAGAGGTATTGACTTATTTTGATTCCGCAACGCAAATCGGATTAACAGCTACACCCAAAGAAACTAAAGATGTTTCTAACATGGAATATTTTGGAGAACCTGTGTACACCTATTCTTTAAAACAAGGGATTGACGATGGTTTTTTAGCACCTTACAAAGTGGTAAGAATCACAACAAACGTAGACGAAGGTTGGCGACCAACGGCAGGATTAGTTGATAAGTATGGGAATGAAGTTGAAGACCGTATTTATAACCTTAAAGATTACGACAAAACATTAGCTATTGATGAACGTACCGCAATTGTTGCTAAAAAAATAACCGAATATTTAAAAGCCACAGATCGTTTTGCTAAAACCATCGTCTTTTGTGTGGATATTGACCATGCAAATAGAATGCGACAAGCCTTAATTAATGAAAATGCAGATTTAGTGGCTAAACACTGGAACTATTGCGTTAAAATTACGGGTGATGATGAAGTAGGTAAACAAGAACTTGATAATTTTACAGATGTTGAAGAACGTTTTCCGGTAATTGCAACTACTTCTAAAATGCTAACCACAGGTATTGATACCAAGATGGTGAAGCTTATTGTTTTAGAATCTAATATTCAATCGGTAACCGAGTTTAAACAAATTATTGGTCGTGGAACCCGAATCAGAGAAGCAGAAGGTAAGGTCTTTTTTACCATTATGGATTTTAGAAAAGCTACCAATATTTTTGCAAGACCAGATTTTGATGGTGACCCTGAGCAGATATACGAACCAATGCCAGATGAGCCTGTTGTACCACCAGAGGAAGAAGATAATACTTCGCAATATGGGGATGAGGAAGAACCTTTAAATCCTGATGATTTCAAACCAACTAATGTTAATATTGATGAGGAAGAGGAAGTAACTCGTAAATATTATGTGAATCAGATACCTGTTTCGGTGATTAACGAACGTGTGCAGTATTATGGAAAAGAAGGGAAGTTAATAACAGAATCTCTTAAAGATTACACAAAAAAGAACATAGAACAAGAGTTTTCGTCTTTAGATGCATTTATTCAAAGGTGGAATAATGCCGAAAAGAAAGAAGAAATTATTAAAGAACTCGCAGAGCAAGGTGTGTTGCTAGAGGTGTTGCGTGAAGATGTTGGTTTAGATTTAGATGATTTTGATTTAATATGTCACGTTGCATTCGATCAACCAGCATTAACAAGACAAGAACGCGCCAACAACGTACGTAAGCGTAACTACTTTTCCAAGTATAGCGAAACTGCGCAAAAAGTTCTAAACAGCTTGTTGGATAAATACGAGCAAGAAGGCATTGTTTCTATTGAGCAAGGTTCTGTATTAAAAGTACAACCTTTAAGTGAAATGGGTTCAGCAGTAGAATTGGTGAGAGCATTTGGCAAGAAAAAAGATTTTGACCAAGCAGTTAAAGAATTAGAAAACGAAATTTATAATATAGCTTAATTGAATTTGCTAAGAAAAATAAAACTACCTGAAGGTAGGCGACTTGAATTTAAACAAGTGTTGCCTACTAAATCCGAGTTAGCAAAGACCATTGTTTCTTTTGCTAATGACGCGGGTGGTGAATTATTTATTGGTGTAAAAGATAATCCTAGAGAGATAACAGGTTTAACCGTTGACCAATTAGACAGTATTGAAAACCAAATTAGTAATATTGTTAATGACCAATGCTCACCAACCATTTTGCCAGAAATTACTTTTGTTGAAGAAAACAACAAAAAAATCATAAGAGTTTATATTCATAAAGGCAGTAAACCTCCTTATTTTATTTCCTCAAAAGGAATAGATAAAGGAACATTTATTAGAGTTGGTTCATCTAACAGATTGGCTACAAATGAAATTATCCGAGAATTAGAAAGACAAGGTCAAAATATTTCTTTTGACTCTGAACTGGTTTTTAATAAAAAGTATAAAGACTTAATTATAGATGATTTTAGTGACTTTTTTAAAGAAAAAACGGGTGAGAAATTAACTGTTGAGATTCTAAAAAAGTTAGAACTAATAAAACAAGAACAAGGTCAGTTTTTACCTACCAATGCACTGGTTTTATTATCTGATGATAAAATTCGAAATCAAATTTTCCCAAACGCTAAAATTGAATGCGCACGGTTTAAAGGGATTGTTCCTGGCAATTTTATTGATCAAAAAACCATTGATGATAGTATTGCTGTACAAGCAGAACAAGCCTATCAATTTGTAATGCGTCATGTTTCTGAAGGTACAGAGGATTATAAAGGTGTTTATAGAAATGACCGATGGGAATATCCTATGATTGCGATTCGAGAAGTGATAAGAAATGCCATAATTCATAGAGATTATTCTCTTACAGGAAAAGATATTAAAATTGCCATTTTTGATGATAAAGTGGAAATTACAAGCCCAGGAAAATTATTACCTACGGTAGATTTTAACGAGATGGATGCAGGGCAATCTGATGTGAGAAATAAAGTGCTTGCACCCGTTTTTAAACGTTTAGGTATTATTGAGCAATGGGGGAACGGATTGCAATTAATTTCAGATGATTTAAATGAATATCCAGAAATTAAATTAGCATGGAAAGAACCAGGTGTTGCTTTTAGAGTTTCGTTTGTAAAGACAAACTACAATCAACAGCTAGAGTCACAGCTAGAGTCACAGCTAGAGTTACAGCTAGAGTTACAGCTAGAGTTACAGCTAGAGTTAAGGCACGAGTTAGAGTACGAGATGAAGCACGAGTCTATGTATACTCATATACTGTTAATAGTGAAAGAAAAAGCTTCTTCCAAAAAAGAAATTTCAAGAGAATTAGGGCAGAAATCTATATCAAGTCAATTAAATATTGTTTCAAACAAATTACTAAAAGATAATCTAATTGAAAGAACAATACCAGATAAGCCAAAAAGTTCTAAACAACAATATAAAATAACAGAACGAGGAATTGTATTTCTTCAATTATTAAAGGATAAAAAAGCAGAATGAGTAATATAACAACAAACATAAAGGGCATACGCGATATTATGCGTAAAGACACAGGAGTAGATGGAGATGCACAACGTATCTCTCAAATGGTCTGGATGCTGTTTATGAAAATATTTGCCGACAAAGAAGAGGAATGGGAAATTACGATAGACAATTACGTAAGCCCAATTCCTGAACACTTAAAATGGCAAAACTGGGCAGCTGATGATGAAGGCTTAACAGGTGATGCTTTAATGGAATTTATTGAAAACGAGTTATTTCCTGCTTTAAAAGACTTGGATATTACCATAAGTCCGCAAGCTAAAATTATTCGTTCTGTATTTGATGATACCTATAACTTTATGAAAAACGGAACACTCTTCCGTCAAGTAATTAATGTTATTAATGAAATAGATTTTAACAGTACGAGCGAACGCCATGTGTTTAATGATATTTACGAAACCATTTTAAAAGACTTACAGTCTGCAGGTTCTTCAGGTGAATATTACACACCAAGAGCCGTAACGCAGTTTATGGTAGATATGATTAATCCGCAATTAGGGGAAAGCGTACTAGATCCTGCTTGTGGAACTGGTGGATTTTTAACGTGTACGATTGACGCAGTTCGCAATCAAGTAAACAACTCAAAAGATAGAGATGTATTGCAAAACTCCATTCGTGGGGTAGAGAAAAAACCATTGCCACATTTATTATGTACCACAAATTTAATGCTAAATGGCTTTGATTTGCCTGTAGTGCGTAGAGATAATCTACTCAGTAAACCTTATGCAGATTGGGGAGCAAAAGACAAACTAGACATCATACTTTCTAATCCACCTTTTGGAGGTGTAGAAGAAGATGGTACCGAAACCAATTTCCCTAAAAAGTTTAGAACTAAAGAAACTGCCGATTTATTCCTTGCCTTAATTATTAAGTTATTAAAAGACAAAGGTCGCTGTGCTATTGTTTTACCAGATGGTACTTTGTTTGGAGAAGGAATGAAAACACGTCTAAAAGAAGAATTACTGGAAAAATGCAACCTGCATACCATTGTGCGTTTGCCAAATGGGGTTTTTAACCCATACACAGGTATTAAAACCAATCTCTTGTTTTTTGAAAAAGGAACGCCTACTAAAGAGATTTGGTATTACGAGCATCCATATCCCGAAGGCGTAAAAAGTTACAACAAAGGAAAACCGATTCATATTAAAGAGTTTGATACAGAAAAAGCATGGTGGGACAACAGAGAAGAAAACACACAAGCTTGGAAAGTTTCTATTGAGGAGATTAAAAAAAGAGGATATAACTTAGATATTAAAAACCCACATCAAGAGATTGATACCTTGGCAAGTCCAGAAGTGTTGTTAGAAAAATTTAGAACTACCGAACAAAATATTTCTACCATACAAGACGAAATTATTAAGGTATTAACAGAAGCTTTAAAATAATATGGAGTTACTACATCATTTTAAAGAATTAACCATTCGACCGAAAAATGCCAAAGAATTAAAAGGCTTGATTTTACAATTGGCAATTCAAGGAAAACTGACCGGGCATTGGAGAAAAGAAAACCCAGGTATTGAATCTGCTTCGGAATTATTAAAGGACATAATTAAAAACAAAGAGGTTTTAATTAAATCAAAAATTGCTAGAAAGGAAAATGCAAAAAAAGAATTTCTAAAAGATAAAGTTAGTTTTTTGATTCCAGAAACGTGGATTTCAAAAAATATAACAGAGTTTTATTATACGATAGGTGGTAAATCAAATCAAATTCAATCCAAAAACTACAGTGAAACTGGTAAGTATCCGATTGTTTCGCAAGGTAAAAATAGAATTGATGGTTATAGTGATGATGAGAGTAAATTATTAAAAATAACTAAACCTATAATTGTATTTGGAGATCATACTAGACTAGTAAAATTCATTGATTTTGATTTTATAATAGGAGCAGATGGTACAAAAATACTTAGCCCATTTGATGGAGTAGATTCAGAATATTTTTATTTACATACGTCCAGTTATGATTTATCTAGCAAAGGTTATGCACGCCATTATAGTTTGTTGAAATTAGAAGCTTTTGCTCTTCCACCTTTAGAAGAACAAAAAGAAATCGTAAAAATAGTAGAAACACTTTTTAAGGAAGTAGAGCAATTAGAACAATTAACGGTTGAGCGCATTGCTTTAAAAGAAGACTTTGTAACGTCTGCTTTAAACCAACTCACTTCAAATAATGCCAACCAAGAATGGTCTTTTTTACAAGAGCATTTTAAACCTTTCTTTAATGAAACCACGAACATTAAAAAGTTAAGAGAAACCGTTTTACAATTAGCAGTACAAGGAAAATTAACCGCAGATTGGCGCGCAAATAATCCAAATACAGAAGATGCTTCTGTTTTACTAAAACGTATTCAAGAAGAGAAAGCACAACTCATCAAAGACAAAAAAATAAAAAAGGAAAAAGCTTTACCTGAAATTACGGAAGAGGACATTCCTTATGAATTGCCTGAAGGTTGGGTTTGGTGTAGGTTGAATGAGATTCTTCATAGTAGTTTTTACGGACCTCGTTTTGGTAAAGAAGAATACGTTGATAATGGAGTTCCTACCATTAGAACTACAGATATGAATTCCAAAGGGTTTATCAAATTGAAGAATCCGCCAACAATAAAGTTAACAGAAGAGAAGTTAAAATTATACAAAGTAGAAAAAGGAGATTTATTAGTCACTAGAACTGGAAGTATAGGTACTATGGCTATATTTAATGAAGAATATGATGCAATACCAAGCGCCTATTTAATTAGGTTTAGGTTTCTAATTGTGAATATTGAATATGTCTTTAATTTAATGCATTCCCCTTATGGGCAAAAATCACTAGGGTTGCTAACAAATACAGTTGCACAACCAAATATTAATGCAACTTCAATTAAAGATATTCCATTTCCACTTCCACCACTAGAAGAACAAAAAGCCATTGTAGAAAAAGTAAATGCTATAATGGGTTTATGTGATGCTTTAGAGCAAGAAGTACAACAAAGTCAAGCACATAGTGAGATGTTGATGCAGAGTGTTTTGCGGGAGGTTTTTGAGGGTTAAAATTTAATAACAAAAAATTGTTATATTGTTAAAAATAAAAAATTAGTGAGTTAGAGAAGTGCTGAAGAATGCGTTTCAAGGTGTAATTTGTTATGTGAATAACATATTATAAGCTTAACATTAAAAGCTGTTAAGAAGAAGGTATTTTACAAATGCAAGAGATTGTTGGATTAATTTCTAATAAGTCTTGTGTTAACTCTAGAATCATCTTATAGATGTCTGGAGATACCCTAATAG
Source organism: Brumimicrobium oceani (assembly GCF_003143775.1). Taxonomy (GTDB): domain Bacteria; phylum Bacteroidota; class Bacteroidia; order Flavobacteriales_D; family Crocinitomicaceae; genus Brumimicrobium; species Brumimicrobium oceani. The sequence continues at coordinate 108,461 of NZ_QFRJ01000002.1, read as the reverse complement.
TTCTGTTTAAGTTATTTAATATCATAGGCAACTTTGTTATTATATGCAAATATACAGTAATTATTTATCGCCCAACTTGAATTGGGGCGGTTGTAGACTTAGGTTTACAATCGAAAGAGCATGCATTTTTCAGGAGTTTTATAAACTCTAAAAGCAATGCTTCGTAGTTGGCTTCTCTGCTCACTTCTTATAAAATGGAAAAGAAAAAGAAAGATTGGTTTAAGTTAAAACGGTATCCACATATTGGTTTTCCGTTAAAATCTAAAGATAGATATCTTTGGATAGAGAAATATGTAACTAATCCGGATGAAATACAAAAACATGCTTTCTTACCCTTTATTCATAAAACTTCTAAAAAAAGAAAATTTAGAAAACAATACTCTGAAGAAACAGGAAAAGTAATAATAGATTCTAAAGAAAAAAAAGCGCTAAGAAAATCATCAGTAAAAGATAGAGAACTGTATTATGCGTCTCACCTAGATTCTTTAATTTATGGTTATTATGCTGAAACGTTGTCTAATAGTTATGAGGATAAGATTAAAGAATATGGTTTAGATGATGTAGTTTTAGCCTATCGTTCTATTCCAATAAAACCAGAAATTCCAGAAGGTCCAAACAAGTGTAATATTGACTTTGCTAATGATACGTTTAATTATATAAGGAGTTATCCGGATAAAAAATTTGTTGCAATAGCTTTAGATATTAAAGGTTTTTTTGATGAGTTAGACCATAAAATTCTACGAGATGTTTGGTTACAATTATTGGAAGCAGAAGAGAATAAACTACAGAAATTACCACCAGATCATTTTAATGTATTTAAAAACATTACAAGGTTTGCTTATGTAGACATTGTTGATTTATTTAAAGAATTTCAGAACAAAATTTTTATTCAAAAAAGAGATTCTAACGGTAAGTTATTACCCAAAAAGAGAGGTAAAGTTTCTAAAATTAAATTTCTGAAAAATCAAGATGCTGTTGCATTTTGTACAAAAAAAGAGTTTTATAAAAAGAAGCATAAATTAGTTAGAAACACCAAGGTTATACAGAAAGGTGATAATAAAGGTTTACCTAAAAAATTTGGTATTCCTCAAGGTTCTCCAATTAGCTCTGTGTTAGCAAATGCTTACCTTTTAAATTTTGATAGAACAATTAATAATTTTATTAAAGAAACAGGAACTTATAGGAGATATTCAGATGATATGGTTGTTGTTTGTCCTTTGGACAAAAAGGATGCAATTATAAAGCTAGTAATTTCTGAAATAAAAAAAGTAAAATTAGAAATTCAGGAGGCTAAAACTCAAATATTTCATTTTAGAAGAAAAAATGGAATACTTAACTGTGGGCAAGAATTTAAGAATGGAATAAATGAGAGTAAAAATCTTATTTATTTAGGTTTTGAGTTTGATGGTGAAACGACTCTTGTTCGTTCAGCTAGCATATCAGCTTTCTATAGAAAAATGAAAAAAACTGTAAAACGTTCTAAGCATTATGCGAAAAAAGGTAAAAATAAAGGACAGATTTTTAAAGGTAGAATATTAAAAAAGTTCTCATACAAAGGTGCTGATAGAAAAAGAAAATGGATATGGAATGAATCAGTTAAAGGCTTTGAAAAATCAGATAGTTATGATTGGGGAAATTTTTTGTCTTATTCTAATAAAGCGGCTAAAACTATGACCAAAAATAAAATAAAGAAGCAGACTAAAAAATCTTGGAATAAATTGGTAAAAGAAATAAAAAAGTAACTTAATAAAAGTTGAATAAAAAAGAAAAAACAATACATGCTAAAATTAAAAAAGTAAATGCTGTATTAAATCAAGATTTGCAAATTCCATTATACCGACGTCCGTAACGTTGGCAACCTAAAAATGTAGCACAATTATTAGAAGATATTTATGGTAGTTGGAAACAAGTAAAAAGTGCGTATAGAATTGGTAGTGTTATATTAAATGAGAATTTAGAGAAAAAAGAAGAAGGATTTAAAATTATAGATGGGCAACTATAGACTAGAAAAAATATTGGGATTTTTCAGCTCAAACACAAAATTTTGGAAAGTCTCCTGTATTATTTATTTATAACTTTTTCTCTCATTCCCTCTTTCTGCAACTTTCTTGTTTTCTTTAATTTCTCAAAGAAAAGCTCACCAATACAATAGTAATACAATTCGATTCCAAAAGATTCCAGTGTAAGATTTAACCAAGTATTTTTTCCAATTAAAGACTTCTCTCGGGTATGTTTATAAAAACTGCCATCGCTAACATCTCCGTGAAGCGTCTTGAGTTTTTCTTCATCTGCTGTGAGAAAGTAAAACTTTTTATAATGTTCCTTATTTATCTTTTCAAATGTGATCATTTTGAGAATATCACTCTGGAACTTTCGCTTTCGTCCTGAATTAAAAGGCAATTCTGTTACGTAAATCTCACCTATAACTTTAGCATCTTTTAAATACAAATCAAGTTGCATCTTAATGTTTGAAGCGTTTTCTAAAGTGAAGGTCTCTTTTAGGTTGTCTTCCTTTTGTAAAGGATAAAACTGTTTTAGGAAGGAAGTAATAATAAAGAGTTCCCCTTCAGATTGAAATTGGGATGATGATTTTGGTAGGTTAATATTTTTCATGTTAATTTACATTGAGAAATGGTTTCTAATTTTTCTTTCGAATTGTTGTTTTCCAGTCTCCTTTCGTTGACCATGTTTTCTATTCCACCATGAGCAATTGGGATGAACTGCAACTTGAATTGGAACTTGATGATTTTTGAATTTATGTCCTTTCAAAATTTCGCACCACTTCCTATCTTTATAATCACCTTTTCCGTTTTGTAAACTACCAAAAGCATTTTTAGACACAAAGAAAATAAGTTTAGGATCCAATATTTTTATGTTTTCTTCAAAAACTTCAATAGCTATTTTCTTATCTAATGAATTGTCTTTTTTAAACTCTTTTTTATGCTTTGCAGGTTTTTGATAAAAGTTATACCAAGCCACACTTTTCAGGTCTATATTTTTGTTACCATTTTTGAGCGCTGAATTGATATTGTGAAAAAGGCGATGTCCTTTTCTATTCTTATCAAAGAAATTATTAATTACTCCTCTTGTATTGGTATTTCCTTTCATTGAATTTACTAATTCTAAAGTTGGGTTATCATACCAGTTTGAAATATCTCCCTTAAAATTATCAGGTACATAATGACTTTCTGAAATAATTAAGATTTTGTAAGTGTCATAATCTTCACCAACGTATGGCATCATTTGTGGATGCTTTTTATAATGATTAATCTCCATCAATTTATCATCATATGCTAAATTGAACATTTCTATTCTTTTCATAATTCTATTTGTTTTCTAATTTAATAATTTATTTCACTCCTCTCAACCACTTCCATCCCCGTAAACCTCTCATTAAAACTAAAATACAGATTTTCCAAATACCCACCATCGTCATCCATCACATACAAGTCAATACGATTTTTAGTCAAGTTATTTGCTCCGTCTCTATCAATTCCATAATATTCTAACCTGTGCATAAACCAAATATGATCAGCCAAATCTGCTAAGTTATATTCGAGTTGGATGTCTGGAATCTGTGGTAATTGAAAAGGGTTTCCCTGGGTACGTTTAGCCGATTTTATTTTCTTAAGAATCATCCCACAACAATCCAATCGACGTAGAAGTAGTTTTAACTTTAGAATAAAATTATACTTTTCATCTGTTGTCAGCTTGACTTTTAAATTTCTAAATAAATTATTTTCATTATTTATGATTATCAATTTGATTCCATTTTGAGTGACATAATCTTCGATAAGTTTCATGAATTCATTTTGTTCAAACTGCTTTTCTTTTTCAATGAAGAGCTTTTTGCTTTTAAAAGAGTTCAGTATTTCTGAAACTTGATCAGTTGTTTCTTTATTCCAAGGCAGCTGCTCAAGTTGGTGCGATTGGATATTTCCAGCAATGGAAAGTAAACGTTTGCTTAGTTTTGATGGAGATTCAAATTGTGTTAAATACAAAACACCTGAATGTTCTGCGACTTCCATAGCAAGCTGACCGATGAATGTTTGCTGTCCCATTGCAGCAGCTCCGCCTAAAATGTAAAGTTCTCCTAATTTTAATCCATTGAGTTGATCGTCGATGTTTGAAAAACCTGTATTTAATGAAAGGAGTAAGGGATTCTCAGCTTTTTCTATTACCTTTTTCACTTGATGCTTCAAGCTAGAATCTCTTTTATCAGCGATCTCATTTTGTTCTTCCTTACTTTTCATCTCTCCACGATTTTAAAGTATCAGTTATTACATTGTCCTTCTTTTGACTTTTATTAAGAACAATGGCTTTGTGTGTTGCTATTTCTTTCATGCTTTCTAATTCTTCTAAAGCCTTTACAATGGCATCACGGTAATGTGTTGACTCGTTCTTAAAATCGATCTTCTTCGCGCCGTGTTTATGGTACAATTCAATAAACTCTTGTTGTTCAACTTTTGATTTGTTTTGAAGTATTTGGGCCAATTCGAGTAGCATTCTGCGTTCTTTTTTTAGCGTTTCTTCGGCTAGAATTTGTGCCGCATCAATTACATTTGAAATCTCTTTTTCTACTTCTTCAATTTGATGAAAGCTTGTTGAATTTTCGGTTTTATTACTTGCATAATGGTAAAGTTTTTCGCCCAATCCTGCATTTTTAAAGGCGTTGTCAATTAAGCTATACGCTTTTTGAATATCCGAACTTGCGCCCATCGTGATGTTTTCTGCTCCGAAAATGTACTTTTCTGCCATTATTCCAGCGAGCGCTACAGCAACTTTGTTCAATAAGCTCTTTTTTGAAGTAAAATCTTCATTGGAACGTGAAAACACAAAGCCTTCTTTTCCATCTGTGGCTGTTGCGGTGATGATTTTTGGTGCTTCGTTCAATAAATGAGCAATCACTACTGCGTGACCGGCTTCATGTACTGCTGTTATTGCCTGGTTCTCATTGTTTTTTGGTTTTCTTAATTCACCTAGTTTTGAACGCAATGGAATAACTAAAGTATTCACTTGATTGCTTTGGGAAAGAAAGGTACAGATCAGTTTGTTGTCCTTTTCGGATAATGAGATTTCGTGAATAGCCTTTTCTTCTTGCAATACCGCTTGAAAAATTAGAGCAGTTTGCGATTTAATGAGTTGATAAATTGTGGTAAGAACAGGTCGTGCGCCTTGAGTGGGATAAACGCCTTCATCGTAAATTTTATTGATTAGAGAGTTGTCATAACGCCAAGAAATGGCATAGTGTTTTTCTAACATCTTGAAATACGCATCCAACTTCATGGTAATTAATTTTCGGTAGGCTTTTTTGTTTAAGGCAGGATAAATAATGTGGTTATTTCCGAGTCGCGCAATTTGTTCATCACGAAAACGCTCCTGCAAGGCAGATTTTATGTCGGGAACTGTTATTTTTTTACTGACTTCATAAAATTCATCGGCAGAAATGTCTGTATTTAGGTTATTGTTGATTTTATAAGCTTCGTCCAAGTTTCCAACTACAAAAATGAGGGATTTACTGAATTTTCTTTCCACAGGTTGACGCGCAATGAGTAAGGCTTCCTCCAAAAAATGAAGGGTTTCTTTACCATTCAATGTTTTTAAATGCAATACTAATTCTTCCACCATGTCAAGATTATAGCGTTGCGGCACATATTTCACCAATTCGTAATGTAAACTCTGTGGAATAGCCAGGTATTCTTCGGGTTCCGTGTCGATTAACATTTCTGTTTTCATTTCTTCCAAAAACAAGCTTTTCTCTTCGACAACAATCCCATTTTCGATAAGCATTCCTTTAGAAATCAACATTTTTAGACTTCTGATGTGCTTTAGAATTTCGGTTACAATTTGTTTCCACGAATTTTCAATAATTTTCCCTGAATCCAGCAAGTCCCACACCAATCGATGAGCGCCATTTTCCACTTCTTTTTTACCTGATAAATTCTTTTCTATGGTTCGTGCATGCTGAAATTCATCCAAAATAATTATCAAAGGCTCGTCATTTAAAACAGCAGCAATTTGTTGCACCGATTGATTAAAAGAATGCGGTCCATATTTCGCACCAAAATCAATCCGAAATGTTTTGTCTTTTATCTCTAATAACTCAGCGATTCTTAAAAGCAAAGAAGTTTTTCCCACGCCAGTAAGTCCCCATAAATTAACCACATTGGGTTGGGTCTGTATTTCTGCCAAAGTATACCATGAGCGGATGTTGTCAACGACTTCATCAATAGCATTGTCTATTCCTGTGAACTCGGTTTTCAATTGAATTCTAATCTTTTCTAAGCGATTAATTTTCTCATTAAATTCTTCTTTTAACTCCATTAAATTGTTGTTCATCTTCGTTTTCTTTTTGATTTAAAACAAAGGTCAGGGAGGATACCGACAGAGGGTGTCGGAGGGTGGTTTTATACTTTTAAATAAATGTGAATTAAGAGTAATTGTAGTGAAATTCCTCCCCCTGTATTCCCCTCCAAAGTGGGCTACGATGCCAAGTAGCTTTCTGATTGAACAAGTGTAAAGCTTCTTAAAAAAAGTTTATGAAAGTCATTTTGTTAAAAAGAGAATATTCGTGATTACTTCCCCCTTTGGAGGGGGATAAGGGGGAGGACTACAGTTTGATTTGCAATTCGCGAATCACTGGCGTCCGATATAAATTTTATGATTATTCTTTAGTCTTTGTCTATTCTGTACTATGGCTTGTTTTGCGATTTTAAGGGCTTAGATTTGAGAAAAAGTATGTTCGTGGCGTTTGGGATTCCACAGCGAAAATGAGTTTTCAAGTGGAATTGCATTTCTTTGAAAAAGAAATATAGCATGGAGCTTTAGAAAATCTCATGGTGCGAAGCATTCGCCTTGGAATTCCTTTGATTTTTTTGTTTCGTTTTTTTATCAAGAAAAAAATGAAAAAGACATAGGAGATATAGCGAAACTTATGTTTTTGCGGTAAAGCCTTTTTAATCGGACATTAGTGATTCGCGAATTGCGAATCGCGAATTAATTATTATATTTGTATAAAACTTGATTTCATGAAAAAGCACAATGGAATGCGTCCACATGATATAGTGATTCTTTTAAAAATTGCATCTAAAGAAAATAAACCTTGGTTGATGAAGGATTTATCCTATGAATTAGGGATTAGCGCTAGTGAAGTGAGTGAGAGCTTGAATCGCTCAGCTTTTGCTGGATTAATAACCCAGAACAAAAAGACTTTAATGAGAATGTCTATATTAGAATTCTTAGTACATGGTTTAAAATATGTTTATCCGCAGAAGCCTGGGTCTATTCTTAGAGGAATTCCAACCGCACACTCAGCATCGCCATTAAAAAAGGAAATTATGAGTGATGAGTCTTTCGTATGGCCTTATGGGGGGGGGACAATAAGAGGGCAGGCTATAGAGCCACTTCACCCAAAAGTTCCCGAAGCTTGTTTGAAAGATCCATTATTTTATGAGTTTATGGCTTTGTGTGATACATTAAGAGTAGGTAAAGCACGCGAAGTTAATATGGCTAAAGAGGAATTGAAAAAACGATTATTATGAAGAACACCTTAATTAATAGAACTGCCACTAAAAAAATCGCCCATGCGTTAGGAGAGCTTAATAATGATGCTGTATTCGTTGGAGGCGCAGTGGTGAGTTTGTATATTGATGATAAATCAGCTGATGATGTTCGACCAACAAAAGATATAGATATTAGTTTGGAAATCACAAGTTTTGGTGAGTTGGAAAGAATAAGAAAGCGCTTAGAACAAAAAGGATTTTATCAATCACATGAGGACAAGGTTGTTTGTCGTTTCAGATTCGAAGACATAAAAGTAGATGTTATGTCCACAAAAGAAGTAGGATGGGCGCCAGCAAATCAATGGTTTGAGTCTGGATTTAAAGATTTAATTGAAGTTGAAATTGATGATATTACTGTTAGATGTTTGTCACTTCCTTACTTTTTAGCAACAAAATTTACAGCTTTTGAAAATCGTGGTGGAGAAGACCCTAGAACAAGTCATGATTTTGAGGATATCGTGTATATTCTGAATCATACATCGACACTTAAAAATCAAATATTATCAAGCGAGAACAAAGTAAAAAATTATCTCATTCACTGTTTTAATAAAATAATAGAAAATCGCAATCAACAAGAAGCCATTCTTGGGAATTTATTTCATGAAAATCAAGATTATCGGTTTACTAAAATTATGAACACACTTAAAGAAATTTGTAGCAAACGTTGAGGTTTTTTAATTAAATTCTATTCTTTTCTAAGCGATTTATTTTCTCATTAAATTCTTCTTTTAACTCCATTAAATTGTTGTTCATCTTCGTTTTCTTTTTGATTTAAAACAAAGGTCAGGGAGGATACCGACAGAGGGTGTCGGAGGGTGGTTTTATACTTTTAAATAAATGTGAATTAAGAGTAATTGTAGTGAAATTCCTCCCCCTGTATTCCCCTCCAAAGTGGGCTACGATGCCAAGTAGGTTTTTGATTGAACAAGTGTAAAGCTTCTTAAAAAAAGTTTATGAAAGTCATTTTGTTAAAAAGAGAATATTCGTGATTACTTCCCCCTTTGGAGGGGGGTAAGGGGGAGGACTAGAAAAATAAAGACTCCTCCCGCTAGAAATGTTGAAGAAAAACCAATATCCTTATATTCGCCTAAAAACTCAATGTCAGCACAAGCCATCATCCGCTGTTACAAACGCATCATTGATCAACTCGTGTCAGGACAATATCCTTCCATGGAATCAATCATGGATTATATTGAACGCGTTGGTTTAAAAGCTTCCAAACGAACTATAGAAAGAGATTTTGAGGCGATTCGGAATGAGTTTTAAGTCTAAAAGAGAACATTCTTAACTCCTTTTTCTTTTAACAAAGCTTGTGTTTAGCCTTTCTAAGCGGATACTATTTTAAAATCAAATTATAACTCAACCTTTTTTTGCATTAATAATGCAAGGTATATTGTTTTTGCACGTTTAGCGCAAACCTGAGTATGTTTGCGTTATTAGTGCAATAATTTTGTTATATTTGATTACTTTAAAATATTTATTATGAACTATCCGATTTTAATGGCTGATATTGTTGAAAGTCGAAAAAAGGACTCAACGTTACTTATGAGTAATTTTAAAACGCTTGTTGACAAGATTAATAACCAATGGAAAAACCAATTAACATCTCCACTAACAATCACACTTGGTGATGAGTTTCAAGGCATCATTAATACTATGGGTAATGCAATAGAAATAATTTTTCAAATAGAAGAAGAAATCATTCAAAATGAGTGGGGCTTTAAGTTGAGATTTGTACTCAATTATGGCGAAATTGAAACACCTATAAATAAAAAGAATGCCTACGAAATGTTAGGTGATGGTCTTACAGAGTCGAGAGAAAAGCTTAATCAGTCAAAGTCTAATAAAAATAGATTTATAATAATGCTGAATAACAATTTAAAAGCACAACAAATATTAAGTGATTTATTTTTAATTTATCAATTCTATATTGATAGCTGGAAGATAAATGATTACTATATTGTTAAAGAGTTTTTACTAAACAAAAGCTATCAAGAAGTAGCTGAAGCTCTAAATCTTAATGTGTCTAGTGCGTGGAGGAGATATAAAAGCTTAAATATTGAAGAATACACAACGTGTAAAAGACTATTTACCAATTTTAATACTGTACTCAATGTATAACTTATTATTATTTATCGTCATTTTTTTATTAGGAGAGCTGTTGTTTAATTTCACTTGGTTCAGATACTTAAAGAAAAAGTTTATGGACAAGAATGAAACAAGTAATAAGGATTCAAAGAGAGTTTTACGAATGAATTTATCGGTTTTTAAAGGAGTTTTAGAAAGATTCATAATGGCTATAGGGTTAATTTTAGTAATCCCAACAATACTAGTCGTTTTTGGTGCAATAAAATTGGGTACTAGATTCATGGAGAGTAAAGAGGAGAACGCTCAAAAGATAGAAAACGATTATTTTTTAGTTGGTAATTTCAGTTCAATTGCAATTTCTATCTTATATTTTTACGTGTTTGCTTTTCTTACCAAATAACACCTTATTCCATGTCAGCACAAGCCATCATCCGCCGTTACAAACGCATCATCGATCAACTCGAGTCAGGACAATATCCTTCCATGGATTCAATCATGGATTATATTGAACGCATAGGTTTAAAAGCTTCCAAACGAACTATAGAAAGAGATTTTGAGGCGATTCGGAATGAATTTGATGTCGAAATTGAGTACAATCAAAGTAAACGAGGGTATTTTATCAACAAAGAAAAAAGTTTACCGATAGATAGTTTTTTGCGTTTGTTGGAGTTGGTAGAAACAGCGCATGTTTTTCAAGAAAGTCTCCATGAAAGCAAAGAAACTTTGAATTATATTGATTTTGAACACGAAGGAAATATTTCTGGAATTGAATATCTGCAGGAGCTACTTCAAGCCATTCGGAATCAGCAATACATCCGCTTTAACCATGAAAGTTACCAATCGGGTAAAACGAGAAAGTATCGGGTTAAACCTTATCTACTCAAAGAGTTCAAAGGACGTTGGTATGTGGTAGGAGAGGTGTCAGGAATCAATGAAATGCGCACTTTTGGAATTGATCGAATTTCTTCATTTGAATTGCTGACCAAAACTTTCGAAGCCAAAAAAGACTTGAATTTAAAAGACCGTTTTAGAGAAACAGTTGGATTAACTTATTCTGTAAGCGAACTCACTAAAATTGTAATTGCTGTAAAATCAACTCAAATCCCTTATTTAAAGTCATTGCCCTTGCATCATTCACAGGAAATTCTTGAAGAAAAAGATGGAGAAACCATGGTTGAATATTTCTTAAAGCCCAATTATGAATTTAGTCAGTTGCTTTTTATGCACATGGATAGACTAAGGGTTGTGGAACCTGATTGGCTGGTTGAAGATATGAAAGGAATGGTGGAGCGGATGCGGAAGATGTATACCAGTTGATAGTTAGGGTGATATGGTTTTCGAGCGTACGCGCCAAAACCGATTCCAAGTCTAAAAAGAGGTTAAATGCAAGATTTAACCAAGCTTAATGTTTTAATCACCCACAAACACCTCCAAAACCTTCTCACCCAAATCCGCACACAATTCCCCATCCTCAACCACCTTCACAAATCTCAAATAGCTTTTGCGGGAAATTTAAGTTGTAGAAAAAGGAACGGTGTCTTTAGTTTTGAAATCATCTTTTTTGTTGTTTTGGGAATTCAGCTAAATATTCCTTTATCAAAGCAACAATTAAAGTTTTCTTAATTGAAGCGCAATTTGCTTCTTTTGATAATATTGCGAGATTCTCTTAATATCTCGCGTTATTTACACATTTCCATGCTGTCAAAATAAGATTCTTGAATTTAGCCAAAGTTAAGGCACACTATACTTAGAATTGCCTAGGTTTCGTGGCTTGTTTTACCAAGTAAATATAAGGCCAGTTAAAATCAATTCAGCTCAGTAACGTAGACTTGGATTACAGCACGAAATACGTCAAATTAACTCGTCTATCCCCACAAACCCCTCCAAAACCTTCGCACCCAAATCCGCACACAATTTCCCATCCTCAACCACTTTCACAAATCTCAAATAGCCTTTGTGAGAAATCTCCGTTGTAGAAAAAGGAACGCTGTCTGTAGTTTTGAAAATATCATCTTTGTTGTTTTGGGAATCTCTGGTGTAGAACAATTTTAATCTCTCTATAAGTAAAATTAGGCATTGATTCTCGCAGAAAGTAATCTGCAATTTATTGATAATCTAACAAATCTTCTTTTGCTTTTTCTGTCATAAATAATTCAGTTAGATTCATGTCATTTGCTAATTCGTTTCTAAGTTTGATGACTTGTTTGTTGAATTTTTTATTCTTTATTGGTGAAATGCAATAAAAGTTAATTGCTTCTTCTTCAGAATGAAGAAATTTATCAAACTGAAAAATGTAGCAACTTGTTTTCTATAAAGACTAAATCGTTTTGATATAATTCTATTTTTATCGTTGTCTTTCTCATACCATTGACCAAAAAAAGAATAAATAATATTCTCATTATCACTTTTATCTATTTCATCAAGAATGATTTTACATGAGGTGTTGAGTAGCCTTTTGATGTTGCCTACAGATAATCCCATACCAATTATTTGATATTTGTTTGGGTGATTTTCATGAATTTTAGGATGAAATTTTATAAAGGCATAGTCCTGGTAGTAATAGATTTAAACGATGTAGACTATATTCTTTTTAATTTTTATTTTGAACGCTTTAATCCTATCTGGATTGTCTTTTTGAAAAGGAAAAGAAATACTCCTCGTTAGATTGGAGTTTCGAATTGGTGTATAGTGACAATATTTTAGTAGGTTAGAGGCCATAAAAAAAGACCGTATTTAACGGTCTATATAATTGAAAAAGTGTAAATATTATCTAACCGCAGCGTATGCATTAAGCCTATAGCTTTCATACTCTTTAGCAGTCATTTGAATAGACTTTTTATTTTTTAAAATTTTCTGAAGTTTGTTTTCTTTGTTCATAGAGTATTCAGTTTTTGGCTTAATCACTCTATCTAAGCTATGTGTTGTTCCCATGGCTATTACTTTTGTTTGACGCAAATATATGTAAATAATATGTATATGTCATAAGTATATCGCATAAATGACAGAATTCTAACATATAAGCTTATTAAAATCAATTCAACTCAAGCAATTATCTTCGTTGCATCACCCCACAAACCCCTCCAAAACCTTTTCACCCAAATCCGCACACAACCTGCCATCCTCAACCACTTTCACAAATCTCAAATAGCCTTTGTGAGAAATCTCGTCTTTAGAAAAAGGAACGCTATCTGTAGTTTTGAAAATGCCTTCTTTATTGTTTCTGAAATCTCCGGGGTAGAGGAGCATTACGTTTTCTGCATTCCAAAAACGAGCGTAGGTGTAAACTTGTCTTAAGTCATCGACGCTAGCAGTGAAACCTGGTCTTTTCCATTTGGTGTCGATTACAAATTTGCGCTTCGTGGTTTTGTGTTCAATTACGATGTCGGGTTTTAGACTGTTGCCTTTCCAAAATCCTTTGGATCGTTGGGGTAAAACTTCGTAGTCTTTGTATTTGGAATTAGGTTTTAAAACTTCCTTTCTCAATTGGATAAAAACATAGTCCTCCCACAATTCGTTCATGTCGAAGAGTAGGGCAATCATATTTTCTCGTCCTTTATTGATGTCGGGAGAATAATTTAAGATAATCAAGCGCGCCAGTTCAAAAGCTCTTTTGTAAGGCATAGATTTACGGTTAAAAGTCACACTTTCCAATAGTTTGGAAGTTACTTTAATGTGTTCTACCTCGGGAAAAGATAAAGTCATTCGTCTCCACAAATCATTTAAGCGAGAGCCACGCGAGAATTGTCCGACAATTTCTAGTGCAACAGCAAGAATTTGGTGTAATTGGTGATTGGTGTCATACACCTGATGCGTGGTATAAAAGCGTTCTTTATGAATGTGATTGTGACGAATATTTTGTGCAAATTCTAGTTTTCCTTTTAATGCTTTTACATTTCCAGATTCGCGGCGATACTGTTTAATTAATCCCCGATGAATTAAATATTCAATTTCTCTGAGGAAATATTCGAAATAAACTTCTAAAAGATTAAGGTGCTGCTTTTTTACCTGAGCTTCACCTGCGCTTTGTGCCTTAATTCTTCCACAAGCTTTCAACATTTGTAGTAAAACACCTTTCCATTCACCATCGTTTTCGTCTTTGTCTGCTTTGGGATGAATTTGTAACAGGAGTTCACCCACTTGCAATACACCCACAAACTGCTTGAACTTTATACCTTTCGGGATAATGTCAAAATACGCGCTTTCATGAACGGTGTTTAACTTAATCAAAGCATCTAAATGCGTTTGATTAAAGCCTTCTTCACCAATGAATAAGCGCCCATGTTCAAATCTGTTGATGACTTTTCTCACGGTCTAAGATGCTTCTTCTGTGATGAGTAACAAAGCCTTCAGTGCTGTGATAATGTCAAAATCTGAACTGTCGAAATCTTTAAAAACATAGCGCTTCCTTTCTTCGTAATATTCCTGATTGTTTACCGCGAAAGTAACTTTTGGAAGCTCTTTCTTAAAGAAATAAGAGCCAATCACCAATTCCATTTTACTATAATCTCCAAAGAAATATTCTTGCAATAGTGGGATGACTTTATCCATAAAAACATTTTTCAAGTCTTCTTTGCTTTCAACATTCAAGAAGTAAGAATGTCCAATCGTATGGTCTCTATCTACAAGGACTTCAATTCGTTCATTGATGGTTGTTAAGAGTTCAGCTAAGTTAATTCCTTCGATGTCAATATCGCTCAATAGTTCAGGATTTGGCATCATTTCTTTAAACGAAAATCTTCTTCGCAAAGCAGTGTCGAGCGCTTCAACGGAACGATCGGCGGTGTTCATTGTGCCGTAAATATCTATGTTTGAAGGTACACTAAACAATTCCTTAGAGTAGGGGAGTTTAATACTCAATTCATTTTTTGCGCCTGTTCTTTTATCAATTTCGATAAGGGTGATGAGTTCACCAAAAATGGCAGAAACATTTCCACGATTTATTTCATCTATGAAAATAGCATATCTATTGTTGGGATCATTTTTTGCTTTTAAGCACAGTTTTTTAAAAACACCATCTTCAATTTTATAACCGAGATCTATTGATTCTTCCGCTTCATTTTCAGGTAAAATCGGTTTTATTCCCTCAATAAAATCTTCATAGGCAAAAGATTGGTGGAAGGTAACAAAATCGTAGTTTTTGATGATTTTATCTGGGTCGGGATTGTAATTGTCGACAGAATCTTTGATTTCTCTTAATTCTGGAGCTTGTTCATCCAATTCAGTAGAAAGTAGCTTCCATGTCTTTTCTTGAGTTTTGTCGAAAATAAAAGGAGCTGTTCGTTGTGTATAAGCCACATTTTTTGATTCAGCTATTGTATGAATTTGCAGAGTTCCCCAAAGGGTTGCTCTCACATTTTTAGATTCAGAAAGACTTGCTTTTTTTGCAACCCACCGATTTTCTAGAATTTCATTTACGCTGGCAGTACCAATCTCTAATAATGCCAAAGTTGTGACTTGCCACCATGTTAAATCAGAAACTATTTTTTCAGAATACTTTTCATGTGATATTGAGGTTTCCTTTAAAGTATATTGGTCAAATAACTGTTCTTTTAAAAAGTAAGTTTTCCCTGTTCCTGGAGGTCCGAAGAGGATTTGGTTGGTTGGCAATTTTAGCTTCTGCATTATTTCTATTTGTTTTTCGTCACCTTGCATTAACCCCATCAATCGCTGATAGAAAAATTCGTAATCATCATCGTCTGATTTATAATTCGTGATATTGGTGAGCGTTTTCAGCACTAAGCTTCGGTTTGTTTTCCAACTTCCATTTATTTTCCAATCCACCGATCTGCTACTTTTGTATGTTTTCTTGGAGTTATTATGAAAATAGTCTGAAGTCACAATACCATACCCTAGCAATTCATTCCTACCTTTTTTTACAATGACGACATCACCAATTTTTATCTCTCTGGAAAACTCGAAATTTGCGGTAACGTTATTCTTTTTACTCCCTTCACCGCCGTAATTTTCCTGTAAAGCAGAATAAATGTCATCTCTTGTTTCATATTGTGATAAATCGCCTAACTCGTCCCAGCCAATTGCCATTATGCCCTCTTCATAGAATGAATTCCAATGTTCTGCATTTCTTCCTGGTGAGTAGATCCAGTAATTTATATCTGTTGTTTTAGTCATTCCTAATAAAGCCTTAAATTCTTTTTCGGTAGCACTGAAATTAGTGCCTTGTGTTCCCCCATTGAAACTTGAAAATAACGGATTGTTTTTTATTTCTTCCCATAAAATAGGATCATCTGCTAAGTATTTAGTGATTATAATTTTCACACGATGAGTAGGAGGTGTTTCCTCTGAATTGATGTAGTACTGTTGTTCGTATTCTTCTTCCTCGAAAGTACCTACCTCTGAAGTAACCTCAGCTAAGGCGTAACAACCTGCTCGATTTCCAGTTTGCCAAACGATTATTTGGTCACCCACTTTAATTTTCTCCTTATGCGCTGCAACTTTCCAACTTTTTAAATGTCCGGCTTTTAAGGCTTTGGTGATATTGTAAATTTTAGAGTTTCCTTGAAATATCCAGTAATTTATCGGCTTTTTATCTGATTTCAGCCTTTTTGCTAAATTATCTTGCAATTGTTCAAAGCGTTCATCATTAGGAAGAATGTCGTCGATTCCAGATTTTAGAGCTGATTCTTTTAGAATGGGATAATTTTCATCTAACCAATTGTATAATAGCGTAGGGCTATCTTCAGAGAATTCTCCGATATGCAACCAAGCTCTTTCGCCTTTTTTATCCCATTTTATTTCTGTAAATTTTGTTGCTAGCTCTTTATAAAATGCAATTATTTCAGGGTCTTCTATCCCCGGAAAAACTATTTCGAAGTGCGCAGAATAGGTGTTGTTCTGTAATGGTCGGATAACAATTCCTATGCTTTTAGTAGAATTTGCTCCACCACTTTTGTCCGAAAGCGCCACAAAACAATAATCATCAGTCCCCTGAAAAACCATACCATGTGCAAATTTTCCACCGGGATACTTTTTGTCATTGGTGCTTGCTCTTTGTCTGACCAGAAAATTAAAATTTTGATTATGCTTTTCTCTATATGAAAGTAAGAGTTTATGTATTGTTTGATGGAAATGCATGGTATTATTTTAAAAATTAGATAGTTGCGGCTTTAATCAAAAGCGATGTTAGGATAAACGCAATTGAGAAAAGTCACAAACTTTCCTTTATGAATCTTTCAAAGAGGATGAAATTAGTTCATTTTATGGATTAAGAAAACTTTAGGGCTGAAATTAACTTCTACAGTAGTGAAAATGGTGAGTATAAATGCTTTTATTGATGGAAAGTATCATCAAAAAAAAAGAGCCACTTTCGCGACTCTTTTAAATATTGTTGGATAATTTTAAGCGTTTCCATTAACATGTACATCCATTTGTGGATAAGGAATTGATAAACCTTCAACCTCTTGATCGAATTTTTGGTACACTTCTTCATGAATAGCGTGGAAAATATCCCAGTAGTCTTCTTTGTTACACCAAACTCTTACTGTTAAATTCACTGATGAATCACCCAAAGATCCTAGTTTTACAAATGGCTCAGGATCTTTAAATATTTTATCGTGCGCATTTACAATCTCTAAAATCGTGTCCTTAGCAAGTTTTAAATCTTCTCCATACCCAAATCCAAATGTGAAATCAACACGTCGTGTAGGTTGCATACTGAAGTTGGTGATGTTTCCGTTGTACAAAGGACCGTTAGGAATGATAATCGTTTTGTTATCTGGCGTTGTCATTACAGTATGGAAAATTTGAATTTCTTGAACAGTACCAGATTCTCCAGATCCTGTAACATAATCTCCAACTTTAAACGGTTTGAAAATTAATATCATTACTCCACCCGCCAAATTGCTTAAAGTTCCAGAGAATGCCATACCAATAGCTAAACCCGCGGCTCCTAAAATAGCAATGAAAGAAGTCATTTCGATTCCTACTTGAGAGAAAACCGTTACGATGGTTAAAACTTTCACAAGTCCACTCACTAAGCCTTGCATGAAAGTAATCAAACCTCTGTCTGAATCTCTTTTTTCAAGAATTTTCACGACCATTTTACTGAAGAACTTTGCGAGTCTCATTCCAACAAGGAAAATTACTACCGCTATTAGAAGGTTAGTTCCAATTTCTACTATTTTAGCAAATAATTCACCTTGAGAAATGCCAAAGTACTTCTCGGTGTTTAGAATATCATTATCCATAATTATGTATTGGTTAAAAAAATTAAATTTGTCACAAATATAACTTTTTAATTGTGTCTACATAAGATTCCGCCCTATGATATTGATTCTTTCTAAAATTATATACTTCCTAATCACACCGTTAACTTGGCTTCTTTTGTCTATTTTTATTTGGGCTTTCGCAAAAAAGAAGAAAGTAAAACAGATGGCTAAAGTGAGTTCAATCGTTATTATTCTATTTTTCTCCAATACATTCATTTACAAAGAAGCCCTGCGTTTATGGGAAATTCCAGCAGTAAATAAAACAGAAATAAATCACCACGATGTAGGCATTGTCTTGGGTGGAATGTTCGAATATGATAATGATGCAAATCGATTGAGCATTAGAAGGGGAGGAGATAGGATTTGGCAAGCGATAGATTTATATAAAGCCAAAAAAATAAGTAAAATTTGCATTGTGGGTAAACACGGGAATGTAATTGACAGAGGATTAAAAGAAGCAGAACAATTAAAAGTTCAGCTTGTGGAGTGGGGAATTCCTGAAATCGATATCATTACCGAAACAGAATCGAGAAACACCAACGAAAACGCGAAATTTACCGCAGCTCTTTTTCAACAATCCTACCCGCATTTCGATAGTTTTTTACTCATCACATCTGCCCGTCACATGAAAAGAGCAAAAGCTTCTTTCGAAAATTATGAATTTGAAGTCACTCCTTTCTCAACAGATCAGTACGTGGGAAAAGAAAGGTTTTACCATTGGGATGAGTTCATCATACCCAGTGCAGACACCTTTAACGGTTGGTTCGGACTGATCAAAGAAGTGGTGGGCTACGTAGGGTATGGGCTTTTCTAATGTTTAATGGTGAAATGGTTGCGCTGTATTTCTAATGATTAATTATTAAGGTTTAATGATTAACGAGGTTTGCGCTGGACGCTTTTGAACGAAAAGCCACAATTTCAACACAGTTGAAATTCAATACCCTGGACGTTAATCATTAATTAAGGTTTAATGTTGAAGTATTTGCGCTGTATTTCTAATGATTAATTTTTAAGGTTTAATGATTAACGAGGTTTGTGCTGGCCGCTTTTTAACGAAAAGCCACAATTTCAACGCAGTTGAAATTCAATACCCTGGACGTTAAACATTAATTAAACCTTAATCATTAACAACTAAACATCTTCTTAAACTCATGAAGAATCAAAGCCGTAGCTCCCCAAACCACCTTATTATTGATGTCGAAATAGGGAATATTATCCAGTATTCTATTGTCAGAAAGTTTGAGACTCTTTTTTTTGATAATACTTTCGTCAAATAATTGATGAATTGGAAAGGAGAATATTTCGGCAACTTCTCTGATGTTTTTAACGAAAATAGGTTGTTCTTTATAATGAAAAACATAAGGTTGAATACTAAAGTTGCTTACCGGAATAAAAACAGGGGTTAATTCTCCCAACAATTCAAAATGCTCATGTTTTAACCCAATTTCTTCTGTGGCTTCCCTAATTGCAGTTTGTTTTAAGTCATGATCAAAATCTTCCATTTTTCCTCCAGGAAAACATATTTCTCCGCTGTGCATTCCCCGATAAGGCGATCTTTGAGTGAGAATTCCTTTTAATTCATTTTGATTTTCATAAAGAATTAAAGCAACTGCGCTAACTCTATAATTTTGCGATTTTTTAATCGCTTCAGATGATCTACCTCTGCCCATTGGAGACATAGGAAGGTGAGCTTCTTCTCCGGGCAAAGTGAGTGTGAGCTGTTTTCGTATCTCTTCAATCGAAATCTTCATTTACTTTTCATTTTTAACTTTCTTATTTGATTTTAAGCTTTAGAAAGCTGAATGCTCTTCTGTTTTAACAGCACAATATAAGAATAGTTCTTTTTAATGGGGTGCTGCTACAATAATTGGTTCTGTATGTTTGTTTCCTCCTTTGATATATGCCTCTAGTCTAAACTCATCCTAAGGAAAATTTCTTTTTCAATTTGTTGAAAATAAAATTGCGAACGTGCTATCAACCAATTTAAACAAAAGAACAGGGAAGGAGCTGGACTTTTTCCTGAAACAAAAAAGTCCAGACGAGAACGCCTGGACTTTTCAAAAAGATCAAGAAAAAGTTTATTCAACAATCTCCATTTCTTCAATTAAGTTATGTGCTTCACCGTATTTTTCAACGATAAATAAAACATAACGGATATCGCAAGAAATAGTACGTTGTATGTCTTTCTCAAAGAAGATGTCTCCTGACATTGCTTCCCAGTTTCCGTCAAAGGCAGTTCCGATCAAGTGACCATCTGCATTTAGAACTGGAGAACCAGAATTTCCTCCTGTAATGTCGTTGTTACTGATAAAGTTGACTACCATTTCTCCTTTATCATTGGCATATCTACCAAAATCTTTGTTGGCAAATAACTCTTTTAATTTTGGTGAAACATGGAATTCAGGGTTGTTTGGATCTTCTTTTTTCAACCCTTCTTCCAAAGTAGTATAAATGTCGTATTCTTTTCCTTCTTCTGGAGAATAAGGAAGAATAGAACCATAAGTTAAACGCAAAGTACTGTTAGCATTAGGATAGAACGTTTTGTCTTTGTCCATTTCTCTATAACCCTTTACGAATAATCTATTCGCTCTTTCAAGGTCATTCATTACCTTTACATACTCTTCGTTTTCTGTTAGTTTATTGTATTCAATGTAAATGGATTCAATTAACTGAAAAAGTGGATCTTTCTTCAAAGTTTCCATTGGAAATTCCTCAGATTTTTCAACCAATTCATCAAATTTTTCAAACTTCGCTTTTGAAGAGAAAATAGATTTTTTCTTCGCTTTTTTAACAAGTTTGCTCAATTTTCCTTTGTCTCCTGCGTTTTTAATCAATTCAGGCATCATTTCAGCAGGAATGTCATTGTAGTACATTTTAAGTACAGCTTCTAAAGTTTCAAATTCTAAATCCAAATTCGCTGTTTCGTAAAAGCTCATCATACGTTCCTTAAAGCTTCCGTAAGCTCTTTCTCCCATTCCTTGCTCGATGTAGTTTTCTAAAAGAACAAATCGGAAAACGTTTAAGTTAAGGTCTACCGAGTAAATAAATTCACTTTGGTAAACATCAGCATAAACTTGATTATCGGTAAAGGCGTAAGCTTTTTGAATCGTTTCCATGATATCCGCATACTCCGGGTTCTCAGCAGCAAACTCATTAAACCTAGCTTCTAACTTACGTTTTTTGTCGGCTACTTTGTTGTTTTTTAACTGCTCAGATTGACCAATAAAGTATTTCCAGTAGTTAGCCACCTGTGCGTGCTTTGATGCATAGTTTAATCTTACTTCAGTGCTTTCATTCATGTATTTCTTCATGATGTCAAGCTTCTTTCTACGAATTTCTACTCTTTTTGGTTGTTCAATGTTTACCGCTTGTTCCACTCCAAAAGAAGAAAGGTAACGATCTGTTGATCCTGGGAAACCGAAAACCATTGCAAAATCTCCTTTTTCATATCCTTTAATAGATACAGGAAGTGAGTGCTTTGGGTTGTATGGTTGGTTGTCTTCGCTGTATGGCGCTGGTTTATTGTCAGTTCCAGAGTAAATTCTAAACATGGCAAAATCTCCAGTGTGACGAGGATACATCCAGTTGTCAGAATCATGTCCGAATTTCCCGATAGATTCTGGTGGTGTTCCCGCTAAACGTACATCTTCGTATGTTTCTGTAACGAATAAATAAAATTCATTTCCTTCAAAGAAATCACGTACAAATGCTTTATAGTTAGATTCTCCTACAGCTTCTTTAGTTAATTCAGCAGAAATTTCTCTAATCTTAATTGCACGTTCTTCCTCAGACATTTCATCTGTTAGGTTAGCTGCAATTTGTTCTGTTACATCCGCAATAGAAATAACAAAAGTAGCCGTTAAGCCCGGAATAGCGATTTCCTCTTCATAACTTTTAGCCCAAAATCCGTTATCTAAATGATTTTCTTCTTCACTTGAAGCGTCTGCAATCGCATCATATCCACAGTGATGATTTGTAAGTAATAATCCTTTTTTTGAAATCACTTCCGCAGTACAGAATCCACCAAATGAAACGATGGCATCTTTTAGTGAGGAGTTGTTGATACTATAGATTTCCTCTTGGGTAAGATTTAATCCATGTTTTTTCATGTCTTCATAATTTCTACCCAATAAAAAAGGTAGCCACATTCCTTCATCCGCTCTGGCGAAACCTGAAAAAAGTAAGGTGCTAATGAAAGTAAGCGCAATAATTTGTTTTTTCATAACTTAATTTACTTGTTAATATAATGGTCGTTTTATTCTAGATTGAGCGCGAAAATAATAAAAACAAAGTAATATTTCGCTACACAGACCTATATGATTGTGATTAAAGGAGTCAGATAGGAGAAAGTTAACAACTTTACACTTTTCAATTGTTCAGGGAGAATTAGGCAAATCAAAAAAAATGAATAACAACTCAAGTTTAGGTTGTGTTTAATAAATGATAATTCTATATTTGCCAGCTATTAAATAATAAACGACACTTTAACTATGCGTAACAAAGGATTTTTTTGGTTTTTTACAATCTTACTGTTAGTGGTAAGTATATACCAAATCTCATTTTCTTTTATTGGAGGTGGTATTGAAAAGGAAGCTGAGGAATTAGCTATTGAAAGGGTAGAAGCTCTAAAGGCAAGTGCAGAGGGTGACTCTGTAAAGTTGCCTAACGGAACTTTTGTAAATTTCAATACTGATAACGAAGCGGATGCCTTAGCAAAAGCTGCTTTCATAAATGAAATTTTAAAAGAGAAGAATGAAGAAGAGGTTTTCTTAGGAAACACTTTTAATGAAGTAAAAGGAAAAAGCGTTTCATTAGGACTTGACCTTGAAGGAGGGATGTCTGTGACACTTGAATTGTCAATGTCAGATCTAGTGAAAAATGCAGCTTTAAATCCTAGAGATTTACATTTCAAAAAGCCTTACGAAAGTGCTTTGGAAGAGTTTAACGCAAAAGGAGGTGATTTCATCGATATTTTTGTTGCAAAACACCAAGAAATGTATCCAGATCGTCTATTGATTCGTGAATTTTCTAGCGATGATGTCGTATCTAAAATTACAAACAAAGCAACTGATGAGCAAACGAAAACTTATTTAAGAAGTCTTTCTGATGGTGCATTAGATGGTGTGGAAACGATTATGGAAAATCGTATTAACCAATTTGGTGTTGCTCAACCTAATATCACAAAGGACAATAATGCAAATCGCTTGTACATTGAACTTCCTGGTGTAAAAGATCAAGCAACTGTTAGACAACGTTTACAAAGTACTGCCAACCTAGAATTCTACCTTGCTTATAAAGGAGAAGAGTTAGGTGGTTTCTTTAACGAGTTATTAATAGAACGTTCTGATGACGTAAGTAATGATGAGTTTGATGACTTGTTTAGCGATGAAGAGGATACAACATCAACGGAAGCAACAGAAACTGTAGAGACAGTTGATACAACAACTTTAAGTTTAGAGGAGGAATTAGCAGTGGAAGAGGAGGCAGCAGCAGATACTTCATTTAAGTTGTCTTCTTTCGGTAGAATGTTCCAAGTGAATATTGATGGCGAAGGTAGATTCCAAAATAGTCCACGTTTAGGTTTCGCTAAATCTGCAGATACGGCTAAAGTAAACACAATCTTGAACGACAAAGCAGAAGAGTTGATGTTAGAAAACATTAAATTCGTATGGGGTTCAAAAAGTGAAAATATTGGAATTCAAGATACACTTTACTACACACTTTATGCAATGAAAATCCCTCAAGATTTAAAAGCAAGAGTAGGAGGTACAGATATCGAAAATGCACGTTTATCTTTCGATCCAAATCAGTCTGACCGTGGTGTGAGTATTGATATGAGTGATCGTGGTGCAGAGGAATGGGGTAAAATGACTTCTGAAAACGTTGGGAACTTTATTGCCATTACGATGGATGAGAAAGTGTACAGCGCACCAATCATTAACGGACCAATTACAGGTGGACAAACATTAATTTCTGGTGACTTTACAGTTGCAGAAGCACAAGCATTAACAAACTTATTGAACGCAGGTGCTCTTCCAGCTCCATGTATCATTGTGGATGAAGCGGTGGTTGGACCAACAATTGGAGCTGAAAACTCACGTTCAGGATTAATTTCTTTTGCCTTTGCTCTTGGTTTAGTCTTGATTTACATGATCTTCTATTACGGTCGTGCGGGTATTGTTGCTGATATAGCATTGGTAATGAATATTATTTTAATTGTAGGTTTCTTAGCTGCATTTGGAGCGGTTCTTACATTAGCCGGTATTGCAGGTATCGTTCTTACTATTGGTATGTCGGTGGATGCAAACGTACTTATCTTCGAACGTGTTCGTGAGGAGATTAGAGAGGGTAAAGGAATGAAACTAGCCATTAAAGATGGTTATTCAAATGCGCTTTCTTCTATTATTGATGCCAACGTAACTACATTATTGGTTGCTATTGTGTTGAAAACATTCGGATCAGGTCCTATTGAAAGTTTCGCAACGACTTTAATTATTGGTATTTTCACTTCAGTGTTTGCTGCTGTTGTAATTACCCGTTTGATTTTCGAATCGCAAGTTTCAAAAAAGAAAAGCTTTACTTTTTCAACTCCAATGACGAAGAATGCATTTACCAACGTAAACCTTGCATTTATCAAGAACCGTAAGAAATTTTATATCGTTTCTGGTATTCTCGTATTGGGTGGAATTATCGCTATTTCAACACGTGGTTTGAAGCCTTCTGTAGAATTTGCTGGAGGTAGAACTTACGAAACTGTATTTGAACAACCAGTTGGTCAAGATGTAGAAGAAATCAAAGCAGTTCTTCGTGACGGACTTCAAGTAGACGGTGCTCCAGCATCTGTTGAGGTGAAAATTAGAAATTCAGATTTCCGTGTAGAAATTGCTACAGATTACTTACAAAACGTTCCTAATTCTGAGGCTGCTGTACGTAAAGATTTATTAAGTGCTTTAGCTACTGTTGAAGGAAAGTATGGAGTGGCAACAATTGAAAATAGCCGTTCTGTTTCTCCAACAGTTTCAGAAGAATTACAAAGGTCATCTTCTATTGCGATTATCTTATCCTTAGTGATAATCTTCGTTTATATTTTAATCCGATTCGGAAAATGGCAATATGGTCTTGGAGCAATCGTTGCCATGACACACGATGTTATTATCGTTCTTGGATTGTTTGCATTGTTGCACGGTGTTCTTCCTTTCAACATGGAGGTGGACCAGGCATTTATTGCTGCGATTTTAACGGTTGTGGGTTACTCAATTAATGATACCGTTGTAGTATTCGATAGAATTCGTGAATTCTTGAATAAATACCGTAGAAAAACTCAAAACGATATTATCAATGATGCGATTAACTCAACTCTTGGTCGTACTGTAAATACATCTATGTCTACTTTCATTGTACTATTAACCATCTTCTTATTTGATGGTGGTGCAATTAAAGGTTTCGTATTTGCATTAATGATAGGTGTAATTGTGGGTACGTACTCTTCTGTATGTATTGCAACGCCAATTGTGGCTGACTTGATGAAAAGCAAAGACCACAAACACGACGATGACGAAGTAGAAACAGTATAGTTTCATAATAAAATAGAGAGAAGCCCTAGCAGAAATGTTAGGGCTTTTTTATGTTTTATCGCTTAGAGTTGGAAGAATTCTATTTTGTAAATTACGAAAGCGGGTCAATAATTTTATCCTTTGTCATTGGATTTAATGATAGGTTTTTTGATGTAGCACTTTCCAAACTTCTCTGCTTTATTTTAAGCATTTCATAATAATATCCAACACCATTTCATGGAGTTGTTTTTTTTGTACCTTTATAAATAAATTAAAATCAAAAAAAAATGAGTGGATTTTGGATTGCCATTATAGTCGTTGCAGTATTAGTAATATGGGTTATTGCTATTTACAACGCACTTGTTCGATTAAGAGAAAACAGAGAAAATGCCTTTGCGGATATTGATGTTCAATTGAAACAACGCCATGACTTAGTACCTCAGTTAGTTGGTGCAGTGAAAGGATACATGGAGCATGAGGCGGGAACATTGCAAGCCGTTACTGCAGCAAGACAAGCAGCTGTGGGCGCTTCT
>NZ_QFRJ01000002.1:0-77500 GCF_003143775.1 Brumimicrobium oceani | reverse complement strand
ACCATCCCATAAATTATCTAATGCAAAAAGCCCTTTTCTTGGATTTACTGAAGGCTGATACATGGGCTGAACCCAGCTTCGGCCTAATTCTATAGCGGTAGGAAGATATTCGGTTTTAAATTGCTTTGAAAATGTGAAATAGTGAGAAGTACTCATTGGTATAAACTCCTCTAGATTGTCAGTCAAAATATCTGCACAATTGATAAATCTTAATCCTCCAATGATTTCCTCATCCTCCGGACACCAAACAATCATTTGTTGATAGCAATTCGTGCAAGTATCATATTGGTCAATATCAATAGATTTCTTTGTTCCACCACCAGCAGAGCGGAAAGACAACTCACGTAACCTCCCAATTTCTCTCATTGTATTTGGAGAGTTATGGTGATTTACAATGTATATTTCATTGTCTCCTTTTCTGGTTACTCTACCGAAACGTTCCTTTGTTAATTCGCTTTTTATGAGTTCTCGATCTACAGGATCTATAATTTTCTCTTCTGTAACTGACATATCAATCTTTTAATTCGTAGACTTTTCCTTTTACATATTGTGCCCATTCATCATGAGACTTGGATTTATCGAAATCTCCAGCATATAAAGGTGCTCCAAATTTAATTTTAATTTTTTTATTATGTTGTTTATATAGTTCATTAACTAAATACAACATCTCAATATTCGCTTTTACACCTAGTTTTTTACGAATCGAGTACATGTTGTAAAAGAAATTGGTGAGTTCTCCATCTATATGAACTGGAATAATAGTTTTGTTGTATTTAATTGAGCGGGTGACAAATGTTTTTTTCCATTTCAAATCCTTAATTTCTCCGTCCGTTTTCCGACTGACTAATCCAGCGGGGAAAATACACAGTAACTCATCTCCTTGAAATGTTTCATCTACTTTCTTGAGTGATGAAGCCGCGTTTCCTCCATGTTTGTTTACACCCACAAATATGGGTTGCAGATTCTCTAAATGCATTAAAACATCATTTACAACAAATTTGACATCCGGACGCTTTTTGTGAACAACAGCAACTAAAGCCATGGCGTCCATTCCTCCCAATGGATGGTTCATAGTAAGAATAGCACCTCCTTTTTCGGGTACGTTTTCTAAACCTTCGTAGCTCAAATCAATGCTGAACTTTTCCATCACTGCCAAACAAAATTCTATCGGAGTATCATTTTTATGATCGTGCACAAATTGATTTACATCTTTCTCCTGAAGAATTTTTTGAAGATAACGAACAGTAAATCCAGGTAAAAACTTTAGAAGTTTTGGATTCTTCTCATGAATCACTTGTTTAACATCAATTATTTTCTTCTGTTTGCTCATTTTAAGAAGTAAGATAGATTTAACGGATAGATCTATTTTTTATATATCCAAGCGCCATCAGCATCTTGTTTAATGGCCGATAAAGCAGAGTTTGCAGCAGTATATGTAGGATAACTTTGTGCTGCTACGAAATATAATCCACCTGATTTATAAAGAATTCTTGAATCATAACCTTTTTCCTTGAAGCTCTCAACTTGCTTGTCAGCATTAGACTTTTCACCAAAGCATCCCACGATTACATGATGATTTCCTGATGATGTTGAAAGAGGTATATTTCTTGGACTTTTAACGGAGCCAACAGTTTCTTCTTTTTCCTTTTCCACAGAAGTTTCTTCTTCCAAGTTTTCTTCTTTCACAGGAATTTCTTCCTCTTTTGATTCTACCGAAGCTTCTTCTTTTTCTTGAGGTTGTGGTTCTATTTCTATTGCTTCTTTATCTGTTTTCTTTTTGTCAAAAATTGTCCAACCCATATATTCTTCAACCTTCTCTTGGTTGGTGAAAATAAGGGCGGTGCCCGTAACGATAAACAATAATAAAACGAGCAAGAACCAGAATATAAATCCTTTTCTGCGTTTCTTTTCTTTCTCTACAACAACTGTTTGTTGCTGGGCTGCTGGTTGAGGAGTCGTTTTTTCTATGGCATCTTTTTCAACATAAATATTTTTTTTGCCCTCCGTCTTTTCAGTTGTTTTTGGCTTTGTAGTTGGCTTAGGCTTAGGAACCGCAGTTTCTTCTTCAATTGGTTTCTCTGGCTCTCGTTTTTCTGGCTTCGGAAGAATATTTTTCTTTTCCGACGAATTTGCCTCTACTTTTTCAGCTTCAGGTTTCGGTAGAATAGTTTTCTCTTCTTCCTTAGTCTCTTCTTTTTTCTCAGTTTTTGGAGTAGGTGAGGGACCGCTCGAAACATCTGCTCCTGACTTTCCTCCGGTTTTTACATTTCCTTCAAAAATAAATGAGCCAGAATCGTCCTTACTAAATTCACCCAATTGAAAAATGGAATAGGTTTCCCCTTTGTTTAATTGCTGTTCTAAATCGCGAACGTATTTTGCAACACTGTTTTGAGCTTCTTGTAAATCCATATTAGATTCTTTCTCTAATAAGGAAGAAAGCTTACCATCATCATAACTGAGGTATTCATTGAATGATAATTCCCCTGTTTCTTCATTCGTAATAACAATTGCACCAAATTTCGGCAAGATTATTTTTGAATGGAGTAATAATAATTCTTTAATGTATTTATCCATAACAGTGTTTTAAAAGTAGTGTAATGTTAAAAAAGATCTTCAAATTTAAAAGTCTGATCTAAACGAATGCCCTTTTCAGTTTCCTTTAGAGTGCAGCATTCGTTTTCAAAATCATGTTCTAAAAATAATATATATTCTTCTTTTGCAGCCTTCTTTAAAAATTTATCTTTTTCATTCAGCGTTAATAATGGTCGAGTATCGTAGCCCATCACATAAGGCAAAGGTATATGACCAACGGAAGGTAGTAAATCAGCCATGAAAACTAAAGTTTTTCCTTTGTAACGAATATGGGGAATCATTTGACTTTCTGTATGACCGTCAACAAAAAGCAAGTCGATATCTTTAAAAACATCCTTACTGTAATCGTCTTTTCTTGTTACGAATTTAAGCTGACCAGATGCTTCAATAGGTAAAATATTCTCTGATAAAAATGAAGCTTTTTCTCTTGCATTAGGTTCTACTGCCCATTTCCAATGTTTTTCTGTACTCCAAAATGTTGCGTTTTTAAAAACTGGCTGATAACTGTTATCGCCGATTCGTTCTACAGCTCCACCACAATGATCAAAATGTAAATGGGTTAAAAATACATCTGTGATATCGTCAGGTGAGAAGCCTAATTTTTTTAAGTTTCCTTGCAAAGAATCGTCTCCAAATAAATAGTAATGCGAAAAGAATTTCTCACTTTGTTTATCACCAATCCCTGTATCGATCAACATCAACCGGTCACCGTCTTCAATGAGCATGCATCTCATCGACCAGCTACACATATTGTTTTCGTCGGGTTTATTGGTTCTAGACCAGAGGGTTCTAGGCACAACGCCAAACATTGCTCCTCCATCCAATTTAAAGTTTCCTGTATTTAGTGGATATATTTTCATTTCAGTTTTGACTTTTTTGTGAATATAAGGATTTTGTCAATTATAGCAAGACACCTTATGGCTTAAAAACCCGATGTGTTTTGTTTTAATTTTGAACACAAAAAAAGAGTGTTCCTAATGAAACACTCTTTTTTTGCATTATACTTTAACTATTTATTAATCCAAAAAAGAAGGAAACTCTTTTGGATCTGCCTCATTCATTATTTGGTAAGCCGCTGCATAAATGTCGTCGATATTTGGTTTTGAGAAGTAATCTCCATCCGTTCCATAAGCTGGACGGTGGTCATTTGCACTTACAGTTACTGGTTCACTATCCAATAGGTAATATGCTTTTTGCTTCACTAAGATCTGATCTAAAATATAAGCAGATGCTCCACTAGAAACGTCTTCATCAACAATCATCAATCGGCTTGTTTTCTCTAAAGATTTGGAGATTGTATGGTCTAAATCGAAAGGTAAAAGTGTTTGAACATCTATTAACTCAACGCTTATTCCTGCTTTCTCTAATTCTTTAACTGCTTGGGCCGCAATATTAAACGTAGAACCATAACTTACTAATGTTAAGTCCGTTCCTTCGTTTACGATTTCCACTTTTCCAAGTTGAATTTTGTATTCTCCTAAGTTTGTTGGAACAGCTTCTTTCACACGGTACCCATTCAATGGTTCAATAACCAATGCTGGCTCATCTGCTTCGATTAATGTATTGTACATTCCAGCAGCTTGTGTCATATTTCTAGGAACACAAACATGAATTCCACGTGCAGCATTGATAATCATTCCCATTGGACTTCCAGAGTGCCAAATCCCCTCTAAACGGTGTCCACGTGTACGAATAATTACAGGTGCTTTTTGCCCTCCTTTTGTTCTGTATTGCAGTGTGGCTAAATCATCAGATATTACCTGAATCGCATACAATAAGTAGTCTAAATACTGAATTTCAGCAATAGGACGTAAACCACGCATTGCCATTCCAATCCCTTGACCAAGAATAGTGTTTTCACGAATTCCAGTATCTGAAACCCTTAATTCACCAAACTTTTCTTGCATTCCTTCCATGGATTGGTTTACACCACCAATTTTTCCTGTATCCTCCCCGAAAGTTACAATTTCTGGATGTTTTTCGAATAACTTCATAAAGTTATCACGTAAAATCATACGTCCATCATCCATTTTCTCATCATCACCATAAGTTGGTGCAATTCCTTCTATATTTTCTACAGCATACTTTGAAGCAGAGTAGAGGTGAGAACCATATCTTTCTTTGTTTTCTTCTAGTTTACCCTTGTACCAGTTGATGAGTTGTGTTCTTGCCGAACCTTTTTCTCCTCGAACTAAGCGAAGTACTTTATTTACCGTGTTGTAAACATCTTTTCTAATGGGCTCAAATGCTTTTTCAAGACCTTCAATTTCTTTGTTGATGAAGGTGCCATTTGCACTTTCGTTGGCCACATTTTTCATTAATTGAATTGCAGCATCAAAATCAGCACCTGTTCCTTTTCTAAAATCAGCCCATGCTGCCTTCTTTTGATCTAATACGGTTTTCTTAGCAGATTTTCTTATCGCGTCTAATTCTTCCTCCGTTGCAATAGTTTCGCCGTTCTCTCCTTTGAATTTAAGAATGAATTCTTTGAACTTTTCTATTGCGTCAAATTCTTTTTCCCATTGCAAACGGGCATCATCCTTATATCTTTCGTGAGAACCAGAAGTGGAGTGTCCTTGCGGTTGGTTCACTTCCTCTACGTGAACTAAAACTGGAATATGCTCTTCACGGGCTACTTTAACCGCTTTTTCGTAAGTTGCACAAAGGTGAGGATAATCCCATCCTTTTGTTTTGAAAATTTCAAAACCTTTCTTTTCATCCGTTCTTTGGAATCCAGATAAGGCCTCAGATATACTTTCTTTTATCGTTTGGAATTTTTTAGAAACAGAAATTCCGTATCCATCATCCCAAACCGACATAACCATTGGTACTTGAAGGACTCCAGCAGCATTCATCGCTTCCCAGAATTGACCTTCTGAAGTACTTGCGTCTCCAATTGTTCCAAATGCAACTTCATTTCCACCATTCGAAAATGACTTGAATTTTTCTATGTTTTTTAGTTCATCATGATTACGATAAACTTTAGATGCTTGCGCTAATCCTAATAATCTTGCCATTTGACCGGCTGTAGGAGAGATGTCGGCAGAACTGTTTTTTTGTTCCATCAAGTTTTTCCACTCACCGTTTTTGTCAATATTTCTTGTGGCATAATGTCCACCCATTTGACGACCACCTGATGCTGGTTCTAAATTTTCATCTGTTTCTGCATACAAAGCTGCAAAATACTGCTGAACATTTAGTTGGTCTATTGCCATCATAATGGTTTGGTCACGGTAATATCCTGATCTGAAATCGCCATCTTTAAATTGCTTAGCTAAAGCAATTTGAGCGACCTCTTTACCGTCACCGAATATTCCAAACTTAGCCTTTCCAGTAAGTACTTCACGTCTACCTAACAATGAAGCCTCTCTAGAGACACATGCCAATTCATAATCAGCAATAACTTCATTTTTGAAGCCTTCGAAATCTATTTTATTGGTTTCCTTTTTGAGGACTGTGTTTTTTGACATAAGGTTAAAATTTTAGAATGCAAAGATAGTCATTCTTTTTGATTTCGTGAAGAGATGATGTCGCAATCTCTTTAATGGAATTGACTTTGACATTTGTAAAATAATCGAACATCATTCAGATTCGAAATTTAGATTTGAATTGCTATTATGAGCAGCAGTTAGATTAACTGTTTTTTTAAGAATGTGTGCAGTTGTTTTCAATTGAAAACGATTCATGTTTGACCCAAGATATTTTGATTCAATACTCATGTTGAATTCAAGCTTATAGCCTAAAGCAAATGGCCTACAGCAAAAAAGATGTTAAGCTTGTTTTATTCATCAAATCTACCTTCTCTTTTTCTTCCGTTTTTTACCTCCCTTAATATTAGAATAACTTTCTCCTTTATTTTTCTCTTTTGCTTTAGATTTTTTCTTCTTTTCCTTATTCCCTTTTTTGTTTTCCTCTCCAACATCTTCCGGAGTAATCGCTTGATGTCTTCCACCACTCACGGCGGCGTTGGGGTCTTCAGGGTTAATCCATTTTTTTTTATCTTCGATTGTGACAACAGAGTCTAACTTTGCATCGTAAGCTTTCAGATAAACTTTATCAGATTCTTTTTTATTGATTGCAATAATGTCTTCTTCTAAAATCCATTGTTTTCCATCCCAATTGTATGCATCATAAGACATATCAGGAATGTAATGAGATCTAAATTCTTTTAAGCCTGGAGACTCTGGTGTTAAGTGATCGAAAATTATTTTATTCCTTTGATCATCGTACTTTAAAGACATTGTTGCTTTGTTGGCGTGCTCAAATATTACCCTTCTTGCTCGTCCTTCTTTTGTGTTGAAAAATGGATATCCAAAATTAGGTTTGCTTCCTGTAAAGTAAAGTACGTCGATAAGTTTGATTGAACTACTTTGATTATTGGCGTCGTAACCAAGCAGCGTGTAATAAGTTCTATTTCTTCGTTCAACATCAATAATTTCATAATACAACGCACCATACCAGTTTTCATGATTAACACTTTCGTTTTGAATCATCATGAAAGGCTGTTTCACTCTATTTAATTCTGTGATATAAACTTTGTCTCTTCTTTCGTCTTTTTTTAAAATGAATGAGAAATAGTTATGAGACAAATCTTCATATTGCGTATTCCAAGTAATAACGCGAACTAATTTGTCTTGAGAGTGAATTTTACCGATTGTTTTAAGAGATGAAAAAGGGTAGTCAAACGCACCATCAATTTCTAAGGTTTTACCCAATTCTTTTTTGAATTTTTCATTGAGTTTGTCAATTTCCTCATCTCCTTTTATAGATCTCAGTTCATTCAGCAATAAAGAAAGTTCTTGCTCCTTTTCACGCAGTTTTTCTTCATTTTTTTGCGAAAATGTAGTGGAAGTGAATAGCGTAAAAATAAATAGTAAAACAATATATTTCATAGTTGAATAACGTTTAAAAATGTAGTTTGTTACACAATCATTGTTCCAATTGTAAATGTTAATTATAATTCGAAGATACAATGTAGGGACGATTAGTAAATCGTCCGTTGTCATTGAAAGAGCATTGGAGAATTCAAGTAATGTAATTCATTGCAATATTAAAAAGCAATCATCATTCGAAGTAACAATGTAGGGACGATTAGTAAATCGTCCGCTGTCATTGAAAGAGCATTGAGCAATTTAAAGAATGAAAAATTCAAGTAGTGTAATTCATTCAAATATTAAAAAGCAATCATTATCCGAAGAGACAATGTAGGGACGATTACTCCCTTTGGTCATGAGACCGCTTCGCTAAGTTTGTAAATCGTCCGCTATCATTGTGAAATTTATATTCTACTTCTTAAAATTATCAGCAACAATTAATTCCTTCGTCCCGTGACTCCAATCATAAAATCCTTCTCCAGATTTAACTCCTTTTTTACCTGCAGCTACCATGTTTACAAGCAATGGACAAGGTGCATATTTGTCATTTCCTAAACCGCTGTACAATACTTCCATAATTGCCAAACAAACGTCTAAGCCGATGAAGTCAGCCAATTGAAGTGGTCCCATTGGGTGAGCCATACCTAATTTCATAACGGTATCAATTTCCTCAACTCCAGCAACACCTTCATTTAAAGTGATGATTGCTTCGTTAATCATTGGCATTAAAATACGGTTGGCTACAAATCCAGGGTAATCGTTTACTTCAACTGGTGTTTTCTTCAATGACCTTGAAGTCTCCATAATTAAATCCGTAACTTCATCAGAAGTAGAATAACCACGAATAATTTCAACCAATTTCATTACTGGAACCGGGTTCATAAAGTGCATTCCAATTACTTTGTCTGGACGTGAAGTCACAGCTGCAATTTTCGTAATGGAGATAGAAGAAGTATTTGTTGCCAAAATAGCTTCTGGTTTTGCTGCTTTATCTAATTGCTCGAAAATTTTAAACTTCAAACTTTCATTTTCAGTAGCCGCTTCAACGATTAAATCTGCAGTTTTAACACCTTCTTCGGTTGAAGTGAAAGTAGTTAAACGACCCATTGTCGCTGCTTTGTCATCTGCACTAATTTTTTCTTTGCTCACCATACGATCAAGATTTTTCTCAATCGTTGCCATTCCTTTGTCAAGTGATGCTTGTGAAATATCAACTATAGACACTTCGTATCCAAATTGTGCGAACACGTGAGCAATTCCATTTCCCATTGTTCCAGCACCAATAACTGCTACTTTTTTTATCATATCTTTTTCAAATTAATTTCGAGCCATAAAATTAAGGATATTCACCGATTTAAGTAAGGATTACGATGATAATTCATGAATCAGTTGAGAGTTGACAATAATGGAGAAAGCGCTTTGACTTAATTCTGCCTTTGCAAAGCTATATTTCACGCTTATTTTGCCCTTTTTCTGAAAAAAAATCATGATGTTTGTCAATGGAGGTCTTTTTAGTGGATTTTCCTTTAAAAGTAATACAAATTAATAATTTTTTGGTTTCGATGAATATTGTAATTATTGGTCCAGCTTATCCTTACAGAGGTGGTTTGTCTGCTTACAACGAACGTTTGGCAAGAGCTTTTGAAGAGGCGGGTCACACGGTAACTATTTATACCTTTAGTTTACAATATCCGCAGTTTTTGTTTCCAGGGAAAAGTCAATTTCTAGAAGAAAAGCCAACTTATGAATTGAACATCAAAAGAGCGGTGAACTCCGTAAATCCGCTGAATTGGTTGAAAGTAGGAAATGAAATCAAGAAATTAAAACCGGATTTTATTATTTGTAAATATTGGCTGCCTTTTATGGGACCTGCTTTTGGAACAATTCTAAGACAAGCTAAAAAGAACAAACACACGAAAGTTATTTCTATTCTCGACAATATTATTCCTCATGAATCACGAATTGGAGATAAGCCTTTTACCAAATATTTCGTAAAACCAATTGATGGATTTATCTCGATGTCCAAAAAAGTACACAACGATTTATCTCTTTTCGAAACTCAAAAACCAAGGTTAATTTCTCCTCATCCGATATTTGATAATTTTGGAGAAATGGTTACTCGCGAGGAAGCCTTAAATTATTTAAAATTAGATCCAAAATATAATTACATGTTGTTTTTTGGATTAATTCGTGACTATAAAGGTTTGGATTTATTGTTGGATGCTTTCGCTGAAAAAGCACTGAAAGATAAGGACATAAAATTGATTATTGCGGGAGAATATTACACCGACAAAAAGCCTTACTTAGAATTGATTGAAAAATATCAATTAGAAGACAGGATAATTCAGGCGGAGAAGTTTATTCAAGATTCTGAAGTGAAATATTACTTCTGTGCTGCGGATCTTGTGGTTCAACCCTATAAAACAGCTACACAGAGTGGTGTAACTCAAATCGCTTATCATTTTAATAAACCAATGATTGTAACAGATGTTGGTGGATTAAAAGAAATGTGTCCGGATGGAAAAGTGGGTTATGTTGTACCAGTAGATAAAACTTTACTTGCTGAAGCAATTTTGAAATTCTTCAATGAAAATCAGCAGGAGAAGATGATTGCGCACATTAAGGAGGAGAAAAAGAAATACAGCTGGGAAATTTTAGTAGAAAATGTTTTCGCTTTGCACAGTAAAATAGAATCAAATCAATAATTTTAAGGACGATGAAATACATAAGTAAAGCCCCGTTTAGAATAGGAATTGCTGGAGGAGGAACAGATGTTTCGCCGTATTCAGACGAGTTTGGTGGTGCTGTTTTAAATGCATCTATTGATTTGCATGCAACAGTGGTCATTATTCCTAGAGAAGATGATAAAGTGATTATCAATGCCATAAATAATGGTGTGAAACATGAGTTTAAGGCCATCGAAGAATTAGAAGATTTTCCTGATTTAAAATTGCAAATTGGCGTCTACAATCGCATCGTTAAAGATTTTGTAAAGAAGCCTTTGCCTTGTGAAATTATTACCACAATGGATGTTCCAACGGGTTCTGGTTTAGGAACTTCGTCAACATTGGTTGTGGCGTGCATTGGTGCTTTTGTGGAATGGTTGGGTTTGCCTTTGGGTGAATATGATATTGCGCAATTGGCCGTTCAAATTGAACGTGAAGATTTGCAAATGGCAGGAGGAAAGCAAGACCAATATGCGGCCACTTTTGGTGGAATGAACTTTATGGAATTCTTTGAAGAAAATAGAGTAGTGGTGAATCCTTTGAGAATTAAATCTCAGGTTTTAAGAGATCTCGAATTTCATCTTCTGCTTTTTTATACAGAAACACAAAGAGAATCATCAAGCATAATTGATGTTCAGCGTTCCAATTTCGAGAAAAAAGGATCGGATGCAATAAAAGCTTCTCACCAGTTAAAAGAACAAGCATTTAAAATGAAAGAAGCCATTTTGAAAGGTAATTTATCTAAAATTGAAGAGCCTTTACAAGTGAGCTGGGAAAATAAAAAGAAATTAGCAAGCGGAATTTCAAACGACGCAATCAATACAATTTACGACACGGCAATCAATGCTGGAGCAACAGGAGGTAAAATTTCTGGTGCAGGAGGTGGAGGATTTATGATTTTCTACTGTCCTTTCAATAGTCGATTTGATGTAATTAAAGCATTGGATAAAATTGGAGTGAAATGGCAACGTTACCGCTTTCAAAATAATGGATTAGAATCATGGACAAGTCAACAATAAAGAACAATTTAAAAGACTCAATAGAAGTTAAGCAACAGTTGTTTAACGACAACGCAATGGTAGAGAAAGTTGCAGATTTATCGGCAAAAATCATCGAGGTTTACAAAAAAGACGGTAAAGTTCTGTTTTGTGGTAATGGAGGTTCTGCAGCGGATGCACAGCACTTAGCAGCTGAATTTTCAGGAAGATATTATTACGATAGACCGCCACTTTTTTCGGAAGCTTTGCACGTGAATACTTCCTACATGACGGCCGTAGCCAACGATTATTCTTACGATGCCGTTTATCAACGCTTAATTAAAGCAATGGGTAGAAAAGGTGATGTTTTGATTGCTTTATCTACTTCTGGGAATTCACAAAACGTAATTAATGCCATAAATGAAGCCAATGCTATTGGAATGCTAACGGTGGGATTTACGGGAGAAACGGGCGGAAAAATGAAAGATATTTGCGATGTTTTAGTAAACATTCCGTCTACCAATACTCCGCGTATTCAAGAATGCCACATGTTACTTGGTCATTCGATTTGTGAAATTGTAGAACAAGGACTTTTTCCGCAAGACTAAACTCAGAGATTTAAATTTATGGAAGCAATTATTTTAGCGGGAGGGCTTGGTACACGTTTAAAAAACGTTTCTAAACGAATGCCAAAGTCTATGGCTTTAATCCAAGGTAAACCATTTTTGGAGTACCAAATGGATTTGTTAATTAGCCAAGGAGTTAAGAAATTTGTATTGTCCATAGGATACAAATCTGAACAAATTCAATCGCACTTTAAAGAAAATTATAAGGGTTGTGAAATTCAGTATGCAATAGAGAAAGAGCTACTTGGCACGGGAGGAGCAATAAAAAATGCGATGCGTTTTACGAGCGATGAAAACGTAATCGTTGCCAACGGAGACTCTCTTGTGGTTACCAATCTTCAAGCTCAACTTGAATTTCATCTCGAACATGAGGCGGACGTTACCTTGGCTTTGAAGGAAATGAAAGATTTTGAGCGTTATGGCACCGTTAAATTGGACGAAAATGCCAGAATTATAGATTTCATTGAAAAACAGCCCATTTCAGCAGGAATAATTAATGCGGGTCTGTATATTTTTAATGTTAAATCGTATAGGCAACAAAATTGGCCACAAAAATTTTCAGTAGAAAAAGATTACTTCGAATCGTGTGTAAATGAGCAAAAGATGCTTGGTTTTATGACAAAAGCTTACTTTCTAGATATTGGAATCCCATCAGACTTCGAAAAGGCACAAACTGAAATTGGTTCATTTTTTAAAATAGATAAATCTTGGACTTTGTTTCTGGATAGAGATGGTGTGATTAACAAGAAAAGGGACAATGACTATGTGAAAACCCTCGATGAATTAGAATTCTTACCTGGAGCTTTAGAAGCCATTTCTAAATTGAATAAATATTTCCATAAAACGGTTATTGTTACCAATCAACAAGGAATAGGTAAAGGACTCATGACAGAAGAAGCCTTGGAAATTGTTCACCAAAAAGTTGTTTCTAGCATTGAGGAAAAAGGAGGGAAGATAGATGCTGTTTATTATGCTCCAGATTTAGCAAGTCCAAACAATAAACTTCGAAAACCAAACATTGGAATGGCAGAAAAAGCCAAGGAAGATTTTCCGGGTATAGATTTCACAAAATCGATTATGATTGGCGATTCTACAAGCGACATGGAGTTTGGTACCAACGCTGGAATGGTGAATGTTTTTATTTCTGATACCGAGAATGAAGACCATTATACTTGCACGAGTTTGGTTCAGTTTGAAACGCTCTTGAGTAGTGTTTTGGGGGCGAAGTAATCTTGGTCGTTTTTTTTGATTTTAAATTCCTCGAATTTTTTTAGTGTAAAACATTGAAGTGTTGTAGCGATTTTCTGATTGAATAGTGTGTCGTGTTTCAGCGCCTAAATTGGGTCAGTTTAAAAGTTTGGGGATTAAGTTTTTTCTTGACTAAGAATCCCAGTATAAAAATTGTCTTTAATGTTTGTTATTTCGGTTTTATTTTCACGATTTTATCACCCTGCATTATTACAAGTTCACTGTTTTTAGTTTTCTTGAATTCAATAAGGCGTTCATAAACTTTATCAAGTCCGTTTACAATCTTGTCTTTTAATTCGATTTGTTTATCTTTTTGTGTCATAAACTTTTTTTAGTTGTTTAAATTTTTCGGAATCAGTTATTTCTAAATGGTCAATTCCCATTTTGTGAGCAATCAGTTCGTGCTTTCCGTAAGAGTTATCAAAAATTAATACTCCATCAACAATCGGAAGGTACAAGTCAAATAGATTATAAATTCCTTTAAGATATCTTCTTTCGATTACGTTTTCGGGAATATTGTGTCCTCCTTCTTTTACTCTAATTTATACTCTTTGTATTGCGAGTTCTATGTTGTTAAGCCAAAAAAATAGTAGAGTAACGATGTATCCTTGTTTTTTTGCTTGAATTATT
This sequence comes from Brumimicrobium oceani, assembly GCF_003143775.1. Taxonomy (GTDB): domain Bacteria; phylum Bacteroidota; class Bacteroidia; order Flavobacteriales_D; family Crocinitomicaceae; genus Brumimicrobium; species Brumimicrobium oceani. Next base: position 63,827 of record NZ_QFRJ01000002.1, on the reverse strand, counting down.
TTATTTCGATAACTCCTTGTTGATAGTGTTGTTTCGAATGCAAAACTCTCGTTTTCTTTCAATAGTTCGTTGATTCTGTTTATCATTATTCGACCAGATTCGAATGCAACTTTTTCAGGTTGAAAAGGAGATAGTCCTTTTGCAATTTCATCAGCGTTTACAAATTCTTTACATTCGATTATTTCTGGCAAAATGGTATATGATGCCGTTGTTTTACCAGCACCATTACATCCAGAAATTATGTAAAGATTTTTCGTTTCCATTTAAACAAATTTAGTTTTTTTTAAGTTGGTTTTGACATTGAAAAAGATTTTTCTGTATCCTTTTTGAATTAGGGTTAAAATCGTGAAATCTCTATTTAGAATTCAACACACTTTTTAAATCCTAAAATAGCGCACTTTGTTTAGGTCCGGGAAATAAGCTAAAAATTGTTTTAGCTTCTAAGATCTTATTAAAATACACTAACAAAAGCACAGCCGAAGCCATGCTTTTGTTAGTGTAAATGCGATCAATTGATCAAAGCTGTTAATTCAAATATCAACTGATAATATTGCTTTCCTTACCAAATCGCTTATAAGAAAATAATACCGCGATAGCCGCCACTGCAACCATTACGATATAGCTAATGATAAGAAGAATTGGGTCAATTGTTCCTGCGACCATTTCTTTTGTGGCCAAAACGATATTTACGATTGGAATAAAAGCTGTGGTATAATCTAATTCGATATTTGGAAGTAAACCAACAAACGCTGGAAGGAAAATGATAAAGTTTACTGGAGTCAGTACACTTTGAGCCTCCTTAAATGATTTTGCGTAAATGGTAGCTGGAATCATGATGCCTGCAAAGAATATCGTTAATGGAATTAATAAAACCAAAAGCCCCAATATGAACGAAGGGGTTAAAATTCCGTCTATAATTGAACTCAATCCGGGTACATCTACGATATTGAATAAACGAAGTCCAGCAAACATTCCTAACAAAGCGAAAACAGCTGCCGCGATTCCAGATAAGGAAATCACCAACATTTTACCGATAAGAATTTTCCAACGGGGAACAGGAGTAGTGAGCAACGTTTCTAAGGTTTTTCTTTCTTTTTCTCCTGTGAATAAATCGATTGCTGGATACATACAACCAATAAAACCAAAGATAATGAATAGATATGGGAGGAACCCTCCTGCCACTTTTCCAATAATTTCTTTTTCGCTCGAAATATCTATGTACTGCTGATTAATAGGATCAATTAGTTGTTTGTCTAGATTTAATCTTTCAAAACGTTCTGCAAGAAGTGTATTTTCAATTATGCTCAAGTAGTTTTCTACTCTGTCTTTGTTTCCTAAGTTCACACCTTTATGATAAACCTGAATTGTAGTTTGTCGATTATCCGCTTGTTCAGCATCGAAGTTTGAAGGAATAATAAAGGCCAATTGAATTGAATCCATACTGATTTCCTTTTTCAATCCTAAAGTATCTTGTCTGAAAATAAGTTCTTTTGGTCCTAAAGAATCAGGAATTGCGGAAAGTCTTTGGGTGAATTGGTTTTCCGTGTGATCAGAAACCAAAGCTATTTTTAAAACCTCTTCCTTTTGTTTGTCGTCAAAGTATTTTGTAACTGTTGTAGACAAGGCCAAAAGAATTGGAAAAACCAAAACAGGGACAACAATCATTGCAATAATCGTTCGGCGATCACGCAATGTATCTTTTAATTCTTTTTTAAATATTGTAAAAATCATGACTTCGTATTTTCGTTGATTACACGGATAAATTCTGCCGTTAAACTGTCGGTTTGCATGTTGTCTCTAAACTCTTGCATGGTACTTCTCAAAACAATATTTCCTTTATGAATAATGGCTAAATCATCACACAATAAATCTACTTCACTCATAATGTGAGAGGAGAAAATGACTGTTTTTCCTTGTACTTTGCAATCACTAATGAGTTTAATAATGTTTTCGGCGGTAATTACATCTAAACCACTAGTGGGTTCGTCAAAAATAACCACTTTAGGATCGTGAATCATTGTTCTCGCAATCGAAACTTTTTGTTTCATTCCGGTACTCAGCCTTCCAATGCGCTTGTCTTGAAAGTCATGCATTCCCAAAAGAGAATATAAATTTTCTTTTCTTTCTTCAAAATCAGCATCTGAAACTCGGTACAACTTAGCGAAATATGCAATGATCTCGTTCGCTGTTAAGCGCTCATAAAGTCCAGTAGATCCAGTTAAAAATCCGATGTCTTTCTTGGCTTCGTTTGGCTTTTTTTGAACATCAATTCCATTTATTTTAATACTGCCTTGCGTGGGTTTTATTATTCCGGCCAGCATTCTTAAAGTTGTTGTTTTTCCTGCTCCGTTTGGACCGAGCAATGAAAATATGCGTCCGGGTTGACATTCAAAACTAACGTCTTTCACAGCTAAGGCAACTTTGTCTGTTGTATTGTTTTCCTTTTGCTGTTTTTTTGTTAATTCGAACTCCTTGCGTATGTTCTCGACTTGAATCATAAGTTTTTATAAAGTGAAAATTGGATGTTATCGTTTAAAATCTGAGCTAAAATAAGATTTTTGTTTTAACTGTGCTTTCTGAAAGTGTTAATGTTGCCGTAGGATTAGGGTTTTAAAGCGTTAAAGGTATACAGTATTTATTTGTGCATTTAACGAATAGTGCCCTGCGGTACAAATGATCACAAACTAATCTTTCCTGACTACTTTTTATTTTTTATGGCTTCCTCTCTATATTTCAACTGCATTCCATACAAGAAGTTTCTCAAAAACTGGTCATTACACTTTCTGTATTGTCTTTGTGTTGGTTTACGGAAGAAAGCACTTAGTTCGTGTTTACTGACACGCATGTTTGCTAAATCCAAAATGTCTAGAATATCTATATCGTTTAAGTTCAGAGCGATTTTCAATTTTCTAAAGATGATATTATTGTTCAAGTTGTCTTCTGGTCGCATGGGTAAACCTTCTTTTTTTCCGCGTTTTTCATTGATGAAGCCGTTGAGGAAAGTTGCCATTTCCTTATCGATCATTTTTACATAAGATTCCTCTTCTTCTTTTTTTAACCAATCGCATACTTGAGCTCTTGTGGCTTCCATTCCTGCCGAAGCAAAAAGTGCCATCATTTCATCGTCGCTGTAGTCAAAAGCATATCTAATTTGTCGTAAAATATCGTTGTTTGTCATGTCTATTATTTTTGAATGTTTTATTACTCTTCTTTAATGAATAAGAATGGTTTTAGTTTTTCTAATGTTTTAATACCGATTCCTCTAATCTGCGTGAGTTCTTCAAGTTGTTTAAATCCTCCTTTGTTATCTCTATACGCGATAATGGATTCTGCCGTTTTTGGACCCACTGAGGGAATTAACTCCAGTTCTTTTGCTGTTGCTTTATTTAAGTTGAGCGGAAAAAGATTATCCATCATTTTTGCTTCCTCTGTTAATACTTTTGTTTTCACAAGATCTGGAAATGCCCACATGCCTAAATTGTTCTCTATTGCATTTTTCTCGGCCATTTTAAAACTTAGAATAGAGTCTGATTGCTGTCTGTTATAGAAAGAGTAGGAGGCATGTCCAGAAGCGATCATTTCTCGATTAACAGCTATTATTTCATTCCCCTTTTTAGCGGTGATATAAGCAGAATATCGGCTAAATCTGTGAGAAGGAATTTCTTTTCCAGCACTCACTTTTAATTGTGCTCCCTTAATTAATTCCTTCAAATAAGTATTGGATTCTTGGGCAAAGAAATAACTTGAGTCTTTGTGCCCACCCCAAACCCTGGGCATATTAACACCCAACAAGGAGACAGGGTAGAAAATATTGGTTTCTAGTTCTATTTCGATGTTGCCATTCTTACCAAATCTAAAGTTATCATACCATACGCTGGTGTCAATTTTTGGATAATGGTGGTAGCTTTTACCTTCTGCACGATTCATCACTCCTTTAAAATCTTGCAAGAACTGATTAGCAATTTTATTGTCGTAAATCATTAAAATATTCTCGTCATTAGCAATCTCAGCAGCCGCAGAAAAGTTGTATGATCCAACAATGGTTAGTGCTTTGTGTTTCTCTGGATAAGGATACTGCGCATCAATAATCATTGTTTTTGCATGCAGTTTTCTTACTTCCCTTCCAGAGGCAATTTTTCTGTTCCCAAAATTCATTTCCGGTTGAGCCCAAATTTGACCATTATTTCTGTATCGGGCGTAAAAAGCGGGATCAATCACTCCTTGGAGATTAATTTCCCCTCTGCCTGATCTCTCGATTAATGCCTCGCTAATGGGAATATTTGGACTTATAGCAAAAGCCAAAAAGTGAACATCGTGTTTTGCGTATTGGTTAATTAAATCCGTGATGCGGGCAGAAATACTTGGCTTTCTTTTGTCTCTGTCAATCGGACCAAAATAAGCTTCTACTTTTGTATCGTTTACGTAGTGCAGATTGTTGGAAACGTTGCGCTTGTCCTTATGAAATTTTGCTTTGTTGGCATTAGGAATTTCGGTATCGCTTCCCCACATTTGTTGAAATTCTTCTCCATAAATACCACTTAAACCGCTGTCTTTAATAACGAGTGTTGCATTGGTGTTCCATGGTCCGGTGTAAGTAATATTCATGGTTCCCGTCCAAAGGTAGTCGTCTTCAGGATTGTCACTTAACAAATCGAAAACTGCAAACTTATGGTGCATATTCGCTCCCGAATTGGGCAATCTTTCATACAATTCTATGATGCTTCCATCGGGGTGGTAAATTGTACCACTATCATCAATATTATAAATGCCAGCCGATCTTAAAGTATCCCACATCGGTTCTAAGAATCTGGGTGCGTGACTCCTGTGAATAACATCCGTAATTACCCTCACGCGAACTCCTCTTCTTGCTGCGTTGGCAAGTGCATGACCCACCCGCATATTTTGTAAATCGTAGGCTACTAAATCGATGCTGGTTTTTGCGCTATCAATCCGATCCACAAGCGGCTGAATCATATCGAAGAGGTCGTTAGATTCATTGTTGGGTAAAGCGTATGAATGGTCTGAAATACTGTTAAAATAAACTTTAATCCACTCCACTTTACTAGTGTCAGCTTGACCCGCCGTTAATAGGCCAGAAAACAGAAAGGAGAGTGCAAAAAGTGTATTTTTCATACTAAAATTCTAGTTTTTCAATTCTGTCATTTCTCAAAATTGGAATTACATCCATTGAATTGGGTGTAAGACAAAACTTAATGTCTTCATTCAAATTTAGTTTTTTTAATCTTCTTCGGTGTGAACTAGATTTTAAGAATCCAAAATAATTGTCTTTTGCTGCAAGAAATAAATATTTGGCCGCTACGGAGGAATCGTCATTTGAAGTGAATTTTCCTGTTTTCAATAAACTTTCGGCAATGGCACCTCCGCAAATGGTATCTTCTAAGTTAAATTTATCCTTCCAACCAGAAGCTAAACACAACACATTTTTGTCTTGTTCAATGAGCCAGTTACAAAGGAAGTTAAGGTTGGTTAATGCTCCAATTACCACTGTTGGGGCATCTTTTGCAATATTAATTGCACGCGTTCCATTGGTGGTGGAAAGTACAATGTCTTGTCCCTTTAATTCTGGTTTCATATAGCTGTACGGCGAGTTACCAAAGTCAAAACCTTCCACGATTTCACCTTGTCTTTCCGCTCCAACTAAATAGCCTTTGTCTTGATATTCCTTGGCTTCTTCTATCGTTGAAACTGGAATAACACTGTTCACGCCATTATGAATTGCCGAGCATATGGCGGAGGTTGCTCTCAGTACGTCAATCACTACTATTATATCGAACCGACCTTTGAAATATTCGTAATCGGCAGGTGTGTAACACACTTCAATTAATTTTTTCTGCATGGGGCGAATTTAATGAATTTCTCCGATTGGAATTGGGATAAGTCTAATATTGCTTAAAATTCCAAAGTTTAAATGAGGTTTTAGACCTTTTTTTATCTTTAAGGTTGAGGTTAATAAAAATTGAGAAAAAATTGGGTGATCTACTGTGAATGATTGAGTCGTTAAAGATTTGTTAATCAGTTTTTTATCTGATGTGTATGAATTGTGGACATTTCAATTGTCGGTATTCAATAGATTTATTTTATTTTTATCGATATTTGTAAGTTAAACCATGAATTTTAAACGCAAGATGTAACAGTTTCTGTATGCGAGCGTTCTATATAACTAAGATGAAGCATTTTTTCTCAATTTTCACATTTTTCATTATTTCTATCGCCTTTACTTTTGGGCAAAACATAACCTATGATGGGAATGTAACAGACATGGACTCTGAAAAAGCGATAGCTAATGTTGCGGTCACGGTCTATGCTAATGGCTCCGTTGTAACCAGCGCCAAAACCTCGCCCAATGGTTCTTATTCGGTAAACTTTCTTCCCGGAAAAAATTATACTGTGAAGTATACAAAATCTGGATATGTCACGAAGATAATTTTGTTGGATGTTTCTGATGTTGTTGGAGAGGACATGCCAGCAGGAGGAAAGATTTTTCCACCAATTAATTTAGATTTGTTTAAAGAGCGACCAGGGACTGATTTCTCTTTCTTGGAAACCGAACCAGTGGTAAAATGGACTTTGGACGGTGAACGAATGAATTATAACAGAGGCCAAATGACGTCTGTTAAAAATAAAATTGAAGCTAAATTACAAGCTGCAGTTGACAAAGAAAAGAACTTAGAGGCCGAATATAACCAGTTAATCAAAGATGCTGACGCGCTATATGCTAGCAAGAAATATGAAGAAGCCCTCAATAAATATGTTGCAGCCCTGCAAATTGAGGGAAAACAAAAAGAGGCGCACCCCAATGCTCAATTAATGAAGATTGAAGAGTTGCTTCAAAAGAAAGAGGAAGAGGAGTTGGCATTTCAACAAGAAAATCAAGCGTACTTGAATTTAATCACTGCGGCTGACAATTTTGCAAGCACAAAAGAATATGACAAGGCCATTGCGAAATATAACGAGGCTATTGCGATGAAGTCTGATGAGCAATATCCAAAAGATCGAGTAAAAGATTTAAAAGTTGAAATGGCCAATGCAGCCAAAAAAGAAGAATTCGATAAAATTGTAAAAAGAGCAGATGGTTTCTTCAAGCAAAACAGTTTACAGGCAGCAAGAGATACTTACAAACAAGCCTTGAAGATTCTTCCTAACGAGGAACATCCAAAAAAACAATTGGAAATTATTAGTGGTAAATTAGATGCACAATTAGCCATAAAAGAACAGAAAGACAAATACAATGCAGCGGTTAAAGAAGCTGATGAACTTTATAATGCGGAAGATTACGAAGGGGCAATCGCTAAATATGAAGAAGCGTTAACCTATGAAAGTGCAGCTACTTATCCTCCTGGTAGAATTAAAATGGCGCAAGATATTATCGCTGAAAAAGCTGCAGAAGCTGAAAAAATTGCTTCTTTCAATAAGTTAGTTGCGGAAGGTGACGCTGGTGTGATCTCCAAAGATTTCGAAACTGCGGTGGCTAAATATACCGAAGCAATTGCTTTGATAGAAGATGCAGCGGTGCAAACAAAGTTAGACAACGCTAAACAATTATTAGCAGATCAAAAGAATAAAGAACAACAGGAGGAACAAATTGCTACTTTAATGGCGAGTGCACAAGAAAAAATGACGGCCGAAGATTATTCCAGTGCAATTACAGATTATTCTAGTGTTTTAGCTTTGGTTTCAACTCATCCAGAAGCATTAGCCGGAAAAGCAAAAGCGGAAACTTTATTGGCCGAAAAAAATGCATTGGCAGAGAAAGAAAACCAGTTTAATGAATTGCTTGCTGCGGCAGACAAAGCATTTACAGCTAAAACTTGGCAAGAAGCAAAAACTAAGTATTTAGCGGCTCAAGCTATTTATGATGACAAAGAACATGTAAACAATAGAATTGCGGAAGTAGAAGCTAAAATTGAACAAGAAGGACTGAATAATCAAATTGAAGGCTTGATGACAAGTGCTAACGAAAAGTTGAGCACTGAAGATTATGCTGGGGCAATCACAGATTTTGATGCAGTTATTGCACTGAAATCAGATCATACTGAGGCGATTGCAGGAAAGAAAAACGCCGAAGACTTATTAGCGAAGAAAGAATCACAGCAAGCACAAGAAGAAGAATTTAATGCAATTGTGGCTGATGCTGATGCTGCTTTTGGACAAGAAAATTGGGAGGAGGCAAAAGGTAAATACTTAGAAGCTAAAGCCATTTTCTCCGATAAAGAACATGTTAGGTCACAATTGGAGTTGGTAGAGCAGGCAATTGCTGCTGAATTAGCAAAGCAAGAGGATTTAGCGAAAATTCAAACTTTGTTGGGCGAAGCAACAGCATTAAAACCAGAAAACAAATGGACAGAGGTGATTCAAAAATACGAGGAAGCCTTAGCCATTAAACCTGAAAGAAAGGATATTTCAGAGTTATTAGCTGCAGCGAAAGTGAGTAAACAAGAGTATGAAGCCGCGCAATCTCAAGAAGCTACAAATGCACAAATTCAAACTTTATTGGATGAAGCTTCTGCATTAAAGCCAGAGAATAAATGGTCGGATGTGATTCATAAATATGAAGAAGCTTTGGCGTTAGACGAAACAAGACCAGATGTTTCAGAATTGTTAGCTGCTGCTAAAGTGAGTAAACAAGAATATGATGCAGCACAATCTCAAGAAGCTACAAATGCACAAATTCAAACTTTATTGGATGAAGCTTCAGCATTAAAGCCAGACAATAAATGGTCGGATGTGATTCAAAAATATGAAGAAGCTTTGGCGTTAGACGCAACAAGAACAGATGTTTCTGAATTGCTAGCTGCGGCGAAAGTGAGTAAACAAGAATATGATGCTGCTCAGTCTCAAGAAGCAACAAATGCACAAATTCAAACTTTATTGGATGAAGCTTCTGCATTAAAACCAGAGAATAAATGGGCAGATGTGATTCAAAAATATGAAGAAGCTTTGGCGTTAGACGCGACAAGAACAGATGTTTCTGAATTGTTAGCTGCTGCCAAAGTGAGTAAACAAGAATGGGATGCAGCGCAATCTCAAGAAGCTACAAATGCACAAATTCAAACTTTATTGGATGGAGCTTCTGCATTAAAGCCAGACAATAAATGGGCAGATGTGATTCAGAAATATGAAGAAGCTTTAACATTGGACGCCACAAGAACAGATGTTTCTGAATTGTTAGCTGCTGCCAAAGTGAGTAAACAAGAATGGGATGCAGCTCAGTCTCAAGAAGCTTTGGAAACCGAGTTTAATGCAATTGTTGCAGATGCAGATGCTGCTTTTGACGATGAAAATTGGACGGAAGCAAAAGACAAATACCTAAGCGCTAAAGCAATTTTCGCAGATAGAGAACATGTAAATTCAAGAATTGACGAAGTGAATGCGGCCTTGGCTAGTTTGCAAGCAAATCAAGAAAGCGCAGCACAGATTCAGACTTTATTGGATGAAGCTTCAGCATTAAAGCCAGACAATAAGTGGACAGAGGTGATTCAAAAATATGAAGAGGCTTTGGCGATCGATGATACTAGAAATGATGTTTCAGAACTTCTTTCAGCAGCAAAAGAAAGTAAAACTGCGTATGAAGCAGCACAATCTCAAGGAGAACAATTTGAGCAGTTAAAGCAAGCAGGAAATGAATTATTGACACAAGAGCAATGGAATGAAGCCAAGTCAAAATATGAAGAAGCACTGCAATTAAAAGCAGATGCTGAAATAGAGGCCAGCCTTGCAATTATTGAATCAAAATTAGCAGAAATAGCAGCATCAGAAAATAAAGAACAAGAGTACAATGCTAAAATGGAAGCCGCAGAAGAGTTCGCATCGGCAGAAGAGTATGAAAAAGCACTAGAAAGTTTTAAAGCAGCATTAAGCATTAAAACAGGTGATGCAACCGCAACTGCAAGGGTTAGTGATATGCAAGCAAAACTGGATGAGTTGGCTCAAGCAGAAAACCTCAATCAAGAGTATAGCGAGGCAATGAAACTTGGAAAGACAGCAATGGAGAATAAAGACTATTCGGCAGCTGTGAAAGCCTTTGATGATGCTTTAATTGTTCTTCCAGCAGATGCAGAAGCGACAACACTCAAAGAGCAAGCAAAAGCTAAAATTGCAGAACTTCAAGCAGAGGAGGAAGAGTACAAAGCATTTGTAGAATCGGCATTGGCGAAGTATGATGAAGCCATTGCGGAAGACAACAACATTGCAAAACTGGAAGAAGCGAAATCTATTTTCGGTTCAGCTCAAAATATTCGACCAGAAGCTTCTTTGCCTCAAACAAAAATTGTTGAAATTGATAATTTACTGCGCAAGATAGAAGAAGAGGCGGCTGCAAGTAATCAAACGGAAGAAAACGAAAGATTGTATAAGGAGCAATTGGAATTGGCCAAGGTTGCAGTACAAGGCGAGAAATATGAAAATGCGATTGCATTCTTAAAAGAAGCTCAAAGAATTAAGCCGGAAGAAACTTTTCCAACAACTGAGATTACAAAATATCAAGCAATTTTAGACAATGCAAGCGCAGCAAAAGAATTGGAGGCAAACTACATTTCATTAATTGAAAAAGCAGACGTAGCATTTGCAAATTCAGATTACCAAAACAGTATAGAGTTATACAACGAAGCTTTAAACTTAAAGCAAAATGAAGTCTACCCTAAAGAGCAGATTGCAAAAGCAGAAGAAGGAATTACCAATAAAGCATTGAACGAAGCCGAAGAGGAGTATCAAAACTTTATGGAAAAAGCGAATGCACAATTCGAAAATAAAGATTTTGAGAATGCATTGACAAGTTATCAATCTGCATTGTCTGTCAAAGAAAATGACTCAGACGCAAAGGACAAAATAGATGAAACGCAGCAGATTTTAGATAATCTTTTAAAAGCTAAAAAAGCAAGCGAATCATTAAAGCAACAATTTGACCAGTTAATCGCTGATGCCGATCAATTGTTTAAAGGAGAGAAATATTCAGAAGCGACTTCAGCGTATCGAAATGCATTAAAAATTAAAGAAGATGATGCTTATGCTAAGGAACAACTTCAACTTTCTATTGATAAAGCGAAAGAGCAAAACGACCAGAAAAGAGATAAAAGATATAACCAGTCGGTTAGCGAAGCAGATAATTTCTTCAAGAAAGAAGAATATGAGAGTGCAAAAGCCGCCTATAAAAGAGCTTTAGGTTTTAGAAACTATGAGCAATATCCAAAAACGCAATTGGCTAAAATCACAGCGTTAATCAATGCAAAAATTAAAGCTCAGGGAAGTGTAGCCTATATTGGCGAACAAAGAAATATTTCCATCATAGAAGGAGCTGCATTGCTTCAACAAGGGGAGATAGACAGAGAGAGAATTAAGCAAGAAAAAGTACTCAACAGACTAAATAAATTTGAAGGCGAAGAAGCAGATCGTTCATTGAGTGATTTTGAAGAACGTTTAGCATTCGAAAATGAAGTAACTTCAATCAAAGAAATTAGAGACAATACCAAAATAAGCGATATTCAAACCAAAAGAGAAATAGCAGATGAGGTAGATAATCAAATGATAGATTTCGAAAAAGGAGCTGCAGAATACAACCGTTTTAAAGAAGGTGAACTGTCTAGGGCAAGTCAAGCTTTAGTTTTTGCGAATGACGATTTCGATCAAGAAAAAGCCGATTTTAGAGCTTTACATAAGGAGTCCATTGAACAAATTAAATCCATCGAAAATGAAAGAAACAATTTGAATGCTACAGAGTCTGCCCATCATGATGTGAAGGTTACTGCGACAAGTGAAGAATTGGTTGAAATGGACAACACTTTTGATGAGTTCTTGGTTGTAAATGAAGAATATCAGCAAGAAACAGAGCGACAAGTGAATGAGGTGAGATATGGAATTGACGATAGAAAAGTCGTAGAGAATAATGACCTTTATGAGAAAGTGATCGACCTTCAAGATCGTTCTATTTTGGCAGAAATGAGAGTTTCTGAATCTACAGAGGAGAAAGACATTATTCAGCAAATGCTAAAGGAAGACATCATCGTGTATGAGGCCGAACTGCAACGTAAACTTGCTGATCAAGCCAGCGAAGTGCATCAAGAACAAATTATCATTGATGACCAACTTACCGCCGCAGGAAAACAGTTTGAGGAAACAAAAGAAGGCAAAGACGATTCGAGATTAAGAGCGGTGGAACAATTAAAAGACATTGCACAAGATCAGCTTAGACAGGAAGAAGACCGAATTGAGGTAAAGAAAAATACAACTGAAGAGATTTACCTTGAAGTGGAAGGGGTTAAAACTTTTCAAGAGGAAAGTGCTCGTCAAAATGTGAAAGACCTCACTGTGGTAGATGAGGACGTGACCAATCGAATGACCGTTTTTGAAAAAGGAAGACAAAAGCAGGAAAACGATGAAGTAAAGGCGAACCAAGTTACTGAGAGTAAAATTCAAAGCATAGACAAAAGAGAGGAATTGTTACGTGAAGAAAATATTGAAGAACTTCAAAATACCTATGAAGAATTGAAAGGACAACAAATCCGAATTGAGAATAAAAATCAGAACATTGATAACAATGCAAGCAAAGAAAAACAAACTACGCAATCTTATGTCGACGGTTTAGAAAATAACGATATTAAATTTACTGAAACAATTGCCAACACGATTGGTGACGATTACCCAGAGGGAGTAACACAAGAAAATTATGTGCGTGAAGACAGTAAAGGAATTCCAATTAAAATTGTAACGCGAAGAATTGTCGTTACAGATGGAAGAGGAGAAGTTTACATCAGAACACAAACAAGAAATGGCTTAACATATAGCAAAAATGGTTCACCTATAACCGAACAAAACTGGATCTATGGAACAGAAAACGCAAACTTGGAAAAACACTACTAGAACGCTCTTACTTGGAGGCTTGTCTCTCTTCTTTGTAGCTTGTAGCTCGGAAGAGACAGTTTTACCGGATGAAGAACATGTTGTAGAATATTCTAACAACACCGAAAATGTGTGGTGGAATAACATGAAAACCATTTCCGGAAATGCCTTGGGAACCACTTTCATTATTAAAACCAGTGATGATTCTCTGCTCACCGATCCACAAGAAATTGATGATTTAATTAATGCCTTTAATCTGGAACTATCCACTTACATTCCTAATTCTTTAATTAGCGAATTCAACGAAAACGATTCTGTAATCAACTTAAATTCCACTCAGTTTTTCAAAGAATGTTTCGATTTAAGTCAAGAGATTTATGAAACTACCGAAGGCGCTTTCGACCCTACGGTTTATCCTTTGGTGAGTTTGTGGGGCTTTTTTAAAGACATTAAAGTTGCACCAAATGATAAGGAAATAGACAGTGTTTTGGCCTTTGTAGGTCTTAATAAAAAGGGGTATGAATACAAAGAAGGACAACTCTCGAAACTTGATCCACGATTTAAATTAGTTTTCAATGCCATTGCAAAAGGACAGGCTGTTGATGTAGTGGCCGAATTTCTAAATTCAAAAGGTCAAGAAAACTACTTTATAGAAATAGGCGGCGAAATTCGAGTAAAAGGAATAAACGACGACAAAAGAAAGTGGATTATCGGCATAGACGTTCCTGTTGAAGAGAATACAGGAGTTGAAGGTTTTGAAAATAGAGAGTTAGAAAACTACATCGAAATTACCAATAAAGCAGTCGCTACCTCAGGAAATTACAGGAAATTTTATGAATTAGACGGCAGAAAATACAGCCACACCATTAGTCCAATTACCGGCCGACCAGTGAGACATAATTTATTAAGCGTTACAGTAGTTGCAGACGATGCAGCTTCGGCAGATGCTTATGCCACAGCGTTTATGGTAATGGGCGTAGAAAAATCGATGCAATTAATGAAAGACAGTACAGATCTAAACATAGATGCTTATTTATTGTTTGAGAATAAACAAGGACGTATAGAACGTGCCTATAATAGAGGAATGAATATGTACTTAATGGATTAAAAAAATGCATATCCTTTTCCAATTTAATTTTAAATGATTATACTCACAACATGATGACAAAAATATATTTATTACTCGCCACAATTTGGATGACTTTAGCAACTTTTGCTCAAACCCCACAACACGTAACTCAAACCGATAGTGAACAAGTCAATTTCTGGGAATCAGACACCGCAATGATCATCGGTGGAGTGTTGATTTTAGCACTGATAATAGCCAGAACTTGGTCGAAACGTATTCATAAGAGGCGTGATGAGGTAATTAGTGAGGATGAGGAGAAGTAATAGAGGATTGGTTTTGGGTTCTTACCGTTATGGCTTCAATGGGATGGAGAAAGATGATAACATTAAAGGTGAAGGAAATAGCTATGATTTTGGGGCCAGGATTTATGACCCAAGAGTGGGGAGATGGTTAAGTAGAGATGCGTTAGAAGGTAAAAAACCATTTTTATCACCTTATCAAGCTTTTAAAAACAATCCTTTAATGTATACTGATCCAGATGGTAATGATGAATATTTATCTTATATAATTACTAACGAAAAGACAGGTAAAACAACTCGTTTGGATGTTCTTACAGCTCACTCGACTAAGATAATAGCATTCGGTAGTTCTAAAGATGTTCATTCCAATAATTATTATGATTTCAGAACTGTTAAAACAATCACACAGCATCAGGATGGAACGACTTCTATTACGACCAATTATGAAATTCTATATGAGGATGGAATAAAAGATTTTGATCTTTCTTATGGATCTTCAAATGTAAAACCAAATGGATATATAAAGGATGAAGCTGATGGTTGGACGTGGGGAGTTGGTTTATCTCCAGAAACACAACCTGGTGGATTTAGGTTGACCTCAGATGATGGCGGAGCTTCCCCCACAAAAACGATATCAGAAAATGATGTTGAGAGTCGAGACATAGGAGATTTACTTGATGCATTAGGTGCATTAAAGAACGGAAGTTTAGGGAGTGATGATGCGGATAAAATAAAGGATATCGTAGATATGGTTCAAGATTTGAATGAACTTGTTCCGCTTGATGGAGGTGGAGGCACGGGAAGTGGTTCTGCTTCTTCAAGTTCTAGTGGTGAGAGCCCAAGCAATGGAGTTAATAATGATAGTATTTGGGTAAAACAAAAGCATACGTGGATTACTCCGGCTGGTCGAGATTCGAAAATTGATTCAACAAAAGTTAAAAAAGGTGAGGAACATAAGGTTTCCAATAGAGTAAAATAAAAAAAACATATGAGAAATATTTCATTCAGCTTACTGGTGATTTTAGGATTTTCAGTAATAAGTTGTTCAGGGTCTTTAGAAAAAAACAAAGCCTTACAGAAACAAATTACTTTACTCAAATCGAAGAATGACAGCTTGAATCATATTATTGATAATAATGTATGGATTACGGACAAATTTAACTCTGAAGGGAATTTAGTGCCCATAACCTTATCTCGAAGTATAGATTATATTTTGGGAGACACAGTAAAGATTTATGGTACTCTTGGAATACAGGATGTTGACAACCTTTCGTTATCTGTTAATATAGAGGGTGGTATTAATATTAAGGTCGACAGTACTTTATTTTGGACTTACAATTATGTTCCTACCGCAACAGGTATCGATAAGCTTGAAGGTTATTACTTATTAAATATTAAGGGAAATAAAAGTAGATTAATGTTCAAACATTTATTACATGTTCATGATAACAAAAATTCGCTACTGAAGAGTATAACGGGTGATAATTAGTTTGCATCAAATTACAAAGCCCCCAAGCTGCCGCGAGAATTAGCGCAGCTTCTCGTGGCCTTGGGCTTACCTTTTACTCCACTTCTGTGGACTTCTAGAAGTATGAAAAATAGCAACAATAATGATTTCATTCTCAATGATATTAAAATGCACACCGTAGGGAAATTTCTTTAAAAAAGCGACTCTGGTTTGATTGTACCGAATTTGAATCTTCAAAGGATTTTTCTGAATATTTTGGATGGTTTTAGAGATGTGTTTTTCAAAGGTGAGACCTAGGTTGTCTTTTTGATCTTCATACCAAAGAAAAGCATCTCTGATATCGAGCTCGGCAGCTTCTGAAATAGATAAAGAATACTCCATTATCGTTTAAAAATATCTTGTTTGGCTTCACTCCAGCTTCTTGTTTTCATTTTGCCTTCCTCTACAAGTTTTAATCGCCTCTCAGCTTCTTGTTGCTGTTCTATAGGAATATCTATTTCATCCGATACCGAAACATAGTCAAGGGTCTTGATAAAGCTTAAAAAGGCTTTAAACTTGGTTTCATCGATATTTAAAGTGATTTGTTTCATGATGCGTAGTTTTGACGAGTTTTATAATCTCTAATCACTGAATCAATCACAGAAAAGAGATGTGTTCTAAAGTCGGGTTTCATATTTTGAATTTCCTGTAATCGTTTTAATGTGCTTTTGTCAAAAGATGCATTGATGCCTTCTCCAACTAAATAATCTAGTGAAACATCAAAAGCATCAGCAATCTTTTTTGCAGCATCTACTGAAGGAATGGCAATCCCTCTTTCGTATTTACTAATCATTTCACGAGATACTGTGCTTTGATTAGCTAAATCTGTTTGCGACCATCCTTTTTCCTTTCTAAGATTGGTCATTACTATCGCTATTTTATCCATAATAAGCCTGTTTTGCGTCTATTAATCTTAATTCCTTACAAATATACGGCATTATTAGACGATAAAAAATAAGATAATTACTTGTTGTTTTGGAAATATAATCTATTTTTGCGTCTAATAGTTACATAAAAAATAAATTAAAATATTTTTCAAATGAACATCCCATCCCTCAAAAGCAAACTCGACATTCTACAGATCGGAGAAGAGCTTGGAATAAAAATCGATAAGCATGGAAAAGCGCATTGTCCTTTTCACAATGATAAAACACCAAGCTTTCAGTTTTCTAAAGAAAAGCAAATTGTTACGTGTTTTAGTGGGAATTGTTCGGCAGGAACAATGGATGTAGTGGAACTGGTGAAGAAATACAAATCTTTAGAACTTCCTAAAGCTTTGGATTGGTTACAAGAGAGAACTGGAGAAGTAAATCAAGAAAATTTAACCCAATCCCAAACCGCAACAAAACCAAACTACCAAAGCGACTTCCAACAAATGCAAAGCAGTTTTCTAGCCAGTAGCACAGCAAGAAAATATGCAGAAAGCCGAAATCTTGATTGGAAGAGTCTTGAAGTCGGTTACAATGCTTTTAAAAGTTCAAGGTTTAATTATTTACGTGGTTGCATTACTTTTCCTTTGAAAAATGAAAAGGGAGACATTGTCTCTTTGTATGGCAGATCAGTAAGAACAACTGGAGGAAATCATTTTTATAGTAAAAACAGAATTGGACTTTATCCAGGCTATCCAAATAGAGGAACAAAAAAACTGATTTTAACCGAAAGTGTAATTGATACGGCTTCACTTTTAAATAATAAGGAGATTACAGAAAGCTTTGCTTTACTATCGCTTTACGGCACAAACGGCCTTACAGCTGAACATATTCACGCCATCCAACAAATCGAAAGTTTAGAGGAACTTATTTTGTTCTTTGATGGCGATCCGTCAGGAAAAGAAGCCAATTTAAAGCATGCGAAGTATTTAAAAAGCTTGTTTTCAGAAACCACAATTAGAATCGTTCAAACTCCTGAAGGAACAGATATAAATGAACTTTCTGGAAGTCATGATAAGGGAATTTTCTCTGATTTAATCAATAAAGCTGAATCTTTTTTCTTTTCAGTCGATCCCGACACTTCGGGAGACACGCTTTCAAAAGAGCAAGAAACAGTTGAAAACAAAAAACTACCTGAATCTACCCAAAACACTTACAAACTCGATACAAATCACAAATACAATTTAAAATACCAAACCGATACGGCTAAATATGAAATCAAGGGAGGAATAGCCAAAAACGGGCTGGACAGACTTGTAATCAGTTTACATATTATCCACCTTGAAACAAGGAAAAAGAGCCGTGTAAGACTGGATTTATACGAAGATAAACAAGTAGAAAAAACGGCTAGAGAAGCTTCTGAAAAATTGGAATTAAGAGCAGATTTATTGGAACAAGATTTAAATTACTTAGCAGATCTGCTGGATGAATATAGAGAACAAGAAATAAAAGAGAAAGAAGAAAAGGAACAGGAAAAGCATTATGTAGTTCCTGAAGATGAGAAAGAGGAAGCTTTTAAGCTTTTGAAAAGCGATGATCTGATCCAAAAGATTAATCAGCTTATTGGTCAGTCTGGAGTAATTGGAGAACAGGGAAACCGAGTATTTTTATTTTGTATTGCAGTCAGTCATAAATTTGAAAACACACTCCATGCTTTAGTTCAGGGAAGTTCTGGAAGTGGGAAAACGCATCTTGTAAGACAAATTACGGATTTTATGCCACTCGAAAACGTGATTCGTTTAACCAGAGTTACCGAGAGCAGTTTTTATAATTATGGAGAGTATGATCTGCAAAATAAACTGGTGGTTATTGAAGATTATGACGGCTTAAAGGATGAAGCTGAGCTTGCTTTTAGAGAACTTCAAAGTAATGATGAGTTAAGAAGTTCTGTGAGTGCAAAAGATACTGAATATGGAAGTTACAGAACTCAAATTAGAGTTGTAAAAGGTCCAATTAGCAGTATGGCAGCCACAACAAGAGGCGCAATTTATGAGGATAATCTAAGCCGTTGTTTTGTGATAGCGGTGGATGAAAGTAAGGAACAGACGGCCAAAATTATAGATTATCAAAACAGAAGTGCAGCAGGAGAAATAAAAACCAATCAAAAAGATAAAATTCAAACGCTCCTGCAGAACTGTATCCGATTATTAAAACCAATGGAAGTTATTAATCCTTTTGCCAGTAAAATAAAATTACCAGAGCAAGCTTTTAAAATCCGAAGACTCAACAGTAACTTTCAAAGCTTTGTAAAGCAAATTACGCTACTCAACCAGTATCAGCGCAAGAAAGACAAACAAGAACGCCTTATTACAGCAAAAGAAGATCTTCAAATCGCAATTGAAATTATGTTTGATAGCATCATCTTAAAAGTGGATGAACTGGATGGGAGTCTAAGGCTTTTTTATGAGGATCTGAAAGCGTATGTAGAAACCAGAGGAAAGGAATATGAATTTACACAGCGAGAAATCCGCCAGGATCTAAGAATTAGTAAAACCCAAATGCAGCGTTTTATAAATGACCTTTTGGAGTTAGAATATATCGAAAGAAAGGGAACAGGAATGCATGGAGCAACAAAATATAAGATCAGTTACTGGGATGATAATACGGCTTTAAAACAGCGCATCAAGGACAATCTCAAGAATCAATTAACCCAGTTATAAAGAGAATAATCTATGAATGAATCGATTTAGGTTCGGTTTTGGGTCGATTTAAAAGGTGTAAAATCCAATTAAATCAGTACTTACAGAAGAAATCGACCCAAGACCCAAGAAAGTGTGTATGGAAGAAATTGAAAAGGCAGTCAAAAATTTTAAAAGTCATTTAGAGCGTTTGGGTTATTCTAAAAGCACGGTTTTAATGCTTCCCTCTTGCGTAAAGGAGTTTTTAAAGGTTCAGCAAATCAAAAATATACCGGCAATCACTTCCGAGCAAATCCAAACCCATTATGAGTATTTGCAAACCAGGCCCAATAAAAGAAAACCCGGAACGCTGAGCGAAAACCACATTAACCATCATATTTACGGCTTAAAACTGTTCTTTAAATGGCTGGAAGCAAACGGAAAAATACAAATGAATCCAATCAGCGGTCTTGAGTTCGAGGCGCCTAAAACAAAGCCAAGAGAAATCTTAAGTTTAAAGGAAGTAGGTGAGCTTTATGAGACTTGCGAAAATCACTGGCAAAGAGCTGTTTTGGGAATTTATTACGGCTGTGGCCTTAGAAGATCTGAAGGAATTAATTTGAATATAAAGGATGTTCACTTTAGGAGTTCACTTCTGTATGTTAGAGAAGGAAAGGGAGCAAAAAGAAGAGTTGTTCCAATGAGTGAAAACGTAAAGAATGACCTTCTAAACTATGCTTTAAAAGAACGCAGATCAAAGCCAGGGGAAACAGCTTTTCTAACAGGACAAATGGGCAGAAGAGTAAATCCAAAAATGCTTGTCAAAACGCTGAAAGAGTTGATAGATAAAGCACAATTAGAGAAGGCGGATATTGAGCGAAGTCGAAATATAAGCCTTCACAGTCTTCGCCATTCCATCGCTACGCATTTACTGGAGAATGGTTTAAGCATAGAAAACGTAAGAGATTTTTTAGGACACAGCTTTTTAGAAAGCACTCAGATTTATGCTAAAGTGAGTAAAAATCAATTGGATAAACTTTAAGAAAAACAATAAACTATGAAACTAGAAGACTACTTAAATAAACGCCACACTAAAGGCACAGCAGATAGATATTTACGAGACATACAGATTTACCAAAAAGCAAATCCAAACCATAAAACAGCAACTTACAGCGATATTATGGACTATATCGGAAAGCTAAGAGAACAGTATAAAAATCCGCAGAGCGTAAGAACGATTTTATACAGCTTAAAGAAATATTACAGTTTTCTAGTGGCTGCCGACCTTCGGCAAGATCATCCTTGCAAGTTTATCAATTTAAAAGACAAACAAAATAGAAATATCCAACTTCAAGATTTATTTACAAGTGATGAATTAGAACAGCTTTTAGACAGAAAAGAGCGGTATATTAATTTAAAAACCAAGAATCAAGTTGTTTTAAGTTTACTGATTTATCAAGGCTTAACAACTGGAGAATTAACAAGAATAGAACTTAAAGATCTTGATTTAGAAAAGGCTGAAATTTACATTAAATCTTCTTCAAAATTGAACAGTAGAACTTTGAAATTAAAATCTAAACAGATCCTCATTTTTCATAAGTACATTACTGAAGTTAGACCAAAAATCATAAAAAGAAAATCCAATATTTTAATCATCAACAAACTCGGAAACCCTGAAACTGGAGAACAAATCAGTTATTTAGTGGGAACGTTTAAGCACTTATTTTTAGACAGAAATCTAAATCCAAAAACCATCCGCCAAAGCGTGATCACCAATCTTTTAAAATCTGGAAATGATTTAAGAGTTGTTCAAGTTTTTTCTGGCCATAAATATCCATCAGCTACCGAGAAATATAAGCAAACGAACGTTGAGGAGTTAAAAAAGGAGGTTCAAAAATATCATCCATTAAAATGAAAGACATGAAAACAGAAGAGAACACAAGAAGAGCTTATATTTTGAAAAAAGATGGTTCTAAGCATTGGTTTGACATTCCAAATGAAACGGCAGAGAAAGTTTTGCGATTACAGAAAATGTTTAGAGAAGATGCTAAGAAAAAGGCTTCGAATGAAAGGAATAGCTAAAGAAAAAACGGGGGAAATATGGTATTCCTCACGTACTCACTTTATTCATAAAACACAAAAACAAGGGTAATACAGAGCTTCGCTGCGCTTTCGCCCTTGTTTTTGTCGTTTCGTTACACAAAGCTTTTGCAAGCATTGCTTCACTTCACTTGTTTTATTCATTACGTTGCGTGCGCTCGTCATTCATGGCTACTTTGTCTGCAAGCCGTATTTTCGTGCCTCAATACAGCTTACATCCACCGCCACTTCTTGTTTGGCTCACCGCTGAGTCGCTTCGGGCTTCGGCTGTGTCATGCTTTTTGTAAAGTCAATTTAGCCCAACTTCTTCGTTCCTAAAAGTTGGTCTTTTTTCTTTCAATGGAATACAAAAAAATCACGCCACAGCCTTGTGTTGTCTACAAAAAAATGCTCGTAAACTTGTGCATTTTTTGCACGCAACATAGGTCGTTGCGTTTATCGTCGGAACTCCTCAAAACTTCTGCAACTTCCACCCTCACTCCATTCGCGTGCGTTCGCAGCTTCGTTTTGCCACTTCTATTGCGTAAACTCCATAGTCGGAACACACTCCGCTTATCAGATGTTTTTTCCCTTCGCTTAGCTCAGGTAGGTTGCTCTGCAGGCTCCTGCCGAGGGCGGCTCTTCGTCAATGTTGAATAAACAATTTTTTCTTTTTTAACTAAGATCTTCCTGGCTCCAGACTTCTCCTTTTTTAATAAACTTTCTCTGTGAAGAGTTTATTAAACATCGTCAAAGAGCTGTTATCCCAGGCGTGATTTTTTTTCTTTCACTAGAATTTTCATTTGAAAGAAAAAAACACTTAATTTAGAGTTCTCAATGGGATGCAAGAAACTGACATATAACGAAACTTTATCACCACTAAAAGTGGTGTGTAATAATTTGAATGTCAGCGGAATTAGTTGTGTGGGTTCATACCGTTATGGCTTCAATGGGATGGAGAAAGATGATAACATTAAAGGTGAAGGAAATAGCTATGATTTTGGGGCCAGGATTTATGACCCAAGAGTGGGGAGATGGTTAAGTAGAGATGCGTTAGAAGGTAAAAAACCATTTTTATCACCTTATCAAGCTTTTAAAAACAATCCTTTAATGTATACTGATCCAGATGGTAATGATGAATATTTATCTTATATAATTACTAACGAAAAGACAGGTAAAACAACTCGTTTGGATGTTCTTACAGCTCACTCGACTAAGATAATAGCATTCGGTAGTTCTAAAGATGTTCATTCCAATAATTATTATGATTTCAGAACTGTTAAAACAATCACACAGCATCAGGATGGAACGACTTCTATTACGACCAATTATGAAATTCTATATGAGGATGGAATAAAAGATTTTGATCTTTCTTATGGATCTTCAAATGTAAAACCAAATGGATATATAAAGGATGAAGCTGATGGTTGGACGTGGGGAGTTGGTTTATCTCCAGAAACACAACCTGGTGGATTTAGGTTGACCTCAGATGATGGCGGAGCTTCCCCCACAAAAACGATATCAGAAAATGATGTTGAGAGTCGAGACATAGGAGATTTACTTGATGCATTAGGTGCATTAAAGAACGGAAGTTTAGGGAGTGATGATGCGGATAAAATAAAGGATATCGTAGATATGGTTCAAGATTTGAATGAACTTGTTCCGCTTGATGGAGGTGGAGGCACGGGAAGTGGTTCTGCTTCTTCAAGTTCTAGTGGTGAGAGCCCAAGCAATGGAGTTAATAATGATAGTATTTGGGTAAAACAAAAGCATACGTGGATTACTCCGGCTGGTCGAGATTCGAAAATTGATTCAACAAAAGTTAAAAAAGGTGAGGAACATAAGGTTTCCAATAGAGTAAAATAAAAAAAACATATGAGAAATATTTCATTCAGCTTACTGGTGATTTTAGGATTTTCAGTAATAAGTTGTTCAGGGTCTTTAGAAAAAAACAAAGCCTTACAGAAACAAATTACTTTACTCAAATCGAAGAATGACAGCTTGAATCATATTATTGATAATAATGTATGGATTACGGACAAATTTAACTCTGAAGGGAATTTAGTGCCCATAACCTTATCTCGAAGTATAGATTATATTTTGGGAGACACAGTAAAGATTTATGGTACTCTTGGAATACAGGATGTTGACAACCTTTCGTTATCTGTTAATATAGAGGGTGGTATTAATATTAAGGTCGACAGTACTTTATTTTGGACTTACAATTATGTTCCTACCGCAACAGGTATCGATAAGCTTGAAGGTTATTACTTATTAAATATTAAGGGAAATAAAAGTAGATTAATGTTCAAACATTTATTACATGTTCATGATAACAAAAATTCGCTACTGAAGAGTATAACGGGTGATAATTAGTTTGCATCAAATTACAAAGCCCCCAAGCTGCCGCGAGAATTAGCGCAGCTTCTCGTGGCCTTGGGCTTACCTTTTACTCCACTTCTGTGGACTTCTAGAAGTATGAAAAATAGCAACAATAATGATTTCATTCTCAATGATATTAAAATGCACACCGTAGGGAAATTTCTTTAAAAAAGCGACTCTGGTTTGATTGTACCGAATTTGAATCTTCAAAGGATTTTTCTGAATATTTTGGATGGTTTTAGAGATGTGTTTTTCAAAGGTGAGACCTAGGTTGTCTTTTTGATCTTCATACCAAAGAAAAGCATCTCTGATATCGAGCTCGGCAGCTTCTGAAATAGATAAAGAATACTCCATTATCGTTTAAAAATATCTTGTTTGGCTTCACTCCAGCTTCTTGTTTTCATTTTGCCTTCCTCTACAAGTTTTAATCGCCTCTCAGCTTCTTGTTGCTGTTCTATAGGAATATCTATTTCATCCGATACCGAAACATAGTCAAGGGTCTTGATAAAGCTTAAAAAGGCTTTAAACTTGGTTTCATCGATATTTAAAGTGATTTGTTTCATGATGCGTAGTTTTGACGAGTTTTATAATCTCTAATCACTGAATCAATCACAGAAAAGAGATGTGTTCTAAAGTCGGGTTTCATATTTTGAATTTCCTGTAATCGTTTTAATGTGCTTTTGTCAAAAGATGCATTGATGCCTTCTCCAACTAAATAATCTAGTGAAACATCAAAAGCATCAGCAATCTTTTTTGCAGCATCTACTGAAGGAATGGCAATCCCTCTTTCGTATTTACTAATCATTTCACGAGATACTGTGCTTTGATTAGCTAAATCTGTTTGCGACCATCCTTTTTCCTTTCTAAGATTGGTCATTACTATCGCTATTTTATCCATAATAAGCCTGTTTTGCGTCTATTAATCTTAATTCCTTACAAATATACGGCATTATTAGACGATAAAAAATAAGATAATTACTTGTTGTTTTGGAAATATAATCTATTTTTGCGTCTAATAGTTACATAAAAAATAAATTAAAATATTTTTCAAATGAACATCCCATCCCTCAAAAGCAAACTCGACATTCTACAGATCGGAGAAGAGCTTGGAATAAAAATCGATAAGCATGGAAAAGCGCATTGTCCTTTTCACAATGATAAAACACCAAGCTTTCAGTTTTCTAAAGAAAAGCAAATTGTTACGTGTTTTAGTGGGAATTGTTCGGCAGGAACAATGGATGTAGTGGAACTGGTGAAGAAATACAAATCTTTAGAACTTCCTAAAGCTTTGGATTGGTTACAAGAGAGAACTGGAGAAGTAAATCAAGAAAATTTAACCCAATCCCAAACCGCAACAAAACCAAACTACCAAAGCGACTTCCAACAAATGCAAAGCAGTTTTCTAGCCAGTAGCACAGCAAGAAAATATGCAGAAAGCCGAAATCTTGATTGGAAGAGTCTTGAAGTCGGTTACAATGCTTTTAAAAGTTCAAGGTTTAATTATTTACGTGGTTGCATTACTTTTCCTTTGAAAAATGAAAAGGGAGACATTGTCTCTTTGTATGGCAGATCAGTAAGAACAACTGGAGGAAATCATTTTTATAGTAAAAACAGAATTGGACTTTATCCAGGCTATCCAAATAGAGGAACAAAAAAACTGATTTTAACCGAAAGTGTAATTGATACGGCTTCACTTTTAAATAATAAGGAGATTACAGAAAGCTTTGCTTTACTATCGCTTTACGGCACAAACGGCCTTACAGCTGAACATATTCACGCCATCCAACAAATCGAAAGTTTAGAGGAACTTATTTTGTTCTTTGATGGCGATCCGTCAGGAAAAGAAGCCAATTTAAAGCATGCGAAGTATTTAAAAAGCTTGTTTTCAGAAACCACAATTAGAATCGTTCAAACTCCTGAAGGAACAGATATAAATGAACTTTCTGGAAGTCATGATAAGGGAATTTTCTCTGATTTAATCAATAAAGCTGAATCTTTTTTCTTTTCAGTCGATCCCGACACTTCGGGAGACACGCTTTCAAAAGAGCAAGAAACAGTTGAAAACAAAAAACTACCTGAATCTACCCAAAACACTTACAAACTCGATACAAATCACAAATACAATTTAAAATACCAAACCGATACGGCTAAATATGAAATCAAGGGAGGAATAGCCAAAAACGGGCTGGACAGACTTGTAATCAGTTTACATATTATCCACCTTGAAACAAGGAAAAAGAGCCGTGTAAGACTGGATTTATACGAAGATAAACAAGTAGAAAAAACGGCTAGAGAAGCTTCTGAAAAATTGGAATTAAGAGCAGATTTATTGGAACAAGATTTAAATTACTTAGCAGATCTGCTGGATGAATATAGAGAACAAGAAATAAAAGAGAAAGAAGAAAAGGAACAGGAAAAGCATTATGTAGTTCCTGAAGATGAGAAAGAGGAAGCTTTTAAGCTTTTGAAAAGCGATGATCTGATCCAAAAGATTAATCAGCTTATTGGTCAGTCTGGAGTAATTGGAGAACAGGGAAACCGAGTATTTTTATTTTGTATTGCAGTCAGTCATAAATTTGAAAACACACTCCATGCTTTAGTTCAGGGAAGTTCTGGAAGTGGGAAAACGCATCTTGTAAGACAAATTACGGATTTTATGCCACTCGAAAACGTGATTCGTTTAACCAGAGTTACCGAGAGCAGTTTTTATAATTATGGAGAGTATGATCTGCAAAATAAACTGGTGGTTATTGAAGATTATGACGGCTTAAAGGATGAAGCTGAGCTTGCTTTTAGAGAACTTCAAAGTAATGATGAGTTAAGAAGTTCTGTGAGTGCAAAAGATACTGAATATGGAAGTTACAGAACTCAAATTAGAGTTGTAAAAGGTCCAATTAGCAGTATGGCAGCCACAACAAGAGGCGCAATTTATGAGGATAATCTAAGCCGTTGTTTTGTGATAGCGGTGGATGAAAGTAAGGAACAGACGGCCAAAATTATAGATTATCAAAACAGAAGTGCAGCAGGAGAAATAAAAACCAATCAAAAAGATAAAATTCAAACGCTCCTGCAGAACTGTATCCGATTATTAAAACCAATGGAAGTTATTAATCCTTTTGCCAGTAAAATAAAATTACCAGAGCAAGCTTTTAAAATCCGAAGACTCAACAGTAACTTTCAAAGCTTTGTAAAGCAAATTACGCTACTCAACCAGTATCAGCGCAAGAAAGACAAACAAGAACGCCTTATTACAGCAAAAGAAGATCTTCAAATCGCAATTGAAATTATGTTTGATAGCATCATCTTAAAAGTGGATGAACTGGATGGGAGTCTAAGGCTTTTTTATGAGGATCTGAAAGCGTATGTAGAAACCAGAGGAAAGGAATATGAATTTACACAGCGAGAAATCCGCCAGGATCTAAGAATTAGTAAAACCCAAATGCAGCGTTTTATAAATGACCTTTTGGAGTTAGAATATATCGAAAGAAAGGGAACAGGAATGCATGGAGCAACAAAATATAAGATCAGTTACTGGGATGATAATACGGCTTTAAAACAGCGCATCAAGGACAATCTCAAGAATCAATTAACCCAGTTATAAAGAGAATAATCTATGAATGAATCGATTTAGGTTCGGTTTTGGGTCGATTTAAAAGGTGTAAAATCCAATTAAATCAGTACTTACAGAAGAAATCGACCCAAGACCCAAGAAAGTGTGTATGGAAGAAATTGAAAAGGCAGTCAAAAATTTTAAAAGTCATTTAGAGCGTTTGGGTTATTCTAAAAGCACGGTTTTAATGCTTCCCTCTTGCGTAAAGGAGTTTTTAAAGGTTCAGCAAATCAAAAATATACCGGCAATCACTTCCGAGCAAATCCAAACCCATTATGAGTATTTGCAAACCAGGCCCAATAAAAGAAAACCCGGAACGCTGAGCGAAAACCACATTAACCATCATATTTACGGCTTAAAACTGTTCTTTAAATGGCTGGAAGCAAACGGAAAAATACAAATGAATCCAATCAGCGGTCTTGAGTTCGAGGCGCCTAAAACAAAGCCAAGAGAAATCTTAAGTTTAAAGGAAGTAGGTGAGCTTTATGAGACTTGCGAAAATCACTGGCAAAGAGCTGTTTTGGGAATTTATTACGGCTGTGGCCTTAGAAGATCTGAAGGAATTAATTTGAATATAAAGGATGTTCACTTTAGGAGTTCACTTCTGTATGTTAGAGAAGGAAAGGGAGCAAAAAGAAGAGTTGTTCCAATGAGTGAAAACGTAAAGAATGACCTTCTAAACTATGCTTTAAAAGAACGCAGATCAAAGCCAGGGGAAACAGCTTTTCTAACAGGACAAATGGGCAGAAGAGTAAATCCAAAAATGCTTGTCAAAACGCTGAAAGAGTTGATAGATAAAGCACAATTAGAGAAGGCGGATATTGAGCGAAGTCGAAATATAAGCCTTCACAGTCTTCGCCATTCCATCGCTACGCATTTACTGGAGAATGGTTTAAGCATAGAAAACGTAAGAGATTTTTTAGGACACAGCTTTTTAGAAAGCACTCAGATTTATGCTAAAGTGAGTAAAAATCAATTGGATAAACTTTAAGAAAAACAATAAACTATGAAACTAGAAGACTACTTAAATAAACGCCACACTAAAGGCACAGCAGATAGATATTTACGAGACATACAGATTTACCAAAAAGCAAATCCAAACCATAAAACAGCAACTTACAGCGATATTATGGACTATATCGGAAAGCTAAGAGAACAGTATAAAAATCCGCAGAGCGTAAGAACGATTTTATACAGCTTAAAGAAATATTACAGTTTTCTAGTGGCTGCCGACCTTCGGCAAGATCATCCTTGCAAGTTTATCAATTTAAAAGACAAACAAAATAGAAATATCCAACTTCAAGATTTATTTACAAGTGATGAATTAGAACAGCTTTTAGACAGAAAAGAGCGGTATATTAATTTAAAAACCAAGAATCAAGTTGTTTTAAGTTTACTGATTTATCAAGGCTTAACAACTGGAGAATTAACAAGAATAGAACTTAAAGATCTTGATTTAGAAAAGGCTGAAATTTACATTAAATCTTCTTCAAAATTGAACAGTAGAACTTTGAAATTAAAATCTAAACAGATCCTCATTTTTCATAAGTACATTACTGAAGTTAGACCAAAAATCATAAAAAGAAAATCCAATATTTTAATCATCAACAAACTCGGAAACCCTGAAACTGGAGAACAAATCAGTTATTTAGTGGGAACGTTTAAGCACTTATTTTTAGACAGAAATCTAAATCCAAAAACCATCCGCCAAAGCGTGATCACCAATCTTTTAAAATCTGGAAATGATTTAAGAGTTGTTCAAGTTTTTTCTGGCCATAAATATCCATCAGCTACCGAGAAATATAAGCAAACGAACGTTGAGGAGTTAAAAAAGGAGGTTCAAAAATATCATCCATTAAAATGAAAGACATGAAAACAGAAGAGAACACAAGAAGAGCTTATATTTTGAAAAAAGATGGTTCTAAGCATTGGTTTGACATTCCAAATGAAACGGCAGAGAAAGTTTTGCGATTACAGAAAATGTTTAGAGAAGATGCTAAGAAAAAGGCT
Source organism: Brumimicrobium oceani (assembly GCF_003143775.1). Taxonomy (GTDB): domain Bacteria; phylum Bacteroidota; class Bacteroidia; order Flavobacteriales_D; family Crocinitomicaceae; genus Brumimicrobium; species Brumimicrobium oceani. Next base: position 34,472 of record NZ_QFRJ01000002.1, on the reverse strand, counting down.
TCGAATGAAAGGAATAGCTAAAGAAAAAACGGGGGAAATATGGTATTCCTCACGTACTCACTTTATTCATAAAACACAAAAACAAGGGTAATACAGAGCTTCGCTGCGCTTTCGCCCTTGTTTTTGTCGTTTCGTTACACAAAGCTTTTGCAAGCATTGCTTCACTTCACTTGTTTTATTCATTACGTTGCGTGCGCTCGTCATTCATGGCTACTTTGTCTGCAAGCCGTATTTTCGTGCCTCAATACAGCTTACATCCACCGCCACTTCTTGTTTGGCTCACCGCTGAGTCGCTTCGGGCTTCGGCTGTGTCATGCTTTTTGTAAAGTCAATTTAGCCCAACTTCTTCGTTCCTAAAAGTTGGTCTTTTTTCTTTCAATGGAATACAAAAAAATCACGCCACAGCCTTGTGTTGTCTACAAAAAAATGCTCGTAAACTTGTGCATTTTTTGCACGCAACATAGGTCGTTGCGTTTATCGTCGGAACTCCTCAAAACTTCTGCAACTTCCACCCTCACTCCATTCGCGTGCGTTCGCAGCTTCGTTTTGCCACTTCTATTGCGTAAACTCCATAGTCGGAACACACTCCGCTTATCAGATGTTTTTTCCCTTCGCTTAGCTCAGGTAGGTTGCTCTGCAGGCTCCTGCCGAGGGCGGCTCTTCGTCAATGTTGAATAAACAATTTTTTCTTTTTTAACTAAGATCTTCCTGGCTCCAGACTTCTCCTTTTTTAATAAACTTTCTCTGTGAAGAGTTTATTAAACATCGTCAAAGAGCTGTTATCCCAGGCGTGATTTTTTTTCTTTCACTAGAATTTTCATTTGAAAGAAAAAAACACTTAATTTAGAGTTCTCAATGGGATGCAAGAAACTGACATATAACGAAACTTTATCACCACTAAAAGTGGTGTGTAATAATTTGAATGTCAGCGGAATTAGTTGTGTGGGTTCATACCGTTATGGCTTCCAAGGACAGGAAGTTGATGATGAGATTAAGGGTGAAGGAAATAGCGTAAACTTCAAATATCGTATGCACGACCCAAGGGTCGGGAGGTTCTTTGCTGTTGACCCTTTGACAGCTGAATATCCTCACAATAGTCCTTATGCTTTTAGTGAGAATAATTTAATACATGCTATTGAGTTAGAGGGTTTGGAAATGAAACTAGTTTTTAATTCCAAAGTACAAAGTGATTTAATGAGAGCTGCTATTAAACTTTATAACGAAGATAAGAATTTTGAAAATCTGATGGCTACAGCAAAGGAAATAGTTGGCAAACCTTGGAAAGATAAAGATAAGAATGTCGATTGGGCTAAAAACTCATTAAACAAAGGAGGAGAAGAGTTAAAAACTGATTATAATAAAGACCCTGTTCCAGTGCTTTTTGATAATTTTCTAGATGATTCTGGTCTTAAGTTAGATTTAATTGAGGAAGTAGAAGAGGGCGTATGGAAACGAGAAGAAATGTACATTGGTAATGAAAATCTTAACAGTGGTTCAACGACCCAACCTAAAGAATCTGTTAGTCCAAGTGAAAAATCATTTGGTGAAAACATTTATGATACATTTCTTAGAGACGGCGCTATGGAAGGGGAACAAGGGTTTAACAATCTAGTTAAATTATTAAAGCTAACAATTAAACAGATTCCAGAAGCAGTACTAGAGGGGGTTCAAAAAGTTGCTCTTCCAATAATAATTGTAAACCCTAGTGATTTTGAAGAGATGCCTGACAAGGATAAGGTTTATTAAGTTAATTTATAGATAAAAATGGGTGGATTTATCATAAAAAAAAATAAGATTATTATTAATTATAATAAACACAATCGGGATATTGACTCTAAGGTTTTTTTATTAAAAATTATCGAAAAAGAATTAATCGAAAAAGAGTTTCATATTATTAATAAAAAATCTAATTTAATGAGTTTTTCACGTAACCAAATTGGTAAAAATGATGTTTCTGATAAACTAGGAGCATTTAGGAGAGTTCAGTATAGCGGTAAATATGAAATTGATTTTAAAGAAAAAAAGATTGAAATAATTATACAATTAAATTTCTATAAACAATTGATTCTAATTCTTTTATCCTTAGCACTACCTTTGATAGCTTTTAATGTAATTAATGGGGTTGAAATACTATTAACAGTTGTAGTATACTTTTTGATTTCATTTTTTTGGTTTTATTATTGTATTAATAAAGGAGTTTACCTTGCAAATCGAATCATATCTGATTCGTTACGTAAGTTCAATTTTAATTGATTAATTTGGTACCACCGCTCGTGCGAGACTCTCGTCCACGAGGAATTACCAATAATGTCCTTTTAAAGAAAGAACAACAACCTTATTCTCTTCTTCAAAAACTTCGTAAACAATACGGTGTTCTTTGTTAATTCTTCTTGACCAGTAACCAGAAAGCTCATGTTTAAGTTGTTCGGGTTTACCAGTTCCAGTGTAAGCCCCCAAGCTGCCGCGAAATTTAGCGCAGCTTCTCGTGGCCTTGGGTCTCCAAACATAAACCTCACTCCAAAAAAGCCAACAAAAAAAATCACCATTCCACACTTTGACTGAATAGTTTTCACTATCTTCTTAAGTTTTAACCCAATAAATCTAAATCAAATGAGTAGAAATTATAGATTTCACAACCCTGAAGCAGCCTATTTTGTAAGTTTTGCCGTAGTAGAATGGTTGGATGTATTTACTAGAAACGAATACAAAGATATTTTGATTGACAGTTTACATCATTGTCAAGAAAAGAAATTCGGCAGTAATAAACCGTTCCATCAAATCTAAACAGTAGCATCTCACGACTGTACGATGCTACTGTAAACAACTCAACCATTGAGCTTTAAATAGTCAAAACTCCAACTCCAACTCTTCAACGTTAATAATTAAACATTAATCCTTAAACATTAATCCTTAAACATTAAAAGTTAAAAGTTAATCATTATTCTTCACCTCAATGGTATGTCCCATTCGGTCTCTTTTAGTTTCCAAATAGAATTTATTGTGCTTATTACTTTCGATTTCTAAAGAAACATTTTCTACAACCTCCAAGCCGTAACCAATCAATCCAGTTCTTTTGGTTGGGTTGTTAGACATTAAACGCATTTTGCGCACATTTAAATCACGAATAATTTGTGCTCCAATTCCGTAATCTCTTTGGTCGCCTTTGAAACCCAACTTTTCGTTTGCTTGAACAGTGTCATAGCCTTCTTCTTGAAGTTTGTATGCTTTTAATTTATTCATCATTCCGATACCACGACCTTCTTGATTCATATAAACAATCACACCTTTTCCTTCTTTTTCTATCATGCGCATTGCTTCGTGAAGTTGTGGTCCACAATCGCATCTGCAAGAACCAAAAATATCTCCCGTCATGCAAGAGCTGTGTACTCTCACCAAAACAGGTTCGTCTTTGTCCCATTCACCTTTTATTAAAGCCAAATGTTCTTCTCCGCTGTTTTTATCTTCGTAGGCAATCATTTCGAAATCTCCGAACTCTGTTGGTAATTGAATTTTAACCTGACGTTCAACTAAGCTTTCTTTCTTTAAACGGTATTTAATTAAATCTTCAATTGTAATGATTTTAATTCCGAACCTTTCTCCGATTTTCACCAATTCTGGTAAACGCGCCATTGTCCCATCTTCATTGAGGATTTCAACAATAACACCAGCAGGTTTAAATCCAGCCAAACGCGCTAAATCAATTGCTGCTTCGGTATGTCCAGCTCTTCTTAAAACTCCACCACGTTTCGCTCGTAAAGGGAAAATATGTCCTGGCTTACCTAATTCCTCAGGTCTGATGTCTGGATCTATTAATGCCTTCACTGTTTTGTAGCGGTCCATTGCAGAAATTCCTGTCGTACAGCCATGACCGATTAAATCTACAGAAACTGTAAATGGAGTTTCGTAGGCTGCTGAATTCGATTGAACCATAAGGTCTAAACCTAATTCATCACACCTGTCTTCTACAAGTGGTGCACAAATTAATCCTCGACCATGTGTAGCCATGAAATTTATAATCTCTGGAGTTACATTTTCAGCTGCGGTAAGGAAATCACCTTCGTTTTCACGGTCTTCATCGTCAATAACAATAACAACTCTACCTGCTTTTATGTCTTCAAGCGCCTCTTCTATCGTATTCAATTTATATTGCATTGCTGTTTTCTAAAATTTAGTGCAAATTTACGATAATAAAGCCGGATAATAAACTCATTACTTCATTAGTTGGACGAGTTTGTCCGTTACTTTGCTCCATTCATAATTTTTAACAATAAATGAACGTCCATTTTCGATGATTTCCTGTTTTAGTTCAGGACTTTCGTTCAATCGTTGAATTTGAGCTGCAAACTCCTCTGCACTGTCCGCAATCAAAATCTCTTGATTGGGAGTGGCTCCAAGGGCATTATTGGCCATGCTTGTTGTAATGCACGGAACTCCTAGCGCCATTGATTCTAACAGCTTATTTTGTAGTCCAGTACCTAAAAACATTGGCGCAACAAATATTTCCGCACTTCTGTAAGCATTTTGAATATTGTCTACATATCCTGTTATCTCTACTTGATTTGAAGTTAATTTAGTGACTTCTCTAGACGGATTTGAGCCTGCTATTTTTACTTTTATTTCTGCCGAAAGTAAAGGGAGTATTTCGTTAACGATAAATTGTGCAGCGGTAACATTAGGCGGATAAGACATATTTCCTATAAAAACGAGATCCACATTTTTCGTGATGCTAGGATTCGGCTTTAGGAAAGAGTCATCCACACCATTGGGAATAATTTCAATGGTAGACCTGTTTTTGTGAAAAATATACTGTTTGTCTTGCTTTGAAATTATAGTATGGTGTTCGAAGTATTCGAAAATTGAATTTTCATAATTCATTAAACACTTATATTCACTTTCGAAAATGTATTTTTTGATCCATTTGGCATTTAGAGATCGCCTTTCAAGTCCTTTTGATAAGGCATCCATGTAATCTATTGTTTTCGGACAGTCATGATAATTTTTTGCATATTCAGCCGCTCGTATTAGTTGGCAATAAATATGGTCGGGTTGAATTTCCGAAAGAAGTTTGTTGACCTTTTGTTGAATGGAATAATGGTGGAAATAGCCCACTTGAATAGGCTTTCTGCTGAATAGTTTTGTCGATACACCAATGAGCTTTTGAAGGGAATTGATGGGGAAAACATGAATCGCCTTACAAAATGGACCTAATTCATCAATGTGTTTTTCCTCAACTTTTTGCTCGGAAGTACTAATTAAATGAACTTCAAAATGCTTCGCTAACTCCTTAATTTGATGATATGCACGCAGTTTATCTCCCTTCTCAAGTGGAAAAGGAAAACGCGAAGTGATAACCACTAATTTCTTATATGTCTTTGATGAATGCAAGGAGTCTTCGTGTAATTTTTTCTTCACTATAATTGTTGCGAATATACAATTTGGATTGGGTCCCTAACTTTTTTCTTAACTTTTCATCTAAATGAAGCTTGTACATTAATTCTCGAAATTCATTAGGATCATCGGCAACCAAAACCTCTTTGTTATGGGAAATATTTACACCACGAATTCCCTCCGAGGTGGTGATTATTGGTTTTCCCATTGCCATGTTTTCTAGTAGTTTAATTTTTAAACCACTTCCAGATTGCATGGGGATAATACAAATTCCATGATCGGAAATAAATTCAATAGCATTTTTAATTTCGCCGCAATTGACTAGAGTAGGGTGGCTAAATTCTTCTTTTTTTAAGCTTTTTCCACCAACATAAAATTGAGTTCCTTTTAACCCTTCAGGAATGACTTCCTTAATCATCCACTGAATTCCTTCTTGATTAGGCATCCAATCCATAGCTCCTAAGAAATAAAAGTCCGATTTTGAATAATCTGCTGGAGGAAAATTTGTTTTTACTGAGGTAGGAATAGCGGTGGTCATGACTTTAGGCTCAAACTGTTGGAAGAATTTCGCGTCTTCTTCGGTGATGGATATAATACCATCGACTTTTGAGAGTTCATTCACCTCGAAAGTGAGCAACTGTTTAGCTAGTTTTCTATAATACCATCCCTTCAGTAAAGAAGGCGTATTTTCGCTCATTCCAGCCCAAATTTGATGCTCAATGTTGTGTGTTCTTACGATAACTTTTATTCCTTTTTCTTTGAAAAGCTGTAAATAGGGAAGTAGGTATATACTTTCTAAAATGGCTACATTGTAATTTCCTCTATCCAGTTCTTCTTTTACGTTTTTCGCTATTCCCTTATCATAAAAGCGGCTTACATTGTAGGATTTATTACGAATTAAATGACTTAAAGCTCCCCAAATATTCGTTTTTGTATCTACATATCCCGCATGAACATCCATTCTACTTAACCAAGATTCTGGATAGCTTTCTGCGCTAAACGTGTGTTTGTGGGTGTATAAGGTAAAGTGTGTAACCTTCAAACTTGGCGTTGAAAGCAAAGATTTCAAGATGCTTGAAATTGCTATACAGCCCCCATCTTTTAATGGGAAAGGTGGTTTGTTTGAAAAATGAAATACCTTAAGCATTATTCCTTCGTCTTTTTCTTTTTAAATATTTTTGGTAGAACAACAACACTTCTATCATTGGCAGCGCTGCGCAATAATAAAAGCGCTACGGGCGTAAGAATAATATTTGGTCCCCACATTCCGAAAAATGGTAATATGACCCCGTTGTTAGCCATTCCGTCTCCGATGGTGATCAGAACAAAATAGACCATAAATAATAGAGCAGCTATAACAACTGGAGCACCAAATCCTCCTCTTTTAACAATAGCACCTAATGGCGCACCAACAAAAAACAAGACGATAATAGAGAAGGATAGAGCAAATTTTCTGTGAAATTCAATTTCAAATTTTCTTAATTGCCTGTGTCGATTTTCTTCTACATCAATATGTCCTTCGAGCCCTTTAATGTTGTTTCTTAATTGTGTCTTCATGTGACTCATTGTGTTTACCCTTTTCTCTTCTGTCATATTTTCAAAAGTGTAAACGGGGGTAATGACCAAAGAGGAATCAATTTTTTTACCTGGAATAATTGTATCGGTTTCCAGCTCTTCTGCATCTGCTGCAGTTGGCAATTCACCTGCAAAAACACGTTTTATTTGATTTTGTTTTTTGATTTGGGCATCAATTTTTGCAGAATATTCTCTTTGCTCAATTCGAGCGCTGTCAGATAAAGTACTATTATTAAACTCAATGGCTTGGAAATAGGGATGTTTTCCTTTTGTATTTGTCGCCAATACGTCCATTAATTTGTTATACACTAAGTGTAAGGAGTCTACAGTTTCGTTGATTTGAAAAACATTAAGCATTTCATAATCATTTTTAAACATGTCGTCTTTTGTGCGCTGCAGCTTAAATCCGCTCATGTCCATTTTGTAGGTTGCAGTTTTAAAATCTGATTTTCTACTTGGAAATATACCACTAGTAGCACCTTTTTTGTCTTGAAAATCTGGGGCGCTTTTCAACTCTTCAATTACATCTCCATTAAAAAGTTTGAAGAACAAAAATTCACCATTTTCAGATTGGTAAAATTCCCCAGAATCTGCTCTAATAGTTTTTAATTCACTACTTACTCTTCGGTCGTGAATTATGATGTCTTTAAATGTGTTGTCTTTACCCTCTTTAATTTTAATACTAAAACCATCAATTTCTTGAGTATAAGAACCTGGTTTTAAAAAGGAAGTCATCTTTTTTTCTTGTATGTCCCAAATTATTGAGTGCCATTTATAATTGGCAATGGGAATGACATAATTTGAAAAGTAGAATGTTCCAATCGCAATAAAAATAACAACAGCGGTTAACGGTCGTAAAATCCGATAAATGGAAAGTCCACTGGATTTTAAAGCTGTTAATTCGTTAGATTCTCCCAAATTTCCCATTACTATCAACGAAGAAAGTAAAATAGCCAAGGGCAGTGCTAAAGGCAATAAGCTCGCAGAGACATAGAATAAAAGCTCTAGGATGATGCTTATTTCCAAACCTTTGCCCATTAAATCATCAATGTATTTCCATAAGAATTGCATGACAAGCATAAACATGGAAATAAAAAAGGTCGCTAAAAACGGCCCCACAAATGATTTTATGAAAAAAATACTGAGTTTTTTCATGCTTTTTATTCAATTGCGAATGTACTGATTTAATTTTTATCGAAGCGCAATATATTGGGCTTATTGAAAATAAATGACGAAAGTTTTAACCTTAACTTTCAAGGCTTTTATAGCGCGTTGTAAATCATAAATAATTGCTAATGAGAGTTTATTATTTTGAAAGGAGACAGTTAGGAGATTTTTATTACAAATAATTTCATTTTTTTATTTACCCACTTTTAAGTTCATTTTTTAGATTGATATAAAACGGTTGATTGGTGATTTAATATGGTGCCTTGTACTTTTGACTTTTGTTGATGGCTTTCATGCTATTAACTTTGGTTTTGACTGCAGTAACAACAATTAGCTTGTTAATAACTACTCTCTTTCGTTCTGAAAAAGCTAAATCTTTTTTACATATTTGTGCTTATGAAAAACTTTCGTTTGATCACCCTCTTTTTTGTTGTAATCGGATTTTTAGTAAATGCGCAAGAAGACTACTTTTTATCTCCTCAAAGTAAAGCCTATCTCTATCATACGGTGCGTAAAAGTCCTATTTTAGAGCAAAATATCGGAAGATACATCGTTTATCAAGGGGAAGAAATTACTTTGCCTAACGGGGATATAAATTATGACTCAACCGAACAAAGAATTATCAATCAGCCTGATCTGTTGGCTATTTATTCTCATGAAATTAGCCGTTCACCCAAAGGGATTTTAGCGGAGTTATCCAACAAAATGGCCATTTGGGAATTGAACAAATTATTGCAATCAAGACGAAGTAATAGTTTGGTTAAAGATGGTAATTTAAGCGATTATGAGCGTTTTGAGGATTTGTTGATGAGCGAGCTTCCGGAGCAAGCAAAACGCATGAAGAAAGAAGACCTGGTAATGAACAAGAGGGTCGAAAAACTGACCAACCCAACGTTGACCTTCAAGGATAAGATTGCTATTTTGGATGGGTTTGGAAGTTGGTCAGAAGAGCAGAAAAAACAAGTGATTGTTGCGTACAATCAGGCTGTAAACAAGTGGGTAGGAGACAGAACCCAACAAATATTCAAGCAATTAGGAGGTAAAGCGGATTACTTCAAAAATGTTTTAACAGCGGCAGGAGATGGGTCTACAACTTCGGGTTTATTCGAAGAAAGAGAGAAAGACGAGCGCGGAAGATGGAATAAAGGATTACCCAAAGCGGTTGGACTTTTTCCATATGAGCCTTACATAGGAATAAAGCCAGATTCAAAAAAGAAAAAGGCTGAAGTTTTATCTATGGGTTATACGACTCACAATTTTGAAACCCCTGGAAGCGGTAGAGAAACAAATATTCATTTGGATGTTTGGGGATATAATTCCGAAAAGCAAACCACTGTCGTAATCAGAAAAAATGGTAATTATTACCCACTTTTTGGAGCAAGCAATACACGTTTTCTTTCCCCCGATTCTAGTTTTGGCGGTGGCGTGACATATTATTCACTCATTGCTAAGGTGAAACAGGATATCAATGATCTTGAAGATAAAATTAGTGGGAAAAGAGGAATCGATTATCAAATTAAATTTTTGGAAAGTAAAGTGGACGGTTTAAAACTAACCATTGATAAAACAGAAAAAGAACTCAACGATATTCGCTATAGCACAATTATCACGAATCATGAAAAGTACAAAACAGATTCGAAACGTAAAAAGAGAAAAAAGAGACAAGAAAAAGTTGTGCAAAGCTATAACCAACTAAAAAGCATTGAAAACACAATTAAGAAGTTAAAGAAAGAAAAAGAAGACATTCTTTGGAGTAAATCGATTTTGAGTAAAAAAATTCAAAAAATGTATGATCTTATTGGTAGAAATTGGATTCCTTTCAAAGAGGTAGATGGTTATTACTTATTTGAAGATTCTACAAGTTTTAACTTATTTACTCAAGAGTTTGTTTTTCCTGCAACAGAGAAAAAAGAGACTTTCGATGTAACATTGTTGGCTATGCCATTGTCACACATGAGTAAAAATTATGATGAAGTTATGTTGCACATCAATATCACTGATGCTATACCTTTATATAGGTCTCAAGTTCAGTTGCGCATAAATGATTTGTTCGATGTGGATCAATACGAATTAAATCAAGCTTCACTTTTTGAAAAACAAGACTCCATAGCTGTGGTAGAGTTTTTTGAGGCGCTTTTAGACAAGAAAAAAACGTTTAAAATTATTTCGCGTGGAGGAGGAGTAGGAATGATGAAAAATGACAGGGTGGTAATTAACTATTCACCGGAGGAACTTTCAAATTATCCGGGAAATACGGTAGAGGAACGATTAGCAGCAAAAGAAGATTCAGTGTTTAAAACCTTAAGAACAACGGAAGTGATTATTCATATCGATAGAGAGATTTTAATGCAAGTGAATAGTTTTACTGATCCTGTGCGCAGCAATTTTAAACCAAAAGAGGAGGACTTGCTTGGCTTCATGAATCAAAATAAATTAAGCGGAAATCAAATGTTAAGTGCTTACAGAGCTCACTCCACTTTAAAAACTTTGAAAAGTGAGTTGAATGTTTTAGCAGGTCATTATTTACCGCGAGATAAAGCAACAAAAGTGATCGATAGATTGAACAAGGCCATTGATAAATCTAGGATTACCGTTGGAGCGACTTCTGTGAAATATAAGACTTTTGAGGAGTAATAACAGCAAACTAGTAATAGAAAATCCATCGAGGACTAATTTGATTCATCATCAAAAGTGATTGTATTCACCAAAAGTTATATCTTTTGGTGAAAACAATCACTAATAGTTATAACTTTTGGTGAATAGGTTTAGAAGTTGTATTCTAGCTAAAAATAAATTCATGTTTAAAAGAACTATTAAATCCGTAATAGAAGCTAAAATAAACAAAGGGAAAGCAATTATCCTTGCAGGCCCAAGGCAGGTTGGGAAACAACTTTAATTAGAGAAATCATCAATCAAAAAGAGTACTTATTTTTAGATGGTGATGACTCCACAGTTTTGAGTTTACTAAAATCTCCGAATACTGAACAGATCAGGAGTATTATTGGAAGTTATAAATTGATTTTTATTGATGAAGCACAAAGAATCGAAGGTATTGGGCTAACATTGAAAATAATAACTGATCAATTTAAAGATGTTCAACTATTGGTGAGTGGATCCTCTTCATTTGATTTAACTAATGCTTTAAACGAACGACTAACAGAACGAAAATGGGATTTCGAATTGTTTCCTGTCAGCTGGGAGGAATTTGAAAATAAACGGAATTATTTAATAGCAGAACAACAACTAGAAAATCGGTTGCTTTATGGTTTTTATCCAGATATTTTAAATCATCCTGGTGAAGAGAGAGAGTTGTTAAATCAATTGGTTAGTAGTTATTTATATCAAGATATTTTATCATTCTCAAACATTAGAAAACCTGAAGTCCTTGAAAAGTTAGTTCGAGTATTAGCGCTACAGCTGGGTAATGAGGTTAGTTATAATGAATTAGCCAAAACGATTGGCATCGATAAAAATACGGTGGCAAATTACATTGATATTTTAGAGAAAGGTTATGTGGTTTTCAAATTGGATAGTTTCAGTAGGAACGTAAGGAACGAAATTAAAAAGAATAAAAAGATTTATTTCTATGATAATGGAGTTAGGAATACTGTGATAGGAAACTTTAAGCCTTTGGATTTACGACAGGATAAAGGAGCGCTATGGGAGAACTTTTTGATTTCAGAAAGGTTGAAACAAAACACCTATAAAAATACGAATACTAAAATGTACTTTTGGAGAACCAAGCAGCAACAAGAAGTTGATTTAGTAGAAGAAAAGGATGGTGTAATTACTGGATTTGAATTTAAATGGAAAGCCAAGAATAATTTGAAATTGCCAAGAACATTTGTAAATGAGTATGGAGCAAAAGAAGTAATAATAGACAGGAGTAATTTTAGGAATTTACAGTGATCTCAGATTAAATATTCATGTTTGAAAAACCATTTTCTTAACCTTATTTAAAATCAATATAAATGACTATTTTCTTGTGTGTTACAGTATATATATTGCATTGGATTACTTTAGAATTTAGTACTTTAGAAGAGGTTTTAACTATATAAAATAGACGATGATGAGACTTCTTATTCCAATAATTCCAGTTTTACTGTTTTTAAGTTGTGGCACGGATAAAATACAATTATTCCTGCAGCCAACATTGTTCCTGAGCGGGGAGAATTAAGTCAAGATTCTAAAATATTCTTGGGCAATCGACTGTTTTCTGAAAAGACCTGCATAAAATGTCATGACATAGATGCAGAAAAAACAGCACCTTCGGTTGTAGAGATTATGACTATCTATAAAGAAAAAGGGGGTAACATTGTTTCATTTTTGAAAGGACACGCTCTTCCCATCGTAGATACAACCGCTGCTCAAGTAGCTATAATGCAAGAAAGTATTGATGGCTTCTTGAAAAAAAATATCCGATGAAGAATTAGATGCGCTAGCTACCTAGTGCTTGGTCGGAAACAGACGATTTTTACAAATTGTATAGATTTTGAGAATTATTTTATTTTTATTTCTTTAGGAGATGCCTTAGCATCAGCCGACAAGAAAAAAGATAAAATAAACTCAAAAGATTCAATTTTAAATTTGAATGCTTGTCGGGAACTTTACCAGCAGTTTAATAAATTACAATAGAAAATGGTTTTCTCTCAAATTTGACAAGATCCTTCCATTGTTGAAAATCATAATTTTCACCAATGATCAGGATGATAGTTGTGGGAGTTAGAGAACAAACGAGAGGAAAAAAACAAAAGCGCCAGAGCGCTTTTGTTTTTTTCCTCTCGTTTGAAATATGCCCCTAGCCTAATGTCATCCTGAAGTAAATTTCTTTTTCAATTTGTTGAAAATAGAAATTTGCGAAGGATCTTGTCGGTTCACCGCTTAATCACATACTTGATTAGATATATTTACTGGTAAAGAACCGGATAGGCATTTAAATTTGTTGTGTTTCCGTCCAAGCACTGCCTATATGTTATATGTTGATGAATTAAGTAAACGGTAATTTCGTTTATGAATGCTAAGTGGTTGAATCACTTAATATTCATTGATCTCACCTTTGAAATCAACCCTTAAATCTCTTCCAGATTGTCGTTAAAAAACTGACCATTAAAGTTGACCAAATATAGTTTGTCTGTCGCTCTTGTTAGTGCGGTGTAAAGCCATCTAAAATAGGACTTGTCCAACATGTCTTCTGTTAAGAATCCTTGATCTACAAAAACGCACGCCCATTGTCCACCTTGAGACTTGTGACAAGTTACCGCATAGGCATATTTTACTTGTAGAGCATTGAAATATTGATCTGCCATAATCATTTCATAGCGTTTTTTCTTGTTGCGCTCATGTGCATAGTCTCTTTCCACAGCAAAAAACAATTCTTTCATTTTGTTTCTTGGGAGGTTGGGACCTTCTTCATCCAGAACTTCCAGCATGATTTTTACTTCAAATGTATCCGCTTTTGGATAGTCAATAAGTTCAATAACAGCATCAACGAAATCAAAACCGTATATCGATTCCCGGTTCTTTATTCTAATTACTCTTATGGTTTCCCCGTTGGCAATAAATCCTAAGGGTGAGTTTTCACCCAACCAGAAGTAATTGTTTCTGACGACCATTAATAAATCATTGGCCACTACTTTTTCATCAAACCAAAATATTCTAGATCTGATTTGTTGATTAAATAGGTTGGCTCTTTTGTTACTCCTTGTAATTACTAAGGTATCATTTACGCCATAATTAGAAATGGAAGAGTCTAGTTCATCTTCCAAATCTCCTCCTTCTAACCGAATTAAATCATTTTTGCCGCTCAAATCGAAAGAAGGGTAGGTGTTTTCAGGTGCCGAACGCAGTGCCGTGGCATTTTTTAGAATGTCAGAGCCTTCAGCTTGACGCAGTACCTTTGATAATTGATAGCCATAAATCTCCAGTTGCGAATAATGGTCCGCCATGTATTCAATATTTAAAGCTGGACTAAAATCTGATCCTACAGGAGGAAGCTGACCTTCGTCACCGATTAAAATTAGTTTACAATTTTTACCGTTGTATACAAAGTTGACCAAATCTTGAAGTAAATTCTGCGAACTGATAGAACCGTCATTACTTTGAGTATAATCTCCAATCATGGAGGCTTCATCAACCAAGAAAACTGTATTTGTATGAAGGTTCGGCGCAACAGCCAAAACAACACCCCCTCCGGGCACTTTTTCTCTTCGGTATATCTTCTTATGAATGGTGAAAGCCAGTTTGTTTGAACGCTGAGCAAATACTTTAGCCGCTCTTCCTGTTGGTGCAAGGAGAACCGATTTACGTTTTAATTCTCCTAAAGCCTTGACATAGGCACTTAAGAGACTTGTCTTACCCGTTCCAGCATATCCTTTTAGGATAAAGAGGGATTGACTATTCGGCTGAACATAAAAATCACAAAGTTGTGTCAATAATTCATCTTGACTGGGTGAAATATCAAATTCAAAATGCCTTAAAGTAGCTTTGTATAAATCTATGTGGATCGCCATGCTGCTAAATTAAGGGTATTATCTCGAAAATTGATTTTTACCTTCGAAATATTCCTTAGTGGCTGGGCGCAATAGTCCCGAAAATTGGGTGTTAATTTTAATCTGTTTTTGAATGGGCTCTCGTATTAATGTAGAACTAAATTAAAGGAACAGCACTTTCGGCTCAAAAAGAATATTCAAGAAAAGAGGCTAGAGGAGATCGTGTATTTGCCTTGATTCGGTTTGTAGTTTTCTTGATCTACTTAGTATTTCATACTTTAAAAATGGCCACGATTCAATAATTTGATTTTTTACGGTGGAATTAATGGTCTAAAATGATGTTAACGCCAATCTGTTGATTAAACGGTATAAAAAATCTATGTTTTAATTCAATGACATTTCAAAATTATTGTAGATTTGTGCAGATAGTAAATGAATTTAATTAAGATTGAATAATGAATAATCAGTTTTCTGTATTTGTAAAGCGCTACTTAATTGCAGCGATAATTGCTGTTTTTGGGGTTGTAATGGTTGTAATAGGAATGAATTCCAATCAAGATTCTCTGTTTATGATGGCGGCTGTTAACCTCTTAATAGGTGGGCTTTTGGCTATATTGTTTAGTGCTGGAATTTTAGGAAGAAACATCGTTCTGGGAATCGGTTTTGTTTGTATTGCTGCTTCAGTTTACTTTATGGTGGAGTCATACAACTCAGTGGAAAGAACGCAAAAACACCAAATGGATTACGCAAGATCTGAAGCTTTAATGCGTCATTCTCTTATTCAAATTAGAGACATACAACGTGCTCATAAGTCAAAAAACGGATATTATGCCGCGGACTTTAAGGAGTTAAAGGAGTTTTTTGAAAATGATAAAATTCAAAAAATTGAAGCCTTAGGGTCTGTACCTTCTCGTAAATTGACGGTTGTAGAACGTGATGCTTTATACGATGATAAACGTGCGATTGATAAAAACATGACAGAGCGTGAAGCAGCTCAGTTAGCAGTTTTAGGAAACCCAGCAAATGCCCAAGATTTAGCAGGATTTAAACGTGATACTTTACAGGTGTATTATAAAGATGAGTTCTTAAACTCAAGATCTAGAAAAAGAGATCGTGAAGCTTTAGGTTTAGGAAAGTTTGATATTGATGAATTAAAGTATATTCCAATGACAGATCCTAAAGAGGAATGGACAATGGAAACACGCAAAGACTTCCCATACCTTCAAAATGATACAATTTCTACAATCTATGTTTACGGAAAAGAAGCGGTTTCTAGATTCGAGGACGGGACAAGAAATATTGTTGGATTTGGTAACTTGTCTACAAGTTCAGATAAAGGAACATGGGAATAATATTTAAAACAACGTGAGTAATACACAACTTACCATACATATTTCAAGAACCTCAGTACATGTTGCTGAGGTTCTTCGTTCTAATCAAGAAATTATTCAGCAGCATCATTTTGAATTGCTGGAAGGAACACCCGATGCTTACCGAAGAAGACTAAAAGAGATCTTTAATTCGATTACGACCCTTCAAGACGAATATCCTGAATATACCATGGCTTGGTCAACTCCAAAACATACACTTGTTCCATTAAGTGTTTTCAACGAATCCTCATCTAAAGCTGTTTTTCAACTTATGTTTGGTGATGCATTAGATGAAAGGATGATTGATTTTAATCGATTAATGGAATTAAATGTGGTCAATGTTTTTGAAATTCCAGATTGGGTAAAATCTTTCTTCATTATTAAATATCCGCAGATTGCATTTAAGCATGAGCATGCAATGACGCTCCGTGCATTATTTCAAATGGGAACATTTAAGCGGCAAATTACCGTTAGCGTTAATGATGAATATGTAAACATTACAATTATTCACAAAAACGAATTGATTTTTTCTAATGCTTTTGAATATCAAACCGCTGAGGATATTCTTTATAACTTGTTGTTTGTCATTGAGCAAGAGGGATTAACCAATGAGGAGGGAAGTTTAAGCCTCTACTATACAGATGACAAAACAGAGGATATTGCGAAACAAACTTATGCTTTGGTAAATCAACTCAAACCATTGAAAAGCATTAAGTTAAATACTATTGATTCAATTCTAAAACTACAGACCCTGTGCGTATAATTAGTGGATTATTAAAAAAACAACGGTTTAGTCCTCCAAAAGGATTCCCATCTCGCCCAACAACAGATTTTGCGAAAGAAGGCTTGTTCAATATATTGGAAAATGAAATTACAATGTCTAATTTGAAAATATTAGATCTTTTCGCAGGTACCGGGAATATTTCTTTTGAGTTTGCCTCTCGTGAAGCAGGACAAATTACTTCTGTAGACAAAAACTTTCGTTGTGTAAAGTTTATGAAAGACTTTGGGAAAGAGCATAATATTGCAAAAGCTATGAATGTTGTAAAAGCAGATGTTTTGAAATTTGTAGCCAACAATCATCAATCTTATGATTTAATATTTGCCGATCCACCATTCGAAGATAAATTGCACGCAGATTTAATTGATGCAGTTATGAATAGCGAAATCTTAACACAAGAAGGTTTATTTATTCTAGAACACAGTAAGCACAATAAGTTTGAGGATCAAAAAGGATTTCAACATTCCAGAAGATATGGTCATGTTGTGTTTAGTTTCTTTAAGCATGATGCTTAACTTTATATTTAAACTTTAATTCTATGAAAACAAAAGCAGTTTTTCCGGGTTCGTTCGATCCTTTCACCAAAGGTCATGAATGTATTATCGATAAAGCATTAAAGCTTTTTGATGAAGTTATTATTGCAATTGGACAAAATACTTCAAAGAAGTATTTGTTTGATTTATCGCATAGAAAAGCACATATTGAATCCATTTTTGAGGGAAATGAAAGAGTGAAAGTTCAAGAATTTAGTGGTTTAACTGTGGAATTTTGTAAACAAATTAATGCCGAATTCATCGTGCGAGGTTTACGTGATTCTAAAGATTTTGGTTATGAAAGGAGTATCGCCCAAATGAACTTTGAAATTTCTGGCATAGAAAGTGTTTTCTTCATGACCGATCCCGAGTTTACGCCAATTAACTCTACAATTGTTAGAGAAATTCACAAAAGTGGTGGGAGTATTGATTTGTTTGTAACCAATTCAGAAAAACTCGTTAAGTAGTTATACCCTGGACTAACAGCGGGTTAAATAAAATGATATTTATTTCAAGCTTCGAAAGGGTTTAAAATTTAAAATTATGTTCAAAATTTCATTCGCTTTTTTATTCTTGATTGCTGTAAATTTGTTTGCTACTGCACAGCAACCCATAACAACAATTGAAGGTTTTGCCAATGATTATGTAGGCAAAGAAGTGAAAGTTTTTTTTATTGATGATTACCTGAGTCATTTAAGAACTCAAGTAGCGAGTACAAACGTTGCAGCAGATTCAACCTTTAAGTTGAGCTTTTATAATTCAGAAACCCGAAAAGTTAGGGTAGAAGTAGAAGATAATTTCTTTCATATTTATCTTCAGCCTGGTTCCGATTATCAGGTTTATGCTGGTGCCAGCTCTCCTTATGTTGACCCTAACGCTAAAGGAGTGGAGGTAGAGTTCTTTTTCTTGTCATTAGATTCTACTGATATTAATTACAAAATTTTAATGTTTGAGGATGCGCAGTATAATTTTCTTCAACAATATTATCAGCCCAGATCGGTTAAGTCTACAACTTTTGTTCAAAAATTAGATTCTTTTAAACTTAATTTAGCAGAGCAATATCAAGCAGATACTAGTCAATTTTTCAAGACTTACGTAAAATTCTCAGTAGCTTCTCTCGACGATTTGGCTTTCGTTGGCCACAGAAATAAATATGAGAAATTCGACTTTTACTTAAAGCCAGAAACTGTTTGGTATCACAATGACCGATATATGGATTATATCGATTCTTACTATAAAATGTATGAAAGACAATTATCTCAGTCAGTAAATGAAAAGTTCTATGAAGCAGTTATACAAAGGAGTCCAAGTTTGGCAATGAATGCCTTAGGTGGCGATTATTCGCTTAAAAATTTAAAGTTGAGAGAATTGATTATGTTGAAAATGCTTTCTGAAGTTTTTTTTACCAAAGATTATCCTCAAACTAATATTTTAACGATGATGGATAGTGTAGCTAATTATGCTCTTTTTAAGCAAAATAAGACCGTCGCATCAAACTTGAAATATCGCTTATTGGATCTTGTTCCTGGAACAAAAATTCCTGACTTTAGTATTGACGTAAATGGAACCACAAAGTATCAAAGCGATTATTATGGTAAGCATACTTACATACAATTTGTAAATAAAAATCTGCCAAAATCTCTAAATGATTTAGAATTGCTGTACAAGTTGCAGCAGAAATACTCCAAAAACATTCAGTTTGTTACAGTTTTGGTCACAAGTAAAGGGGATGAATTGCTCACAGACCCATCACCATTTATTAAAAAACACAATATTGCTTGGGATTTTTCAGTTGTTGAAAACACAAATCCTATCTTAAAAAGAATGAATGTGACTACTTATCCTCATTATATGTTGATGGATGCAGAGGGGGTTGTGGTTTCCGCTCCCGCATTGTCCCCTAGACCAAATAACGATTATGAAACAATAGAATTAACTTTCATTCAAATCGATAGAAGATATAAGGCCCTAGAACAACAGTAACGATTGTTTTATCACCTATAGAATTGCTTATCAGTTAAATGCTGGATTCATTATAACTTTACATAAACGAAAATTTAAAGCTAAAATGAAGTATAACAAATTAGTTGTTTTATTACAATTTCAATTATTTTGACTCCTTTAAGCTGATATGGCCATCCTAATCATTGATAATTAAAGAGAATTCCATTTTTATTGCAATCAATAAAATATTGGATAAAGTTACCGACAAGCCAATAGTTTAAAGGAACTACAGCCAATGCTATTTACTAATTGATTTTCAGAGCTTTTATATCCAATAGAAAATACAGAATGAAAGATTGCTCAAAAAGCATAAGTGGTTTTCTTTTTGATAGCAAAGTTTGTACTAAATGAACTGGTAATATAACTGTTGGTGTTTTTAGGCTTTTTATAGTTGATTTCTGAATTTTGGATTTATCTAAAGCGCGTTAATTTAGCATTGCAAATAAACCCAAGTTAATCCTATCTTTGCGAGATGAGAGGAATGGGAAGTCAAGAGCAGAAGACAGAGAAAAACAAGAATGTTTCCTTTAAATGGGCGTTCAAAGAGTATATATGGCCAAGAAAGAAACTCATCTTTCTGGGGCTATTCTTAATTTTAATTAAAAGTGGTGCGGGATTAATTTTACCTTACTCAACTAAGATTTTTCTAGACGATATAGTGCCCAGCGGAAATATGCAAAATTTAATGATTTTGGTAGCTGTAGTTTCTGTGGCGGTTCTAGTGCAAGCGGTTACCTCTTATTTGCTCACCTTATTGTTGAGTGTGGAGGCACAGCGCTTAATTTCTATTTTAAGAGCAGAAGTTCAACGAAAGTTATTGAAACTTCCAATTAGCTTTTTTGATAATAATAAATCAGGGGCGCTGGTTTCACGCGTCATGAACGATGTGGAAGGTGTAAGAAACCTCGTGGGAACAGGATTGGTTCAATTAATTGGTGGTTCCTTAACTGCCATTTTTTCTTTGATTATTTTATTGAATATGAATTGGGTGATGACCCTCTTCACGATTGTTCCTGTTGCTGTGTTTGGTATTGTTGCCTTGAAATCATTTAAGAAAATTCGACCAATTTTTAGGGCCAGAGGAAAAATCAATGCGGAAGTAACTGGGAGGTTAACGGAAACCTTAAATGGTGTGCGAGTAATTAAAGGTTTTAATGCCGAAGAACAAGAAAGTGTCGTGTTTGAAGATGGGGTGGAGCGCTTGTTCCAAAATGTGAAGAAAAGTTTAACTACGACTTCATTTATAACCAGTTCTTCTACCTTTTTACTTGGATTAGCTTCTGCCGGGATTATTGGGTTGAGTGGCTATTACATGATTTATGGTACAATGACCGCTGGAGATTTTATCATGTTTACTTTATTCCTTGGTTTTATGATTGCCCCGATTGTGCAGATGAGCAATATTGGTTCGCAGTTAACCGATGCCATGGCAGGACTCGATAGAACACAAGAGCTCATGAAGATGAAGGAAGAAGATGATAACGAAAAACGCACTCATGTTCTCAGAGATTTGGTAGGAGACGTGAAATTTAAAGACGTACGTTTTAGCTACGATGAAGAAAAAGAGGTCTTACATTCAATCAATTTTGAAGCTCCCGCAGGTTCTGTAACTGCTTTAGTTGGATCATCAGGTTCTGGAAAGTCTACAATTGCTGGATTAGTGGCTACTTTTTTAAATCCAACCAGCGGAAAAGTGACGATTGATGGAATAGATTTAGCCACAGTTAATTTATCTTCCTATCGTTCAAACCTTGGTGTTGTGCTACAAGATGATTTTCTTTACGAAGGAACAATCAGAGAAAACATACTATTTCCAAGACCAAATGCCACAGAAGAGGAATTACAAAAAGCCGTGATTGGTGCTTATGTGAACGAATTTACGGACAGATTCGATTTGGGACTTGACACCGTGATTGGTGAAAGAGGGGTGAAATTGTCGGGTGGACAAAGACAGAGAATTTCAATTGCAAGAGCATTACTCGCAAATCCCAAGCTGATCATTTTAGACGAGGCGACTTCAAATTTAGATACACAAAGTGAAACATTTATTCAGAAAAGTCTAAATGAACTAATGAAAGACAGAACGACTTTTGTGATTGCACACAGATTAAGTACAATTCAGCAGGCAGATCAAATTTTGGTTATTGAAGAAGGGAATATCGTTGAACGCGGAAAGCACAAAGAGCTGCTGGAAAAGGAAGGTAGATATTATGAGTTATACACTTATCAGAGCAGGATTTGATAATTATGGGTGATGAATTTCGAATTATCAATTATAAATGGTCAACATCACTCTTCAACCCTGTTGAAAACATCTTCAAAATATTTTACCCAAACACCATCAACAAGGTTTTCTCCGTATTCTATAAAATCACCTTCTGGTGAGCTTGTGAATATGAATCTTTTCGTTTCGCTAGGAGAAACAATGAGCTTTCCCTCTATGAATTCTGCTTTATAGCTTCCAGAACCCGTTTTGTAAAATGGATTGTAGGAGTAAGAATTAGTCTTTTCATCAAAATAAAAGACGGTGTGCAATTGTAATGATTCAGATTGCAAATCTAATGTGATGATGGATTGATCTAGTTTATAACTAATTTGAGTAAAAGCCGGAACTTGCTTCTCAACAACACCCTGCTTGTAGCTTTTTGAAACTCCTTCCCAATTTCCGATTAAAAAACTCAATTCTTGCATTTTTTCTTGCTGAATGGACTGACCAAAAGCGGGGAGTGCAAAAAGCATAAAGAATAGAATTCCGAAATATTTAAGTTGATTTATTAGCATATGCTTCATGTCGTTTTAAATGTAAACTTAATTATTTTCTAAACTTTTTTGCTTCTGAATAGCTTTTTACTTCTTGGTCAAAACTCGAAACCTTAAATACCCCTTGATAAAAATCTAATGAATTTTTAAAATACTGCTCACTTTCTACTGTAAACCCGGCTTTTTTTAAGGAATCATCTGTATCTCTATTCAAATTACAGCCTTCACCAATAATTCTCCACACAGGATTCACTAAGTTATACAAAAATCGCATCGGTTTATTTTGTGCGTGAATATGTTCTAAGATGATAAGTTTCCCAGAAGGTTTTAACCACTTTTTGAAATTATCAAAAGCTGTATTCTGGTTTGGAATTGTGCATAATACAAGGGTACAAACAATGAAGTCTAATGATTGGTCATCAATTATTGAGTTTAACTTGATATCATCAATACCTAAATTGAAAGTTCTGATGTGAATGTTTTCCGGAATCTTTACTTTTGATTTCTCCAACATAAAAGAAGAAGGTTCAATGGCGATAACTCTGGCTTTAGCGTTATAATATTTGAAATTCGTACCTGTTCCAGAACCCACTTCCAATATATTTCCTTCCAATTCACTGATCAGTTCTTCTCTAATTGGACCTAAAGTCAATTCTATGTTCGTCATAAACGAATCATATTTTGAGGCGAAAATTTTCTGATAGAATTTCATTGTTTGTGAAGATATGAAAATATCCGTTCGGTTTAAATTCCAGAGGAGTCCAGGTAGTAAAATACCTTCGCTAAAATAAATTTACCGAAACAAAACCTCCATAGTTGTTTTTATTTATTCTCATTGGTCCATACCAATCAAAATTAGTTGCTGCTCCGAAAGTTAATTCTTTGAAGCTAATTCCTGCACGAAGCATAATGTAGCTTCTGCTGTGATGGTCGAAGCCTATATTGTGCTTGTATACTCCTTGCAGTCTGGTGTATAATCGCAGTTTTTCGGTTAATTTTGGTTTGAATTCCAGCAGTCCTATAGTTTCAAAATTTGCATTTTTTGTTAAGTCAATCCTTGGGTTTAAAACTGCTAATATTTTTTCATTAGCAATAGAAAAAATAATTCCTGCCGATGGTCGAATTCCGTCAATCGGATTCATGATGAAGCCACTCGATAAGTCTATACCTTTAATGACGCTATAAGTCAGGTTTCCTTGCACCATGTAGTCATCGATCTTTGGCTTTTCCCATTCTGGTTGCAGGTGCGTAACACCAAAAAAGCCAAACTTGGGTAAGCTCTGTAATTTTTTATTGATAATCATTTGGTAAGAAAAATTTCGATTTCCTACAAAAGCTTCCATAGAAATTGGTGGATTCGAAATAGGAGTGGAGCTCTCTTCTTGTGCTTTTGCTAGGCAAGAAAGTGAAATTATGGATATTCCTAAAAGGAATTTGTTCAAATAGTTCATATCTAAATTTAATTACACAAAGTAAAGTTATAAGTCTACAACACGAAGGAAATCTATCGGGATTTGTCGATAATTGTACTTTCATTTTTTAAAGTTCTTTCTTTTAATTTTTAAATGCCTATCCGATACTTTACCAGTAAATATATCTAACCCAACCATAATGTGATTCAGGGGTAAACTAACAGGAATCTTTGCAAATTTATTTTTTCAACCAGTTGAAAATAAGGTTTTCAACTCTGTAAGGATTTGGCCTAATTAAATAGAGTTCCTTTTGTTGTCGTAGATTAAGTAGCTGGTAAAGTTCCCAATAAGCATTAATTTTTTGATTCCACTTAAAGTTACCACTAATTTCAATTTAAAACCTTTGAGATTAGTTTAATATGACTTAATGACTTATTGAAGATTTTCTAATCAACAAAAGAGATTCCTCAATACTCGGTATTTTCGGAATGACAATCGATAGCTTGGTTAGGTGGGGAAAGTTGCTGAAGCAAAGCTTCAGCAACTTTCCCCAATCAATAGTACATAACACCTGTCATTCCGGAGGAGTTAAACGACTGAGGAATCTCTTTTTGATTATCATCATATATTAATTTAGCTGCAAAGTCATAATTTATAGCTAGTTATTTCTGTTATATAGAGCTGGTAAGATAGCGGGTAACCCATTAATTTTAAAAGGAGTAAGTTATCATTATGGCCTAAGTAATATCTAACAGGCCAAAGGAAAACATAAATCAGATAAGGACTTTTGGACTTTAGATAAATTACACTTTTGTCAGTTTGGTCTTCTGTCAATTAAAAACCTTACATTCTAAAATATAGAAAATATCTTTTCGCACATTGTTTCCCTTGTTACCCGATCATTCGTTAAGCCATAAAAAACTTCTTTTCTTCCTCCAAAGGCATAGCGCAATAACCTGGTCGTATACTGTGTCGGCGTTTTGCAATTTGGTCATATATCCAATCTCGGATAAATGGAGGTACGATAAAACCGATATAATAGAGAAGGGGATAGGCCTTTCTTAAATTTTTCGCAATACGAAGGGCCGCAGTAGATTTCTTATATAATTTCTGATGCTCGATCAAGTATAAAGTATTCATCTTTATTTCTTCATTAAATCGGGACATGATTTGGTGAGCTTTATCTGATTGCAAAGGAATGAAATAGAAGTCTGTCTTACGATTTTTGAGAATTAATTGAACAGAAGTATTGCAGAATCCACAATCGCCATCGTAGAAAACAATTCGCTTTAATTTTAGGACTTCTTCCAAATTCATTGCTTAATTCTATTTAAAAACAAATTTAATCCTTTATCTTAGAAGTCTTGAGATTTTTAAAAGAACAAAAGATTATAATATGAAAATAGGAGTTTTATTATCCGGTTGTGGAGTGTATGATGGAGCGGAAATTCATGAATCGGTATTTGCATTATTGGCAATTGCAGAGGCTGGACATGAGGCGGTTTGCATAAGTGTAGATAAAAATCAACACCATGTCGTAAACCATTTGAATGGTGAAGAACAGAAGGAAAGCCGCAATATGATGGTGGAATCGGCAAGAATTGCTAGAGGTGAAGTCACAGAAATTAACGATATAACTCCAGCAGATTTAGACATGATTGTAATTCCCGGTGGTTTTGGAAGTGCGAAAAACTTTACTTCATGGGCATTTGAAGGTCCAAATGGAAGTATTCTGCCTGAAGTAAAATTGTTACTGGTAAACATGGCCAATGTTGGAAAACCAATTGTTGCCTTGTGCGTAAGTCCAGTGGTTGTAGCCAAGGCGTTTGAAGGCTCTAATGTGAAAACCTTTATGACCATTGGTTCAGATAAAGCAGAATCTGATTATGATATCAATGGATTTGTTGAAGGACTTTCAAAAACGGGCGTGGCCACAACAATGAAATTAGCCAATGAAATCAATGTGGATAGGGTAAACAAAGTAGTTACCGCACCTTGCTACATGATGAAATCCGATTTAATTACATTAAGAAACAATATTGCAAATGCGATAAATGCAGGGATTGAGTTAGTTTAATTAATTACAAATTACGAATTTTCAGTTAGGAATTATGAAAATTTAACGCGCTCTTTTTGCGAGTAAAATTGCAACTAAGCAGTTGCTCTAGGCTTTTTTGTGACCTGCTCGCCAAGTCCCAAATTCGTAACGCTTAATTGAAAAATTCGTGATTATTTAAATTTTCAACCGAGCCATAGGACTAATTGATTGATCTGCGAAAGTTCCATTTAAATAATGATATCTTCCAGTAATGGCAATCATTGCAGCGTTGTCTGTACAGTATTCAAATTTTGGAATATAGGTTTTCCAATTGTGCTTTTCACCTTCTTCAGTCAAGCGTTTTCTG
Source organism: Brumimicrobium oceani (assembly GCF_003143775.1). Lineage (GTDB taxonomy): Bacteria > Bacteroidota > Bacteroidia > Flavobacteriales_D > Crocinitomicaceae > Brumimicrobium > Brumimicrobium oceani. The sequence goes on along the minus strand of NZ_QFRJ01000002.1, from coordinate 8,589 downwards.
ATTCCAGAATTAGCGGAAACGCCTCCTGCAATAGCCACTTCATTAATGTTAAAGTGTTTTGTTGCTTTAATTAATTTATCAAACAGAATATCTATTATTGTTTTTTGCAAACTCGCACAAATATCGTTTAGGTTATGCACAACGAAATCCTTGTCTTTTTTGGTTTCACGCTGTAAGAATTGCAAAACGTTTGTTTTTAATCCACTGAAACTGTAATTGAAATCAGCCATTTCTGGTTTTGTGAATTGATAAGCTTCCTGATTTCCTAGTTGAGCATGTTTGTCAATTAGCGGTCCACCAGGATAAGGTAAGCCCAATAATTTCGCGGTTTTATCAAATGCTTCGCCTGCAGCGTCATCTTTTGTTGTTCCCACAACTTCCATGTCTAAAAAATCTCGAACCAAAACAATCTGCGTGTGTCCACCGGAAACAGTCAAACAAATGAAGGGAAACGAAGGTTTTTCTTTAATGCCATCATTTGTTGGCTCATCTATAAAGTGTGCTAGAACATGACCATGCATGTGATTTACTTCAACCATTGGAATATCTAGTCCCAAGGCAAAAGATTTCGCAAATGATGTCCCAACGATTAAACTCCCTAATAAACCAGGTCCTCGAGTAAAAGCGATGGCATCGATGTCTTCTTTATTTATTTTAGCATTTTTTATTGCTGCATCTACAACGGGCAGAATGTTTTGTTGATGTGCACGAGAAGCAAGTTCAGGAACTACGCCACCATAGGCCTCATGAACTTTTTGCCCAGCAATTTCATTACTTAAAATGGCCTCGTTTTTGAGTACTGCAGCAGAGGTATCATCACATGATGATTCAATACCTAGAATGATAATATCTTTTTTTGACAACTTTGAATATCTTTGTTATTACGAATGACAAAATTACTGAAAATACTAGGGAATTTCACCCTTATACTGTTTGAGATTTCACTTATCTTAATCATATCATTCGCCTTTTTGATAAGGACTTCCTATTTCCAGACTTTTCTGGCTAAACAAGGTGCGCAGTATGTAGCCGAAATGATAGATACAGAGGTTTCTATCGGTAAAGTGGATATCACTTTTCTTGATCGGGTTTACTTTGATCAACTGTATATTGAAGATCAAAAAAAGGATACCTTAATTTATATTGATGAGTTTTTTGTCAATTTTAATCTTGCTGGTGCATTCAACCTCAACTTTCATATTGATGAAGTAGGAGTGAAGGATGCGCGATTTGCGCTAAAAAAGTACAAAGGAGAAGAAGATTTTAATTTACAATTTGTTTTGGATGCTTTCTCGTCAGATTCTGCGCAATCCAAATCGCCAGATTTCAAGATTAATGTTTATGAAGCCAATATTTCAAATGCTCATTTCTCTTTGGAAGACCAAAATGAAGAGATCACGCCTTTTGGTGTAGATTACAATCATTTGAATGGTCGAAACATTCACCTTAATGCTGAAAATATCATTATTTCACCCGATAGTTACGCGGGGGACATCAAACATTTAGCCTTATATGAACGCAGTGGTTTTGATTTGAGGAAATTATCGGCCAAGGCGAAATTCAATAATCAAGGTTTAGATTTAAGAGAAACTTCTGTCATTACTGAATTCACCAGTCTGGCTGTAGATAGTTTTTTGTTAAAGGCGAATTCACTTTCAGAGTTTTCAGACTTTGTTGAAAAAGTTCAAATGGAAAGCTTTTTCGACACTTCCTATGTTTCTTTAGAAGACGTTTCATACTTCGCTCCACAATTAAAAGGAATGAACGATTTAGTTTTATTAACTGGTTCTTCGCGACAAGCAGTTCAGGACTTGCAATTGGAAGACATTTACATTAGATATGGTAAAGGTACGAGTATAAAAGGAGATTTTTCGCTACCAGATTTCGCTAAGCTATCAAAAGCAAATATCGATCAAGAACTAGATTTTTTAGCATTAAACATTGAAGATGTCGAAGGTTTTAAATTACCTGAAAGTGCTTTAATAGATTATATTAAATGGCCAGAAGCAATAAGTTCGCTGACGAATATAAGCGCCAGTAATTTGAAATTGAAAGGCTCTATGACAGATATAAATGTCAGTTTAGATGAATTAGGAACCAATATTGGATCTTTTGGTTTTAAAGATGAATTTAGGGTGATTTCTGACACTAATTTTTCCGCTATTACCATTATTCCTAGAAGCAGGTCTAATGATCAAATTCAATTAACCAATCTAGAAATAGGTAAAGTTTTAAAAAGTTCAGATTATGGAGCTTTAAATGGGTATATCGGAATGAAATCCGCTACTATAAAAAATGGTGACTTCACAGCCAATGGTTTATCTGGTGTTTTAGAAGAAACATCTTTGTTTGGTTATGCTTACGATTACATCATATTAGATCAACTTTCCTACAAAATAAATAACCAAAGGTCTATTTCTCAGAATGAGATCAAAGGAAATATATATGTTAGAGATGATAACTTCGATTTAACGTTTAATGGATTTGCTAGTTTAGGAAATGTGTTAGACATTAAGGCGAAAATTGCCTTAGAATGTGCTCATTTATACCAGTTGAATCCAGCTTTGTCAAATAGAGGAGAGCTCAATACAACCATTCATCTAGATTTGGTTGGGGAAAATTTCGACGATTTTAAAGGGAATTTAATTATTGATTCAATTTACTACGAGGAAGAAGAGAATTCTTTTCATACTACGAATTTCCTAGGTTTTATGGAAAGAAACGCAGTAAAGGACAGTATTTCAATCCAATCAAAAATAGTGGATGCCAACTTAAATGGTAAAATTGATTATTCAAATGTGACTCAGAACATTACCTATCAGCTTGCTCAAATCATTCCAGCCTTAAGCCCCGAAACAGACATGGATGTGAATGATCAACTAACACATTTTAATTATGACATTAAATTTAAGGAAATAAATGACCTTTTATCTGTATTTGTTCCATCATTAGAAATTGCAGATCAAGCCATTATAGATGGTTATTATAACGGAGAATTAAATAATTTAGGTGTAAATATTAATGCAAATTATGTTTCTTATGATTCTATTCGTATCAACAATATCAATGCTTTACAGGAAGTTTCTAATCGTGAACTTTTGGCTTTAATCGATGTGCGCACAATAACAATTAAAGACTCCTTAGCTTTTAAAGATATTCACTTTACGGGCTTGGCAGCAAAGGGAACAATAGACTCGCAACTGCTCTTCGAAGATCCTTCAAGCTCTAGATCAAACATTGAATGGTTTACTGAATTGCGTGATAATGGTGGGTTTGAAATAGATGTACTGCCATCTTACATAAATATCAATGAGCACCGCTGGAACTTGATAAAAACTGCCGAAATTAATTATGCAGACAGTTGTTTTGTTATCGAAGGTTTAAAATTAGAACATGAAGATCAATACATTTCAGCGAATGGGCAGCTTTCTAACTCTACATTCGATAGGTTATATATTGATATTATGGATTTGAACTTGAATGAATTAGGCAACATTGCTGGCCCCGATGTCAACCTTTCTGGAATAGCCAACCTCGCAGGTTTTATTACAACGCCTACAACTAATCTTCAGTTTTTTGGTGAGGCGATTATTGAAGAATTTTTCATAAACAAAACAGAAGTAGGAAATGTGAGTTTTGGAGCAGATTATCAAGCGGAAAGCGAAAAGATAAAGATGTTTGGCGATATTTTTTATCGTAACGAGCAAACCTTCGCTTTTAAAGGAAATTACCTACTAAAGGAAGAGGATGAAAATAGCCGATTGGATTATACAATGAATTTTAATTCGACGGATATTTCAGTGGTTAATGAATTTTTGGATCCAGATGTGGTTCGTGATTTACAGGGAAAACTTGAAGGGAGCTTGACCCTAACTGGAACATTTGCTGAACCAGAAGTTAAAGGTAAAATTGGTTTTCGTGAAGGTATGGTCAACATTGCTTTACTCGGGTCAGACATGTTTTTTAGTGGTGAAATTGAATCTGTAAAAGATGGGTTTTATATTAATCAAATGCCTGTCAAAGATGTAGAGGGAAATACAGGGTTCATTACAGGGTCTTTATTCCATAATAATTTCACAGATTTCCTTTTTGAGATTATTGTTAATTTAGAGGAACATCCTACTAAACGTATTCCAACAGACAGGTCAAGGGCACTCCCTGTAGAGCGTTTCAAGGTTATGAACACAGCATATGACATTAATAGTGCATATTATGGAGATGCTTATGTGACAGGAATTGCCAATATTTCTGGAACAACAGACAATCTTTCAATTATCGTGAATGCTAAAACCAAAAAGGGAACAAAGATTGTCTTGCCCATGTATGGACCAACAACAATTGAAGAAGATGGCTTTATTTCTTTTAAAAGTTCAGGTGAATTGGAGGAGGTTGAAAAGAAAGTCGACCTAACGGGGGTAGATTTACAATTGAATTTTGATGTTACTGAGGATGCTGAAGTCAAGCTTATTTTTGATGAAAAAATTGGAGACGAAATTTCAGCAAGAGGAAATGGGAATTTGAGTATGTCTGTAAACCAATTTAATGAGCTAGCTATGGATGGTACTTTCACTGTTGCAAGTGGAGTGTATAACTTTGCAATGGGACCATATAAACAAAACTTTAGTATTGAGTCAGGCAGCACTGTGCAATGGGCAGGAGATCCATTTGAAGCCTTGTTAGATATCAATGCATTTTACAAAACAACGGCTAATTTATCTGTAGTAATGCCGAATGTCGTTGAAAATCAATCTTCCAATAATGAAGAAATCCTTTCCTATCTAACCATAAGAGGAAATATGATGAATCCCCAAATTTCATTTGACCTGGACGCCCCGAAAGCATCAGAGTCAGGAAGATCAGTAATAGCCAGAATTAGAAGTGATCAGGATGAATTGAATAAACAATTCTTTTCTATATTGATATCAAAATCCTTTATGCCTTTGACAGGTGGAGCTGGAGGTGGAACAGGTGGGGCGTTTTTAGATTTAGCTTCAACACAAATTAATGCGTTACTGAATAAAATTTCAGAAGGTTATCAAATGAATGTAAATTTGGAAAATGATGATTATTCGGGACAGTTTTCAGGAGAATTTGGTGTTTCTAAAGGTTTTTTAGACGACAGACTTTTGATTTCAGGCTCTTTTGGAGTTGGAACACAAAAAACTGCAAATGCGAATAATGCGGGAATGTCAAGTCAAAATACATTGATTGGTGACGTTAAAGTCGAATATTTATTAAATGAGCAAGGAACATTTAGAATGAACGTTTTTAATGAATCAAATAACTATACTGTGCTTCAAAATGAGGGTAGAGGACAATTTACTCAAGGAGTTGGTGTGAGTTATAAAGAAGATTTTCATACATTAGAGGACTTTAAACTCTTTCAGTTTTTTGCAAATATATTCAGAAAAAGAAAGAATTGGGTTGATTTACAAGAAAGTAGAGATAAAAGAATTCCTATACCTGAGGAATTAATTGAAGGAAACGCGATAAAAAACGAAGAATGAAAAAAGTATTAATTGCAAATAGAGGTGAAATTGCCAGAAGGGTTATACGTACTTTAAAGAAAATGAATATTAAGTCTGTTGCTGTTTATTCAGATGCAGACAAAAACGCACCATTTGTTCATGAGGCCGATGAAGCCGTGAGGATTGGTCCCGCTCCATCTGCCGAAAGTTATTTGGTTCAAGATAAGATAATTGAGGTGGCTAAAAACTTAAATGTGGATGCAATTCATCCAGGATATGGTTTTTTATCTGAAAATGCTGATTTTGCGGAACGACTGAAAAACGAGGGAATTATTTTAATTGGACCTTCAGCCGAAGCAATGAAGATAATGGGAGATAAGCTCAGTGCAAAACAAGCAGTAAAGGCTTATGATGTGCCTCTAGTTCCTGGAATTGATAAAGCCGTAGTTGATTTCTCTGAGGCAAAAGAAATTGCGCTTCAAATCGGATTTCCCGTGCTAATAAAAGCTTCTGCCGGAGGTGGAGGAAAAGGAATGCGTTTGGTTGAAAAAGCTGAAGATATGGAAGAGCAAATGGGATTGGCGCAATCAGAAGCGCGATCATCTTTCGGAAATGATGCCGTTTTCGTTGAGAAGTTTGTTACAAAACCTCGTCATATTGAAATTCAAATTTTTGCTGATAATCATGGGAATGTCATTCATTTACATGAACGTGAATGTAGTATTCAACGTCGACACCAAAAAGTAATTGAAGAAGCTCCAAGTGCTATTTTAACTCCAGAACTAAGAAAAGAAATGGGAGAAGCAGCTTGCGCCGTAGCCAAAGCATGTGATTATTCTGGTGCGGGAACAGTCGAGTTTTTGTTGGATGGAGATTTAAATTTCTACTTCCTTGAGATGAATACTCGCCTGCAAGTTGAGCACCCTGTTACGGAGGAAATTACTGGTTTGGACTTAGTTGAAATGCAAATTAGAGTTGCGAATAACGAAGTTTTACCAATCAAACAAGAAGAGGTGAAGTTAAATGGTCATGCCATGGAAGTACGCGTCTATGCTGAAGACGCACTGAGTAATTTTATGCCAGATATTGGAACATTAAATAGGTATAAAAAACCAGTCGCAGATTATATCAGAATTGATGATGCTTTTGAAGAGGGAATGGAAATTCCGATTTACTATGATCCAATGATTGCAAAATTAGTGACATGGGGAAAAACAAGAGAGGAATCGATTGATAGAATGATCGAAGCGATCGACGCCTATGAAATTTCAGGATTGAGAACTACCTTAGATTTTGGTAAGTATGTAATGAAACACCAATCATTTAGAAGTGGTGACTTTGATACAAACTTCGTAAAACATTATTTCTCTGACCCTACAATTATGCATGTAGCGCAAGAGCAAGAAAAGAGAGCTCTAGAAGCCTCGCTTGATAGAATTTGGGATGATGTTACGCAAGCTAATAATCAAGAAGCGATCTCAGAGCAACTAAGAAAATAAAACAATTAAAAAGGCTTACTTGATAGAGTAAGCCTTTTTAGCTGCTTATTAAATGATTTAAGCCTAACCCTCATATGTCCGTACGGAAACTGGCGAAAAATATAAAATAAATAGAACCAATTTTTAAAGTCGCGAAAACTCGTGGTTGATTTTAATATGGTTTCGGACAACCACTAAAAAATACATTGCAAATGAACGAACCAATAACAATAAATCGAAATGCTGTTTTAATCATTCCAAAACAAGCTTTTTTTGACTGGGCAAATTCTGTTTTTCCTGAAGACCCTACGAATGCAACTGATTATAGCGAGTACAATACATATTTAATCGCAGAAGATAGCTTTCAAGATAATGCAGAAGAGGCTTTAGAGAATTACTGGGAATTTATATTCGAAAATGAACTTTTTGATATCTCTACAGATGATGATGATTGGCCAAAAGATTTAACCTGGGAACTATTTAAGAGTTTCTTTAACTTTCATTTTAGTTCTATTGTAACTGATTTAGAAGATAACCCATTTTATATGGAGAATTAAAGATATAGCAATAGGTTAGGAGTAGAGTCTTTCAAGAAATAACAATTATTCACTTTCACATTATTAATTATCCATTATAATTTCTTATTTTTGTAAAACTAAATTGTATGGGGCTGACCTGGATTTGACAGCAACTGCATATAGTTAGTATAAGCATGTCGAGCCATGTGGTGAGTCTCGTTAATCTCTGGTCACACACGATAATTGACAACACGTCATATAATCTTGCAGCATAATAACCTCAGGTTATTGGCTTAATCCACTCCGAAGCACAGTAAGAGGGACAAGTTTCTCGCCAGTTCTCCCGTCTCATGAGCGCTGGACCCCGAGAAATCAACAATTTGAGAATAGTTTGTAAACGGCTTCTGTTTGCTTGCGAAATTTAACGAAGATAAGTTATGGTAAGGGTGTTTGTGTCCGTTCCATAATCGAAAATCTAATCATAAACTAAACATGTAGAAGGCTGATTATTTCATTGTTTGGACGAGGGTTCGAACCCCTCCAGCTCCACAATATTAAATTGAAAAGGGACTCTCCAATTTTATGGGGAGTTTTTTTTTGAAGGAAAAATGGGTGAGAAGTTTATGCTGAGCGACTTCAGGAGTCGAAGTAAACCCCTCCAGCTCCACAATATTAAATTGAAAAGAGACTCTCCAATTTTATGGGGAGTTTTTTTTGTAAAATAAATAGGTCAACAGTTAACGGAATAGTCTCAAACAGGATCATGACTAATTGTTTATAGGGCTACTGTAAATCTGTCCATCTCCACTTTACTTTATTTTCTATTGCGTCAAAGTCTTTATGTTGTCTTGAGAAAGTTCTGTTTGTTTTATACCTTATATATACAGTTCATACTTTTCTAAAACCACCTCGTTTTATCTCGATCCTCCCGTTCGAGTTTAAGCTCCCTACTCTACCGCGAGCTTCAAGCTCGAGGTTCTAAGTTTTTTTTAAAAAACTTTTCAAATTAAATCAAACATTTTAAGAGAGTTAAGCATTAATTTAAAAATACTTCAATAATAGTTTCCGAAAAAGCTTGGATATGGAAAAAAGCTCAGTATCTTTGCACCCCGCAAACGAGCTGGG
>NZ_QFRJ01000019.1 GCF_003143775.1 Brumimicrobium oceani | reverse complement strand
TAAAAAAGCATGGTCATAGAGCTAAATCGGTTTTCAAATATGGATTAGAATATATATCAAGCTTCCTTTTGAACCCTGAAAAGAAAGGATTTAGCAAGGTTTTATTGAAAATTGTCATGTAGTGTAAAAAAAAATGGAAAGCTCAAAATATTGTTGATCAGTGTGCATGCGAAAAGTGTAATGGAGCTTAATGTAAGAGCGATGAGCATATGGGTGACCAACATAAGTATGTTCAGCTCACGGCCGATTATTGCAAGGGCGATTAGTATATCGCCCCCACACTAACTCCTGACTCAGCTGTATTGTCAACTAGATGAGCTTCTCAGGCCTTATTTGAACAAGGTATATGCAATTGAGAAATTAGTTTTTCCAATCGGTTGATTCGTTTAAAATAAGACGCGTATTAACATCTCTTACAGGTTTGTTTTTGTTTGAGTTCCTTAATTTTCCTTCGTCTTTGTATGAATTGGTCTATTATTTGTTTCAGGACTTTTGCTTTGCCTGGTGAAATAGAAAAAATAAAATATAAACATCATCGGAATAGAAGCATTTTATTATATTTGAAATCCCGAGAAAAAACTTTGCTAAACTTTAGAGAATGAAAAAAACAATATTGCTTGCGTTATCAACTATTTTACTTTTCGGTGCAGGAAATGCACTTGCCCAAGATAAGGAGGAGAAAGAGTTGAACTGCTTCGAAAAATATGAAGAGGCTTTTAAAGAACGTGGTTCTTACACAATTTCAGATAATATTTATCGTAACGTAATGATTTCTTTCTTCGAAGGAGAGGAAGTATTTTGTGTGCGTGGTAAGGTGCGTGTAGAAAATGGATATGTTAGTGCTATCTTCTATTACTATGACGACAATACAGAAGAATTGTATGACAAGAAGTTTAGTAACCTGAGCAACGAGCCACCTTCTGTAGTGAATGGAATTTCAGAAATGATTATGAACGCCGATCGAGAAACACTAAGAGTCGTATTCATAGATAAACTAAAACCAAAGAGAAAGAAATTGCAAAAAATGTCAATTCCAGATGATATTTAAAATAGTCTAAAAGACTATTCAAGAAGTATAAATGTAAAAAAAAGACTGCCACTCGGTAGTCTTTTTTTTTCATCTAAATTTTAGATAGTACTGTGTGAAGATTTGAAAATATGCTCTTGTGATTGATTAATAAAGCTGTACGTATACGACTTTCTTTGTTTCGAAAAATTCTTCGGTAAAATATTCTGGAATATTATAATATTCGTGAAAAGTCTGTACAGTACTCATTTCCTCAGTCAAATCACCTCCCTTGAGGTAAAGGATTCCGTTAGGAAGCGCATTCTTATGTTTTTTATCGATCTTTTTTCTCACCCATGAAATGAAGGCTGGCATTTTGGTTACCGCTCTACTCACAATAAAGTCATATTTCTCTTGAAGCTCCTCTGCGCGCTTATGGCTAAACCGAACATTTTCTAACGCTAATGCTTCAACAACAGCCTCAACAACTTTAATCTTTTTTCCGATAGAGTCGACCAAGTGAAACTGGCACTCAGGAAACATTATCGCTAATGGAATCCCAGGAAATCCACCTCCTGTGCCTACATCCAAAATTTTTGTTCCAGGGTTAAATCGAATTACTTTTGCAATGGCCAAAGAGTGTAAAACATGGCGCTCATAAAATTGATCCATATCTTTTCGGCTAATCACATTGATTTGTTGATTCCATTCCTCGTAAAGTGGTCCTAATTTCTCAAATTTAGCGATTTGATCCTCGGTTAATTTTGGGAAGTATTTTTTAATCGTTTCCATAGTGCAAAAATAGCATAATCACGCATTCTTGTTAAATCAAATATCAATTAAATATTCGTGATTCTTCGCGCTGAGAAAATATACTCCGGAAAGTTGTTTTTTTACATTCCATTTGCAATTTAGGGACGAACGATATGCAAATCATTCCCTCATTGCAACTTCGATTAATATTTTCCCGAAACACGAAATCCTCGAATTTTTCAATCTTTAAATCATATTAAATCCTTTAATCCAATTTCTGAATTAGAAAGTTCTCTATCAAGGCACGCACAGTTTATAAATCCAAGGCGTTGACTCTTGTCAATGCGCTGCTCTGAGCCTGTCGAGATGAGACTTCTTTATAAACTTTGTGTAACGCAGATAGTGGACTTTATAAACAGAAATTAGATTGTATCTTTGGTCTTCTTCATGACATTCGCTAAAAACTCCCTAGCTCTAAATAATTGAGCTTTTACGGTTCCCAAGGGCAGGTCTAGTTCCTCAGCGATTTCATCATAACTTAACTCCTCAAAATATCTCTTGATGATAAGTTCTTTGTATCTCGGCTTTAACTTGTCTACAACATCCCGCATGGCTTTTACCTTTTGTTGCTTAATGAATGTTTCTTCAGGGTCTAAAAAACCACCATCTATCTGCATGCCTACAGATTCTCCGTTTTCATTTGTAAAAGCATGATCCATTGAGGTGAGTGAGATTCTTTTTTTACGAATATGGTCAATACAGTTATTTGAAGCTATTTTAAACAGCCATGTGCTAAACGCATAGTTCGGAGTGTATTGTTCAATCCGGTTAAATGCTTTTCCAAATGCCTCTATGGTTAAATCTTCGGCGTCGTCCGTGTTTTTAATCATTTTTAGAAGCATGTAGTAAACAGGTTCACGATAGCGATTCATTAATTCTGCAAAAGCAGCTTGGTCACCGTCTTTTGCACGATTAACTATGAGTAAATCCTTTTTTCCCTTTTCTGATAAGTTATTTCCTACTTCCATCTTGACCCTGTTGATTTTGCCGAGGTATAATACAATACCGGAGAGGAAACTGCATAAATTAGATCCCACAAAAGTATGCTCCAGATAAATCCTGATTGTTCTAGTTTTTTCATTGCTAAACCGAAAATAATCCATTTAGAAATTAAAACAAAAGCAACTATTCCTATTGAAATCCATGTAATTCCTCCAATAGCCAACAAAGTAAATAAAGATATTGTTAGTAAGATGAGTGACAAGGGATATATTCCTAACAATAGTTTTTTGAAAAGTGAATAGCGCCCAGTTGTACCATAGTGTCTAGATTTTTGAAGGTATAAATCAGACCATTTTTCTTTTCCATCCGAGTAGCAGAAGCCGAGTGGAGACAAGGAAATACCATAATTTTTGTTTTTTGCGACTTCTTGAACGAATAAATCATCATCCCCAGAGGAAATAGAATAGTGAGATTTAAATCCACTATTGCTTAAGAAAAGATCTTTTGTGTATGCTAAATTTCTGCCTACACCCATATATGGAATGCCAGCTTTCGCGAAGGATAGATAATTTAAAGCAATGATCGCAGTATCTAGTCGAATAAATCGATTTAACAGTCCTGAAGTTTTGTTGTGTGGACCGTATCCCAAAACCATCTCTTTTTTTTGCGAGAATTGGTTTGCCATAGTCCTTAACCATAATTTTGAGGATGGTTTGCAATCTGCATCTGTTAACAATAAGTGATTGTATTTAGCACCTTTTATTCCAAGGGTTAAAGGAAGCTTTTTTCCCATCGCTAAATGGTGATTACGTTCTAAGTGGATGACCTTCAGGTGAGAATATTTTTCTTGGAATGCTTTTAAGATGTAAAATGTATTATCTGTAGATTGGTGATTCACGACAATTACCTCAAATTCGCCGTAGTCCTGCTCTAAGATGAAAGGAAGGAGTTCGAAGAGATTGTCTTCCTCGTTTCGCGCACAAATAATGATGCTCACAGGAGGAAGATTGTTTTCATCAGTACTTTTTTCTTGGTGAAAAGCAATTCTACTGTAAAAGAAAAATATCCAAAAAAGCTGAATAAAAGCCATTGCCCATAATATAATGGATAAAGTGCTTTGTAGCGGATCAGAAAAATCAGGAATAGAATCCATTTCTTATAGTTTTTTGCAAATATGGCACACTTGTTTAAATACCGTTATCTTTGTGCTTTTATTTTTCAACATTTTTATGCACTTCGAATTATTACATCAAGATAAAAGCTCTCAAGCTAGGGCTGGGAAATTAGTTACAGATCACGGAGAAATTGAAACTCCGATTTTTATGCCTGTGGGTACAGTCGGCTCTGTAAAAGGGGTACATCAGCAAGAAATCGAAAATGAGATTAAAGCTCAAATAATTTTGGGAAATACCTATCATTTGTTTTTGCGTCCTGGTACCGAAGTACTTGAAGCGGCTGGAGGTCTTCATAAATTTATGAACTACAATCGACCGATTCTTACAGATAGTGGAGGATACCAAGTGTACTCCATGTCAGGTTCTCGTAAAATTACCGAAGAGGGTGTAAAGTTCCAATCACATGTTGATGGTTCATATCACTTTTTTACGCCGGAAAGAGCTATCGATATTCAACGTTCTATAGGAGCTGATATTATTATGGCTTTCGATGAATGTACTCCTTATCCATGCGATTACCAATATGCGAAGCGTTCAATGAAAATGACACACCGCTGGCTGGATAGATGTTTTACTCAAATGAACAATACGGAACCTAAATACGGTTATGAACAAGCTTTGTTTCCTATCGTACAAGGAAGCGTTTATACCGACTTAAGACAGGAGTCGGCCAAATATATCGCAGATACAGATTCTTTGGGGAATGCAATTGGCGGACTTTCCGTGGGAGAGCCAGCTGAAGAGTTGTATGCAATGACGGAAGTCGTTACCGAAATTCTTCCCAAAGAAAAGCCACGTTATTTAATGGGAGTAGGAACACCAGTGAACTTATTGGAATGTGTTGCGCTCGGAATTGATATGTTTGATTGTGTTATGCCAACGCGTAATGCTCGTCACGGAATGTTATTTACGAGTGAGGGTGTGATTAATATCAAGAATAAAAAATGGGAGAAAGACTTTACGCCATTAGATCCAAATGGAACTTCTTCTGTTGATCATTTTTATACAAAAGCTTACTTGAGACATTTGCTAAAAACGAAAGAAAGTTTGGGAATGCAAATTGCTTCAATTCACAATTTAGCGTTTTATTTAGCGTTGATGAAAGAAGCGAGAGCGAGAATTGTTGATGGAACTTTTACAGAATGGAAAAATAAAATGGTTGTTAAGTTAGACCAAAGATTGTAAGTACTTATGCTCAAAATACTAGACCGATATATCATAAAAAAATATTTGATTACTTTCTTCTTTATGTTGGGAGTAATTATGATTTTGGCAATGGTTTTCGATGTGGCTGAGCGTGTAAGTGAGTTTATTGAAAAGGATGCGCCCTTAAGGGCAATTATATTCGATTATTACCTCAATTTTATTGTCTATTTCGGTAATTTGTTCTCTCCGCTTATCGTGTTTGTGGCTGTAATTTGGTTTACCGCAAAAATGGCCCAAAACAGCGAAATTATTCCTATGTTAAATAGTGGGAGACCGTTCAGGAGAATCCTTCGGCCTTACATGATCGGCGCAACAATTCTAATGCTTATTTCCTTGGCGCTAAATCACATTGTCCTTCCAGAATCAAATAAAGTGCGTCTTCAATTTGAGGAAGACTATTATCGAAATGTAAGAACCGTTCTAGATTATTTTGCTGAATTTCCGGGTAAAAAAGTGGTGTATTTCGATTCTTATCGCTCAGATAAAGATCGTGCGCTTGGATTTGTAATGGAGAACCGAAACGAAAAAAACGAATTGGTCTCTATATTAAAAGCCAATCAAGTTTTTAACCCGGACAGTACGGACGTTTGGAGATTGCAAGACTATCATATCAGATATATCGGTAACCCACATGATGAAATAATTTATCCTGCGAATAGCGGAGAGCACTTAGATACTATTTTGCCTTTTAAGTTGAGTGAAATGGCACAACGAAGCACTGTAGTTCAAACTATGGGCTATAATGAGTTGAAGGATTTTATTGCCCTCGAAAAAGAAAAAGGTTCTGCTGATATAGCCTATTATGAAATTGAGTTTTATCAACGCACATCTTTTCCTTTTGCAACCTATGTTTTAACTTTGATTGGATTGTCTGTTTCCTCAAGAAAATCTAGAGGAGGAATAGGTGTGAATATTGCAGTAGGATTACTTCTGGCTTTTATTTATATTTTCGCGATGAAAGTGACCTCCGTAGCCGCAGAAAATGTAGGTTTCCCAAGCATCGTAGCGGTATGGATTCCAAATATAATCTTTGCAATTTTAGGGATTGTCCTTTACCGACTCGCACCGAAATAATTACGAATTTAAATATGCTACCGCAAGTCTTCGACTTGTGGTCATATTCTTCAATTCGTAATTCGTAATTTTCTCCAATCTCTAACGCGTTAAACATTAATAATTAAACAATAATCATTAATTACTCCGCTACAACCTCAGTAACTTCAGGTATGTGTTGTTTCAAAATTTGTTCAATCCCACCTTTCAAGGTGTTAGTAGAAGAAGGACAACCAGAGCAAGCTCCTTTTAATACCACAGTAACAACACCTTCGTTGAAGTTCCTAAACTCAATAGCTCCTCCATCACCTTCTACAGCGGGTCTAACGTATTGGTCTAGCAAATCTTTTATGGCGTCATCAAATTGAGATGGTGTATAATTCGTTGTATCTATCGTCTTGTCTTCTGCTGCTGGTGCGGGCCTTTCTTCAGGTATTTTCGTAACTACGATTTTCCCGTCAGCAATATAATTCCTAATGTAATCACGTAATTCTGTTAAAACATAATCCCAGGCAAGGGTGTCGTCCTTGGTAATAGATACAAAATTGTTGGCAAAATAAACACCCTTCACAAAAGGAAAGGTGAAAAGTTCATCTGCCAATGGAGAAAAACCTTTTGTTTCTTGCTGACTTTTAAATTCTGCCGTTCTTGAAGGATCAATAAGGTAGTTGTTGGCAACGAATTTCATTGTATTTGGATTCGGTGTCATTTCAGCATATATGGTAACCGGTATTTTTGACATAATTCTTATTTTATAGTGCAAAGTTAACAAGGAATAAGTGAATAATGTTTGTTTAACTCAAATTTTCCTAATCCGCGATAAAGCCAAATGCTTCAATTGTGCTTTGCTTTTTTTGTAGGTTTAATATTCCACTGTTTTCTACTTTTGCTTTGTTCCCCGCAGAAAGTGTTGAATGCCTATAGCTTAAAACTAAAATAATCAAAGCTAGGATGTTTTGTGTATTTGTTATTTCCTGGTTATTTATTTTCTAATGAATCTCAATTTCATTATTTTTGTCCTGTGAAACAGAAAAAACACATATTCCTTTTACTCTTAATGGCTATATTTTTTATTAGCACAACTGGAGTAACTGTCTACAAGCATTACTGTAGTCACGGTGGAATGTTTTATGGTGTTTATGCCGATGTAGCGCATGCTTGTGATCACAAAGAGGATAAGCAGTCTGCGAAAAACCATGATTGTTGTGCCACTTCAAGCGAGACCGGCTTAACGATTCAAGAAGATTGTTGTACTAGTGATGTTAAGATGTATCAAATTGATATCGATTTAGCAACCAACGACGTTAAGTTCAATTTTCTAACTGATTTTTCTTTCAATCTCTCCAATTCAGCTTTATTTTCGATTCCTGAATTCATAGAGATTTCAACCTCAAACAAAGCTCCCCCTGTCCTTTCTACTCTAGAAAGACTCTCCCTTTTTCAGATATATTTGATTTAGAATTAATCCTTTGTGTGTTCAGGCTTTTTAGGAAGCACTGTCATAAAGTATTCGATTAGAAATAAATCAAATTATATTAGAAATGAAAAACAATTTAATTTTATTAGTAATTCTATTGAGTGGATTCGCTTACGGTCAAAAAGTGAGTATCCAGGGAACAATTAGTAGTTACATAGATTCTAAAAGTACCGAGCCCTTATTTGGCGCAGAAGTATTTTTGAAAAATGCAAAAGAAGGCGATATTTCCGATGAAAAAGGAAGGTTTTCTATAAAAGCAAATGCGAATATAGCAGATACTCTGATCATTAGAGCATCTGGATATTATTCAGATACTGCTTATATTAATAGCAATGAAACCGTAAATTTAAGAATTACACTTTACCCAGAATTCGTAACGGAAGAAGTGGTAATTAAAGCAAAAAGAGACAACTCTAGTATCCTTCGTTTGGACCCACGTAATGTGGAGAACCTTACACAAGGAGAATTGCGTAAAGCCGCATGTTGTAATCTCTCCGAATCTTTTGAAACCAATGCAACAGTGGATGTGAGTTTGGCAGACGGTGTTTCAGGCTCTAAAAGGATTCAAATGATGGGGTTGAACGGAAGGTATACTCAACTTCAGTTTGAAAATATTCCTTTCATGCACAACCTAGACCAAGCCTTTGGTTTGGCTTCAGTGCCAGGGACATGGATTTCATCCATTCAAATTACTAAAGGTGCTGGAACAGTAACCAATGGGTATGAATCCATGGCAGGTTTGATCAATTTAGAATATCACAAGCCAGACAATGTAGAGCGACTTTTTATTAATGGTTACGGAAGTATTCAAGGTCGTGCAGAATTAAATTTACACGGTGGAAAAGAAATCAATGATAAATGGAGTAGTGCATGGTTTGTTCATGGAGCTTCATTAAAAGCAGAGAATGATCGTAATAAAGACGGTTTCAGGGATATGCCACTTGGGGATAACTTGATCCTCATGAATCGCTGGAAATACAATACTGAATTATTTAGAGGTCAAATCGGTGCCAAAGTGAGCCACACCGATCAGCAAGGTGGTCAAATTGGCTACAATAGATACGAAAACCAAGCCAATCAAAGTCTGTATGGGGTGGGAATAAGAAATACGAACGTTGAGGTTTTTGGTAAAACAGGCTTCTTGTTTAAGGAAGATTTGTTTAGTTCCATTGGTGTAGTTTACTACATGAAATACAATGAGTTGAATACTGTTTTTGGAAATAGGTCTTTGGATGCTACCGAAAAAAGAGGATATGTGAATGCGATGCATGAAACAATTCTAGGGAACACAAACCATAAATTGAAGTCTGGTTTAAGCTTTGTTTACGATGATTTAGAACAAACAATGGAGGATAAACTTCCTAATGATACAACAATCAGAGATTTTAATAGAACTGAAATAGTTCCAGGAGTGTTCACAGAATACACTTTCACAGGTTCAAGATCCATTGTAGTTTTGGGCGCAAGAGCCGATTATCACAATTTATACGACTGGCAATTTACGCCACGTGCAAATTATAAGTTTGATTTAACAGAGCACATGGACATTCGTTTAACCGCAGGTAGAGGTTTCCGTGTTTCAAACTATGTTACCGATAACTTGTCCTTAATGGCGACGAACCTACCTTGGTACGTGGATAATGATATAGCGCCAGAAGTTTCATGGAATTTCGGAGCAAGTTGGTTGTGGGATTTCAAATTGTTTAACAGAAAAGCGACATGGACAGCCGATGTGTATCACACAACATTTGAAAACCAATTGGTAGTGGATAGAGATGAGTCCGCTGATTACATAAGGATGGGAAATCTAAATGGTACTTCTTATTCCAACGTATTTCAGACTGACTTCAAATTTGAGCCCGTGAAGCGTTTCGAGATTAAAGCGGCGTATAAATTCTTGGATGTGAAGGCTACAACAGGTGGGGAACTGGCCTCTGTTTTAATGGTCCCTACTCATAGAGGGTTTATCAACTTCGCTTATGAATCTAGAAATAATAGGTGGTCGTATGATTTAACGCTTTCAGTTTTCGGATCTCAACGTCTACCTGAAGTGATGCGTCCAGATGGAACTTTTACTACAGACAATACAAGTGAGGTTGTGCCAATGATGTCGGGACAGATTACCCACCGATTCAAAAAGTTTGAAGTGTACTTGGGAGGAGAAAATCTTTTAGATTATAGACTAGAGAATCCAATTATAGATTCAGAAAATCCTTTCAGCGAAAGATTCGACGCAACAAGAGCTTACTCCTCAATTTTCGGAGTAAATGTCTACGCAGGTTTTAGATTCGACATAGGGAAATAATTAAAAATAAATAAAAGCTCGAGAGGGGTGATTTAAAAATTTTAAAAAAGAAATATGAAAAATACATTAATGATAATCGTTGCAGCAATAAGTTTGTTAACGAGTTGTGCCACATCGAAAAGTAGTGAAACGACAAAGCCAACAGCATACATTCAAACCAACGCACAGTGTGGAGATTGTAAAGAGAGGATAGAAGGAGTTTTGAATTTCGAAAAAGGAATCATCTATTCAAATATGGATTTGGATACAAAAATTGTTGAGGTGAAATATAATGCGAATAAAACATCTTTAGAGAAGATAAGGAATACAATTGCAGCAATCGGTTATAATGCCGATGATGTAAAAGCGGTGAAGTCAGCACAGTCAGCTTTACCGGGTTGTTGTCAGCCTGGCGGACATGACTAAATGCCATATGAAGCTTTTGAAAAGGCGATGACAGCTTGTGTCGAAATTAATAGAATTAAAGCTTTATATAAGGTATGGTAATAAAAAGCATATTGTGGTTATATTTAAACAGAGGAATTTGTTCCTCGGTTTAGATAAAAGTAATTAACAATCAAATTTTAAATTGTGGAAAAAAATAGTCTATTAAGCGTCGAGTACGAAATAAATAAACTATCTTTGCGCCCAAATTGAATAACTTAAAGGTTAGAATAATGTCAGAAATCAAAGGACAAGTTTTACAGGTAATCGGTCCTGTAGTTGACGTAAGCTTCGAGAAAGGTGTAGAATTACCAAATATTTTCGATGCATTGTATGTGCCGAGAGCGGATGGTACAAGAGTCGTTTTAGAAGTGCAGTCTCACGTAGGAGAAAATGCTGTAAGAACTGTATCTATGGATACAACTGACGGATTTACACGTGGTATGGAGGTGCTCTCTACAGGAGACTCAATTCAGATGCCAATTGGAGATCAAGTAAAAGGACGTTTGTTTAACGTTGTTGGGAATGCTATTGATGGTTTGCCAGAAACAGACCGTGAGGCTGGAATGTCAATTCACAGAGAAGCGCCAAAATTTGAGAATTTATCAACTTCTTCAGAAGTTTTGTTTACAGGTATTAAAGTGATCGACTTAGTTGAGCCTTACTCTAAGGGAGGTAAGATTGGTCTTTTCGGTGGTGCTGGTGTAGGTAAAACGGTATTGATTCAAGAGTTGATTAATAATATAGCCAAAGCTTACGAAGGACTTTCAGTATTCGCAGGAGTTGGTGAACGTACGCGTGAAGGAAATGACTTGCTTCGTGAGATGTTGGAGTCAGGAATTATTTGCTACGGTGAAGAGTTCATGAAGTCAATGGAAGAAGGGAAGTGGGACTTGTCAAAAGTTGATCACAACGAATTGAAAGAGTCCAAAGCAGCCTTCGTTTATGGTCAGATGAATGAGCCTCCAGGTGCACGTGCTCGTGTAGCTTTGTCAGGTCTTACTTTAGCTGAGTACTTCAGAGATGGAGAAGGAGATGGCGCAGGAAAAGATATTCTTTTCTTCGTTGATAATATATTTAGATTTACACAAGCAGGTTCTGAGGTGTCTGCACTACTTGGACGTATGCCATCAGCAGTAGGTTACCAACCAACGTTGGCTACAGAGATGGGGGCGATGCAAGAGCGTATTACTTCTACTAAGAACGGTTCTATTACTTCGGTTCAGGCTGTTTACGTTCCTGCAGATGATTTAACTGACCCCGCTCCGGCAAATACATTTGCTCACTTGGATGCAACAACAGTATTGTCAAGAAAGATTGCTGAACAAGGTATTTATCCAGCGGTAGATCCGTTAGATTCTACTTCTCGTATTCTTTCTGCTGCTATTTTAGGAAATGATCACTATAACTGTGCACGTAGAGTTCAATCTACTTTGCAACGTTATAAAGAACTTCAAGATATTATCGCAATTCTTGGTATGGATGAGCTTTCTGAGGAAGATAAGTTGGTTGTACACAGAGCGCGTCGTACTCAGCGTTTCTTATCTCAACCATTCCACGTAGCTGAGCAGTTTACTGGTTTAAAAGGAGTATTGGTTGATATTCAAGATACAATTAAAGGATTCAATATGATTCTTGATGGTGATCTTGATAAGTATCCAGAGGCTGCTTTTAACTTAAAAGGAGATATTAATGATGTAATTGAAGCAGGTGAAAAAATGCTTGCTGAAGTTTAAAACGATATAACTATGTGGTTAGAAGTTATTACTCCAGAGAAAAAAATGTTTGAAGGCGAGGTAGATGCCGTTCGTTTCCCAGGAATCGATGGTTCATTCCAAGTTTTGAAAGGACACGCGCCAATTATATCTTCACTTACGGAGGGTAAAATCAAAGTAGATTTGTCAAACCATGAAACAGATTTTGATGAGTTTTCAGGTTCTTTTGAACCAGATTCATCTAACTCTCGAGTGATCAGAATGACAATTAATGGAGGGGTAATGGAGATGCAAAATGATAAAATTATTGTTCTTGCAGACTAAACTTATAATAAATTAAGAAAAAGGGAGTTGTATAAAGCAATTCCCTTTTCTTGTTATAATACACTTAGAAGCTTTGCTAGAATAGGGTAGTAACAGGAGGTTAAATTTTTGGTCTCTGTTAAACAACGTTAAGGTTGTCTTGATTTTTGTTTAAAAATCGTTTTTGTTATTGTAAATTCGTCGTCTATAAAAAATATGAGTCTATTAACTAAAATAAACCTCGAGAAATGTCCAGAGCACATTGCCATTATTATGGATGGTAATGGACGTTGGGCGAAACAACAAGGTGAAGTAAGATTATTTGGGCATTCTATTGGTGTGGAAGCTGTAAGGGAAGTTTTAAAAGCTTGCGTTGATCTTGGTGTGAGACACCTTACACTATATGCTTTTTCTACCGAGAATTGGAACCGACCAAAAGAAGAGGTGGATGGACTCATGAATTTAATGGTGGAAACTATTTCTAATGAAGTGGCGGAGCTTGATGCAAATAATATTAGATTAAGAAGTATTGGTGATAAGTCAAGGCTTCCTGATGCTTGCAGAAATGAGCTGAATAGTGCTATGGACGCAACAATAACAAATAATTCTTTGGACTTAATTCTTGCATTGAACTATAGTGCACGTTGGGAAATGGTGGATGCAGCAAAAAGATTAGCGCAAAAAGTAGAAGCCGGCTTAATGAAATCCGAGGATATCGACGAAAAGGCTTTCTCCAGTGAAATGTGCATCAATGATATTCCTGATCCTGAATTATTAATAAGAACCTCAGGAGAATGTAGGATTAGCAATTTTATGTTATGGCAAATTGCCTATTCTGAATTGTATTTTACGGATACTTTATGGCCAGATTTTAAGAGAGAAGATCTCTTTAAAGCGGTTTTAGATTATCAAAATAGAGAACGACGTTTTGGTCAAGTATCTGAACAACTGAAAAAATAATATGAGACACTTCACGATCGTATTTTTATCAATTCTCTTGTCCACGTTTACGTTTGGGCAGTTTATTGATTATGAAACTCCGAAAACTTACGAAATTGGACCTATTTCTGTAAACGGTGCGGATAATTTCGATCACCAAGCCATTAAACTGATTGCGGGTCTGAAACAAGGTTCAAAAATTGTAATTCCCGGAGAAGAAATAACTAAAGCGATCCGAAACTTGTGGGATGAAGGTCTTTTCTCTGATGTGAAAATCAAGCTAGAAAAAACAGTAGGTGAAATTGCTTATATTTCTATAAATCTACAGCCAAGACCAAAACTTTCTCGTTTCAAATTTGAGGGCGCTAAAAAGAAAGATGCCGACAATATTAGAGAAGAAATTAATTTGTTTTCGGGTAAAAGTATAACCGAAAACCTAATTTTTAACACAAGGGCTAAAGTCGCTGGCTATTATAGAGAGAAAGGATTTTACAATGTGGAAGTAGATATTCAACGAGTGAACGACTCTTTGATGAATAATTCCGAAATCTTTATTATTCAAATCGATAGAGGTGAACCTGTTCGTATTGCTGAAATTAATTTCTACGGCGCTGAGTCAGTTAGTGAAACAAAGTTGCGTCGTAAAATGAAGGACACGAAACAAAAAGCATTTTGGCGTTTTTTCAAAAGATCTAAATTTACAGTTTCAGCTTTCGAAAGAGATAAAGAATTAATGCTGCAGGAATTTAAGGAAATAGGTCTTCGTGACGCAAAAATTGTGAAAGATTCCGTTTACAGAAAAGATGAAAGAAATTTAATTGTAGATATTGAAATAGAGGAGGGGGAAGAATATTATTTCGGAAATATTACCTGGGTTGGAAATGCCAAATATACTTCAGGGTATCTGGATACAATTTTAGGAATTAAGTATGGCGACCTGTATAATAAGACTTTGTTAGATACGCGCCTTTTCCAAAGTATGGATGGGAGAGATATCACTTCTTTATATATGGATAAAGGACATTTATTTTTCCAGGCAACACCAGTTGAAGTAAATGTAGAAAATCATCATATCGATTACGAAATTCGATTGATTGAAGGGAAAGAAGCCAGAATTAAGGATATTATTATAAAAGGTAATTTTAAAACTAACGATTATGTTATTCGTCGTGAGATAAGAACCAAACCAGGAGACTTATTTAATAGGAATGACATCATCCGTACTCAGAGAGAATTGGCACAGTTGGGATATTTCGATGAACAGGCCTTTGAAATTAACCCGCTACCAAACCCTGCAGATGGAACTGTTGATATTGAATATATTGTAACTGAAAAATCATCAGATCAAATTGAATTATCTGGAGGTTATGGGGCCGGTAGAATTATTGGAACCTTGGGATTAACTTTTAATAATTTCTCTATTCAAAACTTATTTAAAAAAGAAGCTTGGCAACCACTGCCTACGGGAGATGGTCAAACACTCTCACTCAGGGCGCAAACAAATGGTAGACAATACCAATCTTATAACTTTGCATTTACAGAGCCTTGGTTAGGTGGTAGAAAACCAAACGCTTTCTCTACTTGGGTGAATCATTCTAAATATGGTTCGTACCTAGAAGAAACTAATTCAAGCTATTATAATGTTTCTATCACAGGATTAGGTGTTGGACTGCAGAGAAGAAAGAAAATTCCAGATGATTATTTTAGTGCATATTATGAATTGTCTTATAGTTACTATGATGTAACGAATTACGATGCTTTTTCTTTTGGTGATGGATATTCAAATGATATTGCTTTAAAATATATTCTATCAAGAAATTCTGTTGATGCACCAATTTATCCGAGAAGCGGTTCGCGTTTAACTTTTACCGCAAAAGGAACTTTGCCTTATTCACAATTTGATGGTGTTTCGGACTACAGCACAATTTCTACACAAGAGAGAATAAAGTTTGCGGAATATTATAAGTTGAAGTTTACAGGTGAATGGTATCTACCTTTAAGCCCAGATAGAAAACTAATCTTAATGCCTAAAATTGGCTTTGGTTTCTTAGGAAGTTATTCAGATGCAAAGGGACTATCGCCTTTTGAAAGATTTTATCTTGGAGGAAACGCATTAACTGGAGTTGGAAGAATGGATGGTCGTGAAATTATATCTCTTCGTGGTTATGAGGATTCAGATCTCTCATCAAGAGTGGGGGATCCTTTAATTTCTCGTTTTACTTTGGAATTAAGATATCCAATTTCATTAAATCCCTCTGCTACATTCTTTGTGCTTGCATTTGCGGAAGCTGGAAATACATATCAAGGATTTGATAGCTTTAACCCTTTCAACGTCAAAAGGAGTTTGGGTGGTGGTGTAAGAATTTTCCTACCAATGTTTGGAATGTTAGGTTTCGATTATGGTTGGGGCTTCGATGCGCTTGATCCACATAGTAAAGGAGCTGCATCGGCAAACGATATTCTGCGTTCAAACGGAAACCCAATTGGAGCGTTCCAATTTATTATTGGAGCTAATTTAGGAGATTTATAATATTTATTAAAAAAAATAGTTATACGTCTTTAATTATGAATTGGATACAAAGAATTTAAAAATCAGAACTACAATGAAAAATTTAATTTTAATTCTCGCCCTTATTTTTGGTACGTCATTTGCTTCGTACAGCCAGAAATATGCATACATAGATTCAGACTTCATTCTAGAAAGTATGCCTGAATACAATGAGGCAAAAGATCAGTTAGATAATTATGCTACGAAATGGCAAAAAGAAATTGATGAAAGATATAAACAAATTAAAAAGAGAAAGGAAGAATTTTTAAGAGTAGAAGCGATATTGCCCGAGGAAGAACGAGAGAAAAGGTTGGAGGAAATTGAAACGATGGAATCTGAGGCTTTAGAAATGCAACAATTAAGGTTTGGAGTAAGTGGAGATTTATTCGCTAAACGAAAAGAATTAATCGAACCAATTCAGGATAGAGTATTTGAAGCCTTGGGAAAAGTTGCGAGTAACAGAAATTTCTCCTTCGTTTTTGATAAAGCAAACCAATCAAATCTTATCTTTGCCGATCCTAAATTCGATATCAGTAAAATGGTACTGAGAGAAATGGGAATTAATGCACGATAATTATAAATCAGAATATAAACTACAAATAGAATCATGAAAAAATTAATGCTAATACTAGTAATGGCGGTTACAACTTTAGGTGCTGCTTACGGTCAATCTTCAATGGCGCATGTAAATACTCAAAAAGTACTTGACACAATGCCATCGCGTAAAAATGCAATGACAGAGTTAGAAAACTTTGAAAGAAGAGCGGTTAAAGAATTGCAAGAAACACAGCAGAAATTGCAAGGTGATTACACTAAACTTCAACAAGAAAAAGCTTCAATGAGCCCAACGGCATACAAATTCGAAGAAGAACGTTTGATGAAAAAGTCACAAGAGTTTCAAACACGTCAACAAGAATTGGATGAGCAAATTCAAATTTTAAGTCAAGAATTAAATGCGCCAATCCTAAAAACAGTTCAAGATGCGGTAGCCAAAGTAAGCAAAACTGAAAAAGTGGATTACGTAATTGACGAATCTTCTTTATTATACAGTGGAGGGAGAGACATAACTATGCTTGTAATTAAGGAAGTTCTTCGCGTAGAAAGAGAAGCAGCTGCAAAAGCAACAGATCCAAAATAAAATTTCAAAATAATTTTTCAAAAAGCCGTTATGAATTCATAACGGCTTTTTGCGTACATTTGATTATGAATAAATCAAGTCCTATTGGTTTCTTTGATTCTGGTTATGGCGGCTTAACCGTTCTGAAAGAAGTACAAAAACAATTACCAAACTATGATTTCCTTTATTTAGGAGATAACGCCAGGGCTCCCTACGGTACGCGCACAGCTAATGTTGTTTATCAATATACCTGGGAGGCTGTAAAAACTTTGTTTGCACAGGGTTGCGATCTTGTGGTGTTGGCATGTAATACGGCTTCTGCCAAGGCCTTGAGAAGGATTCAACAAGAAAAATTACCGGATTATCCAGGGAAAAGAGTACTGGGAGTTATTAGACCAAGTGCTGAAGTGGTGGGTAGCTATAGCAAATCGAACAATATTGTGGTAATTGGTACAGAGGGAACTATTTCATCTAATACTTATGTTGATGAATTTAGTACTTTTAGCCCTCAAACCTTTGTGAATCAGTATGCCTGTCCATTGTGGGTCCCGCTCATAGAGAATAAACAATTTAACACCATTGAAGGAGAGGCTTTTATTAAGAATGATTTACAAAAAATAATTACAAACTTCCCTAAGGCTGATGTCCTTCTTTTAGGCTGCACTCACTATCCAATTTTACAGTCATTCATCGAGAATCACATTCCTAAAAGCATCCTTGTGATTAGCCAGGGAGAGATTGTCGCCGATTCATTACTCTTGTATTTGTCTCGCCATGAATGGTTGGATAAGAAGCTTTCAAAAAATAAATTCACACGGTATTTAACCACTGAAGATCCTGAGGTTTTTGAAGTGTTGGCTTCTTCTATCCTTGGAATCGAAGTAAATGTAGAACACATTAATATAGAATAATGGCTTTAATAAAAGAATGTCGAGGTTTTACGCCTCAATTTGAAGAAAATTGTTGGTTTGCAGAAAATGCAACAATTGTTGGAGATGTTAAAATGGGTAAGGGTTGCTCAGTTTGGTTTTCGGCAGTGATTCGCGGAGATGTGAATAGCATTGAGATGGGAGAAAATTGTAATATTCAAGACGGTGCAGTGATTCATTGCACTTATGAAAAATCGAAAACCATATTGGGAAATAACGTTTCCGTTGGACACAATGCAATTGTTCATGGATGTCAAGTAGGAAACAACGTGCTCATTGGAATGGGGGCAATTGTAATGGATAATGCACTTGTGAATGATAATGTTTTAATTGCAGCGGGTTCTGTAATACTTGCGAATACAGTTTTAGAGTCTAATTCTATATACGCAGGTGTGCCAGCAAAAAAGATTAAAACTTTGTCAGAAGAAACATTTAAAGGAGAGGTGAAACGAATAGCAAGTAATTATGGAATGTATGCAAGTTGGTTTTCTGAAAAGGAAATATAGACATGTATATTAACCAAAGACTTTATAGTTTAACAAATATTTTCTTTTCAAGAAGAGTTTACCTTTGTAAATGACAAATGTGTAAATCTTGATATATTTTTTCACAGATGTTAAATTTTCTAAATGAAATTTTTCTATATTTACACTTTTTCGAATAAAATGAGTAAGAATAAATAACAATAACTTATGATACGTAGATTCTACTTTTTGTTTTTAAGCATCGTTTTGACGGTAGGAACTGTTTTTGGACAGGCCGGAAATGGAACGATAAAGGGGTCCGTTATAGATAGCGAATCCAATGAGCCAATTCCTTTTGTGAAAGTCGTACTATACCAGGGTGGTATTATCAAAGGGGGAACTGAATCAGATTTTGATGGTGATTTCCAATTTCCATCAATTTCATCAGGTACTTATGATGTTGAGTTTCGTTCGCAAGAATATCAAGCGATGAAAATCGAGAATGTTGCAGTTTCGGCTGAGAGAATTACATTCTTAGATAAAACGAAATTATCAAAGCCTGAAGATGTGCAGGAAATGGACGAGGTCCAAATTATTGCCTATAAGGTTCCATTGATTAATAAGGATGGTGGAGCGCAAGGTTCTACTGTAACGCGAGAAGATATTTCTAAGCTTCCAGTACGTTCTGCCTCTGGGGTAGCGTCTACTGTGGGTGGTGTAAATGCATCCGAGGGTTCAGGAGAAATTAGTGTTAGGGGTTCTCGTGAGGGGGCTTCTTACTATTATATAGATGGTATTAAAGTACGTGGTTCTTCAAATCTTCCAAAATCGGCACTTGAAGAAGTACAAGTTATTACGGGAGGTGTTCCTGCTAACTATGGAGATGCTACTGGTGGTATTATTTCGGTAACAACAAGGGGTCCATCGGCAGAATACTTCGGAAGTATTGAAGCAGTTACATCTGGTTTTTACTTTAAAGGTGAAGACGAGTTAGGATATGATGGAAAAGTTGTTGGTTTAGATCAATTCGGATATAACCTTGTAGAAGGTATGATTTCTGGTCCACTTTGGATGAAGAAAGATTCTATGGGTAAAAAGACTGAGCCTATTTTAGGTTTCTTGCTTTCTGCAACTTTCAATGATCAAATTGACACGCGTCCAGTTGCCGGAGGTTCATACAGAATTACTAAAGAAGCAAGACAGTCATTGTTGGATAATCCATTAAGACCTTCTGCGGATGGTACAGGTTATTTCAATAATTCAGACTTTTTAAGAGAAGGTGACTTTGAAAAGACAGACTACAGAATGAATGCACGTCGTCAGATTGTTACTGCTGCAGGTAAAATTGATGTGAATACAGGGCCAACAGTGAATTTAACTTTTGGTGGATCTATGAACTACAGTGGTGGTAAAAGGTATAACTACAAACAATCACTTTACAACTTCGAAAACTTCGGTAACCTTGATGAGTTTGACTGGAGGGTTTATGGGCGTTTAACACAAAGATTTAGAAATGATACTGAAGGTTCTAGTTCTAAGGTTAAAAGTTTCTACTATAACTTAATGGTAGATTACTCTAAGACAAATAGAGAACTGTATGATGAAAGACACGAATACAACCTGTTTAATTATGGTCACGTAGGATATTTTAATTCTACTTTTAGACCTACATACGCATTTAACGATGGAACTATCGAACCAGATAGTTTAATTCACAATGGTTTTGAGTCAGTTATTGTTGACTTTACACCTTCTGATCTTAACCCATCTTTGTCTGCAATTACAAGTCAGTACTATGCGCTTAATCCAGACCCAGAGGATAGTTACCAAAATATTGAGCAAATTAACCAAGGTGGTGGTTTAAGAAACGGAGATGATCCAAACGAAGTTTACGGAATTTGGAATAATTTAGGTACTCCTTACAATAGTTTCTTCAAAGGTGAAGAAGAGCAACTGCGTATTACAGGTTCTGCATCAATTGTTATTGGTGGACACAACATCTCTCTAGGTGTTGAGTATGAACAACGTTGGGACCGTGGTTGGGGATCAGGTAACTACTTCTATGGAACAAGAGGTGGTGATGGACCAATGGGTATTTGGAAAATCGCTCGTTTGTATATGAATGATCACATTAAAGAGCTTGACGAAAGTAAACCAAATTACGATTTCTACGGTACTTATCCTCGTGTTACTTACGAACGTTTGAATACAGGTTACGCTGCAAACCAAGGTAATGGAGCTTATGGTGGTGCGGAGTTTGGTGATGACCAGTTTTTCTTTGACTATAACTTTAGAAAAGCAATTGGTTTTGACCCAGCGGGTAACGACCTTGTAAATATCGATAGCTACGATCCATCTATTTTTAGTTTAGATATGTTCTCTCCAGATGAGTTATTTAATTCAGGAAACAACTTAGTATCTTATTATGGATACGATCACACAGGAGAGAGAGTTTCTGGTGCTACAGACATTAATAAATATTTTAATGAGACGGATGAGAATGGTAACTACAAAAGATTTATTGGTGCATTCCAACCTACTTATGTTTCAGGTTACATCATGGATAAGTTTTCTTTTGATGACATCGTATTCAACGTAGGTGTTCGTGTGGATGTTTTTGATGCAAATCAGCCAGTACTTAAAGATCCTTACTTATTTTACAATGCGCGCTCTTCTGCAGAAGCAAAATCTTTGAAAGAACAAGATCCTAATACATATGCATGGGTAAATATTCCTGAAAGTATTGGAGATGATTATGTAGTTTATGTAAACGACGTGAAAAATCCAACTCAAATAAATGGATTTAGAAATGGAGAAACTTGGTACAACCAAGATGGTACAGTTACGCAAGATCCTTCAACTTTAGTTGGTTCTTCAGGAATTGCACCTTGGTTATTGAAGCCAGAGCAAGAATCTATTTCTGCTGATGCCTTTGAAGACTATAAAGTGGCAATCAATGTTATGCCACGTATTGCATTCTCTTTCCCAATTTCGGATGAAGCGAACTTCTTTGCCAACTACGATATCTTAACAAGTAGACCTTCAACTGGATTGCGTTTTGATCCAATCGATTATCAATATGTTACAGCAAGAAGTATTGTAATTAACAATGCTAATCTTCGCCCAGACAAAACAATTGATTACTCATTCGGTTTCCAACAAGTATTGACACGTACTTCTTCTTTAAAAGTGAGTGCATTCTACCGTGAGTTGAGAGATCAAATTCAAGTAAGAAATGTTTTTGAAGCATATCCAGCAACATATAAAACTTATGGTAACCGTGACTTCGGTACCGTTAAAGGTTTGACGTTAGAATATGACCTAAGAAGAACAGGTAACTTAAGAATGACAGCAAACTATACACTTCAGTTTGCCGAAGGAACAGGATCTGATCCAGAGTCTGCACTGTCTTTTGTTAACTCAAATCAACCAGATTTACGAGTTGTTTATCCTTTCTCTTATGATCAAAGACATGCATTTGCATTTACAGTGGATTACCGTTATGGTTCTGGTAAAGATTATAATGGTCCAGTAATTAAAGATGTAAACGTGTTAGAAAATACAGGATTAAACATTATTACTTTAATCAACTCTGGTACACCTTACTCAGGTCAAAAGAACATTACACCAGCAGCTATTGGAGCAGGTACTCCTCAGTTGACAGGTGGATTAAATGGATCGCGTAAACCATGGACTTACCGTTTAGATCTTCAGTTAGATAGAACGATTGATCTTGAATTTGGAAAAGAAAATGAGAAGAAAAAACGTGCTTATTTAAATGTTTATGTTCGTGTTACCAACCTTCTTAATCAATTTAACGTACTAGGAGTATACAGAGCAACTGGTGTTGTTGATGACGATGGTTATTTAGCTGCTGCAGGATCGCAAGCTACGATTCAAAATCAGTTAGATGAGCAGTCTTACAGAGACTTATACAGTATGTACATGAATAACCCATACAACATAAGTCAACCAAGAACAATAAGATTAGGTGTTAAATTTGATTTTTAATAGATAAAAAACAGTAAGATTATGAGATTATTATTAATAGTATTGATCGGGTTTGGTTTCACTTTTGGAACAAGCGCCGCAATTAATCCAACTGCTGGTTCTGGTACTTCGAAGCCCTTGGGCGGAAACCAGGATTACAATAAGGCAAATTGTCCGCCTTCAGATGGTAAACTTTTTATGGACTTTAATGATGTTTATGCATTAGTAGAGGTTGGAGGATCTCTTTGGCAAAACCGTCAAACTGGAGCTGCTTCATACGAGGTGCCTTTAGGTGGTGATAACCATGTTTTGTTCTCTGGTTCTATTTGGATGGGAGGAGTCGATGTTAACGGTCAGTTGAAATTAGCAGCGGTTTTATTCCGTTCTGAAGGAAATGACTTTTGGGGTGGACCTCTATCAGTTATTCCATCTTCAGGAGATTATGATCCATCTCAACCAGTAGGAGATAATGCAGTAAGACCTTATGGTTTGGCTACAATTGATCCTGAAACATGTAAAGAATACGATAAGTTTTTCCCTATCGAGAAAGCAGAGGTAATTAACTTTACACTTACTTTTGAGTGTGACCAAGATCCTAACTGTAATGACGAGTTTCCATTGTCTAATACTTCTATACAACGTATTAACAATTGGCCTGCTCACGGTGATGATATAAACAAAAAGCAAGACTACTATTTAGCACCATTTTATGATTACCCTTCTCAAGGAGGTGCTGGTGATGGTACATATGATCCTACTCAGGGTGATGTTCCTTGGTTTGACGATATTCTTGGTAGAGATGACGTGAAATGTGGATTCGATAGACGAGTTACTTTGTTCGGTGATAAAACGAACTGGTGGGTTTTTAACGATAGAGGTAATATCCACACAGAAACTGGAGGTGACCCAATCGGGATGGAAATTCGTGCACAAGCTTTCTCTTTCGCAACAAATGACGAAGTGAATAGAATGACTTTTTACAACTACGAAATGATTAACCGTAGTTCTACAACACTAGAAGATACTTATTTTACTCAATATGCAGATTCAGATGTTGGATTTGCTGAAGATGATTACGTAGGTTGTGATGTTTCTAGAGGTTTAGGATACGCTTATAATGGTGACAATTTTGATGAAGGTCAAGGAGGAGCTCCAGGTTATGGTGAAAATCCTCCAGCTGTAGGTATTGATTTCTTTGAAGGTCCTTACCAAGATGCGGACGGAGTAGATAATGTTGGTCCTCGTATGGAAGAACAACCAGATGGTTCTTTCTTGTACGTTGTTCCTTCAGTTAATGAAGCAATTGCCGGTAAAGGTATTGTGTATGAAGGAATAGGTATTGGTTATTCTGATGGAATCGTGGACAATGAGCGTTTCGGAATGCGTAGATTTAATTACTTCAATAGAGGTGATTTAGGAACTCCTTCTACGGATGACCCTACTAGCCCAAGTAACTTTTATACTTACATGACAGGTTTCTGGAAAGATAACTCAGAATTCGTTTATGGTGGTACTGGTTACCAGGGTACGCAAGGGGCTACATCTGTTCCTGCAGCTTATTGTTATCCTGATGATACAGATCCTTTGCACTTCGGTACAGATGGACAGGACATGGGATGGAATTGGTCAGAAATTAACGTGGATGGTAACAATAATTCAAACCCAATGGGAGATAGACGTTTCTTGCAGTCAGCAGGTCCGTTTACTTTAACTCCTGGTGCTGTAAATAACTTAACAGTAGGTGTTGTTTATGGTCGTGCATTTGAAGGAAATGGTTTTGCTTCTGTAGAGGTGTTACGTAAAAATGATACTAAAGCACAGGCTTTATTTGATAACTGTTTCGAAATATTAGATCCACCGACTGCTCCAATTTTGGACATCGTTGAATTAGAAAACGAATTGGTATTGATGTTAGACAATCCTTTTGGAAATAACGTTGACGAATCTTATGCTGAGGAAGATAATATCAATATTGTAGATCCAGTGGATGGAACTCAAATTGATAAGGTTTACCGATTTGAAGGTTACCAAATTTTCCAAATGGTAGATGGTGAAGCAGGTGTTTCTGATATCGGTTTAACAGACAAAGCAAGATTAGTGGCTCAGTCTGATATAAAAAATGATGTTTCGCGTTTGATTAACTTTGAATTTAATGAGCAGCTAGGTTTCGCTCAACCAAATATTATGGTTGATGGTGAGAATTCTGGTATTCGTCATTCTTATCAAATTACTGAGGACAGGTTTACTGGTGAAGCTTTAGTTAACCACAAAACTTACTACTATATCGCTATTGCTTATGCACATAACGAGTATAAGCCTTACGATCCTGCAGATGCTAGTTTAATCGATGGACAAAAAATTCCATACATTAGTTCTCGTTTATCTGCTGATGGTTCTGCAATTAAGGCAGTTCCAGCAATTCCACACTCTCCAAAACCAAGATTTGACGGTACTGTTGTAAGTTTACCTTACGGTTCTTCTCCAGAAATCACAACGTTGGATGGTCAAGGAAATGGAAACAGAGTAATTGATTTAACTCAGGCTACGGAAGACTTTATCGTTAAGAACGGTTCAGTGGATACTCCAACTTACCAAAGAGGTAGAGGTCCAATTGACGTAAAAGTAATTGATCCTTTGAATTTGGTTGATGGGTACTTTACGCTTGCTTTTGATAACTATACAAGTATCGATACTGCAAGTTGGACGATTAATAGATATTCATCTAAAGGTGGTTCTTTGATTGAGTCCGTTACTTCTGACAGAACAATTCAATCTAAAAACGAACAGCTTATTCCTGAATGGGGGCTTTCAGTTTCGATATTCCAAGACTTGTACCCATGTGCAAAAGGAACACCAAACTGTAACTTTAGAGAGAGAATCGCTATGCCGATTGAGACTACATTAGAATTTGCGGATAGTTCAAAAAGATGGTTGTCCGGTATTTCTGATATTGACGGATATGATCCTAGAAACTGGATCTCATCTGGAGATTATGCAGCACCTACAACAGACTGTAATCCTGCAGCTGGTTTAAACAACCCATGTTGTTATGCAGATTTCTTAGGTATTGATCCAAATAAAGTTTTTGCAAGAATTCTTGATGGAACTGTAACTTTAGGTCAAGTGGCTAGAAGAAACGATTGCGGATTCATGACTATAGGTGTTCCGAATTCTGGTGGTATTACAACTGCAGCATTTAGTTCTATTGAGAAGATTAAAATGCCTTCTGTATATCAAACGAGTGTTGATGTTGTGTTAACAAGCGATAAATCAAAGTGGACACGTTGTCCAGTAATTGAGCTAGGTACGGATGCTAATTTGAACATCAATGGTGGTAAGGCTGGTTTATTACGTCAAAGCCCATCAATTGATAAAAATGGTAATCAACTTGGTGATGCTGGATATAATGCTGCGGAAGCAGATCCTGATGGAACAACTCCTGTAGGTATGGGATGGTTCCCTGGGTATGCTATCGACATTGAAACTGGTCGTAGATTGAATATGGCTTATGGTGAGAACTCATTCTTAGTAGGTGAAAATGGTGCAGACATGGTTTGGAATCCAACTAAGAACCTTACAAACTCTACTGGAAGTCCATTGTTTGGTGGTCAGCATGTTGTTTATGTATTTGGAAACGAGGATCAAGCTATCCCATCGTATGACAAAGGGAACTTTATTTATGAAAAACTTGAAGAAGAGACTGTATCTGCATATAGAGAAGTGTACGGAGGGTTGTCATGGGTAATGAATCCATTATTAGCTACAAACAGCGAATTGCTTTCTACTGACGCTAGATTGAGAATAAGAATCAATAAGCAGTATGCAGACTACGTACAGTCTGGAGCTTTCGGTGGTAAACCAACTTATGAGTGGTCAATGGATGAGTTTAGAACAATTAAGAATGATGAAGCTACTTTAGCGAGTGTTTTAGATATGATTAACGTTGTTCCAAACCCTTATTATGCATACTCTGAGTATGAAAGAGGAAGATTAGATACACGTGTTAAGATTACGAATTTGCCAGAGCGTTGTAAAGTTAGAATCTACAACACTTCAGGTAAATTGATTAGAGCTTATGATAAAGATTCTCCGATTACGTCAATAGATTGGGATCTTAAAAACAGCGATAATATTTCAGTTGCAGGTGGAGTTTATTTAATTCATGTTGATGTGGAAGGTGTCGGAGAAAGAGTAGTTAAGTTCTTCGGTGGTTTACGTCAAACGGATTTAGAGAATTTATAAGCAACGGACACTTAACTTTAGTAAACTATGAATATGTTAAAAAAGATAATAAATGGATCAATGATTGTGGGAGCTCTAGCTATGAGCTTCCCAACATTGGCCGGAAACGAAGATAGAATTGGTTCTGCTGGTGCTAGTGAGATGTTAGTAAACCCTTGGGCCCGTTCAACTGCCTTTGGTACTGCAGGTATTGCATCTACCGATGGTTTAGAAGCTCAATTTTCGAACATCGCTGGTTTGGCTTTTACCGATAAAACTCAAATTAAATTTAATTATACCAATTGGTTAGGTGACGCAGGTATTTCTTTGAATTCTGCTGGTATTGCTCAACGTGTTGGATCGCAAACTGTAGTCGCACTTTCTATTCAAGCTTTTGGTTATGGTGATATCGATATTACAACGGTAGATTTGCCAGAAGGTGGGATTGGACAGTTTAGTCCACGAAAGAATATCATTAATATTGGTTTTGCCAGAGAATTTTCTAATTCCATCTATGCTGGATTAAATGTGAAAGTGATGAATGAAAACATCGCTAACTTGAAGGCTTCTGGAGTTGCTTTTGACGCGGGAATCCGATATGTGACTGGGGAACAAGACCAAATTAAATTTGGTATTACATTAAAGAATGTTGGTACACCGATGAAGTTCGAAGGTGATGGTTTATCTAAGGAGATTTTCTATCAAGATGCGGGTGGTGTGGCTACAATGGTACAGCGTTCGGCGTCGTTTGAAATGCCTTCTTTATTAGCAATGGGTTTCTCCTATGATTTCATCTTTGATGAAACTAGCAAGTTAACTGCTGCTGCGGCATTTCATGCAAATTCATTCACGAATGACCAATTCAATATCGGTTTAGATTACGGTATGTCTTTCAAAAAAGCTGCATTTAATGTTAGAGCAGGTTTTGTTGGAGAAAAAGCTATTTTTGATCGTGAGGAATCTACTAGTAGTCTAACTGGCTTAACTGCTGGGGTATCTGTAGACGCCTTGTTAGGTGACAAAGGTATTCCTTTAGGATTTGAGTATGCAATGCGTACATCAAACCCATTTGGAATTATTAATACTTTTGGTTTGACGTTAAGTTTGAAATAATATAAACTTTACTTATATTTGTTGAAACGAGAGAGTCTTATGGCTCTCTTGTTTTTTGTTTACTAATATTTTATTATGACAAAAATTAATTATTATACTGAAGAAGGACTTAAGAAGTTGAAAGATCAGTTACAAGATATGGAACGCGTTCAGCGTCCAATTATATCTGCGCAAATAGGTGAAGCTATCGATAAGGGTGACCTATCTGAGAATGCAGAGTATGATGCCGCAAAAGAGGCTCAGGGTATTTTAGAAATGAAGATAGCCAAGCTGCAAGCGGTGATAATGAATGCCCGTATAATCGATGAAACAAATATCGATACAACGCGTGCTCTGATTTTATCTAACGTTAGAATTAAAAATCTTTCTAATAATGCGGAAGTTACCTACACTCTGGTGGCTGAAAATGAATCTGACTTAAAGGAAAAGAAGATTTCCGTAGATTCGCCGATTGGGAAAGGCTTATTGGGCAAGTCGGTTGGTGATATTGCAGATATTGAAACTCCTAGAGGGATTCTTCAATTTGAAATCTTAGAAATCACAAGATAATGAGTTCCATTTTTACAAAAATAATCAGTGGTGAGATTCCAAGCTATAAGGTAGCAGAAGACGAAAAGTTCTTGGCTTTTTTGGATATACAACCAATTTCAAAAGGTCATGTACTGGTTATTCCTAAACAAGAAATAGATTATATATTTAGTATTAATGATGATCTATTGGGCGAGTTGATGGCTTTTGCCAAATCTGTGGCGAATAAGATGGATAGTGTTTTTGATTGCAAGAGAATTGGTATGACTGTGATTGGGCTTGAAGTTCCACATGCACACATCCATTTAATTCCGATCAACGGAATTGCGGATATGGATTTTGGGCAAGCTAAATTAAGTTTTCCACCTGATGAAATGGAGGCAATCGCCAATATGATCCGAGAAGCATAACGTTTGTTTTTTTAGAACTAGTTGTCTAGATTATAAAAAGAATGGCTTTAACTGAAGCCAGAATGTCAAAGGTTTTGGATTCAGTTATTTTTTCTTAGCCTCAGGACTTTTATTACGTTCTGGATTTTGATTTATGAAAGCTTCCCAATTGGAAGCTTTTGTTTTGTTATGTTCACCTATACCCTTTGAGTAATAATGACAAATAGCAGCAGCCAATCCATCTGTTGCGTCCAGTTGTTTCGGAATTTCCCTAAGGCCTAGTAGACTTTGTATCATAATGGCCACCTGCTCTTTACTTGCTGATCCTTTTCCTGTAATGGCTTGCTTTATTCTCCTGGGTGCATATTCTTCAAACGGAACATTAAGGTTTAAGGATGCTGCTATACAAACTCCTTGTGCTCTTCCTAATTTTAGCATGGACTGAACGTTCTTCCCAAAAAAAGGAGCCTCAATCGCCATTTCATCAGGCTTATATTCTTTAATTAAAGCATCAACGCGTTCAAAAATTCTTTTTAGTTTATCTGGGTGTGTGGCTAATTTCGAAAGGTGAATCACACCATAGGTGACAAGTGACATTTTCTTGTTCTTGATGTGAATAATTCCATATCCCATTATCGTAGTTCCGGGATCAATTCCAAGAATTATTTTATCTTCAACCATTATAATTTTTAAGTGTGATTAAAAACATAAAGGTACAAAAGACTTTGGTCTGGTCATTAAAACTCTTGCTGTTTATCGGTGTATTGTTGTTTTTTGCATTTCAAATAAAAAGTGTTGAATTTAGTCAGTTTTATGCGCTTAACTTTGTTCATCCAATTAGCTTGGTGTTTGTGTTTGTTTTGCTTCCCGTAAATTGGGGCTTAGAGCTGCTCAAATGGAGAAGGATTTTACAAGTAAATGACATAAGGTTTAATCTTAAAAAATTGCTTATTTCTTTGTTTTCGGGAATAGCTACTGGTCTGATTACACCCAATAGAATCGGTAATTTCATCGGACGGATGGTCTTTTTTAAAGGCAAAGTACGTGGCCAAATAATTTTAGGGACACTTTTCAGTAATTACGCTCAGTTTGTTGTCACCATATTTTTCGGTTTATTGAGTTTTCTTTTTTTTGACAAATTATTTTTCGATAGATTAGGTTCATCTCCTCTTGGCTTCATGATTATCTTTTCCTCAACCGTGATTTCGTTTTATTTCCTTTTGCCCTATTTGCCATTTCAAAAAGTTAAATTCCTACGTAGAAGATTGAATGTTATAAGGCAATTTCAACTTAAGGCTAGGCAATTAAACTTCTCTTTGTTGATCTTGAGTGCAATTAGGTATTTGATCTTTTCCACGCAGTTTGCCCTTGTACTAATGGCCTTTGGTGTTACACCGTCTCTTCTTTTGTACGGTGGGATCTTTATGGTTTATTTACTGAGTACACTTACACCGAGTTTATTGTTTGGCAAAATAATTATTCGAGAAACCGTGGCTTTGTTTGTTTTAAGCTTCATAATAGAGAATGAAGCGGTAATATTAGTCTCCTCCTTGGTGCTTTGGTTTATTAATATTGGAATACCTTCGTTGTTTGGTTTGTTTTTTATTTTAAGAAGAAAATTGTATGGGAATTCTTGAAATTTATTCTATTTTTTTATTGTTTAGTTTGCTTTTATTCACGGGAGCTAAAATATTTTCTATTAGTACGAGGAGCAGGGTTACATCTACTTTAGAATTAAATCAGATTACCGTAATTATTCCTTTTCGAAATGAAGCAAGGTGTCTACCTTTTTTATTGCAGTCTATAGAGAATCAAGAAAATTTGCCTTTTGAAGTGTTGTTCATAGACGATCATTCCACAGATTTTTCTTCTTCGGTAATAAATTCATTTATTCATGATAATAATTTTGGTAGCTTGTTAAAGCTTCCCGACGGAAAAATGGGTAAGAAGGAGGCGTTAAACTTGGGTGTTACGTCTGCCCAAACCAGCTATGTTCTTACTTTAGATGCCGACGTGGTTTTAGACAAACACTATTTTAATTCTTTACTTAGCAAGCCTCAATCAGTGCTTTTAGCTTTACCAGTCGTAATGAAGGGAAAAGGATTTTTTGATCGTTTCTTTGCAACGGAGTATAGCTTTTTTAATGCCTTTAATTTCTTAATTGCAAGGATTTGGCCAATATCCATAAGTGGTGCTAATTTATTAATTAATAAAACTGCAATAAATTACGAAAATCAATTGCTTGGGCACAAACACATTGCTTCAGGCGATGATTATTTTCTTTTAAAATATTTTAGAAGGTCTAAGCAATCTATTTACTTTGGTAATAATATTGAAAGTTCTGTCGTAACGCAGGCTCCCAGCTCGTTTAAGTCATATTTTGATCAAAGGGTTCGTTGGTTAAGCAAAAGCAAGTATAAGGCAGAATGTCGGGATACAATCATTGGAGTCTTCATGTTTGTTTACTTTATAGGGGGAGTTTTTACTTTGATTGTGGCTGGAATAACAGGTGATTGGGTATTGTTATTGTCCATTTTTATGATGAGACTGTTGCTGGATGCTATTGTGTATTTAAATTATGCCCAACGATTGAGGGAAACTAGAAATGTATTAATGTTACCTTTTTTTCAAATCTTCTATCCTTTTTTGTTGATTGTTGTTGGTGCGTTATCTGTGTTTTATAGACCAAAATGGAAGGGGAGGAAGGTTTAGTGAAGCTTGTGTAGAGTGCGAGGGAACGGGCTTTCGATATTTTTGCTAAATATGGAATCAATTGTTTCCTATTCGTTTTTCTTGAATTGTATCATTAGAATAGAGCTTATTCCTATTGTAAGTAAAAGGCTTGCTATAAAAAGAAACCAGTCGTACTTTGGCAAATAGGGAAACCCTAAAACTCGTTCTGCGGGTTTATAGAAAATAATTAATTCTGTAAACACGAAGCCTAAAATATAGAATTTGATGCTCGCAGGTTTTAAACGAATTAGCTCTGCTTGCTGCAGTAAAGCCAATAGTCCCATGCTTACCGCTCCCAAGAAAACCCAATGTAGAAAACCGATAGTAAGGTAAGTGTTATTGCTAATTATATGTGCCGTGTATGGGAATGATCCCAACAACTGCATGAACATTTTGATGAGTATTAATAAAAGTGACCAGCGCATTAACTGCCAGGCAATTTTTTTAAATATTAGGCCGATAGCTTGATAGTTTGACTTGATAAATTGGTAGAATAGAAGAATAGAAACCAATTGAATTAAAGAACCAATCACGGATAAATAGTAGACTGAGATATGTGGTTTCGCAAATAAAACGGAAATAAAGAAGGTGAGAATAAGACTGATGTTAAAAGTAAAAATGAATTTTTTGAACAGCAGTGGGGCTATATTTATCTCATGGTTTTCCAGTATTTTGAGGAATATTCCTATTACGCCCAAAATCATCCAAGCATTGTATTGAAAGTGGAGGTAGAAGTAAATGGAAGCCCTATACCAAAAAGATTCAGGGCCTAAAGTGGCCATAACCCCTCCGATTGTCCAAGGGCCTATACTAGAGATGAGTAAGAAAATAACTGCAACTTTTATTGTTTTATAGCTGGGAGAAGTTTTTTCACTTTTTGGAACGAATTTGAAAAACATCCAAGCATAGAAATAACTAGCGAATAAGAATAGGGTGGAGAATATAATTGAAAATAAGGCATAACCGGTAAAAGGAAAGCTTACTAACATTCCCAATACAGTGATTATCGTAAAATTGAAAATTCTGTTGTAGACTTTTTTAGGGACATGTTCTTTTAAAAAGAAGTGCCCCATTAAAGTGATGAGTGCAAAATAAACCCATCCCAACAGGGCAACATGTGAATGTGCATGAACAACATATCTGTATTCAAATTCAAGAGAAGAAACTGCAAAATAGCGAAGTAATAGTCCTAAGGAAGCGGCTGCTAAAAAGAACATTAGAGCTATGAGTGCATGTTTCTTAAATTGTATCATAAATCATTAGAAGTCTTTCTTTTGCGCCTTGCTTTTTATATTCCATACAGGTAAGATTACCCATAGCGTTAACATTCCTAGTGCGGAAATCAACCCCAAACTTGTACCGAAAAATTGATTAAAGATTGCTCCGGTGTAACCCAACAATGCTGAAATATCTAGTTTTAGAAGAATAAGTATTCTTGACAAATCTATTGGATTAAAAACTGTAGCAATTAAGGTGAACTTGTCCAAAGGATATTCTTCAAATAAGATCAATGACAATAGAAAAAGACCATCATAGATAACGGCTAGGAAAAGCCAAAGTAATATGGCGTAACTAAATCCTTTGATTTTGTTTTCGTTGTAGAGTGCGATATTAAAGGCAAGTGCCGTAAAAATTAATGTGAGCATTGCACCTGTGACTAGCAATAGGGAAAAGTCCCAAATTGCAGCAGACTCAAATAATCCGTAGAGTATAAATGGAAGCCCTAAACCTATAACTAAACTCATCACCAACGATAATGCTACGCCGAGGTATTGTCCAATAAAAATAGATGAACGTTTTATGGGCTGGGCGAGGAGGAGTTCTGTAAACTCTTTGGAGCTGTAGTAATACATGACGCCGAAAATTGTACCAATTAAGGGAACCAGAATAATAATCACGTTCATTAGCGTAATCACAGCTTTACTTAAGTCATTATTTAAGAAAAGCAGAACAAACCCTAAAAGCAAGTAGAATGCAAGGTATACATAACTCCATCTACTTCTAATGAGATCGAAAAAACTATATTTGAGTATTTTAAGCATTGTTTTCAGTTAAAATGTGAGCAATTGCATGTTCTAAGTCTATTTCTCCGGTTTTTTCTCTTAATTCTTGGATAGAGCCTTTGAAATAGATTTTTCCTTCCAATAAAAAAACGATTTCATCCGATATTTCCTCTACGAAACTCATGATGTGGGAAGTGACCAAAATTGTTTTTCCTTTAGCTTTTTCTTTTGCGATAAGGCGTTTGAGATTCAACATCGCTACAGGATCTAACCCTGATGTGGGCTCATCAAGAATAATAATAGGGCTGTCGAACATAAATGCCAGAACTAAATTCACCTTCTGCTTTGTTCCCCCAGAAAGGTTATTTAATTTCTTGTCTAGGTAACCCTGCAGTCCAAAAAGTTCAATTAATTCATCTTCATTGGCTTTCGTTCCCCTCAAATCCTTAATCATTTTGATTAATTCTTTTACGCCCAAATTTCCTGGGAAGTTGGCGATTTGAGGTAAGTAATCGAGATTTTTACGGTACAGTCCATTGGGATGTGTTTCTTTGCCATTGATGAAAACCTTTCCTTTTTCTGGAACTACCATTCCTAAGATAGATTTTATCATGGTGGTTTTACCCGAGCCATTAGGACCAAGAATAGCAAAAATCCCTTTTTCTGGAATTTCTAAATCAACACCAGTTAAGATTTTATTCTTCCCGTATTTTTTATGTAAATTTTCTATTTTAATCATTTTACTTGCTTCATTAATGGTCTTTCATCCATCAAGTTGTCTGGAGTAAAGGCCGGAGATACACTTTCCGAGAAATCAATGATGTCTACGAATAAGCTTCGCATTAAGATAATGGTGTTGGGCGTGCGGTTTACCACATAGCTAAAAAGTTTCACAGGACGGTAGGGAATATCGCCCAATCCATCTTTATCTAAATCATATCCTGTGTAGCCACTCCAAAAATTTTCATTGAAAGAGTTGTTATTCATTTTGCTGTTGTAACTCACATCAAAGGAGTTATAAAGGAAATTGTTCTGAATAAAAACATTATTGTAACAAGCTCCATTTACTTTGATAGCCCATCCATTACTTCTGAAATCATTGTTTTTGTAATTGATTCTGTTAGAACCTTCAACGTTAATTCCTATGGTGTTTTCTTGGAATGTATTCCCAATGATTTCGGCATCATTTATTTCTTTTAATAATAATCCATAGGAAGCAGATCCCCAATTGTATTGAAAATGATTATCAATCATTGTTATTTTTTTTGAGAACATTACGGCAACTCCGGCTCCATTGTTTTCGAAGGTATTGTTTCGATATTCATCCCTGTTAGAGAACATGAAGTGTAGGCCATAGCGAATATTTTCTCTACTGATATTATTAGAGATTATGCAGTCGTCGGAAAACTCTAAATAAATACCATCTCTTGATTTGTAGAGTTCGTTTTTGTCGATTAAAATATGGTGAGAATGCCACAAATGAATGGCGTTTCCTGAATTATGCTGTTGAACGGCATCTCCATACACCTTTATATTAGTTATGGTTCCGTGTTTTGCTTTTGCAAGCATAACTCCGAAGAATATTTTTCTAAGTTCTAAATTTTGGATTAAGAAATGAGCGGCTTTATCTACCCTAATGGCAGAGTAATCCGTTGTATGACTAGATCCTACATGAATGATTTGAAAACCATCTATGGTTACACTATCTGCAAAAATCTGAATTATATCTCCTTGATTTTCGCCATCAATAGTTGCTTTTTCTGTGGTAATTAAGGTTAAGGGTTTATCGATAATAAGCATGTGTTCTTTATATACACCCGCTTTTATTATTACCTTTTGATGTGGTTTAGCTTGTTTTATTCCTTCTTTAATTGTTTTAATAGGACAAGTTTTACACACTTCTATTTGTGTAAATCCATTAGAGAAACTAAAGGAAATTAGTACAATAAATAGAAAACGAAATAGAGCTGCTTTTGTCATTTATTTGTTGCTTTGCTGCTGGACTAATTCTTTCCAGTTGTAGAGTTTTCCATCAAGTTCTTGGTGTATTTTTTCAGCGGCTTCTTTACTTGCGAATGCCGTAATGAACTCCCCCATTGGACTAGGTAGGTTTTCACTAATGAGGAAAGTAGCGTTTTCAGCGTCTATTAATTCCTTCGGAGTATGGTAATGATTGGTAAGGAACAACTGAGGCTGTTCCTTACTCATTTCATTTTTAAAGTTAATCATGCATTCTATTGCATCAAATTTGTAAACCTTTCCTTTGTCAGTAACGATTTCAGCACCGTGAATCT
Organism: Brumimicrobium oceani; assembly: GCF_003143775.1. Classification (GTDB taxonomy): domain Bacteria; phylum Bacteroidota; class Bacteroidia; order Flavobacteriales_D; family Crocinitomicaceae; genus Brumimicrobium; species Brumimicrobium oceani. The sequence goes on along the minus strand of NZ_QFRJ01000019.1, from coordinate 10,326 downwards.
GATCAACAATACTCATTTTACAAAAGTCGCATGCGTCTGTACCGTAATTAATGGGTTTTGCTTCTATGCTGCAAGCAACAAACACAAGGGATAATAGAACAAATAGAATTAACTTTTTCATAGTATTATTTATTTAATTGTAATTACGATTTTGAGGCGTTAAATTTTTTCCCTACAAAGAAGGAAATAAAAGTGAGTGCCATTCCAATTCCCAAAAGGACGCCTCCTAATGAAGGGAAAGAGTCAGCCGTGAAATTCAAAATGTCTTTGGAACCTAATAATGGAGGCTTATAACTCAATGGATTTCCTGCATCGTCAGTCATTTTAAGAATTGCATTAGGATCAAGGTTAGTTCCGTAATCGGTCATCCAGGCATTGAAATCAATCATTCCCAAGATTCCCAAGACAGTCATCAGAACAAACCAACCCATGAACCATTTGTATGCGGAGTTTTTAAAGAATCCGAAAAAGCCAATGATAACTCCCAAAGCAGCCATTCCGCCAACGACTATTGGGAAAACTGTAAACTCCCACATTTCATCTTTTGTAGGAAGTGTCTTCATTCCGATATAGTGATTTAAACCATCAATATTATTGATATCGTGTTTTGTGTACCCAACGATTCCATCAATATGGATGTGCATCCCAAGACCAGTAGGGTATTGAGGAGCTTGTAATTCGACATGCCACAATGGGAAGAGGAACAACCCAAAAAGTAATGCGGAGCCTATTATCATTATTGTACTTGCTAATTTCATAACTCTTGTTTTTTTTGAAAAAGGATGAGCTTAAATAGTGCTCATCCTTTTTTTTATCTAATTGTAAACTAAAATTTACCTGTTTAATACACTAGGTGGTTATTTCAACTTTATTAGTCTTCACCTAATGACCATGATAATTCAATGTCAGAATCTGCTGGAGAAACTCGGATGTAACCTTGCATCTCTTGGTGAAGCGCTGAACAGAAGTCTGTACAGTAGAATGGCCAAACACCAACTTTCTCAGGGTACCAAACACTTGTTCTAGTTTGTCCTGGCATGATTAATAACTCAGATGTTTTCTGACCAATCATTGCAAATCCATGAGGAACATCAAAGTCTTGTTCTAAGTTAGTTACGTGGAAGTAAACCTTATCACCCACTTTAATTCCTTCAATGTTATCCGGAGAGAAGTGACTACGGATAGTTGACATATAAATGTGAACTTCGTTTCCATTTCTTTCAACTCTTGTTTCATTTTCAGACTTCACAGCGTGTTTATGCGTGTTTTCATCCAATTCATAGATTTGTCTTGAGTTATCCTTAATTACATCTGCTTTAATTGCTGCTGCGTAGTGCGGCTCACCGTGAGTTGGGAAGTCTAAAATTAATTCCATTTTCTCACCTGAAATGTCATACAATTGCGCTGAGTGCTCTAACTCTGGACCAACTGGTAAGTAACGGTCTTTTGTAATTTTGTTCATTGCAAACATATATTCTCCACTTGGTTGTCTTGAGTTACCTCCAGGGATAGTTAAGTGACCTACAGAATAGTAAGTTGGCTTTCTGTCAACTACCTCCCAAGTACCTAGTTTCCATTTTACAACCTCAGAAGAGATGAAGAAAGTAGTATACGCATTTCCTTTGTCGTCAAACTCTGTGTGAAGTGGTCCTAATCCTGCTTTTTCAACTGATCCAGCGTGAATATCGTCGAAGTTTAAGATTGGAATACCGTAAGCTTCACCATCAAATTTCTTGTTTTTAATTGCTTCCTCCATTTTAGTAAATGAGTGAACAGTTAAGTCTGTAGATAATTTACCGTTACCAACGATGTACTCACCATCTGGTGAAACGTCACATCCGTGTGGTGACTTTGGAGTAGGCAAGAAGTATACAGCGCCAGGAACCTCAGTTGGGTTAATTGTACGTACTTCTTTTTTCATTGTAGAAGTTGCAGTATGTGTGTGGTGATCATACACGTTATGTGCATATTCTGATGGCATCATTGTACCACCACCATTTTTTACATACTCTTCAATAACTTTCCAGTTTACAGCTGCGATAAAATCTTTATCGTTTTGAGAAGCGTTAACCTCAAGTAAAGAATTTGCTTCCTCAGTGTTATAAGTTGTAAAGAAGAACCATCCATGAGATTTTCCACGTCCAGGGTGAGATAAATCATAGTTGAATCCTGGCATTAACAATTGGAAGTCAATGTCCATTCCTCCTGTTTCTTGATCAACACCAATGAAAGTTAAGGCTCCTTTAAATTCACCTTTGTAATCTTTGATGCTCATGTCTCTTTGAGGAACTGGAACAGAGAAACGTGTACCTGCTACAACATATTCTGTGTTTTCAGTTACGAAAGAAGAACTGTGATTTCCTGCACTGTTAGGAACCTCAATGATTTCCGCAGTTTCGAAAGTTTCTAAATCAATTCTTGCAATACGTGGAGTATTGTTTTCGTTGATGAAAACCCATCTACCATCCAAAACACCTTCAGTTTGAGAAATGTCTGGGTGGTGTGAATCTCCCCAAGGAATGAATCCGAAAGAGGTATTCAACATCGGTGTAGTTTCCTCTGAATAACCATATCCATTTGTTGGGAACTGGCTAAATACAGGGATCTCTTTGAACATACGTCCAGAAGGTAAACCATATACTAAAAGGTTACCACTATATCCACCTGAAATAAATGCGTAATAATCATCATGCTCACCAGGGGCAACATAAACTTTCTCAGCATTATTCTTGTTTAAAGCGCCGTCAGCGCCACTTTTGTCTTTTCCGGCATTACCGCAACTCGTCATTAACGAGGCTGCTGCGACAAGACCGATTCCATATTTTAGAATTTTCATACGTCTATTTTTATTAGTTATTATTGGTTTTTGTTTTTATAAAGTTCTGATATACTCTAAGATAGCTCGAGCTTCATCTTCAGTGATACCTTGGTTCGACATAGGTGAACCGTTATACTCGATTAATAAGTCTTTAGCCAAAGGATCTTCTTGAACCATAACATCAGGGTTGATAATCATATTCATTACCCATTCTGGAGTTCTTCTTTCAAGAATGTCTTTTGGTGCAGGACCGATGTGTTTCTTGTCTGGCTTGTGACATGCTGTACAGTTAGCTTCATATACTTCCTGTCCTTTTGCTGCTAAAGCTTCGTCTATTGTTTCTGGAATTGTAACACTTTTCACAGGTCCAACTCCCTTGTTTTCTAAATCAACACGCTTTGATGCTGGTACTTCTTCTGCTGCCGCTTCTGTGTTAGAAGATGAAGCAGAATTATTTGGGTTATTTGGATTGTTCGGGTTAGTCAGTACCTTTTCTTCTTTAGGACTTTCTGCTTCTCCGCCTCCTCCACAACTGTATAATGATACAGCTAGGAAAAGCAATCCGATTTTAAAATAATTCTTCATAATTTGTTCTTTTGGTTTATTAATTGCTACAAAAATAGACGTATGAAATCTATTGATATGCAAAATAACAAAAAAGTATTGGATAAGTGACATTAATCATATAAAGACTTTAAAGTCTTTTGTTGAAACTGATTCTATACCATGTTTTAATTGTTTTGATTGTGGGGTTATGAGGAATAACAGGGCTTTAGATGAATTTGTCAATTTGAAAACAAAAGCTTGAATTCTCAAGTTTTATTTTGAAAAAAATAATTTACCAGCTGTTTTGTGCTGTTATTTCGATGGAATAGTTGGAGGCAGATAAAATTAAATATTTAAACTTTCGGCTCCATTTAAAATACTTCGGGTAGCCAATTTAAATCCCTTGAAAAATTAATTGTTTCACCGCGAATTTAATTGTAATCATCACGGTGATGTCCTAAAGTATTTGTCAGTATTATCATTTTGTTGTTAAAATAGAACCCTTTGAATTATAGTGGTTTATGATATGGAATGAATTAGTTTTAAACAGAAATTTCTATTTAGATAAAGTTGGAACCAATTTGACAATCATTCAGTCGCTATTAAAATCCTAGACATGAAAACTACCCACACAAAATCATATTGAGCCAACTTTTTATTGTATTTTTTTATGCACATCGCTAAAAAACACTTAGTTTTGTCCACTCTAATAATGTAATTACCAATTAATAATAACTGTAATGTTTTCTAAAGCATGTGAATATGGAATTAAGGCAACCTTATATATTGCCGAACAGTCACTGCATAGTGAGAAGAAAATTGGCGTAAAAGATATTTCAAAAGCTATTGATTCACCAGAAGCATTCACAGCTAAAATAATGCAGATTCTATCAAGAAATAAAATTGTAAATTCTGCAAAGGGACCATCAGGCGGTTTTTTTATTCCCAAAAAGAATTTAGAAAAGATAAAGTTGAGCGTAATTGTAAAGGCAATTGACGGTGACGATATTTATGTAGGCTGCGGACTTGGTTTAAGTCAATGTAATGAAGAAAAGCCTTGTCCTGTGCATGATCAGTTTAAACTTGTGCGTGATGAATTGGCGCATATGTTAACCACAACAACTTTGCTTGAATTAGCAAATGGCCTAGATTCGGGTTTGACCTTTCTCAAAAGATAAGCATAAATTTTTTTCATTCTTTCAAAATTTATTTAGATTTGCTTAATAGAGATAAAAAGGTCTTTTATTCCTTATTTGAAAATTTAAATTTTAGAGAGATGAGATGGTTAGTAGAGCAAGAAAGAAATTTCGAGAAAAACAGGTTTGGAGCAATGACAATTATGATTACTTTTCAAAGTTGTCTAGGGTCGGTTGCCGCTATGTTGGCAATTCAAGATAATAATTGGTTTTTAGTCGGTGTGGTAGCCGTGTTAACAATGTCTGCAAATTCTATGTTTATCGCGCAGGCCGATGCTAAACCTTGTATAATTACCTTTTATGTGAGCATAATTGCTAACGCATTTATTATCCTACTTTCATTAATTGTTTAAAGTAAATTTATGTTCGAAGTAGCGATAATTTCCATATACGTGTGGATAGGATTTGTTTGTGCCATAAGTTTTATGGAAGCTTGGTTGAAGTTTCGTGCACCTGGCGTAAATCTTGAAATTGGCTTAAGTATTGGACAGTTAATATTCACAGCTTTAAATAAAGTGGAGTGGGCTTTGGCTTTTATCGTTTCCGTTGCTCTTTTTGTGAGAATAGGACAAATCCCTTCCGTTTTAATACTTATTTTATTTTTCCCTCTAGTACTTTTAATTGGGCAAACTTTTTATTTATTGCCCGAGTTAAAGCAACAAGCAAAACACAAAATTGAAGGGAAATTATCTCAAAAATCATCGATTCATATTTATTACATTATTTTTGAGTTAATAAAAGTTATTACATTAGCAAGTGCAGGTTACATGCTTTTTAAACTATAAATACCATGAGTCAAGAAAATACAAACCAAGATTTAATCAATAAGCTCAATAAGAAATATGAAGATTTAGGTGAAAATCCGAATACTTATCTTGAGGGCTTATTGCAAGCAAAACCTATTTCTTATTGGGATTATATTGAAGTGGATACTCTTTTTTCCTTACAAAAACCAAGAACAGATTTTAAGGATGAAAAAATCTTTATCATGTATCATCAAGTTACAGAGTTGGTTCTTGGAATGATGATTCACGAGTTAGAACAATTAACAAACGAAGATTTATCAGATGAGATTTGGATTGATAAAATTAATCGCTTGAACCGCTATACATCAATGCTAATCACTTCATTTAGTGTCATGAGTCACGGAATGGATTATGATGACTATAATGTTTTCCGCAAGACATTAGCCCCAGCAAGCGGTTTTCAAAGTGTATCTTTCCGCAAGATTGAAATTTACTGTACAGAGCTGAATAATTTGCTCAACGAAAAAGGGAAAGCACGTATTAATGAAAATCCATCAACTGCCGATTACTTTGAGCATATTTATTGGAAAGATGCTGGTATGGATAGAAAAACTGGAAAGAAGACTTTAACCTTAAGAATGTTTGAGGAAAAGTACCAAGATAAGTTGATTGCATTAGCGGATGAATTGAAAGACAAAAATCTACATCAAAAATTCGCTGAAATGAAGAGTCCTTCTGCAGAATTAGTTGAAATTCTTAAAGAGTTTGATCAATTATACAATGTGAAATGGCCAATGGTTCACCTAGAAACCGCACAGCATTATTTGGACAAAAAAGGAGAAAACCAAGCAGCAACAGGGGGAAGTGAATGGAAGAAATATTTACATCCAAGATATCAGCAACGTAAGTTTTTCCCTGAGATTTGGGTGGATAATTATGAGGATTAGATATGAGCGATGAGTGATTGGTGATGAATTTTGGGTGACAAAGTATTACTTTAACAACCTATTGAACTAAGAACCTCGAATTGATAATTTGGTTAGCGAAGCTTCACCCCTTAGGTTGGATAGTTGTTGCGAACATTTGGCTAAAGAATTTTTATACAGAATAATGAGGGTTTCCGACTTAGAGCTAAAAATCAATAAATTATAACAATTAGTTTTTTAGGCTCCTAACTTACTTTTGAGACATACAATTAAACCATATGTACATAAAAAACTCATTATCATAGGGGTTGTTTTATTCTTTTTTCTTATATTTGTCATAACAGTACACACCACGCTACCCAATAGAACAGCGTCCCAGGGTGTGTCTTTTGCTTTATGGACTTTTCCTTCACCCAAATCACTTCACTCCAATATGTTTACAAAGAGAGCATTCACAATTAAGGAGCAAATTTCACAGCTTCAAGATAGAGGTTTGAATATTTCAAATTTTGAATTGGCCGAGAAATACCTGTCCAATATCAGTTATTACCGTCTTGGTGAATATTGGTATGTGATGCAAGAGGATAAGGCTAATCATATTTTTAAACCTAATAGTCAGTTTAAAGATGTGATATCTCTTTACAATTTTGATGCTGACTTACGAGTTTTGCTATTCAGCGTTATTGAAAAAATAGAAATAAGTTTACGTACTAAATTGATTTATCATTTATCTCATGAAATAGATCCCTGGTGGTTTCAAGATTTTAATTTGTTTCAAAATAATATGGCTTTGGTTAAAACGCTGTCTAATTTGCAAGAAATATTAGAAAGAACAAAAGATGTAACAAATGTTTAGAGCGTTAAAAGATAGCTTTTAGAATTATCTTGTTTATTGTCTGCCCAGCTAAAAATTAAACATTATCGTTTAACAAATACCTCTTACATTTGTTATTTTTGTAAAAAATCATTTACGTGGAAAATCAAGTATTCGACATCGCAATTATAGGAGGGGGAATCGTTGGTGCAGCAACATTTTACAAGCTTCAAAAACGCAATCCAGAGTTAAATATCATTTTAATTGAAAAGGAGAAGCGTTTTGCAGATCACCAAACAGGGAACAATTCAGGGGTAATTCACTCAGGATTGTATTACCAACCAGGTTCTCTTAAAGCTGAAAATTGTGTGAAAGGTCGTCATGAATTGGTGGCTTTCGCGCAAGAAAACAAAGTTCCTCACGATGTTTGTGGAAAAGTGGTTGTGGCTACCAAAAAGTCTGAACTTCCTTTTATGGACAAGATTTTTGAAAATGGTTTGGCCAATAACACCGAAGGAATTGAGAAAATTACTGGAGAACAAGTTAAAGAACATGAGCCTTTCGTTGAAGGAATTGCTGGAATTTGGGTTCCATGTACAGGAATTATCGATTACCGAGATGCCACAGAGAAAATGATTGCCAATGCGGAAGGAATGAACAGCAATTCTAAAACTGTATTGGGCGAAGAGGTGATTGGAGTGGAGAAACACGACGATTATTCAACAGTTGTTGGAGCGACTCAGAAATTTAAAGCAAAACATTTAATTTTCTGCGCAGGACTTCAAGCCGATCGTTTGGCAAGAAAAGATGGAGTGAAACTAAAAGAACAAGTCGTAGGATTTAGAGGAGATTATTATGAACTCACAGATCAAGCACAGCACAAAGTAAAAAACTTAATTTATCCAGTTCCCAATCCTGCATTTCCTTTCTTGGGTGTACATTTTACAAGAATGACCAACGGACATACAGAATGTGGCCCAAATGCGGTTTTTACATTCAAAAGAGAAGGATACGGCAAAACCGACTTCGATATGAAAGATACATTTGATGCTTTGGCGTATAGCGGAACGTGGAAATTGTTTTTCAAAAACATGAAATTTGGAGTGGATGAATACCGAAGAGCATTCTCTAAAAAATTATTCTTAAAAACACTTCAAGGTTTAATTCCTTCATTAGAAATGGATGATTTGCGACCAGGAGGTTCTGGAGTAAGGGCATTGCTTTTGGGTCAAGATGGAGACACAAGAGACGATTTCAGAATTGAGTATCATGGACATTCAATTCACGTGTTAAATGCACCTTCACCAGCTGCAACTGCTTCATTGGCAATAGGTGGACAAATAGCAGAAAAAGCAGAGAAGCATTTTGCATTGAAGTAGTCCAATTGATGTGTAACATTAGTCACGGCTAAGAGGTGTGAATTTATCTATCTTCATCGGTTAACAAAATAAAATACCGTAGAGATGAAGAAAACAATTCAATTTTTAAGTTTAGCTGCAGTGATGATATTTTCCACTGCAACTTTTGCCCAAGATGCGCCAAAATTAATAGATAAATCAGTAGTTGAGACACTGAACAAGACTCCTAATTACGGTTTTGGAGCTTCAGAGGAACGACCTTTACGTTTTTCTTTCATGATGTACAATCAGATGAAAGAAAGCGGTGTTGAAATCAAGAATTATGAGGTAGTCGTTTGGGGGAAAGTACTCATGGATATTAAGGAAAACAAGGAGCTTTTCGATTATATTTCAGGATTCATGAATGAAAACCTTACTGTTTCTGTTTGTGCTGTAGCCATGAATAAATTGGGTATAAAAATAGAAGATTTACCAAAGGGCATTCAAGTTGTAGACAATGCTTTTGTTCGCATTTATGAATTACAAGCATTAGGCTATAACTTTTTGATTCCTTAGAAGTTTTTGGGGGCCTTAATCAGTCTCCAATTCCAAGTTGCTTTCTCATTGGCTTTGTCTACACGTAAACACAAGAGCTTCCAAGGTCGCTTTGTCTTTACGGTAGACAATTAGCCAATGCGTTCAGCAAGCTTTCCATTTCCACCTGGGCCTATTGTTCTCCCTCCGATTTGACATTTTACCCTGATCTAAATCCTTCTTAAATCTCCTGCATTTTTTAATGGCAAAATATTTGCTTATACTTCATCGTTATTAAAACCAATGAAGAACATGTTCAATAATAGTATTTCAAAAGGATTCTCAGCGCTGCTGCTTCTATTTATGTTTTTGGGCAATGCTCAAAGTCAAGTAGAGTATGCCGATAGTGCCTATGCAGACTCCGTAATTAGACGTTTACAAGTGTACGAAAGCTTCGATGTTCCCAGCGATTTTAAGAGCCAATACAGAAATGCTTTAAGAAGAGTAAGACGCGTTTATCCGCTAGCATTAGAAGCCGCAAGGGTTATTGATTCTTTAGATAATGAATTAGCGGGAATCAATAAAAACCGCAAGCAAAACAAAATGATGCGAAAAGCACACCGCTCTTTAAAAGACGACTTTAAGTTTTTGCTTCGCGATTTATATGTTTCGGAAGGAATTGTGCTCACCAAATTAATTTATCGAGAAACCGGAATGACGGTTACCGAAATCATTGCAAAATACAAAAGTGGAATACAAGCTTCTATCTATACTGGGTTAGCAGGTTTTTTTGAACAGGATTTAGATGCAATGTATTATCCAAACACCGAAGATTTTGTTATTGAGTGCGTGGTGAACGATATTAAAAGCGGAAAAGTGGATTTTGATCCCACATTCGATATTTTAAGTAAAGAAGAATTTAAAAAAGAAAAAAAGGAGTACAAGCAAAGAAAAAAGCAGAATAAAGAAAAGATGAGGTTAATGGAAGAAATGGTGAAACAAAAACAGCTTGAGAAGGAAAAATTGACCAATAAGGATAATTGATGATTTTTGCTTCATAGAGGATTTAGAATTCTGTTTGTTCCTTACGAGCAAAGTACTACCACGAGAAAAAATCTCGCGTTAGCACTTTGTGAAAGGGTTAGAAGTCAAAAAAGTTACCGCAAGATTCCATCTTGTGATAACTTTTTCTCCTCTCACTTGACTCCCAGCGCCTACAATTGTCATCCTGACGAGGGTTGAAAATCTTAATTTTCAACTCTGGAAGGATCATCTGGCTTAGTTAACCCGAAAAATTCATAGAAAGATAGGATAAAAGGGTGCAAAGTGTTATTTTTAAAGTGCTTAAACATAAAAAACATACACTTTTAGCACACCCAATTATGAGTATCAAAAATACAGTATTTTAT
>NZ_QFRJ01000018.1 GCF_003143775.1 Brumimicrobium oceani | reverse complement strand
TATTCTTTTTCATAGATAAATGAGTGGAGTTATTCATCTAAGATACTGAATACCAGTCTTTTAAACAAGTGTTTCCATGCTTATTTTACTGATTTTTAATTAGTTATATTTTTGTCATGTAGTGTAATTTTTTTTAGTTTTTTTTCCTTTCAATGTCAATTATTTCACTATCTTAATTTAGGGTTAGGTTTTGGTTGATGTCTAAAAACCGAAATTTGACTTGAATTTATAACTTAAAACCTAAATCATTATGTTAGTTAAATCATTCGGTAGCGCCGTATTCGGCATTGAAGCCACCACCATCACCATCGAAGTAAATATCGATAAAGGAATCAGTTTTATTTTAGTTGGACTACCAGATAGCGCTGTAAAAGAAAGTCAACAAAGAATAAAAGCTGCACTTTCTAATAACGGTTATAAATACCCGATGAAAGAAGTCACAGTAAATATGGCACCAGCTGATATTCGCAAGGAAGGTTCAACTTTCGATCTTCCCATAGGAATTGGAATTATGGCAGCTAGCGAGCAGGTTAAAACAGAATCGTTAGGTGACTATATTTTACTAGGAGAATTATCCCTTGACGGAAGTTTACAGCCCATGAAAGGTGTGTTACCCATCGCTTTAAAAGCAAAGGAAGAAGGGTTCAAAGGAATAATTTTACCTATAGAAAATGTAAGAGAAGCAGCTATTGTAGACGGATTAGATGTTTACGGAGCAACCACCATTAACGAAGTAATAACTTTCTTAAATGAGGGAAAAGGATTGGAACCTACAAAAATTGATATTCGTCAGGAATTCTACAATAAACTAGATGAATTCGCAGTTGACTTTAGAGATGTAAAGGGCCAACAAAACATCAAAAGAGCCTTTGAAATCGCCGCTTCAGGCGGACACAATGTTGTTTTAATTGGACCTCCTGGAGCAGGGAAATCAATGCTAGCCAAACGTTTACCAACAATTTTACCGCCAATGAGCATTAATGAATCACTGGAAACCACGAAAATTCATTCTGTAGCCGGAAAAGTAAAGGCTGGAGCAGGATTGATAACAGAAAGACCTTTTAGAAAACCTCATCATACAATTTCAGATGTTGCACTTGTTGGTGGAGGGAGTTATCCTCAGCCTGGTGAAATTTCCTTGGCGCACAATGGTGTTTTATTCTTAGACGAACTTCCAGAATATAAACGCTCAGTTTTAGAAGTTATGCGCCAACCCATTGAAGATAGATTCGTGACCATTTCTAGGGCGAAATTTACGGTTGAATATCCCGCTGGTTTTATGCTCGTTGCGGCAATGAATCCTTGTCCGTGTGGTTATTACAATCACCCAGACAAAGATTGTGTTTGCGCTCCTGGAATTGTCCAAAACTATTTGAATAAAATCAGTGGTCCACTACTCGACCGAATCGATTTACATGTAGAAGTTACTCCTGTTAGTTTCGATGAGTTGGCTTATCATCAGCCCGATGAAGGCAGTAAAGACATTCGGGAGCGTGTGGTTCAGGCTAGACTTATTCAAGAAGAACGATTTAAAATTTCTGAAGAAACACATTGTAATGCACAAATGTCTAGTAAGGAATTGAGGAAATATTGTGATATTGATGAAGCATGTAATGCAATTTTAAAGCAAGCAATGGACAGATTAGGGCTTTCAGCAAGGGCTTATGACAGAATATTAAAGGTAGCCAGAACAATTGCAGATCTTGAGCGAGCAGAAAATATAACAACAGCACATATTTCGGAGGCTATACAGTTTAGAAGTTTAGATAGGGAAGATTGGGCGAAATGATTTTTCAATGTTTAATGGTTAATTATTAAGGTTTAACGGGGATGAATCGGGGAAATAATTACGATTTTTTCAATTACGAATTACGAATTTGCAAACCCAAATTCGTAATTCGTAATTCCTCCATTCGTAATTAAATATGAACGCTTTTCAAAGTTAGTTGTACAAGGTGGAAATTAAACAACTAGAATTATGAAAAAGTTATTATTATCCGGGTTATTTGCAGCGTTATTTATTGGTGGAGTTCAATCACAATACAATGCAGCGGCAAAACAAAATGTCATTAAAGAAGAAGTTCAGGTTGAAAGATATGATTCCGATACCAAGGAATACAAAGTTGTAACTGAAACAAGAGAAGTTGAAGCTGATAGTTACGGAAATGCGGAGGGAAATCAATATGACCTAGCGGTAGATGGTGCTTTTGAAGGTCAAACGATTGCTGTTTTGCATTTATATACTGGGGAAGGATTCGATTTTTCTTTACCTACTGCTTCTTTAAAGGAAAAAGGATTTTCCGTTTATCGTTGGATCAATAATCCTCCTTCGCCTGAAGCCTTAGATTCTGCATTGGCCAAGTCTTGTCAATTATGGATCATTTCTTCGAGCGTTCGAAAATTGAATTTAGAACATGCTAATGTTATTAAAAAGTACTTCGACAGCGGAAAAGGAGTGTATATTTGGGGAGATAATCAACCTTATTATGCTGACGCCAACTTTATCGCTAACCACTTGATAGGAAATGAAATGAAAGGGAATATCATGGGCGACCAAACAGTTGGCCTTTTACAAGATGGAAGTAAATCTGGTATAATGCCAAATCATTTAATTACCACCGGACTTCAAAATATTTATGAAGGAATTACAATTGCTACAATTGATGCACACAAAGATTTAACACCTATCATATACGGTTCTGCAGGAAACATGGTTACTGCTGCCTACGAAAAAGACGGCAAACGACTTTTGGTTGATGGCGGATTTACTCGTTTATTCCTAAAGTGGGACACTGCTGGAACAGGAAGATATGTAAAAAACGCAGCAGCTTGGTTGGTGAATTATGAACGATTTGGGGATGCAGTATTGGCAGAGAAAGAAGGAAAGTAACTATGAATTATGAATCTTCCAATTACGAATTAATCACGGAGAATAAGTTATATGAGATTATGACAGATTAAATTATATTCTACAATTTACAGTGAATTGATAATTTTCAAAACGCCCAAAGTGATGTAACCTTACATTTCTTTGGGTTTTTGTTTTTCTGAAGTTAGATTAGGACTTTATTTGATTTTAAAACAGAAAAACCTTCGTATTTAGCTCAATTTCATTATGTTTGTTAAGAACTTATACTTATTGTGAATTATCACAACTTAAATTCCACTTTTGATTTTAGTGTTATTTAATCGACATTTAACTTATGAAGCCACTCTTATACATAGCATTTCTAGTCAGTTTTCTGACACTTGGCTTTTCTGCTAATGGACAAGTAATGATTAGTCAGTACATAGAAACTAGTTCTGGATCCACTCCAAAAGGAATAGAAGTTTATAATCATACTGCAACTGCAATTGATTTTTCTGTTGAAAATTTAGAAGTTTTTCAAGGAACCAATGGAGGGGCTTGTGAATTAAAAGTAACTTTAAGTTCTGGGATTCTTGGGCCATATCAAGTTTGGGTAATAGGAACTTCCGACTTAACAACAGCAGCTTCATCAGGGAGTGATATTGCTGGAATTACAACTTTTGGCTTTTTATTCAATGGAAATGATGCTTTAACATTATATCTTGATGGAGTTTTAAAAGATGTTATAGGAGAATGTGGAGTCGATCCGGGAAGTAATTGGAGTGGTAGTGGAGTTAGTACAGAAAACCAAAATATTTCAATAAAAGCTGGAATTTGTAGTGGTTCTACAGCAGATTTGACTGACCCAAGTACTCGCTTTGATAAAACAGCAGGTGGAACAGTCATGACTGGTTTTGGAGACGCACCAGGATGTAATCCAAATTCGATTTCTACAACATTTGTTCCTACTTCAGTTAATGTAGATTGCACCACGAGTTATAGTGGAACTGTTTCTTTTACTTCTGTTGGTACTTATAATACTGGGAATACATTTACCGTTCAATTATCGGATGTAAATGGAAGTTTTATAAATCCTTTAATCATTGGATCTAGCAGTCTAAATGGTGTAAACCCTTCGGGCAGTATAGGAATCACCATACCAACAAATTATAATGCAGGAACTCTTTATCGTGTTAGAGTAGTGAGCGATAACCCGGAAGTTTTAGGCTCCAACAATGGTCATAACATTGAAATAATAAACAATTCTCCTTGTGATCCGACTATTCCAGATTTTGGTGGAATTTTACTTAACGAGTTTTCTAATGGACACACTGGTTCAAAAGAATATTATGAATTAGTTGTTGCTGGTGAATGTGGAGGAACAAGCGATATTAGAGGCTACATAATTGATGACAACAATGGAGATTTTGGTTCTGAAGGTGTTTCAATTGGACATTTAAAAATCAGTGATCATACACAATGGAGCAATATTAAAGTAGGATCTATAATTGTAGTTTACAACAGTTCTACAGGTGGAGACAATCCACACATGCCTAGCGATGATTTAACAGATAGCAATTTAGATTTAGTTTATATTATTCCTTTTAACAACGATACTTACCTTAGCGTAGGACATGAGTTTCCTAACACTGATAGTAGTTCCTACAGTGCGGATGTGAATAGTCCTCCTACATTGTTCAACTTCACAAATAGAATTGGGTTTAACAACGCCGCTGATGTCGCCCAGACAAGAAAACCAAACGGCGATTATTTTTTCGGAGTTTCTTATGGCGTTGGGAACACTGGTGGTGTGGACAACACCAAGATTAGCAGTTCAAATATGGAGAAAACAAACGTATTCTTTAATTCTGGTGATTTCAGAAATATAAATAATTGGAGTATTGGGGATGCTACAGATGATGTTTTAACAACCGATGAAACACCTGGCGCTGCGAACAACACAGACAATCAAGGGTGGATAGATATGTTGAGATCTTCTACAGGAAGTTGTGGTTTAGTAGCATTGCCTGTGAAAATGCTGAAATTTGAAGGAGAATTCATTAATGGAGAGGTTGATTTATACTGGAAAACAGCTACAGAACTCAATAATCACTATTACGAAGTTTTTCATTCAAAAACAGGCTATGATTTTCAATCTATTGGAAAGATTGATGGTTCTGGAACAATAACAACTCCAAAAGAATACAATTTTAAGCACAGAAACTCTAGTTCTGGGATTCATTACTATCGATTGGAGTCGGTGGATTATGATGGTAAAACTTATGATAAAGGAACTATTTCAGTTCAAATCGAAAGAGACGAAATTCATTATGATTCGAATACTCAGATTTTACATTTCCCAAGCAAAGGAGAATATCATATTTATTCAACTTCTGGAAAAAAGGTTTTTAAAGTAAAAGATAAAGCTCAAATTTCTTTTTCAAAAAAGGGCTTTTTCTTGGTGCATAATGTAGAAAGTGGTGTTGTGACGAAGATACTGGTTCACTAACTGGTGCTTAATGAGTCAAACAATTCAGACCTAAGCAACAATTACTTTCTTTGTACTGCTTTAATCCGTCTATTTATCAATTAAAAATTATCTTCGCCATTCAAGAAGTTTGTTGAAGATAATTTGTCATGGAAGCACACTGGGTAAATCAAAAGGATATTAACAAAAAAGATTGGGACCAACTTGTTGCAAAAACGAAGGATGTCAGCATCTATGTCAACTCATTTTATCTTGATGCCACAGCAATCGACTGGGAAGCTTATGTCGCAGAAGATTTTTCTTTTGCTATTCCTGTTGGTGTGGTTAGGAAAGGTGGTATCTCAAGGGTTTACCCTCCCCTATTCCTGCGCTATATTGAAGCAATTGGTGATGTGTCAAAAATTGATTGGGAGGCATTCGAGAAGTCCTTGTTGAAACGTTATTCGAAAGGAGATTTACACGCTAAATCGGCAATTCTTCCCAAAACGTCTTTTCACCAGTTTATTCACCAAGTTGTAAATACAGATTCTTTTAAGCTAAAAACGCAAGCCAAAAGAATGATTAAACGCTTTGAAAAGACGGATTATGAAATTCGAGAGGAAAATATTAATACAGAAGTGCTTTCGAAACTTATCGCCAAAGAACTATCCAAAAAACTACCGATATACGGCACCAAAGATGTTGAACATTTGTTTGAAGTGATTAAAAAAGCAGAAGAAAAAGGATTTTTATATAAAGTTGGCGTTTTTGCAGGTGAAGATTTGAAAGGTGGCTTAATTGGGTTGAAATTCAATAATAAACTACTGTACTTAAAAGGAACAGCACAAGAAGAACTTCAAGAACAAGGCGCAATGTATGCTTTAATGAATCATTTTATTGCGCATGGCTTTAACGAAAACTGCTCAATTGATTTTGGTGGATCGCGTGTAAAAGGAATCCAATTTTTTAATCAACGCTTTAATGGAAATGACAAAGCCTACTTTTCCTACTCATGGGACAACTCTCCACTTTGGTTTAGGCTTTTATTTTCTCTCTACCGAAAAGTAAAAACATAAGTCCAGGTGGAGATACGATTTTGAAGAACGCCCTACTTTCACCCCACGTAATTAGGAGACAAAATGGAATTCGTATTTCCTAATTGACATTTCCTAAATGATTAATATTATCTTTGCTCCTTCAATTGTAGTCAATGAATATTAGAAATAGACAAATCTTTAGAATTCTTTTTGGATCAATCATTATTGGTGGTTCCATTTATGTTTCGATTCGTTTTTTGTTTAATTCACCTCCATTCATGAAGGTAATGGTGCTTATTGCATTGGTTTCAATTATATATTTAACAATCGATTATATCGTAAGAAAAGGTAAAAAAGACAGGTATGGAAACTAAACAAATGGTGAGGTATGTAGCAATTGGAGCAGTCGCTTTAATTGTATTTGTAATATTTTTTAATTCGTGGGTAGATGTTGAGCCCGGTGAACAAGGTTTTGTATTTAAACCCTTCAATTCTCCAAGTATAAATGAGGATGAAGCGTATGTAGAGGGAACCTATTTCATTCTTCCTTGGAATAAAATGATTACTTATGAAGTGGTTAATAAATCAAAACAGTATGTTCAAAAAGTAATGGACATAAACGGTACAGATGTTACAGTTGAAGTTTCAGTAAACTACAACATCATTCCTTCAAGAGTGGCTAATTTGCACATGAAACACCGTGAAAACTACACGATTTTCATTGATGACAAAGCAAAAGGTTCTATAAAAGACGTTATTGGACGTTATACTTATGAGCAAGTTTACTCTTCAAAAAGAGAGGCTTTGGAGGGAGAAATAGAAGCTATTTTAGAGAGAGATTTCGAAGGGAATTACTTGAACTTAAACTATGTTGAGATTGCTGATGTGAATTTACCTGATAACATTGCGGCTCAGATTGAGGCGAAAGAAACACAAAAACAACTGAACCTTACGGCAAAGGAAAAGCAAAAGGAGCAAGAATACTTGGCAAATGCAAGAATCGAAAAAGCAAGAGGAGATTCTTCTTTGATTGTATCTGCAAGGTTTAAGGCTGAAGCGATAAAATTGGAGGCGGAGCAAATTGCAAAAAACCCACAATACATTGAATTAAAAAAATGGGAAAAATGGGATGGCCAAGGCTCACCTTATGGTAGCAATAATGTATTCGGAGATAAGGCAGTTTCGATTTTGAAGTCAAATTAGGAAAACAATTCTAGGATTAACTGCGTTGAGAGATTCGGCGTTGAAAATTCAAGAATTCAATACTTGAAAAGCGATTTACTTAGGTAGGTCGCTTTTTTTGATTTAAAGGAAGAAGATTCCCGCATTGCAACTAAAGCGGAGCAATGATTGTTTGGCTCGTGTCGAGACGTGGGGTAATTTGCAATTCGCCCGAACCATTCTTATAAAAAAAGAGAAAGTGATTATTTAAGGTAACAGAAATCAAGGGCTTGCACGGTCTAATTCGCAAAATCAATAACAGAAGCATTAAAAACAATCTCATTCAAAATTTGTTAGTTCTTTAGTATACGTGACAATTATCACATAAAGAGGATTGATGAAGTTGTATTTTTGTCATCAAAATAGGTTACTTTTAAATCATGAACGAATACATAGATTTATTTACAAAGACATATACCAATTACGCAAATTACCTGTGGAAGACGATTAAGAATCCATTTCCAGAGGGAGATTTTAATTTCTTTTATTTCGTAATTGTTATTTCTTTAGTAGTTTGGGGATTAGAGCTACTTGCACCTTGGAGAAAAGAGCAAAAAGCTTTCAGAAAAGACTTTTGGCTGGATGCCTTTTACATGTTTTTCAATTTCTTTATTTTCAACCTTTTGCTCTATGTAGCGCTATCTTCGGTAACTGTAGAGTTTCTCAACAACTTATTGGCTCCTCTAGGCTACGAAGGTGGGCATTTGATTGATTTATCCAATTTGCACTGGGGAGTTCAACTTTTCCTGTTTTTTATTATTGCAGACTTCGTTCAGTGGTGTGTTCATGTAATGTTGCATCACGTTCCTTTTCTTTGGAAAATACACAAAGTTCACCACTCCGTGAAAGAAATGGGGTTCGCTGCCCACATGCGTTACCATTTCGGTGAAACCTTGGTTTATAATTCTTTTAAATACATTTCGTTGTCTATGCTTTTTGGATTTCAATTAGAGCTGGCATTCATTGTTTACGCTTCGGCGGTGGCTATTGGACACTTAAACCATGCCAATTTGGGTTGGGATTATGGTCCGCTTAAGTATGTCTTCAACAATCCCAAAATGCACATATGGCATCACGCCAAAGAACTTCCAGAAAGTCATCCTTACGGAATGAATTACGGAATTTCACTGAGTATTTGGGACTATATTTTCAAAACAAATTATATTCCTTATGATGGGCGAGATATTGAGCTAGGATTCGATAACGATGAAGTATATCCGAAAGGATTTTTCCAACAGTTAGTAGCGCCTTTCAGAAAGGAAAAATAATAGAAGAGAGCATAATGAACAAGAATAACAATATCCTTTTAGCCTTAATGGCGTCATTGACATTAGGTTTAGCGCCTTTTACACCAGAGCCTCACCTTTTTGGTAAAATAAAATGGGTTTTAGGCGGTGCCAATGGTATGCAAGCAATGGACTGGTTTGATTTAGTGATGCATGGCGCTCCTTGGCTTTGGTTGATTTTTGAGGTGGTGAAGTATTTTGTGATGAAGAAGAAGGTAAATAGTAATGTTTAATTGTTAATGTTTAACGTGGTTTGCGCTTTATTGGAACGTGGGTGATACGGGCCTTCTACATGCTCACATTCGGCAAGCTTAGTGCATCGCAGTCACCGTTTTAGCAACGCCGATAATCACGGATTTCTTGCGGCATGAATCCTGGACATTGTCATATGTTGAAATTAATAACATACCACATTTCATAAAACTCTGTTTTATTGGAGGGTTGAAGTTTAACTCTAAATTTACTGGTAAAGTATCGGATACGCATTTTAATTTATTAGAGCTTAAGATAAAACACACAAATTATATTTAAAAATCCTTACCCTCCCCTCTCCCGAAGGAGAAACGCTCATTAACAAACGTTTACATAACAGAAAGTCTGCACCGTGTTAATGTCAATTTCAAAACTTCAGTAATTAAGTAATTAAGCTTAGAGTTTAAGGTTCAATGGGGTTAGCGCTAGACGTATTTACATCAAAAGCAACCTCAATTTCAGCGCAGTTGAAATTCAATACAAAGCCTCGTTAAACTTTACAATTAAACACTAAACATTAGAAAAACATTAGAACAAAAAAAGCCTCAACGCAATCGTCGAGGCTCCTCCAAATCTATAATTTTTACTTACTACTACAAAGTCTATCCTTTTTGAAGTAGTTTTTTCAAGCTTACTTTTTCTTCTATAATACTGTGTAAATCTGCAATAGCCACACGATCTTGCTTCATAGTATCACGATCACGAATCGTTACGGTATTGTCTTCTAATGTTTGGTGATCCACCGTTACATGGAATGGTGTACCAATTGCATCTTGACGACGGTAACGTTTTCCAATCGAATCTTTTTCGTCATATTGACAATTGAAATCAAATTTCAATTCATCGATAATTTCCATTGCTTTTTCAGGTAAACAACCTTTTTTGGTCAATGGCATCACCGCAACTTTATAAGGTGCCAAAGCAGGAGGAATAGATAAAACAACTCTTTCAGAACCGTCTTCCAATGTTTCATTTTTCAAAGAAGCGCTAAAAACAGCCAAGAACATACGGTCCAAACCAACCGAAGTTTCTACAACATAAGGAACATAGCTTTTCTTTAATTCTGGATCAAAGAATTGTAATTTTTTCCCTGAATGTTCTTCGTGCGCCTTAAGGTCAAAATCTGTTCGAGAATGAATTCCTTCCAACTCTTTAAAACCCATTGGAAAGTCGAACTCAATATCTGATGCTGCATTGGCGTAATGTGCCAACTGAATATGGTCGTGATCTCTGTAGAACTCCTCTCCTAGCCCAAGTGCTTTATGCCATTTATTTCTCTTTTCTTTCCAGTGTTCGTACCATTTCAACTCTTCACCTGGACGCACAAAATATTGCATTTCCATCTGTTCGAATTCACGCATACGGAAAATAAATTGACGCGCCACGATTTCATTACGAAAGGCCTTTCCAATTTGAGCAATACCAAATGGAATTTTCATTCTTCCGGTTTTCTGAACGTTCAAGAAATTCACAAATATTCCTTGTGCAGTTTCTGGTCGCAAGTAAATTGTTGAAGAATCATCTGCTACAGAACCTAGTTCGGTGGAAAACATCAAATTAAATTGGCGAACTTCTGTCCAATTTTTAGATCCAGAAACAGGACAAGCAATTCCTAAATCATCAATCATTGCTTTCAATTGGGTTAAATCACCACTTTGAAAAACTGTTTCAAGCTTAGCTTCAAGCTCATCAATTTTCGCTTGATTCCTTTTAACATTAGGATTGGTTGCTAAAAACTGCTCTACATCAAAATCATCACCAAAGCGTTTCTTGCCTTTCTCAACATCTTTTGCAATTTTCTCACGGTATTTTTCAATGAATTCTTCCACCAAAACATCCGCGCGGTAGCGTTTTTTAGAATCCTTGTTATCTATCATTGGATCATTAAAAGCTTCTGTATGTCCTGAAGCCTTCCAAGTCTTTGGATGCATAAAAATTGCGGCATCCAAACCAACGATTTCATCATTCATTTGAACCATTGCAGACCACCAATATTTCTTGATGTTGTTTTTTAACTCAACGCCCAACTGTCCGTAATCATACGTTGCTGATAGCCCATCATATATCTCTGAAGATGGAAATACATACCCATACTCTTTGGCGTGGGAAATAACCTCTTTTAGCTTGTCTTCACTCTTTTTCATGAGGGCAAATTTAAACAATTTAAATGAATGGAAAGGCAAATCTTAAACCGCAGTTGCGAATTGTAATGGAATAAATAAAAACATAAAGCTTCCCAAGAACGGGTTATTCTGCAAAAATCTTTACTTTTAGTGATTCATACCATTCCCTTTATGAAACTAATAAAATCCACTCTTCTTCTCTTGCTCATTTTTGTAGCTAATTCCACACCTCTTTTAGCACAACCAAGAGTCGTTACTTTTGGTGATGAAGTAGAGGAATCAGAACAGAGAACTTATGATGAAAAGAACATCATTAAACTCAATTTAGGGGAGCTCTTCTCCTCTGATTTCTCACTTTATTATGAGCGACAACTAACGAACAAACTCACGTTTGAAGTAGGTGCTGGATTAACATATAATGATTTTTTTGGCCACTTATTCTCACCATCACTTTATGCTCCCGAAGCATACGCAGTTGATAAAAAAATGGGCAATAGCTTCGCTGTTGGTCTGCGCTTTTATACTTCAAGAACATTTGATGGTTTCTATATTGCACCAGAATATAAATACCGAAAATACCATTGGAGTGACGAAGCTCAATTCATTGATACTGATGCTAACATTCCAGGTTTATACCTTGACGAAAGCAGAGTTCACTCCATTGCGAGACTGTCATTTGGTTATGCTCTCTTCTACTCCAATAACATACAATTTGATTTTCAAACTGGTATTGGATTAAGTTCAATTACTGAAAAAATTTACAATCCTTATTCAGGGGAGCTGGAGACCACGAAAGTAAATTTTCGTCCAAGAGTAAACCTTGGATTTAAATTAGGATATGCATTCTAATCCCCTTTTTCTTTCCCTAAATGACAACACTCAAAAAACAAAAAACATGAAATCAATACTTTTTATCATCTTCACTTTAGTTGTCACTTTGGCACAGGCTCAGCCTCGAGTTGTTACTTTTGACTCAGAGCAAGAGGAGTCATTACCGAAAGAAGAAAGCAATGTCATTAAATTTAATTTATTGGAGCTTATGAGCTCAGGTGACTACTCTTTATACTATGAAAAAGCCTTACTCAATGTACTTTCTGCTGAAATTGGACTAGGCATAACTTCCGGCGATAATTGGGGAGATTTCGGTTCAGACACTTATTTCTACAACTCGAAAGAAGAAAACAAAATAGGGTTTAGTTTTGCAGCTGCCCTTCGGTTTTACCCTTCAGAACTATTTGAAGATTTTTATGTTTCAGCCGAATATAAATTCAGAAAATACAGATGGGACCGCGAAGTGATGGAGTTTACCTCCAACTATTCCGCAGTGATCAGTTCTATTGACGAAAGCAGGAGACATTCAATTGCACGCCTAAACTTTGGTTATATCTTGTTTTTAACCAATCAACTTTCACTCGACTCACACTTTGGACTTGGAATAAACATGGTACAAGAAATTTACTACAATAATCAAAGTTTTATACTTGATGAAAAGAAATCAGGCGTTAAGCCTAGGGTGAATTTAGGATTAAAAATAGGCTACTTGTTTTAGAGGAAAAAGTGACTTCTATAATCCACTCTTATGTTTTTCAACAACAGTGTTCACTCTTTTCCCTTGAAGTGTAACGCCTAAAAACAGAAGTGTGTAAAGTGTCCAAATAGTATCTGGATGGAAAAAAACAAATCAAAAATATCTTTTTACAATTGAATTTTCGTTCATTTGTATAAAACTAACAAAATGAGAGCTCTACTATTTATTTGTTTCACTTTGATATTGACCATCGTGCAAGCCCAGCCTAGGGTGGTTACCTTTGGAGAAGAAGGCACAGAGCCGACTAATCCAGCGCCAAAAAATCTTATTAAATTAAATCCTTTTGAGTTTGTTGCAGGAGACTTCTCCATTTATTACGAGCGTATTTTAACAGAAAAACTTACGGCCGAAGTGGGAATAGGAATGACCAACGCTGATTTATATGGACTCGTAAATTACATAGACCTCTATTCGCCCTTTAACAATTTTGTGACTCCTAAAATGGGATTCAGCTTCACGGCGGCAATTCGTTTTTATCCTATTGAAGCGCTGGAAGGAATTTACGTTGCTCCAGAGTTTAAATACAGAAAATACAATTGGGAAAGAATCACCTATGACGATTTATATTTCTTTGATGAGCCCTATGACAATGAGCAAATGGTGGAGGAAGATCGAACATACACTATTCCACGAATCACCTTTGGCTGGATGATACTTTATGACAATAACCTTTCCCTTGATTGGTCCATAGGCCTTGGTATGAATACCGCTAAAGAGAATATATATAATGAAGAAACAATGATGATGGAAGTTCGAAAAAGAGGTACAAATCCACGATTAAACTTGGGTTTAAAAATAGCTTATGCTTTTTAAAAAATCACGAATCTAATTGAAACAGTTTTGCTCGATACATCTTATGATCCAAATTAATGAATATTATGAAAACAATAATTATAATCGCGTTTACAGTAATTAGTGCAATTGCGTATGCCCAGCCTAGAGTCATCACTTTTGGGGCGGAGAATGAAACAGACGGTGTTGAAAATCCCGTTGAAAAAAATGTGATCAAAATAAGCATCTTTGAAATATTAACAGGAGATTTCCCTATTTACTATGAAAGAGCTTTAAACGACTATTTCTCTGCTGAAATAAGCGCTGGGCTAACATTTGGAGATTATTATGGAGAATTATTTGGTGACAATGCATTTTCGCCATCAGACCAGTCAGTCGACGCTAGATACGGATACAGCTTCTCAGCGGCGCTGCGTTTCTACCCTATTCAATCACTTGAGGATTTTTATATTGCACCAGAATTCAAATACAGAAAATACAATTGGGAAAGACAAGTTGAAGCCTTTACCGAAGAAGCCCCTTATGTTATTGAAGCCGACGCTGAAGAAAGTAGAGTGTATTCTATGCCTAGAATAACAATGGGATATGTGTATTATTACGATTACAATATAATCTTTGACTTTCATGTGGGCATAGGAATGAATACGCCAACCGAAGAACTGTTTGATAACGAAGAATTTCGGGTAATAGAGACGAAGAGAAACACAAAACCAAGAATCCATTTTGGATTTAAGATTGGTTATATTTTTTAGATAAACAACAATTAAATACAACAAAAACAAATCATGAAACACAATTTTTTACAACTTATCCTACTGCTTTTTAGTTTTACTCTACTTCCATTCAGCAAGGCTCAGAACATAGAAGTCCATATTGGAAATGAAACCAAAGCCTATAAAAAGGAAAGAATCATTTCAGTTCATCATGCAGACGATGGAATAATCGTTTTGAAAGAACAGCTAAAACTTTTGGGAAAAGGAAGACAATTTCTTGAGATTTTTGATGAAGACATGAACTTTGTTAGTCGAAATGAATTAGAACTTCCAGACAAAGATTTAGAATTCTCTTTAATGAGATATCTGAATGGGAACATCTATTTATTCATGGAGAAACAAGACAGCAGAAACCGAATAAATACAGCCTACGGAACCATTATTACAAGAGATGCCAAATTTGAATCGGAAATTTATGAACTTGTTCAATTCGAATATGAAAGAAGAAAAAGAATAAACAGTTTCGATATTTCAATTTCAGCAGATTCGACAAGTTTCTTGATCGAGACTACTCCACCGCAGATTGACAAAGAACAAATGGCGTCCAGACACTTTTTAATCATAGATCAAGATTTTAAAGAAGTAGATAATATCACAATAGATTTCCCTTTTAAGGAACGTGATTTTGGAATTAATCGTACGCATTTAGATGCCAAAGGAAATCTTCACATGCTTACTTCAGTTGCAATTGAAGAATCTAAAAGAAATACAATTTTCAGAACAGCAGTTGAAACAGAAGCGCGCGTATTTACATTATACAAGGGCGAAAGTGATGTGCAAGAATACATCATCAACTTTTTAAATGACGATGCTGGATTCATTAGTCAAATTCAAATGAAAACAGATGATTTAGGGAGACTACAATGCGCTGGATTCTATTCTGACACAAAAGGAAATTCAACGAGAGGAGTTTTTGTCTTTACCATTGACCCAGAGACAAAAGAAATCAGTAACGTAAACTCACAAGAATTCACAGATGAATATTTGGAACAGTTTTTAACGGACAGGCAAGTGCGTAAGAAAAACCGCAAGCAAGGCAGAGATTCAAAAAATAATAGATTCGAGAGATTGTATTATTATAAAGTGAGAGATATTGTAATGAAAAAAGGTGGCGGATTCTATATGGTCGCAGAATACTATCTACACACCGTTACAACAACTACTAATGCAAATGGTACTGTCACTTATACCAACCGTTATTACTACAACGATTTAATGGTGATTAGTGTATTAGAGGACAACTCGGTTGACTGGTATTCGAAAGTAGCCAAAAAGCAATATTCGATAAATGATGATGGTATTTATTCAGGAATTGTAACAGGAATTAATGATGACAACTCTTTAAATATTATCTACAATGACAACAATGAAACCTCAAACATTTTAGTTGGTGACAACATTAAGGCTTTAAAACTTAAAAAGTCTAAGGTCGTTTTGGTAAAGTTTGAGGAAGACGGAACAGCTTCTAAAACGCCATTATTTGGTGATAAAAAATCGAAAGTTTATTTAGTACCCAGCGCAAGTCCAAAAGGAAAGCAGAATAATCTTGTGCTTTATTCGAAAGGAAAAAAGAAGAATAGATTTACGAATGTTATTTTGAGATAAGGTATTCATAAACCAGATTTAGGATTACTAAAGCCGTTCGAGATTCTTTCTTGAGCGGCTTTTTATTTGGGGAGGATAGGCATTCAATGAAAGGAGGTCTTGGGAGAAGCACCAGTGGCACTTGAAGGATTTTCACAGAGATTCACGGAGGGTTCTCACAGAGCGCGCAGGAAAGAGAAAAAGAAAGAAGGGAAGGATTACGCGGAGATACGCAGATAAAAAGAGAGAAAAGAATTACGCAGAGATGCGCGGAGGGGCAGAGATACGCAAAGAAAAAAAAGAGAAAAAAGGTATGCGGAAGCGCCGGTGGTACTTGAAGGATTTTCACAAAGTTTCACGGAGGGTTTTCACAGAGCGCGCAGGGAAGAGAAAAAGGAAGAAGGGAAGGATTACGCGGAGATATGCAGATAAAAAGAGAGAAAAGAATTACGCAGAGATGCGCAGAGGGGCAGAGATACGCAGAGAAAAACAAAAAGAGAAAAAGGTATGCAGAAGCGCCGAGGCACTTAAAAGGTTTTCACAGATAAGAGGAAGAAAGAAAAGAGAATTACGTGGGGACGCAAAAAAATCTGCGAGGAAAAAACGAGAGCGCTAGCGAACCAAAACATCTGCGAAAATCTGCGAAATCTGCGGAAGAAAAAGAGAGCGCTAGCGAACCAAAAAACATCTGCGGGAATCTGCGAGATCTGCGGGAAAAACCTAGTTAATCAACCCATTCAACAACTTCGTGAGATTCGGGAAAGAAAAGCTTTTGGAAGAGACTTCTCTTGTAGGTATATCTTGAACTTTATGCTTGTTTGGCTTACTGTCATTATTGACTTTCATTGGTGCAATTGTTGATTCTGTAACTTTTTTTAATCTAGCAGAATAGCGACTTTCCGCTAAATCACCAATAACGAAAATCATTTTTTCAGTTGATGTTTTCTTGATATCAAAAAGTACTTTTATTTCATTGGTAGGGTTTCCCTCATTAAAAGTAACTTCCACTTCCGAAACTCCGCCTGTCTCATAAAGACTTTTTCTAATTGCGGAACCACATCCTTTTTTGCACATCATCCCTTCTACTTCGAAGGTCGCCACATGCGTGGGTGAAACACTTTTTTCGTCAACGAATTCATTTTCTACTTTTTCGTTAGCCTCACAAGCAAACAGAAAAGATAGTAACACCGATAAAAATACAAAGTTCCTCATGAGTAACAAATTTTAACAAAAATACATAAACAATTTATAGAGAACAAATCATTTAATTTTTAGTTCGTTAGCAGTTCATTTTTTAACATAATTAACCTCAGAATTACAATAAAATGAGACGTAAGAAAAGCTTTAAAAAGTAATTCGCCCTAAATTTAAAATCATCTACTAATTTTGCAGAATGAAAGCAAACCTCAAGTATTCGGCAATCCTCATTCTGCTTGCAACCGTGTGGGGAAGTTCGTTCATTTTAATGAAACGTGGAATGATAGACAAAGCCACCGGAGATTTAATTTTTAGCAGCAATCAAGTGGGAACATTGAGAATGTTATTCGCTTCCACTGCTCTACTTCCTCTGGGCTTGCGTTCGCTAAAAATCATTACATCCTACAAAATAGGTATTAGCCTGGCCGTTGTTTCGCTAGCAGGTAGCTTTATTCCCGCGTTTTTATTCACTTATGCGGAAACAGGAATTAGTTCTGGTTATGCTGGAATGTTGAACAGCATGGTTCCCATTTTCACCTTAATTATTGGCGCTTCATTCTTTCGTCAGCAACTTTACCGTATGCAAGTGATTGGCGTTTTGATAGGAACAATAGGAATCGTCATACTAGTGAACGGAGTTTCCGTCGTAGATACTTCAGGCACCTATCTACATGTAATGGCTGTTGTTTTCGCGACCTTGTGCTACGGACTTAGCACCAACACCATGCGTTATAACCTAAGCCATTTACAACCGTTAAAAGTAACCGCAGTTGCCTTTGTTTTTGCCATTTTACCGGCGCTTTTTCTATTCTTTTATTTCGACACACCAGCCACGATCATGGAAAATGAGCATGCGAATAAAGCCTTAATCTACATTTCCATCTTGGCTATCCTTGGGACAGCACTCTCGCTTATATTATTTAATTACCTCATTGGAAAAACATCTGCATTGTTTGCCAGCAGTGTGACCTACCTCATCCCCATCGTCGCAGTGATCATTGGCTTTTTTGATGGCGAAATACTGAGTTGGATACAAGTGCTTGCCATGTTCATTATTCTATTGGGCATATTTACAGCCAATAGCATGAAGAAACAAATTGTAAAAAAAACTGAAGGTTTATGATTTTAATAAATAAATCATTACATTTGCAGTCCGAATTTTTATAGAATATTAATAATTAATTAAATTAGCTATGTACGCAATTGTAGAGATAGCAGGGCAACAATTCAAAGTTGAAAAAGATCAACGTTTGTTTGTACACCGTTTAGACGCTAAAGAAGGAGATAAAATCGACTTTGACCGTGTTCTATTGACAGGTGACAAAGATAAAATCAACGTTGGCGCCCCAGCTATAGATGGTGTAACAGTTTCTGCAACAGTAGAACGTCACCTGAAAGGAGAAAAAGTAATTGTCTTCAAAAAGAAAAGAAGAAAAGGTTACCAAAAGCAAAACGGTCACCGTCAGCACCTTACTGAGGTAACAATTACAGGAATTAAAGCATAAACTAAAGATTTTAGAATTTATTCTAGAATTGAAAAAAACTAAATAAGATGGCACATAAAAAAGGAGTCGGAAGTTCGAAAAACGGTCGTGAGTCGGAAAGTAAACGCCTTGGTGTAAAAATATTTGGTGGACAAGCTGCTATCGCAGGTAACATTATTGTTCGTCAGAGAGGTACTAAACACCACCCAGGAAACAACGTTGGGATTGGTAAAGACCACACCTTGTATGCATTGACTACAGGAGTTGTTGAATTCAGAAAGAAAAGAAACAACCGTTCTTATGTATCAGTTACACCTTTAGAGGAAAAAACTGAAGCGTAAGCTACAAGAAATAAAATTATTCTAAATGCTGTCTGAGAAATCGGACAGCATTTTTTTTATATCTTTATTTTCGCAAATATTTTAACTGAAGTAAAATGAAAAACTCAATTTCTCTACTCTTTATTGTAAGCCTAGCCTTGTTCTTCCTCTCTTGTAACGTTAAAAACATAGAGAAATATAACGAGGAGTTTAAAGGACAGTGGAGAACCGCAGTATTCTACTCACCAACAAAAGGAGATTCGATAAGAAATTTCTTGAGTATAGACGGAAAAGACAGCGGTTTTGGCGTAGCTTGCGATAAAGATGAACCATTTGAAGAATGCTTATTTTTTCAAACTGGAAAGGTGAAATATAACAAATCGACCAAGGGAATGCAATTCGGAAACTCTGTTCAACAAATCCGTCAAGTAACACAAGAACCATTTATAAATGAATCAGGAATCTGGGAATTGAGCTTGGATAGCTTGAAGTACTTTAAATACTAATGTTTAAGTATTAATGTTTAACGCGGGGTAGCCTGTTGAATTTCAACCGTATTGAAATTAAGGCTATTGACATGAAAGGCTTAACGAATAGAGTAACATCCTAACTATTTTGTTGTAATCCCAATCTGTTCAAAATATTTTCATTTTAACTCATTGCCTTGGCAAGCTAAGTCAACAGAACAACTCTTCGACGACTGAGCTTCCCGAAATGAAACCCCTTACTAATAATCCTTGAGCAACTTGCTGATCAATGAAGTTTGTGAGAAATCTCAATCCAGAAGATATGATTTAATAAAAAAATGATCGCCTAGCAAGTATCCCTAAGCTACCGCCAGCGCAAATCACGTTAACCATAAACTTAATAACTAAACATTAAAAACTATCCATTGAACTACTGATGATGATAAGGCTCTCCTTTCAAAATTGTTAACGCTCGATAAAGCTGTTCAATAAAGAACATTCGGATCATTTGATGGGAGAAAGTCAGCTTGCTAAGAGACAGTTTATCATTTGCCCTTTGATATACCGAATCACTAAATCCGTAAGGCCCTCCAATAACAAATACTATTCCCTGACTTCCGGCGTTGAACTGCTTTTGAAGATAATTTGAGAACTTTACAGAGCCCATTTCCTTTCCTTTTTCATCCAATAAGATTAGCACATCGTTTGATTTGATATTTTTTAGGATAGCCTCTGCTTCTAGGTTTTTAATCTCATCCTCTGAACGTTTTTTGGCATTTTTGATATCCGCCAACTCTATAACTTCAAAGGGAAGGTAACGCTTTAATCGCTTAGTGTACTCCTTTTCACCATCCTCGAGAAATTTCTTACCTGTTTTTCCAACATAAATCAACTTAATTTTCATTTCTGAGAGTTAATCGTTATAGACTCAATTTGATGCTGGGTATTCATATTCTTAAACTTAATACTTACGCGAAAAACATTTCCAGAGCGGTACTCACCCATGGCAAACGTAGATGCCCCGCTATTTTTACCTTTAAAGCCAAAGGAGAAAGATTTAGGCGGGTTGTTTTTAAAAAAACTATTCAATACTTGGGTTCCTTGAGATTTGCTATAAACGCCCTCCATCCCCTCAATAGATATGAGCATCTTGGTAGTTCCCAAATTCATTATTTTCGCTGCGTTCCCTTGAGAAAAGGCCGATTCCACTTCCTGATACGGTATGGTGAAAATTGCATTAAATGCAAAAATTAAACTCAAGATGGATGTAATAATATAATTCATTGTTTTCTTTTCGTTCCAAGGCACAACTACAAATTTTGTGCCTATAGCAAGAGCTGCTTAAACACAATCATAACCTTAATATTTTTAGGGCATTATTTGTGGTGTTGGACCATACTCATCCCACCATTTATTTGGCAGAATCTTCTCGAGTTTATACATTATTTCCTGGTTATTTGCCGACCAAGCGACCATTCCATAACCCTTTGCAAATGTTCTAGTAATCATCACTCCTTGCCCACTGCTCTTTTGAGTGTATGGATTCGCAAAAAGTACTTTTACAGAGTCCTCTATAACAAGAGCTGGGACATCTTGCCCTAAGACCTCTACATTTTTATCTTGCTCTAGTATTCTTCTTTTCGATTGATAAATCATCGTTAGAGAATCTAGATGTGAAGGAAAATCAGATAGAAATTGAGTTTGGTCATTCATATCTTTAGGGAAGAAAGTATTTGAGGTAAGCTTAGCCTGTCTTTTCAAACCGTCCCCATCCACGATCATGTGATCAAGTACTTTAAAACCATCATTGATATCATGCGTATAGCCTTCAGTTATTTTCATGTCGGAATTATAAAATTCAACAACTAATGCATTAGCAGAGTCTGTTTCTGAACGATAAATACGCAAAATCTTTTCATCCAAAGGTTCGTTTACGTTCTGAAAAACATAAATATATGGAATCAAACTATCTGTAGGATAAAAATAATCAGCCTTGCTATGTCCAGGCTCACTTCCAGACAACTCTTGTTCTCCACCATTTGAATCGCAAGAAACCAGTAAGAAAACAAGCCCTACTATAAATAATAAATACTTCATTTAACTCATTTTTAAAAACGAAACTTCTTTTTCCGTCAAGTGTCTAAACTGACCTCTTGGTAAGTCTTTTTTATCTAGACCAGCAAATTCAACACGGTCCATTTTGATAATTTCATACCCCAGTTTCCCCATCATCAACTTCACCTTATTGCTTTTATTAGAGAAAATTTTAACACCAATTTCATTGTGTCCTTTTCCATTAATAAAGCTGGCCTCTTCCGCACTGAACATCATGTCATCCACAAACAATCCTTTGGTTAATTTCTCCAAGTCTTCTTCCGACATTATTGTTTTTAAAACAACATGGAACAATTGAGAAACCTTAAACTTAGGGTGCATCAGTTTTTTGTCCATATCAGCATCGTTGGTATACAGAATTAAACCACATGCACTTCTGTCCATTTTCCCTACAGGATAGAGCATTTCTTTACCTGCTTTCTGGATTAAATTGTATACAGACTTCTTTGCGGGATCCTCTGAATATCGCACTCCAAAATCTTTTGGTTTATTCACCAAAATATATCTTTTCACATCGCGCTTAATCGTAGCACCATCATAGCGCACCACATCAGTAGGATTAACTTTATAACCAAATTCTGTAATCACTTTTCCGTTTACGCTAACAGTACCAGACGCAATTAGTGTGTCTGCTTCCCTACGAGAACAGATTCCTGCATTCGCTATATATTTATTCAATCTAATTTTGTCATCAAACTTTGGCAAAGGCTCTCCCTGACTTGTACGACTTCTTTTCGGTAAGCCTGCCGCGCCCGTTGAAATTTTCCCTTTTCCTTTAGATAAATACTTACTCGGACTACCGCTGTACTTGGACTTCCCTTTACCACGCATTTCCTTGCTTTTTGGATTTCCTCCAGTATTTTTACTCATATTTCATATAATTATATTGCAAAGATAGAGAATGATAATTGATAAATTATCAATTGATAATTGATAATCCTATAATTCCTATTCAAAACACAGATTTTAATCTTACAAGTTCGAAGTACATAGACTTTACCGGATTTTCGGTCTACTTACAATCTAGGATAGAATGCTTCCTCTATATGTTCTATAAAGGTACCATGTCTATTATGAACGATTGAAATAATATCAAACTGTGCTTCAATATCCAAGTCTCGAGAAACAATATATTGATGTGCGCATTTTATGATTTGACGCTGTTTGTGACGGGTAACCGATTTCCAAGGTGGTCCAATTTCTGCAGTTTGCCTGGTTTTAACTTCTACAAAAACAACCTTTCCGGGCAATGAGTAGATAATATCTATTTCATTTCTATTGAAACGGTAGTTTGTATCGGTAATTTGAAATCCTTTTTGTCTCAGAAACTCTTGTGCTTTCAGCTCTCCCAAGTCTCCTAATTCTTTGGTGGTCATCTTCTTTTGTTTTTAGGTTGATCTTAAGTTCGGAAATATTATTCGTTAAACCTAGATAGATTGTGTTAAAAACTTCGACCTATAGTTAGATTTTGGTTTATTCGAAAGTTTTAAACGAAAAAAAGCCAGTTGAATAACTGACTTTTCTATATTTACCTAATCAATTAAAATCTTGATTATAAGATTATGCAATCTGTTTTTGTGTAGAAATCTCCTGACGTTACAGAAGTTGACATGCTTTCGCATTTCTCTTTCGCTTCATCTTTTTTATCGTTTATCGTTTCAGAAAACGAAGTATCGGCAATTCCTTCCATGTTTGTAGTAGTTGTGCACTCACAAGTGTAATCTTTCTTACATGAAGTTAAAGCCAAACCTCCAAATAACATCCCAATAAATAGTACCTTTTTCATAATTAGTGATTTAAATTAATTTTAAAATTTGAACGAATTTAATTAATTATTGGAGACATTGATTGCTTGGAAAAGGATTTTTCGAGAATTAAGAATCTATAGACTCCCTAAGAATAGGAGCTAATCACTAATTTATATTGCATAAAAAAAGGAACTCTTTCGAGTTCCTTAATTGTAAAAAATGTTTCAGATTATTTTTCTGACCAAGTTCCACCTACTAATTTACATGCTGATTCAGCTGCATCAGCTTCATCTTTATCTAAATCTGTATACTCTTGATTAGGAACACCTTCCATTCCGAAATCACAAGTGTAATCTTTTTTACAAGAAGTTAAAGCTAAAGCTCCGAATACCATCCCAACAAATAATACTTTTTTCATAATAATGTTTTTTAAAAATTTAATTACCGACAAAAGTATAAAATAAATTTAGATCTATTAACATATTTTCGTTTTATTTCTCATTTCCAAACATAAAAAAGCACACATTACTTAGGACTAGGTATTTAAACGTATCACATTAAATAAAGAGCAATATTAAGGAACTTGACTCATCTATTCTTGTAAAACAAGTTAGACATTCATTGAAAAACAAGTAAGGATCAGTTTCTGCAAACGATTCATTACAAATCTAGCTCCCAATCACCTCCCAATACTTCACATTGAGACTCTTTTGAATCGGCCTCGTCCTTATCCAAATTGTCATAGGTATCAACCACCTCTACTCCACCAAGATCATAGGTGCATTTATAATCCTTTTTACAAGATGTTAAGGCCAAACCGCCGAAAATCATTCCAACAAACAGTACTTTTTTCATAATAATTTATTTTGATTCAATTCAAAAGTACAGATTGGATGAGGATCAAAGTGTTAAGAAAATACAAGGGATACAAACATTAGTTAAGGATAAATGCTCGTTAATCTTCACGTTCAAACCCTCAAAATCTACTTTCGAAAGCTTTGTTAAAAAATAAAGCGTGTCTGTGACTAATTTAAATTCTTGCTTTTTTTTGGTACTTTCTTTTAAAATATTGAACAAAAAAACTACCTTGGGATTAAAACACAAATTATGCTTGACAAGATCAACTTAGAAAAAATTTTATTCCTGGATATAGAAACTGTCCCACAGGTTTATGATTACAAGGAATTAGACGAAACCACAGCGGAGTTGTTTAATAAAAAAACACGGTTCAAACAAAGAGGAGAAGAGTTTGAAAGTGAGGTTTACAGTGAGAATGCCGGAATTTTAGCTGAATTCGGGAAGATTGTCTGTATTTCTGTAGGCTATGTCAACAAACCAAAATCTGGAGTGGTAACAGGTAAAAGTATTCGTCTGAAATCATTTTATCATGATGACGAGGAAACTCTACTAAAAAACTTTGCTACCCTACTGAACGACTACTACAGCGATCCAAACAGTTTACTTTGCGGACATAACGGAAAAGAATTCGACTTTCCTTATATAGCGCGAAGAATGTTAATTAACGGAATCAAATTACCAGCCCCACTTGACATAGCGGGCAAAAAGCCATGGGAAATAAACCATTTGGACACTTTAGAGTTATGGAAATTTGGAGATTATAAACACTTCACCTCCCTCCCACTATTGTGTCATATTTTCAAAATCCCGACGCCAAAAGACGACATCTCAGGAGCAGATGTGGCAAGAGTTTACTACGAGGAGAATGACCTTGAAAGAATAAAAGTATATTGCGAAAAAGACGTGGTGGCGTTGATTCAGTTATTTTTAAAAATGAAAGGTGATGGTTTGGTTGAAGAAAGTGATATTTTTTATTCTTAGTGCGGTATTGATTGCTCTAAGCTCATGCGAAAGCAATCCCAGCAAATCAGAATTGGAAGAAGAAAAAGTAATTACCAAAGACGAATTGATTTCCTCATTTTTTAGTCAAATCCAAAATTGGAGCAGTAAAAACATGACAACAATTGACAGCCTAGGTTTTAAAATAAGCGCTTTAGATTCGACCCTAACATTCTTACCCTCCACAAACGAGTACGAACCAGGTGGATTCTTATTTACAGCAAAAAACAAAAGTGCATTTAAGGATTTTGAAGAAAACACATTTTTGTCTGAACAAGAAGCCATAAGCAAATCCAATTATAAAATCTGGCGCAAGAAAATTAAGAATTTACAAATCCTAGATTTAAGTATAGAACCTCATCCTGTGTTGGGATGGCTGTTTGTAATAAGAAAGAGAGGACAAGAGTAAATCTTTGGTGGGTGTTCTACTTTGTGCGAAATGGTTTTACCGCAGAGGTCATGGAGGTTTCGCGGAGGAAGCTGAGATTTTACTTAGTTTTTTTGTGGTGGGTTACAGTGAGATCACACCTCCGGTGGTGAGAAAATGGTTTTACCCCGGAGGTCTTGGAGGTTTCGCGGAGGACACTGAGATTTTACTTAGTTTTTTGTGGTGAGTTACGGTGAGATCACACCTCTGGTAGTGAGAAAATGGTTTTATTGTGGAAGGGAATCCCTGTATTTTGTGAAGATCTAGCGGTTTATCATATTTACTTGATTTAGATATGAAACATCCAACTTGCAAATTATTCTTAAAATAATAGTAAAAAATACTGAATTAATAGTTTTACTATTATATTTGCATGAAATACAATCAATATGCAGCAATTTCTTTCTAATATCCAAATTAAGGTAAACGACTATCTATTTTTAAAAGACCCTGAAAGCAGTGACTTGGGTAAGAGAATCATTTCAGGCAGTATCGATCTTATGTTTGAAATAGGCTTTGAAGCCTTTACGTTCAAGAAACTAGCCATAGAAATCAAATCAACTGAGGCTTCTATCTATCGTTATTTTGAAAATAAAAACAAGATTCTCCTCTATTTAACGATTTGGTTTTGGGGCTGGACAGAATCGAAGCTTATACTGGCGACAACCAACATCGAAGACAAGGAGTTACAATTAAAAAATGCTTTTACAATACTCACAGAGGACACTCAAGTGGATAGTGATTTTAAAAACATTAACGAACGTAAACTCCAGAAAGTCGTTTATGATGAATCTGCAAAAGCATACATCAACAAACTTGTAGATGATGAAAACAAGCATGGTGTTTTTTCGAATTACAAATCTGTTGTAAACCGAGTAAGTGCAATTATATTAGAAATAAATCCTGAATATCCTTATCCGCAGATGTTGGTATCCACAGTTATTGAAGGAACGCATTTGCAGAGGTTTTTTGGAAATCATTTACCGTCTTTAACCAACCTTAGCACAAAGAAAGAAGTAGACAACATACAAGACTTCTTCTTAAACCTGGCATTAAACGCCATAAAACCAAAGTAAATGGAAGAAAAGTTATCCATAACAAAACGATTTTGGCAACTTGTTAGAGTAGACGGAAAAGACATCAGGAATGTTTATTACTATTCATTTTTCGCAGGACTAACAGGACTAACTTTACCCTTGGGTATTCAGGCCATCATTAACTTAATTCAAGTGGGACAAATCAATTCTGCATGGATTGTAATGGTACTGGTAGTTGTACTGGGGTTTGCTGTAAAAGGCGTACTTCAGATTCTTCAACTTAGAATTACGGAAAACATTCAGCAAAGTATTTTCACTAGAGCTTCTTTTGAATTCGCTTACCGCATTCCAAGGATTAAATTTGAGGATTTATTTAAAAAATACACCCCTGAACTTATTAATCGTTTTTTTGATGTCATGACCATTCAAAAGGGAATGTCGAAATTATTAACTTCTATTTCTACTGCAGGAATACAAGTTTTTCTAGGATTAATTCTCTTATCGCTTTACCATCCGTTTTTCATCATTTACAGTTTTTTATTGATTATCATTTTCTATTTAATGTTTAAGTTCATGGGGCGAAAAGGACTAAACACGAGTTTAGAAGAATCTAGTCATAAATATAGTCTTGTACATTGGCTTGAGGAAGCAGGGAGAACAAGTATTAGTTTCAAACTCGCTGGAAAAACAGATTACGTCTTGGAACGTTCCAATGTACATGCTGAGAAATATTTAAATGCAAGAGAAAAACATTTCAAGGTTTTAGTTTCCCAATATTCAGCACTGGTTATTTTCAAAGTTTTAATTGTTGCTGGTCTTCTTATTATAGGTGGTGTTTTGGTAATGGAACAACAAATGAATATTGGACAGTTTGTTGCAGCAGAAATAATTATTGTAATGATTATTAATTCTGTTGAGAAATTGATTCGAGATATTGATACGGTTTATGACGTACTCACAGGTATTGAAAAAGTGGCTCAAGTAACAGATTTAGCCCTAGAACCCGATGAAGGAATAGATTTAAGAGAAACCTTGCCATCAGGAGGACTAAAGATTGACTTTAACAAAATCAGCTTCCAATATCCAGGAAACAACAATTACACCCTTAAAGAGATAAAGCTCAATATATCGGCCAACGAAAGAGTTGTAATTACTGGTCCTATGGGCTCTGGAAAAAATACAATGCTACAAATCGCATTAGGCCTTTATGAAACTCAGCAGGGTAACTTAGCGTTTAATGACCTTTCAATAGGCAGTCTAAACTTAGAGTCTTTGAGAAGTTTGGTTGGTACCAACTTAAAACAGGAAGACCTTTTTTATGGCACAATCATGGAAAACATTGCCGTAGGAAGAAGTCAGGCAACACCACAAAACATACGTTGGGCAACAGAAAATGTAGGCCTAACAAAATTCATTAGCGAATTACCACAAGGTTACAACACTCTAGTTTTACCTAATGGAAAATCACTCCCTAAAAGTGTGGTTCAACAAATACTTATTGCCCGCAGTATTGTAGACAAGCCAAAATTACTTGTGTTGGAAAACTCTTTAGAGCAACTAAAAAAAGTGGACAGAAGTAAAGTGCTCAAGTTCCTCTTTGACAGAGAAAATCAATGGACAATACTCATGAGCTCTAAGAATGAAGAAGTACTCAAAAAAGCTGATAAAGTTGTGGTAATGCAGTCAGGAAGCATAATCAGCCATGGAAGTTATGACCAAGTTAAAACAACATTAAAAACTTTGTAAGATGCTAAACCTATCGAAGAATCCTATTCATAAGAAAATAAACAGTTCAAAGTATAGCGCTTTAACAATTGTAAAAAACAGAGTTGGCCACAGGGTTCTCCCTAGAATTCTAACTGGTGCATTAATAATTTTCATCATCTTTCTATTTGTCCCTTGGACTCAAAATATTCGAGCAAGAGGAACTGTTACCGCTTTATCTCCCGAGTCTCGACCACAAATGTTACATTCTATCATTCCGGGAAGAATTGAAGAGTGGTTTGTTCGAGAAGGAGATTTCGTGAAACGAGGAGATACCATTGTGAAAATATCTGAAATAAAATCAGAGTATTTCGATCCACAATTAGTGGAAAGAACAACGGACCAAGTAGAGGCATCAGAAAAGTCAATTGAAGCCTATTCGAGTAAGGTAAACACTTTGGAAGATCAGATTAAAAACCTGCAAGCTGTGCTAAGTCTTAAATTGGAGCAAGCCAAAAACAAACTAAAACAAGCCCAGTTAAAAGTAAAAAGCGACAGTATCAAATATGTGGCGACAACATTAAATGAAGAAATCGCCAAAAAACAGTTGGACAGGTTTGAGGAGTTATTTAACGACGGTTTAAAGTCACAAACTGAATTTGAAAGTCGAAAACTAAAATATCAAAAAACCATCGCAGAACAAATAGGTGCAGAAAATGATTTATTGGCATCCCGAAACGAAGTAATCAATGCGCAAATCGAGTTAACTACGATTAGAAATGATTACAACATCAGCATTTCCAAAATTAACTCTGAAAAATTTAGCACAGCCTCTAATCAAATGAGTGCAATAAAAGACTTACGTTCTTTAGAAAATAAATTATCGAATTATCAGGTCAGACAAGGACTATATTATGTGACCTCTCCACAGGATGGGTATATCACTGAATCTTTAACTACCGGAATTGGGGAAATGATAAAAGAGAATCAGCAAATCGTAAGTATTATGCCTGCAAATGCCGATCTCGCAGTAGAAATGTTTGTTCAGCCAATAAACATTCCTTTACTCAAAAAAGGTCAACACGTTAGAATTCAATTTGACGGATGGCCTGCAATTGTGTTTTCTGGGTGGCCAAATAAAAGCTATGGAACTTTCGGTGGAACAGTAAACGCAATAGATCGTTTTGCGCAAGCCGATGGAACATTCAGAATTTTGGTAGAACCAGACACAACAAAACAAAGCTGGCCTGAAGTTTTGAGTCTAGGTGGTGGAGCAAACAGCATGCTATTGCTTTCAGATGTACCTATTTGGTATGAATTATGGCGTCAATTTAATGGGTTCCCACCTGATTATTACAGCAATGGAACTAGCAACTCAAAAGAAAAGGAGAAATGATCAGAAAATACCTTTTATATATTGCACTGTCTTTTTTTGCTTCATCCACAGTGGCTCAAGATTCAACGCAAGTTTTAGGCTTAGTTGATTTTCTCAAAATCGTAAGGGAATTTCATCCATTGGCAAAACAGGCGAATTTAAAAATTGAGTATGGAAAAGAAAATCTGAAAGCCAACCGTGGAGCTTTTGATCCTTATCTATATGGCGATTTAAGCCAAAAATACTTTGACGATAAACAGTATTACGACTTACTGAATGCCGGAATGAAAATTCCAACTTGGTTTGGAATAGAAATAGATGCTGGATACGAACAATCAAACGGAAACTACGTGAATCCGCAACGTGGAACACCCGCTAACGGCTTGGTTTACGCAGGAATTTCTATTCCTCTCGGTCAAGATTTGTTTATCGATCAGCGCAGGGCTGATTTAAGAAAGGCCCAGGTCTATCAGAAAATTAGCGAAGCAGAACAACGGATTTTAATGAACGATTTAATGAAGGAAGCGATTTCATCCTATTGGAAATGGGTGGGCGCATCGCGCAAATACAAAATCTATAAAGAAGGAGAAGAGTTGGCTAAAATTCGCTACAATTCAACAAAGCGCTCTTCAATTGTAGGTGAAAATGCGAGCATCGATACAGTTGAAGCATTCATTCAGTATCAAAACAGATCTATATTATTGCAAGATGCAATTTTAGAGTACAGAAATAGCAATGCCGAATTGGAAATTTATTTATGGAATCAAGATGGGGTTCCACTAGAATTAAGTGCCGACATAGTTCCGCCAAGTTCAAATCAATTCGAAAACAAATTGGACTTAGCATCAATGAAACTACATCTAGATTCCTTAATTGAAAACCATCCAAAATTAGCCAAAAAGCAATTGTATTTGGAACAACTTAATATACAGCGGCAATTAGATTTAGAACGATTAAAACCAAAGTTTGATTTAAAATATAATGCATTAAATGAACCCATTGATGGAGACGTCATTCAAGCTTATTCCATGAACAATTATAATTGGGGACTATCCTTTAAGATGCCTATTTTTCTGAGAAAAGAAAGAGGGCAACTCCAAAAAACAAACATTTTTATATTAGAAAAACAATATGAAATTGATCAAACTGAACGTTCACTGAGCCTGAACCTGAAAGCCGCTATAAATACTTGGGAAACCACACAACAACAATTATCAGGTTATACAACGATTGTGAATAGCACCAATCGGTTATTACAAGCGGAACAACAAAAATTTGAAGCAGGAGAAAGTTCGCTCTTCCTTGTTAATGCCAGAGAATGGAGCTTCATCAACACGCAAATCAAATTTATTGATTTATTGATTAAATCACAGAAAGCGTTCATGAATATTGAGTATGAATTGGGGAGCTTGGATTGATTTGGAAAAGTGAGGGTTGGATATGGGTTTTACCGCAGAGATAAATGAGGTTTCGCAGAGAAAAGAAGAGTTACGCGAAGTCTCGCAAAGGTGCAAAGATGCGCGAAGGAGTGTCTCAGGAAGGGTTATGAAGAGAAAAAAGGAGAATTACGCGGAGTCTCGCTAAGGCGCAAAGATGCGCGAAGGAGTGACTCAGGAAGGGTTATGAAGAGAAAAAAGGAGAATTACGCGGAGTCTCGCTAAGGCGCAAAGATGCGCGAAGGAGTGTCTCAGGAAGGGTGACGTGGAGAAAAAAGGAAAATTACGCGGAGTCTCGCTAAGGGGCAAAGATGAGCGAAGGAGTGTCTCAGGAAGGGTTACGAAGAGAAAAAAGGAAAATTACGCGGAGTCTCGCTAAGGTGCAAAGATGCGCGAAGGAGTGTTTCAGGAAGGGTTACGCAGAGAAAAGAAGAATTACGCGGAGTCTCGCTAAGGGGCAAAGATGCGCGAAGGAGTGTCTCAGGAAGGGTTATGAAGAGAAAAAAGGAGAATTACGCGGAGTCTCGCTAAGACGCAAAGATGCGCGAAGGGGTGTCTCAGGAAGGGTTACGAAGAGAAAAAAGGAGAATTACGCGGAGTCTCGCTAAGGGGCAAAGATGCGCGAAGGAGTGTCTCAGGAAGGGTTACCTCGGAGGTGCAAAGATTGGCAAAGAAAAAAAGAGTGACGCAGAGATGCGGGAGAAGCAAAGGGCGCAGAGGGCTTTATTCAGTTGACGTGTTTGGAGGTGGAGAGTTTACACCTGCGGTGTTGGCGGGGAAGAACTCTATCTAAACTCTATCGAATGATCAGTCACTGTCTAGCCATAAATTTCATTTAGAATTCCTGCTAAGCGCACACCGCCTTTCAATAATTGCATTTTTAGTGTTCCCCAATGCGCGTATTGATATTTATACTCCCAACCATAATCGCTTTCAAAATCGTAAATCCCATCACGGAAAGGCATACATTGATGCGCCCAATCTTCAACGCTGTCTGATTGCCAAGAAACAACTTCCTCGTGTGTGGGGTGATTAATAATTTCGGTTAACTCCGTGTAGCTGTATTTTTTACCGTCTACAATATCGCTGTCCCAAACCCTGTGCAAATTAGAATTTGTTCCAAACCATGTTACCTTGGCTTGATTTCCTCCTCTATCCTTCCCATTCCCTACATGAAGAGGTTGGTGAATATCTCCAACTAAATGAACCAAAATCATAAGATACTCTTTTTCTAGCTGTACATCTAAATCATCTCTTTTCAATTGATTAACAACAAAATTAATCCCTGAAATCACATCCCCTTTTGGATTTAAATTTGTTTCGCTGTATTTCATTCCATCAGGAATGGTCACATAATGCCAAGGTTTTAAAGAGTCATATTTTTCATCAGATTTAATATCATCCATCCAATTACTTACCTCTGCCAAAGTTTGATTACCCAAAATACTTTGAATTTTGTGCTTTGTTGCCTCATTTAAATGCTTGCTTGCTACTTCACCAACAACTCGGTGACCTAGCATCCCCCAAGAATTTCCTTGAAAAGGAATTATTAGCATTAATAAAAACGTGAAAGACAGGATTAAATTCTTCATCATATTAAATTTTGGATAAAGTTAGAAGAAATTTAAGAACCATTACTTTGAAAAAGTTTATCCTCGTTTATTTTCATTAAGATACACCACTAGCTGATAAACCAATGAAACAGGATTTTGTTGATGAAAAGGCAGGTCTGATTGAATGTTTAACAATCTTCTGCCGTTTTCGATAGCGTTTTCTTGTGATGCTTCAGCATCTTCCTCCAATTTCAAATAAATACTTTTACTGAATCTATATGATTTACCACTCTTTTCATAATTCAAACCCCATCGTTCACCAAGAAACTTATAATAAAATTTTCTGTGGTGTTTTTGCTCTGTGTAGTTATAATGCAAATAGTACCACAGTTCAAAAGAATCGTTGGAATATGCTATTTTATATCCTAAAGTTCTTCCTTTTGAAATAGCATTATCAAAATCGGAAAACTCCCTTTCACCATTTCTTAAGTCCATATCAAAAACGCACCACACCTCATCATATTCAACGTCTTTGCTTTTTAACATTAGAGTTGTCGACTCAATTAATTTTAATTTACTTTGCCCTTTTAAGTCTACAGCCTCCACTTTTAGTGTTAAAACAGGAAATGATTCAAAATATAACTTTTCAGTTTGTCCTTCACAAACTATCAAAATTATCTTAAAAGTTTCTTTTGTTTCCAATTGATAAACAGAAGATTTCGTCTTTTTCAACCAAGGCTTTTTCGCTTTCACATCTG
Source organism: Brumimicrobium oceani (assembly GCF_003143775.1). GTDB lineage: Bacteria > Bacteroidota > Bacteroidia > Flavobacteriales_D > Crocinitomicaceae > Brumimicrobium > Brumimicrobium oceani. The sequence goes on along the minus strand of NZ_QFRJ01000018.1, from coordinate 13,781 downwards.
TTTTCTTAATAGCTTTTGTTTTTTTTAGGCATCTTCTTTTATTTTCATCAGCTTTCTAAAATCTCCTAAAAAAGGGATAGCTCCATATTTGCCTTGAATATAATCTTTTTCAAAAGAAGATGTATTTCTAACACCTTTAAATTGAGCCAAAGAATACAAATGACTTGCTCCATATTTATCTTTTTCAACAAATTCTATTTGATCTCGTCTTAATAAATTTGGAGACAAAAGATTAGAATCATGCGTTGTAAAAACAAGTTGAGACCCAATATTACTTTCTGAATTGAATAATTCAAGAATTTTCTTTGTCAATAATGGATGAAATCTTGCATCAAATTCATCAATAAAAATTGGAGATTGATTATTTATTGCATCGTAAATAAGAGGGCTTAGTTCAAAAAGTTTTTTAGTTCCTTCCGATTCATGACCGATAAAAGGAAACGAATGTGTCTCATTAAAGACCTTATTTTCATCATACTTCTTTCTTGTTGAAACAAGAATCTTACCTTTTTTATTATCTTCAAATACATTTCTTATCCTTTCATTTATATCAGGTAAATCCTCAAGAGAAACCTCCATAGCAGTCAAATCCTCAATTCCAATGTCTCCATATTTTAGAAAATCAATTATATATTTCTTCTTATTTAAATCATTTAAAGCATCACCTGCATATCGATACATACCCTGATGACCTAAACCGTTAACTACAATAATAGACCCTAAACTATCAATAATTTGTTTCGATAATTTCCCGAACCCAAATGTGGCCAGCGTTGACAAAAACAAGGAATTATTTCTAAAAACTTCATTTTCATCCGAATCATCGTCCAACAAAGTGAGTAACTTATTCCCTTCAGAGTAATTAGTTTTATCAAGTTTTATGACTTCTTGATTATCACGAATAAAAAATGGTAAATCTCTACCTTTTGGTTTTCCATACAACCATTCTGAAACTATCTTTTCGTTATCAGCTTCAAAACCATATCTAAATTTAATATTGTTATGCCAAAAAATCATTTGAAAAAAAGTAGGTTCATTTTCAGTCTCCGTTGAAAGTTTAAATGACTCCACTGCATTCAATGCCTTTTCATCTTTTACAGACGTTCGAATAATTCTCACAAATGAAACCAAGGCTTTTATTATGTTACTTTTTCCACTTGCGTTTGCGCCGTATATTGCTTTTGACTTCAAAAATGAAACAGCCTCTTTGTTCTCACCTTTAATCACGTTTAGAACATCAAGATTTGGTTTACTTGATTTTATATTTGCAGATGAAAGATTTAAAGTTTGAATATCTTTAAATGATTTGTAGTTACCGAAACTAAATTCTTGAATTTTCATGTTAAATGATTATTTTCATATTTTATGCAAATATAAGAATAAGGACTAACTTCTAATCGAGTGTTCGTAAGAAAACTACGGATTTTCAAGTCATTGATAAGAAGATTCCATAGATAAGGCTTGTGAAGTTCTATATTATCAGGAGTTTATATTTATTAGTGCGATGGCTGCGATGTGCAGAGTCTGACCTTCCCATTGACGGATATTTGGGGTTTTCTTGCAAAAACTAATTACTTCTAAAATTTGAAAACCCACTCCCCGCCTTTTAACATTTTATTTAGAACTTATATAAACAATAGTGAAAACAGAATGTTAATTGGTTAACTTTGTAAACTTTTTTTAGGAACGATAGAGTATTTAAAAAATGAAGAAACAAATCACTCCACTGGGGAGATTATTTGTGGTTTTAACCAAGAATTACCTTAGCGTATTTAGCGCTAAGTTAAAAGACTTGCCAATTGATAAGTATTTCTATCCTTTCTGGGTAATTTCAAATAACGATGGAGAAATCACCTCAAAAAGATTGGCAGAAATTCTTCAAACAGATAAAGTACTTGTAGTTAGAATTTTGAAGTATCTCATGGAAAATGGCTTCATAGAGAAGTTAAAGCATCCAAACGATAAGCGGTCTTTCTTGTTGCATGTGACGAAATACGGGAAGGAATATGTTCCGATTATAGAAAAAGCATTAATTGAAACAGATCAAGAATTTACAAGTGTACTTAGCAAAAGCACTAAAGATCTTGTTTTGTCTGAAATAACCGACTTAGCGAATAAAGTTGGGCCAATTGATGGTGAAAGAATTGTATTCGACTATAAAAGATTAAATAAATAAACGATGAAAATAAAAATACTCCTTTTTTCAATTCCTTTGATGCTTGCCTTTTCTTGTAGTGAAGACCCTGGACTAAAGACAAACACGGGAAAAATCGACTACACAAATGTTGATTTTTTTGTCACTAAGTCTGAACCGTTTGAAGAAACAATTACTGTTCCGGGCAAAACCATGCCTTTCGAACAAGTAAATGTATACAGCGAGATCAACGGGAGAGTTAAAAAAATTCATTTTCAAGAAGGAGACTTAGTGAAAAAAGGTCAACTATTGCTTACTGTTGATACAGATATTTTGCAATCAAATAGAAACAAGCTGAAAGTTGATTTAGAATTAGCAAAGAAAGACCAGGCAAGAAAGCAAACGCTTTTCGAAAGTGAAGCAGGTACGCAAGAGGCTTTTGAGCAAGCAGAATCTAATGTCAATTCTTTGAAGGCTCAGATCCAATCTTTAGATGTTCAAATTTCTAAAGGAAGAATCACTGCTCCATTTGAGGGAATTGTTGGTTTAAGAGAAATTAGTGAAGGCGCTTTCATTACCACTAGCGATTTGATCACTGTTTTGGCACAAACAAACCAATTAAAAGTTGATTTCGCCATCTCACAGCGTTATGCTCACAAAGTAAAAAAAGGTCAGAAAGTCACTTTAAGAACACCTTCTGACTCATTAAACCCAACTCCTGTACATGCGGAAGTGTATGCCTTTAGCCCAGTTATTAATCAAAATACACAAATGTTGAATGTAAGAGCGAAAGTTGGAGAGAGCAAAAACATTGTGGCAGGTGGATTTGTAAATATTGATTATAACCTAGGGGAATCTGCTAACACTATTACCGTACCCGCATCAGCAATTGTATCTGTAATTGACGGACAAATTGTTTGGGTGTTTGAAAACGGAAAAGCAGCAAAAAGAAATGTAAATATTGGGAATCGTTCCAGTACCAATGTGCAATTGTTCGGAGATATAAAAGCAAACGACACCGTAATTATGACTGGATTATTAGGAATGAGACCAGGAGTATCAATTAAAGCGAAAAACGAAGTTAAATGAGCATATCATCAGTAAGCATAAACCGACCGGTGCTAGCAATGGTTTTGTCCATTGTGATCGTCATTTTCGGTGCTATAGGATTTTACTCCTTAGGCGTTAGAGAATTCCCTTCAGTGGATCCACCAATTATAACGGTAACCACCAACTATCCCGGTGCAAATGCCGACATTATAGAATCTCAAATTACCGAACCCATTGAGGAAGCGGTAAATCAGGTTCAAGGAATTCGTACTATGACCTCTGTGAGTAGTGATGGACGAAGCACGATTACAGTAGAATTCAACTTAGACTTGGATCTCGATAATGCAGCCAATGACATTCGAGATAAAGTTTCTGGCGCCATTCGAATGTTGCCCGACGATGCAGACCCACCAATTGTAGCCAAGTCTGATGCGGATGCGGAAACTATTTTCTCAATGACTGTTCAATCCGATAACAGAAGTCTGTTGGAACTTACAGATATTGGGATCAACTTATTTAAGGAACGTTTACAAACCATTTCTGGAATCAGTAGGATTTATCTTTGGGGAGAGAAGAAGTTTTCAATGAAATTGATGTTGGAGCCCAATAAAATGACGGCCAAAAACATTACAGCAACAGAGGTTAGATCAGCATTATTGAAAGAAAATATTGAACTGCCTTCTGGTAGAATTGAAGGAGACAATGTAGAATTAACCATTCGAACTTTTGGAAGGCTTTCCACAGAAAAAGAATTTAATAATCTCATCATCCGAGAAGAAAATGGTGAAATTATAAGGTTGAGTGATATTGGAGTGGCTGAAATGCGTCCGGAAAACGAAAGAACAATTCTCCGTGGAAATGGCGGTGTTCCAATGATTGGTATTGCGATACAGCCCCAACCTGGTGCAAACTACATTGAAATTGTTGATGAAATTTATGAGAAAATCAACAGTATTAGTGCAGATTTACCAGAAGATATAAAACTTGGAGTAGCACTAGATACAACCGAAAACATTAGAAAGTCTATCTCAGAAGTTCAAGAAACGGTAATCATTTCTTTCTTACTTGTAGTTTTGGTTGTTTTCTTGTTTTTGAGAAACTGGAGGACAACTTTGGTTCCAATTATTGCTATTCCAATTTCGTTAATAGGTACATTCTTCATCATGTATTTGATGGATTTCTCTATTAATATCTTAACTCTTTTGGCAATTGTTCTAACCACAGGGCTTGTAGTGGATGATGCCATTGTAGTAATGGAAAATATTTATACAAAGATTGAACGGGGTATGAAACCCAAAAAAGCAGCAATTGAAGGAGCCAATGAAATAATCTTCGCAATTTTAGCAACGACAATTACGCTTACAGCAGTATTTATGCCTGTAATCTTCTTAGATGGTTTAACAGGAAGATTATTTAGAGAGTTTGGAGTCGTCGTCGCCGGCTCTGTCATTATTTCTTCCTTCGTTTCTTTAACGCTAACACCGATGATGTCTTCCCGATTATTGAAGAAATCCAAAGCGAAGAGCAAACTTTTTGTGAAGTCTGAAAAATTCTTTAATGGAATGGAGAGGGGCTACAAACGCTCATTAATTGCCTTCATGAGACGTCCTTGGCAGGCATTTATTTATATGGCGTTAATTATTGCTTCGATATTTGTTTTCGGAAGCCAACTACAGTCTGAACTGGCCCCAATGGAAGATAAAAGTCGTTTGATGATTATGAGCACAGCTCCAGAGGGAACATCTTTTGAACGCATGGATGAATTTCAACAAGAAATCATTTCTTATGTCGACACTTTAGAGGAAAGAAAAAATCTGCTTTCTGTTACTGCTCCTGGATTTGGTTCATCAATTTCTACCAACACTGGTTTCGTGCGCTTGAACCTTTTACCTAAAGGAGAAAGGAAAAAAAGTCAGGATGAAATAGCCAATGAAATCACTGGCAAACTGAAGGAATTTAATTTTGCAAGAACATTCGTAGTTCAAGAACAAACTATTGGAGGTGGTCGAGGAAGAGGTTTACCTGTTCAATATGTACTGCAAGCGCCAACTTTGGAAAAATTAGAAAAAGTTATTCCTGATTTTATGGATAAAGCCAAAGAAAGTGGTGATTTCCAGATTGTAGATGTCGACTTAAAATTCAACAAACCAGAACTCCAAGTAACCATCAATCGTGACAAAGCGAGTATGGTTGGTGTTTCAGTATTAGATATTGCTCAAACGATGCAGCTTTATTTCTCTGGTCAGCGCTACGGATATTTCATCAAAAATGGGAAACAATATGAAGTAATTGGCCAAGCGCAAAAAGAATTCAGGAATGAGCCAAAAGACTTGCAAGAAATAAATGTGCGCAGCAAAAGTGGGGAATTAATTCCATTGAGCAATTTGGTCGACTTAAAAGACGAATCAAGTCCACCTCAATTGTATCGCTACAACAGATATGCCTCTGCGACTATTCAAGCCTCACCAGTTCCAGGTAAAACAATAGGAGACGGTATTGAAACAATGGATAAAATTGCAGAAGAACTACTGGATGCTTCTTATACAACTTCTTTGGCAGGTACTTCAAAAGAATTTATGGAAAGTGGTAACAGTTTAATTTTCGCTTTTGGATTGGCGTTAATTCTTGTTTATCTAGTATTGTCGGCACAATTCGAAAGTTTCAGAGATCCTTTTACAATTATGTTAACAGTACCTCTGGCACTTGCAGGTGCAGTACTCACCCTTTGGATATTTGGTCACACCCTAAATATTTTTAGTCAGATTGGAATTATTGTATTGGTTGGATTAGTAACCAAAAACGGTATTTTGATTGTAGAGTTCGCAAATCAACGTAAGAACGCTGGACTAACTCTAAAGTCTGCTATAATTGATGCTTCTTCCGCACGATTTAGACCTATTTTGATGACTTCACTGGCTACCATTTTAGGAGCACTTCCAATTGCGTTGGCCTTGGGAGATGCTGCAACCAGTCGTGTTCCCATGGGACTTGCAATTATTGGAGGATTAACATTCTCTTTGGTCTTAACTCTTTACATTATTCCAGGACTTTACATTTACATTTCTTCAAAACAGAAAAAATCAGTAGAATCTATAGAAGCAACTGAAAACAAAGCATTAGAATCATGAGAACACTAATTTTGAGTAGCATATTATTGCTTAGTTCACTATCCATCGCGCAAGAAAAACTGGGGTTAGAACAAGTCGTAAGCCGTGTTTTATCGCAGAATTTCGGTATTCAAATTGCAAAAATTGATACTGAAATTGCAAAGAATGAAAACAATATTGGTGCAGCAGGATACTTGCCAACACTTGATGTTCAAGCAACACAAGACCTAGCACAGAGCACTGCACGACAGGAATTCATCAGCGGAGATGTTAACGAGGCAACAAATGCAAGTAATAGAGCTTTCAGTGCTGGAGCAATGTTAAACTGGACCTTTTTTGATGGTTTCAAAATGTTTGCAACAGACAAAAAACTAGAGGAGTTGGAGCGTTTTAGCGAGTTGAACTTACGTGCTTCAATGGAAATGAAAATCTATGAAGCGGTGGTGAATTACTACACACTTCTTTCACTTCAGGAAATGGAAGAAGTGTACACTGGTGCCATTGAATTGTCTAAAATGCGTAAAGATTATATGCAAAGTCGGTTCAACAGTGGTGCTGCAAATAGAATTCAGTTAATGCAAGCTGAGTTAGATTTAACCGCTGATAGCGCGGCATACATAGCGAATCAGCAATCTCAGGCACAAGTAAAAGCTGATTTAAGTAAAGTTTTGCAGCTTCCTGTTACGGAGGAGATAATCGTTGAAGGAGATTTAGGTGCGCAAGAGAAAAAGCAAGAATGGAATGCAATTGCAAGTCAATTTATGGAGCAAAACACTTCTATCATGCAGGCAAAATCGAATATTGCCATTTCTGAATTATCAACGAAAGAAGCACAAAGTAGATTTTATCCGCAATTGAGCTTTTATGCTGCTTACGATTATGGAAATTCCGTAAACGAAGTTGGTTTCTTGGCTTCGAATAGAAGTTACGGACCTAGCATAGGAATTACAGCAAAATGGAGTATTTTGAATCATTTATCGCGTGCAACAGAATTAAAAAACAGCAGATTAAACGAAGAACGTTCTCAGTTAGCTTATCAAAATGACTCCATCAATGCTTTGGCAGATTTGCGTAATTATTACGAAGTAATGCAGTTTGCGGAGGAAAAACTATTGTTTGAGCAACGCAATATTTCACAAACGAAGTCCATTATTGACATTTCTGAGACGGCTTTAAAAGCGGGTAGTATTACACCTTTAGAACTCAGGGAAATTCAGTACAGTGCCATTCAAGCAGAAGGAAGATTGTTGCAATCTCAAATTGAATACCAAACCGCAAGGTTAAATATTTCTTTGTTGAGTGGTGGTTTTCAAAGTTTATTTTAAGAAATAAGCTTTGAAAACCATGCTACGAGATGTAATCTCGCAGCAGCCATCAACCTCGCAGCAGCGCAAGCTCGCGGCAGCGAAATATTAAAGTTATCGAAGCAGTTCAGCAACCTGAGCTGCTTTGTAATTCCAAGACATTTTTTTGAGTTCCTCGTAATTCGTTTCGAAAGGAATATTGTTTTGAAAATCTAATAAAGCTGATTTCAAATAATCGTAAACCGCTTGTTTTTCGGAGCGTTCGAATGCTGCCCCAGCATTGCATTGAATAATTGCTTTTGCGCTGTCTCCTTTTCCTATGCTTACAATTCTTCGTCCTGAAGCTAAGTACTCAAATGTTTTTCCGGGAATGGTTCCTTCAATTCCTGGAGTAATTAACAAAAGCACACGAGATTTTAGCATGGCGTGTACCGCTTGTTCGTGGGGAACTGGAGCATGAAATGATGCTTTATCGCCTAAATTATCGACAATTAATTCTTGTAATCTTTCCGACACAACCCCAGTTGCTTTAAATTGAATTGGTGCATCTGGAAAATCTTTGGCAAGTTGTCCTAGTGCTTCGAAAAACACGTCTGGTTCATATTTGTCAGATACTGTTCCTATGTAAGAAGCCAAGAAAACATCTTTATCTGGGTGAACCTCATCTTTCATTTTAAAATCATCTGGATCGAAGGCATTTGAAATAATTTCGAATTTATCTGATTTTACATTATTTGTTTTCGATAAAAAAGAAGCTTTAAATCCTTCGCCAACAGTAATTATTCTGTCAGACTCCTCTACCACTTGACGTTCTAATTTTAAATTTAGACGATGAGAAATCTTAGAATGTTGTAATAATGGATAGTAATAAATATCCGTCCAAGGATCTCTAAAATCGACTATCCACTTAATTTTATCTTTTAGTTTTCGTTTGAGTTTTAGTCCAATTAACTGAGTAGAATGTGGTGGCGAAGTAGTAATCACATTCTGAATATTTTCGCTTGCGATTATTTCCATTGCTTTTTTGTAGGCATGATTTCTCCATCCAATTCTAGGATCTGGGATAAAAATATTGCTCCTAATTCCGCTTACCAATTTCTGTTTCCAATGCTGCTCGTCTACATTAGAGTATCCGGCAGTAGGCACATTTTTTTTCCCCACCATTCGACTGTATATATTTATAGGCTCGAATGAATCGGATAAATGTACTTTTACATTTGGATGGATATCGTTTTTCAGACTTTCATCTAAATTAAAATAACTTGCTTTCTCAGGATCAACTGATATAACATGTACTTCGTGTCCAAGTCTCGCTAAATATTTGGTAAGTTTTAACCAACGCTGTACTCCTGCTCCTCCGCTTGGCGGCCAATAGTATGCGATAACGAGTACTTTCTTTGTTGAGTTCATTGGTTTATAAAATGTGGAATTTCAAAAATAAGAAATGAAATGGGATTCTTACAACCATAAGATGAAATCTCGCAGTAGCGAGGGTAATTACGGATTGAATAAGACCTATTAATGAATAGTCGAAGCCTCGTTTCGGATGAGGGGTAGTAGCGGCATCCTCTGACATTTTTGTCAGAGATATAGCTGATGACCCGACCCTGATCTTCTTGATCAATTTGTTGTCAAGAATTTTCAGTGGCAGCCCCAAAAACAAAAAATCCAGTTCCTCCTAAAAACAGTAAATACCATCTTAAAGAGAAACTGGAATTTAACAAGGAAAGCCCTTTAGGCTCTACAGTTCCATCCCATAAAAGCCCTTTTTCTTCAATTTCAAACCATAGGCGATTCCGTTATCTACGATCTCGATTCCTTCTGGTAATTTCTCTGGATTGACATCGAATTTCTTCAATGAAAAGCCACATGCGATAAGTTTCACTCCGCTTTTATTGAGTCTTTCTAAATGTTTTACCATGCGTTTTTTGTCTGTTAAATCATCAATGTTTTTTCCACAAAACACAACATGGAATTCACCGAAATCTGCTCCGTCTTCTTTCTTCATTTCGTCTGCAGCAAGTGAAATTGGTTTCAGTTGGCCCACTTTTTTGGTTAATACAATATAGTTTTTCTTGTTTGTATCTATGCTGTCTAGGTTTTGGGCAACTGCTGTTTGTGCGAAAACAAATACAAGCGCGAGTGTAATTATTGTTATTATATTTTTCATTTTTTCTGTTTTTATAATTTGATTATTTATTCAAAGTACTTGATGCTTTGAATAGTTATGCATACTTAGCGTCTGAAAGAATTTGGCTTTTGAATATTGGTTTGATGTACTTCTCTCTGCAAATATCTACAGGACGATTGAACATTGTTTGTATTTCATCTTTTAACCGTTGCTTAATAGCGTATAAATCTGGAGTATTCTCTTCAAATTCGACTATCAAGTCAATATCAGATTTTTCATTTTGCTCTCCTCTAGCAATAGAACCAAAAATGCCGATTTCCACCAAATGGCATTCCTTTTCAAACCTATTCTTTTTTAAGGTTAAATAATTTAATATTTCTTTAGCGTCAATCATAGCAATAAAGTTAACTCAAATATACAATTTTTATTTATGAAATTTCGCCTATGTTTTTCGGAATTGAATGTCATTCATAGCGAAGAACAAAAGTCCACCAGCCAAACCGATATTTTTAAATAGTGGTCCCATGGTTTGAACTTGTCCTACTTGAATGGTTAATGTAATTGGAATCAAAACCAAAAGAAGCAAAATTGCCGCCCACTTGGTCTTAAACCCAATCAAAAGCGCTATTCCTGCGATGAGCATTAAGATTCCAGAGGCGATTACGGCCACTTCTGGTGTACCCAAAAGTTGACCGATCGCTCCAAAATTAGCTTGTTCTATTCGTGAAACGGTTTTCTCCAAATTAAATAAATGGTTTAAACTCGCCACGATAAAAATTCCGCTTAACATCATTCGCAAAATAACCACTGATGACCTTTTTACTTCGAATGTTGAATTCATGATATTATTATTTAAAAAAATCCTCCCCATTTATCACCCTTCCCGATTATAATCGGGAGGGAGGCGCTTTAATTCTATTTCTTTCCGAGGAAGTGAATAAATTAAGAATATTAACCAAAACGGCCAACCCTATTTAGGGAAGTACACAATTCGTAATTGATAATTTGTAATTCGTAATTAATTAATGGAAATGATAATCTGTTCCTGGCAATTGCGACAAAACATTATCACCTAAATCTACTGCTTTTGCACGGCCATCTCTCACAGGTGAAATTGTTCCTTTTTCCTTCAAGTATTCCTCCAACACTTCGTGAACGGTGTATTCCTTCACTTCGGTTTCTGTTAAATTTGGCATTCTACACAACATGTGATCTGGTTCTCCCTCACGACGACAAGCAGAAACAGTATAAACTCTTTTCAAATCTAACGGCTCATTTCCTATTGTAATATTAATCACACGTTCGCCTTTTGGTTTACTTGAATCAAACTCCAAAGTCATTCCTGAGAAACGAACCAACCATCCTCCAAAACGTTCTTTTGGATCTTTTGCGAAAACGTTATGAATTTCTTTCTCCATCCAATCGTGAATTTGTTGACCAGTTGCTTTTCCTGTTTTCACGTACTCGTTTACAGGAAGCATATTCCACAAATATTCGTAGGTGATTGCTGCTTTTCCGTCTTTTCCAGGAACAAGTGGTGGACTAAAACGAAATCCATTCGAAATTGAGATATCTGCTCCTGTTTTCCACCTTGAAGCATCTGTAATAAAGTTATCCATCGGATTTTCAACTACGAAATATCTGTATAAAGGTGTAGAAGTATATCCTAAAACTCGGCTAATTTTATCTTTATACGGAGCCACCTCTTCCTTAATTACTGCAGCTACTTTTTCGTCTGGCGCATAAATTTCAGGATCAACTTCCATTAATTCATATCCCTCATAAGTGATTTTACCGTCTTTGAACACCAATTGCATTTTCCCAACGAATGATGCGAATGCTCCAGGTTCTGTAACTCTAGAAAATTCTCCTTGAAGTGGTTCACGAATTCTTTCGTGTGTATCGTTTCCTAAAATGTAATCTACTTTACTTAAAGTTGGGTCGTTCGATAAGTCAAATTGCTTTGAAATTCCGATGTGCGTAACTAAAAACAGAATATCAACCTCTTTTTCGTCTTTTAACTTGTTGACTAATGCGGCTAAATTATCATGCACTTTATCGAAACGGATTCCTTTACTAAATGAAGGATTTTGGCGCACAGGAATATCTGGATCATTATAAGAAATAAACCCAAGTTTAACACCTTTCAATTCTTTAATGAAATAAGGCGGGAAAATATATTCTTCTGTTTTGTCATCATACATATTTGCTGCGATAACTGGTGTTTCATATCCTTTAAGAACATTAATCATCTTTTCTTTTCCGTAAACCACCTCCCAGTTTCCAGGGATTAAGAAATCATATTCCATTGCTTTTACGATTCCAGAAAATGCGGTACCTTCCGAAAGTGCTGCTACTGCTCCACCTTGAATCAGATCTCCACCATCGAGAATTATTGTTCCTTCTGGATTTTTAGCACGTTCGGAGTTGAAAAGTGTTTTCATATTGGCCATTCCACCCAATCTTCTAAAGCTGATTTCTTCATTTTCCCAGAAGAGTTCGTCGTGCACTTCTATTTGACCATGAATATCTGCTGTTTGAAGAATTGTTATGGTATCGCCACTGTTATCTGAAATGATATTTGATTCCATGCTTTTGTTTTCTGTATCCGTGTTTGATCCACATGCAGTTAAGAAACTACCTGCAACGAGGATAGAAAGTATTTTTTTCATTTGATAAAATTTAATATTTGAGGCAAACCAAACCTGTTGATTGACTCCAATAAATAATGATGATGAGCTAGCTTGCTCTAAAATAATTTTTGATTTTTGTGAGGGAAATGCGTTCCTCAAACGGTATAAAAAAGCTGATGCAATTTTATAATTTTAAGCCTCTTGCAGGTAGACTCTAAATTGTTGATGTAAAAGATATAAAGGGGTTTTGTCTTTTACGGTAGAAGGTGATTCATAATCACTTAATGAAATATCTTCATTGATTATCCACTCTTTTTGAAAATCAAATTCTCTAAATGCTCCAAAAGTAGGTAGATCTGGAGTTGTATTGATAATTTCAGAAATATGATCTCCGGCATTATCTACATTTAAAGAAGCACAAAGCTCCTCCAAATTATTGGTGGTTTTGCTTTTATTGGTAACATCAGTTTGTGCTACACCAAGAGAGTCTTGAATTGAATTCCGCACAGAACAAGGCGAAAAAACAAGTATCAGCCCGAAGGCCAATACTTGAAAATACAACAAAATATTATTTTCTCTCTTTTTTTGATTCACGATTCAAAGATAAGGTAACTCTTCTCGGAATTAGGTGACAAAAGTCACAGTAAAGAGTATTTAACCTATTTTAACTGGATTTTTTTTTAATGATTAAGGTTTAATTATTAATGTTTAACGCCCAAGGGATTGAATTTCAACTGCGTTGAAATTGGGGTTTAATGAAAAAAAGTCCAGCGCAACTCTCGTTAAACACTAAACCTTAATAATTAAACATTAGAAATACAGCGCAAACACTTAGGAGTAATTATCTCATTTCTGAATTAATCTCTATTTGTCCAGTCAGGAGCTTGTGTATTGGACATTTATTGGCAATGGTCATGAGTCTTTCTTTTTGTTTACTATCGAGTTCTCCTTCCAATTCAATTTCTCTGTGAATACTTGGTAAATCTGCTGGTCTATCACCTTGAATAACCTTGATATTGGTTTTTACTCCTTTCAGATCCCATTCTTTTTTTTGTGCGTACATTTCTAATGTCGCAGAGGTACATGCCGCTAATGCTGCGGCGATCAACTCATAAGGTGACATCCCTTTATTTTGTCCTCCAAGGTCTTCTGGTTCGTCTGCTATTATGGTATGTCCAGAGGCCGATTTAATTTCAAGAGCGTAATTTCCTTCTAAGGTTTTGGATTGTGTTGCGTCCATAGCTTTTTTTTAAAATGAATAGTTCAAAATCAATTATGAAATATAAGAATAAAGGATTAACCCGCTTTATTCATCAGCTAGTTTTAACCAATTAAGAAAGGAGAAATATAAATTTCAATTTTTAACTAAGCGTTATTGTCTATTTTATTGATTTAATTTCTCACTTTTTGAGCGTGTTTTTC
>NZ_QFRJ01000017.1 GCF_003143775.1 Brumimicrobium oceani | reverse complement strand
CGTTTGCGGGGTGCAAAGATACTGAGCTTTTTTCCATATCCAAGCTTTTTCGGAAACTATTATTGAAGTATTTTTAAATTAATGCTTAACTCTCTTAAAATGTTTGATTTAAATTGAAAAGTTTTTTAAAAAAAACTTAGAACCTCGAGACACCGTCTCGCAGGAGCTATCGGGATTTGCAAACTTGCAGGAGTGCTAATAAAATAATAGACTATATATAAGGTATTCTATCAAAACTTATAATCCCTCAATGCTGGGTAATCCAATATTGTAATCAATGATCCTTTGGTTTTTATATAACCATCTTTTTTAAATTCACTTAAAATTCTTATCACCGATTCAGTAGCTGTTCCTACCATACTGGCGAGCTCATCTCTAGTCACTGTGACCTCCACTCGTTCAGCCAAACCTTCTTTATATTTAATGTAAAGTTTGCTTAACGCGTTAGCAACTCTCTTTCTTACAGTGTTGTAGGCTAGACTCACCAATTCATTCTCTCTATCTACAATATCACCCGCCAAAAGTTTAATAAAATTAATAGATACATCTTTATTAGAAAGAATTAAATTCTCAAAATCGGCTTTTGAAATCAATGCGAGTTTTGCACCCTCCAGAGCCACCGCATATTCATTATATGTTCCTTGAGAGAGTAAATCAATATACCCGAAAAAATCCCCAACTCCAAACAAACCTGTTACGAGTTCTTTATCGTCTTTTGTTACTTTATAATTTCTAACATGCCCTTCTTTTACATAGTAGAGCCATTTTGGAGTATCACCTTCGAAGTAGATTCCTTCTCGTTTGCCGTAAGATTTAATCTGAGCGCTGTCTTTAAGATCATCTAATCCCGTCAAATCACAGACCGCATCTTGGAAACCTTTCCACTTGTCCTCCCCTTCCAGCACAGCCTCAAAACGTTTTCTCTTTGACAATCTGGATTCAATAGCTTCAAGCAGCTCCATTTCTTCGAATGGCTTTGTAATGTAATCGTCCGCACCAAGATTCATCCCTTTCCGGAAATCTGTTCTTTCAGTTTTAGCCGAAAGAAAAATAAATGGAATAGCGCGCGTTTCTGGAATCTTACTCAAATAATAAAGAACTCCATACCCATCAAGTTCCGGCATCATGATATCACAAATGATCAAATCAGGAATTTCCCTCTTCACCATTTCTAGTCCTACCTTTCCATTCTCAGCAGTTAAAACATGATAATCAGCAAGTTCCAATATTTCTTGAATATTTTCTCTCATCTCGTGATTATCCTCAATTAACACTATTTTAGTCATGTTCTCTAAGTAATTTTATTTTTCTTTTGGCAATGTAATAAAAAATATTGTTCCTTCTCCCTCTTTCGACTTAAAGGAGATCTCCCCTTTCAATAAATCAAGGTACCTAACAACTATATTTAGCCCTAAACCTGTTCCTTCTATGTTCGTTACATTTCCTGCTCTAAAGAATCGTGTGAATAGGTTCTTTTGATCATTTAGGGGGATTCCCATTCCAAAATCTTGAATGGAAATAACTATCTTCTCCTCCATTTCTTCTAAACGCACAATGATCTCACCTTTCGCTTTCGAATATTTTATTGCATTGGATAACATGTTTAACATTGAATTCTTTAACAATTGGCCATCCGTTAAGAGTATTAGTTCTTTTGGACCTTTATAGACAATTTTTTGTTCGGCAATTATAATATCTGCTATTTCCTCGAAAGTCTCCTGCAATATATTAGGAATGGACCATTGCGCAAAACTTGCTTTCATTTGATTCGCTTCTAGTTTTTCAAAGGAAAGAAAATCATTTAAAATAGCTGTTAAATTGCGTACGGAATTCTTAATTCTGTCCGTATGTTTATCTAATTTATCATAACTTTTCTTTTCATGATATTTTTTTATCAATGTAGCCGATGAATTGATTGTCGTTAAAGGGGTTCTAAATTCATGAGAAGCCATTGAAACGAATCTTGATTTCATTTCAGTTAATTCTCTCTCCTGCTTGAGGGTCTCCTCCAGTTTTTTGGAAACTTCTTTCTCGGCTGTTATATTTTTTTCGACAACTAATATCCTATCCACTTCGGTACCTGCATCAGATAAAGGAACTGCGCTTAATGAATAAGTTTTTTTACCGACATTTACCTCAAAGTTTTTTGATTCTCCTTTAAACACCTTGTCTAACTCCTGCTTTACAAGTACCCTTGCTCTAGAGTCTATACGGTTTAAATAATCCAAGCCAATTAAATCGGAGGTCTCGATCCCTAATTCATAGAGTCCTTGTCCTTCTGCAAACAAATACCTGTATGATTTATCAAAAATACTAATTACACCACTAGGGAAGTTTCGAGCAATGGACTTGTAGAGCTTTTCACTCTCTCTCAACTCCTTTGTTCTTTCTTTCACCTTCTGCTCTAATGACTCCCTGAGTTTCAATAAAGTTTTTTCATTTTCTCTTCTTTCCGTTACATCAGAAACTAAAGCCACAACAAACTTTTCCCCTGTTTGACTTTCAAAAGGGTTTAAACTAACCTGAACTGGAAATTCAGAACCGTCTTTTCTAACCCCATCGAGCTTCAAAGCTGATCCCATAGAACGAGAAGTTGGGTGCTCATTATATTGATCTCTGTGTTTCTGGTGTTCACCTCTTGCTTTCATTGGAACCAAAACCTCTATTTTCTGTCCTAAAAGTTCACTTTCCTCGTACCCGAACATTTCATTTCCAGTCTTATTTAGTTCTATGATTACACCCTCACTGTTCACTAAAATAAGGCCTTCTTGAATAGCCCCAAAAAGTATTTCGTATAAGTCATTTTTAAAATCCATAATTATCTCATCAAGTTTCTAACAATTTTAGCTACCTCACTGGCTTCCTTAACATCATGAACTCGTATTATTGATGCATTTTTAACTAGGCCTATCGTATTCAAAACACTCGTGCCATTTAAAGCTTCTTGCGGGCTTGAATTTAACAATTTATAAATCATAGACTTTCTCGAAACTCCAATAAGAACAGGACATTCTAATAAATTTAGTACAGAAAGGTGTTTCAAGAGCTCGTAATTTTGCTCCACATTTTTAGCAAAGCCAAATCCAGGATCAATTATAATATCCTTTACCCCTTTTGCTCTTAATTCCCACAGGTTTTCACTCAGTTCTAAACAAACATCTGCCGCTACATCATTGTAATTATCAAGGCTTTTCATATTACTGGCATCCCCCCGGCTGTGCATTAAAATATAGGGCACTTGGAGTTCTGCCACGGTATCAAACATTTTGTCATCATACCTACCACCATACACGTCATTAATTATATTTGCTCCAACCAAAACAGCCTGCTTTGCGACATCTGCCCTAAAAGTATCTACACTAATTAGTATTTTGGGAAATTTTTCCCGAATTTCTTTAATCGCCGGAATAACTCGACTTAACTCCTCTGTATTTGTCATTAAGTCAGCTCCGGGCCTAGTCGAGATTCCTCCAACATCAATAATATGCGCTCCACCGTCTATCATTGCGGTAACCTCATCCATCAACTGGCTAGAATTACCCATGCGACTTTCTTTATAAAATGAATCCGGAGTCACATTTATTATCCCCATTATCAAGGGACAATTAAGGTCATATAATTTATCACCTCTAATATTCATACTTTTTGAGTCATAATTATTATCTTTCCCCACTACAAAAACTTTTTACCATAAATAATGTCAGAAACAGTTGAACAATATACAAAAGTTATTTCCAAGTGTCGCGAAATATTCCAAAAGAAAACAAAGGATTATGGAACCGCTTGGAGAATATTACGCACGAGTTCCTTAACGGATCAAATTTTCATTAAGGCCCAAAGAATAAGAACAATTCAAGAAACTGGACACAATAAAGTCGGAGAAAACATTGAAGATGAATTCATTGGGATAATTAACTATTGCGTAATGGCATTGATACAGCTTCATGAGGGTGAAAATTTAGCTTTAGAACTGGATGCTGAGGAGGCGGAGAAGCTTTATGATAAATACACTAAAAACGCTTTAGACCTTATGATCACAAAGAACCATGACTACGGTGAAGCTTGGAGAGATATGCGGGTAAGCTCATTAACAGATTTAATTTTAATGAAAATACTACGTGTAAAACAAATTGAAAACAACAAAGGAAAAACTTTAATTAGCGAAGGAATTGATGCTAATTATTTTGACATGCTAAACTATTCCGTCTTTGCTTTAATTCACTTAACATTCAAAAAAGAAAAAAATGCTTAACAACACTAATTTTTCGTTATCTGGAAAATCGCTGATACTCAACATTATTTTTATTGCGGTAAACCTTTTAGGACTATCATTTTTAGTCATGGGATATCACCCTTCTTTTGAAGCCAATGCCTTTATCTATAAAATACTAGGTTACGGCTTAATGGCAGCCACACTTGTGACCACTTTTCTCCTACAAGGTATGCTTCTTTTCGCTTATGTTTCGCGTGTTCTTGTGGGCGGTTTATTTATCGTTTCGGGTTTAATTAAAGCGAATGACCCCAAAGGATTTGCATATAAACTTGAAGAATACTTTGAAGACGGAGCCTTAGCGTACAGAATTAAAGAGTGGTTCAATTGGGAAACGTTCACTTTGGAATACCTTATTGAACATGCTTTACTTTTAAGTGTTTTGATCTGTATATTTGAAATTGTATTGGGAGCACTTGTTCTTTTGGGGGCAAAAATGAAATCCTCCTCTTGGTTAATGCTGATCATGATGTTGTTTTTCACCTTCTTAACGTGGCATACAAAAGAATGTGACCCTCACACTACTTTCACAGATGTAGATACCTACGCAATCAATTCCACCGCGGCAAATGCTAAAATTCCACAAGCCATCAACAATGAAAACATTACCATACTTAATCAGACTCAGGAATTTGTTACCATTAAGGAAGTAAAAAAACCTCAATGTGTAGATGATTGTGGTTGTTTTGGAGACGCAATGAAAGGCTCAATAGGTCGGTCGTTAACGCCTGCTGAAAGCTTTTGGAAAGATATAGTATTACTTTATTTGGTAGTAATAATTTTTATTTCAAGAAGAAAAATAACAAACAACACAAATCGAGAAAATATAGTAATGATTGTCTTTGGTACACTTTTCATTAGCTTCTTCTCCTTTATTTTTACTTGGTCCTTCCCTATCATATTTGGCTTAGCTTCACTTATTCTTGCTTTATGGATAAGAAGAACTGGGGGTAGAATTTTAGGAAATGATTGGGGTATGATTCTTATTCTCACCGTTGTGTGCTCTATTTTTGTTACCTATGTTCTAATGTATCTTCCAATGAGAGATTACAGGCCTTACCATGTTGGTTCTAATTTAGTGGAACGAATGCAAGATGGTGAAGATGGGATTTACGAAAACTTCATGGTTTACAGTAATCTTAAAACAAAGAAAGACACCATGATTACAAACCTAGACGAAAGTACTAAAAGCATTTGGGGGGACACTGAAACATGGAAGTTCGAGAAAAGAGAAACCAAAACAATAAAGGCTGCGATTCCTCACGCTATTCAGCAATTTGATCCTAGTATTCCTGTTCAAAATTTAACAACAGTGGAAAAAGAGTTTGAACCCATCTCCACAATTCTAGAAAACAATCAGGCACAGTACATCGATGTAATCGATAAAGAAACGGGTGATCGCTACCCAATGACGCTTGCAGATTTCCATTTACCAGACATAGACACTGCAATGTATTCCATCGGAGACACGCTTGTAAGATTAGACGAATCCTTAACAGACATTAGTTTAAAGGATTACATCTTAGATCAAGAGCAAGTAATATTAATATTCAGTAGAAACTTAAATAATGGAAACTTTAGTAGAATATCTAGATTGAAAGAAATTGCTGAAAAAGCAAAAGAACATAATATTTCAATGATTATGATTTCTACAGCTTCAAAAGAGGAGGTTATGGCATTCCGCGAGAAAACTGGATTAATGATTCCAACTTTACAAAATGATGAAATTGAAATAAAAGCCATTACACGCTCCAACCCTTCATTGATGGTGTTATCGAATAGTGTGGTTAAAGGGAAATACCCATTCCGCTCAACACCATCTTGGGAATGGTTAACGAAAAACGTACTAATAGTTGAATAAGATATGAGAAAGAAAATAGTAGCTGGAAACTGGAAAATGAATTTGTCTCTTGAGGAGGCTCAATCACTTCACTCTGAAATCAATGATGCCCTAGAAACATCTGAATTTAATTGCGAAGTGTACCACTTTGTTCCTTCCATATATTTAAGCACTTTATTGGAAAGTGATCAAAAAGTAAACGTTGGATCGCAAAACGGCTATCCAGCAAAAAACGGTGCCTTTACTGGAGAAGTAAGCATGTCTCAGCTCTCCGGAATTGGCACAAAAGCTGTTTTAATTGGCCACTCTGAACGTCGTCAACTGTTCAATGAATCTGATATTTTGTTGAAAGAAAAAGTCGATGCAGCATTGGAGGAAGACCTAAAAGTATTCTTTTGTTGTGGAGAAACCCTTGAGGAAAGAGAATCTGGACAATATAAGCAAACTGTAATCAAGCAATTGAAAAACTCGCTATTCCACTTGCCTTCAAAAGAATTCGCTAAGATTGTGATTGCATACGAGCCTATCTGGGCCATTGGAACAGGCAAAACTGCTAGTCCGGAACAGGCAAACGAAATGCATAAAAGTATACGTGAAGCCATAGAGCACGCCTATACACAAGAAATTGCTCAGAATACCTCCATATTATATGGTGGAAGTTGCAAACCTTCAAACGCAACCGAATTACTCAATCAATCAGATATTGATGGTGGACTCATCGGAGGAGCATCTTTAAAATCTGAAGACTTTCTCAAAATAATAGCAACCTATAATTGATCTATGAATTATTTTCAAATTACCTTAAATATAGCACCAATAAAGCCTTGGACCGAAATCCTAACCCAAGAACTTGCAGTTATTGGGTTTGATAGTTTTACCGAAGAAAATAAATCATTGCAGGCTTATGTATCTGAAGAAAATTATAATGAGGATCAATTTAATGCTCTCATCGAGGAATATAGGCAAAAAAAAGTAGCCATTAAATTTGAGAAAGAACATATTCCCGCTCAAAACTGGAATGCTGTTTGGGAGTCTGATTATGAACCAGTAAACATAGATAAAAAAATACTGATTCGTGCCCCTTTTCACAAAGCAGACTCATCGTTTGAGTTGGCGATTGAAATTCAACCACAAATGTCTTTCGGAACGGGTCACCATCAAACAACCTATCTTTTAAGTAAACACCTGTTAACTGTCGATTTTAAAGAAAAAAAGGTCCTTGATGTGGGCACTGGTACTGGGGTTTTAGGTATTCTGGCTTCCAAGCTTGGTGCCGAAACCGTTTTTGGGACAGACATCGAAGAGGGAGCTGTTGAAAATGCCATCGAAAATTGTGAGCGCAATGCTGTAAAGAACTTCGAAATCATTAAAGGTGATATTGATCTCGTTCCAAATGAAAAGTATGACATTGTCATTGCAAACATCAACAAGAATGTTTTGAAGCGACACATGGAAGCTTACGCAAAACTTACAAAGAAAAATGGTTTACTCTTCTTAAGTGGATTCTTTGAAACTGATATTTCGGAGCTTTCCGCTCATGCTAAACTGTACAACTTTGATACCTTAGAATCCTATCAAAAGGAAACCTGGGCTGTAATTAAGCTCACCAAAACCATATAATTATGAAAACGTCCGCTCTATTTTTATTCATTATTTTATTGCTTTCTGTACACAATTCTTTTGGTCAGAAAAACAAGCCCAATGAAGAACGTGAAAAATTTATATCTGATTATTCCCGTACAATGGAAGCCGGACGAGCAAAAGAAATCAAGGACTTTATCGACAATGAGCTTAGTCCAATGTTACTGGGAGGAAACTTTTTTCCTGAGGAACGTTTTCAACAAATGCAAACTACCGTAGACCAACTCAACGAAAAGCAAATCACACCTTTCCCTCACCTTCACAACTATGTCGTTTCGGTTTACTCACTTGTAAAACGAGGAAAAACAGGTATTCAATTCGATAATTGGCACAACATTGTAGACGACTTAATTAAAAACAGAAACACAAGAAGATTAGAGGAGTTTTTAGCTGTCTCCCGTTCTTTTTTATACCAAAATATTATCGCCGAAGATCCTAATTTTACATGGTACTTATCAGGTAATGAGTTTGAGTTTATCAATGATAAAACACCTCAACTTAGGGTTGAAAACACAACCATCGTTTGCAAAACGATCAACAGAGCATCTAATTGGAAGGACGTTTCTTTTACAGACTCGGTAAAAATAGAGAACACTTCGGGAATTGCAGATTTATCCAGTAATAAATGGGAAGGGCAAGGAGGTCAATTTACTTGGGAAAAAGCACTTTTACCAAAAAATGAAACCGTAGCTACTTTGAATAATTACTCTGTTTCTTTTCGATCAACAAATTTTACGGTCGACAGTGTTTCATTAAAGACGCCTTACATATCTAGACCCGTTCCGGGAAGAATTATTGACAGAGCCGTAAAAGGTAATTACAGAGAAAACCGTGATATGGTTTACCCACAATTTAGCTCCTATCAAGCCAATTTCGAAATAAAAAACATCATTGAAGATGTTGATTACAAAGGAGGTTTTTCTTTAAATGGAGACCAATTTGTTGGTGTTGGAAATGATGAAATGCAAGCTGAGTTAATTTACTACCGAAAAAGTAAACCATTCATCATCACACAATCAGACCAAGTTAGGGTCAGCAGCAAAAGTGTAAGAACTGACATGGCAAAAATGACCATGTTTATTGGACTTAGAGATTCTATAACTCATACAGGACTTAATGTTTCGTACAATCAGGAAACAGAATCGCTAAAAATGACAAGGGGAAGTGCCGCCATTTCTCAGGCTCCATTTATTAACAGTTTCCACAAAATGAATATGTATGTAGACGAGTTAATCTGGAATAAAAACTCCAATGATCTTGTTTTAGGGTACGACATCAATACATCCGAGCAACAGCGAAATGCTAGATTTGAATCCTTCAGTTATTATGATGAAAGATTATACCAAAGACTTCAGGGAGTTGAAGCACTTCATCCTTTGGTTGCCCTCTATAAATATGCCTACAAGTACGACAAGTTTAATATGGATGAAGGTACAGCTGCTACGGCATTAAACCGAACAATTGAACAAGCAAAACCAAAATTACTAGAACTTTCTGCCTTAGGTTTTATTAGTTATGATACCGATCGAGAGACGGTAGTTGTGAATCCAAAAACCGAGCATTTTGTAAAGTCGAAATCTAGGGCCAGTGATTACGACAATATTTCATTCACCTCCAACCTTTCTCCCATTCGTAGTGAACAAGGTAATACAGATCAAGACTACTTAGAAAAAGTACGCAAAAGAAACTTAGAGCGTTCTCAAATAAACCAATATGGTAAAATGGATTTGTCCTCTTTGGATATGGATATTCAGGCCGTAGATTTCATTAAAATTGCCGATATTAAAAGAACAACTATTTTTCCAGACAGCAACCAAGTAGTGATTAAGAAAAATAGGAATATTGTATTTTCTGGCTGGATCAATAGTGGTAAATGGGAAGTGAAAATTGAAAAAGGAGACTACGTTTATGAAAGCAATAAGTTTAACGTTTATGACTCAAAAGTCGCCTATTTTAACGCAAATCCTTTAAGAGCTGAAGACGGTAAAAGGGCTATTCCTCTCCAATCCGTATTGAACGGACTACAAGGAGAAATCATTGTAGACGCAACAAGCAACAGATCTGGACTAAACGAGGGCTTTGATGAATATCCCATTTTAGTTTCTAAAGAAAAAACACGTGTCTATTACGATCAAAAACAATTACACCGTGGAGCCTACAACAAAGAACGTTTTTACTTTGAGGTTGATCCCTTCACACTGGATAGTTTACTTACATTCAATGAGAGAAACCTTAGATTCCCAGGAGAGCTGACTTCTGCCGGTATTTTCCCAAAAATGCGAGATGAACTTAAGGTGATGGCAGACTATTCCCTTGGTTTTTCTCAAGATGTGCCATCGGAAGGTTATGAGTTTTATGGAACGGACGCCATCTATGAAAACAAGATTTTACTTTCTAACAATGGACTTCAAGGAGGAGGAACCATTAACTTTATCAATTCCTCATCCACATCAAAATCATTATTTACATTCCTTCCAGATTCAGCTATTGGAGTGGCTACCTTCATAAATAGACCTCAAGAAGCGGGAGTTGAATATCCAGATGCAGATGGTCCAGACGCTTTTATCACCTTTTTACCGAGGGAAAAACAGCTAAAAGCCAGATCAAACAAAGAAGATATAGCGTTTTTCAATGGAGAAGCTAAACTAGAAGGTTCTACAGTTTTAAACCACCAAGGAATGACAGGAAGAGGAGGTTTAGACTTATCATCTGCCAAGCTTAGGTCAAGACATTTCGATTTTACCAGGTGGGTAGCTGAAACCGACACGGCATCTTTCCTCTTAAACAATAAGTATAAAAAAGAAGGAGATTTAACTGAGGACGCACTCGCCTTTAAGACGGACAATGTGAATGGAAAGCTTGATTTTAAAGAGAGGGTAGGAATATTTAGACCTAATAAAGGAATTTCGATTGTAGAATTCCCTGTAAACCAGTACATCTGTAAAATTGATCAATTTACTTGGCAGATGGATCAAGACGAGATGACTTTAGAGAAAAAGGAGCAAGACAATTTAGCCATAGAAAGTGGTATGGACTTGGATGGCCCAAACTTTTTCTCTACAAACCCCAAACAAGATTCTCTACAATTTTTGTCTCCAAAAGCGAAGTTCAGCTTGAAAGAGAGAACAATTTATGCTTATGACACAGAGTTTTTAGAAATTGCAGATGCCAGAATTTTCCCAGACAGCGCTGTTGTTGTAGTTCGGAAAAATGCCAAACTTGATAAATTTGAAAATGCTAAAATTGTAGCCAATTTCATTACCAAGTATCACTCTATGGTTAACGTGGAGGCTGAAGTTACAGCAAGAAGAGCGTACACAGCAATTGGAGACTATGAATATGGAAGAGAAGGAGAAGAAAAACAATTAATTCATCTTTCAGAAATTAGATTAGACACTTCTTTCCAAACTGTTGCAGTAGGTGCAGTAGATCAAGAAAACATACTCGCATTGAGCGAACAATTTAGCTTCTATGGAGATGTAAGGTTAAAAGCTGCAGACCCTTATTTATTGTTTAAAGGAGCAACGAAAGTTAATCATGATTGTAAGAATTTTGAAAGAAGTTGGATGGCATTTGAGACGGCAATTGATCCAGAAAAAATTCAAATACCAGTGGGCGAAGACATGGTGGATTTAGAAGGAAACAAAATCACCGTTGGTATTCGATGGAGAAACTCCACAAACAAAGAGGAAGTAAGATTGTACCCAACTTTCTTGAGTCAGGTTTTGGGTGAAGAGGATCCTGAAGTTTTCTCTGCTAGTGGGCTGTTGCAGTATAATGGTTCAACCAAGGAATATCAAATTTCGAACAAAGAGAAGCTTGTGAATAGAAATGAAAAAGGAAACTATATTTCATTGCACACCGAAACTTGCTCACTCAATGGAGACGGGGATATTAATTTAGGTATGGATTTCGGAACACTTGACGTTACTTCAATTGGAGAAGTAAACTATGATGAAGCAAGCGAACAAACAGACCTAAAGCTTACCATGGCCATTAGAGCACCTGTTGAAACAAAAGCGTTTAGAGACATTGGTGCTAAAATAATTGAAGTGCCTGGTTTAAAAGACACAGACTTCAACAATAGTACTTTGGAACAAGCACTTGTAGAGTGGGTAAACCGTAAATCAGCGGATAAAATTAAATCTGACTTTACACTAAAGAAGGAATTTAAAAATGTTCCGAAAGAATTAGAGGACGCTATTGTTATTACAGGCATTGAGCTGACGTCTTATGCAAAACCTGGTGACAACCAAAAAGGATTGCTTACAACATCAACACAATCAGCAATTGTAAATATATTTAATCAACCTGTGATGAAATATGTTTCAACGCGTATTTTTGCAGAGCAAAGGTCCAACATGGGAGACAGACTTGGACTTTTCTTGAATGTTCCTGGAGGGTTTGAGTACTTTATTGATTACGATTACAGAAAAGATGGAGTTATGAATATATTGACAGATGACAAAGACTTTAACACTGAAGTCTCTGAATTAAAAGCTGACAAGAAAAAATCAAGAAAGTTCATTTATGATATAACGCAGAACTCGGCTTACAAAAGTCAATTCTTGAGGGTATTTAATTAATAAATTAAAAATGGATTTTTTAATATTCGGTTTAATAGCATATTTATTAGGTTCTATACCCACAGCCGTTTGGGTGGGAAAGGTGAAGTATGACTTAGACATTAGAGAACATGGAAGTAAAAATGCTGGAGCAACAAATACTTTTAGGGTTCTAGGTAAAAATGCAGGTATTTTAGTACTCTCAGTAGATGTCTTAAAAGGTATTCTTGCTGTAATTCTGCCTTTTTTAATAAATGATTATTTATGGAACAACGACCATTTAATCCACCTTAAAATAGTGTCGGGTATCTTGGTTGTTTTAGGCCATATATTTCCAGTTTTTGCCAGTTTTAATGGAGGAAAGGGTGTAGCCACTTCATTGGGAGTAATTCTAGGAATTCACCCTCCAGCAGCATTAATCTGTGTTGTTTTATTTCTTGCAGTATTCATCATTTTTAACTATGTTTCTTTAGGCGCAATAATATCATCTCTGGCTTTCCCACTGCTTGTTGTTTTTGCTTTCAAAAATGAAAATACTTCGCTTACAGTTTTTAGTATTGTTCTCTCTTCTGCTGTAATTATTCTACACCACCAGAATATTAAACGCCTTATTCAAGGAAATGAGAATAAAATGAACCTTTTTAAGAAATAGTCGTATACTTTTTCTTAGAACCGTTCTGTTAATTTAAAATGTCACTACAAATGGGATTAAAACACTTCCTTTTATTGCTTACACTTATCTTTGGTGGATTATTCGTAACCGCGCAAGAGTCCAAGGAAGATATTGATAAACAAGCACAAGCACTTTTTAGAAAAGGTGAATACCTAGAAGCCACACCTCTTTTCTTGAGGCTTTTGTCCTTGGAGCCGAGGAATCCAAATTATAACTATAAATATGGAACCTGCCTTCTTTATAATGCAGATAAAAACACCGAAGCATTTAGGTATTTAAATTATTCTATACAAAAAGACAGTGAAGTTGATGCAGAAGCTTATTATTATCTAGGGAAAGCCTATCACCTCACTTACAGATTCAATAAAGCCATAAAAAACTACGAATTATATAAACAAAAAGCTGGTGCAAGAGCACTTGAGGAACTGCAAGTAGACAGGCAAATTGAAATGTGTAGAAATGGAAAAACACAGTTCAGCGACATTACGGAAACTATAGTTCTCGAGAAAACCCAAATTGATTTAAAAAGTTTCTTCAGGATTTATGATTTAAAAGACATTGGTGGTAATCTAATTGTTGCAGAGGAGTTTCAAAGTAAACAAGACAAAAAAAACAACCACACTCCCCTGATTCACTTCCCTATAAACTCAGATTATATTTACTATTCTAGCTATGGATCTGGATCCGAAAACAAGGATATTTATTTCAGATACAGAACAACAAATGGTGAATGGTCGAAAGAAAGTCCAGTGCTTGGTGATGTGAACACACCATATAACGAAGACTATCCTTACATGCACCCTAACGGAAAATACTTGTATTTCTCTTCTGAAGGACATAAAAGCATGGGAGGCTACGACGTTTTCAGAAGTGAATACGATCAATCAACCAATACTTTTGGTATTCCAGAAAACATGAATATTTCAATTTCTTCACCGGACAATGACTTCCTATATATCGTTGATTCCTTGGATAAACATGCTTATTTCGCATCCCAAAGGGAAAGTGAAACAAATAAGGTTCATGTTTATAAGGTAAGACTGGAAAGATTACCAATGGAAATGGTAGTCTTAGCTGGAAATTTTAATTCAGAAATTAACCCTACTCATAAAACAATCTCTATAGAAGTGAATGATGCTACAGGAGATTTAGTAGGCAAATTTACCTCCAACAACAAAGGAGAATACAACATTCGATTACCTAAAAAAGGAAAATATGAATTTGTTGTGAAACTGGACAAAAACGACAAAAAGTTTAAGGAAACTATTTCTATTCCTAAAGTTAATTCCTTCCGTCCATTAAAGCAAACCATTACAGAAATTGAAAAGGATGGTGAAAATCTCGTTGTCTTCAATAATTTATTCAACGAAAAAGTTGAAAATTATGACGAAATATTAGCAGAAGCCATTGAAGCCAAAGCAAAAATGAATATTAACAGGGATTTATTTAATTTAGATTCTTTAGATAAAATTCAAGAACAGAAAAAAGTTTTTGATCAAGTAGGATTAGCACAGTACACCAATGTAGAGATTAGAGATTTAATTCAAACTAAATTTAAAGATTTATACTTAAGACAAACCAGCACCGATTCATTGATCTTAAAATCGAGATACATTGTACAAAATGGGAATGATGCAATTAAAAAGGCAGTAAAATCAGCTGACTCCCTTATGCAACTGAGCAAAGAAAATCCTGAAGATCCTCAAAAAGAAAGGTGGAGAACTCTATCTGCGCGTGAAATTGAAAAATCTAAAGCCATTCAGCAAGACATGCTTAATGCGCAAATCATTTTATCTCACTTAGAAAAAGATTATGCCGAAAAAGAAAGTCTATTGGCTACCGCTAAAAACCTAAATAACAGCATAAAAGACCTTAAAACCAGCAATACAAAGGGACTTATTGACGCTGTTTCAAAATACCCAACATTTGTAAGCGAAGAGCTTTTGGTAAGGACAAAAACAAATGCATATTTTGAGTATTTAGCCGTAATCAATGACGAGTTACGTCTAAGAGATAATCTAATTTCCACAAAAGATTCATTAAACAGAGCCAAACAAGCTACACAAACTGAACTTGCAAAACTTGAAAGAGCATATGCCGCTGCTTCCAAAAGAGAAAAAGAAGACATTAGTTTCGAATTAAGTAAGGCTGAAATAAGACTAGAAGGACTTGAAAATGAGATAAAATATACGGAAGAAGTAATTGCAGAGAAAAGTAAAATTGCTGATCAGAAACAAACTTTAGCACAAATTAGCAGAAGTCCGATTAAGGAGGACATGATTGCCGAGCATGACTTAGCAGAGGAATTTGAAAATCTTTTAGCAGATATTCATGAAATAGAAAACAATGCTGATGCCCTGCCAGAAAGCAAGGATATCGCAGAGACAGAGCAGGAAACTGAGAACAATTCAGAAAACGAAATTATTGCTGAGAATCAGGAAGAATCTGCAGATTTAAATACAGTTGAAGAAACAGATAAAAAGGAAGAATCTAATGACCAAGCAGAAGAACAAATTACGGTTATTCCTACATTATTTGTTTTAGATCCAGAATATGCAGATGATATAGCGCGAATAGAAAAGGACATTGAAAATGGCTCAAGCAGCAAGAATCAGCTTGTTGAAAGAAAAACACAAGCCATATCAAAAATTCAAGAAGCACAAGTAATTGTTGCCGAGCAATCCGCTGAAAACCCAGGAGACATCAATCTGTCGAGAACTAATTTGAGCTTGAATAAACTAGAGGAGAAACTACTTTCGGAGGTGGCAGTGCTACAAACGGAAATTGATGCTGAAAGTGGTATAATTGCTGCTACAACAGAGAATGAAGAAAGCGAGCAGTTGGCAGAAAATGAAACTAAAAACATGTCATCCGCTAATGAAGAAGCTGATCCTGAGAAGACTGAAGAAATCAAAGGTGAAGAAAGCGAAAATCCTAGCACTCCAAAGGCTGTTTCTCTGCCAACATTAGCTGAAATTGATAGCGATTATGTACGAGATATCGCACAGTTAGAAGCAGCAGTAAATTCAGGTGAAACTGATAAAACGGCCCTAATTGCAAGGAAAAACCAAGCAATTATTAAAGTGAAAGATGCAATAGTAGAAGTCAATGATAAACAAGTTGATGGAGCTCAAAATGAAGCGCTAACATCAGCACTTGAAGCATTGAGCTCCATAGAGCAATCCTTGATCAGTGATGTTGAAAAACTGGAAAGAGAAATTGCTTCAGAAAATGAAATGATAGCAGAGGCACTAGCTAGCGAAACAACAGAGAGCACTGAAGAAAACACAGCTAATGAGACCGAAGAAAAATCAAGTGAAACGGACAGCACTCAGGCAGAATTAATCGCTGAAAATAAGGAAGTAAGCGAGGCTATAGAATTAGAAAGCAACGAACAACTGAACAATATTGTATTGGAAGAAGCAGACAATTCAATCAATAAAGCCTTATTAGAAATCGACTCTGATTATACAGAAGACATTGCACAAATCCAAAAAGATATAGAGCAAGGAAACGCTGACCGAAATGCGCTAATTAAAAGAAGATATCAGGCAGCTTTAAAAGTTCACGAGGCTAAAGAAAAGACAACTACTCTCCTATCCCAAACTCCAGAGGATCTAGATTTGGCAATGAAGGTGGATCTGCTAAATAATCTCGAAAATCGAATTTATGGCGAAATTGAAACAATAGAAAATGCCATTAAAGAAGACGAGGAGTTATTGGCTGAAAATAACAAGACGAATGAGAACTCAGAAATCGAAACCAATACTGAAAATGAATTAGCGAACAACGAGACGGAGGCAACTGAGGAAAACGAAAGCACGAATGAGAATGAATTAGTTGCAGAAACCAACGAAGAAGCAGCTGAGGAAAGTCCAGCAAATGCCGAGACAGAAAGTAATTCTGAAATCGCGGAAAACACTGAGAACAGTGAGAACACTCAAAACTCAGAAGAAGCGATGAATGAAAACAACGCAAATATAGAAAGCGTTAACAATGAATTAGCGAACAATGAAGCGGAGGCAACAGAAGAAAACGAAAGCACGAATGAGAATGAATTAGTTGCTGAAATCAACGAAGAAGCAACTGAGGAAAGTCAAGCAAATGCCGAGACAGAAAACAATTCTGAAATCGCGGAAAACACTGAGAACACAAAGAACACTCAAAACTCAGAAGAAGCGATGAATGAAAACAACGCAAATATAGAAAGCGTTAACAATGAATTAGCGAACAATGAAGCGGAGGCAACTGAAGAAAACGAAAGCACGAATGAGAATGAATTAGTTGCTGAAATCAACGAAGAAGCAACTGAGGAAAGTCAAGCAAATGCCGAGACAGAAAACAATTCTGAAATCGCTGAAAACACTGAGAACACAGAGAACACTCAAAACTCAGAAGAAGCGATGAATGAAAACAACGCAAATATAGAAAGCGCAAACAATGAATTAGCGAACAACGAGACGGAGGCAACTGAGGAAAACGAAAGCACAAATGAAAATGAATTAGTTGCAGAAACCACCGGAGAAACAGCTGAGGAAAGTCAAGCAAATGCCGAGACAGAAAACAATTCTGAAATCGCTGAAAACACTGAGAATGCTCAAAATTCAGAAGAAGCGACGAATGAAAACAACGCAAATATAGAAAGCGCAAACAATGAATTAGCGAACAACGAGACGGAGGCAACTGAGGAAAACGAAAGCACAAATGAAAATGAATTAGTTGCAGAAACCACCGGAGAAACAGCTGAGGAAAGTCAAGCAAATGCCGAGACAGAAAACAATTCTGAAATCGCTGAAAACACTGAGAATGCTCAAAATTCAGAAGAAGCGATGAATGAAAACAACGCAAATATAGAAAGCGCGAACAATGAATTAGCGAGCAACGAGACGGAGGCAACTGAGGAAAACGAAAGCACAGATGAAAATGAATTAGTTGCAGAAACCACCGGAGAAACAGCTGAGGAAAGTCAAGCAAATGCCGAGACAGAAAACAATTCTGAAATCGCTGAAAACACTGAGAATGCTCAAAATTCAGAAGAAGCGACGAATGAAAACAACGCAAATATAGAAAGCGTTAACAATGAATTAGCGAACAACGAAGCCGAAGCAACTGAAGAAAACGAAAGCACGAATGAGAATGAATTAGTTGCAGAAACCAATGAAGGAGCAGCTGAGGAAAGTCAAGCAAATGCCGAGACAGAAAACAATTCTGAAATCGCGGAAAACAGTGAAAACACTGAGAGCACTCAAAACTCCAAAGAAGCGACGAATGAAAACAACGCAAGTGTAGAAAGCGTTAACAATGAATTAGCGAACAACGAAGCGGAAGCAACTGAAGAAAACGAAAGCACAAATGAAAATGAATTAGTTGCAGAAACCAATGAAGAATCAACTGAGGAAACGCAAGCAAATGATGAGATCACTATTGAGGATATGGCTACTGTTTCCAATCCGGAGCGTGTATTGGAGCTTATTGACCCGAATTACTTAAGTGAAGTTGCTCAAATTGAGCAAGGAATTCAAGAAGGCACAAAAACCAATTCAGATTTAATCAAACGCAAATACAAGGTTTTAATTGATGTAGGAGATGTGAAATCCGAAACTTTAAGAGAGGAAGAAATCAACCCTACTCCTATTGTGGCACAAAAACTCAAAACAATAAATACTATAGAAAACCAGATAGTTCAAGAAATCGATGATTTAGAAAGTCATGAGTTGGTTGCTTCTAGCAACAATACTGAAAGTAGTTTCGAAGATGTCTTATCCATCAGTACAATTTCAAAAGAAGATATTCCAAGAAAGATTGAAAATTCTTTAACGGATAAATCACAATCAAAAATCAATAAATTATTCAAGGAAAAAGAAGAATTAGAACTAGCAATAAAAGCTAATCCAGCTTTAGCAGAAAACAAAAAAACCAGTTCTAAAATGAATAAAATTGAAAATGAGATTGCTTCTGAGCTAAGTATTGCACTGCAAAACTCATTAATTACCAACTATCCCGATTTAGTTCGAAAATCTGATCAATTACTTCAAAAATCACCAGACGAAATTTCATCTTTAAGTGCCCAACAAAGTGTTGTAAAGATTGAACAGATACTTCAAAAGTCTGGAGAGCAAAAATCTGCTGTGGAACTATACAACTTATTTTCTGAGGCATTTAATGAGCAAGAGAAGACACTAAAGTTGATTAAAGATACCAGAACTCAAAAACAAATTGACAACTATATTTCACAAGCCGTTGAGGAGTTAAACTTAGAAAATATAGAAACTAAAACGGTAGCACTTACGGCGAATGAAATAATGAAAGAGCAAAACCAGCTCAATCTAAAATTAGTGAACCTCAATGAGCAAATTAATGAGTTAAATGCAATGGTCATTAATGCCAATAGACAAAATAAAAACGCTATAGAATTCAACATAAATCAATTGAACCTTATTAAAACAGGCCTCGAAAATAGACTATACGAGAATTCTAAAGCACTAGACAAAATAGAAGAACAACAAAGGGCCGATGCCAATAAAGGAATTTCAAAGGAGGCCATAAAAAACACTTTGACCTACAAGGAAGAAGTTGAAATTGCTCAATCGAAAGAATATATCGATCAACTGAGAAACAATAATCGTTTAACCCAAGCACAATATGAATTAAGAATAAAAGAGGCGCAGTTAAATGACGAACAAACAGAGCTGAAAGAGATCTATGACGAGGTTAAAACCAATGGAAGATTAACTGACGAGAAGAAAGAAGCAATCAAAACACAACTTGCTGCAATTAGTAAAACTAAAAATGATGTAGCCCGATTGAGGGAAAATGTGCAGAACAAACAAAACGACGTTGCCATGTCTTTGCCCAATGATGCAGAACTACGCTACAAAACAGAAAACATGATTGCACGAGATGTAGCACCTCTGAAAGCCATGCCGATAAGAACCTCTAGCTTGGCTTTAGTGAAAACAGGCTTGGTCATTGGTGAAAAAGCCAAAGCAATTTATTCAGATGAAAATCCTATTCCGATTATCCGTGAAGTAAATGATCAAATGTCTGGCTTAGTTTACCGAGTTCAAATTGGAGCATTTAGAAACCCTGTTCCAAATGAGACTTTCAATCAATTCTCCCCTATTTCGGGTGATAATATTGGCTCAGGCTGGATAAAATATGTCGTTGGTTTATTCGGTGACAGAGAAATTGCAGGAGATGCCCGAGACAAAATTAGGGCTTTAGGATATTCAGATGCATTTATTGTTGCTTATTGTGATGGTGAAAGAATACCTGTATATCGCGCCGTAGAGTTAGCCAGCTCAGGGGCATGTATTTCAGAGATCAATGATGATGAAGACTTGATTGCTGAAACAGACAACGATTCAGACTCAACAGCAAGAACCCTTACAACGATCACCAAATCGAATGAATTAGATGAATTCGCATACAACAAAACCATTGGATCTGCGGAGGCTGATGTGGTTGAAAACAAAGCGGGATTATTTTACACAGTTCAAGTTGGTGTTTATAATACTCCAGCTACGTCGGAACAGTTAAGTAATGTTTCTCCATTAATTACGAAGAGATTACCTACAGGACTCATTCGTTATTCTTCTGGTGTATTTGATTCTTATGATGCAGCAATTCCTAAAAGAAATCAAGTGGTCGAAAAAGGAATATCAGACGCTTACATCGTTGCCTATTATAAAGGATTACGCATAACAGCCTCAGAAGCAAACGCTATTTTAAAAGCTCAAGGAGACGTAGTATTACAATCAAATATGCCTAAACCAAGAAGGAATGAAATGGCCAATAACAATGTCACGTCCATTGCAAATGAAACTCAGGAAGCATTCATAAACAGCAGCAATACCAAGAACTTACTTGTTTCAACAAAAAGCTATCCGGAATTCCCAATTCAAGAGCTGAACCGATACAATGAGGAAGGCGAACTGTTTTATTATGATTCTAAAACTCAAAAAATTCAAAGTTTCTTATTTGATGGAGATATAATCTCATCACAATTTATGGCAGATTTCGAAAAAGTTTCGGTGTACAATAATGCTTACTCCATTATAAATGAAAGCACTCCATATCGTAAAAATGCAATTGAAAATCCAGAAAGTAACTTAATCCATCTCGAAGTGGCCATTAATAATGAAGACTTAAATTCTGACTTAATGGAGGTTATTTTAAACACACCAGTAATTAAGGAAATGCAAACCAATAAAAATCAATTACTGGTCAACTTCTACGCTGTAGATGTTGACAACAACCAAAATGTGGTAGATCGACTACAAGCTGTTTTAACCAAACTTGGTGCAACAGAAATAACCAAAACAGCCAAAACATTTTAAAGAACATTTCCTGGAGCCAATTACTCCCTAAACAAATTCAATAATAAATATTGAATAGAAGGACTACAGTTTATTGTGGTCCTTCTTTTTTTCAACGATATGCAGTATTAACCAAAAGCATGCACCATTGAAAAACAAAACAGGTCAAAATCGTAAAGAAGCTTTTATTTTAGCTCAAAAGCCAAATAATGAAAGAGAATTAGAAATAAACACCAATAAATAGAGGTGTATTTCAGAATTGTTAATTATTTTGGTGCTCCAAATAAACAAGATATACTTTCATGAAAAAATTCTTTTTTTTAATCATCGGTTTTCTTTTAACAATTTCACAAACAAATGCGCAAGAGCATGTTTTAAAAAGTGGGAAAGATAGTTTACTCATTTCCACAGATGAAATTCCACAGAATGTTTTGGACAAAATGGAGTCCTACCAATTCGGAAAAGAAAAGAAAATATACAGTACATCTCCATACGGTATTATTTCCTTTGATGATGACGACAGAAGAGTCTTAAAGAACGCAGATGAAATTCAAGTTTTCTTCAATGAAGATTCGATAAAAGTCAATAGCATCAATAACATCTTTTTTAAGAATCCTGGACCAGATGAATTAATAAAAGTAAGATTGAAAGTCTATAAAAACAACGAAGAACTTACTTTCAACGAACATAAAGGAGAAACTAAAGTGAGTTTTTTAGCCAAGGCTCCGAGAAATGCATTGGTAACAGATGACAGAATTGTATTGGGAATTTTAACAGTTGTACTTGCGCTCATCTTTTTTACAGCAAGTTTAAAAAGTAAAGCTTGGAAAAGTTTCTACACCATAATTCCAGCTCTTTTCTTGTGTTACATGATTCCCGCATCCTTAACCTCATTCAACATTATTGATCCTGAATCAACTAACCTATATTATATGGCTAGTCGCTATTTGCTGCCAGGTTCTTTGATTCTCCTCATACTGTCTGCTGACATAAAAAGTTTAATTGGATTAGGTTCTAAAAGTTTGATTATGTTCTTCACTGGAACAATCGGAATTATATTGGGAGGAGTCTTTGCGGTATGGATCTTCACATTTATTTCACCTGAAACAGTGGGCGGAAGCGGAAATGAGGCGACCTGGAAAGGTTTGGCTACAATAGCCGGATCTTGGATTGGTGGAGGTGCAAATCAAACTGCTATGCTCGAAACCTACAAATACAAAGAAACACTTTTCGGTGGAATGATTCTCGTAGATATCGTTGTTGCCAATATTTGGATGGCGGTGATCTTATTTGGAATTGGTAAAAAAGCAAAAATCGATAAATGGTTGAAAGCAGATAGTAGCTCCATTGATAGATTAGTAGTAAAGGTTGAGGATTTCCAGAAGAAAGTAGAAAGAAAAACAACGCTTACCGACTTTATGGTTATCACAGGTTTAGTATTTGGAGGCGTTGCCTTAGCACACTTTGCTGGAAAATATCTTTCTGGTTTCTTTTTAGAAAACTATGGAAAAGGAAACACATTCTCCAGTCAGTTCTTTTGGATGGTTGTTATCTCAACTGTTTATGGACTAATCTTAAGCTTTACAAGAGCCAAAAACTATGAAGGCGCAGGAGCATCAAAAATAGGGTCTGTTTTCTTATATATCTTGGTGGCGACCATCGGTATGAAAGTTGACATTACCATGATTTTTGACAAGCCACTCTTAATCTTTGTGGGGCTTATCTGGATGGCATTCCATGCCTTACTTTTAATCGTTGTAGCTAAAATAATTAAAGCACCTTTTTTCTTCTTGGCTGTGGGAAGTCAAGCCAATGTAGGTGGTGCTGCCTCTGCTCCTATTGTTGCCAATGCCTTTCATCCTGCGTTAACAACAGTCGGAGTTTTGATGGCCGTTGTTGGATATTTCATAGGAACTTTTGGCGCAATTATGGCCGCCGAATTAATGAGAATGGTTGCCCCAATGTAGATCCATGCTAAAAATTGCTTTTAACGATTATTATATTCATTCTTTACCCGAAGGACACAGATTTCCTATGGTAAAATATGAATTGCTTCCAAAGCAACTACTTTTGGAAGGTACAGTTGAAGAAGATGCTTTCTTTAGTCCAGGAATAATAAGCAAAGAACAGGTGCTAGCAATTCACCATGCAGACTACTTTCAAAACTTAACAGAATTAAAGTTAGACCGAAGGGCACAAAGAAAAACAGGATTTGTTCACAATGAAGATTTAATTCTAAGGGAACAAATAATCATGGAAGGTACACGCCAATGTGCTGAATACGCCCTAGAACATGGTGTATCAATGAATATTGCTGGAGGAACTCATCATTCATTTACTGATCACGGTGAAGGATTTTGCCTACTGAATGATCAAGCTATTGCTGCTCAATGGCTTTTAGACCAGAACAAAGCAAGCAAAATATTAATCATTGACTTGGATGTTCATCAAGGAAACGGAACAGCAGAAGTGTTTCGAAACAATGCAAATGTTTTCACCTTTAGTATGCACGGTGAAAATAACTATCCTTTAAAAAAGGAAACTTCTGATCTTGACGTCCCTTTACCTGACGGTATAAAAGATAATGAGTATATTTACCTATTAGAACAATCCTTAGATCGAATTTTAAAATTTTTCGCTCCTGATTTTTTGTTTTTCCAATCGGGAATCGATATCATTGAGACAGATAAACTAGGGCGACTTGGAGTAAGCATTGAAGGATGCAAACAAAGAGATAAAATTGTTCTAAACTTAGCGAAAGAATTAAATTTACCCATCGTTGTAAGTATGGGGGGAGGATATTCTGAAGAAATTAAATATATAATTGAGGCACATGCAAATACATTCAGGACCGCACAACACATCTTCTTTTAAAAGTGGACTTTGGTGGAAAATCTTAATTTGTTCACTCGGAATTCTTGGTTTAGGAACATTCAGTGGATTGTCATCTATGGGTGGATTCCAAGAATGGTATGATGGACTAAACAAGCCCTTTTTCACCCCACCAAACTGGTTATTCGGCCCTGCTTGGTCAATTTTGTATATTCTAATGGGAGGATCTTTGGCGATTATTTGGCAAATTGTTTCAGTTGGACGCTACCCAACCATCAAAAAATTTGCTAAAAGAGGAATTGTAATCTTTTTGATTCATCTTATTTTTAATCTGATATGGACACCAGTTTTCTTCGGGTTACATATGCCAGGACTAGCACTAGCCATAATTTTTATAATTCTGGCCTTTATTATTATTCTGATTAGACACTTTTATAGATTAGATAGGCTTTCCGCTTTTTTATTAATTCCATACCTTTTATGGGTTTCCTTTGCTACTGCACTAAACTTAGCAATTGTTGTCTTAAATTGATCGCTCTATGCTTTAATTTTGAGCTTTATTCTAAGAAATACCAACTTATTTTCAACACAGTTTAAGTATAAAAAGTGTGCAACCTAAACTTGTTGCACCCCAAAGATAATCCCTTAACCTGAGTTGATTCTACCCTATTATCGTGGTCTAAGGAAAGAAAGGTAATTTATAAAAAAAGCAGGAAAAAGCGAGGACAGAATCAGTTGCTTCGAAAGTTTATTCCTGTTGGCCAGATAACAAGGTGGGATACGTTTCGATAAATTCAAAGTCCGAACTCCCAGCCCTTTTCGCGTTAGTCAATAAACAAAGAGCATGGAGTACGCTCTAATCTTCAGAGCTCTACTCAGTAAAAAGGGCTTAAAAAGCTTATTTATTGACAAGACATTACACGCAATGCCAATAAGGCGATAAAGTGTAACGTGTGCCTACGCTTTTAAAAAATCAGCGCTTTGGGTAGTAATCTCTCAATAAAATTTTTCTATAGATTAATGTGACGAATATCGCGTAAGTCAACGCCATCACCATTAATCCAAGGAGTGAGAAGACAAATAGGGTTTTGGCAGATAAGGCGCTTTCTGTATCTGACTTAATATCGCGCAATATTTCTTCCGTTGTCATCACTCTAAACTCAGGATTGTGTACACGCAGCGTATCCACATAGGCTTCATCTTGGGCTTCATCATAGATAACATCCATTCTTTCAGTGACTCTATTATCTATAAAATCCGGATTAATCGTATCGTAGTAGAAAAACATAAAAACAGATACGATCAATACATAGGGAGCACCTGCTGTTAACGCCCGCTTTATATCAGACAAGGGGGTTCCCGTTCCGAAACCCTCCTTTTGTTTTTCCAGATAAAGACCAACACTTATCGCTAATAAAAGAAATAGATTATTCACTAATCCAGGTTTTACAACATCTTCTTGAAATATATCGAGGGATAACAGGATTAATTTTAATAAAATCCATGCGCCGGAAAACAACAGCGCCATCTTTAATGCCGGTCTCATATTCTATGTATTATGCATTGAAACTAAAAACTCTTCATTGCTCTTTGTGTCCTTCATATTGTTTTTCATGAATTCCATAGCTTCAATTGGGTTCATATCTGCTACCACTTTACGTAACAACCAAACACGTTGAAGCGTTTCTTTGTCCATTAGTAAATCTTCACGTCTTGTACCAGAAGTCAAGATGTCAATAGCTGGATAAATTCGTCTATTTGCGATTTTTCTATCCAATTGAAGCTCCATATTTCCTGTTCCTTTGAATTCTTCAAAAATCACCTCATCCATTTTGGAACCAGTATCCGTTAATGCTGTTGCCAGAATTGAAAGTGAACCTCCGTTTTCAATTTTACGTGCAGCTCCAAAGAAGCGTTTTGGTTTTTGCAAGGCGTTGGCGTCAACTCCCCCTGAAAGCACCTTACCAGAGGCGGGTGATACTGTATTATAAGCACGTGCTAAACGTGTAATAGAATCTAATAAAATACAAACATCATGACCACATTCAACCATTCTTTTGGCTTTCTCTAGTACCATGTTCGCCACTTTTACGTGTTGTTCTGCTGGCTCATCAAAGGTGGAAGCAATAACTTCTGCATTCACACTTCTTGCCATGTCAGTCACCTCTTCAGGACGTTCATCAATTAGTAAAATAATTAAATATGTCTCTGGATGATTTGCAGCAATAGCGTTGGCCACATCCTTTAGCAAAACGGTTTTACCCGTTTTAGGCTGTGCTACTATCATTCCACGTTGTCCTTTTCCGATTGGTGCAAACAAGTCCATAATTCTCGTGGACATGCTTTCTTGTCTATGACCAGTTAACTTAAACTTTTCATCAGGAAATAAAGGTGTTAAGTATTGGAAAGGAACACGATCACGAATAAATGCAGGGTCACGTCCATTAATAGAGTCCACCCTTACCAGTGGGAAATATTTTTCCCCTTCTTTAGGTGGACGGATTGTTCCGTAAACCGTATCTCCAGTTTTTAAACCAAACAATTTAATCTGACTGTGACTAACATATATATCATCAGGAGAAGACAAATAGTTATAATCTGAAGAACGTAAAAAACCAAATCCATCTTGCATCACTTCCAAAACACCTTCCGCAGCTACAATTCCAGAAAGATCATATTTCTTTTCTCTTGCCTTTTGGTTGTCATTTTTACGATTAGCGTTAGGATTATCGTTTCTAGGGTTT
Source organism: Brumimicrobium oceani (assembly GCF_003143775.1). Lineage (GTDB taxonomy): Bacteria > Bacteroidota > Bacteroidia > Flavobacteriales_D > Crocinitomicaceae > Brumimicrobium > Brumimicrobium oceani. The sequence goes on along the minus strand of NZ_QFRJ01000017.1, from coordinate 28,297 downwards.
TTAGCGTTATCATTTTTAGATGAGCGTGGATTATTTGATTTGGAATCCTTCGCCTTTCCATTATCACCATTAACTTTTATAAAGCCCTTGGTGTCCTGAGTTTTATTATCGCTGTTCTTTTTATCTTGGCCCTTTTTGTCTAAGGGATTTTTGTTGGCTTTTCTTTTTTCTCTTATCTCTCTTAATCTCTTAGCGTCGGTTTGTTCCCTTTTTACAGGTTTTGTAGCTTCGGAAGAATCGCTTGTTTCAGATTTTTTAGTTTTCTTAGGTTCCGAATCATCTGCCGATGTGTTATTATTGCTTTCTTCCTTTTTTGGAGATTCTTTGGATGTTTCTATGGACTCCTTCTTTTTGTCTGATGCCGCGATCGGCTCTGCTTCCTTCACTTTTCTTTTTCGCTGAGTTGCCTTTGGTTCAACTTCTTTTGTTGCAGGTTCTGCAGAATTCTTAGCATCCTCATTTGCCGAAGTATTTTGGTCTGATGGACCGCCCTTCTTAATTATATCAATTAATTCTGACTTTCTGAATGATTCAACTTTCTTAATACCAAGTGTTTTTGCGATAACGCGCAATTCAGGGAGTTTCTTCCCAGCTAATTCGTCTTTTTCCATTTACTTGTATGAAATAATATTGTAAGAGATAACTAAAAGCTTGTTATATTTCTTTATAGAGATCACCGCAGAGTTGCGATGCCACAATAATACAAATATTCTTTAGTAAAATGCAACTAAAATATAAAAAGATTTAAGACCAATTATTTTTTAAATGGCTACCCGACATTTTACCAGTAAATATTCCTAACCTATTAAGCATCTGGTTAAGCCATCATCTCGTGAGAAACTTAGCAGATTATTGAGCTCTAAAATTGACATAGAAATTTACTTCTGGATATTTATTTTTTAGGGCTACCCTTTTAAATCGCAATAAGCACTAATGTCCAGCACTATTTGTCTTTTCTTGTAAAGAACTTTGATAACAAATGGATTAAAAGTGACTCTTCCCTCAGAAAAACCAATTTATCTCCTGAAGGAAGGGACTAGTCAAATTAAAGGGAGAACAATTTTCTATTGTAATTTATTAAACTGCTGGTAAAGTTCTCGACAAGCATTAAATTTAAATTTCGTAGGGAAGAAAATAGGCTTTTACAATCTGCGACTTAAGAGGCTAGCTCTACTATTATTATTGGACGAAATACAAACTCGTCGAAAAAAAGTAATAAGCGAATTTACAAGTTAACTATGCTCTCCAATTGAAGAATATAACGGTTGTTAGCAAATCAGAAGAAATTAGATCAAAAAAATACTTCGTCAATGATTTCAATGAGCTCTCTTTTTTCCAATCATTTTGGTAAAGAGAGCATTTTAAAATCGGGAGAAATTCAGTCGATAGCCAGAGATATCCTCCGCCTTTGAAGAGAATCCTTTATATTAAATGACCATTAGATAAGGCTAACACAAAACAAGCAACACTCCCTCTTCAAACTCATGGCAAAAAAAATAGCCACTCTGTTCAAAGAGTGACTATTTCTAATTGTATTTATGTTTCGGCTAATTATCTCAGCACGTTTACACTTCCATTAAACTCATGTTTATTATCATTTTCAAAATCATTTACACGGATAACCCACATGTAAGTTCCTGCCTTTACAAGCTTACCTCCATATGTCCCATCCCACTCTCCATCAGGGTCTTGAGATTCAAAAACTGTTTCTCCCCATCGGTTAAAGACTTCCAGTCTGAAATTTTGTGTATCAATTCCTAATAAGTTTGGCTTCCAAGTATCATTTAAGCCATCACCGTCAGGAGTAAATGTGTTTGCAGTAAAGATAGTAACCACATTCTCTACCCTAACCAACTTTTGAATGGTATCCGTACAACCATAACCATTTTCAACAACAAGTATTAAAGGATAGTTTTTGATTTCTGAAGGGTATTCAAGTGTTGGGTTTTGAATGGAAGAATAGTCAGGGTCTGCTTCCTCAGCAAACCATTGGTAAGAAACAATGTCTCCACTAGATTCTCCGTAAGCCGTCACTGTTGATTCAAAGATTGAAACAGGGTTCGGATTTACATAAAAGTTCGCCTCTGGATAAGGATAACCTTCAATTAGGTCGGTATACGATCGGAAATACCTACACCCTCTTTCTGAAACAATTTCCATATTTACACCCCAAACTCCTAAATCAAACTCATGAACAGCATTTCCTGATCCAGCAATTGTATCAATATTTCCATCGGTATAATCCCATACGGTGTAATCAATCACCTCGTTTGTGTTGGTACTGTTTGTAAAATCGATTGCCACAGGATAACAACCACCTGTGATATCTGGAGTTAATGCAGGAATCAATTCATCTGGATAATTTACAGTAACATAAGCTGTATCCTGGGGAGAGCCACACTGTTCACTCAACACGAGCATATATTCGGTAGATGCCGATGTAGGCGTAACCGTAACATTACTTCCGTTGGCAACCACCTGTCCGTTCTCACTCCACTCATAAATATAGGCAGTACTTCCACCTGAACCCACGGCAAATAGATCAACAGGATCATCAATACAAATAACTGTGTCAGGCGATACATTCGATATAACTAAAGGTTCTGGTTGGTCGATATTCACTGTTTCAGAAATTGTACAACCATTAGAATCTACTACTGTAACCGTCGTTGGACCAAATGCTAAATCATCGGCAGTTGCCCCTGTAGAAACTGAATTTGACCAACTATAAGTATAAGGCGAAGTTCCTTCAGAAACACCTACTGTCACAATACCATCCTCTCCTTCATTACATGTAACATCCACCTGATTATCAACAGACAATTGTAATTTTGGTGTTTCAACTACCGTTTTCGTAACGGTTCCCGTACACGAACCTACAGAATCCTCAATATACAATTCAACATCCATATTACTTCCTGGAGGGAAGGTGTAAGTTGCACTAGGAGCTTGAATTGTGTCTGTTCCATTCAAGAAAATCCACTTCGCGTTCGTAAAAGGACCTGTGGAGATGTTAGTAAAAGTAACCTGTTCACCTTCACAAGGAGCGAAATAATCAAAGTCAGGAGAAAGAGAGGCATCAATTGTTATCGAAGCAGAACATGTATCATCGATACCGTTAGTGTAAATTACATTATAGGTCTTTGAGTTTACTGATTGCGTAATAACAGTATCTGCAGTATTCTGAGTACCATCAACAGCCCAGTCGTAATAATACACAGCACAATTCAAGGCAGATATCAGAACATCATCAATACCCCAATGGTCATTATTGGCACCATGGCTTCCACCTTGAATCCATCTAAATCTAGTAGAAGTAGTTTGAGCAGCTGCAGGAATTGCATAACAATATTGGTTCCATGTTGTTTGATAAGCATCATAACCACCATTGAGTGGTGGATGATAAGCTATACTCACCCATGTGGCACCAGAATTCAGTGAATATTGCAAATCAACACCTTCACTTGTAAGTTCGGGTCCTTCGCAAGACCCAGAGCCACCTTGAGTTGCATACTTCATCATAAAACAAATATCACCACCACAGGTCACATCGTAATCAGTTGTTTCTAAAAACCGAGGATGTGGCTGAGAATTACCGAACCATGCTGAAGGTGATCCGTCTGGCGGAGCACCACATGGATTACTAAACATAACGGGCTGATTTGGAATCCACCCTGATGCCAGTGTACTATTATTAAAATTCTCATCTAATAATGATATTTGAGATGTTCCAACCGCGGTTAAAACAAAGGTATTACCACAATCAATAGAAGTTGTGGCAGTATTAATATCTATGTCACATTGCGAAATAGCAAAATTCGCGGTGAAAATAGTGGCGATAAATAATATAATTTTTTTCATAATGTTTCTTATTGATAGTTAATAGATACTGATTGAACAGTTATTGTAGAATTGGCAGCTTTTTTACCGCTGTTTCCTACTAAGAACTGCTTAAACAAGGTTAAGTTATCATGATCTGAAATATCCCCTTTTACTGTTTCTCCAGGAGCCAAGTGAATAACATTATTCTCATCATGTGTTGTTGAAGACCGCTGATCTCCTGTCTCCGTAACGTAGATAAAATCAGGAGTAAAAGAAACATCCTGCTGAGAGATATTTGTCATTTCAAAAGAGTAATATTCAAAGAAATTGTCATTTACAGCATCAGTAAATTGCTCGACCGTAAATTGAACTTGGACTTTTGTGTCAGAATATAAATTCTGCTGTCCAAAAATCGCTAAAGAGAACGTTAGAGCGAATAAAGAAAGAAGTAGTTTTTTCATGTCTTTTATTATATGTGTTAATAATTAAAAAAATCAGGTCCGCATTAATCTCTTAAATCAAACCTTAATATAAGTTTCTTGTTAAAAAAACGAAACCCAGTTTGAAAAGGTTGCCAAAAATAATGTTTTTCTGTAGCCTTATGCTAAAAAACAAAATTGTTTTCATCGCACTAAAAAACAGAAACTTAACGCCTTCATTAAAACTCTCTGGGAAAATAGGGAACTTAAAATCTTTAAAATACCGTATCAAACATTTCTATTGCGCTCGCTAAAAATGCAAAGCAAACCTCAATTAAATTGGCTTGCACTCTAAGTCAAAAGTTTAACTTACTTCAAAGATAATATCTCAGAATTTCTCAAAACCAAATTATTAACTTGTCACCTCTTGGCGCTCGTGTTTTTTTTAACTGATCAAAAAAAAATAATTAAAAAGTATTAACCAAAAAAAAGGCTAGTCTAAGAATAGACTAGCCTTCGGGTGGAAGATGGGATTCGAACCCACGACCCTTGGTACCACAAACCAATGCTCTAACCAACTGAGCTACAACCACCATTTAAAACTATATATATTTCTTCGTAAGAATTAGTTCAGAAATATTTTATATGCTTTTATAATTTGAACAACCTAAAACTAAGGTTGTAAAAATGTATTATTTCAATTTCGTAATTTCAGCCGTCGCTCAAATCGGATGCAAATATAACTAAAATAAACTTATCTCAAACGCTTCAATTCTACTTTTTTTTAATTTTTTTTCTCACAAATTAATCACAGCACTGTAAATCAAAGCCTTGTGTATTAAAAGAAAAATACCACGCAGCTTGAAGAAATCAGAATTGTATATAACGTGTTAATAACATCCTGAAAAAGGCTATTATTACTAGCCTACATACTGTATATTTGTAAAAAATCGTTGAGATGATAAAAATTGGATTAATTGGTGCAGGACATTTAGGAAAAATACATTTACGTTTAATTAAAGAATTAACGGACGTTTATGAATTAGTGGGGATTTTTGACAGCAACCTTGAACATGCTGAAACAGTAGCGCAAGAATTTGGTTGTAAAGCCTTTTCTTCTGCCGAAGATTTGATAGAAGAATCTGATTGTGTAGATATTGTTACGCCCACAACTACACATTTTGAAACAGCATCTTTAGCGATTAAACGCTCAACACATGTTTTTATAGAAAAACCGGTTACGCAAACCACTTATGAAGCACGTGCACTTTTTGCACTGGCTGAAGAGGCTAAGGTTAAAGTGCAAGTCGGACATGTGGAAAGATTCAATCCGGCATTTAGAGCAGCCATTCCTTATTTTGATCAACCGATGTTCATAGAAACACATCGTTTGGCTCAATTTAATCCCCGAGGAACTGATGTCCCGGTTATTTTGGACCTTATGATTCATGATATTGACGCTATTTTGAGTGTTGTTAACTCAAGTGTTCGTAAAATTTCAGCCTCTGGTGTTGCCGTTGTATCTGACACGCCAGACATTGCCAACGCAAGGATAGAATTTGACAATGGGTGCGTGGCGAATTTAACAGCTTCTAGAATTTCATTAAAAAATATGCGTAAATCGCGTTTCTTTCAAAAGAATGCCTACATCAGTGTAGACTTCTTAGAAAAAGAAATGGAGGTTGTTCAAATGGAAACACTCGAAGGAGAAGCAGGTCCTTACGACATGGTAATGGAGATGGGTAACGGAAAACCTTCTAAAAAGATTATTTTCGACAAACCTGAAATTGAGTCTACCAATGCCATAAAAGAAGAGCTTCGAACTTTTGCGGAGTGCATTAAAAATGACACAACACCAATAGTTTCTTTAGAAGATGGAATGCTGGCTTTACACGTAGCTGAGCAAATTCTCGACAAACTAAAGATGAATGGTTCTATACTGGACAAATAATAATCTGTAAAATTTCACGTTCTCTTTTTAAATCATTCCAAATGAAACACATAATTACATTATTTATTTTATCTCTTTTTGTTTCATCCTGTACAAAAGAACAGCCTGATGTGGCCTGGCTAAAAATTGATAAATGGATTTTAAACGCTAATCCAAACGCGGAAAACCCTCAAGGAGAAATGTCACATGATATATCTCAGGTATTTGTTAACATGGATGGTAAAAGTTTAGGTGCTTATGAGCTCCCGGCAAAAATACCGATTATCGGAGATGGACTGCATGACTTTGTTTTAATTCCCGGAGTAGTAAACAACGGTATCAGTGCAACAAAAAAAAGGTATCCATTTTTAGAACAATACAAAGGATCTATTGAAATTAAAAGAAACGATACTGTTTCCTTTACCCCTACGACCCAATACTATAATTCCATCAAATTTTTAATTGAGGATTTCGAAAGTCCGAGCATGCAAGTAGATGTTGCACCCTCTTCTACTGCTACTTTGGGCAGAAACGATGACCCTGAGTTCTTAAAATGGGGAAATAAATATGGAGAAATCATTCTTAAAGACTCAACTTCCAAACTTTCTTTTGTAACCACATTTGGTACTGTTCTACCAAAGTTAGGGACTGAAGTCTACCTAGAGTTTGACTACATCAACACCAATTCTATGCTCACAAGCGTTATTTCTTACGGGAATGATGAGTATTTCGTAGATGAATACATCCTAATTAATCCCCAAACCAAGGAAGAAGCTGTTTGGAAGCATGCCTATCTCGATTTAAAAGAAATTGTTTCTTTTAGACAAACAACTCCACTCAACGATGCTGAATTTAAGTTTGTGCTTGACCCAGAATTGAGTTCGAGCTACTTTTATATAGACAATATCAAGCTTGTTTATCCATAGCATACCCATATGAATCAAAAGCGCTTAAAATCAATTTTCATTATTCTTGATCTGGTCACTGCTGCAATGGCATGGGCAATATTCTTTTATTTTAGAAAGGTATATGTTGAAGCTGTTCCTTTCCAAACTTCAGAACGGTTTTACTTAGGAATGGTCATTATTCCTCTATTTTGGATTGCAGTTTATTTCTTCCTCGGAACCTACAACAATCTCAAGAGAATGTATTTTATGCGTTTACTCTCCTTCTCTATGAGGGCCTTTATTCTGGGAACTTTAGCTATTTTTTTCTTCCTCATCTTAGATGATGAAATCCCTAGCCACACCTATTATTACAACCTACTAATAGCACTTTTCATTTTTCACTCTTTACTCACCTTAGTCCCAAGACTACTAATCACCAACTACATTGTTCAGCACATTCGCAATAAGAAAGACGGCTTTAAGACTCTACTTATTGGAGGAAGCTCAAAAGCCGTTGACATTTATAAAGAAGTAGAAGAATTACCCAAGTCAACTGGATCGAATTTTATTGGTTTCATCAATTTAAATGGAATAGACAATGATATCTCTAACCTCATGCCTCATTTAGGACACATTGACGATTTGGAGAGAATCATTGACGAAAATGCGATAGAAGAAGTTATTATCGCCCTTGACTCCTCCGAACATGAAAGATTAAAAAACATAATTGCACGCATTCAAGGAAGAGATATTAAAATAAAAATTAGTGCAAACATGTACGATCTACTTAGTGGTAGCGTTAAAATGACCAATATTTTTGGAGCACTACTCATCGAAGTCAATGACGAAATAATGCCGCATTGGCAATTTGTAATTAAACGAATAATAGATTTTGTTGCATCCGTTTTTGCGATTTTAATTCTCTCCCCTGTCTACCTCGTCTTAGCAATTCTTGTAAAAAGTTCTTCTAAAGGTCCTATCTTTTTTCTACAAGAAAGAATTGGAAAAAATGGTGCACCTTTTAATATTATAAAGTTTAGGACGATGGTTGTTGATGCCGAAAAGTCTGGTCCACAACTCTCCTCTACTCACGATAAACGCATTACGAAAACAGGAAAATTTATGCGTAAAGTTCGTTTAGATGAAATTCCTCAATTTTGGAATGTTGTTGTGGGCGAAATGTCCTTAGTTGGCCCTAGACCAGAACGCCAATTTTTTATAGACAAAATAGCCGAGCGCGAACCTCAATTTCTTCAACTAACGAAAGTAAAACCAGGAATTACCTCATGGGGTCAAGTGAAATTCGGATATGCAGAAAATGTAGACGAAATGCTACAACGCATGAAATTCGATTTACTTTACCTTAAGAATATGTCGATAGCACTAGACCTTAAAATTTTGCTTTACACCGTCGTAATTGTGTTTAAAGGAAGCGGAAAATAACACTAGATCTAAGAGCACAGCTCACAATTTAACCGATTTTACCATTGGCAAACACTGCAAACGCCATCCCGACATTTCAGGGCCAAGGGTGTTGGTCTCATTTATTATTAATAGTGCAAGGCAAAGGGATTGAAATTTTCTTCTCACAAGCTCCAATTTATTAGCAGTTTAATTTTATCTTTGACCCCGATGGAAACCCAAGTAATTCTCAACGCAAAGCAGTTTGATCTCACCCTGCAACGCCTCTGTCGACAACTCATTGAAAATCATGATGATTTTTCAAACACGGTTTTAATTGGCTTACAACCCCGAGGGATACGTGTATTGGATCGACTAAAAACCTTAATTGAAGAGATTTTAGACAAGGAAATTCAATGTGGCAGCTTAGACATCACTTTTCACCGTGATGATTTCCGAAGGCGCGAAACTCCGCTCATCCCAAGTGTTACAAATATTGACTTCTCACTAGAAAACAAGAAAATTGTTTTGATTGACGACGTTTTGTATACCGGAAGAACCATTCGTGCTGGACTGGATGCTATGCTCGCTTATGGTCGCCCAAACAATGTTGAATTACTCACATTTGTTGACCGAAGATTTAAGCGTCACCTACCCATTCAAGCAGATTATATTGGAAAAACAGTAGATTCTCTGGTTTCTGAAAGGGTTTCTGTAGAGTGGAATGAAATAGAAGGAGAAGATAAAGTGATATTATATACCAAAGAGAACAATGGATAATTTAAGTGTTGACCATTTAATTGGAATCGAGCATCTCACGACAAGAGATATTGAAATAATTTTTCAAACAGCTGATCGTTTCAAAGAAGTAATCAATCGTCCAATTAAGAAGGTTCCGTCATTAAGAGATACAACTATTGCTAATGTTTTCTTTGAAAATTCTACCCGAACAAAGTTATCATTTGAATTAGCAGAAAAAAGATTGAGTGCTGATGTAGTCAATTTTAGTGCATCAAGTAGCTCTGTAAAAAAAGGCGAAACCTTAGTAGATACCGTAAACAACATTCTTTCGATGAAAGTTGACATGGTGGTTATGCGTCACCCAAATCCTGGAGCGGCAAAATTTCTTTCTGAACGTATTAATGCAAAAGTAATTAATGCTGGTGATGGAACACACGAACACCCCACCCAAGCTTTATTAGACGCCTACTCTATTCGTGAGAAATTGGGCGAAGTAAAGGGAAAAAAAGTCGTAATCGTGGGTGATATTTTACACTCTCGTGTAGCCTTATCTAATATTTACGCTTTACAAAAATTAGGAGCAGAAGTAATGGTTTGTGGTCCTACCACACTCATCCCTAAACACATTCACGAATTAGGCGTAAAAGTGGAGCACAATTTAAGAAAGGCGCTAGAATGGTGTGATGTTGCCAATATGTTACGTATTCAATTAGAGCGTCAAGATATTCAATACTTCCCTTCCTTAAGAGAATACACCATGTTGTATGGATTAGATAAAAAACTACTGGATAGTCTCTCTAAAAAAATAGTGGTAATGCACCCAGGCCCAATCAACAGAGGAGTTGAAATAACGAGTGATGTGGCCGACAGTAAGCAATCCATTATATTAAACCAAGTGGAAAATGGCGTGGCAATAAGAATGGCGGTAATATACTTACTCGCTTCAAAGATTGAACGTTGATAAATTTTGTTATTTTTGATAAAACGAATTCAGAATGAACTTTAAAGTTTTAAATAAAGCAGATTACAGTATTATTTCTTCAGCAGTTGACAAGCTCAATTTATCAAACGCTTCAGAATTAAAATCAACAATTCTAGAAATCAATAAGGCGAATGTTAGCAATATCATTATTGACCTAAAAGCAACGTCTTATTGCGATTCATCAGGCTTAAGCGCTTTATTATCGGCTAATCGTTTGTGCAAAAACTCAAATGGGCAGTTTATTCTAACAGGGCTCAACGCCAACGTAAAAAAAATGATTGAAATTGCGCAACTTCACAGGGTACTGAGCATAACAGAAACATTAGAGGAAGCAGAACAAGAAATTCAATAAATCATGAGTTTTACTGTTACAATTTTGGGCTCTGGAGCTGCAGTACCAACCTTAAGCAGGGGCACAACATCTCAATTTGTAAATTGTCAGCAGCGCTCCATTTTGATTGATTGTGGTGAAGGAACGCAAATCCAAATGCGTAAATTCAAAGTAAAGTTTCAAGGATTACAAGTTATTTTAATTTCACATTTACATGGAGATCATATATTTGGATTAGCAGGCTTAATCAGCACAATGCAACTATTGGGTCGAAAAGAGGCCATAACAATAGTTGGCCCAATCGGAATTAAAGAATTTCTTCTAAATCAATTCAAAATTTCTGGTTATTACAACGGTTTCCCCATTGAATTTCATGAATTAGCTCCAAACACCGAAGCTATGGTATATGAAGACAAATGCATAGAAATTAAAACTTTTCCATTATCTCATCGCATTCCGACTCAAGGTTACCGAATCAATGAAAAACCTGGAAAACGAGGTTTGGATAAGGAAGCTTTTGATGAAACTGGAATAAGTACCTCTTACATTCAAAAATTGATTTCGGGAGAGGATGTGATAGACAATGAAGGAACAATCGTAAAATCAGAAGATGTTACCTTCCCCCCAAAACCAACTAAATCTTACGCATTTTGCTCTGATACAGCTTATCATCCGCCAATTATAAATGCCATAAAAGGAGTGAATTTACTTTATCATGAGGCTACATTTTTAGATAAGGAAAGTGAAAGGGCTTCAGAAACGTTTCATTCTACGGCTAAACAAGCCGCTACCATCGCTCTAAAATCAGAGGCTAAAAGGCTAATTCTAGGTCATTTTTCTGCGAGGTATAAAACCATGGAACTGCACAAAGAAGAAGCGGAAGCTATTTTTGAAAAGGTCTTTATTCCTGAGGATGGAGAGGTGTTTAATGTTTAAGGAAGGAGAAGGAGAAGGAGGAAGAGGAAGAGGAAGAGGAAGAGAGGGAAAAGAATTACGCAGAGTTATGCAAAGGCGCGGGGTTTCGCAGAGGAAGAGAAGAATTACGCAGAGTCACGCGGAGGTGCAGAGGTACGCAGAGAAAAAAAGAAAAGTTGAAGAATGACGCTAAGCGCTGCACTGGCCTGCCGAATGTGATTTACAACGATGTAGGGTTTCTTAGAGAAGAGGAAAAGAGAGGGAAAAGAATTACGCAGAATTATGCAAAGGCGCAGGGTTTCGCAGAGGAAGAGAAGAATTACGCAGAGCACCGCAATTAGCTTGCCGAATGTGATTCGCAAAGACGCAAAGATGCCCAGAGGAAAGAGAGTCATGCCTACGGCATTTAAAGATTTTTTCACAGAGAAGAGGAAAGAGTGGAACTGTGAAGCTAAGGTTCCTTAGGTATTCGCAAAGCTTGGTGGAGGAACGCCTAATTATGAACAAGCGTGTCATTTTATTTAAAAATTAAAATGCCTATCCGATACAGTACCAGTAAATAAATCTAACCCAACAATAATGTCGTTCAGCGGTAACCTGACAAGATGCTTCGCAAATTTCTATTTCCAACCAGTTGAAAAAAAAGAAATCCGCATCAGGACGGCATTAAGCTAGGGTCATATTTCAAGAGAGAGGGAAAACTTTCACCTTCTCCAACATCTCCCCCGCACGCTAAGCCCTCTCTACAACTAAAATATCTGGAAAATTTATTTTTCAATCAATTTAAATGCTTTCTCCGCCGGATATGCGTTAAATGTTCCACTTGCTTTCGCAACCAAAACTCCATCTTGATTGGTCACCCCTGCTTCAACATAAAGCAAGCGTTTTCCTGCAGAAATTACTTTTCCTACAGAAGTTAAAACATCTCCTAACTTTACTGGTTTTAGATAATTAACTTGTAATTCAACCGTACTGACCACATTATTATTTTTACCAGCAATTGTTAAGGCAGCAACGCCTAAGGTTCCATCAATTAATCCGGCCACTACTCCACCGTGAGCCGCTATTGGAGTTGCTAAATGTTTCTCTTTGATTTCAATAATGTACTTCGCTTGTCCTTCTTCTAAAACCTCTAATTCCATTTCAAGAAATGCTCCAAATTTATTTGAAGCTTTGTACATCGTCAATACCCTCTCATCAATCATCTTTATTCTTTTTTACAAAAGTAATCGATTTAAAATGGAGTGTTCGGAAATACGGAGAAAAAACTTAACTTTGAGAAAGGTGTTAATAAAAGTATACTTTAACTTATGGCATTATTCAATAAGAACAAAAAAAACGATTTGGGAGCCACCCGTCAAAAGGCAACAAAAGTTGAAATGAAAGCTTTTGATTATCATCCGAAAATCATTCTGGCTTGGGCAAAGGGAATAGAAGGACATTCTGAATTACTTAATTATTTACTAAATAATGGCTACAAAGAATTGGTAATGGCCACTCACGCCATTCGACTAAAAGAAAAAGCAAGAACTTGGTTAATGAAAAATGGATATCCACATTTGATGGCTTTCATTAATGCAGCCGAAGGAAACAGGCAAGCTACAAATTGGCTTTTAAAGAATAATTTTACCTTGCTCTACAACATGGCCATAGCTGTCGACGGTGACCCTCAGGGATTTACTTGGTTGAATCAAAATAGTACACAAGAGTACTTTTTTCTAACCCGAATCATTAAAGATGTGAAGGATGAAATAGAAGAAGGTCACAATGATATCCACAAAAGAAGCCAAGAGTGACGACAATACAAATGAGTGTTGTATTTTTGTCGAAAATGAATCGAATTGGAGAAGCTAGTTAATATACATGATGCAGCCGAAGGTTTAAAAGTTGGAAAAACCTTACTCTATCCTACAGACACTGTTTGGGGGTTGGGGTGTGATGCCAGCAATGAGGAAGCCATTCAAAAAATATTTGACATCAAAAATCGGTCGAATGAAAAATCATTTATTTTATTGGTAGACAGTGTTGCTATGTTAGAGCGTTATGTAAACAATATTCCGGATGTTTGCTTTGACCTAATTGATTTTGCTGTGAAGCCATTGACCATAATTTATGATGAACCCATCAATTTACCCAAATCACTTTTGGCAGCAGATGGAACAATTGCTATTCGTGTAACTGAAGACATGAATTGTAAAAAGATCATTCAACGCTTGAGAAAGCCTTTGGTTTCCACAAGTGCAAATATTTCTGGCCAGCCAAATGCAGAAAGTTATGCAGAAATTAGTGAAGAAATTAAAACTGGAGTAGATTTAATTTTAAACGAACGACTAGAAGAAGTAATGCGCCAACCCTCTTCTATTGTTAAAGTAGGAAGTGACAATGGTGTAAAAGTAATACGATAAGCAATGAAATTCGAAGATATAAAATTAAATAAGCAGCTTTTAAAAGCGCTTAAGGAGCAAGAAATCGTGGATATGACTCCCATTCAGGAGAAAGCCATTCCAAAAGTTTTAGCGGGAAGCGATGTCATTGGAATCGCACAAACGGGAACAGGAAAAACCTTAGCTTACTTATTGCCTATTTTACGTGATTTAAAATATACAGACTCTACTCACCCCAGGGTTCTTATTCTTGTCCCTACACGTGAGTTAGCAGTACAAGTGGCTTCGGAAGTAGAGAAATTGACAGGCTCAATGTCAACAAGAACAATTGCTGTTTATGGCGGAACCAACATTAACACACAGAAAAAAGCAGTGTATGCTGGTTGTGATATAATTATCGGAACACCAGGTCGTCTATACGACATTGCTATGACAGGATTATTGCGTTTAAAAGATATTAAAAAAGTAGTTATTGATGAATGCGACGAAATGTTGAGTTTAGGATTTAGGCCTCAAATTCAGCGTATTTTTGATCTTTTGCCAACCAAACGACAAAATTTAATGTTTTCGGCAACAATTACTAATGATGTTGATGAATTGGTAGCTACTTTCTTTAGAAAAACAGAGAGAATTATCGCTGCGCCTGCGGGAACTCCATTGCAGAAGATTAATCAGACAGCATATTCAACAGAAAATTTCAATACGAAATACAATCTTTTAAAACATCTTTTGACATCAGATAATGTTATTGAAAAGGCTTTTATTTTTGTTCAATCAAGAGTTTATGCAGACCTACTTCATACAAGAATCGAGGAAGATTTCCCAGAACAATTCGGAGTTATTCACAGTAATAAATCTCAGAACTACCGACTAAGAATGGTAAGTGAATTCAAAGAAAACAAACTGAAAGGAATTGTAGCTACCGACCTTGTTTCTCGTGGAATTGACATTGATAATGTGAGTCACGTAATTAATTTTGATTTACCAGACGACAAAGAACAATACATGCACAGAATTGGTAGAACTGGTCGTGCAGATGCGGAAGGAAATACCATTTCGTTTATCAAGGAATCTGATCAAAAAATGTTTGAAGAAATTCAAAGCTTCATGAATTTGGCTATTCCAATTTCCTCTCTTCCAGAAGAGGTTGAAGCAACAACTTTACTTATTCCTTTAGAAGAAGCACCCGACATTCATGACGGACCTACAGTATTAAACCCAAAACATTCTATTGGTGATGGTGAGAAAAACCAAGCCCCAGCAGTTGGAGAGAGAAGAAATATTCGTCCGATTGAGAAAAAAATAGAACGTAAAAAGCAAAGAAAAAATAAAAGAAGAAAGTAGTTCTTCTTTGTTGCTATGTGTAAGTGATTATTCAAATTACGAATTTCAAACCCCATGAGTTGCGAAACTTGTGTGAGTTCCGATGAACTCCGTTAACTTTAGTTTTGAAAAAACCAAAACACAATTTAACTTAAAAATAATCCGAAAACCTAGCTACTCCGCGCCTAAAAACGCGGATTTTCGTATATTTATCCGCTAAACCAAAAAGCTGAAAAGTTGTTTAAGAATTAGATTATGAAAAATCAGATATCTTGGCAATTGAATAATTTATAATTATGACCGTATTTTTAATCGTTATACTCTCATCATTCGTATTTTCCCTTTTGCTTTTCGGCATTGGACAAAAGACATTTCAAAGAATGACATGGTTCGCAGCCTTATTGCCTATTTCATTATTCATCTATTTTTCGAGTTTTGCTCGATCCATAATGGACGGAGAAGTTTTCAATTTCTTCACCTCTTGGGTTCCCTCACTCGGAATTAACTTGGACTTTAGGCTAGACAATCTTGCCTTGCTCTTTACATTGCTCATTACAGGTGTAGGAAGTATAGTCTTCTTGTACACCACGCAATACTTGAAGGGCCACCCAAAACTGATGCGTTTCTACGTTTTTCTTTCCATATTTATGGGAGCGATGTTAGGATTAGTTACTTCAAACAACATCATCACTTTATTTATTTTTTGGGAGTTAACGAGTATAAGCTCATTCTTTTTGATTAGCTTCAATAACACTGAGTCACCATCAAGGAAATCGGCAATTATAGCTTTAACGATAACAGGTTTAGGTGGTTTGGCCTTATTGGCTTTTGCTGTTTTGGCAGCACAGATCACAGGAACACTGTCTATTTCCGAAATGCTTCAGTCCCCTGAGGTATTCGCCAATCATCAGTATTCGGTTATTTTAATGGTTTTTATATTCTTGGCTGCATTTACAAAATCGGCCCAATTTCCTTTTCATTTTTGGTTGCCAGGAGCAATGAAAGCGCCAACACCAGTTTCTACTTATTTGCACTCTGCAACCATGGTAAAAGCGGGTATTTATTTGCTATTGCGTTTTACTCCGCACTTTCAAAATAACTCCTATTTCTTTACCACGCTTTTAATTGTTGGAGCAATAACAATGCTTTACGCAGCCTTTCAAACCTTATTCAAAACCGATTTAAAAGGAATTTTGGCTTATTCAACAATTGGAGCTTTGGGAATAATGGTGTTTTTAATCGGAATTGGAACCACATCTTCAATTACTGCAGCCATTGTTTTTATTGTAGTTCATGCACTTTACAAAGCAAGTTTATTCTTGGTTACAGGAACCATTGATCACCAAGCAGGAACGCGTGACGTGACCCAATTGGGCGGACTTCGTAAAGTGTTAATGCCGTTAGCAATTGCAGGGTTTATCGCAGCCTTATCAAGTGGTGGATTCCCCCCAACTATTGGTTTTATAGGAAAAGACCTGATTTATGAAGCAACGTTAAACGGAGGTTTAAACCCAACGCTCTTGACCACCATGGCTGTTTTAACCAACATTTTAATGGTATTTGCAGGTCTACTCGTAGGAGTAAAACCTTTTTCTGGGAAAAAGCCAGAAGCATTAGGTGAAATTAAAAAGCCACATTTCTTATTGTGGTTCATGCCTATGATTTTGGCAGCTTTAAGTTTATTGTTCGGTTTATTCCCTGCAATGGTTGAAGCCTTATTCACAAAAAACATTACCCCGCTACTAACGGGAGAAGCGAGTCCACACTTAGCTATTTGGCACGGATTCAATTTAATCATTTTACTGAGTGCTATTACCATTTTAGGAGGTATTGCCATTTACTTCTTTTGGAAACCAAGTCACAAGAAAGAAAGCGGAATGCTCAAATTTGATGCCTTCGCTCCTAAGAGTTTAGCACTAAAATTTGCAGATTTATTTCAAAGAATTTCCTATTTTCTTACCAGGACCTTCCAAAATGGATATTTGCGAAGGTATGTACTAATCATACTGGTTCTGCTCACCTTAGTCTTTGGAATTCACGTATTTATTAATCCAAGAATTTTCTTAGAATTAAAAGAAATCAAAGCACTAAACTGGAACGAAATTGTGATTTTAGCCATGATGTTAGTGTCCATTATCTTCACAGTATTTACAAAATCACGACTATCTGCAATTGCCGGAATGGGCGTTTTGGGCTACACCATGTGTCTAATCTTCGTGTTTTACGGAGCACCCGATTTGGCAATGACTCAATTTTCGATAGACACATTAACTGTTATTTTATTCGTTTTAGTGCTTTACCGTTTACCTAAGTATTTAAAACTATCCAACAGAACCAACAGGTTAAGAGATGGAATTATCGCTACTTCTTTTGGAACATTCTTAGCATTAACCATTATTGAAATAATGAATGAAAATCCTATAAAGTCTACCACGCAATATTATGCAGAAAATGCTTACACCCTTGCCAAAGGAAAAAACGTTGTGAATGTTATCTTGGTAGACTTCCGTGGATTTGACACCATGATAGAAATTGTTGTGTTGTCTATTGCAGCCATAGGCGTTTTTGCATTATTGAAATTACATTTAAAGAAACACGAGAAATAATATGAAAAGTTTAATATTAAAAACCGTTTCAACCACACTTTTGCCCTTGCTGATTTTATTTTCAGTTTTTGTGCTATTGCGTGGTCACTATTTACCAGGAGGAGGTTTCATTGGGGGACTAATTGCTGCCATTGCCTTTATTTTGCACGCTTTTGCGAATGGACTAACACAAACAAGAAAAGTATTAAGGATGCATCCAGGTTTTTTAATCCCCATTGGTTTATCCATCGCTATATTAAGTGCCTTAGCTCCTATTATTTTAACGGGAGACCCACTAATGACGGGGCTGTGGTACGAAAAAGACATTGCTATTCTTGGTAAAATTGGTAGTGCTTTGTTTTTTGATACAGGAGTTTACCTTGTAGTCATTGGCGTTTGTTTAACCATCATATTCACTATTTCAGAAAGCGTATAAACATTATGGAAATATTATTAGCGATAATGACGGGAATACTTTATGCAGCAGGAATCTATCTGATTCTTCGCCGTAGTTTAGTGAAATTAATCATCGGAATTGTCATACTTGGAAATGGTGTAAACCTTTTAATTTTCCTGATGGGAGGCCTAGTTAAAGGAAGACCTCCACTCATTGCTGAGGATGGAAAAATGTTGGAAGGTATTTTTGCAGATCCCGTTCCACAAGCATTGATTTTAACAGCAATTGTAATCAGCTTCGGACTTCAATCTTTTGCCATCGTTTTGATCAAAAGAGCATATAAAGTCTTAAAAACTGACGATATTGATACAATGAATAAAACTGACGATATTAAATAACATGAGTGAACATTTAATAATATATCCGATCATTGTCCATTTAATAACAGCAGTATTATTGTTGTTCTTTTGGATGAAACCTAAAATCCAACGTTACATCAGTATTCTTGGAGGTGGTGTAGGAATTGTAATCGCGGCACTACTATTTCAAAGAGTATGGAGTAGCGGAATTCAAAGCATACAATTAGGAAACTGGGAAGCGCCATTTGGAATTAGCATGGTCGCAGACACGCTAGCTGTTTCTTTAATATTACTCACCAACATAGTGGCCTTTGCACTCGCGATTTACTCTACGGAAAACATGGTTTCATCAAGAGTAAAATTTGGTTATTATGCCATTTTCCATTTCTTAATCATGGGCTTGAGCGGTGCATTTTTAACTGGGGATTTGTTTAACCTCTATGTTTGGTTTGAGGTAATTATCATCTCCTCCTTTGTATTACTTACTATCGGTGGAAGAAAAATACAAATTGAAGGGGCAGTCAAGTATTTTACATTAAACATGATCTCTTCCATCATTTTCCTTACTGGAATAGCAATGGTTTATGGTGCTACTGGCTCGTTGAATATGGCCGAATTGTCTCGTATCATTCCAGAAATAGAGAATCAAGGATTAATTCAGACAATATCTTTGGTTTTCTTCATTGGATTTGGAGTAAAGTCAGGAGTTTTCCCGCTTTATTTCTGGCTACCTGCCTCCTATCACACGCCACCTGCGGCGGTTTCAGCACTTTTTGCCGGATTATTAACCAAAGTGGGGATTTATGCAATGCTCCGCGTTTTTACTTTAATATTCCCGCTGGGAGAAGTGAATCAAATCATTTTAATGGTCATTGCAGGACTAACCATGTTCTTCGGAGGGATAGGTGCTTTAGTGCAAAAAGATATTCTACGCGTATTCTCCTATTTAATTATTTGTCACATCGGATTCATGGTTGGAGGACTCAGTCTATTTACTGAAGTAGCAATTGTGGGAGCCGTAATGTATATGTTCCATGACATAATTGTAAAAGCGACCTTGTACATGATGGGTGGAGTGATGTTCCGTATTTTTGGTTCTACAAAATTGAGAAATATGGGTGGATTAATGGATAATTATCCACGCCTTTCTCTGCTCTTTGCCATTCCCCTTTTCGCATTAGTGGGTATTCCTCCCCTTTCCGGATTCTGGCCAAAAGTGTCCTTATTTAGCGCAAGTTACACCGCTGGAGAAATAGCAATGCTGGTGATGTTTATTTTTGCCAGTTTAATCACATTGGTGATCATCGCGAAAGTGTGGAACAAAAGCTTTTCAAAAGATGCGCCCAAATTAGAAAGAAAATCTTCCTTTAAATATTTTGAAGATTTCAGTTTTTCTGAAAAAGCGGCCTATGTTGTTCCTATCATTATTTTGGTAGGAGTTACTTTATATTACAGTTTTTTCGCCGAGCACTTTCAATTGGTGGCCGCGAGAATTGGGGAAGAATTAATGAACACAGAACATTATTATAATGCTGTGTTTGGAATTAAATAAGTTACAAAACCATGAAAGTTCAATTTTTATTAAATATTTTATTGGCTATAGTATGGGTATTTCTTACCGGTACAATAAATGCGGTTAATTTTACTTTTGGATTTATATTGAGTTTCTTAGTACTTTGGCTTATTAGCTCTAGTCAAGAAAAACAAAAATACTTTATTATAATCCCCCGCTTAATCAGTTTTACATTTTACTTTTTATATGAACTTATTAAAGCCAACCTGCAGGTAGCAGCTGATGTAATCACCCCAAAGTTTTACATGGAACCAGGAATTATCGCCTACCCTTTAAATGCGAAATCAGACTTAGAAATAACACTCTTGGCCAACGTGATTACCTTAACGCCTGGAACATTAAGCCTAGACATTTCAGACGATAGAAAAGTATTGTATATCCACGCCATGTATGTTCACGATAAAGAGGAGTTTATCGATGGCATTAAAAATGGATTTGAAAAACGAATTTTGAATATAGTACGATGAGTATAGAAGATTATTTAACATACATTATTTTACCCCTATTGAGCACCTCAACCTTGTTGGTATTCATTCGGTTTTTAATGGGACCTACCCTGCCAGATAGGGTTGTGGCATTAGATTTATTGATCACAATTGGTATTTCAATTATAGCCGTATATAGCATTGTTACCAAAAGACCTTCATTTTTAGATATTGCAATGATTTTTGCTCTTATCGCATTTTTAAGTACCGTAGCATTTTCATATTACCTCGAAAAAAGAAAAAGAAATGAATGATATTTTAATAATGATAATCATCTCACTTGGAACACTTTTCATTCTCCTCGCAGCCATAGGTTTATTACGTATGCCTGATTTATACCTGAGAATGTCGGTAACGACCAAAGCAGCTACCCTGGGAGTAGGACTAATTCTATTGGGACTAGCCCTTTACTACATGGAAACTTCCATCACAACACGTGTTATTGCCATTATTGTATTTCTTCTACTCACCGCCCCCATCAGTGCCCATGTGATAGGGAGAGCAGCCTATTTTGTAGGTGTTCCAATGTGGAAAAAAACAAAAATTGACGATCTTAAAGGAATGTACAACACCAAAACTCATGATCTGATGAGTGGTTTTGAGGAAGAAGAAAAACCAGAGGCAGAGGACTAACATTAATTTTTAATATTTAATTATTAAGGTTTAATGTTTAACGATGGTGATGTTGTTGCGCTATATTCTAATGTTTAATTTTTCAGGTTTAATGTTTAACGAGGGTTGCGGTGATGTTGTTGCGCTGTATTTCTAATGTTTAATTGTTAAGGTTTAATGTTTAACGAGGGTTGCGCTGGACGTCAATTTCAACACGGTTGAAATTCAATACCCTGGGCGTTAACCATTAATAATTAAACATTAATCATTAATTTAATGTTTAACAGGGGCGCTGGTCGGGACTATTTCATGTTACAGCTTGGTTTTTAGTAAGGTATTATTGTTTTTTTGATTTCCAATTCGTAATCAACGCATTCGATAGCTATGCCGCTCGCCATTAATTCGTAATTTGTAATTCATCCATTAGTAATTATTTCTGGGCGCCTTAATCCATCTGCACTTCCAAGTTGTTTCATGAGTTTGTTACGCTATCATCAATCCTCCAAGAGCTCCTAAAGTCGCTTTGTTTTATTGAATAGCTGATACAAATCATTTCATCAAGCTTTCCATTTTCGCTGGGGCGCGAGTACCCCCGATTATGAATTGCTGATTATCTATTATTTTCTACCTATAAAATTCTCCATGGTTTTGTAAATCCCCATAATACTCCCAGCAAACCAATCAAACATTTTAATAGGCATTACCGCCTGTCCCAATCGTGTAACTCTATAAATCCAACCGGGTAAGGTTACCATTACTTTCTTTTTTTCAATTGCCTTTATTATCGTTAAGGAAGCTGCTTCTTGATCCAGAATAGGAATTTTAGATTTCACTCCGTCAAACATTCCTGTATTGATGTAATAGGGCATTATGGTCGTAAAATGGATGTTTTTCTTGAGTTGACTCATTTCCAATCTCACACTATCCGACCAGCCAATTAAAGACCATTTACTCGCTGCATAAACCGACATTTTTGGATTAGAAATAAGTCCGCCAGAAGAAGCTATATTACAAACCGAGCCAAAGTTTTGGTCCATCATATCTTTTATGAAACAACTGGTAATAATCATTGGCGCGTTGGCATTAATAGCTGCCGTTGCAGAAATCTCTTCTGTGGAATGTTCATGAAAATATTTACCAACAATTATCCCAGCATTATTGATCAAAATATCTACGACACCTTGTTCTTTCTTCACTTCTTTTGCAGAAGATTTAACTTGTTCTTGATCCGAAATATCCACGGTGTAACCACAAATCTCCCCTTTCTCTTTAAACTCCGCAATAACATCCGCTATACCTTGAGTATTGATATCCCATAAAATAACCTTAGCTCCTCTTTCAAGAAGTAATCTTGCCATTATTTTCCCAATTCCTGACGCACCACCAGTTATTAAAGTTGTTTTATTCTTAAAATCTATCATTTCTTTGGATTATCTCTTAAAAATAAGAAATAATTCAAAAGAAAATACCAATCCGATACTTTACCAGTAAATATATCCAACCCAGCAATAATGTGATTTAGCGGTAAACTGACAAGATCCTTTACAAATTTCTATTTCCAACCAGTTGAATAAAGAAATCCACTTCAGGATGAAATTGAGCTAAGGTTATATTTCAAGTGAAAGGGAAAAAGCAAAAGCACCCACAACTATCATCCTTTCCAGCGTTGAAAATCTTAATTTTCAACGCTGGAAAGATTTGACCTAGCTAAAGAGAGTACTTTTTATTGTAGCATATTAAATAGCTGACAAGGTTCCTGATAAGCATTCAAAAGAATATAGTAAGCCAACCCTTAAAAATAACGTGACACTAAACTACTTCAGTGGACTTTTTGTTTTTGTACATTTGTGACATTATAAAAACCAAAATCACAGATGAGGCTATACTTTGTATAAAAAGTGCTATACTCAAACCTGAGTAGCTATTGGCGGCGATAACTGGACTAATGTAGCGCTCAATATCAGGTTGAAGAATCATTAAATACGCAAATAAAGATATAGCACCTAGCGTCATTGCAATGGCCACCGTAACCACACCAACGGCCATTTTACTCAAATAGTCCTCTCCGTTTTGAGTTGCTTTTTTGAGCGAACTATTAATCATTAGTACCACGAATATGTAATTCCCTAATCTTAAAAATGTGTTATCAGCCCATCCTAATGCATCAAGTATAAGGAAGTAAATCCCGAGCATTACGAAAAGAATTAAACCATTTTTTATTGCGTTTGAACGTTTTAACATAATAGATTTATTTTAGTTTGATTAGTTACACTATTGTAACTTTCCTAAAAACTATGAAAAAACCATATCAAAAGCAAATCAAGTCTAGGTGAAAGCCATTAATTGTCAGATACATTACGAAAACAAGTCCAATTGACCATCATTTTCTATGCATTGCGTTTTTAAATCATGGTTCAGCGCTAAATTCCCTTCGGATAGCCATTTCTTTGCCTGCTTGTCGTCCATAATTAAAGGCATTCGCTTTTTTATATTATGAATTTCAGCCATCACTTCATTGGCTTCTGTAGTTAGCAAAGAAAACGAATCAACGACTTCTCCATTCTTAGGGTTTGTCCATGAACTATAAAGTCCTGCCAAAGCAAAAACAGTCTGCTTTTCCAATTGAATCAAATACTTTTCCTTACGTTTTCCTTTACTGTCCAACCATTTCCACTCATAGAATCCGGTCACTGGCAAAATACAGCGTTGCTCATTAATATCTCGAAAAGAAGCCACCTCGCCAATGGTTTCCAATTTCGCGTTTAAAGTGTGTTTTCGAATATCCTCGTTTTTTGCCCAATGCGGAATTAGTCCCCAATTAAGAAATTGAAAGGTCTGGGGTGAATCCGTCTTTAAAACAGGAAGTAAAGGGAAATTAAAACCATTCACTAGGTTTTGGGGAGTGTAGAGCGCTGGCATTTCAAACTGTGCATTAAATTTTTCGGTCAGTTCTTTTAATGTTGCTTTCTGTTGAACATTGTAACACATAAGGGTAGAAATTAAGAATCTAAATGAAAGAATGAAAAACTACGAGAATTGTGTTCTTCTTCAAAAAGGTGAGGATAATATTTTTTCATTTCCGCGTTCATTAATTCCACAGGAACATCTTCAAATTCTCCATAAAAATGCTTGTATTCCATGAATTTCTGATCGCCTTTATACGCTTGAAATAAAGAGTCTGTTTCGCCGTCCCACTCCAAAGGTTCAACACCAGAGAGTTTACAAATCAATGGATCAAAAGCCGGAGTAGATTTTACCCATTTTCCATCGATAAAGGCAGAAACATAACCATGAAAAACAATTTCTTCCCTGCGCAAAGCTGCCGTCAATTTCTCCACTCCAATATGATTCACCACAATTCCATAACCTAATTTCGAAGGTATTCCCAAAGCACGCAACCCAGTCGCCAAAACAATAGCTTTCTCAACACACCAAGCCCTACTCTTCTGCAAAACCACACTTGACCTCAATTTTTCAGGACGTAAATCTAGGTGATAAGGATTATAAATAAAGCCATCACGCACTTTTAAATATAAATCAATCGCTTGTTGCTTCTTCGACTGTGAAGTATCAATATCTGCAATTAAATGCTTTGTACTTTCGTGATTTACTTCAAGAATTGGTGTCACTTTTAGATAGATTTGTTGTTCGTCTTCCGTCATAATTCAAAATTACGAATTATCACCTATTAAATGTCATTTGTCAATTGATTGTTTGCAATAGAGCGTATTTGAGACTTTAAAACATAGTACCTACCCTAAACTTCACCAGCAAACCTATCTATTCAAGTATGTGATTAAGCGTTGAACTGACAAGATCATGCGGAAGAGATAAACTGGGATTTTTTTATTTTCTTAAGGATGAAAAGGTGAATAGTTTTAAGAGACAAAGATCAAAGTCTTTCACTGTGACTTTTGTATCATTAATTTAAAAACCTTACATTTATATTTGTCTTACTTTATAACATCATTAAAACTGAAACAATGAAAAAACTAGCATTCCTAATGATTACTGGATCTCTTTTCGTGGCATGTTCATCTCCAAACGAGCAAGAATTGGCGGAAAAAGAACAAGCAACACAAGATTCACTGGTTTTGGTGGAGCAACAAAAACAGGAAGCCGAAATTCAAAAATATAGTGACATTGGCTTTAAGTACGCCTCCACAACGAAAGCAACATTAGGTAAGAACTTGATGGGCGCAATAATGGAGAAAGGAACAGAACATGCATTAGAGTTTTGTAACGTTCAAGCCATGACACTTACAGACAGTATGAGCCAGGAGCACAATGCCAAAATAACCCGTGTGAGTGACAAGCCGAGAAATCAAAATAACCAAGCTAATGCTGAGGAACTGGAGCAAATTGAATATTATAAAGGACTAATTGCAGAAGGGAAAACAGGTAAAGAAATCACTCCGAATGTTAAAATGAAGGGAGACAAAGTTCAGTTTTATTATCCAATTATCACCAATGAAATGTGCTTGCAATGCCATGGAACAAAGGAAGAACAAGTAAAACCAGCTACCTTGGCGATGTTAGCAGATTTGTACCCTGAAGACAAAGCAACGGGTTACGGAGACAATGAAGTAAGAGGAATTTGGAGTATTATTTTTGAGAAGTAAGGATTGAAAATTATTAATGCGAGGTATTACCACGAGTTTCGAAACTCGCAGTAGCACTCGCGGTAACATCTTGGCTAATTGTTAACGAAAAACACTCGCCGTAAGAAAAAATAATTAATTAGAAATGAAAAAACTGGGTTTAATTGGAGGAACGTCCTATCATTCTACGATAGATTATTACAGAATGATTAATGAAAAAGTAGGAGATAAAATTGGTCATGATCAAAATCCTGAGTTGCTTTTGTACAGTTTAAACATTGCTTTAATGCGCTCTGGAGATCGTGAAAAAATTCAAGAAGAATATTTAAGAATTTCAAAAGAACTTATTTCCATTGGAGCAGAAGGAATTTTAATCTGCGCCAACACGCCACACATGGTTTATGAGTTTGTTCAGGCTAAAGTTGAGGTTCCTATCCTTCACATTGGAAAAGCCATTGGAGATTTTGCGGTAAAAAACAATTTTAAAAATCTTGGTCTATTAGGTACAAAACCAACTGTTAAAATAGGATTTTTAGAGAAGTTCATCAAAGCAAATTATCCACTAGACATCACTCTGCCAGATGAAGAACAAATAGACACCATACATCACTATATATCGAAAGAATTAACACAAGGAATCTTTTCTGATGAAGCTAAAAGTTACTTTTTAGATCAAATGA
Organism: Brumimicrobium oceani; assembly: GCF_003143775.1. Lineage (GTDB taxonomy): Bacteria > Bacteroidota > Bacteroidia > Flavobacteriales_D > Crocinitomicaceae > Brumimicrobium > Brumimicrobium oceani. The sequence goes on along the minus strand of NZ_QFRJ01000017.1, from coordinate 1,870 downwards.
AGTCTTTACAAGAAAAAGGCGCAGACGCTATGATTATGGGATGCACTGAGCTGCCTATTCTCATTAAACAAAAAGAAACGGATTTTCAATTGATTGACACGACCGGTTTACATGTCCAATTAGCGGTGGACTTTATTCTGGAAGAGTAGATTTATCCATTGTTTTACCCCTCTTCTCTGAAGCTATAATTAGCCCATCCCTTATATTCGAAAGAATTAGAAAAAGGTTTATGGCTCGAAAGCATAAAGCTTTATTCAGCTCCAATATTCCTTATTTTTTCTGTTTTTGATAATACGGGTATTTTTTAAACGCGTTTTTTGAAATGATTAAATCAGCTGTATCTTCACCCACTGAATAATTTGTCATCCAAAGGTAATCGAAGAGATACCCCAATTTAATTCTAGCAAACAGGACTAAAACTTAAGTGTTTTCTCGAAATTAAAACCTCTATGCTCACCCATTTCAACATATCCCAATTGGTTGGTCAACATAGTGGTTTCATGAATCTTAAACTCAGGAATATTTTCATGGTGGTGTCCATAAATCCAATAATTGGGTTTGTATTCTTCAATTAAATCTGTTAATTCAACGGCAAAAGCCTCATTGAGCACATTTCCTCTATATTGCTTTGGATAATTTTGAAATGTAGGAACATGGTGAGTGACCACAATTCTATTTTCTTGTGTATTTTCCTTTAATGCTTTCACGAGGAACCCATAGTTTTCCCGGTACAAATCATTGACTCTATCGGCAGAAAGTAGATATTTTCCATATCGAATAGTCCTGAAATCATTCATTCCTCTTTCAATTTGCCATTGGTTTGCTGGATTTATTTTTGTCCAAAGTGTAGACAAAATCAGCCGAACATTTTCTAATTCTACAATTTGATTGTTTAACAGATGAACATTGGAATTTATATTTTCATGAAAACCCCCACTTTTCTGTGTAATATCAAACCCGTAATACTCATGATTCCCTGGAATCCAGAAAGTCTCCTTAAAATTATCAGAACAAAATTTAAAGAAATCTTTGTGTTGTTCCATTATACGGAAAGGAGCAATATCTCCTGCCAAGATCAAAATATCTCCCATTGGAATAATTGGATTTTCTTGTAGGAACTGTCTATTCCTTGGAAATTCGATGTGGAGGTCGGAACAGTATTGTAGTGTCATAAGCTAAATTTAATAGAAATTTCGATATTTTCAACTTCTTCAAAAGAATTCTATTCAAATCCTTCGCTTGAAATTTAAAATCATCATCTCTGGTCTCAACAATCAATTTAGCAAGACAAACAGTTCTAATTTATCAATTCAATTAACCGTTAAAAACCTTTAGAGTGGCGAATACCAAGGGATACAGAAAATCGTAACTTCTTGGCATAGGAGAATTCCGAGATGGTTTGAAAGGTTAAATCCTGAATGGATTGTTAACCAGCATTAAAGGTAACACTCAAGGGTAGCAAGACTTACAGAAAGTAGTCTAATTTAAAAATCAGTATTCCTTCTTTCATTTAACTGATAATTATCGGTTATTACGTTAAAAACCTTTAGAGTGAGGAATACCAAGGGATACAGAAAATCGTAACTTCTTGGCATAGGAGAATTCCGAGATGGTTTGAAAGGTTAAATCCTGAATGGATTGTATACTAGTATTAAAGGGAACACTCAAGTGTAGCAAGATTTACAGAAAGTAGTCTAATTTAAAAATCAGTATTCCTTCTTTCATTTAACTGATAATTATCGGTTATTAACCGTTAAAAACCTTTAGAGTGAGGAATACCAAGGGATACAGAAAATCGTAACTTCTTGGCATAGGAGAATTCCGAGATGGTTTGAAAGGTTAAATCCTGAATGGATTGTATACTAGTATT
>NZ_QFRJ01000016.1 GCF_003143775.1 Brumimicrobium oceani | reverse complement strand
GAAAAACACGCTCAAAAAGTGAGAAATTAAATCAATAAAATAGACAATAACGCTTAGTTAAAAATTGAAATTTATATTTCTCCTTTCTTAATTGGTTAAAACTAGCTGATGAATAAAGCGGGTTAATGTACTACATAGTGTCTGGTCGGAAACACATCAAAATTAAAAATATTTCTTTTTGCGATAGTTCCCTTTATTTTTAATCACCTGATGCTAAGGCATCACCTCATAAAAATAAATCAAACTCTCATCAAAAATAATTTATTTTATAAGAATCGTCTGTTTTCGACCAGCCACTACATAAAAACTACTCACTTTAACTTAGAAAGATCCTTCCATAGTTGTTCGCTTTTCTCCTCTCGCTTGAAATATGAACTTAGCCTAATGCCATCCTGGAATCATTTTCTATTTTAAACTGGTTGGAAATAGAAAATTGCAAAGAATCTTGTCAGTTAACCGCTTATTCACATTATTATTGGGTTAGATATGTTAATGGTTAAGTATCGGAAACGCATTTTTATGTATTTTTCAAAACCACATCAAAAAAAGGTCTCACTGCTAGCAATGAGACCTTTTTTTAATTTTATCTTGTCACCGACATTTTGACGCCGAAGACAACTGGTCAATCTGATATCACTCCTCTAGTCGGAATATTCAGCAACTGAGCAGCGAAAAGCAGAAAAGCCAAGCTTGACAAGAGCTGAAATAACTAAACCCTTTCAATAATTGCCGCATAACCTTGTCCAACCCCAATACATAAGGTAATCAAAGCATATCTTTTTTGTGTTTTCTGCAGTTCGATAGCAGCGGTTTGAAGAATACGAGCACCCGTCATTCCAAGTGGATGTCCTAGAGCAATCGCCCCGCCATTTCTATTCAAACGCGCATCATTATCTGCCAATCCCCAAGCTCTTGTGCAAGACAATGCTTGAGCAGCAAATGCTTCATTTAATTCAATGATATCCATATCATCCATGGTTAACCCCGTTCTTTTTAACAATTTGTTTGTGGCGTAAACAGGACCTATCCCCATAATTCTTGGTTCAACACCCGCCACAGCAGCACCCACAAATCTTGCCATTGGCTTTAATTGATGATCTTTTAAACCTTGCTCACTCGACAGCAACAATGCTCCAGCCCCATCATTCAATCCCGATGAATTTCCCGCAGTTACTGAACCTCCCTCTTTCTTAAATGCTGGACGAAGCTTACTTAAAGTTTCCACAGTAGTACCTGGGCGAAAAAATTCATCTTTATCAAAAATTAAAGCCTCTTGCTTACGACGAGGAATCTCAACCGCAACGATTTCTTCTGCCAAACGGCCATTCGACCAAGCCGCCTCTGCCTTTTGCTGTGACCATGCAGCAAACTTATCTTGGTCTTCCCGAGAAATTCCATATTTCTCAACCAAATTTTCCGCGGTTTGCCCCATTCCTTCTGTTCCGTATACTTGGTCTAGTTTAGGATTAACAAAACGCCATCCGAAAGAAGAATCATAAAGCTTAGCATCACTTCCAAAAGGCACAGCTGATTTACTCATTACCCAAGGTCCGCGTGTCATGTTCTCTACTCCACCCGCCAAATAAATATCTCCAGCGCCGTCTTTAATTGCTCGCGCAGCAGTAACAGCAGATGACAATCCAGAAGAACATAATCTATTAATTGTTTCCCCTCCTATTGTACTCGGTAATCCTGCCAACAACAGTGACATTCTCGCCACATTTCTATTGTCTTCACCCGCTTGATTAGCACAACCAAATATCACGTCTTCAATTGCATTAGGGTCTAAAGTTGAATTTCTTTCTACTACTGTTTTCATTACCAATGCTGCCATATCATCAGGGCGAACATTTGACAATGTACCTCTAAAACTTCCGATGGGTGTCCTTACACCGTCTACAATATATACTTCTTTACTCATCTTTTTCTTTGCTTTTGATTGGCTAAAATAAGAACAATTTTAGAGAAAGCTTCAATAATTAGCTTTCGAGAACCTGAAAATAGTAGTAAAAGATTAAACATTTATTGGCTTGATCAGGACCCCTTGAATCCAATTTATTATTCTATTTTTAAGGATTGCAAAAATAAATAAGATGATAAAACGAAAACTATTACTCCTTGGACTTGGTCTGATTTCATTCGCACAAATTGGTTTAGCCCAAGAATTAACTGAGAAAGAACAAGCCTACATGGACTCAATTGCTGCAGAAAATAAAGAAAACAGTACCACAGCAGCAAGTCAAGAAGCTTACAATAAAGGAATTGAACTATTTAAAAAGAAATCCTATTTAATGGCTGTTTCCTCTTTCGAAAAATCGATTCAATTAGACAATCAATTCACGGCAGCTTTTTACAACAAGGGAATCGCAGAAAACGAAGCAAAACTTTACGGCGAAGCTGCAAAAACATTAAGTCAACTATTGAATAAAGATCCTAATTATTCGAAAGCCTATTTTCAGCGCGCTAGAGCTTATCAAGGAACTGGAGAGTATTCAAAGGCTGAAATCGATTATATGAAATCTATAGAGTTAGATCCAAACAACCCAAATGCCTATTATAATTACGGAACACTTCAGTTTATGCAAAAAGATTATGACAAAGCCATTCAATCTTTTACCACCACTATTGAAATGAACGGAAATTTAGCTTATGCCTATAATGATAGGGCAAGTTGTTACAGAATGAAAGGTGATTACACGAAGGCAATTTCAGACTACGAACAAGCCGAAAAGAAAAATCCGAATTTGGCTTTTGTTCTCAACAATATAGGAACAACCAAAATGAAAATGAAAAATTACGATGGAGCAATTGCATCTTTTAATCGCGCTATTTCAATTGACAAAAATTTCCACTTAGCCTACAACAACAGGGGCGCTACTCAAATGGAGAGAAACAAGTTAGATGAAGCCCTATCTGACTTTGAAAAATGCGTTCAAGTGAAAAATGATTATGCTCCTGGACACGCAAACATTGCCGCTGTAAAATTTAAAAAAGAAGATTACAAAGGAGCTAAAGTAGCCGCAGATAAAGCCATAAAGTTAGACAGAAATTACGCGACTGCCTACGTAAACAGAGGAATGATAAATGAAATGCTTCGCAATATGAATGCTGCCTGCGAAGACTGGAAAAAAGCCAGCGAATTGGGCTCTGAGACAGGCCAACAATATGCTGCTCAAAACTGTGGACTCTAAAATGAAAACTATGAAAAACTTAAACAAATACATCATCGCAATTTCACTGTTTATTAGTGGCTTTTCAACAGCGCAAAACATTGAATTTAAACGCTCCAACTTTAAAGATAATGTCGAAGATTATAAAGTAGCAACAGATGCAATAGAGCAAGGGGTTACGCTTTTAGAAGAGGGTTCAATGGCCATCTTTGAAGTAAAAGACCCAGGGTTAGCATTCAAAAAAGCATTGGTACAATTTGAAATCGCTCAGAAATTAAATCCAGAAAATGCGTTAAACAACTTTAGAATTGGTGTTTGTCACCTCCATTCTTCAGCCCCTTATCAAGCCATTCCGTTTTTAGAAAAAGCCTATCAATTAGATCCTGCCTGCGATCCATTCCTCTACTACTATCATGGAAATGCTATGCAGCTTGAAGAAAAGTTTGATGAGGCATTGGTATCCTATCAACAATTTGAAGACAATTATCGAAAAGCAGATAATTTCAACAAATTCGTAAAAATGAGAAAACGGGAATGCGATAATGCTAAAAAATTCAAAGCGAATCCCGTTAGATGTTGGATAGATAACTTAAAAGAAATCAACACAGAACATGATGAAATAGCACCGACAATAACCACGGATGGCGCGGAAATCATTTTTAGTTCTAACAGACCCAATTCAAACAAGCCTAACGAAGTAGGTGAATACGATCATGATATTTATACCTCTTCCAATACCGAAGGAGATTGGAAGAAAGCATCTCCAATTTCAGGAAATGTAAATTCTAATTTAGACGATATCGTGAACAACCTTTACTATGACGGAACAAAAATGCTGCTGCACAAAGACAATGAAGGCCAAATAGACATTTACGAAACTACATTAGACGGTGCGAAGTGGACTACTCCAGAAATCATGCATTTTCAAATCAGTACGAAACGCACAAATGACATGTACGCCTCATACAACCATGATGGTTACAACATTTATTTTGCGCGAGGAAACGAAAACTTAAGCAAAGGAACTAATATTATGTACTCTGGAATGCAGAGCATGTTGAAGAAAGATTACAAAACAGCAACATCAATTAATCAAGTAAATAGTCAATTTAACGACGGTCCTGTTTACTTGCATATCGATGGAAAAACAATGTATATCGCATCGCAAGGACACGAGTCAATTGGAGGTTATGACATTTTCATATCCACAAAAACCCAAAGCGGATGGTCTGCTCCAAAAAACATGGGCTACCCAATAAACACACCTTACGATGACTTTTTCTTTGCACCCACTGCGAATGGGAAATATGCCTACATTTCATCCAATCGACCGAATGGAGCAGGTGGATTTGACATTTATAAAGTCACATTTTGGGGTGCTCCTAAAAAACCTATTGTAGATATGGAGGACTACCTATTGGCATCCATTGCTGAACCAATTAAAGATCCACAAATTGAAGATGTGGTAAATGTAAATAAAGTTTCTTTGACCGTGTTTAAAGGTAAAACAATTGACGCTTTGATCAACAAAGCAATAGAGGCCAATATTGAAATTACCGACAATAAAAGCGGTAAAATCATTGAGCGATTTACCACAAATAGTGCAACGGGGAAATTCTTACTTTCACTAGAAGCTGGAATAAACTATGGAATTGCAGTTAAAGCCGAGGGTTATTTATTTCATTCTGAAAACTTTGATGTACCTGATGGAAGCGATTACAATTTAATTAACAAAACCATTGAGTTAAAAAACATTGCTGTTGGGAGCAAAATTGCATTAAGGAATATTTTCTTTGACGTTGGACAAGCAACTTTAAGAAGTGAATCTGACGCTGAGTTAGACCGATTGGTTAAATTACTTAAAGACGTACCTGCTTTAAAAGTGGAAATTTCAGGGCACACAGATAATACAGGCCCTTCTTCAATCAATGATAAATTGTCGCAAGAAAGAGCAGATGCAGTGGTTGTTTATTTGAAAGGCAAAGGAATTTCAGCAGGCAGATTAAGCGCCAAAGGATATGGCTCTTCTCAACCCATAGCAAGCAATAAGAATGTGCAAGGTAGACAAGAAAATAGAAGAACAGAATTTGAGATTATCGAAAATTAAATAAATTTCATTCTTTAAAATTTTAAAACCCTTAGCTTTGTTTCGATACAAGTTAAGGGTTTTTTCATACTTTAATTTTAGACCACAATGACAAAAGAACAATTATACTATTTAAAGAAGAAGTTTTCAAACATTGCTTTAATCGACAACTCATCTTTAGAGAAATATGGAAAAGATGAAACAGAGGATTTATTATTTCCTCCACACATTGTTTTACGTCCTTCAACAACCGAAGAAATTTCTGCAATTCTAAAATATTGCAATGAAAACAAAATTCCTGTAACACCTTCAGGTGCAAGAACAGGGCTAAGTGGTGGTGCATTACCTATAAAAGGCGGTGTTGCACTAAGCATGGAAAAAATGAATAAAATCATTAAAATTGATGAGAACAATTCCCAAGTTATTACAGAACCTGGAGTAATCACCCAAAACCTTCAAGACGCAGTGAGAGAAAAAGGATTGTTCTACCCACCAGACCCAGCATCTAAAGGCAGTTGCTTTATTGGTGGAAATATTGCTGAAAACAGCGGCGGACCAAAAGCCGTTAAATATGGTGTTACTGCAGATTATGTTTTAAATCTCGAAGTAGTTTTGCCCAACGGTGATATTATCTGGACAGGTGCCAATGTATTAAAAAACGCAACAGGCTATAATCTCACGCAACTCATCGTGGGCAGCGAAGGAACATTGGGGGTGGTCACTAAAATTGTATTGCGCCTTATTCCCCACCCGACTACAAATATGCTCATGTTGGTTCCATTTTACGATGCTAAAAAAGCATGTGAAGCTGTTGCCGCAATCATGAAAACAGGAATTACGCCTAGCGGGATGGAGTTTATGGAACGCGATGCCATTCAATGGACTTTAAACAACATTCCGAACATTCAAATGGAAATTAACGAAAAGCACGAAGCACATTTACTGATAGAAGTGGATGGCTTTGATGAAAGTAAATTGCTTGAAGAATGTGAAAAAATAGCCGAAGTTTTAGAACAGTTTGAAACAGGGGAAATTCTTTTTGCCGATAGCCAAGCGCAAAAAGATAGACTTTGGGAAGTGAGAAGAAAAGTTGGTGAGGCAGTGAAGTCACACTCAATCTACAAGGAAGAAGATACCGTGGTTCCCCGTTATGAATTACCTCAGTTACTTTCGGGAGTAAAGAAAATAGGAGCAAAATATGGTTTCAAATCGGTTTGTTATGGGCATGCCGGAGATGGAAATCTGCATGTAAACATTATAAAAGGCGACTTAACAGAAGAGCAATGGAACGAAGAACTCCCTTTGGCGATTCGAGAGATATTTGAATTAACTGTTGATTTGGGAGGAACAATTTCTGGTGAACATGGAATTGGATGGGTACAAAAACCTTATATGGACATTCCCTTTACCCCTATTTCATTGCGCTTGATGAAAGAAATCAAACAAATATTTGACCCTAATAACATCATGAACCCAGATAAAATCTTAAACTAGTTTTACTCCCAATACTTATCTTTGGTGTTTTCGATAAAGTCCAACTCCTGATGAAACTCATCTATCTTCTTTAGTTCTTCCGGTGTTGCTTTTTCTTGAATCAACATAAACAGTTCCCGCTCTTCGAATCGAATATGGCGATCTAGCTCTTCTTCGATATGGTTAATTGTTTTTTCGAGACTTGTTGTTTCTCCAAACAAGCGTGTTAATCTGCGGTGCTCAGAAAGTGCTTTTTTAATCATTTCATGGTTGTCACCCAAAACAGGGAACATGTACTTTTCCTCGTCATCAAAATGAGGTTTCAGATGGTTTTCAAAGAACCAGTCATTGTATTTTTTAATCTTTTTATAAGAAACACCGTTTTGAATTCCTTTTCTAATTTTCCAACAGAGAAGCAAGCCTTGATGATGCTCACGACTAAAGGGTTGAATAGATTTATGTCTTTTTAATGGTTTTCTCGTGTTTCCCATACTATTTGTTATTTTTTTTCAAGCTTTTCTATTATTTTAGAAGTTGTGCCATCTGCATAAACTCCGTATGCATTTAATAGAACACCTTTTACTTTATGCTTCTTGGAAGAAATAGCATAAACAATCATAGAATCTCCTGGATCATTCTCCCCTTCAAACCGGTGTATTTCATCGATTCCAAATTCATCAGAAGAAAGTTCTAAGTCAGTTTTATTGCATACGATACAGTCTTTGGTTGCTTGAATGTAAAAATCGGTTTCATACCCTCTTTTAATCAAATCATTAACAGCCTCTGAAACCGTATCGTATGTTGGTTTTCTATTCATTATTTGCAAATTTAAAAGCTTGCTAGTTCGGCATTACCATAATATGAGCTCTATGCGTTCCAGGATCCATCAACCAAGGCATTCCCGGAGCTGACGGTGATAGCGGAAGTCCAGTAGACTCCTGAGTGGCATAAGGGAGATATACTACATAACGTAGTTTTCCCTCCTTGATCTCCCCAGACTCCTTATCTAAATTCTCTGCTTTTCCACTAAAGACATACATCATGCTTTGACCTTTGGGAAAATTCAATACTCCCGACTCGATTTCTTTCTTTCGAATTTCTCTTACCTCTATTGGTGATTTCCCTTCAGACTTCAGCACGCGACCGCGTTGAAAAAAATCTTCCAATTCACTGTAATAACAAACAATTTGAATTCCATCTTTATTCGGGTCATCTCCAACACAAGTCAAGTAGCTGTCAGAATCTCGCAAAACAATCATCTCTACTTCGTCTGAATAACCAATAACCCTTGCCTCTTTCTTATCTTTATCAGGCAAGAAATGAGTTGATAAATTAATCTGCGCTTCACTACTCAAGCCTATTTCTTCCTGTGCAATACTCAATGAAGCAATAAAAAATGTTGCTCCTAAAATCACTTTTCTCATCTTACTTTTTTTTAGCAAGATAGTAAATCTGATGCACTTACTTTGGTCAGAAAAGCAACATGATTATATTTTCTCCAAAGCAGCATCATAATTTGGTTCATCTGTCACTTCCTGCACCAACTCAGCGTACTGGATTACTAAATTTTCGTCAGTAACAATCACACCTCTCGCATGAAGCCCATTCAATGGCCCACCTTCCATAACAATTCCCAATTTATCAGCATCTCTGTATCGAAAATCTGAAGTTGTGATGGCATTATCGATTCCTTCGCTCGTACAAAAACGACTAAACGCGAAAGGCAAATCTAGAGAAGTAAACACCAAGGCAACATCTTCTCTTCCTTTCAACTTATTAGCGAATGTATTCAATTGCATTCCACAAACAGAAGTGTCTACACTAGGAAAAATATTGAAAACGACCTTCTTCCCTTTTAAATCATTGGTATTTAATTCTGACAAATCCGCCTTTACTAATTTCATTTCTGGGAAATCATCACCTACTTTTGGGAAATTTCCGTTGGTCTTAATTGCTGTTCCTTTAAATTTAATATCCATATCTATATAATTGTTAATGTTTAATTATTAGTTGTCGTGTTTAACTACGATATTTCTTATCGTTTTCCACTTTTTCTATTTTCTTGTCAAAGATTTTCAAATACATAGCCTCCTTGCGGACTCTATCTTTGTGAATTATTTTCTGGTCTATGGTTCCAAATTGCTAAGAACAAACCTGTCGACATTCTTCGGGCAGCATTTTTAGCTCTATCTGCCAATCGACCTTCAAACAATTCATCAATAGTACTAAACCATAAACGCATCCAATGCGCAAAATGTTCTTGGGTTACGCCGTAATTCATTTTATGGTCTACCTCTGCATGAACGCGGGGCGGATTCCCTTTAAACTTAGGAATCCCAAACAAATTAGTTTCCCAGAAATCTGTAAGCTTCTCTAAATGCGGTGGCCATTGCTCGGCAGAAAGATGTGCATTAAAAATAGGGCCCAATTCTTCATCTGCTCTTATTTTGTCGTAAAAAGCATGAACCAATCGACTTACATCCTCTCTATTTTCTATTTCTTTCATTATTTAGAATTTTCCGCAACTTCCTTAACGCGGTCGGCAGTATCCAACTTCGAAAGTGTTAAGCGAACCACACTTTCCTCCTTAGCCAATAAATCATGAGGAACATTTCCCTCCAAGGTTAAAATATCTCCTTTCTTAAGCTGATGTTTATCTCCTTCAACACCAAATTCTATTGCTCCCTCCAGCAAGTGAACTACAATCGGAAATGGTGTTTTATGCTCCTTCATGACTTGTCCTTTTTTAAAGGCAATTCGAATCTCCTTCGAGAAAGAGGATTCTAATATTACTGAAATCCTTACTTTATCTTCTGTAAAGGATAGGTCGTTTAAAAATGAGTTACTCTCCATGTTATATGTATCAATTAATTAATCTTTACAATGTAAGCAAAATTAAGCATTCAACCAACAAAAGACAAACTTATCCTTTATAGTTTTAGCAAATAAAAAAAGGAGAACTAAACAGCTCTCCTCTTCAATATTTCTATAGCGGCTCACTATTTTTTCATGTGACGCGCATATCTGTTTTTGAACTTATCAATACGACCTGCAGTATCAACGTATTGCTCTTTACCAGTGAAGTAAGGGTGAGACATATGAGAAATATCCAACTTAACAAGTGGGTACTCTGTTCCGTCCTCCCATTCAATTGTTTCCGTAGATGCAGCGCATGAACGTGTAACAAATGAATATTCATTCGTCATATCTTTAAACACTACTAAACGGTAGTTCTCTGGGTGTGTATCTTTTTTCATTTCAACTAAAATTTCTTGTTCTATCTTAAATCGGATGGCAAATTTAATAATTAAAATCAATTTCACACAATCCCTGCACGAAATATTTTAATAATAAATTAGTTTCGGCAAATATAACTTAATTACTTTGCTTTTTAGCTTCAATCTGCCCTAAATTTTAAAACATCATAATTAAATTTCTAACTCTTGATTTTTTATTTGCAATGGTAATGAACGATTTGCAAATCGTCCCACGTTGTACCTTCGAATTTTGGATGGATTTTGAATTTCGATTCACAATGACAACGGACGATTTGCAAATCGTCCCACGTTGTACCTTCGAATTTTGGATGGATTTTGAATCATCATTCCGCCTTCGATTGGTGTTCATTCATAATTCTCAATCAACCAAAATAAAACCGATATTAAATCGTTACATTTGCAATGTCTCTTCTGCTTAATCAAATATCAAAAAAAATTGTGTTGAAAAAAATAATTTATATAATCCCATTTATCCTTTTGGCATGGCTGGCTTCTTATTTAACCAGCTGTAAAAAAGACATTCTATTCTCAAAAGACAAGCTTTCGTTTTCAACTGATACCGTATTATTTGACACCGTGTTTACCACGGTAGGTTCAACCACAAAGAAATTGAAAATATACAATACAGCCAATCAACCCATAAAAGTAAAAAGCGTGATCTTGGCCGGTGGTGAAAGCTCGCCCTACCGCGTAAATTTAGACGGTATTTCTGGTACTATTTTTAAAGATTTCGAAATTCCAGCAAACGATAGTCTCTTCATGTTTGTTGAGGTCACTTTAGGAGAAAACAATATCAACGACCCACTTATTATTGAAGATGTAATTGAATTTGAAACCAACGGAAAAATGCAAAGCGTGCAATTGGCTGCCTGGGGACAAGACGCTTACTTTCATTATCAAGACTTAAACGAAGGAATTTGGCCCAACGATAAACCCCATGTTATTTATGATTACGCATTAATCGATTCCGCAAAATCTTTAACCATTCAGGCAGGCACTAAAATCCACATGCACAAAGGAGCAATCCTGTTTGTAAACAAAGGCGAGCTGCATATTGAAGGAGATTTTGACAACAAGGTGATTATTGAGGGAGACAGGCTTGAGCCCTTCTACCAAGACGTAAAAGGTCAATATTATGGCGTTTATTTCAATCAAGCACTTCCATCAACAATAGATAATGCAATCATTAAGAATGGAACAGCTGGAGTTCATATATTCGGCAACAACCCATCCAATAGCGGATACACCGTTGAAATTACCAACTCAGAAATCTCAAATCATTCCAGTTATGGAATTTTCAACTACTCAGGCGGAAAAGTGAAAGGAGAAAATTTAAACATTCACAGCAATGGCATTTATGCCTACTTTCTTTTAGAAGGAGGTAATCACAATTTTAATCACTCCCAATTCTTAAGCTATGGCTCAGATGGAAACCAACCCGCTGTGGCTATAAAAAACTACTTTACAAGAGAAGACAACCTAACATACATTGGCGATGTTGGTGAAGGAGTTTTTACTAATTCAATCATTTTTGGAGGTGGAGATTTCCAAATTGCTTACGATACCATTACAGACAACGGAGCAGTTTCTATAGATATTAATTACAACACCAATTTCATCAATCAATTGGATATTCCTAGCCATTCAGGATTTGTTAATAACGTATGGAACACCAATCCAAATTTTGAAAATGTAATTGAAAAAGAATTTATAATCAAAAACTCTTCTTTGTGCAAAGACGCCGCTAACATGGGAATCCTTATGATCCCAGGAAACAATGTAGACATCACAGGAAAAAGCAGAAGTGGTGTATTTGACATTGGCGCTTACGAGTTAGACTAAAAAATGAAATTAAAACACCACTGTATCCTCCTAATGGCTTTTATAAGTCTGCATGGAATAGCTCAAAAATGGGTTGGAGAAAATTGGGGTGTTCAAGTAGGAATAACTGCGGATGTTGGAACGCACATCAATAAAGTAGGGTTAAAGTTTCAAGGATATTATTCTTATGAATTCGTTCAAATAAATCTGGGAAATCAAATTAGATTTAACAGCACAAATTTAGGAGGAAGAAAAGATTACGTCACACAAAGAATTAGCACTGGAATTGCACTTTTAACAGGAGCTAAAAACAGCACTCCTCAACTTATATTAGATGGCCTCAATCATCAAAGCAAACACGATTACGCTATTGCCTATAACTACCTGTGGTACTTCGACAACATAGGAACTTCTCAAAGATCTGGCGGATTTGGGATACATCTCCAACAAATCAGTTTATATATAGAAAATGATTTCTTTGCAGGTTCAGGACGAGACAGGTACAGAACAAATCACGCCAGCATAAGTTACCATGATGGATTATACAACGTGAGCTTAAACACTCAATTATGGACGGGAGACACCAGGGGAACTCGTTTAATGAACACCGCAGACAGCATGTACGTTGTAGGATATAAAGATTTAAGCGAAACACATTACGGCAGATTTAGCCATGGAATTTTGAGCTTGGGGTTTGATTATCAACTATTTTACGGCAATCAATTCTCTGCCCTTGCTGGTGTAGACAGTGAACGTATACGCCACGGTTTACAAAACCAGTTCATGCACAACAAGAAGTTCATTCCATTACGATGGCGAGAACCAAATGTTAACTACCCTATGCTGAATGCGGAAGGTTTTCCAGTCCATTTCAAAGAGGAAGCTGCACCAGCCAGATTATTCCTTCAATTTGGGTTAAACAGAAGTTTTTCCTATTAAAAAAATAAGCCTATCGGATACTTTACCCCAATCTGCTTTATGAATAAAATTAGCATTATTAATTGGTGTTTTTCTTTTTGGCATTGCCCCAAAAAGAAACAAAAAGGTCTAGCGCCTGATATTTTTTCTTGTCTTCACTCCTAAAAGTCGATAATGTCGGTGATCTCCGCCGCAAGCTATGGAGCTTCCGCCATTATTAGCGACTTCTAGCACGCTCCACCTTCAAAAAAAGATAAAGCGCGTCCTAAAAACGAAGAATTTCCACCCTAATAACTATTTGGGATTTCATTTTGAAGTTATAAATTTTTAGTTTTCCAATAAAATTAGAATGACAATTCGCAAAACAAACCTAAAACAAAGGGGGGTAAATAGTTTTGGGGTAAAGAAGACGATAGACATTTAAAAAAATAAGCCCTTCTCCATTCCCCTTTTGAATTTTATTTTTTTGGGCGCCTAAATCCAAATACACCTTCAAAATAATTTCTGCTTTTTGGTTTTGCTTTAACCCTTTTATAAAGTGTTCCCGCAAGGTTGTATCTTGTGGGAATGCTTTAATCACCTATGGTACTACTTCGTGGTATATCTTATGGGAACACTTTAGTCTTGTTCTTTTATGCACTTCATATTTTTCAGAATCCCAAAGATCAACTCAAGATAGGAGAATACCAATTTTTATACAGGGATTCTTAGTTAAGAAAAAAGTCAATCCCTAACTTTTGAAACTGCCCCATAAATAACAACTCGTAACAATAACAACACTTTTAGTTGATTTTCTTTGAATACTCAAACAATTATAAACACCGAACTCAAGTGAGACAAGCCTTAAACACCAGAGATCATCAAAAATTTAAGCCATAAAAAAAGGCGGTTCTGAATTCAGAACCGCCTTTTTTAAAAATTATTAAAATGCTTAGTGATTTACTACTACTTGCATTGTGTGAGTCATGTTGTTTGTTAAGTAAACCTTAACAATATAAACACCATTTTCAACACTTGCTACATTCATAGTTGAAGTTTCAGCATTGTTAGTTACATTTTGAGAAACTACTGTTTGCCCCATCATGTTAACTAATTCTACTTTATTCACTTCATTTCCGTTGAAATCAACATTTAGCACATCAGAAGCTGGAGAAGGATAAGCAGACATATTGATTGCTAATTTCTCTTCGTTTAAGCTTACTCTTGACGCGTCAATAAACCCTACAGTTACACCAGGAACAGTTTCAGGTCCAAATCCATTTGGATTAAAAGATCCAGAACCACCTTCAATTGGGAACATTGGTTGTAGGTAATACTCACGGTTAAAAGTGTAATCTCTAGCGCCATCATGACCAAAGTACACCTCTGCATTAAATGTATTTACACAGAATAAGTATCGTTGGTTATCTTCCAATGCTTTTACTTCAGCATCTTCAAACGTTGCAGTAACCATTTCGTTTGCTGCATCCGTTGCGTATTGATAATCTCCTGCCATGAATGGTTCATATAAAGAAATTGGGTTTGTAAAGTTAGGGTCATTTAAATCTACAAAATTGTCATTCCACTTATACACTTGTATAAAAACATCTTCTCCTGCCAATGAAGGATCTACTGCATCAGATGCCTTAGAAGCTGCAAAAGAAATGTGTCTTGGAGCTAAACGACTCGCGTTTTCATCCATAAATGTAATACAAGAAGAATAGTGAGGAATCGCAGCACCCCCAGCATCAATAGGTCTTAAACCACTCAATCCAGAAGGCAACATTGTTACTTCATCAAACTTGGCATAAGATAAATCTGTTGGACTAATTACAAAGTCAGACTCTAATGCGTCATCTACAATGTATCCATCAGTTTCAGCACTTTCGATAGTATAAGTTAAGTTATAGTAACCTTCATCCCACATTGCTGGAGCAAAATCTGGTAAACTAAACAACAAACTGTCACCAGAGATAATATCAGCCGCAGCAGAAGTTTCGTTATAAATTTCAGTTCCGTTTAAGGTAATTACGGCATTCAAAGTAATACCTGTTTGGTCATTACTACCATAGTTATAACCATAAGCAGCAAGATCAACTTGGTATTCAGAACCATCCGTAGCCAAAGCTGAAGGCATAGAAGCAAATTGCGGGCGCAAAATCTGTGCATCTTTCAGTCCTAAATCGTTAGCAAAATAGCCCAATTTATTCCCGATAAATACGTTTACAGGTCCATTAGCCATCTCAGCAACGATAGTTGCTCCATCCATTTCACCAATCATGGCAACTGGAATATTCGTAAGCATACCATCAGTACCACCAGCCATTCCAACTGGTCCACCTGGAACGTTGTTAATGATTACAGTTGCAATTGCACCTGCCGCCTCAGCTTTTAATACTTTCGAAGAGAAAGTACAATCTCCTCTATAAAGCACTGCAATGTTTCCATTAAGCGCAGCTGCGTTTGTCGCAGCTGTACAAGCCGTACTGTCAGTTTCAAATAAAACAAGATCTCCCGTTACAGAATTTGCTGGGATTGCTAAATCTGGAGAAGACCAACTGCTTCCTGGATCTCCATAAGTCATGTCGTAACCTCCTTCAATGTTGGCCGGACTCAAACCAAGGAAAACTACTTGGGCATTCATCGCTCCTGCAGCCAGCAATGCCAATCCTAAAAGTAAATGTTTTTTCATAGTATTTATTTTTCAATTATTTAAGACGAAAATAATGCAATTAAAGTTAAAAACAAAGATAAAAGACAATGTAATTGATTAATAAAGGGTCTTCAATTGATTTCTGATGAAATTCTCAGAGAATTCCTCAGCGAAACCAGCTATTGAAACACTGCTATACTCCGTTTTTGAAAACTTCTGCAAGGCGTTTAAAAGTGAAGCCACATCCTTAGCTTGGATTTGAGTTCCTAATCGTTCTTCTTTGATTTCTGTAAGCCCACCACACTGACTGTATATTGCTGGAATTCCAGAAGACCAAGCCTCGGCCAACACCACAGAAAAGGTTTCATAATTACTAAACAAAACCAGACAATCCGCTAAACGCATAGCTTCGCCAATTTCCTCCACCTGCAATTTACTCTCTACAATGCATTTGGCTTTCGGAATATCATATTTATGTATCAAACTCCACACATCATCTTCCTCTCCTTCCGTAACCAAATGTAAAATATAATCACTTTTTAATTGTCCAAAGGCAGACAGCATTCCTGAAACATTTTTATGCTTATCATCAAAGGTTGAAATATGTAAAAATCGATTAGGCAAATCGCTATTACGGTCCTCCTTTTTAGGGTAGAAACAATCTGACTTCACCACATTGTTGATTACGGAATACGCTTTAATTAAACCCAAATTCTGCAATGATTTCCCAAGATGATCCGAAACAGGTAAAACTTGTTTAGCACTGCTGAAAATTTGCTGATAAACCCGTTTAATATAAAAAGGTAAAGACTCATAAACATTGTGGTGCGGCAAAAAACCCGTCCAATGCACCGTAACAATAAAAGGTGTTCCTACATTACTTTTAATCCAACGGGCAAACATCCCAGCAGGAAAAACAGCATTTAGATGAACCACATCATAAGTGGTTTCCAAATATTTGTAACCAGTTCGCAGCGCAAGTAGATAGGTCTCTTTTTTAAGAACAGTGCTTATAAACGGTACATTTGATTTAATAGGTGGGTAGTAAACGATAACGGTACGTAAGTTATTAACTAGTTCATCCACTACTGTGATTTCTTCAACCTCATCCGAATCAACAGCATAAAGCACATCTACGCATGCAACTTCATTTGCCAACTCAGCGTGTTTTTGAACAAAATTTCCAAGCGTAGTATCATTTTTACTGGGATACCAACTAGCTAAAAACAGTACCTTCTTCTCTGAGTTCTTCCCCATAAGTAAAAAGTTAGAGTTTATTTATGAGCTTGAAGATAAATCTTTTTCTGAAAAATTAAAGCAAATTAGAAAGATCATTTGTCCCAAGTGGTCTTTCTGTGATAAAACCCTCTCCATATTTCACTCCAATATCCCTACCGAATTGAACTAATCGAGCTTCCAACGCATCCAAAAACTCTTGACCAGATATTGGTGTTTTGGGTCCTGTCATATCCGTTTGATAAAACTGGGTCTTGTATGCTAAAATGGCTTCAAACTTTAAATCTCTTTGTGCAGAAACATCCACAATAAAATCAGGGCTTAAGTATCTATCTTGAATATAATGATAGACCGCTTTAGGCCTCCAATGCAACTGAGCTTTCCCTTCACTTTCTGTTTCAATTTTCAATAATCCAGATAAAAAACAGGCCCGAGAAATTAAAGCATTTCCTCTTCCGTGATCTGGATGTCTGTCTGAAGGTGCATTGGCCAATACTATCTCTGGTTTATATTTTCGAATAGTCGAAACCACCTTCATTAAACTGGCTTCATTGACCTCGAAAAAACCATCTGCCAATTTTAAATTCTCACGATAATGAACACCCATAATTTTCGCCGCATTTGCCGCTTCATCATAGCGTGTTTCAATTGTTCCGCGTGAACCGAGCTCCCCTTGTGTTAAATCAACAATTGCTATCTTTTTTCCTTGTTGAACACTTTTAATTATAGTACCCCCGGCTGCCAATTCTACATCATCAGGATGTGCTCCAAAGGCCAATATATCGACTTTATTATCCATTAATCCAATCTGTAATTTCTGTTGCATTTGGAAGCGTTTTTGGATGAACATCTTTTACGAAGTTCCCAGTTTCATCAATTAAAAATTTATGAAAATTCCAAACCACTTCTTCCGTTCCTCCATTGCTTTTACTTTCTTCCAAAAGCCATGTGTAAAGGGGATGTTGATCACTTCCTTTAACCGCTATTTTTGACATCATTGGAAAAGTCACCCCATAGTTTTTTTGACAGAATGCAGCTACTTCACTGTTTGCACCAGGTTCTTGCGCACCAAAATCATTTGACGGAAAACCAATAATCATAAACTCATCTCGTGAGGTTTCATCGAAGAGAGCTTGCAACTGCTCGTATTGAGGCGTCAATCCACATTCAGAAGCTGTATTAACAACAAGAACCTTTTTACCTTTCAATGAAGCAAGGTCAAAGGGTTCACCATTGATTTGATTCACTTTAAAATCGTATAAATTCATAGTTTACTTTTTTGATTTATTTGAAGAATCCATTAGATATTTCACCGTGGTTACCAAAGTGAATGTTCCAAATATTCCAAGTGCAACGAACACAGATGTAGGCCATTCTGCTACTCCATCACCTTGGGCGTATGAATGCAGACCAACAAGAATAAAGTTCACCCCAAAGAACGTAAACAGTATCGCGGAATACCCCCACAAACTTAATACATTGAAAAGGAAGCGGCTACTTAATGCTGGAATGAAACGCAAGTGAATAATTATGGCATAAACCAACATTGAAACAAGTGCCCACGTTTCTTTCGGGTCCCAACCCCAATATCTACCCCATGATTCATTTGCCCAAACTCCACCTAAGAAGGTTCCTATGGTCAGCATAAAAAGTCCAATAATCAAAACCATTTCAGAAACTGAGGTAAGCTCCACAATATTCATTTGAAGTCTCTTCTTATTGTTTTTGGTTTTCAGTAAGTACAAAATCATATTAACCAAACCTAGAATACCCGAAATACCCAAGAAACCATACGAAGACGTAATAATTGCTACGTGAATCATCAACCAATACGACTTTAAAACAGGCTGTAAAGGGGTAATTTCAGGATCTAAGAGATTGAGTTCTGTTACAAACAACATCATCGCTGCCAATAAAGTTGTTGCCGCGATAACGGCTGGATTCTTTTTCACAAAGAACAGACCTGCTAAAATAGTGGACCAAGCAATAAAGATAACTGCCTCATAACCGTTACTCCAAGGAGCATGTCCAGAGATATACCAACGCATTGCTAAACCTGCACCATGTCCAATAAATACAAGTACAACACCTGCTAAAAAGACATAGTTTATTTTCTTTATTATCGATTCACTTCTCAGGGTTGGTGTAACCAAAGTTCTGAAGAAAAAAAGTATCAACATAAGGAAACCGAACAAGAAGTAGAAAGATTGAATTTTATCAAAAACCTTAAACTTATTGTATGCTATCTCTACATCAACATGATTTTGAGTTAGAGGATTTAAGTGCGGGTTGTTTGCTTCATACTTTCTTAATTCCTCCCATTGATATTCTTTCAAGGGAACCAAGTATTGTTGTGCATCGGAAAACGCTGCTTCACCTTGAGAAATTGCATATAGATTCGTAAGCAGATTCATCGCCAAAGTGTTTGCTTTTTGATCTTTTTCTCTTAGCTCCATTGCGAAAGGCCATATCCATTTTCCGTTGTCATCGCCTGGTATAGGAACAATTCTCAAATGTTTAAATTGAAAAATCTCTTTTAAAATTCTATAGCGCTCTCCGAGTTTGATTAACTTTTTATCGAATTCATTTTTTTGACCATCCGATTTTCCATGAGCAATTTCATACTCATCCATCCACTTAAAGACACCAAACTCATCTTCCATGTCTGTAATAGAGATGTACTTACCACTACCTAATTCCCCTCTTATTTTGTTAGAAACATAGGCTATCTTTACATTATTCCAAGCATCGGGACCATAAAGATGCATTGCTAATAAAGTCTGAACTGCAGTTTTCTCATTAAATTTATCCGACTGATGAACTTTTCTTAATAGCTTATCCGCCATCGTGTGAAAAGGAATTATTCTACCATCATAATCTTGAACAAGCAAATCATCCAGCTTCTCTGCATCTTCGACGGAGAGATAATTAATTTCAATTTTCTCGGACTCAAATGAGGTACTGCCGTGTGTTGAATGATCATGATTGTGCCCTTCATGATTATGTCCCGAATGGTCATGAGAATGGTCATGTCCTTCGTGATCACCGTGATCATGATTATGCTCTGTTTCATGGTCATGCGTATGTGTTGAATCATCGCCATGCGCGTAACTGAAACCTCCTAAACCTACACCAATCAATAACACAATGGTTTTAAGCATTTTAGAACGATTATTCCTGGACTTTTTGATTAAGTTATTTAATTCTTTCATTCTACCCTTGTAATTGAATAAAGACATGATCATCCCAATGGACATAATCAAATAAGCAATATATGTCACGGTAGTTCCCCACCAATCATAATTCACACTGAGCACAGTACCTGATTCGTCAGGGAAATAACTGGATTGAAAAAATCTGTAACCGTGATAATCCATTACATTATTCATAAAAATTCGCTGTTCATGATTTACCCCACGCGCAGAATCAATAACAGAAACCTCAGAGGCAAATGAGCTGGCCATAGAAGAACCCGGATACTTGTGTAACTGAAAGTCACGACATTTCAAATAAAAAGGAATTTCAATTGGTTTTGCACCATAGCCAATTTCAAAATTTAATCCAGCAAATTGAACATATTCTTCATCTAAAATATGATTAGAACTACCTTGTACTTCAACTATTTTAGACTCTGACTCCGTAGAAAGTTTCATTGTTAAGTAATCTAAACCTCCGTCCTTTTCAGGAGATTTCATTTTCTTGATACTTACCTTCTTTTTATAATCTCTAAAAACTAAACTTTCAGTTCCAATCATGTACAATTGATTTGGATAAAAAGGCATTAAGGTGTCTGCTGGAATTTCTGTTATCGCACTTGGATCTATATTGTTTGACATTCTGTCTTCTTTAGACAAAACGGACATATCTATTCTTTTGTAAGGCTCAATTGCTTGGATATATAAAAATCCTCCATCCTCATGAATGCTTACTCCAGGGTGCGCCTGATTATCATTTTCGAATGCATAATTTACCCCTCCAAAGACGGCTTGATCTCCCTGAAACAAGTAGGTGCTTTTACCTCTAATTACAAGCTCTATAGCATTTCTACCATTTTCCGAATCTTCAACCAAAGAGTCCACCATTCCTTCTTTATAAGAAACGTACTCCACTTTAACTTCAGGTTGGTTTGGTAATTGAAAATCAAAAGAAAAAGGGTTTTCTACTCCCTCAGATAACCAACGCATCTCTTCATGTGTATATTGATTCACTAGATCATTCGATTTCAATGTGAGATAAGGAATAGAACTATAAATGACATTGGTCGTTTCACCTTCCGCAATTCTCATTTGACCTTCAAAACCGACGTAGCGCGTTAAAGCCGCCCCAACAATAATCAATAAGAATGAAAGGTGAAATGCGAAGGTAGCTAACTTACCTTTTTGATACATTTTATACTTCACGATATTTACAACCAAAGTGATGGATAGGTGAAGTAAAAGTATTTCGAACCAAACGGCGTTATAAATTGCGATTTTTGATGCTGGTGTTCCGTAATCTGATTCGACAAATGTTGCTACTGCTATTGCTACTGCGAAGATAACCATACTCACGGCCATCATTTTCATTGAGAAAATCCCTCTTAATATTTTATCTAACATTGCCTTTTCTGTTTTACCCGACAAATCTACGAAAGCTTTGCTAATTTAGATTGATTTTAAATGTTAATTTTGGACTAATTAAACGATTATTGCAAAGGATTTATGACGAAAAAAAAGGAGCACATCGTAATTATAGGAACGGGAAAAGTAGCCCAGCACTTGGGACTTCAATTAATACGGAGTGGACATAAAATAAAATATGTTTGGGGTCGTAACATTTCAAAAGCTAAAAGATTGGCGAAGCTTTTTGAGACCAACACACTTCCTTCACTTGAGCAGCTTCCTAAAGAATATTTAGCACTTGTTTGCGTTTCAGATGACGCCATTAAAGAAGTGGTCTCTCAACTACCGAAAGAAGTAAAAGTGGCTTACACTTCGGGGAGTGTTAAACTAGAAGACATTGCTGACAGACCGGATATTGGAGTATTTTATCCCCTACAATCTTTTAGCGAGGAGAGGAATATCAACATTTCAATTGTACCCTTCCTTATTGAAGCTACGCAGATTGAATTTCAAGATGACCTAAAACGATTAGCTAAGTCATTAAGTTCAAAAGTTATCATCGCTGATTCTCAAGTTAGATTCAACACGCACATTGCGGCAGTCATGGTAAATAATTTCACCAACTTTCTTTACCACCTTGCCCAGGAGCATCTCAATGAAAACAAGATTGATTTCAATTTATTAAAGCCATTGATGAGAGAAACGATCAATAAATTAGATGAGTTAACACCGATAGAGGCCCAAACTGGTCCTGCGGTTAGGGGAGACAAAAAAATAATTGAGAAACATATCAATGCATTAAGTAATCCTGAAACCAAACAAGTATATCGCTTGTTAAGTGAATTAATACATAAAGAAATAAACAAATCATGAGTTATAAATTAAAACTTCCCTTAATCACCACATTTATCTTTGATATAGATGGTGTTCTTACAGATGGTTCTGTAATGCTTTACAAAGACGAAGTAGTAAGGACTATTAATGCGAAAGACGGATATGCCTTGCAATATGCTGCCAAAATGGGTTATTCTATTTTTATTATTAGTGGAGGAGATTCAAAAGCAGCTAAAACTAGACTACTCTCTGCTGGCGTAAAAGAAGTGGTTCTTAAAGCCTCCAATAAGGTTTCTGTTTACGAAGAACTAAAACGTAAATACAATTTTACAGACCAAGAAGTTCTTTATATGGGAGACGATATTCCCGATTACAACGTGATGAGCAAAGTAGGGGTTTCCACTTGCCCACAAGATGCTGCAATAGAAATTAAAGACCTTGCAGACTACCAGTCTCCATTAAAAGGAGGAAATCACTGCGTGAGAGATATTATTGAACAAACCTTAAGAGTGCAAGGCAAATGGTTTTCTGCTGAAGCTCATGAATGGTAAGTAAAATAAGACAACTATCTCTTTAAAATTTTCGCAGACCACATTTGATCTTCCTCTTTAATATTGAGGAAGTAAATGCCTACATCCAAATTGTAAAGACTTATCTTTTGCGTAACAAGGCCTGTTTGAACAGTTTTCCCCTGAAGATTTCTTAATTCGTAAATTTGTCCTACTAATTCTGATGGGATATTAATGTCTGATCTTGTTGGATTTGGGTAAATAGTCAATGTTTTCTTTTCATAAGAAGTTAGATTCACAAGATCCAAGTCTAAGTCAGCGTCTAAGGTATCTTCTCCATTCGGACCTATTTTGGCCAACATAACATTTGTACCCGAAGATAGGTTCTCTTGATCATCACTAACCGTTCCCACAAGAGCAAAACCGCCATCATTTGTACCTATAAATTGATTTATGACATCATCATTATAGCCTGAAAAAGGACGGCTCGCTTTAAAAGATAAGTTTGAGGCATTGTAAGTATGCACATAAACATCTACCCCGCCAGGGTAAGGATTATTTTCTGGGGATTCGGTGATCATCGCCAAATACATTGTATCAGCATTCTTCACCGAAAGAGCACTAAAATAAGTGTCTAAGTCATAAAACGCCTCCCAATAATGAGCTACAAAAACTCCTGACAAATTGGTCTTTGCAACCCACAAATCCTGCTTTTCACTTGTGGAGTTATCTTTAGAGCCCGCTAAATATATTAAACTCTGATGAATTGCGATATCATTGACTGTCGTTACGCCTGCCTGATCCATAAATTCCAACCAATTTTCTGTTCCATCGATATCATATGACATCAACATACCTTTTGACAAACCGAACTCTCCACGATTTCCTCCAACTATAAACTCATTGGTCGACAAAACCTCTACAGCATTCGCAAAATCATCCTCTGGAGTTCGAATAGTTTTTGTCCAAACGGTATCACCCAAAGGAGTTGTTCTCACCATAAAAATATCTCTCTTTTGTGATAAAAAGCCTTTTGTCTCTCCAACGAGAATTACCCCCCCATCAGACAGAAGAGCAGCGTCATTTAGTCGGTCCCAATCCATTCCACCATACATTTTTTCCCACTGCAAATTCCCTTGTTCATCCGTTTTATAGAGAACAAAATCGAAGTTTCCATCCATTGTAGAACCTGAATATCCTGCAATAAAAAAACCATCACCAGGAACATGTAATACCCTTACCCCAATATCCTCTCCACTCCCACCATAATCCTTTGTCCAAGCCTGATTCCCTAAGCTATCAACCAGCATTAAAAAAGCTTGTCCTGAGGTATTATTGAAAGACCCCGAAGTCCCCGTCACAGCATAACTAGAGTCTGGCAGTTGTGTCAAGCCATTCCCCTGATCAAATGGTCCACCAGTATATTTTTTATAAAACGCAATTTGTGTGTTACCTAAGAAAGGCACCATACAAATTGACACAAACAATAACTTTCTTAAAATTTCCATGCTAATTTTATTAATCCTGAGTGTCCATGCTGGCTTTTTAACAAAACACCTAAAATATCCTCTGACCCTAGCCCAATCATCAAGTTTTTCGTGGCGTAATTCACATACAAACCGAACCGCAAATTTCCATATCCTCCAAAAGCCAATTGGGACCCTAATGAAAAAGATTGATTCGCCTGATAATGAGCCCCAGCATAAACCATCGGTTTGTAAATGTAATTGGTATACATTCTAACACCAAAAATAGACTGAATTTTAGTTTTCGAATGCGCAGTAACCACCTTACCTACTTGAATAAAACCTGGCAACAACTTAGTGGTTGAACCTGTAGTTTCCGTTACCCCTAAAGTATCTTTTAAAGTAGTCATTTCATTAGCGTTGCTAAAGTCTTCTATCTGAAAACCACTGTAAGCAATTTCAGTATCCACTTCCTGCATTTTAACTTTTTGAAGCTGATAAACCCCAATGTTCCTCGCTGTTACTTTCATAACCCCATTAAAGGATTCAGATGTTCCAAAGGGAATATTAAAATCAAAATTTAATGCAGCTCCAATTCCTTTGAAATAGGGATGGGAAGCCGCTTCCAAGAATTCGCCTTGTAAGACCAAATCCACGTTTGTTCCATCTTCAGAGAATGAAACACTTCCTCTATTAGAAGCTATACTAAAGAAATTCTGAGGCAAGACAGCATTCAATGTAATGAAGTTTTTATTCTTCCTATTGTGAATACCCCCTCCAAGCGTGAAATATTGGAGGTACTGAGCAGAAGAGCTTGAGAAGTTCACAGATTCACCAAGAAAAGAAGCGTTTCCTAAGAAAGCCAAACCAAAAAGCGCATCAGAATAATCCACTGCCCCGTGTATCTCATTTGACGCTTCAACCATCCAACTCCAATTCGGCTTAGATTCAAAAATTTGACTGGGAGACTTGTATGCAACTCTAATTCTTGCTCCTGCCCCTACTCTGTTATACGATTTTTGTCTTTCGTAAGCCTTCCTACTTAAATCGTCTGATATTTCGCCTCCGAAAATAAATTTTCTCGAAAACTCATTGGATAAAGAAGTTCCATGTTGTAAAAAGCCACCATGTACAATTAGTTGATGATTAGCCAATGTTGAATCGTATAGTTCTGGCAAGAATTCCTGACTTTTCAAAGCACTAACTACAAAAAGCGAGACACCTAAAAACAGTAAATTTATTTTTTTTAGGATCATAATTCTGACTTTAATTTAAATTGGCTAGAAAGTAAAAGTTTTAGTGCTGCATTGGCAAAAACTTTATTATTTGTAAACGAAGTGCTCGAAAATACAGCGGTAACCATGATGGATTTCGTCGTGGAAAGCAAATCAGCAGATTGCTGATCAATTATAAACTCTAACTTCTCTTCTATTGGCAAATGGGCATCACCTGCCGAATTCAACTGGGCTGGCGAAACTAAACCAATTGATGTGATTTTTTTCAAACTAAGCCCGTTTTCATCAAGTAATTCGAGGTCTACACTAGCCCCAAAAGGAAAGGTGTTTGTAGTATTCAAAATAAGTTTCCCTGATTCCAATCGTGCCAATTTACTGTCGTTTTTAAAGTCTATTTCAAAAGTATCCCTTAAAGTAAGCTCGTCTGCTCCAATCAGTAAAGGAAAGTTGGCGTTTAAATCTATCCCCAAACTACTTTCAGGATAAAGCACATCATTTCCACTGGATGTATTCCCTAGCGGATTCAATTCAATAGCATACCCAATTTGATATTTACTACCAATATTTTCAATAAAAGTCTCCATGTTTCCACTTGAGTGATCAAATAAAAATGGTATTTCAGACGGCGTTAAAGTATTCCAAGCACCTAAAGCAGGCTCAATATTAAATTGTTGACCGAAAAAAGGATGATTTAAAGCCACTAAGTTATTGTTGTAATTAATACTTTCAAAAAGTGTGACCTCTCCTGCAGCCCTCACTTTTATTCCATTTCGAACAATAAGCTGCAAACTTACACCCTCAACATTAAGGGCTCCTCCTACAATTTTTGACAATTCATCAACATCAACAGTTGTGGTATCAGAAAACACAACATTGCCAAAATAACCTTTTGCATAATCAACCCTCAATCCCTCAAACTTTACTTTGGTTTTAAATACATCTTGGTTTGTTAAAACTATTGAAGAACCATTTGGGTCTGTCGTCACTTTCATTTTAGATTGAAGCAGGTTGTAAAGCTGACCACTTTCTCCTCTCATATCAATGGTGTATCCCGTTAAATCCAAAACTAAATCCCCAACACCTGGATTTGAGGCTGTTCCACCAGGAACGGTTTCAGTGAAAGCAAATTCAATTCCGTTCTTAGTAACTCCTGGCAATGAAATTGTGAAAACACCTTTGTTCATCACCGGATTTTCAATACGAATTACGGCTTTTCCAGATTTAACCCTTGCCGAAGTCAAAACAATCTCTTCAAAAGAAAATTGGTGTTGTTTAATCTCATCAATAAAACTAGAACCAGGGGCCAAGGTCAGAGAAGGGATTCCAATGGCAAAGCTTTGAACAACCGATGTATCCGGAATCTCAATGATTGAAGATAAATCCAAATTTAAGAGACTTCGTTGCGCGATAACCTGAATCGATTGATCGCTGTTGACAGCCAAAGTAGAGTCATTTACATAATCTTTAATCAGGAGTGAATCATTAATTAACGGGACCACCCAGTCTGAATTCCATGTTGTTGTATCCTTCCGACAACTTAAGACCGATAAGATAATTCCTGCAAAAATTATATATTTAAAATTCATATAGTTTTTCTTATTCGTAATATAACGTACCCCTTCATAATAAGTTGGCTTGACAGAAGTCGCTTTTTATTGAAAAATAGATGTACCAATTCAAATAAGCAGCAAAAGGTAACAGACAAATCTAATGAAAAACATTTATTTCAATGAATTTGACCAGATTAATAAATAATTTGGCTTTTGTAAGCAGATATTAATTAAAGCGTGTTAATTTTGAGCTAATCATAGAACTAAAAATGGAATACATAACTTATATAATTGTCGCACTAGTCCCTGCGCTTGCAGTAATTTACATCGTAAACATTTTCTTAAAAAAACAAGGTGAACGAGAAATTACAAATTTAAACGTGAATTTAAAAAAGGAACGTCAGAATTTTTTTTTGGAACCCCGAATGGAAGCATATCAAAGAATAGTATTATTGCTAGAGCGAATAAATCCTCAGAGCTTAATCATGCGACTACACGACCCAAACAAGTCTGCAATCATGCTACAAACTGAATTGCTAAGTAATATTCGTAATGAATTTGATCACAATGTTGCGCAACAAATTTTTATATCCACCTCTAGCTGGGAGATGGTTAAAAAAAGTAAAGAAGAAACAATTAAGATTATCAACGTTGCCGCTCAGGCATTAGGTGAGGAAGCCACATCAATAGAATTAAGCAATAAGATTTTTGAAATCGTTGGCGAACTTGATGAATTACCGACGGAGATCACTATAAAGCTTTTGAAAGAGGAGTTACATAGGTTATTTTAACACTTCAAAACAAATATTAAAAGATATTCTTTGTATCATTGATTAAAACAAAATTATGCGATTAGTTATATTACTTTTTACTTTAGTTATCGTGTTTTCGTCAGCTTTACACGCACAGAACGACGAGAAAAAAATGAAGCTAATTCAATTTTCAGGTGTGCTCGTTTCCAGTGATAGTCTTGACCAAGTTTCTTACGCATCTGTCATTGACAAAACAACAGGAAAGGGGACAATGTCTGATTATTACGGGTATTTTAGTTTCGTTACTCGCCCGGGAGACACTATTCTTTTTAACGCATTTGGTTATAAAACAAGTTCCTACATTGTTCCTGATTCATTAAAAGAAATTCGTTATTCAATTATTCATGTAATGACGCCAGACACTCTATTACTGCCAGAGGTCAATATTTACCCTTGGCCATCAAGAGAGGAATTCGCTAGAGCATTCGTTGAAATGGACCCTTATGATGATGCTTTAAGAAGAGCTCAAAAACAATTGTCTGGAGAAAGTTTAGCGTTTATAGCATCAAGAGTTCCTACAGACGGAAGATTATCTTACAACTGGGAATCAGAGCAAAGACAAACACAAATATACACGCAGGGACAAACTCCAATGAACAACTTATTAAACCCTGCCGCTTGGGGTAAATTCATAAATTCATGGAAAAACGGTCAGCTTCAGAGAGAGTAAAATTCACTTTTTCTCATTCAAAACAACATTGAATACTCCTATAACCAGGAGTATTTTTTTTTGTGGTTAAGCTTGATTCAAAAGGTCTTTCCGTTTTTTTTTGACTCAGCTTCAAAACAACTAAATACAGTTTATGGTTACCCTTAAAGAAAACCCCTTCGCACTGATCCGTATCAACTAGCAACACATGCCACAAATATAAAGCAAAAGTAAAAACCAGTAAAAGGGGTCCTAATGGTTGATGCTTATGTTTAAAATGAGTTAAATAATAAGTGGATTAGAAGAGCTTCTTCGCTCAAAAAAGTAAAAATTTTTATGAGGCGCAAGATGACAACTTGAAGGAGTATTCAATCAAAAACCTGTTATTACCTTCCGAACCAGTGAGAAAAAATTTTGATTAGGAAAATACAATCAAACAGAGAAAGGTAAATTAGCGGATTACCTTGAGAAATTAGATAACAAGCAAAGAAAAACGCAGCGCAACCTTGAGAGAACGTTTAAAAGTTACATTTGAATCTTGTAACGCTTAAAGAAAGCCTCCCAGTTCCATAAGAAATTCTTCATTATTTCATCCATTCTTTTTAAAAACAACGGATTTGGGGAGTCCATGCTTTTAAAATAATCATCTTGAAAGTCATTCAATTTATACTTGTAAAACATGGCTTTTGACATGCTATACAAAGTCACCTTAGAAGGATGATTTACACGACTCATGAATGAAGAGTAGTTCTTGTAATGCTCTTCTAGTTCGTGCGTAGTCATCTCAAAAGCAACTGCTAATTTCTCAAAAATTAAAGGCTCCAATGTTTGTAACTTCCTAGAAGAGAAAGAATTCGTTAAGGAGTTAATATTTCCTGAGATCACAATCATAGCGAAATGTCCGTCGGAAGAATCTCCTAATTGAGGCTTCTTCATAAAAGCTGGATCTTCCTCCATGATGAATCTCACATCTTTAAACCCTTTATCTATAACATCTAAAACACCGTTAACAAAGACGTTAGCGAGTTGTTCATCTGAAACTTTTCTTTTAAAGATTGTACTAAGCATATTGCATTTTTTAGAATTACTCTGTTCACAAAGTTATGGAGTAATAATACAGGCTCAACTGATGCTGGATGGTGTTTTTCAACATGTTTATTAACAAATCAATGATGATTCCTAGACTTTACGCAGAATTTAGTCTTTCAAAACTATTTAATTCAATTTAGGTCGCAGGTATAAAAATACGATTTTTAACAAGCAATTGATTAACTTCAATATTTCAAGCTTAAATCCTATTTTTGTAAAAAAACCAATTAATGAAAGCGCATCAGAAACTAATTATAGGCCTAATATTTATCATAATTAGCCTTCTCATCGCACTACTTTCATTCATCTCTTCTAATAGCGACAACCCTGAATCCCGAACTAATCCATACAACCAAGATGATTTTAAACTGATGGAAATCAAACAAGTGGAAAGCATCACACTTCGCGGGATTATCATCCCTGAGGTAAAAGAGGAAGTACATATGAAGCTTAGCGGAAAAATCGACGGTGCGAACAGGCCTTTATCTGTAGGTTCAAAATTCAAGAAAAATGAAATTCTAATAAAAGCAGATAGACTTGATGCTATTTACAACATATTAGCGGCGAGAGCAGCGTATAAAACTTTAATTCAGAAATTAATTCTATCGATAAAAACAGAGCTTCCCAGTGAGTTTAGCAAATGGAATGAGTTTGAAAACAAGATTCAAAAATCTCTTCCTCTACCTGAACTACCTATTTTAAAATCAAAAAAAGAAGAATTATTGATTCACGAAATGAATATAGTGAGTGAATTCTATAAAACCAAAGCTGTAGAAAAACGATTAGACGACTATGTATACCTAGCGCCCTTCGAAGGTATAATAATTGAAAGTAAAATAAGACCGGGCTCCTCCTTTCAAGCGAATGAAAACCTTCTAACACTAGCTAAAATCCAATCTCAACAATTAATAACAACAGTTGAAATAAGTAATTTACAAAGGATAAGAAATAACGATACTGTTGCCATCACCAATCCAAATGGCCAAGCTTTAGGAAAAGCCTTGTTCCTGAGAACAGGACGTTATCTTTCGGATTCCTCGAAAATAGAAATCCACTTTGAAGTACTTCCCCCAAATCAAAACTTATATAATCAGGAAATACATATTCATTACCCAGGCAAACCTACATTTATTCCTAACACAGCCATTAAGCAAAACACCGTAAAAGTTCTTCACAATGGAAACACTTATGAAGTGCAAGTAAAAACAACTAAAGAAATGGGTGACTCCTCTATCGTGGAAGGTCTTCCTCAAAATTGTATGGTTATTGCAAATAATCGATAGTTTCAGAAGAACATGTGTCAAATAGGACATAAAAATAGAAGCCGCAAAATATAAATTGCAGCTTCATTTTAAACATTCAAATTTTTCATATGAGTTTAGTTTTCGAATTTCAAAATACGAGTCAGTAACAAGAAACACGAAAGAAAAGAGAAAACATACTCAAAAAAGCTTTGCTGTAAATTCGCTAATTAACCCAGCAGGAACCCGATATTTACTGAGTAAGAGGAGTGAGTAAGTTATGCTTTTCAATTAATTTCCTAATATTAATCAAGGCATAACGCATTCTACCTAAAGCGGTATTAATGCTCACGTTTTCTTTCTTTGCAATATCTTTAAATGACATTTCTTTAAAGATCCTCATATTCAAAATATCCCTTTGCGAATCTGGTAAATGATCAATCAATTCGACCATTTGACTCACCAACTCATTATGAACAATTTCATCTTCAATATTATTGTCCTTCAATTCAAGCAAATCAAAAATATTATAATCACTGGATCTTGAGCTGGACTCCGAAATCATTCTTACTTTATTGGTTTTTCGGAAGTGGTCAATCATAAGATTGTGCGCAATTCTCATTGCCCAGGGCAGGAATTTACCCTCCTCATTATAAGCTCCTTTTTTTAAGGTCTTGATAATTTTTATGAATGTTTCTTGAAAAATATCTTGTGAAAGCGCCTCATCTCGAATTTTCATAAAAATATAATTGTATATTTTATTTTTATGCCTGTTCAATAAGACTTCAAATGCTTTTTCCTGTCCGTCAGTATATAAAGATACCAATTGTTTATCTTCTAGTTGTGATAAGTTCATCGTTACTCAGTTTAGAGATTAACTATTAAAATTGTAATTCTTAGTTTTAGAGTAAAAATGTTTCTATAAGCAAATGGTTTTTAAAAATTAATAAATTCAAATATAAACTTAATTGTCAAACTAGCAAAAATCAATCCAAGGAATAATTTCTACACACACAAGACGTAGCTAAAGTAGAAAAGGTTGTTAATTTTATAATCTTTTTTTAATCCCACCTATTTATCGGTACTTCTCATTGATTATCGGGTACAATTCCAAACTAATGTGACAAATTAAAAAATTGTCAATTAATACAAATTAGGATAATCTTTAGGAAAAATCGCACAAAATCAAAAGGTCTTGGTTATTTTTGAAGCAAATAAAACAGAAAGAAAATATGCCAAAATTATCAATGAAAGCCGCAAGCATGCCTTCTTCACCAATTAGAAAGTTGGTTCCATTTGCAGAAGCGGCGAAATCTCAAGGAAAACACGTAATACACCTTAATATAGGACAACCAGATATCGAAACTCCAGAATCGGCAAGAAATGCTGTAAAAAATACAGACATTAAGGTTTTGGAATACTCCCACTCAGCAGGATTTGAATCTTACAGAAAAGGTCTAGCTGAATATTACGGTAAAAATGACATTGAAGTAAGCCAAGACGAGATAATCATTACCACCGGAGGCTCGGAAGCCTTACTTTTCGGTTTTTCAGTAGCACTGAATCCTGGAGATGAGGTAATCATCCCTGAACCTTTTTACGCAAATTATAACGGGTTCGCAACTGCCGCTGGAATTAATATTATTCCTGTAACCTCAACAATTGAGAATGGATTTTCTTTGCCTTCAATTGAAGAGTTTGAAAAGAAAATCACACCAAAAACCAAAGCAATCCTAATTTGCAACCCAGGAAACCCAACAGGGTACTTGTATACTCAAGAGGAACTGGAGAAGCTAAGCGAATTAATTAAAAAGAAAGACCTTTTCCTATTTGCTGACGAGGTGTACAGAGAGTTTTGCTACGATGGGGCCACTCCTTTTTCTGTAATGAACCTTAAAGGCATGGAGGAAAACGTAATCCTCATCGACTCTGTATCCAAAAGATACTCAATGTGTGGGGCACGTATTGGCGCATTAATCTCTAGAAATAAAGAATTTATGGATGCAGCGATGAAGTTTGCTCAAGCTAGACTCTCTCCTCCAACTTATGCTCAAATTGCAGCCGAGGGAGCCTTAAAAACACCTCAATCCTACTTCGACGAAGTGACAATTGAATATGTTGCAAGACGTGACATCATGGTGGATGGATTAAATAAAATCAAAGGTGTTAATTGCCCTAAACCAAAAGGCGCATTTTATGCAGTAGCAGAATTCCCAGTTGAAGATACCGAACACTTTTGCCAATGGTTACTCGAAGACTTTGAACACGAAGGAAGCACTGTAATGATGGCACCTTTGAGCGGCTTTTACGCAACACCTGGTTTGGGTAAAAAAGAAGCACGAATAGCCTATGTTTTAGAAAAGAAAGAATTGGAGAAAGCCCTTGTTTGCATTGAAAAAGCATTAGAAATTTATCCCCACACCACTTATTAAAGAAAGATTTTGAGTATTCAACAAAACATAAAAGTCGCAGCAGATGCTGTTGTATTTAGCTTCGACGAAACGGGATTATACCTTTTGCTAATTGAGCGTAAAAAAGCAACTAAGGGAAAAAAATGGGCTGTACCTGGAGGGTTTATTGAGGATAACGAAACCCCAGAAGCAGCAGCTGTTCGAGAATTAAAAGAAGAAACAGGTGTTTCAGTGAAATTCATGACGCAGTTCCACACTTTTGGTGAGGTAAAAAGAGACCCTAGATTTCGTGTAATTTCAATTGCCCATTATATTCTAATGAAAAAGAAAGGTGTAAATCCTAAAGGAAATGATGATGCAGAATCTGCACAATGGGTTGCGATGAAAGATTTACCTGAATTGGCATTTGACCATTACGAAATGATTAGAATGGCTTTTTCTCAATTACAAAAAAGTGTTTCGTCACTTAATATAGATTGTTTCGCCGAAGACCCAAGCTTAGAAGACGTTAAGCTGATATCTAAACTACTGGGAAAGGTTAAGTTTAAATAAGGCTAGAATCAGAAATAAAAATGGCAGCAATTGATGAATTGCTGCCATTTTTTTTTAAAGATTTCGAGATTCAATTTGGTTACTGATTATTTTTAATTACATAATCTAACACCTTACGCATTAAATGCACTCTATCTTTACCTCGCACATTATGCTCATGCATTGGATAAGGAAAGAAATCTATTTGAATTCCTAAATCAACAAACTTCTTTACCAAGGACAAGTTGTGTTGCATTACTACAACAGGGTCTGAAGTTCCATGAATCAATAATAAGTCACCCTTTAAGTTCTCTGCCTGATTGATCAAACTGGTTTTTTCATAACCTTCCTTATTTTCTTCAGGCGTATCCATGTAACGCTCACCATACATAGCCTCATAATACTTCCAGTCTGTAACTAAACCTCCAGCTACACCTACTTTAAAAACCTCAGGTGATTTCATCATCATCGTTCCTGTCATAAATCCACCGTAACTCCAGCCATGCACAGCAATCCTACTCGTATCTGCATACCCCAAACTGCTAAGGTACTCTACACCGTCAAGTTGATCTTGGTGCTCTATTACACCTAAATTCCTATGAATAATATGCTCGAATTCCACACCTCGATTACCAGAACCTCGATTATCCAATGTAAACACAATATATCCCTGATTTGCCAACCAGTGCATCCATAAACTAGCCCCGTCGTACCAACTATTAGTAATTAATTGTGCGTGCGGGCCACCATAAACATAAATTAAAACAGGATATTTTTTCGTTGAATCAAAATCTCTGGGTTTAATAGTACGTGTATATAAATCGACTCCATCTCTAGACTTTATAGTTTTCACTTCCGCTTTTGCCAAATTATAATCAGCTAGTTTATTTTCAGCCTCCAACATTAGCTTCACAAGCTTCCCATTTGATTTACGAATAACTGCCTTATTTGGAATATCATGGGCTGAAAACTGATCAAAAATATATTCACCTGTACAATTGACGTCAACTGAATGCGTCCCCAGTTCTTTTGTCAAAAGCACTTGCTTACCCTTGGTATTTACCTTATACAATAATGTATTCAACGGATTTTCTCCAGTTGCAGTAAAAAACACCTCACCATGATGAGCCGCAACTATATCTTTAAGCATAAACGCGTTACTGGTCAATTGCGATTTTAGTTCTCCTTCTATAGAATAGTAATAAAGATTATCAAATCCATCTCGTTCACTCACCCAAACAAAGTCATTACTTTTTTTGGAAGGAAAGTGCGCCGGTTTTTCAGGTTCAACCCAAGTATCTTTCTTCTCTTCAAAAAGCGTTTTAACCAAATCACCTTCCGCATTGTACTTTTGAACCCAAATGTGTTTTTGCGAACGTGCTACCTCTGCCAAAATAATGAATTGCTCATCAGGAGTCCAACTCACATTGGTTAAGTAATTTTCTTCGCCGTGTTCTGTAGAGATAAAGTTGGTCTTTGCATTCTTTAAATTATAGATTCCCAATTTAGCTTTTTCACTAGGTTGACCAGTCATCGGATACTTAATAGAATTAAGAGTCCCTGGAGTTTCAAGTATATTCAAAAGTGGATAATCACTTACATTTGATTCATCTTTCTGATAAAAGGCCAGATGCTCTCCTGTGGGTGACCAGAAAATCCCTTGAGTAATTCCCATTTCACTTCTTGCGATCTCCTGTCCAGAAACGATATTGGAATCATCATTTTTAGTCACCGCAATGTGCTCGTATTTTGTAACAGAAGAGTAAAAAAGATTATTATCTAAGGTATATGCGACATTATTATATTGATGATCAAAAGTAATTCGTTCGGCGTTCTCTGGTAATTCTATTTTAGTCCCTTTCTTGGTATCTATATTATAAGTAAGCACTTCATTTCTCAAATTCAAAACAAAGGTATGCTCGTCTTTCCATTTAATTCCAGCAAAATAATTAAACCTCACACCAAGGGCCTCATTCACTTCACTAATATGTAAAACTTCCTTTTCCTCTCCCTCAACCATACCCACTACCAAGGTTTGGTATTGCTTTAAGTATGCATACTTATTCTGATTTTCAATCCAGTTAAAACCAAAAATATGATCTGGATAAAATTGTTGATACTGTCCTAAAACAGCCTCTTCCAAAGTAAGCTCCTTTTGAGCATCAACATTGGTGATCAAGAATATTGAGATCAACACTAAGATAAAACGTCTATATAATTCCATATTATTATAAATTGTGAAACACCAAAGATAAAATTATTTCAAAGTAGAAGCTTACCGAAGAAAACTAAAAATATGAGTTATATTAACATTCAGCCTTTGATATGCCATGCTTTCAAAAGAATTCCTTTCGTGCAACTAATCACAATAACCACTAAATCACCAAACGAAAGCTAGCAAGCATAACATGTGCCTAGGCCGAATAAAAGCAAGAAGCAGAAAAAAATCGAATTTACCCATCAAAATAAAAATAAGAAATTGCCCATTAAAGAATTATCTACCTAATTTTGGCAGCATTCCCACCTTAAAACACAGATATCAAAGATTTATACAAATCTTTTCGAAGGGTATTTGTTATTCAAATCTTTAAGTTATATATTTGCAACCCCAAATTTTGGGATTATTGTCTTATTTTTAAAATTAACAAAGTGGATACATTAAGTTACAAAACTGTCTCTATCAATAAAGAAAACGCTGAAAAGAAGTGGTTATTGGTTGACGCAGAAGGCGAAACGCTAGGGCGTATGGCAAGCAAGGTAGCGCAATTAATCCGTGGAAAACACAAGCCGAATTTCACTCCTCACGTAGACTGTGGTGACAATGTCATCGTAATCAACGCAGAGAAAGTTGCAATGTCGGGTAACAAGTGGGAAACGAAAACATACCTTCGTCACACTGGTTTTCCAGGAGGTCAGCGTTCATTAACTGCAGAGCAGTTGAGAGAAAAGCGTCCTGAGCGCATAGTAGAAATGGCTGTAAAGCGCATGTTACCGAAGAACAAATTAGGTAGCAAGTTATACAAGAACTTGAAAGTTGTTGTAGGAACTGAGCATGATTATGCTGCACAAAAGCCAGAAACGATTAATCTTGAATCAATCAAATAATGAGTATGGAAATTATTAACACATTAGGAAGAAGAAAAACTTCTGTTGCACGTGTATACATGAAGCCTGGAAAAGGTAATGTAACAGTTAACAAACGTGACTATAAAGTATTTTTTCCAGTTGCAACTTTACAGACTAAAGTTCAACAATCTTTTGCAGTAACAGAAACATTAGGTCAGTATGACGTAACAGTTAATGTTCACGGTGGAGGAATCAATGGTCAAGCAGAGGCAATTCGTTTAGGAATCGCTCGTGCTTTAGTAAAAGTAAATGAAGAGCACAAGCCTTTATTGAAGGAACATGGTTTAATGACACGTGACCCTAGAATGGTTGAACGTAAGAAACCAGGACAACCAAAAGCACGTAAGAAGTTTCAATTCTCGAAACGTTAGACTTACAATTACTTTATTTGGCGCTTGTTTAGTATCCAAGTGGCGGAGTACTTTTCGAAAGAACCCTTTGTCATTGATTACTAAAGGAACGTAAACACGAAACAAAAAATTAAAATGTCAAAAAAAGCAGATTTTAAAGAACTTTTAGACGCAGGTGTACACTTTGGTCACCTCAAAAGAAAGTGGAACCCAGCAATGGCTCCTTATATATTTGATGAGCAAAAGGGTATTCACGTTATTGATTTAAATAAGACAATAGCTCATTTAGAGCAAGCTTGTTTAGCTATGAAACAAATTGCAAAGTCTGGAAAAAAGATTTTATTTGTTGCTACTAAGAAACAAGCAAAACAAATTGTTGCAGACAGAGTAAAAGCAATCAACATGCCTTACGTTACAGAACGTTGGACAGGTGGAATGTTAACAAACTTTGCTACAACTAGAAAGTCTGTCCGCAAAATGGCGACGATCGACAAAATGCAATCTGACGGTACTTGGGACACTTTATCCAAGCGTGAGAAATTGTTCATTACAAGACAACGTGAGAAATTAGAAAAGAACTTTGGTTCTATTGCTGATATGACTCGTCAACCAGCAGCTATTTTCATTGTAGATGTAATGAAGGAAAACATTGCTTTAAAAGAAGCAGTTCGTTTAGGAATCACAACTTTTGCGATGATTGATACAAACTCTAATCCAAAATTAGTTGATTTCCCAATACCAGCGAACGATGATGCATCTAAATCAGTTGCAATCATTATGGACTATGTTACTGCAGCAATCCAAGAAGGTTTAGAAGAGCGTAAAACTGCAAAATCTAAGCAAGAGGCGGACAAAAAAGCAGAAGAAACAAAGAAAAAAGAAGACAAAAAGAAAGCTGACGAAGAAAAAGCAGCCAAAAAAGAGGCTTCTAAAAAAGAAGAAGAAACAAAAGTAGAAGATAAATCTGAGGCTAAAACGGAAGTTAAAGCAGAAGATAAATCAGAATAATAATTTTTGTAATTTAAGATATTATGGCAATTACAGCTAGTCAAGTAAATGACTTAAGAAAAAAAACAGGTGCAGGAATGATGGACTGCAAAAAGGCTTTAGTTGAAGCAGACGGAGATATGGAGGCAGCAGTTGACTTTTTGCGTAAAAAAGGTCAAAAAGTTGCAGCTAAGCGTGGTGACAACGAGGCTAAAGAAGGTCTTATTTTTGCAGAATCAAAAGGTGAAGTAGGTTACATCATTCAATTGAACTGTGAAACTGATTTTGTTGCTAAAAACGAAGACTTCCAAAACTTTGTTAAGTCAATCTTAGAGATTGGTATCAAAAATGACGTTACTTCTGTAGATGATTTAAAGAAACTACAGTACAACGAGAAGTTAACAGTTGATGAGAAATTAGTTGAGCAAATTGGTGTTATTGGAGAGAAGTTAGACTTAACTAACTTCGGAAAAGTTAGTGCAACAACTGTTGTAGCTTACAACCACCCAGGAAATCAATTGGCTGCTCTAGTAGGATTAAACAAATCAGGATCTGAAAGCGAAGATGCAGGAAGACAAGTTGCAATGCAAGTTGCTGCCATGAACCCGCTTTCATTGAAAAAAGAAGGTATTTCTCAAGAAGTTATCGATCGTGAACTGCAGGTTGGAAAAGATCAGGCAATCGAAGAAGGTAAGCCAGCAGAGTTGGCAGACAAAATTGCTCAAGGAAGATTAAACAAATTCTTTAAAGAGAACACTTTGTTAAGTCAAGACTTCGTTCGTGACAACAAAATGACTGTTGAAAAATTCCTTAATTCAGTTGAATCTGGATTAACAGTTACTGAATTTAAGCGCTTTTCATTAAGCTAATAAATATTTAAAACTAAAAAAGAGAGAACATTGTTTCTCTCTTTTTTTTGTCTTATTTTGCATGAAATTTATAAACGTATAACGATTCTTAACCATGAAGTATAAAAGAGTTCTGTTAAAATTAAGTGGTGAGTCACTTATGGGAGATAAAAAATTCGGAATTGACAATGCCCGATTAACCAAATATGCAGAACAAATCAAAGAGATCACAGATCTGGGTGTAGAATTAGGAATTGTCATTGGCGGAGGTAACATTTTTCGCGGAGTACAAGCCGAAGAAGGTGGAATGGACAGAACGCACGGAGATTACATGGGAATGCTCGCTACTATGATCAATGCAATGGCCTTGCAGTCAGCCCTAGAAACCGCTGGAATAGATTCTCGCCTATTGTCTGCCATTGAAATGAAAGAAATAGCAGAACCTTATGTGCGAAGAAGAGCTGTTCGACACCTAGAAAAAGGAAGAGTGGTGATTTTTGGAGCTGGAACAGGAAATCCCTACTTCACTACAGACTCCGCAGCATCGTTAAGAGCAATCGAAATTAATGCTGATGTCATAATAAAAGGAACCCGCGTTGACGGAGTTTATACTAAAGATCCCGAGCAAGATCCAAATGCCGAAAAATACGATACGATATCATTTGATGATGTTTACGCTAACGGTCTAAACGTTATGGACATGACCGCATTTACATTATGTAAAGAAAATGACCTTCCTATAGTTGTCTTTAATATCAATACAGAAGGTAACCTAAAACGAATCATAATGGGAGAATCTGTAGGTACCATTGTGGCATAACAGATTCTTTGCTAAATTTGTATATTATATTTTGAGATTTTAATAACGAAGAGTGATGGTAGAGGAAATTAATGAAACTATAAAAGATTTTAAAGAGTCGAACAACAAAAGTTTGAGCTTCTTGGATTCTGAATTACACAAAATTAGGACAGGAAAGGCAACACCTGATATGTTGGATGGAGTGTTGGTAGAATATTATGGAAGCATGACCAACCTATCTAAAGTTGCCAATATTGGTACATTAGACGGTAGAACACTAACTGTTCAGCCATGGGAAAAGAATATATTAGGAGCATGTGCTAAAGCAATTATAAATGCAAATTTAGGCCTAGCACCTCAAGATAATGGTGAAATGTTAATTATTAATATTCCCATGCTTACAGAGGAAAGAAGAAAGGAATTAGCTAAAATAGCCAGAGCAGAAGGTGAACATGCAAAAGTAAGTATCCGTAATAACCGTAAAGACGCGATGGACTACATCAAAGAATTAAAAAACGAGGGACTTTCTGAAGACGATATGAAAACAGCCGAATCAGAAATTCAAGATGTTACCGATTCTTTCGTAAAAAAGATTGACTCTCTTATTGATGCTAAAGAAGTTGATATAATGAAAATATAATCTTTTTTACTCAAACTAAACATAAGCTTTCCAATCGGAAGGCTTTTTTTATTTTAATACACCAGCATCTCAACAAACAAAACCATACACCAAAGACGCCTCTTAGGCCATCTAGAACTAATAACTAGGCAAGCATCAACCTCTCTCTTAACGAATCGTGAACCAGGTCATTATAAAACACTCTGAGTATTCCGATTTACTAGTTAAAAATTCTATTGCCTGGCAAAACCCGAATAAAATTAATCTCATCTAAAAAAAAAGCTATTGGATAGAACACAATTCTAGCAATTAAAGCTTAGAAAAGAAACAATCAGTTCATCTTTCACACACCACATCGACATCCATTTACTAATGACACTAAAGTTATAGGACATGACGCTAGACACTTTTCTTATATACTCCTATCCTACTGATTAAGTACGAATAATAGGGTAATCAGGTGGCGTTCCTCTGCAATACACTATCGTAATTTAGAGTTCTATATGAATATGTGTGGCTGGTTTCAAAACCTCTGATTTTAATTGATTCCTAGTGACTGGCAATTTAATTATAGGTTTATTTAGATGTATCATTTCTGCTAAAAATATAATTTCCTTAAGCTCGTAAGTTCAAGAGGGTCGGCATAC
This sequence comes from Brumimicrobium oceani, assembly GCF_003143775.1. GTDB lineage: Bacteria > Bacteroidota > Bacteroidia > Flavobacteriales_D > Crocinitomicaceae > Brumimicrobium > Brumimicrobium oceani. The sequence continues at coordinate 27,618 of NZ_QFRJ01000016.1, read as the reverse complement.
TCACCTGAAATAGAAACTACCAAGGGTTTAATTGCAAAAACAAAAAGACATCAATGATCCGTAATTTAAAATGCAACTTGTGCAGGAGCTTACAGTAAAATTCGCAGTGTAGCAATTAATATTTTATAGGATTTCAATTGGGGCCATACTAATCTATAAAGAAGCTGATTTATAAAACATAAAAAAACAGCCTCCCAATTATGGAAGGCTGTCTGAATTATAAAGATCAGTTTTATTACATTTTTACAAACTTCGTGTTTTCAACTTGACTACCACTTTGTACTCTAATAATATAAGTACCTTGAGGAAGCTCTGAAGCACTGAATCCGATTTCATTACGACCTACGTGCGCATCCGTTTTTTGAATTCTTTTTACTAAGCGTCCAGAAATATTATAGAACTGGATATCTAGCAATTTACTGTCTTTTAAGTCAACAACTAAAGTTGAATTGTAACGTGCAGGATTTGGATAAAGCTCCAATTTAAAAGGCTTCTCTACATCCACATCTTGAATTGGATCATTAGATGAAACATTCAATACTGCGCTAGTAGACCAAATTCCTCGACCAAACGATCCCATGAATATTTTACCTGGTATGTTATTCCCTTCAGCGTAAGTTCTCCATGCTTGACGAATTTCATATGTTGGAACTCCTGCAAAACGTGGGTCAGAAACATCCGTCCACGTAGCTCCACCGTTTTCTGACATCGAAACACCAGCGAAAGTAGACGCGAATAAAATATCACTATCATTTCTGTCTATAATTACATCGTAAAATGCCATACCATTCTGAGTACCTACTAGTGACATTGTCGGTGATGCCGATGCTGCATTTGATGAACGGTAAACAGAACCATTAAACATTTGAACAGCGACTACATCGTTCTCATCATTTGGATTAACAGCTACACCAGAGAAAGATCCAGTTCTTAAAGTTTTCTTAACTGTTGCCGTGGCACCTTCGTCGATATCTAATTTAGCTTTGAAATCTGCATCCGAAGAATAAACTTTACCTAACCCTTCTAGGCTATATACAGAACTACCAGCAGTAACATACATATTATTTAAATCCTTACTAAAGGCTACATCTAAATTACCTGCACTACCGATTCCTTCCATTAAACGAACCCACTTGATGTTTGAAGCAGAGAATCTTAAAGCATCTCTAGTCCCCCATATCTCACCATTGTTTTTGGTCGTACTAAATACAAACCACGATTGGTAAGGGTCTTGAACCGTAAGTGTATCCCAAGCGATATCTAAGCCAATAGTATCTTTTCCAAATGGAGTAACTCCAGGGCCTGCACTGTTTGAACCATAGTAGAAGTTATAAGGATTAACAGCAGCGACAACAACAGTATCAGGACCGTTAGGCACGTATACTAAAATTGAATCATCAACAGCTGGAGGAGTACTTCCAGAAGAAGAAGGCAAGTGTGTGTAAGAATATACACCCAAGTCATAAATAATTCCTGAAGTATCTTCGACTTCGTATTCCACAGTTGTTAAAGATGGATCGTAAAGTAAGGTATCATCAAACTGAACAGGTATTGGTGTAACATATTCTATCGTATCACCAGTTGCTCTACTTGGAATTCTAATCGTTTCCCCCACAGCATAACTTGCAAGTGGAACATAAATTAAAGAATCTTCTGAATCTGTATCGTAATATTCACCCATGTGAAATTGTGAATGGAAAGGGTGTTCCGGACTTCCTAATTCAAAAGGTCCGTATCCAGGTAAATTTGGTGTGAAAGGACTCATTGTTACCCCTCCATCAGGACTTCTGAAAAAACTATTAGCGTACAAACTTGTAAACAACACGTTTGGATTGAAGAAAGAGATTTCAGCGGTAAAACCATCACCTCCTGAAACTTGTCTAAACTCCTTGTAAGTTGCATTACGCAAATTGTTATAAAGAGAACCATTATCTTGAGTTCCTCCTATAACAGCACCATTTTTATCATGAGCGAATGCGTAGAACTGTGTAATGTTGTAACCTCTGTTTGCCGGATAAAAAGTTTGTCCTTGATCCAAAGAAACTCCAATACCTCCATCGTTACCAATGTATAATCTATTACTGCTGTCCCATTTTAATTCATGGTTATCTGCATGAACGTATAGTGGACTTGTTGGACTAGTAAACCAAATAGAAATTTTATTCCATCCTCCTGAAGGTGGATTGTTAATTTGTTTTTTCCATTCATGTAAGTCGATACCACCAACAATCACACGGTTTACATCCGTAGGATCAAAACTCACGACGTTGTTGTAAGTACCTTGTCCTCTATAATCAATCACACCGTTATTTACATCCGCTGGAGTTGCAGCAGTGTGTTTATGCCATGAAGCTCCATTATCTAGAGAAATCCATTGACCTTGATTATTCGAAGAAGAAGTTGCTGCATATATGGAGTAAGTTCCATCAGACTTCTTGGATGAAACGGCGAATTCGATTCTTCCATATCCTGATTGCGATAACTTACCTGGTACGTTTCCAGGAGCAGAAACTACCTGAAAATTTTGCCCCCAATCCGTTGAAACCCACGTTTCAAAGTTATTTGAAGTCACAACAATAACTTTCCCATCAGCAGAATACGCCAGGGTTTTTGCCCCTGTACCTCCAAAGGAAGCCACATTTTCAACCGATCCTCCGAAAGTGTATTTTTTCAAACCAGATGTGTGCGTAAAATAAACTACAGGACTTGCTTCGGTCGCTGCTACTCTATTAATTCTAGAAAAGTTTGAAGTTCCTGGTACTTGTTGCCAAGTTGCTCCTCCGTCAGGAGTTACAAACAACCCTTGTCCGTCCCAACTTTCATCAATAGAACCAGTCGCTACATATATATTCCCTTCTGAATCCTGAGCAATAGAAGAAATAAACTGCCCACCAGGGAAATTTTCTACTCTACTCCAATTGTTAGCACGGTTTTCTGATTTATACAAACCACCAGAAACACCACCTGCCCACACGTAATTTAAATTGGTGTGATCTGCCAAGATTGCACGAGTTCGACCTCCGATATTATCAGGCCCCAACTCAGTCCACTCTACAGAAATGGCTTTCGTTTGTGATACTTCTTGATGTTGTTTCAAGATTTGGTTCAACTTATTACTTTCAATCATTTCGCCTGTTTCGACGTCAACCATTGTAGTTTTCACCCATTCTCTGAAACCATTCCCACCTGTTAAAGCTTCCAAAGAACCTCTCTCTTGGGAGTACCTTACGTCTCCCTCTTTTTCCAAAACACTTGGAGTAACAAAGGCTGCTGCTGCAATAGCGACAACTCCTAGACCTCCCAGAATCAACTTATTTCGTTTCATATTCATAATAATACTTTCGGTTTCACATCTATACCAAAGCGCCAATTTAAGTAAAAAATTCAAATATTTTACAACTTTTTAACGCCTATTTAATCATTTATAAAATTATATCAATTTGTTCAAGTAATAAACACGGTCCATCCAAGATTGTTCAAAAAATATACAACTCTAAATCTTTTGAGCTTCTTCCATGTCAAATATATGTTTCTCAGCGCGGTAAGAAGATCTCACCAGTGGCCCCGACTCTACATATCTAAAACCCATTTCAATCCCTTTTCGTTTATATTCTTCAAAACGCTCAGGTGTAACAAACTCTGCAACTGGGAGATGCTTAGGTGTTGGCTGCAAATACTGACCAATAGTAACAATATCAGTTCCCACACTTCTTAAGTCCTGCATGGACTCTAGCACCTCTTCATGGGTTTCTCCTAAGCCTAGCATTATTCCAGACTTCGTGCGCATACCCGCTTTTTTAATTCTAAAAAGTGCTTCTAAACTACGGTCGTACTTCGCTTGAATCCTAACCTCTTTTGTCAATCTTCGAACTGTTTCTATATTGTGAGACACAATTTCTGGAGCAACATCAGTTACAATTTTTAAGTTCTCCCATTTTCCAGCAAAATCCGGAAGAAGAGTTTCTAAGGTTGTACCTGGAGATTGTTTTCTTATCGCTCGAATTGTTTGCGCCCAAATATTAGCCCCTCCATCTTTCAAATCATCCCTATCAACAGAGGTAATTACGGCGTGCTTCACTCCCATTAACTTAACAGAGTTAGCCACTCGACCCGGTTCAAAAAGATCAACTTCTTCGGGACGTCCGGTTTGAACGGCACAAAAACCACAAGAACGTGTACAAATATTTCCTAGAATCATAAATGTTGCTGTTCCTTCCCCCCAACATTCACCCATATTAGGACAACTCCCGCTCTCACAAATCGTATGCAACTTGTGTTCATCCACCAATTTCCTCACATTTCTGTAGGATTCTCCCGTTGGCAACTTGACCCGTAACCACTTAGGCTTTTTAATTTTCGTTTGTCTTGGCTCTTCTACTATTGACATGTCACCTAATTTATTAAGGTTCTTATATTCATTCAATGAAATGCACTATTCCATTCATTCCATCAAAGAAAATACTATTTTTGTAATATAATTTTCACCTGCAAAAATAAGCAATATAACGGACTATGAAAAAAATAAGTTCTTCCTATTTAGGAGATTTACGAATTTCGACAACTCATCAGAAATCAGGCACAATTATTGAAACAGATGCTCCCTTAGACAACAACGGTAAAGGAACTAGGTTTTCTCCAACTGACTTGCTCGCGGCTGGCTACCTTAACTGCATGATTACTATAATAGGTATCTACTGTGAACAGCATGCTATTGACTTCAAGGACTGTAAGGGCGAGGTAGAGAAAATAATGATGGACAAGCCTAGGCGAATTGGTGGTTTACAAATCGTTTTAGACCTGAGCAGTAACAACTGGAACGAGAAAGATAAAAGAAGAATAGAAACAGCAGCCAAGAACTGCCCTGTGGCGAAGAGCGTTTCATCAGAAATAGAGGTAAATATTGAATTTAATTATTAATGTCAAACATATTACAAATGCGTATTTTTCAAATAATCATGCTACTTTCAGCTATGTTCTCAGCTTCTTTGAGTGCACAAGATTTAAAATTCAAATTAACGGACTTTCACACGTACAATCCAAAATTAAACGAAGCTGTACTTCAACAATTCAATCAGCTATCTGAAGCTGAAAAAGTAGCCCAACTCATTATGCCAGCAATAGGGCCATACGGACAGACAGAAGCAACTATTGATCAGTTGGTGAAAGACAAAAAAATAGGCGGCTTGTTATTGTTAAACGGTACAAAAGATGAGTTTACCACTTGGGTAAAAAAATACAACACGTGGAATAAAGAAGCCGGTTCCCTTCCCTTTTTATATAGTGCAGATGCAGAAGCAAGTCTAGTGAACAGAAAAATAAAGAATTCTACTCCTGTTGCCAAGGCTAACACATTACGAACAGTTAAAGAAGTTAAAGCAGTTGCGCGGACGATATCAAAAGATTTAAACGAGATTGGAATTAACTACAATTTTGCACCTGTAGTTGATATGTCTCCAAACAAAACGGTAGGCTGGAGAAGTTTTGGTCATGAACCAGACAGTGTTATTCCTTGGTCAAATGCATTTATTCAGGAAACACAAAAGCACAACATCATAGCAACAGCTAAACATTTCCCAGGACACGGTTATGTGGAAGGTGACACCCATAAAAAATTAGTCTATATCAAAGGAGAAATGAAGGAAGTTAAAAACTATCCTCCATTAATTGAGAATGGCGTCGTAAGCATTATGATTGCACACATCGCAGTAGATAACGATTCTCCGTTCAATACCCAAGGCCAGCCTTCATCTATTTCAAAAGAGATTGTTACAGACCTATTAAGAGATAGCCTCCATTTTGAGGGACTCATCGTAACCGATGCCATGAATATGTTGGGGGTTTCCACCATTCCAGGATCAAATGTAAAAGCAATTGATGCAGGAGTAGACATTCTTCTTATGCCTTTAAACGCTGCAAAAGCTCATAAAGAGATTCTAGAAAAATACAAGTCGAGCTTAGCCTTTAAAGAAAAAGTTGACTTAGCCTGTAAACGAATTATTCGCGCTAAACTATGTACAGAAGGAGATTTATTTCCGTCACAAAACTAAATTGCTAAAATCGCTAGTCCTACACCCACTAGTAAACTTATGAGTTTTATAAAATTGAACTTATGATTTTCAGTGGACTCAAAAATAATAGTTGTAGAAATATGTAAAAACATACCCACTACTACAGCTAAAATAATTTCGAGATTCAATAATGAATTTTGAGCACCATAATGGCCAACTAACATTCCTAGCGGTGCCATAAGCGCAAAAGCAATTAGGATCAACCAAGCCTTTGTCATTTTAAATCCGGAGGCCAGTAATAAAGTCATCAATGCGATTGCAACGGGAATTTTATGCAGGACAATTCCCAAAAGTAAGCCCTGAACACCTTCGCCTTTAGCATGAGAGTGAACGTGCGAATGGTTGTGTCCCACATGATCCATTAATTGAGTGCCTGCTTCACCTAGGAATTGAGCCTCTAAAGGCATCCCTTCAAAAAACGAATGAAAACTAAGGGCTATAAACAAAGACCAGGGAACTGTTCCTTTCGTGTCTTTGGCGTGAATATGTCCGTGCTCAATTCCGCCAGAAAAATATTCCAAAAACAATTGAACAAGAAACCCAAGCAAGATGTAATAGCCTACCCCTTCGGATCCATGAGCATATATTTCTGGTATGAAATGAATAAATGCAATTGCTAAAAGAAAACCTCCACTTAATGAAAGTAGAACTTTTATAAGTTTACCCTTGTTTAAGTTCTGTAAAAACACAACTAAACCTCCTCCTAATAACACCGAACCTATTAAAAGGACAGTTCCCCAAATTAAACTCATTTTTTCTTAGCGATAATAATTAAACGATCAGACTTCTCCTTGCTGAATGGTGACAAAGAAAAGTCTCCGTAGATTTTTTCAATTTCAAATCCAGACTCCTTCAATAACATTTCAAATTCGTCTTTTTTTATGGCTTGTACTTTTTCTTGAAAATGGTACTCTTTGCCTTCATCAGAAAAATTAATATCTTTAAATATGTGCCTACCATCGTAAGATTTTGTGATACGGAAGTCGATATTATCGAGAGTTTTCACTTCTTTTTTCACCAGATTATCTAATACAAAATCAGCATTCATAAAATCAATAACCAATAGCCCGTCCGCTACCAGCATTTTATGCACAGAATTCAGGACTTTAGCGTTATCTTCATAATCGTCAAAATAACCAAAACTGGTGAATAAATTAAATACAACATCAAAAGTATTTTCTTTGTACACTTCCCTCATATCATGCGTATCAAAAGAAAGGGAATCATTTTCGAAAGGCTTTGCTTCACTAATACTGTTTTGAGACAAGTCTACTCCAGTAACCTTAAATCCTTTCTTATTGATAAAAACAGAGTGGCGTCCTTTGCCACAAGCTAAATCTAAACAATTGGCACTTTTTGATAAATCAAGGTCGTCCAAAAGGTTATTTATAAACCTTTCCGCTTCTGAGAAATCTCTATTTTGATATAAAATGTGATAATACCTTGTATCGAACCAAGTTTCAAACCATTCACCCTTCTGCTGTGCCATGTAAATAATCTTTTATTATAAAAAAGTAGACAAATGTATCCATTTTATATCACTCCTGCAATAATGTTGCATTAAAAATATCACAAGCATAAAAATCATTCTTTCAGGTGTTGATGAATAACAAAAGTTTATATTTGCATTTGCTGACAGGGGGAATCCGAAGAATTTTATCCAATAAATAACCTTGGTAATAAAGTCTAAATAACTTTAGATCATTTTTCATTGTGTTTCCGTCAGTACAAAATTTTAATTATTGAGAAGCAATATTATTTCAAATGTCAATTAATTCAATTTATGAGCTTTACCAATCCATGGAACGCAATAATGCTATTGTCTCTTTTAAAGGGTTGGTTACTGCAGACCTTTTGAACTCTGTTCTGCAAATCATGGAGTCAAAACTTGATTATTCTGAAGAGTCCACGAAGACGCGCAAAAAAGTTTACAGCGTTTTAGTTGAATGCTTACAAAACTTGTATCACCACAGCGAGGAGGAGATTATAAAAATTGATGGGCAAACTGAACATCAAATCAAAAACGCTTCCATCCTCTGCATTTCGAACCCAGCTGATTACTACGAAATTAAAACTGGTAATTATATAACCAAGGACAAAGCGGAAGAGTTAGAGGGAAAAATTAGTAACATTAATAGTTTAGGAAAAGAAGAATTAAGAGAATTATATATTTCAGTTTTAAGTAAAGGACAGCTTTCTAGCAAAGGAACTGCCGGTTTAGGACTGATTGACATCGCAAGAAAATCTGGAAACAAGTTAGAATACAGTTTTATGCCTATAAGCGATAAATACAGTTTCTTTTGTTTACAAGTAAAAATTAAGCAATAAAATGGAGAATATAAATTTAGAAGCAACACCAAAAACACCACGTGTAACTTTCAGTTTTGAGAAAGGTAATTTAGAACTTTTAGGGAGATCTATTCCTGAGAACTCTGTAGAGTTTTATGAGCCCTTAAACAATTGGATTGCATCCTATGGTGAATCCCCTCAGGAGATTACTACATTCGATGTGAAGTTGGAGTACTTCAACACGTCTTCTTCAAAATGTTTGCTCGATCTTTTTAAAATGCTAGAATCCATCAACGAAAAAGGAACAGAAGTAAGAGTTAATTGGTATTTTGAAAAAGATGATGGTGATATCGAAGAAGCTGGTGAAGACTACCAAGCAATTGTAGCGCTTCCATTCACAATGATTGAAGTAGAAGAAATTTAATGGCTATAACAAAAATTGGATTAACAGGTGGTATCGGTTCAGGGAAATCTATCGTTTGCGAACTCATAAAAGCCTTGGGTTACCCTGTTTTCAATTCAGACCATGAAGCAAAGTTGTTGATGACCGAGAATGCTTCAGTTCGCGCGAATATCAAAGATGTTTTTGGTGAAGAAGCATACTCCAATAATCAATTGAACAGGGAGTTTTTAGCCAGTAAAATATTTTATGACGAAAGTTTAAAAGCAGCATTGAATCAAATTGTTCATCCCGCCGTTAGATCGACATTTGAAGAATGGGCAAGTCTTCAAAACAAAAAGCTAGTATTCAATGAAGCTGCTATACTCTTTGAAACAGGAGCCTATAAATCATTTGATTTTACTGTTCTTGTTACCGCACCAAAAGATATTAGAATAGCAAGAGTAACTCATCGAGACAACAGCACAGAAGAGGAAGTTCAGCAAAGAATGAAAAACCAGTGGGATGATGATGTAAAGAAAGAGCTCGCAACATTTATCATCAACAATGATAATAAGACTTTGGTTATGCCACAGGTTTTAAAGGTGCTTTCTCATTTGGAACAGCTTATTTAATTTCCGTGTAATCATCAAAATGATCGTCGTCGTTATCTTTATGATCATCTTCAGCAAAGTCTGCCTCCTTTTTGCTTCCCATCAAAATAGCCATTATCGCATTTGCTATTCGCATCAACACAGAAATCATGAAGAAGAAACCAACAATTTTAAAAATAAAGCCAAACACAGGAGTGTCTTCAATATTCAATATGCTTTCCAAGAACCAATTTGAAATTGTGTTTGAAGCTAAGTGTGGTGCGAAGTAAAAACCGCTAAAAATAGCAAGTGCCAAAACTACCACTCCGATTTCCAGACGTATATCAAACACCGGCTTTAATCTATTCAGCAGATCACCAAAACCAGGGATATTTGCTTTTCCACGAACAGAAAACAAGGATTGCCTCTCTTGTTTAGACTGAATTTTTCCTGTGAAATAGATGAGCAGTATCAGCCCCGCTAGTAACAAGTCATTAATCAACACTAAACCACCAGCTTGCTGAATAGAAAATAAAAAGATGACATCAGCCAAAAACACATATCGGATTGTTTTAATGAAATAAATTTCAAACAATATTTTTGGGCGTCCACCGCGTAAAACTCTAATAAACAACATAATTAACCACCACAAAAAATTGTAAACGGCCAATATAACACCTATCCGAAATATAAAATTGAGTAAATCCACGATACAAAGTTGTAAAAATAAAATCTTTATGTGGATAAGAATACTAAAAATTCTAGACACTTCTTATCTTTACCGCTGAATAAAACAAAACATCATGAAAAAAGTTAGCTTTTTATTAATATTTACATTTTTAACTGCCTTTGCTCGCTCAGAAGAAGGCATGATTATCCCAACACTTCTAGGTGCATTTGAATCTGATATGAAGGCCATGGGAATGAAAATTAGCGCGCAAGATATTTATGACGCTAATAATGCAAGTATTAAAGATGCAATAATGCACTTTGGGGGTGGTTGTACTTCTGAAATAATTTCGGACCAAGGAATGTTGTTGACAAATCACCACTGTGGATTTTCGCAAATATATTCGCATACCAGTGTTGAAAATAACATCGCCAAATATGGTTTTTGGGCAAAAAACTTAAAAGAGGAACTTACTAATCCTGGTTTAACAGCAGCTAGAATGGTAAGAATTGAAGATGTGACTGCAAAAGTTTTGGAAGGCACGGAAGAATTAAACGATCAAGAGAAAGGTCAAAAAATCATGGCTAACATCGCACTATTAAAAGCAGAAGCCCTTGATGGAAATCATTATGAAGCCGAAATAAAGCCATTTGATTTTGGTAACAGTTACTTCCTTTTGGTAAAAGAAACTTTTAAAGATATTCGCTTAGTAGGAACTCCGCCAAAAACAGTAGGTAAATTTGGTGGTGATACTGACAACTGGGTATGGCCAAGACATACAGGAGATTTTGCAGTATTTAGAATCTATGCGGGCCAGGACAATAAACCAGCGGAGTACAATGAAAACAACAAACCTTATTCCCCAATTCACCACTTACCAATCTCATTAAAATCTAGAGAAGTTGATGAATTTACCATGGTTTTTGGATTCCCAGGAACTACTAACCAACATACAATCAGCACAGAATTAGATTTCATCATTAACACCATGCGTCCGGCTCAAATTAAAATGAGAGATCTTTCTTTGTCTGTTATTAATGCAGCTATGAAAAAATCTGAAGCGACAGAAATCATGTATGCTTCAAAACAAGCGAGAATTGCCAATGCTTGGAAAAAATGGATAGGTCAAATTGATGGATTAAAAAGAGGTGATGCCATAAACAAAAAAGTAGATTATGAAGACAGCTACACAACTGAAGCAAATTCGAAGGAAGAGTGGAAGACTGAGTATGGTGAGGTAGTTAAAAGTTTAAGAACTCTTTCTAAAAAGTACAACATGAGTGATTTTACCTACAACATGTATATTGAATATGTGTACGTAGGTTCAGAAATTTTTAAAAGAGCCCGTGCAATTGATGAGTTAATGGATTTATACGCAAGCGGAGATTCAGAAAAAGTAGCACAACTCATAAAAGAACAAAAAGAGTCTTTAGCTGATTTTTACAGTCAATATGATGCCGGTATCGACCAAGAAATTTTCTTGTTGCAAAGCGAGTACTATAAAAATATGGTTGATTCATCTTTTCTTCCTGAATCCTTATTAAAAACTGATCTGAAAAGTTTGCAATCAACTATTTACGAAAAATCATTCTTAGTGGATCAGGAAAAGTACCTTAAAGTACTGAACAACTTTCAAAAGTATGCAAAGAAAAAAATAGACAAAGATCCAGGATATGCTTACTATTCTGAATTGAAAAACATCTTTACTGATCAATTATTAGGTGATCTGCGTTTGTATTACGGTACAAGAAACCAATTGATGAAACCATACGTTAAGGGGAAATATGAAATGTATCCAGAAGCAAAGCACTGGGCCAACGCAAACAGCACACTCCGTGTAACTTATGGGAAACTGGAAGGCTCTACACCACGTGATGGAATGCAATATACTCCGCATACCACACTCGATGGAGTAATAGAAAAATTTAACACTGGCCACGAAGACTTTGATTTGCTGCCAAGAATGGTTGAGCTTTACGAAGCAAAAAACTATGGTGATTATGCTCAAGACGGTGAATTATGGGTTTGTTTTACAGGATCTAATCACACCACTGGAGGAAACTCCGGTTCACCAGTAATAAATGGAGAAGGGCACCTTATCGGTATCAACTTTGACAGAAGCTGGGAGAGCACTATGAGTGATTACATGTTTGACGCTTCACGTTGCAGAAATATCTCTGTAGATATTCGTTACGTACTTTGGATGATTGATATCTACGGTGAAGCGCCGCATTTAGTAGAAGAAATGACAATAGTTAGATAGAATAACAATATATAGAATTCAATAAAGTTATTTAGGAAAAATAAATTAGGATGGCAAAAATGAAGTCTGATCAAAACACCAATGAGTTATTGGTGTTCACATTTAAAAATAGAAAAATTTTATTTTTCACGGGTTTAATTGCTGGAATAGCCTCAATTATTGTATCACTTTTACTCCCTGTATTGTACGAATCGAACGCCATTGTGTTCCCGACCGCTACGAGTACGGTTTCATTTAATGCACAAAGTAACGCAAAGGCAAGTTCAATGGACTTTGGAGAAGAGGAAAATGCAGAACAATTAATCCAGATTTTGCAATCCTCACCACTACGTAATCGAATAATTGAAAAGTTTGATTTAGCAAAAGTATATGATATAGATCCAAAAGCTGACGGATACTACCACAAACTCGGAAAAGCTTATGAAAGCCACATTCATTTCGAAAGAACAAGGTTTGGTTCTATTAATATTTCTGTTTTAGACGAGTCACCACAGTTGGCTGCTGATATTGCAAATAAAATTGTTCAACTGATCGATACTGTAAAAAATGATTTAATTAAAGAGCGAACGATTCCTGCTTTTGAGATTAACAAAAGAAAATTAGAGCAATTAAAGTTATCTCAAGAGAACTTAAATAGAGAAATGGATAGCCTATCTCAATTGGGTGTTATAGATGCATTGTCTAGATCTAGTTTGTTTGCTGCACTGAATGAATCTAAGACAGCCGAAGACAAAGAATTTTTCAAAAATCAGATCGAAGTTAACCTAAAATATGGAGCTCGTTACGACGCCCTTTCTGATTTGAGAGAATTCAGAATTGAAAAAATGACTGATCAAGAGGTTTCATACGAACAAGCAGAGTCGGATGCAATTGAAAATTTCAATCACAAATTTGTAGTAGAATCTGCTGTAGCCTCGGATAAAAAAGCTAAACCAAAAAGAGCAATTATTGTGCTTGTATTTACATTCGCTGCTCTAATTCTAATGTTTATCGCATTATTAATTAGAGATAGAGTAAAACAAATCAAACAAGCAGTTTAGGTTTTGGAGCACATTAAAAATAATAGCGTACTGGTTAGTCTTGTGCTTCTTTTTATGGGAGTTAACGCCTACTTTATTTTTAATGATAATTATTTTTTAAATGCTATTCCTCTGGCTTTGGTGATTGCTTACATTGCTATTTTTCACACCAACACAGCTTTCTTAATCACAGTTTTCTTAACTCCATTATCGATAAATTTAGAAGAGTTTACACATGGGAAAATAGGCTTATACCTTCCGACAGAGCCAATTTTGTTTGGATTAATGCTACTCATCGTTTTGAAGGAGCTGAAGTCTCCCATAATGTCGAAAGATTTCTGGCGTCATCCCATTACTTTATCCATAGGATTTTACTTAGTATGGGTCTTTATGACCTCCATTACCAGCACACAACCAATGGTATCCTTCAAGTTTTTATTAATGAAACTCTGGTTTATAGTTCCGATTTTAATGATTGGCTTTAACCTGTTTAAAGAAAAGAGTAATGTTGTTAAATTTTTGTGGGCCTATACAATCGGTATGACCATCGTAATAATTTACACCTTAATAAGACACTGGGGCTATAGTTTTGGAGAAAAAGAAGGTCATTGGGTAATGTCACCTTTCTTTAAAGACCATACAATTTATGGGACTAGTGTTGCCATGAGTATCATATTTGTAATAGGACTGTTTGCTTACAAGAAGCACTCCATTCAAGCTCAATTTCTTTTGTCTATCGTGTTTATTATTACCTTGATCGGACTGTATTTTAGTTATACCCGTGGTGCTTGGCTAAGCATTGTTTTTGCTTTAGCTGTATGGGCTTTTATTAAATATAAAGTCAAGTTTAAATACTTACTTTCATTAGCCATTATTGTTTTGACCGTGATTGTTATTTCATGGCCCAAAATTGAGATGGAATTGGCTAAAAACAAACATGAGCACACCACGACCAACTTTGATGAAAGAATTCGCTCTGCTGCAAACATCTCTTCAGACGCTTCCAATTTAGAAAGGTTAAATAGATGGGGTGCAGCATTTAACATGTTTAAAGAACGTCCTGTTTTCGGGTTTGGACCAGCCACCTACGCTTTCGAATACGCTCCTTATCAAGATCCTGAAAAATTGACGATCATCTCTACAAATTTTGGGAATCAAGGAAATGCACACTCAGAATATCTAGGTGCTTTATCAGAAATGGGGTTAATTGGAATGTTGTCAGTGCTTGCTTTTGTGGCTGCTTTATTTTACTCCGGAATAATGTTATTAATAAATTACAAACGTTTTGCTCCGGGAGATTCTGAAATGTATATTTTGCTACTGTGTATTGTACTGGCCATGTCGACCTATTTTTTCCATGGATTATTAAACAATTATCTGGATACAGACAAAGCATCAATTCCTGTATACGGCGCTGCAGCCATAATTATTGCGCAACAAACCATGTTGAATAAGAAGAAAAAGGATGCTCTAGCTTAAAGCATTTAGGAAAATTACTGTTTAATTTTTCAAAGAAGATTATTCAAGATTCTACAAGGCTTTCTCAACGCTCAGTTACGCAATTTAAGACAAAGGACTATTCGATACTTTACCAGTATAAATCTACGTAATCAAACCTTTGATTAAGCAATGGACTGACAAGACCCTTTCAAAATTATAACTAAAGACAGACAAAATGAAAAAACCTGCAGCGAACTACAGGTTTTAACCCTAATTATTCATAAATCTCCTATTACAAAGCCAAACTGCCTGCTAACTTTGGAAATGCTCTAAATTTTTAATACCCAAAAGTGAGGTTACACCTCTGGGCACTAAAAACATCTGTTCTTCCCAAATATATTGACATATTGACTTTTCATGACGTAAACCCATGAATAATTCGGGTTAAATACTCTTAAAAATACCTATGTAAATTTACTACTACAGGTATTTCCCATCCATTAAATAATTCTGAACATAGTCTTCTACACCTTGCTCTAATGTGTGGAATCCTTCAGTATATCCTGCTGAAACCAATTTATTAATCTTTGCCTCCGTGAAATATTGATATTTATCTCTAATATCGGCAGGAGTATCGATATAGGAAATATCTACCTCTCTATTCATCGCATGGAAGGTGTTTACAGCTAAAGATTTGAATGTTCTAGCTCTCCCTGAACCTACATTATACAATCCACTTTCTGGACGTTTCTCCATCAGGAAGACACAAATATTTAAGACATCTTTTACATAGATAAAATCTCTTTTTTGCTCTCCATCATCATACTTTTCATTGTGGGATCTGAACAATTTTAATTCTCCAGTTCTAGTAATTTGGCGATAAGCATGAAGCACAACAGAAGCCATTCTTCCTTTATGGTATTCATTTGGTCCGTATACATTGAAGAATTTTAGTCCAGCCCAAAATGGTGGTTTAATGTGTTGTTGTAAAACCCATTTGTCAAAGTCGTTTTTAGAATCTCCGTAAGCGTTCAATGGCTTTAAATCATTTACCACTCTATGATTATCGTCATAACCATGTTCTCCCAAGCCATAAGTAGCTGCAGAGCTAGCATAAATTAGAGGAATTCCGTACTGCGTTGCATATCTCCAAACATCTTTTGAATAATTCAAATTTAAACGATCGAAAATCTCCTTATCAAACTCTGCTGTGTCTGTCCTCGCACCAATATGATAAATAAATTTAACTTCCTCGCCATGTTCTTTCAACCATGCTATAAAGTCAGCTCGATCAATTCTTTTAGCATACTTCTTTCCTACAAGATTGTGTTCTTTATCGTCATTCGAAAAGTCATCAACTATAACTATACGTTTAATACCTATCTCGTTTAACTTACTAACCAATCCACTTCCTACAAAACCTGCAGCACCTGTTACAACTATCATAATTACTTTAATTTATAAAGGTAAATATACAAAAATGACATGTTTATAAGCTACAATTAAACATAAAAAAACCTCATACTAGCGCATGAGGTTCAGTAATAAGATATTTCCTATTATCTCGAGAGCGAATGAACGCTAATTTCGATAATAAAAAATCACTATTTAGATTAATTTAAAGGGGCACCCACCTTTACAGCACAATCATGTCCTGGCTCTCCGTGAGGAGGATTTAGCTTTACAGGGCTATTCATTGGAGAATTATTAATTGGTGCACCGTTATTACTTGGAGCAAGATTTTTAGAAGAAGAAGGAAGAGGATCACCTACCTTAACTGCACAATCATGACCTGGTTCTCCATGAGGAGGATTTAGAGTGATTGACCCGCCATTACTCCCTGTATTCATATTTATAGGAGTGTTTGGTTCTTTCGCTTCCACTTCAACTCCATCCATTGTACCTTTTTTAGATGAATCATCATTAATCAAAGCTCTAGGAGCATCTTTTACAGTTTCACTACCTTCATCACTTCCCACTGTTCCTGCTTCATTGTTATTACATGAAGAAAAAATGATTAATGCACCAGCACAAAGAAAAAGAGATGTTTTTTTAAGAATTTGAATTGCCATACTTGTGTTTTTTTTTGTTTTATAGTTAATGGGCTAAGTTATAACAAAAAGATGTGACATCAATGTTTTTTGACATTAAGTGAAAAAAGCTTGGACAAATGACATTCGCAGGTAAACCAAAATCCTTTCCTAAGTTCATCCTTAGTCTTAAGGGCGCCTAGTCTTGGTTATTTCAAGGACACACAAAAAAAGCCCCATACATTTGTATGAGGCTCTAATTTGTATTATTTCTAATTGAAAAAGTTCAACTGAAAAATCTTATTGAACAAATTAAGCATTGCTATCTTGAGCGATCTTAACGTACTCATCATAATCAACTTCTTTTTCGTCTAATTTAACCGTTTCTTTGAAGAATTTCGTCATTTTTTCTTCTGCCAACATATCATAGATTTGTTGTGCTTCTTTTTGATTCGTCAAGACTTGTTGAGCCGACTGTGTCAATTCAGCATCCTCTGGTGCAGGCATTCCATACTGTGCATATTGATTTACCAATAAGCTTTTAGTATAATTCAATGCTTCTTCCTGCTCAACTTTCATATCGTTGCTCTTGAAGATATTATTTTGTATCAATTGCCATTTCAAACTACGTGCATAATTTGGGAAATCTGCTTCAACCTGCTCCATGGTTAGTGGCTCTTTTTGGGAAGCCAAGATCCATCTTTTCAAGAAACCTTCTGGCAATTGAATATCCGTCTTTTTAATTAAATCATTAGAGATTCTTCGTGTTAAGATTTTCTCACTGTCTTTTTCAAACATTTGCACTAAGTCAGCCTTCACTTTCTCACGCATTTCTTTCTCTGAAGAAACCTCACCTTCCCCAAACAGTTTATCGAACAACTCTTGGTTCAATTCTGCTGGTTCCATAATTTTAACCTCATTGATTGTTAACTGAAATTTATCAGAGATAGACCCTAATTCACTTTCTTCAATTCCTAACATAGAAGCTGTATCTTTCCCTCCTCTAGAAACGTTTGCAGGATTTACAATAACAACATCCCCTGCTTTTTTCCCAATCAATTCTTTCTTCAATTTATCATCCTCGATAAATTCCATAGAAATCGTTGAGCTATTCATGACTCCACCTTCTAAGATTTCACCATCCTCATTGAGTTCCACAAACTGACCTAAAACCATGTCTTTTTCACCCACCTTTTCGCCAGAAACAAGTTTTCCATAGCGACGTGTAAGATCCTCTAGTTGCTTATCAACTAGTTTCTTGTCTACTTTTACTTTGGTATACTCGTACTTATTTCTTCCTGAAATCTTTACATCTACTTTAGGTGAAATTCCGATTTCATAAGTAAAAACGAATGTATCAGGGTTATTGAAATCTCCTTCTACTTCGATATCATTTTTAGGCAATGGATTTCCAAGAATTTCAAACTCTTGTTCATCAACATACTTAAAAAGACCTTCGCTTACAATTCTGTTCAATTCATCACCCAGTACATTTCTACCGTGTTGTTTCTTGATAATTCCCATTGGGACTTTACCTTTTCTAAAACCTGGGATACTTGCTTTTTTTCTGTAATCAGCTAGTGCTTTATCAACGTTTGTTTGATAGTCGCTTTTTTCAACTGTCACTTTCAATAATGCGTTGAGGTCATCAACGTTTTCCTTTGTAATATTCATATTGATGGAAATAAAGTTTACTTAATACTAAAAATCTGTAAGGGCATAGTTCGAAATAACTGCGAGCTTGTATATTACAGACCCTAAAAACCAAATAGGGTTAAACAAAAAATGGTATAAGCTTTATACTCATACCACTTTTAATTGTGTGCGGATGGAGGGACTCGAACCCACACGCCTCGCGGCACTAGATCCTAAGTCTAGCATGTCTACCAATTTCACCACATCCGCATTTAAAAAAATTCTACCAAAACGTTATTTGGTATTTTCTCAACTTTTATAATCAAAAGCGAGTGCAAATCTAAGTATTTTTTCTTTAACTAAAATTCTTTTTATTAATTTATTTTAAATATTTTCTAAAATAAATATAAAACACTTTGATAATCAATAAAAGAGCATCACTTCTTATAAATTAAAAACGCGATTTTTCATTTAATAGACTTTTACGGGAAAATTCTATCTACTCATTAAACTGCAAAATATCTTTTGAATTGAAACCAATTGTAATGGTATCCGCGATGTTTGTATCCTGCGTCATTACCGTTAACTGCTCTCCTGAATCTAGTTTTAATAAAAGTTGAATTGAATCCCCAAGCACAATTTTCTTCATCACTTGTGCATTGGTAATATAATCACAATCAGAATCCATGGCTGCGGGATTCACTTTGATTTTTTCATTTCTAATGGCGTGGCAGCATTCTTCATTTAAAGGGCAATGAAAAGCACTTTGAATATTTTTGTTAATCCTTACGGTATTTCCGAACAAAGAGGCCACATATAGCGTGTTTGGCTTAACATATAAATTTGCCGCTGCATCTTTTTGCACCACCTTTCCATGTTGCAGAATGAGAATTTCATCCGCCACAGAGAGTGCATCTTGGGTATCATGGGTGACAAAAAGGACCGTTACATCCGTTTTTTTAATAATATCAAAAACCTCATTTCTCAGTTGTGTCCTCAACATAGAGTCAAGATTACTGAAAGGCTCGTCTAGAATCAACAAGGAAGGTTCTGGAGCTAATGCTCTTGCCAGTGCAACCCGCTGCTGCTGTCCACCTGAAAGCTGATGAGGGTAGCGTTTACCCATTTCACTCAAGCCTACCAAGTCAAGCATTTCTTGTGCTCTGTTTTTTTTGTTTTTAAGTTTTGAGATACCGTACAAAACATTATCCAAAATAGTAAGGTGGGGAAATAATGCATATTCTTGAAACACCAACCCGATCTTGCGTTTTTCAGGCTGAACAAATTTATTCATCGACGCTATTGTTCTCCCATCCAGCAAAATGCTACCGGAATCTGGTCTTTCCAATCCCGCAATCAAGCGAACCAAGGTGGTTTTTCCACTCCCACTCTCTCCTACTATAGCACATACATCGCCAACTTTCAAATCGAAAGTTACATTTTCCAAGGCATAACTCTTACCTTTATCAAAGCTTTTGGAGAGAGAATCAATTTTGAGCATTGTTATTTTTTAATCAATAATTTGTTTAGAAAAATCACTGGAACCATTGCCGTAAATATAATGAAAAGCGATGGAATCGAAGCCTCCATTACCATTTCATCACTAGCATATTCGTAGGCTTTCACTGCTAAAGTATCGATATCGTAAGGTTTTAGGATAAGTGTTAATGGCAATTCCTTCATAACATCAATAAACACAAGGATTACAGCACTAAACACCCCAGTTTTAATTAAAGGAAACTCAATTTTAAAAAAGGTTTTTAAATTCCCCACTCCTAGCACTTTAGAAGAATCAGGTATTGAGCTAGACACTTTCAAGGAGGTGGATTCAATTGGATTGTATGCTACCGCAAGAAAACGAACGGCATAAGCATAAAATAATGCAATCAATGTTCCATTTATAATCAGGCCTGAATCTACCCCAAATTGACCCAGAACATCTATAATCCACTTATCTAACGCTATAGTTGGAATCATTATTCCGATAGCTATAACTGCACCAGGAATAGCGTATCCTAATACACCAACTCGCGCAACATTTTTAATAAAACGCAAAGCGCTCCATTTTGAAAAGTAAATCAGCAATAAAGCAAAGAACACAGTAATGAATGCCGAAATTATTGCTATCCCAAAACTTTGGAGGGAAACAAATAAAAATTGCAAATCAAAAACAGTTGTTGCGGTTAAAAAAGCCCAGTAAAGAAGTTGTGCCACTGGAAGAACAAAACCTAGAAAAACTGGAATAAAGACCATGATAAAAATAAGTCCTTTCTGTACCCCAGAAGATTCCTTTCTTTGAATCTGTGTGCTGTTAGACTTAGAAGAGCTAAACTTAATTTTCCTGACTTGCCATTTTTCGAATAATATAAGCGCAAAAATTATTATGATGAGTAAGGCAGAAAGATAAACTGCCGTTTCTGGTTCTTCTAAAGAAAACCAAGACCTAAAAATACCTGTTGTAAAAGTATTAACACCATAGTACTTTGCTGCTCCATAATCATTCAACACCTCCATCAAAACAAGTACTAAGCCTGCAACAATTGCCGGTCTGGCCAGAGGTAACATCAACTTAAAGAAAGTTTTTCTTTCACTCACACCTAACATCTTGGATGCTTCTAAAAGATTATTGGCTTGATTCAGGAAGAACGCGCGTGCACTAACATAAACGTAGGGAAATAATGAAATACTTAAAACGAAAGCTAAACCCGCTCTATTCATAATGTCCACCCGAATGAACTCTATATTCCATTGTCGGAATAACAAATCTAAAGTTCCACCATAATCAAAAATCCCTGCATAGGCATAACCTACGATATATGAAGGAATTGCTAAGGGAAGTATAAGCAACCATTCTAATTGCCTACGCATCGGAAATTCAAATCTGGAAACAAACCAAGCGGAGGACACTCCAAAGACCAAAACAAGAACACTGCAAAAGAACACCAAGAACAAGGAGTTCAAAATGTATTCTGGCAATAAGTATTTAACAATGTGACTCCAAGTTTCCCCAGGACCAGCAAATAATTCAACACCAATAAAAATAATTGGCAGTGCTAAGAAAAGAACGATGGCCAGTGTAAATACCGACCATCTATTATTGTCTCTTAAAAATCTTTTGATCCTTGACTTTAAGGAAAAAGTTTCGCTATTACTTCCAGCCTGCTTCATCAAAAATTAAAACTGCCTTTTTATTATTTTCTCCTAGTTTGTTCAACCCCAAAGTATCTTCCTTGAATTCACCCCAAGCATTAATATCAGCAGTTGGTGCAACACTCTCTAGAATTGGATATTCGTAATTTGCATCTGTAAAGATTTGTTGAGCATCTTTGCTTACCAAAAATTCTATAAAACGAATGGCATTTTCTTTATTAGGAGCATATTTAGCAACACCTGCACCACTCACATTTATGTGCGTTCCACGTCCTTCTTGGTTAGGTGAGAACAAACCTACTTTTTTCGCGGTAGCCACCTCTTCGGCATCTGCCGAGTTCAACATTTTACCAATGTAGTATGAATTCACGATTGCTAAATCTCCTTCCCCAGCAACCAAAGCCTTCACTTGGTCTCTATCATTTCCTTTAGGTGAGCGTGACATATTTGCAACGATTCCTTCTGCCCATTTTTTTGCAATAGCTTCACCGTCATTGGCGATAATAGAAGCCAAAAGGGATTGATTATAAATATTAGAAGATGATCTTACTAAAATTTTCCCTTCCCATTTTTTTGAAACTAAATCTTCATATGTTGAGAGTTCTTCCGGCTTTACTCTATCTAATGCGTAAGCTATAACCCTTGCCCTTTTCGTTAAACCAAACCATTGATTATCGACATCCTGAAGATGGCTAGGGATTGTTTTCTCTAAAACATCGGACTGAATACTTTGCAAAAGTCCCTGTTCCTTCGCTCTTCCCAATCTTCCGGCATCTACAGTGATTAGAACATCCGCTGGAGACTGTTTTCCTTCCATTTTCATTTTCTGAATCAACTCATCAGCGCTTGCATTAATCACTTTTACTTTGATTCCAGTAGATTCTTCAAACATTTTGAAGATCTGTTGATCTGGCTCGTAATGACGATGAGTATAAACGTTTACAATTTGTTCCTTAGTAAGCTCTACTTCGGCTGAATTGTTTGAAACTTCTGCATCGCTACCACAGGCTGTAAGCATTGAAAAAGCAGCAATGGCAAATAATATTTTCTTCATCTCTATTTTTTTATTGTAGAAACGCAAATATAATAATTTAGAATGGATATGAATAAAGCAAATTGTGTATTTCAGTAAATGTCTTTTCCTAACAATTCTTGACAAACATGACATCTCATTTATTCCTTCAACTTTAAATTAGAAAGCAAAATACCTAAAACGGGTTATTTAGATTTAGTCTAAATAGAGTAATTTTGTCCTTTTACATAATTAATTCTTGATTGATCGAAACAGAAGATTTTTTAACCCAAAATATTTATAATTCTGACAGCTTTCATTCCAGAAATTATTTACCTACTCAGCATTATTATAGTATTTAGCATTAGACAAAACGAGAGAATTGAACATTAATCAACTTAAATATATTACCGCGATAGATCAGCACCGCCATTTCACACGAGCAGCTGAAAGTTGCGATATTGCACAGTCAACCCTAAGCAGGGAGGTTCAAAAACTTGAACAAGAACTAGACGTAATCATTTTCGACCGGAGCAGAAGCCCCGTTGTTCCCACCCAAAAGGGAAAGAGTTTAATTCTCATTGCCAATAAAATCCTCACAAAAATTGAGACTTTTGAACTGACCGCCAAACAGTTGGACAATTCCAAAGCTCAGAGTTTTAATTTAGGAATTTGGTCATGCATCGCCCCATATATTTTGCCCACATTTCTAGAGTCTTTCACTCAAAAATATCAAAATATTAACCTAAACATAACTGAATTGAACCTTCAGGACATCCAAGAAAAATTCAACGAATTAAGATTAGATGGCTGTATACTACCTGACTCAGTTCAAAAACCTGGGTTCTACCAATCACTATTATATGAGGAGACATTTAAAATATATAACCATTCGCAACCAAAAAACGGCTTAGAGAATAATAGAGGACTAATACATATTGATTTAAAAGGAGCATCCGAAAGCCTCTTAGTAAATGAGAAAGCTAGTAATTTAAAACCTAAAAGTTACCCGTCTTTGACTTATCAAAAATGTTCTATTGAAACCATAAGGAAAATAATAGAATACAATGGTGGGATAAGCGTATTGCCTGTGTCATTTCTTAGGGACAAAGATAAAAGAGAAAAAAGGAAAGCATTTTTTGAAAAACCATCTCATAAAATAAAAATAAACTTTGTCACCCCACGGTTTTATGAAAAAGAAGAGATTATTCAATCAATAAAAAAAGAGTTTAAAACACTCTTTTTAAGTGAGAAAAAAGAAATATAGAATACAAATCGTTTTTGACGATACCTAGCATCCGCTTTTGTTATGGGTTGGAATTAATCAAATAACTATTTTTGATTTAATCTAAATAAAAATAACAAAATGAAAAAGATTACATTTTTAATTCTAACACTTCTTGCTAGTTCATCCCATTCGCAAAGCTTCGATGAATATTCAACACTTGATGGCGTATACTATGGTACATCATTTTGGGTAGAAAAGGAAAACTCTATTACGCACGATGCCGTTGTAGTTGGTTACAATGAAAACTATGATCAATTTGCTAGCACTTATGATGCTCAATATTCAGGATATGCTTCCACACAGCAAACAATATCACCACTTGGAATGGCTACTGGTGATACATTAGATGCTAATGAAGATGGAAGAATGGACTTCATAACAGCTGGTATTGATACCACCAGCAATGCTGTAATAAATTTGTATACCCAAAATACAGATGGTTCTTTTAATGAAACGACTCTCCCAATGAATGGAATATCTAACGGGAAAATCAAGACCGGAGACTTAAATCATGACGGTCATGCAGACTTCGTAGTGATGGCAATGTCAAGCGGGTCGAACTATATAGCAAAGCTGTAGCTTGGAGATGGCCAAGGAACTTTTATTGAATCACCAGTTCCATTTTTTCCAAACATATTTGGAGAACTCGTTTTTTTCGATGCCAACAACAACGGGTATACTGATGTCTTAATCACAGGCTTTAGTCAGGCATCCGCTCCTAAGTCTACGCTATATTTTAATGATGGAGCAGGCGGTTTCGCGGAACACGTGAACTCAGGTATTGGAGATGCTTACTTCACAGGATTAAGCGCTGGTGATTACAACAATGATGGAAATATAGATATTTTAATGTCAGGAATGAATGCGTCGTTTATGGCATATACGGCGATTCTACAAAACGACGGAACAGGACACTTCACAGAGATATCTACTAGCACCTTTGAACAACTTTATTTCGGGTCTGCAAACTTTATTGACTATGACAATGACGGCGATTTAGATGTTTTCATTACTGGGACAACAATGAACTCTATCGTCCATTCAAAATTATATACCAATAACAACGGGGTCTTCACAGAAAATACAGCAATAAGTTCAATCATTGATAATATTAATATAAGTTCATCTAATTGGGCTGACTTTGACGCAGATGGTGATTTAGACTTAATCATGAATGGATATGATGAAAATGCGAATGTAATAACTAAAATTTACCAAAATAATCATACCCAGGTTTGTATTCCTAATTTCACCAACTACACCCAGGAAAACGCCATAACCAATGTACGCTTTAGAGAGATTAATAAAGACTCACCTGACAGCATAGGAACTCCAACGTACGAAAATTTTATTTCAATTTCCACTCCTATTCATAGAGGAGAACCTCATACAATCACTGTAACTGGTTATTCCAATAATTACCCCAGTGATGTCACAGTATACATAGATCTCAATCAAAACACAGACCTTACGGACAGTAATGAAGAATTTTATCTAGGCAGGATACCAGCTGGAAATAATTTAGACTCTATAAGTGCTACAATATATATCCCAAGTAATGCAAATCTAGGACTATTGAAAATGCGAGTTATCAAATCTACAAATGAAAATGCCATAGTAGAAACAAACGCTTCGTCTATAATTAATTCACCTTGTGCCCAAAATCTGTTGTCAGGTCAAGTTGAAGACTACACGCTAAACATTAAAGAACCGCCTTACTGTCCACTACCATCAGATTTAACATACAATATTAACACAGACCATAGTATTGAAGTAAATTGGACAGAACCAGTAGATCTGAATACATTTACCGAATATAATTGGAAGTTAATGAATACAGGAGATGACCCATTGATAAACAACGCCGTACAAACGGGGAATGCAAATCAAGGGATGGACTTCATAATTCTAAATGGAGTACCTGGAGGAACATACGATTTTTACATTTCGACAAATTGCGGAACAGACTTAAGCAACATGGCTCAAATCACATTAGAGATAAGTTATTTAGGCTTAACACAAGAAGTAATGGAAACTATTATCTATCCAAATCCAGCATCCAACCAAATCCAAATAAAAAGCCAGTTATCCTTAACATTAGTTGAAATATTTAATAGTACAGGAAAACTGGTTCTGCAAAATGTGTTCACATGGGACGAAGAGCAACTGGACATATCTTCACTTCAAGAAGGACAATACACCATTAGACTTAGTAATAACAATTACACCGTTACCAAAAAACTGATCATTACAAAATAAAACAATTAACACATGATTTAAGACCCGATTACTGCCAATAATCGGGTTTTTGCATTGGTAAATTAATAATTTACTCATAGATCAATTAAATTTCTACTGATTTCAAATCAATTACTCCCTTAAAACCAAACACAATCTTCGAAAGCAAAAGACAACATCACTTTAGTTGTGCCAGAAATAGATGAAATATAAAATGTAGAGCCACTTATAGAATTATTACAAAAGTAGAAAGCATTTGTCAAAACAAGTGAATCCTAAAATAAGTATTTCTTCATTTCTCAAGATAAGACATGTTAGCTTTCGACAATAGGAGCGATAATTTCAATAATTCAAACAATTTAAACGGTAATTATATAGAGCTTTAAATTTAATGCAACGGACGGAAACCAACAGGGGGCAAAAGCAAAGTATTTACCCGCAAGCTTAAAAAATTACAACTACCTCTTAACAAGGAAAAGCTTAAACAATTAGATTTTTCATGATTACAATGGCATTTACTGCTAAAGTTTGACATATAAAAGAGCATAGATGACCTATACTTGATTTAGCTAACACAAAATTCACAAGTGTCCCATTATAATCAGCACAAACAGCCTTAACCTGTTAACATCATTGTGATTACCGGTTTGTATAGAGCGAACGGACTTGAATTTTTAGTTATGCATTAGATAAAGCTGAAAAATTATGCATCATGATAATTACGTTTTTGCCCGACTATGCTCATTCTTAAACCGAAGTTGATTCAATTGTGTTGTTTCCAAATATAACGGTAAAAAATATGCAAAAACACTATCCTTATAGGAAGCAACTTCTTTCCTGATGTTTAGCCAATTATCTAATTGATAAAACTTTAAAAACCTGATTGTTGAAGTTGATGCCCAACACTCAAAATCTTATCATTTGGGTTTAGGCAGAAACGTTTAAAAATCATCTTCATATAAACCTAATCAAGACAGGGATTACCACCTAGTTGAGGAATATGCTAATTATTTGGTAAGCGAAGAAAGGAGCGAGTGTCTAAAATCCTTAGCCTTGAAGCTAATGTAAATGCTTTTGAATCAACAACGATAGATATATACTTATCCATATTATGGCGGGCGAAATTCACCAAGAAAAAAAGAGGTATTAAAATGCATACATTATTTGATGTAGAAACACAGATACAGATATTTTTCCATATTTCATCAGCTTCTATTCACTACTCTACGGCAATGAAACCAATCCAATATGAGACAGGTTTATATTATATATTTGATTTTAATAGGACACTAAAGTGCGCGAATATCATTACAAGATGCCTTTTAAGAATCATCAAATAGCGCCATTCTTTATTGTTAGAGCAAAGAAAAATCTATGATATAAAATCATTAAATGGAAACCAAGGATGCCCATAAATGCAAAAAACCTCATACATTTCTGTATGAGGTTTTTAAAAAGTGGCGTCGTCTTACTCTCCCACCCTTAAAAGGGCAGTACCATCAGCGCAAGCAGTCTTAACTTCTCTGTTCGGAATGGTAAGAGGT
>NZ_QFRJ01000015.1 GCF_003143775.1 Brumimicrobium oceani | reverse complement strand
TTTCAACTTGCTCTTTTAAAAGACTAGATAATTGATTAGTTTTACTCTCAGGACTGGTATTCTTTTTCATAGATAAATGAGTGAAGTTATTCATCTAAGATACTGAATATCAGTCTTTTAAACAAGTGTTTCCATGCTTATTTTACTGATTTTTAATTAGTTATATTTTTGTCATGTAGTGTATAATAATAATTAAAAGCATTTATGAAATGTTCTAATCCAGAACCTCTTTTTGTGCTACTCTTTATTTTTACAGCTCCTATATTTATTAAGTCATTTATAATGCAATTCCAGCCATTGTCAGCTTTGTTAGTTGGTGCGACAAAAGATAATCCTGTTTTGAATTCCATCATTAAATTCAAGTGATGACTCCAACTATAGCTTAAATTACTTGAATTTGGAATTTCCTTATTTAATGGAAATCCATTATTCAAAATTAAATAGGATAAAGCATTATTTCTATTTGAATTAAAATTAGGTAGAATTCTTAATTTATCAGGATTTGTAGATTCATTGACGATATTTTGAGGCATTTCAAAATCTAAATCAGATTCATACAAGCATTTTTGAGATTCAGAATCCAAAATATCCTTTTTCTTTGCTTGCGTAATTTTAGCAGTAGAATGAACTATTTTCTTGTTTTTGTCAAGTAATACAAAAATTGTCATTAAATCTCCAAGTTCACAACTTGGTGTACTTCCCAAACATTTTGTGATTGAGTTATTTGTTCTTACAATTCTTGGTTTTTGATGACAATATACAGAAGCAAACTTCACTTCGTATCTTGTTTGAGTATGGATTACACTTGAAATTTTATGGTTTAGATAATCTACACCTTTCCCTGCACTTAATAAGTAGTCTTTGATTATTTGCGGTTCGGTTTTAGAAAAATCAATTCCTTTCCAACTATTATTAGCCTCCGAAATAATCAATGACGAATACTTGGAAATCATTTTTATGTAATCACTAATTATCTGGTCTTTCATCGTATTGTTGCCAACTTCTTATACATTCAACTACCCCGCACAACATCCTCCAAACCTAGAAACACTGTACAGTTTTACTGTATAATATAACTGTAAATCTAATTAAAAATTCCTAATCAGCACCGAAGCATTCAAACGCTTAAGTAGTGGCTGGTCGGAAACACATCAAAATTAAAAATATTTCTTTTTGCAATAGTTTCCTTTTTTTTAATCGCCTGATGCTAAGGCATCACCACATAAACATAAATCAAACTCTCATCAAAAATAATTTATTTTGTAAAAATCGTCTGTTTCCGACCAGCCACTAACTAATTAAATTCTAACTAAATTCCAACGCAGATTCCTCCCGACCCTGACGCAGGTGGAAATCCTGTTGAACTGTTGTGCTCAGCTGTACACATCAAAATGAGCGACCTTGGAAGCTCCGTTTTGGGTGTTTTACAGCGTGGCTTCAACAGGAAACAGATTGGAAGCGTAGGCAGATATGGGGCGCATAAAAGAGAGAGGGAGAGGGAGAGGGAGAGTAGTGATTTAGATTGTGAAGTACAATTTACCTCCAATTCGTAATTCCTAATTGAAAATTCGCAATTGATTTTTCAGGGATTGTTCTTATATTTGGGTCGAATAAAATTAAAATATGGCAACTACATCAGATATTAGAAATGGTCTTTGTATCATGCACAATGGTAAAATCGCAACTATCATTGAATTTCAACACGTTAAACCAGGAAAAGGTCCCGCTTTTGTAAGAACAAAAATGAAGGAAATAGAATCTGGAAAAACTTTAGACCACACTTTTTCTGCTGGTCATAAAATTGACATCGTAAGGGTAGAAAGGAGACAATATCAATTTTTATACAAGGAGGAAAACATTGGTTATCACTTCATGAACGTTGAAAACTATGAGCAAGTAGCGATTCCAGATCATTTAATTGAGAATCCTTTATACCTGCGTGAAGGAATGGTTTGTGAAATCATTTTCCATGCAGAGGAAGAAAATCCGCTGGTTGTAGAATTACCAATGTACATAGAAGCAGAAATCACTTACACAGAACCAGGAATTAAAGGTGACACAGCAACTAACACTATGAAACCAGCCACAATTGATACAGGAGCAGAAATTAGGGTTCCTTTGTTTATTGATACTGGAGAAAAAATTAAAGTAAACACACAAAAAGGTGAATACGTAGAAAGAATAAAGTAAGCTTTATTTAAATATATTTTTTACAAAAGCCCGATTTAGATTGGGCTTTTTTTGGTTTAATATTATGCAAAAACTAGTTTTAATTCACGGTGCTTTAGGCGATTATTCTGAATTTGATAAAATAGTACCACTTCTAGCAAGCGACTATGAAATTGAGGTATTCCAAATTCCTCATCATGGCGATTATCAAGACTCTAAAGTTCAATTTGAAATGAACGCACTGGTCGACGATTTCCTAAAATTCTTAAATAAATTTGGACCAAGTTTTATTTACGGCTTTTCTCTTGGTGGATATTTAGCCATTGCAGCTGCTCAAAAAGATGAATCGAATATTCTGGGAATTGTAACCCAAGGAACAAAATTTGATTGGTCTAAAGAATCTGCTGAAAAAGAAACCAAAACTTTGAATGTGGATTTTCTTTCGACCAAAGCAGAAGGATTCTATAAATATTTGGACAAACTTCACGGAGAATATTTACCCAAATTATTGTCAAAAACATCGGAATTCATGACCAAACTGGGCGAAAACCCAGTAATTAGCTCAAAAAGTGTTGAAAAATTCACAATTCCTGTTCGTTTAACCCGTGGAGGAAAAGACAAAATGGTTACTAAAAAGGAGACATTAAACATCAAAGAGGGATTAAAGTTTGGAAACTATTTTGAAATTCCATCCATGATTCATCCTCTAGGTTTTATAAATCCAAAACATATTGCACGCTTAATTTCCATTCAATTAGATAGTTTAAAATATCAATGGGCTTCCACTCCATTTGGTAAAATGGCTTATCAAATTCTTGGTGAAATCAATTCGGAAAGCGAACCCGTAGTTTTGTTTTTGCACGAAGCAATCGGCTCCATTGCCCAATGGAAAGGTTTTCCGGAAAAATTATGTCAGGAAATAAACCTGCCGGGTATAGCAATAGAATTTCCAGGCTATGGCTTTAGTGAAGCAGAAAACAAAACAAGAGATGCCCAATATCTTCATGCATTTGCTTTGGAATATTTACCTGCGTTTATTGACGCAATTCAATTAAAAAACCCACTGTTTATTGTTGGTCATTCGGATGGGGGAACAAATGCGTTGCTCTACAGTTCAAAATATCCTAAAAATGTGAAGGGAATCGTGACAATGGCCGCTCATTATATCAACGAGAAAGAAACTAGAGCTGGAATTCAGCCGGCTATCGATGCTTGGAACGAAGGAAAACTTAAAGGATTAGAATTCTTTCACGGTGAAAAAACCGAACGACTATTCTTTGCATGGGCCAACACTTGGTTGAAACCTGATTTTGAGCATTGGGATATTTCAGAAGATATTCAAGGAAATTCAGTTCCAGCGTTGATTTTGCAAGGAAATGACGATCAATATGGAACAGATGAGCAGGTCAATGGAATTGTGAATTTATTGGAAAATGCAGAAGCGTTTTTTATTGATGATTGTGGCCATGCGCCACATTTGGAGAAGGAAGAGGTTGTGATTAATTGCATTAAGTATTTTTGGATTATTTAATGTAGAGCCGCAATGCATTGCGGCTCCACATTAAATAATCCAAAATAATAACAATAATAATCCAAATCAATCCCCTAACTAGTAAAAAGCATTTCGCGTAATTTTGGGAAAGGCCATGTTTCATCATCTACCAAAATCTCTAGTTTGTCTGTATGGTAAGAGATTTTTGAGAAGAAAACTCGTACTGTATCGCGATAAGCTTCAGCACGTTTGGCAACATCTTCTATTTTATTAGCTTTCTTTCTGTTCTCCAACATTTCACGCGAATATTCTTGCATTTTATTCATGTGCATAGACAAGTCAATCAAAATACCTTTTTGAGCTGTTGTTCCTTGCACCGCGTCATCACCTAAGATTGACGTTATTCCTTGGATGTTCTGAATCAATTTATTTTGATAATCCACAACAACTGGAATTATATGATTTTGCGTTAAATCTCCTATTAAACGTGCTTCAATCTGAATACGCATAATGTATTTTTCATACTCAATTTCCTGACGAGCAAGCAACTCTCTTTTTGTGAATACCTCCATTTTTTCAAAAACATCAATTACGTCTTGACGTTCCCAAACTTTTAATGCGCTCGGTGTATCTTTTAAATTGCTTAAACCTCTTTTTTCAGCTTCCACAATCCACTCTTCACCATATCCATTTCCTTCAAAACGAATACTCTTAGATTCTTTAATTAATTTTTGAAGTTCTTTAAGAATAGCTTCATCTTTTCCGTCTCCTCCTTTGATCCTTTTATCAACGGCAATTTTAAACAATTGCAATTGTCTTGCAACAATTGTGTTAATGGTAATCATAGGTTGGGCACAGTTGGCCAGTGAACCAACAGCGCGGTATTCAAATTTATTACCTGTAAAAGCAAAAGGTGATGTTCTATTTCTATCGGTATTGTCCAACAAAATTTGTGGAATTTTCCCGATGTTCAATTTCAGTTCTGTTTTATCCGATGGCGTCATTTTACCTGCTTTGATGTTCTTTTCTAAATCATCAAGCAAAGTTGTTAAATGCGACCCAATAAATGCTGAAACAATTGCTGGTGGTGCTTCGTGACCTCCTAATCGGTGATCGTTTGATGCACTTGCAATAGACGCTCTTAAAGTATCTGAATGTTCGTGAATTGCTTTAATTGTATTCACAAAGAAAGTCAAGAATTGCAAATTACTCTTTGGATTTTTTCCTGGCGCTAATAAGTTCACACCAGTATCTGTTGCCAAAGCCCAATTATTATGTTTTCCTGAGCCATTAAGTCCTGGGAATGGTTTTTCGTGTAAAACAATTCTAAAATCATGTTTTCTCGCCACTTTTTCCAGTAAATCCATCAATAATAAATTGTGGTCATTGGCTAAATTACATTCTTCAAAAATTGGAGCACACTCAAATTGGTTTGGCGCAACCTCATTATGTCGCGTCGTAACTGGAATTCCCAAACGAATGGCTTCCATTTCAAACTCTCTCATAAAGTTTGTGATTCTTGCAGGAATAGAACCAAAATAATGGTCATCTAATTGTTGACCTTTTGCTGGCGGATGTCCGAAAAGCACGCGCCCTGTCATCATTAAATCTGGACGTGCATTGAAGAAGGCCTTGTCAATTAAGAAATACTCTTGTTCCCAACCTAAAGTTGCGATTACTTTTGAAACGTTTTTGTCAAAATATTTACACACCTCAGTTGCAGCTTTATCCACAACGTTTAGGGCTTTTAACAACGGCATTTTATAATCCAATGCCTCACCTGTGTAGGCAATAAAAATTGTTGGGATACACAAAGTACTGTCAATTACGAAAGCAGGTGAAGATGGATCCCAAGCTGTGTAACCTCTTGCTTCAAAAGTATTTCTGATTCCTCCATTTGGAAAAGAAGAAGCATCTGGTTCTTGTTGAACCAATAAATCTCCGCTAAACTGTTCAATTGCGCGCCCTGGTCCAATAGGTTTAAAGAATGCATCGTGTTTTTCTGCTGTAGCACCTGTTAAAGGTTGAAACCAATGTGTATAATGAGTAGCTCCTTGCTCTAAAGCCCACTCCTTCATTGCTGAGGCAGCAACATCCGCAATGACCCTATCGATTTTAGTTCCGTGCTGAATCGCACTTCTTATAGATTTATAAGCTTGTTCAGGCAGATATTCGCGCATCTTGTCTTCATAAAAGACATTTTCCCCAAATTTCTCTGAAATTTTTCCAGTCCATTCGAATTTTTTGGTTGTACGATGTAAAACATCTTGATAGGCATTTTTTCTTACAGATGACATAGTTCCATTTTTGTTTGCGCAAAAATAGATATTCTCATTTTAAAAAATTCAATAAAATTTACTTTTTTTTCAATAACCCCTACCCAAAGAAGGGGGGTCTTTGAATAAAAACGCTTTTTCTCTAAGCGAACCCCTAAAAAACACACCCTATTCAGAAATTAATCGAATCAAATTTGAAACACACACTTTATGCGTATTTAACAATTCCTTGTTTACTATTCCCTTTTCACTGGAGAAATTATCTCCAAAAGAAGGTAATGAATAAATGGAAACGATGTTTGCTCCAAATTTAGGAAAACGTAATTCAGCAGCACCAAGTACATTTTTAGCTCCAAAAGCACCAGGTGAAGTACCCATTAAAAGTAAGGGAATATCATTGAAAAACCTCCCTGTATGCCGAGAGCACCAATCCAAAAGATTTTTTGCAGCTACAGAATAGGAGCCATTGTGTTCCGCCAAGGAAACAACTATTCCGTCTGCAGTTTGAATTTTATCAATAAACTTCTGAATGTTTGGAGGAATCCCTTCTTTCTCTTCTAAATCTACTCCAAATAAAGGAAGTGGATAATCTGTAATGTCCACCCACTCTACAGCAGCCTCGTACTCATTCTCTATCTCGTTTAAGGTATACTTTACGAGTTGCTTATTTATCGATTGACTACTGTTGCTTCCTGCAAATCCTATTATTTTCATTTTTGTTCTTGTATGTTTTATATTCTGAAGAGCACCTCTCTCCTCATTGAACTACTAATCTTCTTGTTTTCTCAAAAAATATTCGCTCACTCAGAATAATGGTTGTTGAGTAGCTCAACAAACTTTTTCGCATGATTGTTCATGTACCTCTTCGTTCTATACCCACTCACCCATACTACACCATTAATGGCGTTGGTTAAAAAAATCTCGTCTGCAACCAAAATATTCTGCGGAGTGATGGAAGATTCATACACCTTAATTTTATTTTCTATGGCTAAATTAATGATCTTCATCCTCATCGTACCTCCTAAACACCCTTCATCTAACCCCGGCGTGTAAAGCACTCCATTGCTTACCAAAAAAATATTAGAACTCGTACTTTCAAGTATATTTCCCACTTGATCTGTAATCAGTAAATCGTCAAGTCCTTTTTCTTTCGCTTCAATCGCTCCCATAACATATACCAACCCATTTTTTGTTTTAAAATTGGCAAAAATGTTATTCTGCTTTCTAATACTTGTATACAAGTCAACTTCTAAACCTTTGTGATTTAGTACAAACTCATTATTTTGAATTTCGAACGCTTCAATAAAATAGGTCACTTCATTTGTATCTGGCTTATATGTCCCACCAGGAGCACGATCTATAGAGAGGCGTACCCTTCCTCCTTGAGTAATATTCGATTTTTCGAGCAGCTCCTTGATTCTTTTTTCGAAAAAATCAGCGCTAAAATAATTAGGGACCCTCATTTTTAAAACTGACATTCCTTCGATTAATCTGAGAATGTGAATTTCTAAATTTATGGGTTGACCATTTCGTACACGTATGGTTTCAAACACACCATCCCCGTATAAATGCGCTCGATTGCCCGCATTGATCGTCGGAAGCTTATTCTCCAAAATATCGCCATTGTTGTTTACATAGTGTGTTTCCATCTTAACTTAAAATATATTCAAAAAATGCGGCACCTTTAGAAAAGTTGATGAGTAGTACGTAGGCAATTCCAAATATTGCACCTCCAAAGTGAGCATCATGAGCAACTCCTGTTCCTCCTTTTTTGCTCATATAATATTCAAATCCAAGGTATAATATTCCAAATAACCAAGCAGGAATTTCAAAGGGAATGAATAGTAAATATATACCCCCTTCTGGCATCCATAATATAGAGGCAAACAAAACAGCAGAAACTGCTCCTGAAGCACCTAAACTCATATAATTCGGATTATCTTTATTTCTTAAATAGGGCCATATTGACGCGGCTAATCCACCTAAAAAGTAAAGTACTAGAAAGTGTAGACTTCCTAAACCGGCACCAAAATAATTTCCAAAGATAAATTCCATTATTCCACCGAAAGAAAAAAGAACAAACATATTGAAAATCAAATGCATGGTATCTCCATGAATAAAAATATGAGAGAGAATTCGGTAAAGCTGATTTTCTCGCTGAACCTTATACGGATAGAAAATCCATTTGTACTTCATTTCTGAATCTTTGAAAGCGCGCAAGGATATCAATACTGTAGCGATGATAATCACAATTGTAACAGGATAATTCTGTAATTCCATAAATGTTGTTAACCTTTCTTAAGGGCTTAATATTTGATTAAAAAATTCTTACTTTTACAATGAAACTGCTCTATATGAAGAACAAATTAACATTCATTTTATCACTTTTATTTCTTGCTCATTTATTCCTTAAATGTAGCTCGGGTGCTGAATTTAATCAAAATGAATTAAACAGCAGTACAAAAATAGATCAAACTATTAGAACAATAGATAAAAAGACCATTGACCATTTGCCTATCTCTGACTATTCTAAAAGTTGGACTACAAATTTATACACTTCCATAGATAATCAAACCATTTGGATAAAAAATGGCAAAAGCTCTGAATCAATTCAAGAATTTTTTAACTATCTCAATTCAGACATTGCACTAAATCTACCTATTTCCTATCTTTCAACATCACCTTTTGCACCATCAGATCAATTAGAAAAGAAAGAAGTTATTAGTGCATTAAGATGTGCTGAATTCCTCTTTTTAAAAGACTCATCTCTAATCAACTATGATGAAAACAAATTAAACAGAAGTCAATTAATTTCGCCAAAAGAATTTCTTGAATTCTTGAATGATAAAAACGAAACCGATTCATGGATAGAACACCTTATTCAATATAAAGAGAACAACAAAAATCTTATTCAGTTACATCTTGCTCTCAATAAATTTACGGCTAACTATGGAATTGAAAACAACACCAACGAAAACATTTATCTTCAAGTGCCAAAAGATAGTTTAGCATTTGTTTTTACCGCACAGCAATTATTCAAACGGAATTTTATTTCCGACACTTTACAGGACACAATGTATTTAAAAGAGAAGTTAGCCTCTTTTCAAGCACTAAACGGACTAAATACAGATGCCAAATTGGGAAAAAAAACAATGGAAGCACTCTTAGAAACCAATTACTCCCGTTACCTGAAGGGTATAATTGCACTAGATAAATTGCGCACTTTTCCTGATTCCCTAGTGGGGAAAAAACTAATTGAAATCAACATTCCTAGTTACTTATTGCGCTTATATGTCAACGATGAAATTATAAACACTTCGAAAGTAATTATAGGAACACAACGAAATCAAACTCCACTATTTACTTCAAAAATGAAGCACATCGTAGTGAATCCTTACTGGAATGTTCCCTATTCAATTGCCAGCCGTGAAATCCTGCCACACTTAAAAAAAGATGTTACTTATCTCAGAAGAAAAAACTATTCACTCCTAGACCGAAACAGAAATGTTATTCTCGCTGACAGTATAGATTGGTCGAAATATAGTTCGCGTAATTTTCCATTTTTCGTAAGGCAAGAGCCCGGTCCATCAAACAGTTTAGGGCTCGTTAAGTTAATTTTCCCCAATAAGAATTCAATCTATATCCACGATACACCTTCTAAACATTTATTTGCAAGAGATGAAAGAACATTTAGTCATGGTTGCGTAAGAACGCAGTCTCCCTTTAAACTTGTGCACGACATTCTATCCGCAGAAAATCACAAATACACTGACTCCATAGACGTTTTAAAAACGAGGCCTACAGAGACTTATTTAATCCTAAATGATAATTTCCCAGTAACCATAAGCTATCGAACAGCAGGAATCAATGATTCTACAAAGCAAATTCAATTTTATAAAGATGTTTATGAAAAGGAAACAGATTTAAATACGCTATTCAAAAAGCCATCCATAGCGCTCTAATAATCAACACATCACACAATCCTTTTCTCATTGATTCTGGCAAGCAATTGTCTGAGAGCATTGAACCACCACCGCCATAACTGCGCGTAGACTAATAGTGAGAAATCCTTTTTTTTAATACTCAACTTTTAATCATCGCAGGCTAAATTCATATACTCTATAACGATTTATAGGCACACAAGCCAATATATTAAATCAAAATCATTAAACTTGTACAAATCAAAATTCAGATGAAGAAAGTTATTACAATTCCCAATGCTCCTGCTCCAATTGGACCATATAGCCAAGCGATATTAAAGAACGATACTTTATTTGTAAGTGGACAAATTCCATTAGATCCTAAAACAGGAGAACTGCAATTAAGCACCATTCAAGTTGCTGCTCATCAAGTGATGAAAAATATAAAAGCATTAGTAGAAACAGCTGGTTTTGAAATGACCGATGTTGTAAAATGCAGTATTTTTTTAAAATCGATGGATGACTTTGCAGAGGTAAATGAGGTTTACGCCTCTTATTTTAAAAGCGAGCCCCCAGCAAGAGAAACTGTCCAAGTATCAAAATTACCTTTAGATGTTCCAGTTGAAATATCTTGCATAGCTATGCGTTAATCGATTCAAAACTATATTTTAGGACAAAATTATCTTGGAAAAAGAAGCCATCAGAATATCCGTTATTATCGTCAATTATAACGTTGAGTACTTTTTAGAACAGTGCCTCAATTCGGTTTACGATGCTTTAAAAAATGTCAAAGGCGAAGTTTTTGTTGTTGACAACAATTCTATTGACGGCTCTGTGGAAATGGTGAGTAGACAGTTTCCACAAGCTCATCTTATTGCCAACAAAGACAATCCTGGTTTTTCGGTGGCCAACAATCAAGCAATGCGTATTGCGAAAGGAGATTATGTAGTACTTCTTAACCCAGATACTGTCGTTGAAGAAGATACATTTCAAAAATGTGTTGACTTCATGGATAAACATCCAGATGGAGGAGGTTTGGGCGTGAGAATGATTGATGGAAAAGGACAATTTTTACCAGAAAGCAAAAGAGGTTTACCAACACCAGCTGTTGCTTTTTATAAGATTTTCGGATTGTCTAGGATATTCCCTAAAAGCAAAACCTTTGGTCAATATCATCTAGGCTACCTTGATGAATTTGAAACCAATGAGGTAGAGATACTGAGCGGAGCCTTCATGCTCATGCGAAAAGAAACACTAAACAAAGTGGGCTTACTCGATGAGGCATTTTTTATGTACGGCGAAGACATAGATTTATCTTACAGAATTATTAAAGGCGGATATAAGAATTATTATTTTCCTGAAACGCAAATCATACATTATAAAGGAGAAAGTACAAAAAAAAGTAGCATCAACTATGTTTTTGTTTTCTATAGGGCTATGGTCATTTTTGCTGAAAAACATTTCTCTCAAAAAAATGCTAAACTCTTTTCGTTCTTTATCAATTTAGCAATCTATTTCAGGGCTGGTTTAGCACTTTTAAATCGCTTTATCAAACGCATTATTTTACCCGTTATTGATTTTTCAATCATTGTTTTAGGACTTTATGCATTAAAGAGCTTGTGGTCCATTGAAAGCATTGACTTTCCTTTGCATGTAATAAAATATGCCCTCCCTGGCTACACCCTAACTTGGTTAATAACAAATTTATATACCGGATCTTACGATATCCCAATCAAATTAAAATCTTTCGTTTCAGGAACCTTGCTAGGAACAGCCGTTATTTTGGTTGCTTACGCCCTACTTCCGAAAGAATTACAATTTTCGAGATTATTCATTTTACTGGGGGCGTTAATGGTACTCGCCTATTATTCCATTTCACGCATTATCTTGCATTACACCATAGGTAAGAAATTTGATTTACGAGGGGTTAGAAATAAGAATTTCGCGATAGTTGGAGAACCTGATGAAGTAGAACGTGTAAAGCAAATTCTTAAGAATACAGCAAATAAAGTGAGCTCAATTCACAGTGTTTCCCCAAGTGAGCAAAAAACAGACAATGACAGTGGTGTAATTAATCAACTAGATCAGATCATTGATATTCATGAAATTGATGAAGTCATATTTTGTGCGAAGAATACCAGTGCAGAAACAATTATTAATTGGATGTCAAGAACAGCCGTGAATAAAGTAGAGTTCAAAATTGCACAACCCAATAGTATGTATTTAATTGGAAGCAATTCAGTGGATACTGCGGGAGATTTTTATATCATGGAAATTGATAACATCTCCACTTCATCCAGCAAAAGGAATAAAAGAACTTTCGACTTTGCCGTAGCCCTACCCCTCTTACTTCTTCTTCCAATTACAATTTGGTTTTTTAAAAACAAGATTCAATTCATTAAAAACTGTTGGTCTGTTTTAATAGGCAAAAAATCTTGGGTAGGCTATTCTTACGATGCCAGTCCAGAAAAAAGAAGTTTACCCCGTATAAAAACTGGTATTCTAACACCAGCAGAAGAACAAGCAGACCAGGAGAGCAGATCTTTACGTTCAAAATTAAATTTGATTTATGCCCGTGACTATTCAATCTTTACAGACTTGCTAATCCTAAGAAAGCACTGGAGGAGACTAGACCGATAAATCAAGGTTTTTCGTTTGTTATAACTGAAAATTTGATTACTTTTGTGCTTCTTAAATTGATTATAATTCTATAAACTAATATATGTCACAAGTAGAAATTCGCCTTCCGAAAATGGGAGAAAGTGTTACCGAAGCAACCATTACTAACTGGTTAAAAAATGTAGGAGACACAATTGAAATGGACGAACCACTTGTAGAAGTGGCAACTGACAAAGTTGACAATGAATTGCCTTCTGAAGTTTCTGGTACTGTAGCAAAGATATTCTTTGAGGTAGATGAAGTTGCCCAAGTAGGCGATGTTATTGCATTGATTTCAACGAACGGCGAAGTAGCAGCTGAACCAGAAAAGAAAGAAGTTGCAGCGGCAGCTGAAAAAATCGACACGAGCGTAAACGAAGCAATAGCAACAGTTGGCGGTGGTGATTTAGACAAGAATGGACCAAGCGGTAAATTCTACTCTCCATTAGTAAGAAGTATTGCTGAAAAAGAGGGTATTGCAATGAATGAACTAGAAAGTATCTCTGGAACAGGTCAAGGTGGACGTGTGACTAAGAAAGATATTTTTGATTATATAGAGAATGGCGGAAGTAAGAATACCGCAACTCAAGAAACTGCTGCTCCAACTGCTCCAGCAGCCGCAGCGCCACAAGCACCCGCAAAAGCAGCACCAAAACCTTCAAGTGTTCCACTTATGGAAGGGGATGAGATTATTGAAATGGACCGCATGCGTAAAATGATCGCAGCACACATGGTTCAGTCAAAACAAACTTCTCCTCACGTGACTTCTTATGTAGAAGCTGATGTTACAAACATCTGGAACTGGAGAAACAAAATAAAAGGTGACTTTAAGAAGAAAGAAGGAGAAAACTTTACCTTCACTCCTGTTTTCATTGAAGCAATAGCGAAAGCGATTAAAGATTTCCCATTGATCAACATCACTGTTGACGGTGACCGTATTATCAAAAAGAAGAATATCAATATCGGAATGGCTGCAGCGCTTCCATCTGGAAATTTAATTGTTCCAGTAATTAAAAACGCTGACAGACTAAATCTATACGGATTAGCTAAAAAAGTAAATGAATTAGCGAATAACGCTCGTGATAACAAATTGAGTGCAGATGATATCCAAGGAGGAACATATACAATGACCAATGTTGGAACATTTGGAAATGTTATGGGAACGCCTATCATCAATCAGCCACAAGTTGCGATCATGGCCATCGGAGCAATTAGAAAAGTTCCAGCTGTAATTGAAACACCAGATGGTGATTTTATTGGAATTCGTTACAAAATGTTCCTATCTCACGCTTACGACCACAGAGTTGTAGACGGATCTTTAGGTGGAATGTTTGTAAGAAGAGTTGCTGATTACCTAGAAGCTTTCGATGTGAACACACAATTGTAAGACACATTTAGGTTTTTAACCTATAAAAGCCCGTTTAATGCAAAATTAAACGGGCTTTTTGTATCTTTGCCCGCAATTAATGGAAGACCTTTTAATCCAAAAAAATTAAACTTTCCATTTCCATTTCATTTCAATCAGAATTAATTAAAGCGTATGAAATTCAGTTTAAAAACACTCGCATTACTACTCTCTATTTCTTTTTTCTCTAACGCTCAGGATTTATCTAACAAAGAGTTGAAAAAAGTTTTGGCTTCCACTTCAGAAAAAGAAGTGCTCGAAGTAAACACCAGACTAATGCTAGAGGAAAGTCATTATCATGCATTTCTTACTGCAGAAAAGCTACTCTCATTTAATCCTGAAAGTTCAAATTATAATTACCGTACTGGATATGCATTGCTGCGTGTTTCAGATGATTTTATGAAGACTATACCTTATCTGGAAAAAGCCGTTTTAAAAATTTCTAAACGCTTTGATATGATGTCAACCAGAGAGAAAAAAGCGCCATTAGAGGCGTTATTTTATATGGGTAGAGCCCATCACTTGGCAGGAAATATAGATGAGGCAATTGCGTATTATGAGGATTTCATTAAAATTTCTGACAAAGGAAATCTAAATTTTGATGCCGCTGTACTCGGTATTAAACAATGTGAGATTGCTAAGGAGTTACTCAAAAGTCCTAAAGATTTTGAAGTTAAAAACATTGGAAATACCGTAAATACAAACAACCCAGAATACAGCCCTGTAGTTTCAATTGACGGAACAGCATTGTACTTTACTTCCAGAAGATTGTTACCGGATTCTAGCAACCTATATTATAAAGAACCAGGAACAAACCTCTACCTCGAAGATATTTTTGTTTCCTATAAAAACGAAGATAACACATGGTCCAAACCAAATGTTTTAGAGTTTTGTAAACCCGAATACAATGAGGCAACTGTTGCAGTAAGTGGAGATGAAAGAAGAATTTTCGCCTACATTGATCAAACCGGAAACGGCGACATTTACACCTCTATCCTTAGGTCTAATAAATACGAAGATTTAGAAATCATACAAGACAATGGAATTAATACTGATGCGTGGGAAACACACATGGCTGAATCACCTGACGGGATGCGAAAGTATTTCGTTTCTGACCGCGAAGGGGGTTATGGAGGTCGAGATATTTACATGATTAAAAAACTGGGAAAAGATTTATGGAGCGCTCCTGAAAATCTCGGACCAACAATCAACACGAAGTACGACGAAGATTCTCCATTTATTTCAATAGACAATAAAACAATGTACTTTTCCCATAATGGTGAAAAAAGTATGGGTGGATTTGATATTTTTAAATCAAAGAGAGATGGCCAAGGAAATTGGTCTACACCTATTAACCTCGGCTATCCGCTTAACACCACAAGTGATGAAATTTATTATACTTCTATTTTTGATGGAACAATTGGATACTTTAGCTCCTACAGATCACAAGGCTTTGGTGAAAAGGATATTTATCAAGTAGTGAACGAAAATGAAAGAATCGACGGAGTTAGTGTATTATTCGGAGAGGTGAACAATCAAGACGGTAGTCCTATAAGTGAAGACATTTCACTTAACTTGAAATGCTTAAACTGTGATACTCCTTATGAATTTAGTGTTTACCCAAAGTTAAGCAACGGAACTTTTCTTACTTCTTTAACCTCTTGTCATGAATATGAACTTATACTTTCGAGACAAGATGGAGAAATAGAGATTTCGAAAGAATTGATCAAAACAAATTGTATAGATATTTCTGAAGAAATTTTTAGATCTTATGTCCTAAATAGCGAAACTCAGGAATTAATTGACCCTAAATCATTAATTGCTTCTTACGATCCTATTTCCATAAAACACTATTTTGGGTACAATAAGAATGAGTTAAATCCTTCAAAAGGTGCTTTAAAGGTATTTTTAGACTCTTTAAATGTACAAATGGAAAATGGTAGAAGAACCTTAGAGATTAGAATCAACGCTTCTGCATCAAAAGTGCCAACGCAATCTTTCAGTAATAATGAAGAGTTAGCAAGGATACGTGCAAAAGGAGTAAAAGATTTACTCATGGAGTATTTCGAAGAGATTGGAGTTACGAAGGAAATAACTGTTAAAATTAATAACATAAAAGTAGACGGACCAGAATATGATGCAGACTACAAGAACCTGGACAAATACTTACCATACCAGTTCGTAGAATTAACATTAGCAGGATATAATAGTTTCAAACAAGAAAGACCGAAATCTATTTTTGTTACCAAATTAGTAGACAATGAAGACGGAACATCCACTTTACATAAATATATCGACCAACAAGGAGATTTATTTACAAGTGGCGAAATGATAGAAGAAGACTACGATTATCACGTTGTAATTGGTGTTTTCCAAAGTAACGAATTCGCTAAAAACCTATCTATCAAGGCCAAAGAGAAAGGATTTACAGCCGAAGTTATTAAAAGAGATGGAAATCTTTATATCGTAACCGCTGGAAAAAAATCTACAAAAGCAGAAGCACTTAAAATATTAAATAAAGCCCGAGAGGAAGTTATACAATCGGCTTGGATTTTAAATATAAAGAATTGATATTTGTCACACAGTAACTTTAAAGCGGGTTATTACAGCCCGCTTTTTTTATTTTAAATTATGAGCTTAAACTTAAAAAATGACCTTTGTGTTTTTGATATTGAATCTACAGGTTTGGATGTATCGCAAGACAGAATTGTAGAAATTTCAATTTTGAAAATTAGTCCTAATGGAGAAGAATCTAAATTGACATTAAGAATTAATCCAGAAATTCCGATTTCTAAAGAGAGTTCGGAAATTCATGGTATTACTCAAGAAGACATAAAGGGCGAACCAAGCTTTAAAGAGCTAGCCAACACAATAGCGGATTTTATAGGAAAAGCAGATCTAGCAGGATTCAACTCTAACAAGTTTGATATCCCGATGTTGGCCGAAGAATTTTTAAGGGTAGAACATGATTTTGATATGCGTAATCGAAAATTCATCGATGTTCAAAACATCTTTCACAAGATGGAACAAAGAACGCTTGTTGCCGCGTATAAATTTTATTGTGAGAAAGATCTAGAAAATTTTCATAGTGCTGAGGCAGATGCTATGGCGACTTATGAAGTATTAAAAGCTCAGGTAGATAAATATGAAGAACTTGAAAACAACA
This sequence comes from Brumimicrobium oceani, assembly GCF_003143775.1. Lineage (GTDB taxonomy): Bacteria > Bacteroidota > Bacteroidia > Flavobacteriales_D > Crocinitomicaceae > Brumimicrobium > Brumimicrobium oceani. The sequence goes on along the minus strand of NZ_QFRJ01000015.1, from coordinate 59,370 downwards.
TGGAATTCTTAGCCGAATTTTCTACACATAATAAGTTTAAAATACTTGATTTCGCTGGAAGAATAGCTGAGAATGAAAATGGTGAAGCAGTTTACAACTTTGGGAAACACAAAGGGAAAACGATAGAGGAAGTGAATAAAAAAGAAGCTGGCTACTATGGCTGGATGATGAATAGTAACTTCCCGCGTTACACCAAGGCTGTTCTTAAGCAAGAATTAGAGAAAATTAAGGCGAAAAAGCAAGAGCAGAAAAAGGTTTTAAAAGAGAAAGAAGAAAAACGCATGGAGAATAAAATCGAAGCGTTAAAAAGTAAATTTGGAAAATAGTTAGGTATGAAAATTATTTGTATAGGTAGAAATTATGTGAACCATGCTAAAGAAATGAACTCTCCAATACCGGAAGTTCCTATGTTTTTCATGAAACCAGAAACCTCTCTTTTACCCAAAAAGAACCCTTTCTACTATCCAAACTTCACAAAAAACTTACACTTCGAATGTGAATTAGTTGTGAAAATCAACAAATTAGGGAAGAATATCTCTAAGAAATTTGCTCATGAATATTACGATCATGTAGGAATAGGTATAGATTTTACCGCCAGGGATTTACAACAAAAATGTAAAGATAAAGGTCATCCTTGGGAAATAGCGAAAGGCTTTGAACATAGCGCACCACTGGGAACTCACTGGGTTCCTCTTGAGGGAAAACAAATTCAAGATATTGATTTTCGCCTCGTAAAAAATGGAGAGCTTGTACAAAAAGGAAACAGCAAAGACATGATTTTTAGCGTTGATGACATCATTGCTTATGTTTCTCAATTTATGACCCTTAAAATAGGAGATTTAATTTTTACAGGTACTCCTGAAGGTGTTGGCCCAGTTGAAATTGGTGATGTACTAGAAGCTTATATAGGCGAAGAAAAATTGATGAATCTCAAAATAAAATAAGCATTCGATAAAAGAATAACTCAGCTTTGGAACACAAAATTTCGATATCAAAAACAGCACGTTATTACACCTATGGAAATCCAGAAACAGCAGACAACATTTGGATAGTACTTCATGGATATTCTCAATTAGCGGAATTTTTTATTCGCAAATTTCATCAATTAAATCCCAATAAAAATTTCATTGTTGCCCCAGAAGGCTTTCACCGCTTTTACAGAAAAGGAACAAGTGGAAGAGTTGGTGCTTCTTGGATGACCAAGGTGGCGAGATTGGACGATATCGAAGACAATCACAATTACTTAAACCAGTTAGGTGATGCTTTACTTTCACAATACGATTTTAAGCAAAGATTTCTGTTGGGATTTTCTCAAGGAGGAGCAACAGCCTCCCGCTGGCACAACAATGGAAATTTTAACGCAGATCACTTTATTTTATGGGCTAGCGTGTTTCCAAATGACATATCGATTGAAGAGGGTACTAATGGAATGATGCATTCCAATAATTATTTTGTGGTAGGCGACGACGATGAATATTTTCAAGGCAAAATGGAAGAAGTCAATACCTTTTTTGAAGAGCAGAATTTTGAAACAAAAATTAAAAACTTTAAAGGTGTCCATGATATTCATAATGACACCTTATTGGAAATAGCGGAAGAGTGCATTTTTAATCGATTATAATAAGAACTAAGCCACTTTTCAACACAGAAACCCTGTATATCAGACTTTTAATTTTAAATACCTATCCGATACTTTACCAGTAAATACATCTAATCAATGATGTGATTAAGCGGTGAACCGACAAGATCCTTCGCAAATTTCTATTTTCAACAAATTGAAAAAGAAATTTTCTTCAGGATGACATTAGGCTAGAGGCATATTTCAAAGGAGAGAGAAAACCGTTTTCTATTGTAATTTATTGAACTGCTGGTAAAGTTCCCGACAAGCATTTAATTTTATTTATTTTTTAATAGGGTTCAATGAAAAAGTCAGGCTTGCATTAGCTACAACTTGACAAAACGAAACCGTATAGGCATACTGTGAATTGAAGATAAGGAAGTAGATGATGTATGGCAGACTAACAAAATATAACCCCGAAATTTTAAATATAAACGCAAGGGAAATCGGCTATTTACTTAGAAAATCGTGTATCTCATCACTTTAAAAAAGCCTTTACTACATTGATTATAAAGGTCTTTTGTGTTTTTCAGTGAACCCTAAATATCAATGGAGAGCTCTCTTTATAAAGGTATTTCTTCTGCAAACTTTCAAAGGGACGATAAATGTAGTAAAGCTCATCATTGTACACTTGAACATTTTCTACATAGCGATAGAATAAGGTGGCTTTTTTCATCCTTTCCCCTGTATTCAGGTCTATTTTATAAACATCAGTGTAACCAGCGTTATCGTACATTGTGTAAATATTTTTAGTCACCGGATCTTGAATTAATCTTCTCTCCCACCCTGTTTTTCTTGAATATTTATGAAAGCGGATAGATGAACTGTCCAATTTTTCTCCAGTATTGGCATTGTATTTATACAAATAATCTTTGTAAAAATCGAAAATCAACACCTCATCTCCCACCAAGAAAAATTCGCTGTAGGGTGCTTCATAATAAATTGAATTAGTGAAAACATTTGCGCCCACCCAAACTTCGCGGTCAATACCCGTTTCCGCTTCCATGTCCCAAGCCCAAAGTTTGGTTCTTACATCTGCCCATTTATACTCTGCACGGTAAAGTTCCATCATTTCTACATCCTCGATGTGGTGCACTACAGAATGGCTAGTATCATTCATGCTCACCTTGAAGAAATCAAATGCAGGATAATGCGATTTATGTGTCGTAAAGAAAAGCTGTTTATTTTGCAAAGTGTCAAGGATTGGTTTAACATAATTGTCCAACTGTGCCCGTGGCACTTTCACTAATGTCAGAAACTCATCATTTTTCAGTTGAAAGTCATTGTATTCACAACGCAAATAAATTCTATTCCTATAATCCGTATCTAATCTGATTGCCTTTTCCGGCACAATTCTTCTCGCTACAATGCTGTCATTCTCAAACCAAATCAATTCGCTTCCTGCATTCAACCTTTTGGGATAGACCAACAAAACCTTGGTTGTTTCATTTACGACTACAAAGTCACTAACACTTATAATTTCCGAAGAAAAACTAATTTCAGGCTTATAAATAGCAGAAATACTCGTTTCACCTGATATTTGTCCGTCATAGCGAAATACCAATTCAATTAAAATAACCCTTCCTTTTTGAATGCTTCTTTGAAATCTACTTAAATCTACAAGCGTATCAATAGGATAGTAAGAAACTTTGTGCGCTTTGATTTTTACTTTTTGATTGGTTGGAAAATCTGTTACAATGGGCTCGAAATTATTTAGATTTTGTGCTCCTAGTAATTTATTAGTCGATGAATAGATTTTTACTTCAACGGAATCTACCATGGCGTCAGTCATCGCATCCACGAAAGTAAATTGCAGTTTTAACTCTTGACCAAACGATCCAAAAGCCCATAAAATGAAAATGTAAGTTAGCGTTCTCATAGTCCTTTAATGTTGAGATGCAATGTCGTTCAAAATTCCATAATAAAGGTAAATAAAGTTGAGGATTTGCAAGTGTTATTTTTTTGGGAAGAGCAGCTCAACTTGAAAGCTTTTGCATCTAAAACAAACTCGTTCCAGCGATCAATGCACTCCAAACTCCCAAAATCCCCAAGCCAAAACTCAATCCAAGTCCCAAAATTAAGAATCCAAAGCTCCAACTCCTAAAACTCAAGTATATCCTTACGCTAAAGGTTTTTAACCGTTAATAACGCTTATAGGACTCCAACAATCAAGATTTCCCGAGTTTCAACATAAGAATCCAAAGCTCCAATTCCTCAAACGCAAGTATACCCCTACGCTAAAGGTTTTTAACCGTTAATAACGCCTGTAAGACTCCAACAATCATGATTTTTAAAATTCTAACATGAGAATCCAAAGCTCCAATTCCTCAAACGCAAGTATATCCTTACGCTAAAGGTTTTTAACCGTTAATAACGCCTATAAGACTCCAACAATCAAGATTTTTAAAATTCTAACGTGAGAATCCAAAGCTCCAATTCCTCAAACGCAAGTATATCCCTACGATAAAGGTTTTTAACCGTTAATAACGCTTATAAGACTCCAACAATCAAGATTCCCCGAACTTCAACTTAAGAATCCAAAGCTCCAATTCCTCAAACTCAAGCACATCCTTACGCTAAAGGTTTTTAACCGTTAATAACGCTTATAGAACACCAAGAGTTATCAAAAATATCGCATTTATTAAATGAAATAATAAATCCAGACTGATTAGCACTTCAATTCAATAAATGTATTTCTTCTTTAAGCTTGTTTTATATATGCGTAAGTAGAGTCAAATGAAATTCTATGAACAAATTAAACAGCAAAGATTCATTAGATTTTCTTGGTGTATCGACTTAACTAGATCAAAAAGAAAAAACGACCCAATTTCTTGAGTCGTTTCTTTTATCTTATAGTAATTTTAGATTACACTTTATGTACCCAACCAAATCGATCTTCGATTTTTCCGTATTTGATACTGTCTAATTCCTCCACAACCTTTTTAGAGAATGTACGCTTTTCCTCTCCTGGCAAGTCATACTTTTTCCCTCTGAACCCTATCATTTTAACAGGTGCGATTGTTGCTGCAGTTCCAGCACCAAAGGCTTCAGTAAGCGTTCCGTTCTCAATAGATTCAATAATTTCTTTTACAGTAATTTTACGCTCTTCAACTGGCATACCCCAATCTTGCGCAACTTCAATTACACTTCTCTTAGTAATCCCTGCTAAAATCGTATCAGACTCTGCTGGTGTAACTAATTTTCCGTCAATAACGAAAAGAATGTTCATTGTTCCTGCTTCTTCAACATACTCGTGATTTTGGGCATCCGTCCAAATCAATTGGTGATAACCTTCATCTTGAGCCAATTTCGCTGGATACAAAGAAGCTGCATAATTTCCTGCTGCTTTTGCTGCACCTACTCCACCTGCTGCTGCACGTGTAAAATCTTCTTCAATTTTTAAATTAATCGCTTCGGTGTAATAAGAACCAACTGGACAAGTAAAAATCATGAAACGGTAAGTCTCTGAAGGCTTAATCCCAGTGTAACCATCCGTTGCAAACATAAACGGACGAATATACATTGAATTTGTAATTTTCTTTGGTACCCATTCATCATCAAATTTCAACAATTCATCTAAGCAGTACAAGAAAAGGTCTTCAGAAATATCTGGCATACACATGCGGTGTGCCGATTTTCTAAAACGTTGTGCATTTTTTTCTGGTCTAAAAGTCACAGGGTCACCATCTACTGTTCTGTAGGCTTTCATCCCTTCAAAAATTGATTGACCGTAGTGAATGGCAGATGTAGCAGGGTGTAAAGCCATATCTTCAAAAGGGATAATTTCAGGTTCCCCCCATTTACCGTCTTTATAATCCATTACCAACATGTGGTCCGAAAAAACTCTTCCGAATGGTATGTTATCCCAATCTACTTCGTTTATTTTACTGTTCTTAGTACGTGTAGTTTTAATTGTATATTTTGATGTTTCCATATTATTTTTGATATGTTGCGAATATACTGTTTTTTCAATAGACATACTAACTGCTTTTCAATTTTGGTGTAATTTTAACTACATTTGTCCATTAAACAATCAAGGCAGTGACAGCAGTCGAAATATTAAAGAAATATTGGGGGTTTGATGGCTTTAGAAAGCAGCAAGAAGACATTGTTCAAAGCGCTATAAACGGTCATGACACCTTTGCTTTACTTCCCACGGGTGGTGGAAAATCAATTTGCTTTCAAGTGCCAGGAATAGCTAGAGAAGGCATTTGTTTAGTTGTTTCTCCACTTATTGCTTTGATGCAGGATCAGGTGAAAAACCTAAAATCCCGTGGCCTAAAAGCTGCTGCTATTACTTCTGGAATGTCGAGAAGAGAAATCGATATTATTTTAGATAATGCAAAATTTGGCGGACTGGATTTTCTCTATGTTTCTCCCGAAAGATTGAAAACTGATATTTTTATTGCTCGCTTTAAGCAAATGAAAGTATCCCTTATCGCCATTGACGAAGCACACTGTATTTCTCAATGGGGACATGATTTTAGACCTCCGTATTTGGAGATTTATAAATTGCGAGAAATCCATAGCGATGTTCCAATTATTGCCGTGACTGCAACAGCCACAGATGAAGTTAGAACGGATATTATCCAACAACTTCAAATGCGAAATCCCAACTATTTTGAGGGGGATTTTGCAAGAGATAATATTTCCTATGAAGTGTATGCAGTCGAAAATAAAAGAAACGCCATTCTTAAAGCTTGTAAGCGTTTTATAGGTTCAACAGGAATTGTCTATTGCCAAACTCGTCGTGAAACCAAAGATATCGCTAGACTCTTAATTTCTCACGGATTTTCCGCGGGAGTTTATCATGGTGGAATGGCAGGTGAAGAGCGAAATAAAAAATTGGATGCGTGGTTAAATGACGAAATAAGAATTGTTGTGGCTACAAATGCCTTCGGAATGGGGATCGATAAGCCCGATGTACGTTTTGTTTTACATTATGAAATTCCGAATAATTTGGAAGCCTACTTCCAAGAGGCAGGACGCTCTGGAAGAGATGGTAAAGCATCCAGAAACATGGCTTTTTATTCTCAGGTAGATTTAGTGAGAATGCGCCAAAGAATTGAACAACAATTTCCTCCTATAGACTTTATTAAAACAGTATACCGAGCATTGTGCAATCATTTCGGAATTGCAATTGGTTCTGGAGCCAATGAAAGCTACAATTTAGCAATCAAGGATTTAGTAAAAAAATATGACTTTGAACCGCTACCCACCTACAACGCGCTAAAAATATTGGAGTTAAACGGTTCCATTCTATTTAACGAAGCTGTTTTTCATCCAACTAAACTCAAATTTATTGTCAGCAATAAAACTTTATACAACTTTCAACTGAAAAATGATGATTACGATCCCTTGATTTCATTTTTATCTCGAAGTCATCCCGGAATATTTGAAAATTACTACGAAGTCAACGAGAATAGGGTTGCTCAAAAATTAAAGAAATCTAAAGCGGTAATTCACAAACAGCTTCAATACATAGAAAAACAAGGATTAGCAGATATTTCTTGGCAATCCGAGCTTCCCCAAGTGACCTTGCTGCACGAACGTTTACCCGACGATTATATGCAAATTGACAAAAAAGTGTATCAGACCCGAAAAGAGGTGGCACACAAAAAGTTGGCAAGCATGCTGAATTTTGTACAAAAACCGATTTGTCGTTCCATTCTGCTTTTAGAATATTTCGGACAAAAAGGAAAAGCCTGTGGGAAATGCGATGTTTGTTTGGCAGAAGAAAAATCGAATTATAGCGCAGAAGAACTTCAACAAATTATTATTGGACTTCTCGAAGAAAAAGAAATGTCATTAGAAGATTTATTACACGAAATCAAAGGCGTTGAAAAACATAGTTTTGTAGGAGTTTTAAACTGGATGACTGATGTGGAACTGGTGGATTACAAAGATGGAATTTTTTCTATTATTCACTAAAACCAATATTCAAACGCTTCTTTAACACTGAACTTCTTCCATATTTCAAGGGATGAGCAGGTGCGCTAAGTTCCAGAAACATAGTCCACAAAAACCAGTTACAGCGCTTCAAAACAATAACTCCCATCAAAAATCGCCCACTTTATAAGGTCCTTGATTAAAAAATAATTTTTCAAAATAATGCCTAAACTCAATTCCTTCAAAATAGAATGATAAAATCTGTTGATAATTTAAGCCCTTATTGGCCATTCCCATCGCCCCTTCTTGGCACAAACCAACACCATGACCAAAGCCTTTTCCTTTCAAAAGTACATCCTGTCCATCTGGAGTACAAGAAAAGTAAGTGGATCGCAATTTAAAGTGATAACGTAAATCGCGTAAAGGGATGCCCAAATGCGGACTAATATAAAACGCTTTTCTATCTTCCTGTTCAAAAGTGTACATAATTGAACGGTATAAACTGTCTTCAATTGGATAGAAATAATTGTTGACCAAAAATTTTCTCCATTCAATTTTAGGAATTCGCTTTTCCCAAGTGGCCTGACGCGTATAAATGCAAAAAGTATCCTTGAAAGGTTGCAGATAAGGAATATCTTCCTTCCAAACATAGTCTGAGCTACTTGATTGTCCTCCACAATTGGCGTGAAAAAAACCTTCTATCAAAGTATTTGAAACGGTATCCATAATATAAACCCCATCCACCGCATTAACCGCTTTTCGAATGTCATCCGTATAAATTAATTTACTGTGATAAGCTTGACAATGCACTTGGTCGCACAAATTAAAACCTTCTTTTTGATGTCTTTTGAGGTATTTCATCGCATAAGTTCGAGAAATTACCGCTTGAGCTTTATAATATTCAACATGCTTTCCTCCTCCTCCTTCAGATTCTACCACGCCGCCCAAATAATGCTTATAAGAGACATCATTCACGATGGTCAAGCTTTTCGTTCCCGAAAAAACAATAAATCCGTCGTTGTATTTTCTCTCCTTCAAAACTGGAGATCTCGGACGTAAACGCAAAACATTTTCTGTTCCTGTAGGTTTCAAAGTCACTTTTTTGAAAGTCCCAATCGTCCTTACGCCTTTTTTCAATTCAACGCTATTTCCTACTCTCTTGATAGACACAAACTCATTGGGCAAAAGCGCTCCAAAAGCAGTGGTATCGCCAAAAATTAAATAGCTCCCTTCATTGTATGAAAAGTCAATGCGATGAATGTTGTACCCCCGATATACGCCAATTTGAATATCATTTCCAAATGTTGAAAATGACATAAAAATTAGAAAAAATAGGAGAACAATTGGCCTCATGCGGCTAAATTAATTCATAATTAATAATGGATAATTAATAATTGAAAAAACAATGAACAATTAACAATGGAAAAGAGATGTTTTATGCAAGCTAGTCGCGATACATTCAGTAAATTGTTAATTCTCAATTACCTTCAGCACCTCCTGCGCAGCAATTACACTAGCTCCACCCTCACCGAGAATTTTCAGCAATTCTGCATAATCTTTCTTCATTTCGTCATGCTTCTCTGCTCCTGGTAAAATCAACTTTAACTCCTGCTCTATATTCTTTGCATTGCACTCATGTTGAATTAATTCTTTAACGGCTTCTTTTTGAAGAATTAAATTGACTAAACTAATGTAATCAACTTTAATTAAGCGTTTTGCAATGTGATAAGAAATCGAAGAACCTTTGTAGCAAACCACTTCAGGAACCTCAAACAAAGCTGTTTCTAAAGTGGCCGTTCCAGAAGTTACCAAAGCCGCAGTTGCAATTGACAATAAATCGTAGGTTTCTCCGTGAATTAAATGCACATTTTTTGAGTGTTTCAAAAACGGCTCATAAAACGAAGCGGGCAATGCTGGAGCGCCTGCAATGACAAACTGATAATCTTCAAAAGCCGACAAGCTGTTCAACATTATTGGCAATTTCGTATTAATTTCTTGCTTTCTACTTCCAGGTAAAAGCGCTATTACAGGTCGTTTATCTAGTTGGTGTTTCGCATATAAATCTACCTTATCCGTTTTAGCACGGAACTGCTCCACTGCATCCAGCAAAGGATGTCCAACGAAAGTAACCTCCATCCCAAATTTGCCATAAAACTCTTTTTCAAAAGGAAGAATAACCAACATTTTATCCACCACCTTCTTAATTGTGTGTACACGGTTCTGTTTCCAAGCCCAAATTTGCGGAGAGATGTAATAAATAACGGGAATGCCTTGCGCCTTCGCCCATTTTGCAATTCTTAAATTGAATCCTGGATAATCCACCAAAACCAAAGCATCAGGCTTATATTTTAGAATATCTTTCTTACAAAATTTGATATTCGTTAAGATGGTTCTTAGGTTCGCAACCACTTCTATGAAGCCCATAAAAGCCAATTCCGAAATGTGCTTTACGGGCTCGCCAACAACAGCCGACATATTGTCTCCACCCCAATAACGAAAATCAACTTTTTCGTCTTGTTGAAGAATAGCTTTCATCAAATTCGCAGCATGCAAATCACCCGAAGCCTCACCTGTTATGATATATAGTTTTTTCACAGTAAAATTAATGCGGCAACAACAACCGTTAGAATAATCGTTACACCAACCAATCCAGTTGTAAAACGATCCCAGCGCCATTGAAAATTGGTAAAATAAAATAACAACAAGTTCGGTATTAGTGAAAAAACAAGAAGGTCATTTCTATGATTTTCACTCGCAGAAATTAAGGTGTAAAGCTGACTAAAAGAGCGGTCACTGTATTTCCATTGCCAAAAAACAACAAAACCAATAATCGTTAAAGCAATGCCAAAAACAACACCCATTAAACGACTGTCTAACTTTTTTCCTAATTTATCCATTGCTCCCATGATCCCCGAATATGATTATTGTATGCTTGGTTTAAAACTAAAATTCCCATTCCGCGATTTCGCTAATCGTATGATAAGCCGTCATATCAAATTGCGTTGGAACCACACTTACGTATCCATTATCCAAAGCCCAAATATCGGTATCTTCTCTCCAATCGTCACGATTAAATTCACCTTTTAGCCAGAAATAAGGCTTTCCAAATTGGTCATAACGCTTATCAAAACTATCTTTCCAGTAAGCCTTTGCTTGTCTACAAACTCTAATTCCTTTAATTTCTTCCGTTTTCAACTGTGGAATATTCACATTCAAACAAATACTTTTTGGGAAATCACCATTTAAAGCACGTTTAACCACTTCTTTAACCGCCCATTGAGAAGCCGAAAAATCTGCATCTGCATCAAAATCTAAAAGTGAAAATCCAATAGAAGGAATATCTTCCATGGCACCCTCCACCGCTGCCGACATCGTTCCAGAATACAATACATTCGAAGCACTATTCTCTCCATGATTAATTCCTGAAACCAACAAGTCTGGCTTTCCTTTAATTACCTCAGCGATAGCCAACTTTACACAATCCACAGGTGTTCCAGTACAAGTATAGGCGTCATATTGCTCATACAAGGGCGACGGATCCAATCTCAAAACATCGTTTACCGTTATGGCATGCCCCATTCCCGATTGCGGTTTATCTGGTGCAACAATCACGATATCTCCAAAAGGCTCAACCGCTTCAATCAAGCTTCGAATTCCTTTGGCCTGAATTCCATCATCATTTGTTATTAAAATTAACGGACGCTTTTTCGACATTTTTCTTCAATTTCAATTGAATGCGAAAATAATCATATCTTTTGTGAATAGAAGATTTGGAGAAAGGAAATTGGGAATTTGTTTGGAATGGGATGCCAGCTATTTAGTTTTCTTTTTTGGCCACCTTTTCAGCCTGCGACCTATAGTTTATTTGTACTTTTTGGCAAACAATACTATTTGCAGGAGCTTCACAAGGTCGCTCTACAAATTAGCTTGTTTACAACAAAAATCACTGCATAAAGCTACCGGTCTTCGTCGGGGTGGAAAGATTGGGCTCCGGATCTAAGCTTTAAGGGTATAATTAAACGTATATTATCCGCATAATTATACCACTATAAAGTTGATTAAATATTTGTATTCTTTCTGTAATCAATTGAAAATGCTTGTTGTAATTGGGGCTTGTGTTGAGATCAATGTTATATTTGGAATAAAATATACAATTGGAATATGCGCAATTGCGTATAGCCACCTGTTGTGTGCAATACACTACATGCCACTATTATGAACGGTTTAAACAAAATATTAATAACCTTTAAATTCTTTTTAACCAATAGAATAAAGATACCGCCATGACTGGTTTTTGAAAAGAAACAACCTATTTTAGTCTAAAATCACTAAATAATTTTATAAATTTAAAAAATACAATTATGAAAAACTTAAATAAAATATTGATTTTGAGTGTAATTACAATGCTTGTTAATTTCACGGCATTTGCTCAAAACAATCAAACAATGCTTTCCGAATACTGGAGTGGGCCAGGTGGGAAAATTCAAACGCCAATATTTTCTACTTTAGTTACTAAGACAGACAATTTACGTAATGTTTATGTAGCTGGCGCTTCACTGAACCCTAATACCAACAAATTAGACATGATGATTCAAAAGTTTAATTTTGCTGGTCATCTCTTGTGGCAAACCACTTATAGCGGTGCATTAAATCAAGACGACATGGCTGCTGATCTATTCGTTGATGATAATTACAACGTTTATGTAACAGGAGCTGTAGCTGAAAATGCACAAAATCATTATGATTTAGCTGTTGTGAAGTTTAACAGTAATGGTGTTAAACAATGGGACTATTTTTATAACTATGGTGGCGCTCCATTGCCTTATGATGCGGGAACTGCAATCACAGGAAATGATGATTTTTTATTCGTTACAGGAAGTAGTGCTGGTAATAACACTAATTCTGATTATGTTGTAATTAAATTAGAAGCTGGTAATGGTAATGAGGTTTGGGCACAACGCTACGATTATGATGGATTCGATGATGTTCCTGCTAAAATAAAAGTTTCAAATACTCAGGAAATAATCGTCTCTGGGGGAAGCCAAATATCTGAAAATCCAGCTGTCTGGGAGATGGCGACCATTCAACTTGAACCGAATGGTCAATTTATAAACGATTTTAGAACTGGTCAAAGTGTAACAGGTGGAGTTAGCGAAGTTTACGACATGACTGTTGACGCTAATGGCAACTATTATATTGCTGGAACGAAGAAAAACACTTCAACTGATTATGATATAACTGTTTATAAATTAGATGATAATCTCAATCTAATCTGGGAAAAAACCTATGATGGTGATGGAGACGAAGACATAGGTAAAGGAATAAAAGTAGACAATCAAGGTAACGTTTATGTATCTGGATTTGTTACTACCCAAAATGAAGGGAAAAATTACTCCTTATTAAAATTTGATTCCTACGGAACTTTAGATTGGTCTAGAGAATACAATGGAAAGAATAATGAAGATGATGAAGCTGTTAATCTTGTTATTAAAGATAACAATAAGGTTTTCGTTACTGGTAGCTCCATAGAAGCTGGTAATTCTAATTTTGTGACACTAGGTTACGATGAAAATGGTGAGTTATTTAATGAAATCATATTTGATGGGGATTCGGGTTTAAATGATACACCGACAAATATCGGAATTGATTTAGATGGTAATATTATAGTAGCTGGTCAATCACAAATAAATGGAAATGAGTTTGAGAATATTACTGTAAAATATACCGTACATGAAAAATCAATAGACTTGTCGAACGGAATCAATAATGCAAATGAACTAATTGTTCGCTTTGACACCTCAGCAATTAAATATTCTTCAATTGATAGAAAAAGTTTTGTTGCAGGGATGCTGCAAGATTTCGTAAAAAAAGATGTTTTAAATAAACTTAATGAAAAAACAGGATTTGATTGGAGTAGACTAGATACTTACAAGATTTTCCGTGGGATGACCACAGCAGATAGTATTTCTGTTACCAGATTGGGTGAAACACATAGAATAGACGATTTTTGGGCTACCTTGTCTGTATTCATACCTAAAAACGAGAATGAAACGGTGGTTATTGATAGTTTAAGTACTATTTACCCTATTGTGCATTTTGCTGAATTAAATTATGTTGGTGAATTATTCAATCAACCAAATGATAATTTATACCTCTCCGAACAAACAGGACTTTATAATTCTAACCATGGTATTGAGGTTGAAGCTGCTTGGGATAAACAAGTCGGACAACAATCAATTAAGGTAGGAGTTTTTGATTCAGGTATCAATTGGCGACATGAAGATTTTGGGGACGGAACTTGGACTGGTACAAAAATAGTTGGTGGATGGGACTACTTCAATAATACAAGTCCTCAAAACCAACCAACACCTGATTCAGATGGTCACGGAACAGCTGTTGCTGGAATCATTGGAGCTTTGAGGAATAATAACATCGGTATTGCAGGCATAGCTGGAGGTGATGTTCAGAATAGTAATACAGGAGTACAACTATTTTCACAAAAAATAAATAATGGAGGTACATCTTTCATAACAATGAGTAATATATCATCAGCAATTATTGAAGGAGCCATGCACAACCCGAATTCGAATTATGGTTATGGATTAGATATCCAAAATCATAGTTGGGGAACTACTCAGAACTCAAACATATTAAAAAATGCAATAGAGGCGGCTTATGAAGAAAGCTGTGTTATTGTCGTTGCAAGCGGTAATGATTACGACCAAACCGTTAATTATCCAGCCACATTTAATGATACATGGGTATTAAAAGTAGGAGCAAATGAGGGGCTTACAGGTGGTAGAGCCGATTTCTCTACTTTTGGAAATAGTTTGGATGTTATCGCACCAGGAACCAATGACATATATGCGACATTAGACCATAATAATAACTCAGGTTATGCATATAATGGAGATGGTACTTCTTTTGCTGCCCCACATGTTGCTGGTGTAACAGCTCTGTTTCAAAGCGAACACAGCAGTAATAATGGCTATCCAAATGGTCTTGCTCCTGAAGATGTAGAGTACTTTTTAGAAAACTTCGCTACAACACCATATTCAGGTTATAATCAGGAAGTAGGCTATGGACGTGTTAACGCTGATTTATCTCTCAAGAAACTTGCATTTCCAGATTATTATGTGTTTCACGGAGGAGGTCAGTCTTCACCACTTCAGACTACTGCAGCAGGTTTAAATGTGATTGTATCAAATAATACAAATGGTGTAGCCGCAGGTTATTATACTGCTGATAGATATCAAGTAACATATAGTTTTATTGACATTTTGCCTGTAGGCCAAACAGCAATTGATACTTGGAAAAGGTATAGTTCAAGTATAGGGGTTTCTGCAGCAAATCCAATTACAGGTGACAAATACTTTAATCATTCACCAACAATAAATCAAAATGTAGTTTCGGTTTCAACAACAACTTTTTGCTGGCATATATTACACAACAGTATAGGACAATCAATTAATAAATGGATTCCAGCACCTCCGAGCCAGTTGAAAACAAGTTATTCATTGTATGTTAAAGATCCAAACTCAACAGCGAACGTAGATGAGGAAAACTTGGAAAGTGGAGTCAATATTTATCCAAATCCAAGTGATGACCAAATCACAATTGATTATAACTTATCAGAAAATACAGATGTTCGCCTAGAGATTTTAGATGCAACTGGTAGACAAATTGCTACACACGTAATGGAAAACCAATCCAATGGAAAACAGTCCTTGACTGTAAGTGTATCGCATTTATCTAAAGGAATATATATCTGTAACCTAAACATTGGAAAAGAGATAATATCCAAAAAAATCATTAAAAAATAATCAATATGAATATTAAAGTAATTATATATATTCTTATTGCATTAGGAACTATGGCTTGTCGAAAAGACAAGCCTGTTCCTCCTGTTTTAGAATCTTCAGATTGCAAGCCTTTTGCTAAAAATTTACCCTTTCAAACTTACTTTACAATAGATAGACCTCAATTTAAAGCACCACATTTTAATCCCAATAACAGTAATGAGTTTATTTATCATTTTAGGGATTATGAGCAAAACCTATTTCAATTAATAAAATATAACATTCAAACACAACAAAAGACGTTGATTACAGAGAGTGGGAAGATTGGTGGTCAGCCAAAATGGGGAAGTAGTGGTTGGATTGCTTATACGCATACTCCTGCATATTCTGAACATATCTTTATTGTAAAAGACAATGGAGATAGTTTAACTCAGTTTACTGATAATGTCCATAACCTTTATCCCGTTTGGAATGAGACAGGTGATGAATTATATTGGGCATATTCACCTAACCTTGGAATTCCATATTATTTTTTATCTCAAAATTTAAATACACTTATCCCTGACACACTTTCAGAGTCTGGTGATGTATATAATGGATATCTCAGATACAATGCAATTTCTTTTAATAATAAATTATTGTCATTGGTTCATATTAACAATAGTAATAGTCCATATTTAGCAACCGCATCGCTTGACGAGGAGTCACTCTCCTTTACAAGTATTGTTAACATGAACCAAGCATTTGATTATCCTAGCGTATCAGGTCTTTGCTGGTCGAATAACGAAGAATATGTGTATGTTTCTATTGGGTATCCGGATGGAGGGTTGTATAAAATAGGAGTAAACAACTCAAATGTTGAGCTACTCATACCTTTTTGCGATACCAAAAGGTATGAGTCTATTTCGGCATCACCAGATGGGAAATATTTAATCGGTGAACGAGTAGATAGTCATCTTGAATTAGATAACGATTCAAACCCAACAGGAGCAATAATCGAAAACTCATCAATATATCTTATTGACTTGAATACATTAGAGGAAACCAAAATAAACTTAGAACCATGAAGCTAAAAATTTTAATAATCTGTATTTTAATATCTCCAGCATTATTCTCGCAATTTGAGACAGAAAAATTATCTTTTGAATTTGGATATGGATTAAACAAATATTCAATGGAAAATTTAAATCGGTTTTTTATTGATTCGGTTACTTCGCAATCCAACCCAAAAATACTTGATAAGAAATTAGAAAAAGGTCAGAAGTTTGATTTATCAATAAATTATAGACCTTCCAAATATTTTAATGTCGGTTTGTTTTCTTCCTACCAATATGGAAGTCAAAGTTCAACCCCGAAATTCATAGAAACAGATGATTTTGGTAACGTTATTGCCCAACACGAAAGGAATTATGAATTAAAAACACAAGCTATTTCTTTTGGAATAAACTCCACACTTTTCTTAAATACTTTATTAAAGTTAGATCAAAAAAATAGTAAGTTTCTACAAAACTTAAAATTAGGTGTTGGTTTAAATGGTGGTGTTGCTTACTCAAAGGTCATTTCTGATATGAGGTCTAAATCATTCCCTTTAGCGTCTTATTATGAGTTTTTTGAAAGTATGGACTTTCAAGGGCAAGCTTTTATTGACATAGGTTATTATTTTTCAAAAAGCAGCCTGTTCTCTTCAATTGGCATCAAATTAGGCTATCAATATTTTGTAACAAAAACGGTTCGAGATAGATTAGATAATGAGTGGGTTATTTTTAACGAATACCCGATAAACTTAGACTTCTCAGGGCTATTCATCGGAACATACATAATGATTGGGAAATAGTACTGCACACAACAGCAAATAAGCCCAAGCGGCAAACGTTCACACGTACTAGCCGCCTGTGCCTATTTGCGATCCGTTGTGGTGCATTAAAAAAGACACGAACATAAATGAAAGTATCTGAACGAACTATTAAATTTTTAGGAAAGACTTTATGTGGGGATAATAAAATCCTTCCATATAAAACAGGTCCTCAATTGGTTGATTTTTTTGTTGAGTTCGGAGCAGATGATAGATATGAAGAAGGTTTTCCAAGTAGATGGAAATACACGGAAGAAAAAGTCAGACAATTCAACGGAACACAAGGATTAAAACTAATAATTGAAAATTCAGTTGACCCAAGAGATTTAATCGAAGCGGGAGCAGATCCCGAAGAACTTGACGCAATTATTAAACCCATTAATGACTATCTGCGCTATGAAGGTTTTGAGCTTAAAAAAGTTGGAGAATTTTATAAAGTACATGATTCAAAAGGAATAGTCGTTGAGCCTGAGACTGTAAAAGGTCTTAATCATGAGTTTATTCAAGAGCAAATAACGAAGTGTCATACAAAAATTGATCAAGGCGATTTTAATGGTGCGATAACTAATGCACGGAGTTTAGCAGAAGCTGTCATGATAGAAATAATTGAACAGCATGAAGGGAAAGAAATTAAAAATGACGGAAAGCTTGACAACTTATATAAGCAAGTTAAGAAGATTTTGAACCTTACTATTGACCCTCATGTATTGCCGCCTACAGTAATTCAAATTCTATCAGGATTAGATTCAATCACAAGTGGATTATCAGGACTTAGTAATAATTCAGGGGACAGACATGCTAATAAGTTTAAAACATTAAAACACCATGCTAGATTAGCAGTAAATGCGACAATGACATTTGTTGACTTCCTGTTAGATAGCAAAGAATATCAAAACATAAAAAATGGAAACAACAATTGAGATAATCATTGAAATAATTTTATTTCTAATAGTTTCATATTTTATTTTCTATAAATCCTTAATGAAGGAACTAGGGAAACAAAATGCTAAAATTATTACAGCTGAAGAGCTCACTAGAACACAAGAAAGTGTAAAGCAAGAATTTAGAACCCTAATCGCGGATTATAAATCAAAAATTTCAGAACAATTGACTGTCAAGGTTGAAAACCTAAAAGCTGAATTAGCTAAAAATAACATCTCGTATCAAATCAGCCTAGCTGAACTAACTAAGATGAGATTTCAGAAAATTGAAGAGTTAGTGCTCGACCTTATTAAACTACAAGACTTTATTAGAGAAAATATGTTTTGGGCAGAGAATGAAGAAGATTTTAGAAAGAACAAAAGCAGTTTTAATGAGCTTTATAAAAAAGCTGATATTAGCAGGAAGCTATGCACTTTATACTTACCAGATGAACTCATTCAAAAAATCATTGATGTATTAAACAACTCGCATAGTGCATATATGTCTTTTGTCAAAATGTATCATACAAATCCAAAACAATTGGGTGAAGTGTCACTTTGGGATTTAAACGCTCATAAAATTCAACAAGACCTGACTAATGAAAATTTCAAAGCTTATCAAAAACTAGATAGTGAAATTGATAAATTTCCTTCAATTCTAAAAGATTTATCCAGTGAATTTAAAAAACAGGTTATTCTAAAAAATATCGATGAATAAAGTAAACGCACCACAACAGCACCTAAGAAAACATGGGGCGGACAGTGGTTTCCGCGAGTTTCGTTCTTCGTGGCTACTTTTGTCACGGGCGGACAGGAAATCGCCTCGAAAAGCCCCACGTCTCTTAGCTGCGACACGTTGTGCGTCATATAGTAAAATCCAAAATGAGCAAAAAAAAAGAATTGATTTACCTAATACTCATATTGACTATAAACTTTTCTTGTGTAGATAACAAGCCAACGGAAAAGGAAGTAATTAAGCCAGAATTGGCAAACACCTCACAAACCGACACCTTAAAATTTACTTCGGGAATACGTGCAATCTTCCAAGACAGTAAGGGTAACTATTGGCTTGGAAGTCATAATGAAGGAGTATGTAATTATGATGGAAAAATATTTAAATACTTTACAACTAATAACGGTTTACAAGACAATCAAATCCGTTCAATTCAAGAAGATAAAACCGGAATAATTTGGATTGTAACGGCAAAAGGTGTGAGTAGCTATAACGAAGGTAAATTCACAAGTTATTCGACTGAGTTTAATGCTCCAAAGTCAGACTGGAATACTACTACTGGGAACTTATGGTTTTATGCGGGAGAAGAAGATGGAATAAACCGTTTTGATGGGATGAATATGAACTATCTAATTTTTCCAAAACCTAAAAATGATAATCCGAATAAATCTTATGGGGTTACAGGTATCTCAAAAGATAGAGACGGTAAAGTTTGGATTGCAACTTATTCAGCATTGTTCAATTACAATGGCAAAATGATAAATCTTTATGACCATAAAAATCTAAAACTTAAAGACAATGAAGTTTTACATATCAGAAGTGTCTTGGCAGATTCAAAAGGTCGAATTTGGATTGGGAATAATGGAATTGGTGTAATACTTAAAGAAGAAGATAACATAACCCATTTCTCAAAAGAACAAGGAAAACTAATTCCATTGAATCAATTTGAAGCGAACATTAAATCACAACAATTAGATAAAAATACAGGATTACAATCCGTTTTTGCCATTGAAGAAGATTCAGAAGGCAACATTTGGTTTGGAGATAGGGATTCAGGCGCTTGGAAATATGACGGTAATACTTTGACAAACTATACCATTGACAGCGAATTATCTAAATCAATGATTTGGACTATCTATAAAGACAATAGTAATAATTTACTTTTTGGAATGGCAAATGGAGGAGTTTACAGGTTTAACGGTAAATCATTTGATAAACTGTTCTAAATAATAAAATACGAACGCACAATAACTAAGTATTCGGCGTGCCGATAGGCCAACGCTGAACTACGAAGTACTCATGAATACAAATAAAAAAAAACAGACAAGAATGAATAATACCATGTTGACGGATCCGGATTTCCTTAGCCCTACTGAGCTTGCCGAACGTATGGGGAAAACGTTTTAATACATTATTTTTGAAAGATTATTTTGGTGTGTTACGCTTTGATTATGAGCGTGCATTTCGAATTTAATTTGGTTGATTACTATTCAGTGTCACAAAAACCACGCATTTATCAGGACTTTCCCAAAGCTACCGCGAGATTTAGCGCAGCTTCTCGTGGTAGCTTGGTTTCCAAACAAAAAACTCCTTTCATAATCATAAGTCCAAACATCTTCGAGAGTAAATAATTTTCACTAAATCAACTGGTGTTAATCCAACTGTAAATCCAGCATTAGTTTTTCGGTCAAAAGATTACCCGCAAAACAGCCCTATTGATTATAGCGGTGGAACAGGAATTCAAAGGAATTAGTGGAAGAAACTATTTGAACTTATTTTTAGTTTTTAGGTTGGTTATCGAAAGGATTCAGACTACCACAAGAATAATCTCGCCGTCGCTGGGAGAATTATGCTTCGAAAACAAAACCATTGCGCGACATTTTGACAGTCCTACTCCACTGGCACAAAGATTGACTATTCACATTCGTCAACAAAAAATTAAAATAAAATGAAAAAAGGTCATATTAATGTAGAGACGGAAAATATATTTCCGATTATCAAGAAGTTTTTGTACTCAGATCACGAGATATTTTTACGTGAGTTGGTTTCGAATGCTGTAGATGCATCTCAGAAACTAAAAGTTTTATCCAAAAATGGAGAATATGATAAAGAAGTTGGTGAATTAAAAGTTGAAGTAATTTTAGATAAAGCGGCTAAAACTTTAACCATTAGAGATAATGGTATTGGAATGACAGCCGATGAAATTGATAAATACATCAACCAAATCGCGTTCTCTGGAGCGGAAGAATTCGTTCAGAAATATAAAGAATCTGATAACAAAGAGTCTATTATTGGACACTTTGGTTTAGGTTTTTACTCTGCTTTCATGGTAGCAGAAAAAGTAGAAATCCTTACATTGGGAAGATATGAAGACGCTACCGCAGTAAGATGGGAAAGTAATGGAACAACAGAATACACGATTCAAGATGCTGAAAAAGCAACACGAGGAACAGATATCATATTACACATCAATGAAGAATCTGCAGAGTTTTTAGAAGAAGCTAGAATTGGCGGAATCTTGAACAAATATTGTAAATTCTTACCTGTTCCAGTTATTTTTGGAACGCGTACAGAGCAAATTGATGATCCTAAGGGAGAAAAAGATGAAGAAGGAAACATTAAGAAAATTTCTAATGAAGTTCCAGATCAAATCAACAATCCTTCTCCAGCATGGACAAAAATGCCAGCTGAATTAGAGAAAGAAGATTATGCTCAATTTTACAGAGAGTTGTACCCTTCTACAATTGAAGATCCATTATTCCACATTCACTTAAATGTAGATTATCCATTTAACCTTACTGGGATTTTATATTTCCCTAAGATTAAGGAAAACGTTGAAGTTCAAAAGAATAAAATTCAATTATACTCTAACCAAGTATTTATTACAGATAGCGTTGAGGAAATTGTACCTGAGTTTTTAACACTTTTACATGGTGTAATTGATTCACCAGACATTCCCCTAAACGTTTCGCGTTCATATTTACAAAGTGATAGCAACGTTAAGAAAATTAGTGCTCACATTTCGAAAAAAGTTTCTGATAAACTGAAAGAAATGTTCAAGAAAGACCGTAAAGATTTCGAGGAAAAATGGGGAGATTTGCGCATATTCTCTGAATACGGAATGTTGTCTGATGATAAATTCGCAGATAGAGCAAAAGCCTTCCACTTGATGGAGAGCACAGATGGAAAATTCTATACTCCTGAAGAATTCAAGGAAGAAGTTAAAGCAACACAAACGGATAAAGACGGTAAAACTGTTTTCCTTTACACCAACGATAAAGAGGAGCAATACAGTTTTGTAAAAGCTGCAAACGACAGAGGCTACAAGGTAATTGAATTACAAGGACCTCTTGCAGCACACTGGGTTCAAAAAATGGAATCCTCTTTAGAGAATGTTACTTTCGCCAGAGTAGATGCGGATACCTTGGACAAATTAATTCAGAAAGACGAAAATATTCCTTCTAAATTAAGTGAAGATGAGCAAAAAGAATTACAACCTGTATTTGAAGCAACAGTAAACAAAGACAAGTTCAAGGTTCAATTTGAAAGTATGTCGGAAAGTGAAGCTCCAATTGTTGTGACTCAACCAGAATTCATTAGAAGAATGAAAGAGCAACAAGCAATGGGAGGCGCAGGATTTTTTGGAGCTTTCCCAGAAACTTACAATATGATTGTAAATAGCAATCATCCAAAAATTTCAAGTATTTTAGCAGCCAAAGGTGAGGAACAAGCTCAAAAAGCAAAACAACTTACCGATTTAGCAATGCTTGCACAAGGCATGTTGAAAGGTGAAGATTTAACAAACTTCGTGAATAGAAGTATAGAATTAGTATAAATTTCAGAGGAGCGGGCATAATTTCCCGCTCCTTTTTTTAGTGTTATGACAGGATATTTTAAGTGGATTGGAGCAGGATTAGGGTTTTACCTTACCGGATTTCGTTTGTATGGAGCCTTTCTAGGGTTTATTTTTGGAACATTTATCGATAATTTTGCTCGTGCAGCCAGTTTTCTTAATGAAAGTCAGCAGGGTGGACAGGGAAGACAACAAAACTTCCGTTCATCTCAAGACATTTTTGATTTCTACCAACGTCAAACACAACGCTACGATTTCCCAACCATGTTATTGGCGCTATCTGCAGCAGTAATGAAAGCGGATGATAGAGTCATGAAATCTGAGTTAGAATACGTAAAAGCATTTTTACAACAGCAATTTGGAAATCAATTTACCACCTCACATTTACAAACCCTCAAAACTTTTTTAGATCAACCTCAAGCTTTACCAATTCAAGAAATTTGCAATGATGTACGCACAAGAACCCAACCAGAAGTGCGTGTCCAATTGCTGCATTATTTATTCGGAATAGCAAAAGCAGATGGCACAGTTTCCGCCGCTGAAATGCAAGTCTTACAACGTATTGCCTCAATGATGGGAATTCCAAACATGGACTTTACCAGCGTTCAAAACATGTTCCAACGGGATACAGAAAGCGATTACAAAGTTTTAGGAACAACGAAAGATGCAGAAGACGCTGAAATCAAAAAAGCATACCGAAAAATGGCCATTCGCTATCACCCAGATAAAGTAGCCACCATGGGAGAGGAATATCAAAAAGGAGCCAAGGAAAAGTTCCAAAGAATAAACGAAGCCTATGAAAACATCAAGAAGGAAAGAGGAATGGTTTAATCCGATCAGATGGAAAGTGAACTTCAATTCTGAACCTTCCTTATTTAAAATTCCAATAAATAACATTTCTAGTTTTTAAACTTACCTAGTACTCAGTAAAACATAGTCTACTAGGAAATGGAATGCTATTTGTAAATCACCAATAAAATTCTTTTTTCTATTTTTGTAAAAGAAACCATAATACAAACACTATTGATATGATTCCACCCCATTACCGCAAAGCACTTTTGACTCTCTTGACCCTATGTTTTTTATTGGTCAATTCATTTAAATCTACTGGTCAACCCATTTTAACAAACCCTTTAGCCGGTAGTTATTTCCAACCCAATTTTGGAATTAATTTAGGAACATTTTTTAATCATGAAGATTTTCTATTTGATTTTGGTTTAGGCTTAGAGGAGTTAGGATACGATTTTAGTGCAACTTTCAATGGTAGTTTTAGGCCTTACTACAAAAAAGTGGTCTTTGAGGAGGATGAAAATTTATTTTACCAAGTACAAGAAAAAGTACTACAGTTTTCTATCGACCTAGAAAAGCGATTTTACTTTATTCACTTTATGAATTCCAGTAAAATTGGGCTTTACGCCATGATGAAATTTGGATATTTCTATGGTACCTACAAGGGACTAAAAGAAAACCGAAATAAAACCTTATCACTTACACCTGGAGCCGGATTGTCCTGGCAGTTTTCAAAAATTAGTCGTTTGAATTTAGGTTATTTATATTTTAACCAAAATCCATACGCTGATCCGCATACAATTAATCTAAAACTCAGTATGTTCATCAATAAAGATCAAACACCATGAAAAGGCAACTCAAACATTCTTTAATACTCTTGTTTTTCATAACGCTAAATACATCATGCGGAAAAAGCAATAACGATATTTGCGATCCTGACCAGATCTGTTACACGCAAAAGCCTGACGAACTATACATAAAGGTCGAGTTATCGAATAACCCCAACTCTGAAGCCATCGAAGTCAAATTGTATAAAGGTTATATTGATGATGGTGAATTGTATGACACGTTTTTCACTACAGAAAATACAGTTTACTATTTAATGCCAGAAGGCGAAAGATATTCTGTAACCGCAAAATATAAAGATGGCAATGATTACATTCTGGTCGTTGATAGTGAAAAATTAAGAAGTGAATCTTATGAAAACTGTGAAGAAACTTGCTACGATTGGGACGAGGAAATTGTCTTAGATTTGAAATTGAAATAGTACTTTCAGCTTTAAGACGTGAAAAAAACTTGGAGTTACGGTTGAATTGATCTCCGTCAATTCAACCGTTCACTTAAATTCTTTTATTCTTCAATGACTAAAATCAGATCATTTTCTTCCGAATCAATCAAATCATAAACCATCCCAACAAACTCCTTTGGTCCATATTTACCCAAGTAAGGAATCATATTTTCAGACCTTTCTTGTAAACCATTATAAGGAAACAAACGTTTATAAATACCATCGATTTGCTTCATTGCATCCTCGTTTTTCTTCTTCGAATGGCGAATCAATTTTTGCTTCACCCCATCCACCTGCTTTTGAACTTTCGTGGATTCACTTTTTCCGTAGGCCGCCAACCCTTTATCAAGTGAGGAAATTAAAAGCTGTAATTCCTCCATTAACGCTGCTGACTTTTCTTCCAAGGCGGAAAAATCTAACTCCACCTCCGCATGGTCCAAAACATATTGCTTTTTTACCTCATGAATAGATTCAAAAACATCCTTGTAGTCAAGATTTAGCTTTTCAATCTTTTTATTGGTCGATTTGTCAAACCATTGAACAGAATTTCGCACTTTTATTATAGGAAACGGAACATCAGTCTGATCAAACATTCCTTTAAACTGAAGCCAATACGCCATTTCTCCTCCTCCACCTAAATAACAAAGGTTGGGCAAAATAAATTCCTGATATAAAGGGCGCAGAACTACATTTGGAGAAAAACGCGCTGGATATGCTTCCAACTCTTTAAGCAAATCTTCTTTTGAAATCGTTTTTTCTCCAATTTCGAAATCACCATTTTCTGTTGGAATAATTCTTTCTCTTAATTGGTCCTTGATGTAGAACAAATTTACCGGACGTGCCATTGCTTGACCATGAAAACCATCCTCTTCCAATTTTTCGGTCGTCTTTAAAACCTCTTTTTCTGAAAAGTTTGACTCCAATTCCTTTTTCATTAAAGGCGAAAATGTTGCTTTTAAATCTGAATTATCGGCATCTAAAACAATTAATCCATATTCACCAAAAAGGCGCATCATCAACTCTGTGGTCGCCTCAGCTAAATTCCCTTTTGTATAAAATTGATCCAAAAACTCAGCAAAATCAGGGTTATTCTCAAACTTTGCTAAGATTTCAGTTTTGACACCATCCATACCTTCCAGTGAAAATCGACCCACAGGACCTTCTTGCTGGCTTTCCCAAGAAATTTTATCATGAAATAATTCCAAGTGGTTGATTTCTGCAAAATCATGATCTTCTGTTGCCAACCAGAACAACGGCACAAAATTTTGATCTGGATATTTCTCTGCTAACTTTTCCGACAAGCGAATAGCGTCCATTATTTTATAAATCACATATAATGGACCGCCAAATAAGTTTAATTGATGACCAGAGGTGATAGTAAATGTGTTTTTGTCTTTAAGCAACTCCAAATTTTGAGCTACTTTGTTGTAGTTCTTGTATGGAGTCATTTGTTGCGTCAAAACAGTATGCAGCAAGGATCGCTGTGCTGTGGAATAACTCGCACTTTTTAAAGCAATTTGCGATTCGAAATTTTCTAAGTTGAAAGGAGCTTGAATGTATTTTGAAATCGCATTTTGATTGTCATTTATTTGATTAGCTAAAGCACTAAAATATGATGTTTCTCTTCGGTTAACTGTAATTCTTTTCATAATAAAACTGTATCGTCTAACTTTATATAGTGACAAAGATATAACGATAATGTTTCGAAATGAATCTATTTCTATGACATTATTGTAATGCCTATTCTAACACTAAAAAAACGTGTAGAAAATTAAAATTCAAAGCATATTAAAAGCATATTATTTGAGCTCGATCTAGAATGCAATGGGTCACCAAATTAAATCTTTTAAAATTAATTGTTCTACTGAGAATTTTACTGTAGCCCACAACACATGTTACATTTTACAGTGTTCACGAGCAATTTCCTTTCATTTTTACAAGTAAATAGGAAGGCTTGTTCATAGAGCAGAAAGTCAGTCCTTGGTATAAAACATACATATATTACAAAAAAGTATAAAGCACTCACAAATGATCTTCAATAATTTAGAATATAGTAGATGATTCCTTATCTTTGCTCAAAAATTTGAAGATTATGAAAGGTATTATAAAGACAAATCGTGGTGAAATGAAAGTTGATTTTTACGACAAAGATGCTCCTAAAACAGTAGAGAATTTCGTGAAATTATCAAAAGAAGGGTTTTATGACGGTTTAACATGGCACAGGGTTCTTCCTGACTTTGTAATTCAAGGAGGATGTCCAAAAGGGACAGGAACAGGCGGACCAGGTTATTCTATCGATTGTGAATTAGATGGAGAAAACCAACACCATGAAAGAGGAGTTTTATCTATGGCTCATGCTGGAAGAAATACTGGTGGTTCACAATTTTTTGTTTGTCACAGTAGAAACAACACAGCGCACTTAGACAGAAACCATACTTGTTTTGGTATCGTTACTGAAGGATTAGATGTTATTGACCAAATTAAGGTTGGTGATAAAATTGAAAAAATCACAATTTTAGAAGACTAGTTAAGTAGTTTTTAATGAATATTGAAAGACCATTTCACTAGAAATGGTCTTTTTTTGCGCTTAACATTTAAGTTTTTATTCATTGGGACTCCCCATTTAATGCTCACTAACAACTTACTGTTTAACCCTATTGTGTAGAACTGGTATGATAGCGGGTAACCCCCTAAAGAATTATATTATAGAGCCAATATTAATCGACTAAACTAAAAAATTGAAAACCTGATTCTGTATTTCCTTTAGCTCCAATTATTTGTCCCCTAAAAGACAGTATTCACCTCGGTAAAACCATATTTTTTAGCTGGAAAAAACAACTTTGCTCCGTTAATTCGCTTAAAACACCACTCACCCCTCTAAAACGTATATTCACCAATCGAAACCAACCACTGGATAACTAACAATCATAAAAGCTTAAAATTCTGCATTTAACAGAATATAATGCACTACATTTGAACTATAATTATGAAACGAAACTCAAAAAAGAAATTATAAGACATGCCTCACCTAAATCAAGCAAAAGTCTATAATGACATGGGGTTCCTACACCTCAAACTATCATAGTTTATAAACGTAGGATAGTTTTTGTAGTATAGTTTAGCAAGATAGAGGTTAGCCAAAAAGCTAGCCTCTTTTCTATTGGTGTCAATCATCTTTTAGATAACCCAGGCTTTCCTTCCAAGACAATGCGCCTTGAAGCCCTCCTGTATGCACGAATAACACTTTTTCATTGGGTTGAATAATTTTATTCCTAAAGTCCTGTTCCATCTGATACATCGCTTTTGCCGTATAAATTGGATCTAACTTTAAACCCGTCGATTCATAAATAGAGTTTATATAAGTTATTAATTCTTGGGGCACCTTCCCATACCCGCCAAAATGGGCGTCATTATGCACGATTAAGCGCTCTTTGTATTCCTCAACCATCTCTTCCTCGTTCAATACCATGTGAAGAAGAGCGTTTATATCATCCTGAATAAAACTTCCTTTTAAAGCAGAAACTACATTAATTCTGGACTTTTGAGTTGCCCCCAAAACCAAACCAGCACCCGTTGTTCCCGTACCACCGGCCAAATAAACATGATCATAATCATTACTGGTTTCTTGCAAAATTTCCTGACATCCAATAACACCGTAATAATTTTTACCACCTTCCGGTACGAAAAAATAATTTGGGTAATCTTCATGTAATTGCTTAAGAAAAGTTGGCTCATCTTTTCTCCGATAATTTGAGCGAGAAACAAATATCAGCTTCATCCCTAAATCAGTGCAAGCCTTTAGTGTTGGATTACTGTATGCATTCAATTCATCACCACGAACAATACCTATCGCGCCTACTCTGAATTGTGAAGCCGCTTTAGCAGTGGCCACCAAATGGTTTGAATAAGGACCACCAAAAGTTAGTATCCCCTTATTCTTTCTATTTGACGCTGTAAGTAAATTGTACTTTAATTTTCTCCATTTATTGCCAGAAACTATAGGGTCTATTAGATCATCTCTCTTTACATCAAAAGAAAAAGGTTCGCCTTTCCCTAATGGAAGACGAACCTTTTCTATTATAGCCTTTGAAGTATTGAACACTTCAGTATATTTTATTGTTGTTGTTGCTGCTGTTGCTGTAATTGCTCTTGAAGTTGTCTCATTTGCTCTTCAGAAAACTGCTGCTGTTGTTGCGGTTGGCGTGATTGAACCAATGTTCCTTCCGCTCCAGACTTAATTACTTCGATTTCAAAAGTCAACGTTTCGTAAGGTTGAATACTTTGATTACCTTGTTCACCATATGCTAGGTAATAAGGTAAAACCAATTTATAACGGCCACCTTCACGCATTTCAGGAATAGCATATTGCCATCCCAATACTACACCGTTGAGAGAAAAAGATGGTGCTGGCTGATTGTTTTGAGACGAAGCCATGTAACTATTCTCAATGACTTCACCTTTGGAATTACTAAGAATGTAATGCGCTTGCACGTCATCACCCTTTTGTACTTTAGGTCCTTTCCCCTCCTCTAGAGTTGTAAGAATATAACCTGAAGTATCAACTTTTGTATTTGGTCGCATTTTGGCTTGCTCAATCACTTTTTGTCCATTCGCTTTCACCTCTCCAAAACGCTCTCCTTGAGATAGTACTTTTGAATAAATAGTGATTGCAGAAAATGGTTGAATCACATAGTTTGGTGAATTTGGAGACCTTAACCCCTCTTCGCCGTATGCCAATTCATGAGAAGTATGGATTGTGTATTCAGCACCTACCTTCATATTTTTCGCGGCTAATTTCCAAGCTTCAGGAAAGACAATATCATCTGCGTTTACTACTTGCGCGTTTTCTTCATCAGATAGTTTTGGATCTTTTAATGTTGAAATAATCGTATCTCCAGCAATATTCGTCATGGTATAAACAATATTATATTCTCCAGACAAATCAATTGGCGTCTCACTCCCCTCTTCATTTTCAATTAAGATATAGCCTTCTTCCTTAACATCGTGTTTATGTTCTTTCGACATTTTAATCATGAACTCCTCACCTGCAAAATTATTAAGGTCATTATTGAAATTCATAATCATTTGCTGACGTTCCTCCACAGGAATTAAAGTATCTGTTTTTGTTAAAGAATTCGCAAAACCGATGCGCGCAATCTCCGGATTAATTTCTCCCATTGCATCTTTAGAGATAAGAGAATTTCTCATCATTTCACCAAAGATAGAACCATAACAATGAGAAATTTCACTCATTTGGTACTTCGATGTATCAATTCCAGAAGGGCTTGATAACGCTGCTTCCAAAATACCAATACAATCAGTTGTTTTTAAATTCTCTTTAGTCAGAAACTCATAGAAGCCATTCTCGAGTTCTTTTTTGTCTAACATATTAAATATTTCCTCAGGCACATTTGTGAAATTGGTCCCCATATCTGCTCCAAGCGCATAGGAAATTCTTTCTTTAAAATCATCTAAATCAATTTCAGATGCATCTTTGGGATCAGAAGTACACGCTACAAAGAGGGTGATTAACGGAATAAAAAACAATTTTTTCATATATAATTTTCTGTTTTATTTTTTGAAATTTAATTTCTGCAAAGTAATAAAGTATAATTGAATATACCCTAGAATTTGTTGGCTATTCTCCAAATAAAGAATCCACAAATGCTTTTTTGTTGAAAGGCTGTAAATCCATCATTTGTTCACCCACTCCAATGTATTTAACTGGAATTTTCATTTGGTCGGAGATACCAATCACAACGCCACCTTTGGCGGTACCATCAAGTTTGGTGATCGCCAATGCGTTGATTTCAGTGGCAAGAGAGAATTGCTTGGCTTGCTCATAAGCATTTTGACCAGTTGAACCATCCAAAACCAATAAAATTTCATGAGGAGCGCCAGGAACAACCTTTTCCATGACACGTTTAATTTTGGTAAGCTCATTCATTAAATTAACCTTATTGTGCAGTCGGCCAGCAGTGTCAATAATAACAACATCCGCTCCTTGCGCTTTCGCAACCTGCAGTGTTTCGAAGGCTACGGAAGCCGGATCTGCCTGCATTCCTTGCTCCACTATCTTTACACCTACGCGTTCAGACCATATAATAAGTTGGTCTACCGCAGCCGCACGGAATGTATCAGCTGCTCCCAGAACAACCTTTTTACCCATATCCTTAAATTGATATGCCAGTTTTCCAATTGTGGTGGTTTTACCCACTCCATTAACACCAACCACCATAATTACATGAGGGTTATTTTCTGGGTGTGTTGGAATTTCATAATCAATATCACTGGTATTATTTTCCTCTAAAAGTGCAGCTATTTCACTTCGAAGAATTCCCTGTAGTTCAGAAGTATTCACATACTTTTCTCTTCCAACTCGCTCTTCAATACGCTCAATAATCTTGATAGTAGTTTTAACGCCTACATCAGAAGTAATTAAAACCTCCTCAAGCTCATCTAAGACTTCATCGTCCACCTTAGATTTACCAACAACAGTTCGCGTGATTTTGGATAAAAAACTTTCTTTGGTTTTTTCTAAACCTTGGTCAAGTTTTTTCTTTTTATCCTTTCCAAACAATCCAAATAATGCCATATTGTATAAAAAAAGAAAAGCTCCCTACCAGAGGCAAGAAGCTAATTATTAATATTTGTTTAAACTACGAAAACTAAGATTATTTGCCTTTTGCGAACCAATCTTTAACCTCCTCGTTTAAAACGATCTGCTCATTGAATGAGTAAGATCCTCTTTCGTTTTTCACCATCTTGATTACTTTCGTGTGGGCTTTACCACCTCCAGTCTGAATAGATGCTACTGATTTCTTTGCCA
The DNA here is from genome assembly GCF_003143775.1 of Brumimicrobium oceani. Taxonomy (GTDB): domain Bacteria; phylum Bacteroidota; class Bacteroidia; order Flavobacteriales_D; family Crocinitomicaceae; genus Brumimicrobium; species Brumimicrobium oceani. The sequence goes on along the minus strand of NZ_QFRJ01000015.1, from coordinate 27,800 downwards.
TAACTCAACTATTTAATTTCTTTGTGAATTGTCATCTTCTTAAGAATAGGATTAAATTTCTTTAACTCCAAACGCTCAGGCGTATTCTTTCTATTCTTCGTACTAATATATCTTGAAGTCCCAGGTTTACCTGACTCCTTATGTTCTGTACACTCTAGTATAACTTGAACTCTATTTCCTTTTTTTGCCATCTTATTATTTTTTCCTAGTTAATAACACTCAGTTATTGACTATTTTAAATATCCTTTCGCTCTTGCTTCTTTAACACATGCTGTAATACCATTTTTATTGATAGTACGCAACGCTGACGTTGAAACTCGAAGGGTTATAAACTCTTTCTCTTCAGGAAGAAAAAACTTCTTCTTTACTAAATTAGGGTAAAACTTACGTTTTGTTTTCTGGTTGGAGTGAGAAACATTGTTCCCAACCATTACTCTTTTCCCTGTTAACTGACAAACTCGTGACATATTTAAAATAGTTTATGCTAATTACAAAAGCGGCTGCAAAGAAATATAAATTTTCTTAATTAGCCAAAGTTTAAAAGATTTTATTTCACATTTCTGTTAAAAAATCATTCCCATTTTTTTTTATGGTGTGCAAATATAAGCTAATCAATCAAAATAAGCAAATAATATTTCACAATACAATCACTTTTTATAAAGCGACTCCCTCCATTAATCGATATTCACAGCTATACCAATCGATTTCCACAGAAGAAAAAGTGAAAAACCTAATTATCAATTTCATTTTCAAGCTACCTAGTGCAGAGGAATAAAAAACCTACTCTACCCCGTAATTGATCAATCGATAATGCACTTCTGTACCTTTCCGAATATCAGTAGTGTCAAAATTTTGAATTGTGAAATCTTTAAAACTTCTCTCCACTAAACCCACACCTTTGGCATACACTTCGCGCTTTTTCCGATAGTCAACCAAAGAGAAAAAGTCATCGTAATTGACTATTGCTGTTTCTTCAAATGGAAAACCTTCAATTGACCTACTCTCTCCTACATTTGAGAGAAAAACTTCTTGACTAGGTAGTGAATTAAAGGCATTAACATCCCATTCTTGATCATTTTTAACAGCAAACACCATTTTGATTAATCGCTGATTCTCTTCAACGACCTCTCCTCTACCACCATCTCTAACTAATGTCCAGACACGTTGGTCTAGTAATTCTCCAGTTGAAATATCATATCTGTATTGAAAAAATTTGTTTACAAGCCTTCCTGAATTATCGAGAACCTCTTCTCCTATTTTAGTCTTTAAAATATACCGACTAGAATCGTGCTGGGGACTTACATCTACATCATGAAAAACCTCTAACACTTCATATTCTGAAAAGGCACCTTCTGTAATTGGGAAATATTCAAAACCAAAATCCACGATCTCCGACTCCTTACAAGCGAGCATTGCAAAAAGTATAGCACTCAAGAGAATTGTCTTATTCATTAGATTTTCTTTACAATTACAGCTCTTCTAAATTAAATCATTTATTAGGATTAATCCCTTCTTTCTTTAATTTTTCAAGATATTCTGAAAGCTCGTCCCCTTCTAGCTGTGTTCCATCTTTAAAATAAATACGACCAAGCTCTTTTCCAGACTCATCATAGGTTACCCACCATCCATGCTTCGTTTTGTTTTTCCAGCGTTCTTTGATCATGATTTTTCCATTCGGATGATTCTTTAAAATTACACCGTCTGGTTTTCCATCATAATATTTCCCTTCTGCTTTAACAATTCCATCAGGAAAATATTCGACAAAATCGCCCTGCTGCTTTCCATTGACGTAATTTGACTTTCTCAGTACAAGTTTAACTCTATTGTCCTCAACGGCTTCAGCGCCATAATAAGTAATGCGCTCACCATGGAGCACACCATTTTTATACGTTTCTGTATAACTGTAATGACCTGAAGTTAAAAAATGTGTCCATACACTATCTTTTTCCTTACCGCGATAAATTCCGTGGGCGATTAACTCACTACTTGGATGGTAAAAATAAGCCTCAGATCGATCGCTGTTTTCATCGTGAGTTATGATAGAACGGATTTTGTTATTTGGATAATAATAAATAAACTTTCCAACTGGTTTGTCATTTTTAAACTGACCTTTGTAGCGCAAGCCATCAGAGTCATCGTAAGTTTTTGCCCACTCCCCTTGCTTTCGCCCTTGCGCATCCACTTGGTTAATCTGAGAAAATGAAAAAACGCTCAAACTCAACATGAGTGTCAAACTAATTACCGTTGTTCTAAGATTTAAGTACATCTGCAAATTCTTTTAGATTATTTACTTTAATATCCGGCTTAATATCTACTTTTTCGGCCGAATGAATGAGAACAGTTTTCATAGCTAGATTCATTCCAAATTTCAGATCTGAAGCGGTATCTCCCACCATTACGGACTTCGAAAAATCTATTTCTGGGAACATTTCTTTCGCTTCTAAAGCCATGGCACTATTGGGTTTTCTCCTATCCTTTTGAGCTCCCCTTAAATTGCTAGCAAAAAACACATGATCGATACTTACATTTTCAGACAACAATGAAGAAGTCATATAATGGTGTATTTCCTCCAGCGCAGCTAGCGACATGCTCCCTTTGCCAACCCCTTGTTGATTAGTAACGACAATAATTCTAGAAAATTGTTTAGCTAGTTCTTTCAACCCTTCCTTTGCATAAGGTAAAAAATTGAAATCTTCCACAGAAGTAATGTACCCCTCAAAATTGCGTTCATTAATTACCCCGTCACGATCTAAAAAAAGCGTCCAAGAAGCATCTATTTTAAGTTCACTCATTTATATTTCCGTTTCAATAAGATAAGCATTTCTAGAAGAAGAGTTCCTGCCGATCAGCTCAGCGATAAAACCCGCAAGAAAAAATTGACTACCGATAATCATGGCTGTCAAAGCAATATAAAACTCAGTTCTTTGAGCGATTAAAGGTGAAGGATGATCAGAGAAGAGACTTACTATTTTGTCAATTCCTAAGTATAATGCAAATGCAAATCCTATAACGAAAAGCAAAGTTCCTATTGCTCCAAAAAAGTGCATTGGTTTTTTACCAAACTTTCCTATAAAAACCACAGAAAGCAAATCTAAAGGACCATTCATAAAACGGTTCAATCCAAATTTTGTAGTACCAAATTTACGCGCTTGATGCTGTACTACTTTTTCGCCAATTTTATTAAACCCTGCATATTTGGCCAATGCTGGAATATACCTGTGCATATCTCCATAAATCTCTATACTTTTTACGACTATAGATCGATAGGCTTTTAATCCACAATTGAAGTCATGTAGATAAATCCCAGTTAATTTTCGTGCTGTCCAATTGTATAATTTAGTAGGAATGGTCTTAGATAAAGGGTCAAATCTTTTTTTCTTCCACCCTGAAATCATATCAAAATCTTCCTCCTTTATCATGCGGATCATTTCTGGAATCTCTTCTGGCGAGTCCTGTAAATCCGCATCCATCGTAATCACGAAATCTCCAACCACTGCTTCAAACCCTTTCTGAAGTGCGGCAGATTTACCATAATTTCTTTGAAATTTAATTCCTCTCACACCTGGGTCTTTGAGTTGAAGGTTTTCTACAACCTGCCATGAGCCATCCTTACTTCCATCATCAACAAAGATAATTTCATAAGTAAAGTTGTGTTTTTGCATTACAGATACAATCCATTCATGCAGTTCTGGTAGTGATTCTACTTCGTTATAAAGTGGAACAACAATAGATATTTCGATTTTTTTATCCATGAGTGAACAAATATAAAAATTTCTTCTTCTTCAAAGTAAAATCATTAGATAACTTAAAATAAGATATGGTTATCCTATGCCATAACAATTCTACATAATACAAGTAAGTATATAAAAAATGCCTATCCGATACTTTACCAGTAAATACATCTAATCAATGATGTGATTAAGCGGTGAACCGGCAAGATCCTTCGCAAATTTCTATTTTCAACAAATTGAAAAAGAAATTTTCTTCAGGATGACATTAGGCCAGGGGCATATCTCAAAGTAGAGGAAAAAACAAAAGCGCGAGAGCGCTTTTGTTTTTTCCTCTACTTTGCCCCACCAATCCCCAAAACTGCCATCCTGACCATTGTTGAAAATTATGATTTTCAACAATGGAAGGATCTTGTCAATTTTTAGAGAAAACCGCTTTCTACTGTAATTTATTAAACTGCTGGTAAAGTTCCCGACAAGCGTTATGTAAAAAAACAAGACTTTAAAGTTAAATCAATATTTAACTTTAATCAAAAAGAGATCTCAGAGTCGTTTAACTCCTTCGGATGACAGGTGTTATACATTATTGATTGGGGAAAGTCGCTAAAGCAACTTTCCTCCCCTAACCAACCTATCGATTGTCATCCCTAAAATACCGCGTCTTGAGGAATCTCTTTTGTTGAATGGATCAATTTTCAATAAGTCACATTAAACTAAACTCAAAGTTTTAAATTGGAATTAGTGGTAACCCTAAGTGGAACCAACAAATAAGATGAATGATTTCCATAAAGGTTAAAAAATGACATATTTAAATTTTTCATCAGCACTTTAATACGTAGCAAGAGTAAATTCCAAAAAAACAATATATCTTGCAGCCTATTAAACAATAATTTACAATTGTCACTCTTATGAAAAACTTCATTCTTACCCCCTTATTTACTTGCCTAATCTTCACTACATCAGTTTGGGCACAGTTTGAAAACGCCATCAGCAACCAAGTAATGGTGCGCATGCAAAAAGGACAGAACCCGAAGACCATAATGAACAGCCTACCTGTACATTTTGAATTGACCATTGAAAGCTTACTCTCTCAACATGCTGACATTTGGCTGTTCAATTTCAATGACGAACAAACAAATCTGAGCGAGGTTTTATCATTATTAGAAAGACAGCCACCCATTTTATATGTTCAAGCGAATAGAAAAGTTGAATTAAGAGCTACACCTAACGATCCACTTTTCGGAAATCAATGGCACCATAACAACATCGATTCGCAATTAGCTTGGGACATTACCACAGGTGGAACCACACCCAATGGTAAAGAAATCGTAGTAGCCTTAATAGAAAGTGCAGATTTAATAAACCACAGTGACTTACAAGCCAATCAATGGGTAAATACAGGCGAAATACCAAACAATGGAATTGATGACGATGGAAATGGATATGTAGATGACTACAACGGATGGAATGTTTCGAGTAATGACGATAATATTGGAGCAGGCTCACATGGAACAAGTTGTGCCGGAATGATGGGAGCCAAAGGAAACAACGATCTTGGTGTAACTGGAATAAATTGGGACCTTAAAATCATGGATATCGCTGGATATGCTAACCCTTTTACTGAAGCCAATATTGTCGCATCCTATGACTACGCTCTAAACGCACGTTTACTTTGGAATCAAACCAATGGTGCTCGAGGAGCTTTTGTTGTTGCCACCAGTTCCTCTTGGGGAATTGACGGTGGAAATCCAGCAAATTACCCAATTTGGTGCAGTTTTTATGATGATTTAGGTCAGGCCGGAATTCTCAATGTTGGCGCTACCACAAACCAAAATCAAGATGTAGATACTTTTGGAGATGTGCCAACTACTTGTGCAAGTGATTATATGGTAAGTGTTACCGCAACCAACAGCTCTGATGTTATTGATTTTGCTGGATATGGTGACCAAACAATCGATTTAGCAGCTCCGGGTTCTAACATTTATACTACCGCACAGAACAACTCTTATTCTTCTACATCAGGTACTTCTTTTGCTTGTCCGCTAACCGCAGGATTAATTGGATTAATGTACAGTATACCGTGTTCTAGTCTTGAACAAGCAGCAATGACAAATCCACAAGCCACGACAGACATGGTAAGACAAGCTTTGTTTAACGGCGTTGATCAGACACCACATTTACAATCAAAAACAATTACTGGAGGAAGAATAAATGCTAAAAACTCTATTGATCTTTTAATGACTTCTATATGTAGTTCATGTATGCCTCCAAATATTATTAACACAGAAACAGTATATGATTATAGTGCAGATATTTCTTTCAATGAAACAGATCCACTCAACGATTACAGGGTGAATATTCAAGTGGCTGGTTCAGGAAATTGGTCAAATTACACCATTACAGATACTAGCCATACTTTCACTGGATTAACAAGCTGTACAACTTATGAATACACTGTTTCTTCAATTTGTGATGGTGAAATAAGCAACACTTCAATAATCAATACATTCACAACTTCAGGATGTGGCAGCTGTGTTGATTTACCTTATTGTGCGACAGGAACAAATGCAAATCCAACATCTACATTTACAGTTCATTCTCCTGCATCTATTAGTGGTAGCTACACTTACCAAGCAACGAGTAATTGGGGTGGAAATGTAGAAAATGGTTATGTTTTTGGAGAATTAGTTTTGGTGGACGACGGATCCGCAAATTCTTCAGAAGGCTGTAATCTATTGATCAACAATACCGAAATTAATGGAAATATTGCCGTTGTTCAAAGAGGAAGTTGCAACTTTACTGTTAAAGCAATGAACGCCCAAAATGCAGGTGCTACTGCCCTAATCGTGATCAACAATGTTGCAGGAACGATGGATATGGGGGGAACAAATAACAATGTTACTATTCCCGCAGTAATGATTTCTCAATCGGATGGAAATACTTTATTGGCAAGTATCAATAATGGAGAACAACCACTAGCTTTATTAGGAGTTCAAAATGAATGGATAGAAGAATTTCAAATCGCTGGAAATACATTTACAAGTGGTGATGATGATGGATATGGCTTTAATTCAAATTCATTTGTTTTATCGTCAGGACAAAACTATTCTTTCACATTAACACCTGGATTTGACGGTCAAGCTTTAGATCAATACAGTAGAATTTGGGTAGACTTAGACCAAAACGGTATTTTCAATAGTTCAGAATTACTTTATGACCAAGGAAATGCAAATTCAGGAACTGTAAATGATATAATCTCTATTCCAGCCAATGCATTACTTGGAAAAACAAGAATGAGAGTTCAAATGGCTTATCAAGGTTTTGGTTCTTCAGCATTACCCAATGTCTGTGGTAATTTTACTTCTGGCGAAATTGAAGATTATTGTATAGAAATTAAAACAAATGTTTCTTGTAATTTCACTGTTACGTCCACTTTTAGTAATCCAACATGTAACGAAATTCAAGATGGAGCAATCACACTAAATGTTTCCGGTGGAACTCCAGGATACACCTACACTTGGAATAACGGAATGACGAATGCCAGCATAGCCAATCTCAACACGAATAATTATTCCGTAATCATCGAAGATCTTTCTGGATGCGACACTACTCTGTTCTTCCCATTGGTTTATGACACACAATTATCATTAATCGAAACTATAAATCCGCCGTCATGTCCGGGCAGTCTTGACGGTTCAATTACGGCGATTGCTTCAGGAGGAACCAACTTTAGTTATCAATGGAATAACGGACCAAACTCAAGTACTTGGAACAATGTAGGGGCTGGAAATCATCAAGTAACAGCGACAGATAACAATGGTTGCAAAATCACAAAAGGATATACTATTTTAGATCCTATCGTAGCTGAACCTCTCCCAAATTTCACTACTGACAATTTCTATTTAATGATAGAATTCAATAACAATTCTCAAAATGCAATTTCTTATGAATGGGATTTTGACGATGGAAATACATCTACTGATTTTGAACCAACACACACATATATTAATGAAGGTGTTTACAATGTTTGCCTAACAGCATTTGGAAGTTGTGATACGATTGTTAGCTGTAAATCTATCACTGTAGAGAAAAATGATGTTGGTTTGAATAATGAAATCCTCGAAGCTAAGGTTAATATTTACCCTAATCCAGCTGTTGATCTCGTTACCATAGCAAAAGGTATGAATGATGTTGCAGAGGCGGTGATTTATGCAGCTAGTGGACAAATTATGGGAGAAATTACACTCCTAGATGAATCAACTCAAGTAGCTATTCAAAACTGGAATTCAGGAGTTTACTTTATTCATTTCAAAAATGATAATGGAGAGTTTATATTCTCTAAAAGACTATGTGTGGTGAAGTAAAAGATTTAATTATTAATGTTTAAGGTTTAATGATTGACATGTTTGCGCTGGACGGTTTACGATGGGTTCATATGCGGTACTTGGGATTGGTGGTCGGATTTTGAAATTTCCGAATGCTATCTCGTTTTAATAATGATAATAGACGGTTTACAAACCGTCCCTACATTATATCTTCGATTGGTGGTTATCGTTTGATTTTTTTGAATTCGATTACGCTTGTATGATGATATCGGCTGGTTTAAAAATCGTTCATACCTGTTTACGATTGATGGTTTGCTTTTAATTCTTCCAAAAAGAAAAAGAGGAATAAATGCGTTACATTTATTCCTCTTTTTGCTAAACCATGCTAAAACTATAAAACCAGATTATTTTATTTACACTAAAATAACCTTGTGGCAAATTTAAGGATTTATTTCTCATCTGAAAGTAAAAATAAAAAAATTAACATTTATTTTTAAAGATATTCAGCATTCCTTAAATAGAAAAAACATTTTCTTCTTTTTACTTGTCATTGACTATTGTAAACTCTATTTTTGGCGACATTAACCAAAGTAGAAAATCTCGCGAACATGAGCGTATTAGTAAATAAAGAATCAAAAGTTATAGTCCAAGGTTTCACAGGAAGTGAAGGAACATTCCACGCAGGTCAAATGATTGAATTTGGAACCAACGTTGTAGGAGGTGTTACACCTGGAAAAGGAGGACAAAAGCACTTAGACAAACCAGTTTTTAACACAGTTCAAGAGGCCGTTGACAAGACTGCTGCTGATGTATCTATCATTTTTGTTCCGCCAGCATTTGCTGCCGATGCAATTATGGAAGCTGCTAATGCAGGAATTAAAGTGATTATCTGTATTACTGAAGGTATTCCAGTTAACGACATGATCAAAGCAAAAGAATATATCTCTGCTTTCGATACACGTTTAGTAGGACCTAACTGCCCAGGAGTTATTACTGCGGGAGAAGCAAAAGTGGGTATTATGCCAGGTTTTGTTTTCCAAAAAGGATCTGTAGGTATCGTATCTAAGTCAGGTACTTTAACTTATGAAGCTGCTGATCAAGTAGTGAAAGCAGGATTAGGAATTACAACTGCAATTGGAATTGGTGGTGACCCAATTATTGGAACTACAACCAAAGATGCTGTTGAATTATTAATGAACGATCCTGAAACAAAAGGAATCGTGATGATTGGTGAGATCGGTGGTAACTTGGAAGCAAACGCTGCAAGATGGATCAAAGAAAATGGTACAAAACCAGTAGTTGGATTTATCGCAGGTGAAACTGCGCCAGCGGGTCGTACAATGGGACACGCAGGTGCAATCGTTGGTGGTGACGAAGATACTGCACAAGCTAAAAAAGCAATTATGAAAGAATGTGGAATTCACGTAGTTGACTCTCCAGCAAAAATTGGTGAGAAAATGGCTGAATTGTTGAAATAACATTCCATATATAATATTTAAAAGGGAGTCGAAAGGCTCCTTTTTTTTTGTTTTAGTATTTAATTGGTCAAAGCTGATCAAGAAAATGTTCAATTAGTGAACAAGAATCTCTATCCAATAATTTAAACGTTGTAAATAACACCTCTCCCTTTTGGAGGGAGATACAGAGGGAGGACAATCAATTCAATTAACTCTGAAGAAAATGATTTAAACCTAAGAATTATTGAATACGTTGTTGCTGCTTTCGACAAGAGAAATCACCGTGATCTCAGCATTTATAAATTAACCTTAAAATCTCCGATCACTGAATAAGCCGCATATATATGTGCAAGGACGAATTACAAACCTAACGAAGCCATCTCATAACCAAAGGGAATAATCGTCCCTACCTTGTATCTTCGATTAATGTTTATCCGATTAATGTTTGACCGATTGGTTGAATATTGGAATTTTTAAATCCTTGAATTAATCTTCGAATGTCAATGCATGCGGACGATTTACAAATCGCCCCTACGACATTGTATCTCTGATTATTGTTTATCCAGATATTTAAATTTTTGAATTCTTAAAAATTGTTTATATATTGATATGAATCAAAAAAACATAAATGAATCTAAAAGACAAAATAATTTTAATTACAGGAGGAAATTCTGGGTTAGGCAAGGCAACAGCGCAATTATGCGTTGAAAAAGGTGCAAGCGTCATCATCACAGGAAGAGATCACGAAAAAACGAAATCTGTAGCAAAAGAAATTGGCGCAACTCCTTTTAAATGTGATGTTACGAAAGATGAAGAAATTGATGCTTTATACGCTTTCATAGAGAAAGAATTCAATGGATTAGACGTTTTGGTAAACAATGCCGGAATTGGAATTAAGAAAACCCTCGTTGAATTAACCAGAGAAGAATTAAGACAAGTTTATGAAGTAAATGTTTTTGGAGCAGCAATGGTCGCACAAGGCGCAGCTAAAATTTTCATCAAGCAAAATGAAGGAAATATTGTTAACATCGCCTCCACGGCTTCATTGAAAGGTTATCCGACTGGTTCAATTTATTCTACTTCAAAATTCGCGCTCAGAGGAATGACACAATGTTGGCAAGGAGAATTACGTCAAAACAATATTCGCGTAATTCAAGTTAACCCAAGCGAAGTACCCACAGCATTTGGTGATGAAGAGCACAGAACCGAAAGACCGTTGGAAGATAACAAATTAACTCCCGAAGACATTGCCATTACGATAGTGAACTCTTTAGAAATGGACAAAAGAGCCTACATTCCAGAAGTTACAGTCCACGCTACAAATCCCTTTTAGAATTGAAGAGCATTTCTAAGCAGCTCCTCCCCTATTTTTCACTAATTAAAATTAAAAGTCAGATAATAAAAATTGTCTGGCTTTTGTTTTGGCCACCTTTTCCGCCTCCGCCCTTTAGTTTATTTGCTCTTTTTGCCAGTCAATGTGTTTTGCGTGTGCTTCACAAGGTCGCAAGCGCAAAAAACTTGTCTGAATCAAAAATAGCTGCACAATGCTACGGGACTTTGTCGGGGTGGGGATCGATGGTAAAGTTTAGAGCAAAAAAATGCCCCGAAGAAAGTCGAGGCAGCTTAAATGTTTTCACAACGGAATAATCCTTATTGTGAATTGATTTCAAATTGATGATTCAAATATAACTATATATCCGCGAAATCCAAAATAGTTTGAGAATTTTGGTTAAATTGGTGTTTTCTAATTTAACAAACCAAAATTATCACTATGAAAAGAGTATTAGGATTAGACTTAGGAACCAACAGTATTGGATGGGCTTTGGTTGAAATTGACCATGAAAATGGTACAGTCAAAATAGTTGGTATAGGATCAAGAATAATTCCAATGGATGCCGGAGAAATAAAAGATTTTGAAAGTGGAAGCAAAATAAAAAGCACTGCTGCCCAAAGAACTGAGCAGCGAGGACCTAGAAGACTAAACGAAAGATACTTATTGAGAAGAGATAGGCTACATATAGTTCTTAATTTAATAGACACACTACCTAAACATTACAAGCTTGAAATTGACTTCAAAAGTGATAACGGAAATAAATCTGGGAAATTTCACAAAAACAAAGAGCCGAAATTAGCTTATCTCCCCAAACAAGAAGGTAAAAAAGCATCATTCCTCTTCATGGATTCTTATAAAGAAATGTTAGAAGAAATTAATGACGACGAAGTTGAAAATATAAAAGGGAAACGAATTCCATATGACTGGACATTATACTATCTGAGACAAAAAGCACTCTCTAAAAAAGTTAATTTGGAAGAGCTTTCATGGGTTCTTTTAAGTTATAATCAAAAAAGAGGATATGAAAAAACAGAAGTTGAAGATAAATCAACAAAAGATAACGAAATAATAGAGGAGTTAGATTTAAGTGTAAAAGAAGTTATTCCAAAAACTGATAAAGAAGGTAAAACCTTTTTTGAAGTTCACCTAGAAGGTAATGACAGTTTTATTTACAATGAATTTTCTGATGTTCAAATGACATTTAAAGGTGATTTGAAGGAATTGATAAAAACGTCTAAAGTTAATTCGAAGGGCGTTATAGAGGATAAGAAAACAGAATTTACAATTATTGATATTTACTCTTTACAAATAGAGAATGTTAAGTATGAAAAAGATGATGGGAAGCATAAATACACACTTACCTATCAGAATGGTTGGAAGGAAATAAAACAACCTAAAAACTTTACTTTTAAATATAAAAATGTACTATATAAACCATTTGATTATATCATTGAAACAGTCTATAACAATAAAGGACAAGTTAAACCACAATTAAAAAAAGACAGAAAATTACGAGAACCAGATTTAAGCGACAATTCAAGCGATTGGACTTTACTTAAAAAGAAAACAGAAAAAGAGGCGTTAACATTTAATATAAACCAAGGTTATAAGAAAGAGGATGGCAGTGCAAAGAATTATATTTCCCCGAGTATCTATAACATTTTAAAAAGTGATGCTAGGACAGGTGAAAGAACTAAAATAATTGGAGGAATGTTTCAAGTGGTTGACAGAAACTTTTACCGAGAAGAACTAAAGCAGATTATCACTACGCAAAAACAATTTCATAATAAATTAGAAGACAAAAAAGTTTTTGAACAGTGCGTCAAGACTCTATATCCAAAAAACAAAAATCATCAAAACACTTTACTTAAAAATAAAAATGCCATACAACAGCTATTAGTAGAAGATATTTTGCTATATCAAAGACCTTTAAAAAGCAAAAAATCTGAAATTTCAAACTGCAATTATGAAATACGATACTGGAAAAACGCTGAAGACAAAAAGGGTAATCTAATTGAAGAGGTTGATATTAAAACAGGTGAGATTAAAACTAAAAAAGAACCTATTTACAATAAAGTAGTTTCTGCTACTCATCCCTATTTTCAGGAATTTAGAATATGGGATAAACTCCACAACCTAAAACTTATCCAACTAGAGAAAGAAGTTAATGGAAAAAAATTGACTAATCAGGATATAACCAAAGAATATTTAAAAAGTGAAAAGGAATATCAAATGCTTTTTGATGAATTAAATAATCGAAAATCTTTAAACCAAGATCAGCTACTCTCGTTTTGTAAAAAATCTTTTAATCTCGATTACAAGAAAAAGGATAGTAATTACACATGGAATTTCCCTGAAGACGACGAAATAAAGGGCAACGAAACAAAAGTTAGTTTTGCAACTCGTTTTATAAGATGTGGTTTTAAAGATCATACTGAATTCCTTACTCAGGAGAAAGAAGTTGATTTATGGCATTATTTATATTCAGTGAGCTACAAAGAAAAAACAGCGGACGCAAACAAAAGTGCAAAAACCTTTTTTAATCGATTTTTAGAAAATAGTGATACTACAGACGAAGTTAGAGAGAAAATTATCAGTGATTTTGTAAATTTCCCGAAATTTGCGTCAAAATATTGCTCTTATTCAGAAAAGGCTTTAAAGAAGATATTACCTCTAATCAGATTAGGGAAACAGAACCAAATAGACAAATGGGAAAAGGAACCTTGGTATACGAAATGGAACGAAAAGCTTTATAAAAGAAAAAAGGAGATATTAGAGAAACTTAATATGGTTGATTTCAATGAAGAAAAATCTGACTTTTCTAAAGTAATAAATACAAGTATTGACATACAACAAGGTGAACTCCCTTTTCCAAAAGGACTATTCAATACATTTAAAGATTTTGAACAAATAGAAGACTTTAAAAAACTTAATCTTACGCAAGCTTCATATCTAATTTACGGACGACATTCAGAATTAGCTCAAGCAAAATATTGGTTCTCTCCTGATCAAATTAGAAAAGAGTTACATCAAGAACTAAAACAACACTCTCTAAATAATCCTGTGGCAGAAAAAGTAATATTGGAGATGATGCAAGTTGTCGCAGATATATGGGATTATTATGGAAAAGGAAAGGAAAGCTTTTTCTCAAAAATTCATTTAGAGGTTGGCAGAGAACTGAAAAAATCAATCAAAGAAAAAGAGAGCGATTCTAATCGCATGTCTGATAATCGTAAGCAGAACAAAAGAATTCGTCAAGTTTTAGAAGAGTTTTTAAAGAACAACACATATAATGCGAACCCTAATAATAAAGACCATTTCGAACGATTAAAAATTGTAGAAGAAAGTGCTGAACACACTAAAAACACGAACAAAGATTTCTTTAAAGACAAGTCATATAACAAGAAAGAAATTGAAGATATCCTAAAAAAACAGTATATAAACAAATCAGATTTTGAAAAATATAAACTTTGGATAGAACAAGGGTACCGTTCTCCATATTCGGGACAAATGATAAAAATCACAGAACTATTTGATGGAAACAAATTCAACATCGACCATATATTCCCTCAAGCTTCCATCACAAACAATTCTTTAAGTAATAAGGTTGTAGTAGAAAATAGTTTAAATAATTTAAAAAGTGATAGGACTGGACGAGAATTTATTCAAAATCAAAATGGTCAATCTTATTTAGGCACTCCTGTTTGTTCCGAAGATGAATACTTAAACATCGTAAACACTCAATTCTCTGGAACAAAAAGATATATTCTACTTTCTAAAGAAATTCCAAAAGGCTTTACAAACAGTCAAATGAATAATACTCAACATATATCTCGAAAAGCGATGGAGTTATTAAGTCATATTGTAAGAGAACCGGGGGAAGTTGAGTTCCGTTCTAAGAATTTATTACCTGTTACTGGTAGAGTTACTTCAGAACTTAAGCGAGCTTGGAAACTTAACGAAGTATGGGGAGAACTTGTATCACCACGTTTTATTAGAATGAATGAACTAACAAAATCAAACTTGTTTGGTGAATGGCAAACATCCAAATCAGGACACAGATATTTTGATTGTAATTTAGATGATAGCATTCGTGAAAAAGATGATTCTTATGACATTAAACGGATCGATCATAGACATCATGCGCTAGATGCACTAATTGTCGCCTTATGTACAGAGGACCATGTTAATTATATCAATAACATTAATGCTAAAGCTAAATCGGAAGATTACGGAACTCAAAAGAAAATTGAAAAATACAGACAAACATTAAAACGAAAGATAAAGTTCATAAAAAGAGATGATGCTAAAGATGAAAACAATTGGTATTATATGCTTCCTGGCGAAACTCGTAAATTAGGAGTTGAAAATTCTCGAAGAGATTCAGTCTTAGAGAAAACGTATATATATAAAATGCATGATTCTTTTGATTTTGATTACAAAAAAATGATCCTAACAGCATTACAAGGAACTATTGTGACCTTCAAGCAAAATCTTAGGGTTATTAACAATACCACAAACTGGTATAATAATACATCTAGTAAGAACAAGTTTATAAAACAAAACACTGAAAATGGACAAAAGAAAAATTGGTCCATTCGGAGAAGTTTAGGGAAAGATTCATTTTATGGGAAGAAATTATTAAGTGGAGAAGAAAAAATAGTAATCCGAAAAGATTTGGATATTTCATTTAATAGTGCAAAAATAAGAACTATTACCGATATAGGAATCCAGAAAATATTATTGAATCATTTAAAAGAGTATAATACTGTTGAACTTCAATTTGAAGAAGCAATCAATTACTTTGATTTTCTTTTGAAAAAACAAGAATTTGAAGCTATTGTAAAAGATGAAGAAAATGAGTTTCAATCCACTCAAGATTTTATTGTACATCTAAGAAATAATCAATTTACTTATAAAAAAGTTAAATATGAAATGTTAAATATCTTTATTAATGAATTATCTGAGGACGTATTCAAAAATCGAAATGACAGAAAAATAACGGAGCATCCTGAAATTGCTTTTACAAATGAACTAATCGAAGAAATGAATAAGCCCAGTGAACTTCAAAGGCTAAACAATGGTAAGAGTCATAAACCTATAAAAAAAGTACGAATTTCTAGAGGCTTTGGGAATCAAAGAGCTATAAATGGTGATGATGGAGAATCTGTTAAATCAAAACAGTATGTAGTGAATGACGCAGGCTCTAATCTCTACCTTGGTTTCTATGAAAGAACTTATATAAATCATGAAGGAAATGAAACGACAGAAAGAAAATTTAAAGATATTGGATTGATGGATTTAATCGAATCATTAAAGCAAGATAAAAACAATCGCATTAATCCTTTACCCAATAAAATTTTTGATGACAGACTAAATGAATTTCAGAGAATATTTACACTCTCACCATTAGACTTAGTTTATGTCCCAACAAATAAGGAAATCAATAACTTAAATGAAGTGGATTTTAAAAACCTAACAAAAGAACAAGTAAATAGGATTTATAAATATGTTGATGGTAGTATAAGTATTGCAAACTTCGTTCCCTATGCTATTTCGAAGCCAATTTGGAGGTTTCACGGAAAAAAGAACAAAGAAATATTTAAAGAATTAAATGATAAGAACAAAATAAATATTGCTGAAAAAGAACTGATTCAAAATGAGTTTGGACTTGGAAGTCAACAAAATAAAAACCAAAACATGATAGACGGTGTGACTCAAATAAAAAAGATTTGTTGGAAATTAAAAGTTGATAGACTAGGAAATATTTCTAAAGCTTAATTAAAACAACTCCAATTGTTGATGTGGAGTCTCCTTCTCCACTTCTTTAACGCCATGGAATAATTCCATCATACCAAACTGACGATCGGTGACCTGTAAAATTCCTATTTTCCCTTTTTTGGGAAGTAGGAGTTTTACTCGTTTGGTATGTACATCTGCATTTTCCCTGCTCGCACAAAAACGTAAATAAATGGAAAATTGAAACATTGTAAAACCATCAGTTAATAATGATTTTCGGAACTTACCAGCTGCCTTTCGTTCCAATTTTGTTTCTGTCGGTAAATCAAAAAATACAAGGATCCACATAGTTCTGTATTGATTAAGTCGGGTTAAAAATTGATTTTCACTCATAATGTTGGGTATAAAATTTTTCTAGAAATCCCAGCAAAACACTCATATAAAGAATGTGTTGTTCTGCTCATGGCTACCATTAATGGACTCCTCTTGCCATCAATAGTTACATCTATTGCAGGAATTATCAAAAGCTGCTGTTTAATATGACTTGTGAGTTCTTCAATATCATCATTATCTTGAACTATTGCATAAACCACTTCATCCACAAAAGGTCGATAAGGCTCCATAATATCATCTGCTAAACAATAGGCGTTATACTTATTGGCATGATGTATCCCTAAAGCGGGTAGCATTCCACTTCCAATTAAAGATCTTGCACAAACCGCTCTCAAAATAGCGTAACCATAATTCAATAAATTATTGGGTGCAATTTCCTTCTGACCACGATAAAAACCAGGAATATCAAATATCCGATCCCAATAAAAAGCAGCCGAATGACTTTCTTTATTTGTTGTGTCACCAGATAAAACCTCCTTGGACCATTTTCTCAATTTATCATTTTGCTTACCTAAAAGTCCCAACAAGTTAGCTTGATTTGTAATTTTTGAAACAATGGTTTGCTGCCATAAGTATTTCTTTAAAGGAAGAGTAGCTTCTAATTGAAATCTCAACCGCTCATTATATTCAGAGTGTCCGCTTAATGGAGAAATCAAACTTAAAGGCAAATGTTGCTGATTACAACAAACAATTGCGGCATTTTGATAAGTCAACTTTTCGATTAAACCATTGGTAAATGTGATTTGTTGATTTTCTAGTACCATCATTCCAATATCCTCTATAGGCACAGTTCTGGTTTCATTGCTTTGCGTAAGCTTAACAACGAGTTGGTTATTCTTTGTACTCAAATAAGCAGGATTTTCGAAAAACAAAGTTCTTTTAATCATAAGTCTAAGTATTGATTGACAACCTTTTACTACGTAATAAATTCGATAAGGTTACAATCTTTTAAATTGAGTATGTTAACAAACGATTAAAATAGAAACCAAAAACCGATACTTTTAAAGGAATCTACTAATCAAAAAGAGTAGAAATTTTCATCCTAAAAAGTGGCTAAAACGCAGAAAGACCACCCTTTTCAGAGCGGTCTTCTGTGAATCATCACATAAAAGTATCAATTTGAATTCAATTCACAACACTTATGATGACTTGGTAGCGTTGAAACGTTCTGTGAATCATCACATAAAAGTATCAATTTGAATTCAATTCACAACAGTCTGTTATAAATCGTTTGAACCATTCCATCTGTGAATCATCACATAAAAGTATCAATTTGAATTCAATTCACAACCTTAAGCCGGTGCATTCTACTATTAGGATATCTGTGAATCATCACATAAAAGTATCAATTTGAATTCAATTCACAACCCAAAGAAAGAATTTGCGGAACGCCAAACATCTGTGAATCATCACATAAAAGTATCAATTTGAATTCAATTCACAACAAAAAATGGGAGTGCTGGTATTTTGGTTATCTGTGAATCATCACATAAAAGTATCAATTTGAATTCAATTCACAACCATCATTAAGAATGACCGCTTTATTGTTACTCTGTGAATCATCACATAAAAGTATCAATTTGAATTCAATTCACAACCCACATAGTGGGCAATAAATTATTATAGCTTCTGTGAATCATCACATAAAAGTATCAATTTGAATTCAATTCACAACAAGAGAAGGTAACGAATAACCGTGATAGATTCTGTGAATCATCACATAAAAGTATCAATTTGAATTCAATTCACAACATTAGGTATTTTTATACTCACATTATACCATCTGTGAATCATCACATAAAAGTATCAATTTGAATTCAATTCACAACGCTATAATAGAAGATAAATGCTGAAGGTCGTCTGTGAATCATCACATAAAAGTATCAATTTGAATTCAATTCACAACGATATTTGGTTTGTGAGTTCAACTGGGAATTCTGTGAATCATCACATAAAAGTATCAATTTGAATTCAATTCACAACTTTCGGTATGGTTTTTTGGCGAAAGTCTGATCTGTGAATCATCACATAAAAGTATCAATTTGAATTCAATTCACAACAGGTATCTTCTCACGGAAACTTCTTCTTTTTCTGTGAATCATCACATAAAAGTATCAATTTGAATTCAATTCACAACAATTCCACCAAATCCAATTTTGACAAGCTCTCTGTGAATCATCACATAAAAGTATCAATTTGAATTCAATTCACAACAACTCCAATAGGCAAAATAGAGAAGTCTAATCTGTGAATCATCACATAAAAGTATCAATTTGAATTCAATTCACAACACTTCCAATGAAGGAAAGTATTGTTTTGATTCTGTGAATCATCACATAAAAGTATCAATTTGAATTCAATTCACAACAGGAGTTAAGTCCTTCCGAAAAATTACTATACTGTGAATCATCACATAAAAGTATCAATTTGAATTCAATTCACAACACCAAAGTGAATGAATCCACATCTAACATCACTGTGAATCATCACATAAAAGTATCAATTTGAATTCAATTCACAACTTTTAAAGGATTTAAGAAATAAGATTTATACTGTGAATCATCACATAAAAGTATCAATTTGAATTCAATTCACAACTCATGTTTGGTATATTATTTTGATTCCGTTACTGTGAATCATCACATAAAAGTATCAATTTGAATTCAATTCACAACAAAAAGTGTTTTTGCTAAATTTGTTGTCTTACTGTGAATCATCACATAAAAGTATCAATTTGAATTCAATTCACAACCCAACTAGTGAAGTTGAAAGTTATTGTAGAACTGTGAATCATCACATAAAAGTATCAATTTGAATTCAATTCACAACAAAAACACGGGTCGCACAGGAAAAGCAAAAACTGTGAATCATCACATAAAAGTATCAATTTGAATTCAATTCACAACAGGAACTTGAAGAGGTTTTTGAGAAAGACTACTGTGAATCATCACATAAAAGTATCAATTTGAATTCAATTCACAACGCGAAACATGAGTATTTCCGAATTAGCAGAACTGTGAATCATCACATAAAAGTATCAATTTGAATTCAATTCACAACCCATAGCCTATTCTTATAGATTTAACTTTTACTGTGAATCATCACATAAAAGTATCAATTTGAATTCAATTCACAACTGACGGCTCGCTATACAAGAACCTGATAGGACTGTGAATCATCACATAAAAGTATCAATTTGAATTCAATTCACAACAGGAATTTGAAAGAGACAACACTCGTTTAGACTGTGAATCATCACATAAAAGTATCAATTTGAATTCAATTCACAACTTATAAAAAAGGTTTATTAGTTCCACGTGAACTGTGAATCATCACATAAAAGTATCAATTTGAATTCAATTCACAACTTTGGTAGTGAATAGAAAAAGTCTTTTATCACTGTGAATCATCACATAAAAGTATCAATTTGAATTCAATTCACAACCTGCATATCGTCAACCGTAACCAATTCAACACTGTGAATCATCACATAAAAGTATCAATTTGAATTCAATTCACAACAAGAAAAACAATAATCCCGAAGTCAAATCAACTGTGAATCATCACATAAAAGTATCAATTTGAATTCAATTCACAACATACGATTGTCAGATCGCCTACTCTCGTCCACTGTGAATCATCACATAAAAGTATCAATTTGAATTCAATTCACAACTATTCAGACAGATGTAGGTGTAGATTGTAAACTGTGAATCATCACATAAAAGTATCAATTTGAATTCAATTCACAACGGCAGATACGGCAACAATTACGTTGCCTGAACTGTGAATCATCACATAAAAGTATCAATTTGAATTCAATTCACAACTTAATATCTGCGAACATGTCGGGAGTTCCCACTGTGAATCATCACATAAAAGTATCAATTTGAATTCAATTCACAACTTAGAACTCATTGAGGTTCCTAAATTATTAACTGTGAATCATCACATAAAAGTATCAATTTGAATTCAATTCACAACAGGAGGAAATTGATAAGGAAAGAGATGATTACTGTGAATCATCACATAAAAGTATCAATTTGAATTCAATTCACAACTAGGCGAGGGCGTGATGGTTTACTCAGATGACTGTGAATCATCACATAAAAGTATCAATTTGAATTCAATTCACAACGTACAAGTAGCAGGGCAAGCAAGTAAACCACTGTGAATCGAATCATCACATAAAAGTATCAATTTAAAATATTTTCACAACCTGCTTGGGGAAAATCAATTTCAAATCAATAATTATCATGTATCTACCTCTTCACTCACTTCTTCACAAAGCTCTTAATGACCAATTGATCATTTACCATTAATTCAATTACATAAACACCTTTCGATAAATCGGCAAGTGGAATTGTAGTGTTTAAAATGTCCTTTCTTTCTATAAGCACTCTTCCTGTTGCATCATAAATCGCATAACTGTATTTTGAAAATAAATTATAGATTCTGATTTCAGTAGTTGCAGGGTTAGGTGCTAATGAAATTTCATTGATTTCTAAATCCGTCGAACCTAAAGTGTAGTAGTAATGATCATTTGTTGTAAACGAACAGATTCCGTTGGTTACTTCGAGCGCATATACTCCATTAACAACTGGAGTATAAAATTGACCTATTGCCCCCGGAATTAAAGCTCCGTTTAAATACCATTGAAATGTAGAACCAGACGGGACATTATCACAATAAATGTTTACGCCACTTCTCCAAATATTAGTATATGGTACCTGAACCATAGACACTTGGATGGTATCAAACTGTAAGCATCCGTTCTGATCCTCAGTGGTGAGAATAACTTCGGCATCATCATTCACGGTTATACTCGTTGGGTTTCCACCAGGCCAGTTCCAATTCCATGTATGAATATTACCTGCAATAATAGGATCCGCAGTTAGGGTAACAAAATCATCACTACAAAAAACAGTATCAGAGGCCAAAATTGAAACAGTTGATGGTGTTGGGTATCCAGTAATTACTACTGTATCACTCTCCATACATCCAAACGAATTAATGGTTTCTAACCAGTATGTTCCTCCGGTATTTATAATTATGGAATCATTTATAGCGCCACTTGACCATGCATAGCTATAGGTTGAGTCTGAGAAGGTTGAAGACAACGTTAGCTCATCTCCATCACAAATAAAATTTTGAGCTAAACTAATTTCAGGTTGTACGTAGCCCTTATAAGATATAGCTATGGTGTTATTGACAAAATAAGCATCCTCAATTCCATTGGGCTCAGAAATATTAATAGTAATTAAGTAGTCCGTATTCGGAACAAAATTTCCTAATCCTAGAAAAACAGTATCACTTAGTCCTGGTGCGAGTACATCATTCCAATTATAAATATTTGGAAGCACACCGTTTACACTCCAAGTTATAATGGCACTTGTAACAGTGTCCGTATAATTATTTGAAAAGACAAATAAAATTGAGTCATTATCTGTGCAATTATAATTGCTCGGATTAAGCAAACTGTCTGCGGATAGGTCAAAAATTGTAGACCAATCAGTATCAAATTCATCAGCGCCAATATCAGGATGTGTTATATTTCGTGCTTGTCCATCTATATCTAAATTTACTTCAGGCAGAACCATTCCGTTGCTATCCGCTAAAAAAGAATTGCTATGCAAGTCTGTTGTACTGGTATAAATTGGATTACCATAATAAGAATTCAGATCTTTATTGTGTTGAGATTTCCAACTACTGTAAGTTAGGCTATTACTAAACATGGATGTATCGCCAAAGAACAGGTTATTATCAGAGTCAAATTCTTGAATTCCAATATTAGAAAAATAGAAAAACACACCACTCGAACCAATTTTTTGAAAAATGTTATTCTTAAATTCAACATTCGTATTGTATTCCATTGATATCGAATTTGAATAAATGGAATTGTTATAGATTTTCAAGCCATTACTCGCAGACAATTCAAAAGGAAGGTAAGAAGAGCTAATGAAATTGTTTTTTATTACGTTGTTAACTCCGATATCACAAGCTTTAATTCTGATGGAACGGACATTTCCTGACAGTTTATTGTTACTGATTTCAAAATTTTCACACGATTGCATGTAAATATTTGCATGTATAGAAGGGTTTGAATTGTTTATGTCTAATTCATTTTCACTGATTAGAATGTTTGTAGGATGGGGCGAAGCGGTGTTAAAAGCAGCAAA
Organism: Brumimicrobium oceani; assembly: GCF_003143775.1. Classification (GTDB taxonomy): domain Bacteria; phylum Bacteroidota; class Bacteroidia; order Flavobacteriales_D; family Crocinitomicaceae; genus Brumimicrobium; species Brumimicrobium oceani. Next base: position 4,646 of record NZ_QFRJ01000015.1, on the reverse strand, counting down.
AGAAATTTTAGATGTTCCACTGAATGAGTTTTTTAAAATCTTTACGTTGTTTACATCACTCCAAAAATCAATTGCCGAGTTATTAAAGCTAGATCCTATGACCGATAAACTATCCACAAAATTAGGATTTATAGAACCATAAATTCCACCTCCATTAAATTCACAGGTATCGACACTCACTAAATTCACAGAATCTAAGTTAATTCGAGTGTTAAACGAAATGTGTCTAAGAGAAAGACTTTCAACATTTCGGAAAGTGATCAAATTACTTGAGCTTGTATGGTTTGCAATTACCAGGCTGGAGTTTAAAGATTCAGATTCGAATGTAATAGAGTTAGTAGGTGAATTTCCCTCAACAGGTCCAATATTTCCCCAATCAGTATGCGTTCCATCCTTCAATTTAAAAGTTACCGGTCCACAAATACCTCTGTTCAAACTAATTAGTGCATCGTTAATGGATACAAAATCAGCAGTCGTATCACCGACCGTGTAAATTCCATCAAGTTTGGTGTGAAAGCGACCACTAAAATTATTATTCATAGGTATTGAATCATAATATCCATTAGGTAAGGCAATTGAAATATTAACATCAGTAATGAGATTAGTAAATGTATAACTTCCTAGGTTGAAAGAAATCGTTTGTTGTGGCGCTATGTTTTGATAAACAATAATTGTATCCAAAGCCTGATTCTCAATGTCAACATAAACTGTAAAACTATCTATTTGCTCGCTCCCATTATTGAATGCATCGAAAATTAAATTCACACTTCCTCCAGCGCAAATTGCGGTGTCTATCCATGAAGGATTTTCTAATGCAATATCATGTTGTAATTGAAAGAATTCATAGGCCCCCACGTCTGGTGTATTCAGATCGCGAGAAGAATTAAGGATGTCTGTATCGATATAACTGATAGGTGTTCCCAGATTATCCATACTAAGGGCATTCATGGGATACAAGAAATCTGACGACGCAAAATAAGGTTTAATAAAAGTAGAATTATTATCTATTGAATAGATTAAAGAAAATTCAGCTAAAGTTGCTGTCCATAGGGTTGAACCACCATAGGTTACTGTGGCAAAATTGTGATCATTCCAGTAGTTATTGAAGTCACAATCAAAATGGATATTGTTATTCAATTTATAAATCAATTTTTCACCATCATTAATAAGCATGTTGTTTTTAATAAAAGCACTATCAACTCCAGAAAGAAGCAATAGTGCCTGAGAATTAGGACTATTATTAACAGTTGATAGAAAAACGGTATTATGCATAAATTCCAATTTTTGCAAGTTGCTTATGTCAATAGAACTATTCAAGTAATTAACGTTGTGTACAATTTGATGAATTGAATTATTGAAAATTTTCACCGCAACATCATCATTGACTACTGCAGATTCTATAACCATAGTATGCCCAGCAGTAGACTTCGTAATAATGTTATTGTCAATAGAAAGTGAATCACTTTGATAAAAAACAGAAATAGCAACAGGTGAAAAAGCACTGTGACTTTGCAAACGGTTATGCGAAATTTCTATGTTTTTGTAATTGTTAATTTCTACACTTATACCATAGGAATCATAAAACTCATTTCCTTTAACCATAAAATGATTTGAAACAGCATTCACTCCTTGTAATGAATGCGCTTTTATCGAACCACCATTAAAAATATTATTGCTTATCATGACACTGTCTGAAAAAAGATTATCCGTGGCATTATAGATGTTTACAAAAGCAGAATCAAATACATTTTGATCGAATATTAAATTCTTGGAACCTTCTGTAAAATCAATGCTGCCATTTTTAAAAGTCAAGTTATTAAATTCCACATTATGTGTGCTACTGCAAACAATATCAACAGAATCTATGGTAACCATTTGAGGATTTTGACTCTCAGATTGAACAGTAACCCTATAATTCATATTACTGGCCAAAATGCTATCGATAGAAATCGTTTCATAATATAGTCCATTGCGGATATTTAGAATGACATCTCCACATACCCCAGAAGTATCAAGTTGATTAAACGCGTCACTTAAAGAATTAAAATTTGGATTTGCACCACCTACTGTATAAGTTCCTTTTAACTTATTTGGAAAAAGATGAACATTTAAACTATCATTTGAAGTATTCATATCTACGGTTCCATTAGGTAGTTCTGACCAAACTGTAATATCAACTGTAGGATAAAAATCATTGAAGGTGGAGATAAACACATTGTTTAATGTTTCACCAGGAATCAAACTTCCTGTCCAATATAAACTCTGAATTAAAACTCCATTCGCTTCAAAATGAATCCAACAACTGGTCAGATTAGTTGTACCATTATTTAAAAGATCAACTGTAATGTCCTCCGAAACCAAGCAAGAATCTAAATTAATAGCCCCTATCGCGGTGATAGCAGCATCATCCGGGAAATTTTGATTTGAGTTTAAAATGTATTCAGAAGAAGCTTTCTCATCTGTCATTTCATTACTTATGTAGCCACCCTCGATGGAAAACAAATCTTCATTTGCGTGAAGGCAAGTATTCGATAGAAATACGACAGTAAATAAGAAAATTTTAAAGGTTATTAAGTTAAGCTTCATTCCAAAGTATCTAATTAATAAGAAGTGTTATCGCTAAATTAAGAAATTAATAGATGCAAGAGAAAAATAAATATGATTTTAACCATAATAATCTCCGCCCACCTGTTCATTTTTAAGTTTAAGAATTTTATCGATAAACTTTTTATTTTGATCTTCGTTAATTTTAAGTTTCAGAAATTCCCCTTGACTATGAATGACTAGAAGATCAGTTTTAAAAATAGAAAGGTAATGGTAAGGAATAACCCAAGTATAATCGCTTAATCGAATATTAAGAACAACGACAATTCCGTTGGGTCGCAAACCAATATTTGCTTGTACAGCTTGTTTGCTTTTATTCATGGCAGAAACAAATAATTTACTGTACTCTATTACCTCCATTCTAGAGGAACCAATGACACCCACTTTTTTAAAGATAATATCTTTAATGTTAAAAGGTTTACCAACAGCTTGATTTATTTCCTTATCGACTTCTTTATCTTTAAATGATGTGAGGTAAAGCATTTGTTCGCGATTTTAATGTTAGCAGTTTAACAATACCAATAGACCTTTTGTTTGGAGAACAACTAAATAATAAGAAATTTAGATCTTCTTAAAATTAATCAAGACCACAGCACAAAGAATAACCACAATACCGAGCCATTGAATAGAAGAAACATCCTCACCCAATATAACAGCTGCACTTAGAACTGAAAATGGTATTTCTATACTTGAAACTATACTCCCTAATCCAGTTCCTATTGCTGGCATTCCCTGTGCGAAAAATATTGGGGGAATCATTGAACCAAAAATAGCTAAGAACAAACCATACTTCAATAAATCGGAAAAATCAAATGATTCAAAAATAGAAATATTCCAAAATATTAATACCACTATAAAACCACCGTAAACAAGATATTTACTTTTAATAATAACATGCGTTTGATGACCGAGGCTGTTTGAAAAGTACATAAATGAAGTAAAACTCAGGGCTGCCAACAAACCAAAAACTAAACCAAGTGGATGAGGAGAAATAGAACTTTCAAAAACATTCGCAGCTAATAGAGTTCCTGTAATTGCAGTTAAGGCTCCTAAAATTTTCAACCTAACATTTGCACCTCGAGTGGAAATAAGATCGACTAAAACACCCATCCAAATAGATTGCATGAGAAGTATAATCCCCACAGAAACCGGAACATATTGTATGGTGAGATAATAAAAGCAACTAGAAAAACCGAGCGTTGTACCAAAAAGCATAATTTTAAGTTTAAGTACTTTCGAAGGCATGCTATACTTAGACAGAACTTTTTCAGATTTACTTATGCGCCAAGCCAGAATCGTTAGAAATACTGTTGCAAAAAGATATTGAGAGAAAGTTAATAAGGCAGTTGAAGCCCCCTCACCATTGGCATACTTAACTACTGTAGCAAGAATTCCATAACTAAGGGAACCAAAACCCACATACAAAAGACCAGTTTTTTTTGTCATATTAATCACATAATTAAGCTAAATAAAGAAGAAACCCAAGGAATTCAGAGGTGCAAAATACTTTAACCACTGACAATTCAACATCAACAATCAAAATTTCTTTGTTTTGTAGAAGTATGACCATCTAACCCTTCATTTACTTCACAACAAGAACCATTAAGACCAAAGAAAAAAACAAGCATCTGCAGCCATCTTACGCTTCAAAACAATACTGAGCATTTCAAGAGGCAACGTGACGATCCATCTCTGCAAAGAGTAGCCTCGTCCATCAATCCACTGAGAAACAATCTCACTACAAATAAAATCTCAATAACAAAAACCTCACACATTGTTGTATGAGATTTTAAAAAATGGCGTCGTCTTACTCTTCCGTCAATAGAAAGTCAACCCTATCCGTCGGCTGACGGACAGTGCCATCAACGTAAATAAACAAACAAATCTCAATAAACGCAAAAAACCTCATACATTTCTGTATGAGGTTTTTAAAAAGTGGCGTCGTCTTACTCTCCCACCCTTAAAAGGGCAGTACCATCAGCGCAAGCAGTCTTAACTTCTCTGTTCGGAATGGTAAGAGGTGGACCCTGCTGCAATAGACA
>NZ_QFRJ01000014.1 GCF_003143775.1 Brumimicrobium oceani | reverse complement strand
AGAAAAACACGCTCAAAAAGTGAGAAATTAAATCAATAAAATAGACAATAACGCTTAGTTAAAAATTGAAATTTATATTTCTCCTTTCTTAATTGGTTAAAACTAGCTGATGAATAAAGCGGGTTAATTCTTGCTCAACTAGGAAACCTATTTTTTCTAGTTCGTATAGCAAACATTTTTGATAAGCTGATTCTAATAATCCAGGCCCTAACCTAGTATGCACCTCCATTGCACAGCCAATAATTATAGAGGAAATTTCATTTTCATTCATATTATTTTGATTTTAGTGGTTAACTCTAAGCTAAGATAGTGAAAGTTTTGAGTTTTCACCCACGATTCAATTTAAAGACTTGGAATTATTACATAAAGCTACTCTTCTACATTTTTAGAAAAGAAGAATTACGCAAAGTTGCGCGGAGGTGCAGAGGTACTTGAAGAAAAAGAAGAATGAAGAATTACGCAGAGCCACGCGGAGGTGCAGAGTTACGCAAAGGAAAAAAAGAAAAATGTGACGGAGAGCTACTAAAACCCATCCTCCGCCCCTCTGCGAATCTCCGCTACTCTACGCAACTCTGCGTCACCTTTCACCCCAAACCTTTGCGAATCTTTGCTTCTTTGCGAAACTTTGCGTCACCTTCCACCCCAACCCTCCGCGAATCTCCGCTCCTTTGCGAAACTTTGCGTCACCTTCCACCCCAAACCTCTGCGAATCTCCGCTTCTTTGCGAATCTTTGCGTCACCTTTCACCCCAAACCTCTGCGAACCTCCGCTCCTTTGCGAAACTTTGCGTCACCTTCCACCCCAACCCTCCGCGAATCTCCGCTACTTTGCGAATCTTTGCGTCACCCTTACCCCCCGCTTATTTAGACTCATTCAAAATACCCTAATCATGGTATTGTAAAACCTTCTCCCCTATTCTATATTTGTCGTATGGAAAGTAAAAGCATTACAACATTGCGTAAAGGAGCAAGCGGAATCATCACTGAAATTAAACACAGCCAGGTTTCACAACGGTTGATTGAAATGGGATTAACACCAGGAACTCCATTTGAAATTCGTTCTATTTCTCCATTTGGAGATCCCATTGCTATTCGCCTAAATGATTTTGCCGTGAGTCTGAGATTGTCAGACGCTTTGAATATTATGGTTCATCAGAACTAATTACCTCGATACTCCCTTCTATCACACTATAAGGTTTTTCCTACTACTTCAGACGCTTAGACTGAATTTTTCAATCAATTATCTTTTGCGATTACCCTTCAAAAAAGGTAGATTTACCTCTATGATTCAGAATTTAATTCTTTTCTCAGGTATTGCTGGAATCACTGTTTTTCTTGGTGGACTTTTAGCCAACTATTTTAATCACCACATAAAAGAAACTCCTGTAAAATATGAAATTACCCATACGATGATGTCCTTTGGTGCTGGGATAATATTATCGGCTTTAGCCTTGGTGCTTATTCCAAAAGCTATGGAAGAGTTAAAATTGTTACCAATGATTTTATCCTTTCTTGCAGGTACTTTGAGTTTCATGATTCTAGACCGCTATTTAGCTAAAAAAGGTGGTCAAACGGCTACTCTACTTGCAATGATGATGGATTTTATCCCCGAAGCCATTGCCCTAGGAGCAGTTTTTGCAATTGATCCTAATATGGCTATTTTACTAGCCGTTTTTATGGGACTCCAAAACTTACCAGAAGCCTTCAATTCATTTAGAGACTTAGTCCTTAGTGGATTTACACCCAAAAGAACCTTAATCATCTTCTTTTTCTTGAGTTTCTTTGGAATTGTAGGAGCTCTAATTGGTCATTTTTTATTGAGTAATCAACCACAACTCACAGCGATGTTAATGAGTTTTGCTAGCGGTGGAATTCTTTATTTATTGATTCAAGACATTATTCCAGAAAGCAAATTAAGCAAGAACTATTTGACCTCTCTTGGAGCATCTTTAGGCTTTTTAGTGGGAATTATTGGTGAAAATTTAATTTAGTTCTTTTCAATAAACGCCATCAACTTTTAGCTTCGAACGAAATACCTCCTACATTGTTTTGATAAGACAAATATTAAAAAAAAACATGAAAATATTACTAATTATCATAGGTGTCATCATTTCCATTTTCATCGCGATCCAAGTGTATGCTATGAGTATTAGAAGTAATACAGAAAGCTACCCTTACATCGTTGTAAAGAAATATGAAAGTTTCGAAGTTAGAGATTATGAAGCAAGTTTATTCACGACTGTTAAGCTACCTCACAAAGAGTATCAAGAGGTTTCAGGGAAAGGTTTTAGCATATTGGCAGGCTACATTTTTGGGGGAAATGATAAAAACGAAAAAATTGCAATGACCTCACCTGTTGCCATGTCGTTAGAAGATTCAATGAAAGTAATGTTTATGGTTCCGAAAGATAGAGCACGAGAATCCCTTCCAAAACCGAATAATTCTCAGATTAAATTTAAAGAAGAACCTCCAAAAACCGTGGCTGCAATTACTTTTGGTGGCTGGGCAAGCGATGAAAAAATTCAAGATTACAAAAAGCAACTCACCGACGCTTTAGACGCAGAAGCAATTATTTACACAAAGCATTTTTTCTTTCTAGGTTATAACCCACCTTTCGATGTTTTTAACCGAAAGAATGAAGTTATTGTTGAACTAGAAAGTGACGTTAAATAAAAAAACAATAAATAGAAATTAACCTAAAAAATCATTGATATCATGACGCGTCGCTTACTCTGATTCATTGCCTAAGAATAGCTGTTGAACAACTAATTGATCATAATATAATTTTAAAACATGCGTTATCCTTGTATCTTTAAGCCGATTGTGTAATTTACATTTATGAAGGCAGAAGAATTACAGCAGACCATTAGAGAATTGTGGGGCATTGTCAGAAAACTTGAAGACAATTACAAAAAAGACAATAGGAAATTCACAGTTGATGGACATTTGTTGGGAAGTATTGGAGAAGTTTATGCTAAAGAAAAATTCAATTTGGAATTATTGAAAAATTCTGAGAAACGTCATGATGCTATTGATCCTGCAACAAATAAAAAATATCAAATTAAAATAACGCAACGGAATAAAGTTGGTTTAAGCTCCGAGCCAGACAACTTGATTGTCATAAAAATAAAAGAATCTGGTTTACCTGTCATTTCTTATAAGGGATGTGGAAAGATTGTTTGGGAGTCTATAAAACATAAAAAAGGTAAGCAAAAATTCATTTCTATAAATCAATTAAGCGTTTTAAAGCAGAATGTATAAATCAAATTTCACTTATAATATGTCACTGTTCATTTTCGGGATTCTATTGATTTCCTTGAATTTAAATTCATCAACAGTGGAGATTTCTAAATACAATGGAAATAATACAAAAACACTATTGGTTAAATACGGGGAACAAGTTTTTGAAAATGAAAAATGCTACAAGTGTCACGCATTAAACGACGAAGATGCCAAATGGGGAAAAAAAAGTCTAGAAGCTTTTGGTGGCAAAAGAACATCGGCCATGATTTCAGCCTTTTTAGACAACCCCAAAATACTGTATCCCAAAACCAGAATGCCCTCCTTTGCGCAATTACAGCATGAGCAGTTAAATAAAAACACACTAAAAACTGTTTTAAGCGAAGATCCAATCTCTGATACGGAGCTCGAAATTGCCTGGAAAACAATCAATAAACAAGCAGATGAATTAACGAAAACCATTAATCTAGATAAGGCAGTTGAGCACAAAAAATCTTCACAAACCGCTCTAATTGCCTTTTTACAATCATTACCCTAAGCAGTATTTAAATATTCAATAGTAAGCAATTTAACAAAACTCTAAAGTAATTAGTGTCTGGACGGAAACACATCAAAATTAAAAATATTTCTTTTTGCGATAGTTCCCTTTATTTTTAATCGCCTGATGCTAAGGCATCACCTCATAAAAATAAATTCAACTCTCATCAAAAATAATCTATTTTATAAAATTCGTCTGTTTCCGACCAACCACTAATTAGAAATAATGCACTTGATATTAAAGTGACCAAATAACAGAAAAGATTTTAGTTGCTTTTAATTTAAAAACTTTCTAAATCAACCTTAAAAAAAGCTTAGTACATTTGATGCTATTCAAATAATTATTAAGTTTGAAAAGTTAAATAGTTACAATTCTCAAAGGATTTAAACAGCTTTATTTAACTAAAACAGAATGAACGACTTAAAACGGATATAATAAAGTCATAAAACTTTTTAAACTACTTGGAGTCCAGAAACCAACAAAACGGGGCGTTACCGAAAAGCCATACGAGTAGGGAAACTTAATATAATTATTTATGAAAAAAACAATCAAATCAATCTTAGCTGGATTAGCGGTAGTAGCAGTAATGTCTAGCTGTTCCTTAACAATGCCTGTCAATGCAACAAGTAACACTATTGGAGACAAAGTAGGAACTGCAACTGCTACAGGTTATTTAGGAGTTTTGTTTTTCAACGCCGATGCAAGTATTCAAACGGCTGCTAAAAACGGTGGAATTACAGAAATTTCAACTGTTGATATTAAATCAACAAGTATTCTAGGACTTATTGTTACACACGAAACAATCGTAACAGGAAAATAAATTCAAATAATAGGCGGAAATTAGTACTTTCCGCCTTTTTCCTCAACTGCCTATGAAAAATTATATTTTTTTATTTCTACTGTTTTTGACTTTTGCTTGTGGAGATACTCAAAAGGATAAAAACGAAATTGACCTTTTTAATGGAAATGCTTTTACGCTAAATTCAGGAGAAAAGGAAGCTCAAATCACTGTGGGATTAAAAAAAGCTTATCTACAACTCATCGAAAACAAAGCTACTCAGATCCCCCTATTCAAAAGCGTAAAAGGTGCTGGATACACTATATTCATAGGCCTTCCTGTCAACACCTCCGCTGACCAACTTTTTACAGCCCCTCTTTTTAATGACAGTCTGTTATTGAATTCCAAGACCGAGGATTCCAAATTTGAGTTTAAACAATACGCGAAAGAAAATCAATATGTTTCAGAGTTCGCAACCGATATTCAAGGAAATTTGATTTACTTTTTAGCGCTTACTGACTCAAAAGACCTATCGGACAGTTTACTAAATTATAATGAATTGTCTAAAAGACTGCATTAATCCAATTTCAAATAAAGTCCATAAAAAATGCTTAAACCTATATTTTGCTTAAGTCCTGCCCTTATTATTATGGTGGCGTTATTTCTTTCTAGTTGTTCAGGAATTAAACCGGGCGCTACAAAGTCTGGTAAAAAGTACTACGAAACCTTTTTTGTGGGTGAAGAAGGAACACAATTCTTCGTTAAACCTTTCATCTTTGAAAACAGAAAACTAAACGAGGAAGCCCACCTAGATTTCACATTTAGATACAAAGACAATTTAAACAGTAATGCCAGAATAAACTACAGTTTGTACGTTAACGAAATTATAAGAACTGTGGATAGCATGAATATCACAACTCCGATCATTAACATTACGAATACGGAAAATACTTTGCTATTTAATGAAAGAACGAAAAACAACTTCAAGTCTCGCTTTTCAACAGAAGTCCCAATGCGCTCTTTAAAAAAATTGTTTGAAAATGATGATTGGGAAATTCATGTTTACGCCCAAGGTAAAAAGCACACTTTCTATTCTTCAAACAAAACCAACAAGAAAGTTGAAGCACTAAACCATAATGTATTCGTTTTATTCCAGTAATAATCTGAAATTCAATTCATACTATAGAATAAAGCCAGCTTGATTATTAGCTTCTAAAGAATTAATTTAAGCTTTCTGAGTGCCTTTACATACTAAATAACCTGAAAAGTGAATTGACTGGTTGTTTTATTAAGAATACAATATTCAATATTGGCGGATTCGAAACAGATGAATTTTGTAAAATAGACTATTTTTGATGAGAGTTAAATTTGTTTACTAACTTTCCAAGCATGAATAACAGTATAAAATTCTCATTACTATCTTTAATCCTGAGTTTTAGTTTCATTTCTATCAGTCAAGAAAGAGATGTTAATTCGCAGGCAAAAAATCAAAATTCAAGCAATTACTACACGCTACTTTCCTTTGGAGTAACTAACCCTCTCTACAGAGATTTTGCTACCTCTCCTCTATTTTACAGCGGAATTGGATTTGAATTAAATGCCTCTTGGTTAAAAGAGTCGGAAGAAAGATCTCGTATTTTTGAAATTGGCCTTGGACTCAGTGCACAAATGCCGAATGTTCCTCAGAGCAAACTTATATCTGCCGGTGGACTTGCTGGATTTGGGAAGTTCAACTTTGTTTACCAAGAATTATGGAAGTTAAAAGATATTTCTGATGCTAAAAACAATTTTAAAATTGGTGGCGCACTCAAACTAACGCAAAATGTACGCGGAAACCCAGCTTTGCAGAACAATGCAATGGGATTAGAAAACATTTCAAATCTAATGGCTTCAGCTCAATGGACTCGAGATATTTCTCGAAATCAAGACAAGCAAATAAATTTATGGCTATTTAAACCCACTTTAAAAGCTGCTCAAAGAGAATTAAAATTCTTACTGAATGTTGGTGTTTTGAATTTCAACTATCGTCCTGGATATGCTTATGCCTATGACAGTGAACTCAATGCAATGGAGACCAGCCCTGTAGAATGGGCTTTTGCCAATTACAAATGGTCATTAAATGGCTGGCGATTAAAAACACAGCTTGAATACGTCAAATACATGTCCAATGGAAACGCCCGAAGTCTGTCTTACGTTTGGGAAGCCGCTCACGCTCCAGGGAAATTTGAAGACTTCCAAATGGCGAGTCACCAATTGCGTTACACAATTTACTTTAACACCAAAACTAAATAAGCCATGAAATACTTAATTATTATCTTGTCCATTCTGGTTTTTACCTCTTGCGAAAAAGCGCTATTTAAACCAGACATGGCTTCTAGCGACCCTTTGGAAAACTTCGATTATTTATGGAATGAAGTGGATAAAAAATACAGCTATTTTGAATTAAAAGACATCAATTGGGATGAAATGAAAAATACCTATCGACCAATGTTGAATGAAAACTCTTCCGAAATGGAGTTATTTGATGTTTTAGCTTCTATGTTGAATGAACTAAAAGATGACCATACCAATTTAATCTCTCCTTTTAATGTTTCGGCTTACAATGTTGCTTTGAATAATCCTAAAAATTACCGCGCCAGAACAATTGATGAATTTTATTTGACAGACCCATGGCGAACAGGCTCATTAAAACATGATTTCTTGAGTAACGGAGAAATTGCTTATATCCGATATGGGAGTTTCTCCTCTGGGTTTAGCGACGCTCAAATGGATTTGGTTTTAACACGATACAGCAATACAAAAGGAATTATTTTGGACTTAAGAGAAAATGGTGGTGGAGCAATCTTCAACATTCCGAAATTACTAGGAAGATTTGTTGAATCGAAGACCTTAGTTGGACACAGCATCACCAGAGATGGAGAAAATCATTCAGATTTTGGCGAAAAAGAAGATTTTTACATCGCACCTCATGGAAATGTCCAATACTTAAAACCAGTTGTTGTCCTAATTGATAAAGGTTCATACAGTGCAACCACTTTCTTCGCCGTTGCCACTAAAGCTTTTCCAAACATCAAACTTATTGGCGATGCCACAGGTGGTGGCGGAGGATTACCCAATGGCGGTCAACTCCCAAATGGTTGGACCTATCGTTTTAGCGTGAGTCAGCTACTTGATTTGAATGGAAATAACTACGCAGAAAATGGTGTTCCAGCAGATATTGAAACTTCTTTTGACTGGACTGATTTAGAAACTGACGAGATTCTGGAGAGAGGAATTTTGGAATTGGAATAGAAATCGAATAATAAATCCTAAAGATATTTTTCATCACAGTCCATATTCTCCTCTTCTAATAGTTGGATCTATTCTTCTTTGAATGTGTTTTTGAAATGGTGCCCAAGCTAATTTCTGATGTAATTAGTCCTTGGACGGAAACACAACAGCTTTAAAATTGAATCTTTGGTTTTTATCCATTTTGAAGATTTAGCTTTTGACACAATTCTAAATTAAGAAAGTAAAATAATTAGAATAAAAGCTTAAGATTTTGCATCTGTTCTGTCTATGTAACCTGCAAATAGATTCATCAAATAAACATTTCACTTTTATATCAACTTGCTTAATTCAAACAATCCCCTTATCTTCATCCAACTGAAAATCCTTACAATTAATTCAAAATTATGTCAATCACTATTCTGGCCACTGGAGATATTCACATTGGAAAACAATCTTCTAGTATTCCACAAAATTCAGATGAAATTGCAACGAAATCTACCTGGTCTCGAATTGTAGATTATGCAATTGACCACAAAATTGATGTCTTGGCGCTAACCGGAGATATTGTGGATCAAGACAATCGATTTTTTGAAGCCATAGGCCCTTTACAAGTTGGTTTTGAAAAGCTGAACAAGGTAAAAATCGAAGTTTTTATGGTTTCTGGAAATCATGACTACGAAGTACTTTCTCAATTGGTTAATGTCAAGAAATATGACAATGTTCACCTCTTGGGAGCGAATGGTACTTGGGAAATGAAAAGCTTTTCGAAGCAGGAGGATAAAATACAATTCTTGGGTTGGTCTTTTCCCAAAAGACATGTAAATGAGGATCCTTTATTGAAATTTGACCTCACAGGAATTGAGCAAAGCATAACCAGCATTGGACTTTTACATGGCGATGTCGATTCTCCAAAAAGCAATTACGCTCCCATAGATTTGAATAACTTTTCGAATCTTCCAGTGAATGCTTGGATGCTTGGCCACATTCATAAACCACAAATATTGAGAGAAGCAGCGCCTTTGGTTTACTACCCCGGTTCTCCCCATGCTTTGAGTGCCAAAGAACAAGGAATACACGGTCCTGTTTTAATGATAATTCACGGTCCAAACAGCATTCAAACGGAACAAATTCCATTATCTCCTGTTCGCTATGAAACAATAACCATCGATATTACAGACCAGCTAAATGAAGCCGATATAAGAAATACGCTAAGCTCAAAAGTCTTTGAAGATGCTGAGTCAAGGATGATGGAATTGGAGAAAGTTTCCTTCTTGATTTATGACCTTGTTTTAATTGGCGAACATGCTAAAATTAAAGAGTTAGAAAATTGGGTAACACCAATGACACAAGACTACATGCAAGAATTGGGCAGTACAGAAACACAAATTACTGTAAGAAAAGTAACTTTAAATGTTCAGCCAAAAGTTGAAAATCTTGAAGAACTTTCTAAGGAATCTTCTCCTGCTGGAATACTGGCCAAAACAATAATTGCCTTGAAAAAAGGAGAATCAACTGATTTTTCTAAAAAATTAGAAAAACAATGGGAAAGCCTGCAATCAAACATAAAACAATCCGCCACTTTTGAGCCCCTACGAACGACAGAAAGATTTGATTTAGATGAAACTAAAGCAGCAAACAGCTATATTCTCAATGAATGTAATCGCATTTTAACCGTATTAATTGAACAGCAGAATCAATGAAAAAGTCAAGCTTCATATTAAAAGATTTATCCATTCGTAAAATGGCAGGTTTTCCATTGGGAATGAAAGCTTTGAACAATCTGGCTGCGAACGTAAATATAATCACTGGGCCCAATGCATCAGGAAAAAGCTCAACCGCAAGAGCAATTCAAGAACTCATTTGGCACAACAATACCAAAGGATTATCACTAAAAGGAAGTGTTCTAATCGATGAAGACAATTGGGAAATTGATGTAGATTCTGGCCGTGTTTACATTGAAAAAAATGGAAATATAGACCAATTTAAAGGTTTGCCTGCAAAAGAGGGACATCAGCGCTATTTATTGGCATTACACAATTTTGTAGAGGGAAATGAAAAAGATTTAGCCAAGGAAATAGCGAAACAATCCATAGGCGGATTTGACTTGGAAGCTGCACAGGAAAGTTTAGGATATAATTCTAAAACAAGCATCAGAAGTGCGCAAGAGTACAAAAGATATGAACTAGCTTTTAAAGAGTATAGAAACGTCAGAGAAAACCAAAAACAATTAAGTGATGAAGAAAAGTCACTTTCATTTTTAGAAGAAGAAAAACAAGAGGCACAACAGGCAGAAAGACGATATGATTTTTACAACAAGGTTGCGGAATATTTAAATGCAAGACTAAAACACAAGCAGCTCAAAGACCAACTGAATGATTTTCCAGAATCCATAAGAAACTTAGCTGGGAATGAAAATGAACTAATTCAAGATTATGAAAATGCCCTTGAAGACTGCGAAATTAAAATAGAAAAAGCCAAAAAAGAAATTTTAGAGAGTAAGAGAGAATTCAAGGAATTAACAATTCCAGAAAATGGCGTAAGTCAGAAAGTTATAGCTGAACTTGACGACAGAATAGCACATCTCAGTGATTTAGCACGAAATATTCAAAGGTTAAAGATTTCTATTTCTGGGCTTCAAGAAAAAGAAAACAATGCGCTAAAAACGATTGACCCTACGATTACCGCTAAAAAATGGGAAGGAATAAACATAAAAGATGTTGGTGAATTGGACAAAATGTTACAAAACGCCAATCAAGTTTTAGGTGAAAAAGAGTTTTTACTAGCAGAGATTCAAGAACTCGAAAAAGAAGCGAAAGAATTCAAAAAAGGAGAAGTAAAACCAGAGATATTTACACAAGGCATAAAAACGCTAAGTGACTGGTTAAAAGAACCTCAAGACACAAAAGGCGTTTCACTACAATCACTTGTTATTCTTTTCGTTTTGAGCTTATTGACCATTGTTTCCACCTACTTTTTTGGCGCATTCGGTCTGATAGGATTATTATTTATTGTAGCAGCTTTTATTTTCGCATATTCAAAAAAAGGAGGGAATTCTCACACACATAAAGTTAGAGAGCAAGACTTTTCTAGGTCAGGCTTAAAATCCCCAGCTTCCTGGAACACAGAAAATGTTGCTCATCGCATTGATGATTTAATTGAAAAGCTTTCAGTAATTAAAGAAACTGAGAGAATAACGCAAAGATTAGACACTTGTAAAGCAAATCTAGGTAAGCTACAAAGCAGAATTGATGCTCTTCATAATCAGCGCAATCAATGGACAGAAAAACTACAATCAGCTCCTGGATTTCCAAAAGAAAACAGCAATGATTTTAGCAGTTTATATTGGTTTTTGAAAAATATTATTCAGTGGCAAGAAGCCCATTCTCAAAGAAAAGCCTTAGAAGCTGAGCAAACAAAAACTGAAAATCATTATCGAGATGAACTCAATAAAATTAATGAACTTTTTGCCAACACAAATTTCCCAAAAGCCATTGATTTTAGAGAAGCGAAAGGAGTTTTGACAGATTTGAAAGCACAGGAAAGTACTAGGAAAGATTTATTCAGATCGATAGAAAATAATAATCGCATAGTAAGTGAACAAGAATTTCTTAGGAAATCAAATGAGGATAAGCTTTCAGGGATTTATTCGAAAATTGGAATTGATAAAAGCGAAAAATCAAAAGTTCAAGACCTCATCAATCAATTGGTCGATTTTAAGAAAATAGATCAAGCTTTTCACACAGAAAACCAAGTCTTTTCTGATCAAAAAAGACGCTTAGAAACCCATTCTTTATATGAGGAACACAAAGAAGAACTAAAAGAATTAACGATTGATTTAGCCCAAGAAAAAGCAAAAACGAACAAAGAAATTGCCACCAAACTTGAAGAGATAAACAAGAAAATCACCACCATTGAAACAAAGATTAGGGAACGTAAAAAAGGTAATAAATTAGAAAGTCTACTCACTGAAAAAGAAGACGCTTTAGATGGACTCCATCAGCTTTATGAAAAAAACGTAAAAGAGGCTACAGGAGATTTAATCATTAAAGAATTAAAAAAAGAAACTCAGCATAAAAACCGTCCTGAAGTCTTTAAAAGAGCAAATGAAATATTCAATAGAATTACCCTTGGCCGTTACGAACTTTTATTAAACGAAAGAGGTGACACTCAATTTAGAGCATTAGATAAAAGTTTAAATCGCGGTTATAATTTATCCGAACTTTCTACAGGTTCTCGTGTGCAATTATTACTTGCCGTGCGCCTGGCTTATGTTGAAACAGTGGAATCGACGATTAAACTACCCTTGTTAGCCGATGAACTTTTGGCGAATAGCGATGACTTGCGTGCAAAAGCAATTATTGAAGCGCTCATTGAAATAAGCCGTGATGGAAGACAAGTTTTCTATTTTACTGCACAAGAAGATGAAGTTGGAAAATGGCAAAGTCACTTAAGCAAAACCCAGCTTGAAAGTAAAATTTTTAGACTCAACAGCGATGGAAATGAAACACTTTCTACTGATCATTTCGATACTGAATTTAGGCAGCTTAACTTTTCAAATGAAGTTCCTTCGCCAGGTGGTAAAAATCACCATGAATACAGAGCAGAAATTCCTGTTCCATCCTATAATTTACTCACTCAAAACGCAAGTGAACTCCCACTTTGGTATTTAATTGAGGAGGTAAATTTACTTTATTCTGCCTTAAAAATAGGCGTAAAAACCTGGGGACAACTGGAGAGTTTTTATCAGAATGACGGTATAATAGAGGAATTGAATGAAGAAAAATTCAAGCAATTTTCTGGTCGAATACAAATTCTAAATAGATTTCAAGAACTATATAAAATAGGGAGATCGCTTCCAATTGACAGAACTGTCTTACAAGATTCGGGTGCTGTTTCGGAAGCTTGGATTGACCGCGTTTCTGATAAATTAAACGAAGTTCACGATGATCCACACCTGCTTCTCCACGCCCTAAAAAACAGAGAAGTTTCTGGATTTAGAACGAATTCTATTGAAGAATTAGAAAGCTATTTAATGTCAGAAAATTATATAGATGATCAAGAAATTTTGGAAAAGGAGGAACTTATGATTAGCATTCAAGCCTTAATTTCAAAATTGGATATTGACACAAAAGCACTAGAACAATTTTTGAAGCGAATTTTAGAAAGGACTTAAGTTTAGAATGAAATCTGAAGGAGGTTTGATCTAGGATGGAAATATTTTGTTTGTTTTTAAGAGTTCAGCATATCTGAAGTTTCAAGCTTAAAAAAATAGGTTTCTTACAGAATTATTTGTGAATCAAGATAATTTACCAAAATAAAATAGTACTTTTATTTCCGATGAGCGAACAAGAACTAAGTCAAAATGTTGCGAACCTAAAACTAGGAGATCACAATGCTTTGGAAACTATTTACGACAATTACTCTCCTGCCCTCTATGGGTTGTGTTTGAAAATTGTAAAAGACGAAGCACTGGCGCAAGATATTTTGCAAGAAGTCTTTGTGAAAATTTGGTCGAAAGTCGATTCTTACGATAAAAATAAAGGAACTTTTTTCACGTGGATGCTAAATATAGCAAGGAATCAAGCCATTGATAATTATAGAAAAATCACTAGACATCAAACTATTCCAATCCAAAACAGTGAAAAATCCGTAGATATCTTAAAGGATGATAAAATGGATATTCCAATTCACCATATTGGATTAAAGGAAATCGTGAATGGATTGCCTGATGAACAAGTTGAAATGATAGAGTATTTATATTTTAAGGGATATACCCAACAAGAGACTTCTGATGAATTGAACATTCCGTTGGGGACTGTAAAAACGAGATCGAGAACAGCCCTTGCATCTTTGAGAGAAATTTTTAAATTATTTATATTATGGATGTAAAAGACTATATCTCATCTGGCATTATAGAACGCTATGTTCTTGGTGATGTTTCCGTGCAGGAGCAACAGGAAGTGGCATGTCTTTCTAAAATTTATCCAGAAATTAAGGAAGAACTATTTGCGCACCAAAAGGGTGTTGAAAAAATGGTTTTAAAATATGCGAGCACACCTCCAACAGATTTAAAACAACAAATTTTAGCTAAAGTAAAAGAAACACCACAAGATCATTTATCTACGGATGATGCAGATGAAAAGGTGATTCCGATCAATAGAGCAAATCAAAAATCGAATAAAAGCATATATAAATATATTGCGGCAGCTTCTTTTGTTGGAATGGTATTGTTAACCGCTGGTGGTTTCTTTTTGAATAGTGAAAACAATGATTTGAAGCTCGCCATGGCGGATAATGAAAATAAAATCACTGAATTAGAAAATGAAAACAATCAAGTAGTTTCAGAAAAAGAGAGAATAAACCAGCAATTTGCTTTAATCACCAGTCCAAACACTTCAAAAATTGAAATGAAAGGAACGGAAGCACAACCAACTTCCTTAGCCAATGTTTTTGTGAGTGAGGAAAATGGAAATGTATTTTTACAAATTGGAAATTTACCTGATATTTCAGAAGATAACGACTACCAACTTTGGGCAATCGTAGATGGAAAACCAGAAAGTTTAGGAGTTTTCGATACGAAAAACAAGGAGGAATTACTTGAAATGAAATATTTCCCCGAGACACAAGCTTATGCTGTAACCCTTGAACCAAAAGGAGGAAGTGAATCTCCAACAATGGAACAAATGTATGTTTATGGAGGAGTTTAGAAATTGAGAATTATATTCAAGATTTTAGAGAGAGCAGATTAGTCTGCTCTCTTTTTTTGGGTTAAAGCCCCTATTCATTTCAATATTTTCAAAAACCCTAAATTGCCCTCACCGCCTAAGCCCTGCCGGAGATGAATAGCTTGTTAACCCGTATTATTCATGAATTTAATTTTGAATCTATTTTAGGCACAAGACTTAAAGTAATATATGCATATTTCGCGAGGCTTGTAACGACGAATAGATCAAAATTAAATCAAAATCTTGCCAAATTATCAATACCAAAACTTGGGATTCTTACAAACCGCTTGAAGCACAACTAAGTACCTTACTATTAGTTATTAGCGACTTTATGTTTTAAGATTGGTGAATAGTTCGGGTTAAACTTGCTTGCACAGTGTTTTAAGTTGGTGAAAGCGACCAAAGGAAGCTCTTTACCAGCTTTTTAAACACGTAGCAAAGTGAGAAAGCAACCCATTCGACTCGGCTCAGGACATCGCTAGAAAACGCAGGCAGATTAAGGCTCCCATTAAAAATGTTTAAATAAATACTGATTACCTGCCCATTAACGAGCAAAATTAAAAACTACAAAGGAAATGTTGTTTTAGAACCGAATACAAGGAATGGATTAAGTCAACCCTCTGAGATTTTGACTTTTCATTTACGGTCGATGTCGAAAGAAAGATTAATCAAAAAGGTGGGGGAAATCTCCGAAAAAGAACTATCTGAAATCAAGGAATGTTTGAATGATATTTTGAGGTATTAGGCAAATACAGGACCCTAATTTGATTCTTATAAAATGATTATAAAAAAATGCTGATCCCAAAATCGAGACCAGCATTTTTTATAATAGCAGTAGTAAAGTTAGTAATTTCAGCTGCTATTAGTTTTTCACAATTTTCTCTGTAGTCACTCCAAAAGCACCACTCAATTGCAAGTAATAAACTCCTTTTGGTAAATTTCCAATATGAATTGTATTCTCGTTATTCAATTTCAACACAATTTGACCTTGTGCATTCATCAGGATACCTTCAAAATTCACCTCATCTGTTTCGATATTTAAAACATCAGTTGTTGGATTTGGGTAAATATTTACATTTTGAATTACGTATTCATTTAATCCCACATTCGAACAAGTTACCTCAACACTTTGCGTTTGCTGACTTTCGTTTCCTTCAGCATCACTATAAACCCAGTTGATTGTATAAGTTCCAGCCGTTGCATAAGTTAAAGGATCCACTGTAGTTGCTGCCACTGCTCCGTCACAATTATCTGTTGCCGTTGGAATTGTTGAAATGACAGAATCACAAGAAATATTTAAATCTGGTAATTCTGTTACATCAGCAACAGGCGCTATCACATCATCAATAACCACATCTTGCGTTTGTGTAGTGAAGCCCACTGAATTTGTGTAGGTCCATGTCACCGTGAAAGTTCCTTGAGTTGAATAAGCCAAAGGATCAGTCGTTGTTGCAGTTACCGTTCCTCCATCAGCAGTTGGTGCAGTTAAAGTTACTTCACATTCTGCATTTATGAAAGGTAAAGTTGCTAAATCTGGAACTGGTGCGGTTGAACCTGCAGGAAATGTTTTTAATCTGCATTTGTTGGCAATAGCAACACCTGTTGCTGAACCCGAATCTATGACGGTAAACGTTGTTCCGTCTACAACTTCAAAAAGTGAAGGAGCAACAAATCCATCTGCTGAACAAATTGCGAAATCTCCAGTGTTTTGGTCGATATCAAATGAGCGTCCATATCCAAAAGACCATGCATTTCCACCTATAGAACTGGTGTAAGAAGAAGCTAAGGGCAAAGTTGATGGCGTTACTGAATTGTAAATGAACATTTCTTTGTTAGACAGATTCCAGAAATACAATTTAGAATTGTAAATACGTAGTAGTTTTGAGCTAGATACGCCGGTTTGAACTTCTGTTCCCAGTGCATCATTGTTCAAAACATCAATAGAAATTAGTGAACCTGAGCCATTCATTACCCAAACTAAATTGGTTTGATCATCGAAGACCAATCCTTCGATTGAGCCAATTCCTGGAGATACAACCCCAGCAACAGTTTGGATTAACGTATCAATTTTCACAACATTAGATCCCATTTGAGCATAAATAAATCCGTTCGCTTGCAACATATATTGAGATGTTCCAGAAATATCTCCATTCGGATCTGTAATTGCTGAAATCGAATTGTTCGCGATATCAACATACTGAATTCCGCTGGGATTTCCAGTCGCAACATATCCTTTTGTTTGACTCGCCATGACCAATGTTTGTGGTGCATCTGTAGTCATAAAAGTATGTACTTCTGTAAATGCTGGATAATCTACAATTACAATTCTTCCTGGTCCTGAAGGTTTTTCAATGATTAAAGCTTTGTTTCCAGAAACTCCAAAATCTTGTAAAACATCAAATCCAGTCGAGGAATTTGCTGCTTGATACATACCTGCCGATGTGGAAGTTGGGCTGGTTGTGTTGGTCACTGTATAAACATCTGCATTGGTAGAACCGAAGTTTCCTTCGGCTACAATTTCGAGATTGTAATGCGTTTGTCCAAAGCTAAATGCGGTAAAAAGGATAAATAATAAAAAGGTAAACTGTGTTTTCATTTTATAATGATTAAAAATTAATAAAATGGAAAAACAATAGATTGCACAGACATCTGGCCAGACTGCCTCTCATTCTACTTTTTCTCCGAAAGCGAATTTTCATCATTTTGGCAGGTCTCCTGACTCAGTTCCTTAATCAAACCTTCCCAACCGCCAAGAGGCTGTCAGTGGTGTTTCTTGATTAATACAGATTCTTGAAAGAATCTTAAAATGAACTTTTACAGTTGCGGGAACAGTTGCTGATTTTCACAGCATTCCCTTTTAATTCACAGAGTGAAACCAAAATGTCGCGCGAAGGTAGTATTTTTATCTGGAGAGTAGATTACATTTTTTTGAATATATATGGAATAGTGTAGGTAATTTATAGTCCATATCAACTAAAAACACGAAGTTTATTAGCGTTTATACTGGTTCAATTGATGAAATCTTAGGAATGCCTTCTTAACTGAAAGTATGATTAAAGAATTAAAGATAGCTAAATATTAGCTAGCACCTCTCAAATTAATAATCTGGATTGTGAATTGTCATGGCAATTAGAATGGATAAAAGAGATCCATTGACGCTATGCTTTGTCGGGATGACAAAGGGTTGTTGTGTTGGTGTGGAGAAAAATGATTATCCTAAATACTGTCATTCCAATAGGTGATGAAATTTATGAATTTTACACCTGAGGGATCTATTTTTAAATTTTAGAAGGATTGAAATCACTTAATCATAGAATCAATCAACATTCCTCCAAAGGTATTAATTTCATTTACCCACAGTATTTCATATAGGGCCACTTTTTTTGAATCTTATTTAAATTGCTGCATATCTAAATGTTCACAACTAAAGTATTTTTCGGGTTAAATTAAGCACAGATAAAATCTCGCAACAGCTTTTTTTTCTTGACGATTGAAGTGAGGTCAACAACTTATGAAATAAAACTAATTATTGGGCAGAACAAAGCGATAAGACAGCATTGCACGTCCAATCATAAAAGCTTTTGATGCAATCACATCACCGAATATATTGGTGTCAAAATCCAAGTGAACATCAAAAACAAAACCTACAGCATGAGCAGGGCTAATTTTGTAATTAAATTCAAAACGATTGGCCAATAAAGGCAAGGAAAAAAAGGTCGTATTCTCAATTTCTGTTTCTTCTTCTTTTGTCTCTTTATCTCTGGTTTTTATAAAATGGCTTCTGTGGTAAATTTGAGGCATTGCGCTGAATGAAAAGTCAATATACTTTCTGTTCACGATTTGGTAGCCTAACCTAACAGCCCCAGAAAAACCCGTAAATTTATCCCACCGATCCTTAGCGGAGTAAATTGTCGATAGTTTTTGATAAGAACTTTGGTCAGTGGCCACTTCTACACCAAGAATAAAGCGCTTGGGAAAGTACACTTGGTAGGCAACTCCCAATGAATAACCTTGATCTTGAACACCTATAAGATCTTTGGAAATCCCTCCCATTAATTGGAAAGCGTGTTGAGGTTCTTCAATCTCTGCTACTTTTTGTGCAGTTAGAGTCAGCGAACTCATACATAGGAAAAACAAAAAAAAGTATTTCATGATTTTTTCAAGATTAAATTGGAACATCTGTACAAGATAAATTTAAGGATTAATTTTTTTGATAGACGATTATGTCGAACTATTACTCCATTTTTAATGCTCTAGAAATTTTTAACCCCATGGTTTATCGCACACATAGTTTTAGTTGTTTCTAAAATCAATAAAACCTTTAAATTACGACAGACAGTTTTGTTCTCTTTAATCTCCCAAGGTCTTCATCAGTTGGTCGCTTAACCACTCGCTTGATTAAGGCTATTTCTTGGTAAAGTATTGGATTGAAACTAAAACTTATTACCTTGTAACCTTTGATAAGAAATGAGTTATAAACTCGAATGCAAACTCAAAAATCACTTATGAAATATTTACCATTCTTATTTGTTGTCATTTTAAGCGCATGCACCAGCTATAAAAATATGCCCTTAAATTCTTCTGCTGATTTATTACCTCCGCCTGGAACAACCGAAATTTCTGAAAATCTATTTTTTGACCAAACAGAAGTAACGAATTTTCACTGGTTAGAATATTCCTATTGGTTAAAAAGAGTTTTTGGAGAAGATTCTGAGGAATTTAAAAGTTCAATTCCAAATAAAGAAGCTCATGAAGAAGCTTACGGTTTAAATATAAGCACCAATTCGCTTGATTTAAAACATCCTGCCTACCGCGATTATCCCGTTGTTGGAATTTCTTACCAGCAAGCTTTAGACTATTCTCAATGGAGGTCCGACCGAGTAATGGAAAACTTTCTTGTCAAAAAGGGTATTTTGTCATTACCGCATTCTGATCATAAAGATTCTATTTTCACGATTAGAAAGTATTTCACTGGCCAATATTTGAATATTCAACCCAATCCTGAAATTCAGTATTATCCAGAATACAGTCTACCAAACCATGAAACCTTCAAAAAAAGTAGTCAATTTGTAGATTCTCTTTACGCTGACTTTATAGAAACAAGCAAAGGAAAAAAGCATGCCACGACAAATGATGTAAACTGTTTAGATCAAACTTCCGATTCCACTCCAATAAGACCAAGCTCTGTAAACAGTCAAGTTTACAACAAAAAGCTAAAGATTCATCATTTGAAAGGAAATGTTAGAGAAATGACAGCGACTAAAGGTGAGTTTTTTGGTTTGAGTTTTATGGACTCATGTGATTTAGATGATACAAAAATTAGAAGAGATGACAATTTGGTGAACAGTTACACTGGATTTAGAAATGTTTGTATTTACTTAAAATGGGAGGATGGTTTTGAGTAAGCAGTCTAGAAGATTGTCGCAAATTGTAAGTGGCAATTGTTCTCTACTAAATCCATACTTATATTTTGATAACCAAAGCATTGTCGCCGATTTATCAACTGAAATAAATCAAAACAGATCCTTCAGAAAACGAAAAAATAAGATTTTTTATTTCCCAAAGAATGACCAGCTTAATAGTGTTAGGATGCTAAAATCAAGGCTTGGATAAGTTTCTTAATTTCTGAGGTAAAGAACTCTTATCATCAATTTATTATAAAAGCTCTTTGCGGTGAAAGACAAATAGGGTTAAACCTAAGAGCTTATTGCTATTTCAATGGCTTCACCCTATTATTTTAATATTACTAATATCCCTATTCCGCCCTCCCTTTTAAAATTACTTATCTTTGTCATCTAGAATTAATTAAATGGCAAAAAGTAAGCTCACAAAACTCGAATTATTTGTAAAAAGTTCGCACTTTTTTAGAGGAGTTGTAATTACTTTATCTTTAATCGTTCCTTTACTCGCCTTCAATACATTAGGATATATGAGTCTTGCTCCATCATTTATTTTTGGTGCATTTTTAAATTCACCTAGCGATGTTCCCGGGAGCTTAAGGCGAAAAGTAATAGGAACCCTCATCAGTATTTTACTTACAAGCTTAATCACTGTTTTAATTCTGTTTTCGAAACCAAACCACTACTTAACGCTAGGGTTCATAGGTCTTTTAACCTTTGGCTTATCTTTTTTATCTGCATATGGATTTAGAGCATCATTGATTGGCTTTTCAGGTTTATTAGCCATGACAATCGCCTTGGTTGTGGAACAAAATAGCGCACAAGAAATTTGGATTCATGCATTGTATATGGTGCTTGGTGGGCTGTGGTATATTCTCGCTTCTGTAACATTACACAAAATAATTCCAAAAAAAGATGATGACCAACTTTTATCGGAAACATTAAAATTAACTGGAAAATATTTAAAAATACGTGCCAAACTCCTGATTGAAGAGGTAGATAGAAAACCATTAATTAAACAAACTTTTGCCTTACAAGCACAAATTAATGAAAAGCATGAAACTTTAAGAGAATTGTTATTGGCTAGCAGAAAAAGATCTGGACGTTCTCATTTCGATGAAAAGCGTTTGTTGATCTTCATTTCTTTGGTAGATATTTTCGAATTGGTGATTGCCAATAGCTGGGATTACGAAAAATTTGATGACCTCTTCGGAAAGAAGAATAAACACTTAGACAAGTTCAGTAAACTCAATATGTCCATGAGTCAGCAGCTGATTCAGCTATCTCAAATAATCATTACCAAAGATGAAATTCCCGAAAATAAGGAAATAGAAAAGTGTTTGCTAGAAGCGCACAACACAATTGCCGACTATATAACTATCCACCAACTTCCACAAGCCAGAGAGGGTGCGTTAACCATGCGAAATCTGCATGATTTCCAAAAGAAAATTCTACAAGAAGTGGAGGCTATACGTTATGCTTTAACCAATATTACCAAAACTTCAAAAGTTACTTTAAAACGCAGTGAAGCCAAGCAGTTTCTGACGCTTCAAGAGTATAAACCGAAAATCTTATTACAACATTTCGCTATTCACTCGGTTATTTTTCGCCATGCGCTACGCCTGACCATTGCCATAGTTTTTGCCTTTGTTTTGGGAAATATTTTTGAGATTCAAAATGCCTATTGGATTATGTTAACCGTTTTGGTTATTCTTCGTCCAAATTATGGATTAACGAAAGAGCGGGCTAAAGACAGAATTGTTGGAACGCTCATCGGTGGTGTAATTGCTTTTGGAATTGTTATTCTTACGCAAAACGAAATTGTTTACGGTATTCTGGCCGTTGTTTCCTTAATTCTTGCTTTTGCTTTAATGCAACAAAACTATAGATGGGCAGCGGCATTTATTACTTTGAATGTCGTTTTCATTTACTCCTTTATTCATCCCAATGCATTTTCTGTTATTCAATACCGCGTGGTTGATACGGTACTTGGTGGGGCCATTTCCTTTGCGGCAATTTATGTACTTTTCCCGAGTTGGGAAGTACTTAACTTGAAATCAATCTTATTCAAAGCCATTAAGAAAAACAATGCCTATTTAAACGCTACGCAAGAACTTTACATGGATAAGGAAGCCAATTCTCTCACCTATAAATTAGCCAGGAAAGAAGCTTTTTTGGCACTCAGCGAACTGAGCGCAGCTTTTCAAAGAATTACACAAGATCCAAAATCTAAGCAATTAGAATTCAGATTAATCTATAACATAGTCACTCTAAATCAAACCATTTTATCGGCGATCGCATCATTAGGTAGCTTTATTCAAAGTCATAAAACCACACCAATTTCCAAAGAAACAAGTGCTCTTTTTGCGAAAATTACGAATACTCTTTCTCGAACAGAAATACTATTGGATGAAGAACATGAGATAAAAATTCATGCTCATGGCAACATAAAAGATGCGAAAGAAAAACTTTTGGAAAGCTATCAGATTTTATCTGAAGAACGCGACGCAAATATCGCAGAGGGTTACGTGAAAATTAAAAAAGCTGACTTACATCAATTACAAGAAGCACATTTAATCAGTAACCAGTTAATTTGGTTAGTTTCCCTATCCTCTAATTTGAGAAAAGGCATTGGTCGCTATGTGGAACATTTCGAAAAAAAATAATCTTTGAGGAGATTACTTCTTATACATTTTCCAAAAAACATATCCCAAACCAACAACGATATGCAAGATCACAATGATGAATATTATATACGGTAATTTCATTCGATTTTTGATTTTTTTTTTGTGCATTAACTGCCTTACTAAGTTAAGCATTTTAGACTTTCTTTCACTTAAACAATGAAAAAAATATCCAAAAATATTTACAAGTAAAACATTTAACTGTAATTCTTAAAAATTAGAAAGCGTTCAAAAAAAAGAACAAAAAAAGCTGATTTAATATTATACTTTTACTTTCCCTTTCGGAGTTTCCAACAGACTAAACCTATTAAAGCAAAGAAGTGAAGAACCACCAAAGTGAAAAAAACGTAAGCAATATTCATTATAATGTAGTTGTGTTTATGAAAACTAAATTAGCATATTTATTTTAAAAATAGACATTTAGCCTTGTTCTTTTTCAATTTTAATTGCCTATCAGATACTTTACCAGTAAATATATCTCACCCAACCATAATGTGAGTCGGCGATAAACTAACAAAATCCTTCGCAAATTTCTATTTTCAACCAGTTGAAAATAGAAATCCGCATCAGGATGACATTAAGCTAGGATCATATTTCAAGTGAGAGGGGAAAAGCAAAATAATATGATTACAACTCAAAAAAAACTAGATAAAACTTGTGAATATTTAAGAAAGTTTGTTTAGCTTTAAACTGCTAAACGAAACTTATAAAACTAAAAGTATGGACACTATTTTACTTTACATTGGCTTTTCCGCCATTCTGCTTTACTTTATTGTAAAATCATTGTACAGCTTGAGGAACAACTCAAAGTACACCTTCACTAACAAATTTAAAAAGCACCTCGATCAAGACTTATCACGGAGCTTAAACCATGTTCAACAAGCCTTAGATAATGCAGGATTTAAAAACGTTAAATTCTATAATGCTGAAAACTGGTTTAAAGCGCAATCAAGATTAAACTCCTCTTCATTCACCGAGGAAATTGTGATTAAGGTGAGAGGTGATAACGAAATGGCAATTGTGTTTTTCAAATCAGTTTGTCCTATTTCAACGCTAGTATTTAATTTGGGGAAAAACAGAAGAAACTTTAAAAAATTTGAAACTGAACTAGAGAAGCTAATTGAGTGATCCATTAGAGTTTCTCGTTTTTTCGATAGTTAACGCATTGGATTTTATTGATAACTTTCATGCGCGAAAAAAACACCAATGCGCAAAACATCAGTTGAAAGTCAATAGGATGAAAAAGATAAACTTTTATAAAGTTTTAAAATACAGTGCTGTACTAATTTGTTGGCTTTTTACTGCCAGCGCCTTACGGTCACAATCTAGTTTTAAACATAAAAAAACCTATGAAGAGGACCATCATCAATTCATCAATATAGGATATGAGGAAATCAGGTTTTTACAAAAAGGTGAGGGCAAAGATATTTTACTCATCCATGGAACACCTGGATCTATTGAAGATTGGAATGAAATCTTTGATTCCTTAGCTAAAAGCTTCAGAGTTACTGCTTTCGATAGATTAGGACACGGTTTTAGCTCAAAACGCGATTATTCTTACGACCTAGCATCCAACGCCGATCTTGCCGAAAAATTAATTTTACAGCTTAATTTAAATTCTCCATTAATCGTTGGACATTCCTACGGTGGAAGCGTTGCTACCTACATGGCCGTGCATGCCGATACAAAAGACCGTGAATATTTGATTATCGACTCTCCATTTTATGAAATCAAGCCCAGCGGAATAAACAAACTAATCTCCACTCCTATTTTAGGAAAAGGCATTGCATTTCTGTCGTCTTTCACCATTGCAAAAAGTCAAATTAAGAAAGGGGTACTTCCAATGTTTAAATCTACAGAAGGAGAAAAACTCAACAATTACATCCAAGAAAGACAGAAACTTTGGTCGCAATCCAAGGTAATTTATTCTAATTCCAAAGAAATTACAAATCTTCAGGATGATTTAAAAAATTTGTCGGACAACTACAAGAATACTAATTCGATAATGACTTTAATTACGGTTGAAGACACATTGAACACCTTTCGAAAGGGAACAGAAAAGTTGCATGGCGAGTTAAAAAACAGCGAATTGATCATCATTCCAAAAACCGGACACTATATTCAGCTAGAACAACCTGAAGAAATTATTCGAATTATTCGAGAGCGACGAAGCAGTACCCTTCAAGATTAGAAAGACTTTCCTCTAATAGCCCATTTCATTTTGCAAAATAATTGTATCTTGCCTCAAGACGAAAGAACACAACTATGAAAAGAATAAAAACACTAGACTTTATTGCTATTCTTTTAATCACTGGAGGAATTACTTTACTCGATTTCGATAATTTAAGTTTTCAGGACAATCTCAACGCCTACATCCAACTCACATTCGGCGCATTAGTCATGATCTACGTATTGTACAGAAGAGGTCAGGCTAGCAGGAAAGATAGTTAGTGTCTGGACGGAAACACATCAAAATTAAAAATTTACAATTATGAAAAAAGGACATGCTTTATCATTCACAGCAACACTTTTCCTCACCTTCGGAATAACAGATTTAGATTTTAGCAATCCAGTTTTTGAGGACAACTTCGCGGCATATATTCTTCTTATCATAGGTAGTATTTTAATGGTTTTTAATGTAATTTACTGGAGAAAACTGAATAAGGGGAAGTAAATGGCTCGGGAGTAGATTTATCCTTAATTTTTATTCCCTCTCCCAAACCATAGGTCAAACCCACATTTCTAACTCAAAAGAAAATACTAAGCATCAAAGAATTCAATAAGAAAACCTCCTTTATCAAAGATGCTTGTGGTTCTGCCTAACTTGTCGATGTACATGTAAATCAGCGTTCGAAGATCTGCTTCATTCGAATTCCTAATAAATGGAGTTACAAAATCTAAATTTATAGTCATAGATGAAATAATTTTCCGGAGAGTAATCGGTTGACTGAGCTTGTCGAAGGCAACGCATCGTTAAGACAAACATTCACTCCACTTTTTTAACCCCAATCTCGTTTTAAAAGCTTAATTTTGCAGCCATAAAATAACATTCAAACCATAAATAATGATTCATTTCTTTGGAAACATAAACGGTAAAGTATTTGCTGTTCAAACAACAAAAGAATTATCAACTGAAACTATCTCTAAATTAGAGTGGTTATTTGGCGACCAGTCAAAAATAGAACAAGCATCTTTGGATGCTTTTTTTGTTGGACCTCGTGCAGCGATGATTACTCCATGGAGTACAAATGCAGTTGAAATCACTCAGAACATGGGCATTTCTGACATTATTCGAATTGAAGAATTTCAAGCAGTGGATAAAGATGCTAAAGATTTCGATCCAATGATTTCTGAAAAGTACGATGGACTTCAACAAGATTCATTTAACGTGGAAATTCAACCGGAAGCCATTTTGGACATCGAAGACATTGCTGCTTACAACGAAAAAGAAGGTTTGGCATTGAACGACGAAGAAATTGAATATTTGGAAAACATGTCCAAGAAAATCGGTCGTCCTTTAACGGATTCTGAGGTTTTCGGATTTTCGCAAGTGAATTCAGAACACTGTCGCCACAAGATTTTCAATGGAACCTTTGTGATTGACGGAGAAGAAAAAGACAAATCTTTATTCAGAATGATTAGAGATACGTCAAATGAAAATCCAAATGGAATCGTTTCGGCATACAAGGACAACGTGGCGTTCGTAAAAGGACCAAAAGTGGAGCAATTCGCACCTTTACGTGCCGATATTCCAGAATATTACAACATCAAAGATTTTGAATCAGTTATTTCATTAAAAGCAGAAACACATAACTTCCCAACAACTGTGGAACCTTTCAATGGTGCTGCAACAGGAGCTGGTGGAGAAATTAGAGATAGATTGGCCGGCGGAAAAGGTTCTTTGCCGCTTGCAGGAACAGCAGTTTACATGACTTCTTATTCTCGTTTGGAAGAAGAGCGACCATGGGAAAAATCTTTCGAAGAAAGAAAATGGTTGTACCAAACACCAATGGATATTTTAATCAAAGCGTCAAATGGTGCTTCTGATTTCGGAAATAAATTTGGTCAGCCTTTAATTTCTGGTTCTGTTTTAACTTTCGAACACCACGACAAAGACAATAAACACGCCGATGCTGATTTACGAAAATTAGGTTTCGATAAAGTCATCATGCAAGCGGGTGGAATTGGATATGGAAAAGTAGATCAAGCATTAAAAGATACGCCAAAAGACGGTGATAAAATCGTTATTTTAGGTGGTGAAAACTACCGCATCGGAATGGGTGGAGCCGCTGTTTCAAGTGCCGATACTGGAGAATTTTCTTCAGGAATCGAATTGAATGCAGTGCAACGTTCTAATCCAGAAATGCAAAAACGTGCGGCAAATGCGGTTCGTGGAATGGTGGAAGGAGACGAAAACTACATTGTTTCTATTCACGATCACGGAGCTGGAGGTCACTTAAATTGCTTGAGTGAATTGGTAGAAGATACTGGTGGAAACATTGACTTGGACAAACTTCCAGTTGGAGACCCTACCCTATCGGCAAAAGAAATTATCGGAAACGAATCTCAAGAAAGAATGGGATTGGTGATTGCTGAAAAACACATCGAAACACTTCAGAAAATTGCAGATCGTGAGCGTTCGCCAATGTACACCGTTGGAGATGTGAAAAACAATAATCGTTTTACTTTCGAATCGAAAACCACAGGTGAAAAACCAATGGATTTGGCTTTGTTTGATATGTTTGGAAGTTCGCCAAAAACAATCATGACAGACAGCACAGTAAAACGTGTTTATTCTGATTTAGACTATAAAAAAGAGAAGTTCTACGACTATTTAAACCAATTATTACAACTAGAAGCTGTTGCTTCAAAAGATTGGTTAACCAATAAAGTGGACCGTTGTGTGGGTGGAAAAGTAGCCAAACAACAGTGTGCAGGACCTTTGCAATTGCCTTTAAATAACGTTGGCGTTATGGCATTAGATTACAAAGGAAAAGAAGGGGTTGCAACATCAATTGGTCATGCTCCAATCGCGGGATTAATCGATTCAGCAGCAGGAAGTAGAAATGCAATTACCGAATCTTTAACCAACATCATTTGGGCACCTTTAGAAGAAGGGTTAAAAAGCGTTTCTTTATCTGCCAACTGGATGTGGCCTTGTAAAAACCCTGGAGAAGATGCACGTTTGTATAAAGCAGTGCAAGCGGTTTCAGATTTTTCTATCGGATTAGGAATTAACGTTCCAACAGGAAAAGATTCTTTATCGATGAAGCAGAAATATCCAAATGATGAGGTGATTTCACCAGGAACGGTGATTATTTCGGCAGCTGGACATTGTAATGCCATTTCAAAAGTAGTTGAACCCGTGTTCAAAAAAGAAAGTGGTCCGATATACTACATCAACATTTCACAGGATGATTTCAAATTGGGCGGAAGTTCTTTCTCTCAAATTATGGGTCAATTAGGAAACGAAGCACCAGATGTTAAAGATGCTGGTTATGTAAAAACGGTTTTCAATACCATTCAAGATTTAATTCAAAAAGAACAAATCATTGCCGGTCATGACGTGGCTTCCGGAGGATTAATTACTACCCTTTTGGAAATGTGTTTCGCCGACAACAACATCGGAGCAGAATACGATTTAACTTCATTAAAAGAAGAAGATTCATTTAAAATCTTGTTCGCTGAGAATTCAGGAATTGTCTTCCAAGCGAAAGATGCGAGTGTAGCGAAAGAATTAGAAGCAAATAAGATCGCCTTCCACGAAATTGGAAAAGTGGTAGAAAACGATTTCGTGAGCATCATCAACGGAACAGATGCTTTCACAATGACCGTTTCCGAATTGCGTGATACTTGGTTTAAAACTTCTTATTTATTAGACCAAAAACAAACAGCAAACGGATTAGCAAAAGCACGTTACGAAAATTATAAAAATCAAGCGTTAAATTATACTTTCCCAGCGCATTTCACAGGGAAGCTTCCAGAATTAGACACGACAAAAGCACGTCCAAAAGCGGCAATTATTCGTGAAAAAGGAAGTAACAGTGAACGCGAAATGGCGAATGCGATGTATTTGGCAGGATTTGACGTAAAAGACATTCACATGACGGACTTGATTGAAGGCCGTGAAAACTTAGAAGACATTCAATTTATCGGAGCAGTTGGAGGATTCTCAAACTCTGATGTTTTGGGTTCTGCGAAAGGTTGGGCTGGTGCTTTCTTACACAATGAAAAAGCAAAAGCAGCTTTGGAAAACTTCTTCAAAAGAGAAGACACACTTTCAGTTGGAATTTGTAATGGTTGTCAGTTATGGATGGAATTGGACTTAGTAAACCCAGACCACGACAAGCACGGAAAAATGACCTACAACGATTCTAAAAAACACGAAAGCGGGTTCACGTCGGTTAAAATTCAAAAGAACAATTCTGTAATGCTTTCTTCACTTGAAGGAACAACATTAGGAGTTTGGATTTCACACGGTGAAGGGAAATTCGATTTACCTTACAGCGAAGACAAATACAACATCGTAGCGAAATACGGATACGAACACTATCCAGCGAATCCAAACGGTTCAGATTTCAACACCGCAATGATGTGCGACGCTTCAGGAAGACACTTGGTAACGATGCCACACATCGAACGTTCAACTTTCCAATGGAACTGGGCGAACTACCCAGATGGTAGAAAAGACGAAGTGACTCCGTGGTTGGAGGCTTTTGTGAATGCCAGAGAGTGGATTGAGAAGAGATAGAGTAGATTTTATATCATAATTTAAAAGGAGTTTCAGCAGTGGAGCTCCTTTTTTTGTTCCTACAATAAGTCGCCCGTTTATATTTTTTCATTATCTTTATTATAGACCTAAATTCAAGAATTAACAATATAACCACCTTAATTATGAAATATAAACTAGTTAAAATCGATAAACTTAGCGGAGAAAAAGCTTCAATATATAGCGCAATCCCAGAGAATGAATCAGGAAATTTTGAAGAATCTTTCTTCGACTCTTTCATAAAAGAAAATAAAACTTCACTTTTAAGTGAAATAAAAACCTTAGTTTTGCGTTTAAAGATCATCGGAAATGAAACTGGAGCAAGAGAAAGTTATTTCAAAACCAAAGAAGGTGCTCCTGGTGATGGTGTTTGCGCATTGTACGACACGCCAGATAAGAAGTTAAGGCTTTACTGTATTAGATATGGAACAGAATTAATTATTATTGGTAGTGGCGGACCAAAGAATGTAAGAGCACTTCAAGATGATGAAAAATTAGAAAAAGAAAACTACATTTTAAGATGGCTTTCATCCAAAATAAAAGAAAGTATGCAACATGGCGAATTATCGTTTTCCTCAGATTATATGGATTTTGAAGGGAACCTAATAATAGAAGATTATGAAGACTAAACAAGAAAAACACAACAGTTCACAAATTGATGAAATATTACAATCTACATCTCCAATAGAAGAAAAAAGAATCAGGACAAAAATGCTTTTGGCTGCAAAAATTGAAGATGCCATGAAAGCTAAAGGTTGGAACCGAAAGAAATTACTTGAAGCCACAGGACAAAAAAATGCTTCTGTTGCCACAAAATGGTTTTCGGGAACTCACAATTTTACGCACGACACTTTATTTGACATTCAAGAAGCATTGGGAATTGAACTTATTAATTTGGATGAACAAGATTTTTATAAATCTTTTGGAGCTTTTGGTTCGGAGAAATCCGCGGAGGAGATTTCTAGGGAAATAAAGGAGAGCAGACGGTTTAGGAAGAAGGATTTAAAAATATAGTTGCGTTATTTGAAATCTGTAACTGTGATTATTGCTGCGTGGATTTCAGGATTTCGAACTTTTCAAAAGAACGTCTAAGTAAAATATAATACAATTAATAAACTTAAAACAAAAGCTGATAGAGGCGAATATCAAACCACACAACATTTCCGCCAACAACCGACAACAAACTAAAAAAGCCAATTTTGTAAAATATAATCTTTACAAAAATTAAAATTTGTACACATAACTCTTTACTTTTTAATAATTTTGTAATATATTTACTTTACATTTTTATTTGTTTGTAAACCTAAAGATTTACAAAAACACAATTAAGTCAATTAAAAACTTTACACCATGAGAAATAACAAGAATCTTCTAGTCGAGCAGACAGACAATAAAATTGCGCCTTTCCAAAAGGTAAAAAGCGTCATTGTTCCAGAAACTGGCTGGATTTCAGTGATAAGAAAATCTTTGAATATGACTTTGGCTCAACTTGGGGAGAAACTAGGAATATCGAGACAGGGCGTTAAGCACCTCGAAGACAGCGAAGCGAAAGGTTCCATTTCTTTAAATACATTAAAGGATATTGGCGAAGCTATGGATTTAAAGTTGGTTTATGGATTCGTGCCTAAAGATGGATCGATTGAGAATTTAATTGAGAGAAAAGCAAGAGATTTAGCTGCAAAAATAGTGTTAAGAACAAATCACAATATGGCACTAGAAGATCAGGCTATTTATGGTGACAAAATTGGGAAAAACATCGAAGAATTAGCAGAAGAATTTAAGCGCGAATTAAATAAATCATTATGGGACTAGAACTAAACTACGCAGATGGTCAAACTCCTTTAGATGAAACTGAAAAAGAAGGATTGAAAATAAAGTCAATCACAACCCAAGGAGAGTTAGATCAATTTGAGCAATTGAATATTGAAAAGGCCGTAGGATGGACTATCCGGAAGAAGTTGAAAGGCGAAACTATTCTCACAGAAAAATTTATCAAGGATCTCCACAAGAAAATGTATGGTGAAGTTTGGAAGTGGGCGGGAGAGTTTAGGAAATCCAATAAAAACATTGGAACTGACTGGACTCTTGTCAGTTCTTCCTTGAAAATTCTCATCGATGATACTAAATTTTGGATAGAATTCCAAACATTTTCACCAGATGAAATCGCCATACGTTTTAAACACAGAATTGTATCTATTCACTGCTTTCCCAATGGGAACGGAAGACATTCACGGCTAATAGCTGACATAATAATTGAATCCATTTTCAGTCAAGAAGTATTTACTTGGAGCAGATCAAATATGGTTAAAGCGAATGAAACTAGAAAAAGATACATAGATACTTTGAGAGAAGCTGATAAGTGCATTATAAATCCTTTAATTGAGTTTGCTAGGAGTTGAATTAAACGGTAAATTTCATTCGTAAAGCAAGCACCTCCACTTCCCTTTTACAAACAAATTCCGTAATTTTAAACTTTCACTAAGTAATCGGAATGGACAACACTAATATCATTGTCTATAAAACCGCTGATGAAAAAGCAACGGTCTCATTATGCGCCAAAAACGGCAATATTAGGAACAACCGAAATCAGCTAGCAGAACTTTTTACCACCTCTGTACCAAACATCAGTATACACATATCAAACATACTGAAAGACGGAGAGTTAGAAAAGAATTCAGTTATTAAGGATTACTTAACAACTGCCTCAGATGGCAAAGATTAAAAACTAAAAAACGAATTTTAAACAAAAAATAAAATCATTAAATACATTCTCACATTTCTATTCGTCATCTTCTTTTATCAAACATCAGCTGCGCAAATGGATAAATACACTGGTTATTATACCGGAACAGTTAGCACTGATTCTATTCCTGACACAAAGCTAGACACCACTATTTCTATGAAAGCAGAACTTTTTCTGAATCCCGATTCAACTTATCGAATGACTTGGCACATTCAAATAAAACCCGATTGTAATTTTGCTACCTTTTGGAAAAATACCGGGAAATGGCTAGCAAGTGATAAGGTTTTATTCTTTACTTTGGATGAAGACGAGGAGTTTTTGAGCAACAAAAATGGAACAATTGGTTATCCTATTGCCTTTGCTCGATCAAGAAACCCAGCATACAATTTAAAAAGAAGAGCTCTTCATAGGTATTTAAAATTCGAAGAAAAATACCCCGAATATAAATATGAATTGATGATTGAGGAAGATAACTCTATTTGGTTTGGAGCTGGATGGGATTGTATTGAAAGTGTTTGGACGAATAATCCGATTGTAAAGGTTAAATCCTATTAATTTTGTAAAAATTCCAATCACAAATGAAAGAACAAATCACTAAAAACCTTTACGAATTTTGGAGCTACATTGGAGAAGCTAGCAACAATTTACAGAATTCACTCCTTTTTATTGGGCTAATTTATATTTAAAAATAAGGGCTTAATACATACGCCGCAATTCAGAATTACAGTATTTTAACACCCTAAAAAATCTCCCCAAAAGTAGCGCAGCGACTGGCCTTCATCACACAACAAGTTAAAAATCAAAAACTACTCCTCTAAATAACTCCCCTTTTCGTCGATATAAGAATCTGTTTTCTCTAATTTTACTTTAAAAGCAATTGAGAATAAGCGCTTCATTTTGAATCTAATTCTCTCACCATTATTTAAATTTATTTAAAATCAATTATATGAAGAGCTTGATGTACATTTCGATTTTACTTTTAGTTATTTCGTGTACCCCAGAAAAACAGACATGTTCAGATTTTCGCACTGGAACTTTCGAATATACTGCACCAGAATCTAATCATATTAGAATAATTCGAACAGAAAACACCCAAGTTGAAATCAACTCAGAAACGAAAATTGAAGCGCACACTTCAATCGAATGGGTTTCAGATTGTAAATATATCCTTACCTATGAAGAATTTAAGAATGCTCCAGAAGAGTTTAACGACATGGTTGGCCAAAAAATTAGTGCAGAAATTGTTGAGATCGGAAAAGACCGGTATACATGTCAAGTTAAAACCAAGAATGCAAGTGATTTAATGGAGTTAAAATTGATCAAAGAATAATTCATCCTTCAAAATCACTTTTATTTCTTTCGCGTTGTCCTTTCCATTCAAAACAAGCTTCTTTTTGTACTTTTTATGATAAAAAAGCAAACTAATGGCTAACACTTAGGATAATCCTACTATTTTAGCATCCCATACAAGGCAATGTAAACTGAGTATGGATACATACCGAGGAGGCTTTGTATTTATCACAGCGAATTACTGTATTTGAACTACGATCTACTGAGTCGGTATTTACCAAACAAAAGATATACTCATTTGTAAAAATGGTATAATATAACTCAATATGAAAAAAGAATTCAAATTCTCATACCATCATTTAGCCTCAGTTGAAGAGTTAAATGAAGATCAAAAGAAAGCGTTGGATGGCGCTGAAAAAGCTACCCAGAAGGCTTATGCTCCTTATTCACATTTTAAGGTTGGTGCGTCTCTTTTGTTAAACGACGATACTTTAGTCTTGGGGAGTAACCAAGAAAACAAAGCATATCCAACTGGATTATGTGCAGAGCGTGTTGCACTTTTTTCCTACGGCGCACAACAGAAAGATCAGGGAATAAAAATTTTAGCCATTGCCTGTGCAGGTGAATTAATAAATCCAGATGAATTTTTCACACCTTGCGGTGGTTGCAGACAAGCTATGGCTGAATACACTGAAATTCAAGGTAAACCATTCGAAATTATAATGAAAAATGGTGATGGCAGTATATTAGTTTTTGAGGGAGTTCATCAGTTGCTGCCTTTTATTTTTGGGAGCAAATAATCTTTAATAGAAAACTTCAAATACGGCGTTATGCTTGTTTTAAATTGCCGTCCCATCGACTGACTCAGCACAACGCATTTATTGAGAATAAACTCTAGCGTTTAAAAGCATCACCTGCCTTGTCTTTAACGCTTTCTGTTCAAGGGTAAAGTAATACTTAGTAATCTTGCATACCCCAGTAAAGATTTTCGGGAATTCTCTTAATGGAATACCTACTTTAAAAAAATATAAATTCTATATTTGTCTATTCGAATTAAACTGTATTAAACTATGGCAGCAAAATCATCAGAAAAGCCAACAAAAACCACTAAAAAGGAAACAGCTTCAAAAAAACAAAAGTTTTCAAAAGAAACTTATATCAAATGGTATAAGGATATGCTTTTGATGCGAAAATTTGAAGAGAAGGCTGGACAATTATATATCCAACAAAAATTTGGAGGATTTTGTCACTTATATATAGGTCAAGAAGCTGTTGTAGCGGGTACTGTAAGTGCTACAAAACCAACAGATTTCCATATGACTGCATACCGCGATCATGCGCACCCAATTGGATTAGGAACGGATGTTCGTCCATTAATGGCTGAGCTTTACGGTCGTCAAACCGGGATTTCAAAAGGAAAAGGTGGATCAATGCACTTTTTTGACAAAGAAAAAAACTTCATGGGAGGTCACGGAATCGTTGGAGCGCAAATTCCAATGGGAGCGGGTGTTGCATTTGCTGAGAAATACAAAGGAACAGACAATGTGACCATGGTATCTTTTGGAGATGGAGCAGCACGTCAAGGAGCACTTCATGAAACATTCAACATGGCAATGCTATGGAAGTTGCCCGTAATTTTCATTGTAGAGAACAACAATTACGCGATGGGAACTTCTGTAGAAAGAACAACAAACGTGATGGATTTAAAGAAATTAGGTTCTTCTTACGAAATGCCTTCTTTCTCTGTAAATGGAATGTCACCTGAAGACGTGCACGAAGCTATTTCAATGGCTGCAGAACGCGCTCGTAAAGGAGACGGTCCAACATTACTAGACATTAAAACATACCGTTACAAAGGACATTCAATGTCTGATCCTCAAAAATACAGAACGAAAGATGAGGTGAAAGAATATCAGTCTAAAGATCCAATTGAGCACTGCTTAAAAGTGATCAAAGACAATTCTTACCTAACGGAAGAGGAAATAAAGGAAATTCAAGACTGGGTAGCAAACGAAATAAAAGAAGCAATTGAGTTTGCTGAAAATTCAGATTACCCAACAAAAGATGAATTATACAAGGATGTATACAAATCTGAGGATTACCCATTTATTAAAGAATACTAAAAAACGAAAGAACAATGGCTGAAGTTATTTTAATGCCAAAATTATCGGATACGATGACGGAAGGTGTCGTTGCAGAATGGCACAAAAAAGTTGGAGACGATGTAGAATCAGGTGAATTACTTGCTGAAATCGAAACAGATAAAGCAACAATGGAGTTTGAATCTTTCTATGACGGAAAACTCTTATATATCGGAATTGACAAAGGAGAAACTGCACCAGTAAACGATATTCTTGCAATTATCGGAGAAGAAGGAGATGACGTAGATCAAATTATCGCCGACGCAAAAAAAGGAGATGACTCTGCACCTTCCGATGAAGGGAATGAAGAACCTGTAGAAAAGGAAGCGAAAGTAGAGGAAAAAGAAGAGAAGAAAGAAGAAAAAAAGCCAGTAGCTGATAAATCTTCTGACAATTCACCAAAAGAAACTGCATCATCACAAGGAGGAGATGGAGAGAGAATTTTCGCTTCGCCTTTGGCTAAAAAATTAGCGGAAGATAAAAACATTGATCTATCTGATGTTCAAGGATCTGGGGAAAATGGTCGAATCGTTAAACGCGATATTGAAAATTACAAACCATCAGAAAAACCTCAAAACAGCGCGAAATCTCCAGCAGGAAAAAGCGCTGGTTCAGCCTTAACAGAATCTTACACAGATGAGAACGTTTCTCAAATGCGTAAAACAATTGCAAAACGTTTAGCGGAAAGCAAATTTACTGCACCTCATTTCTACTTAACCCTAGATATTGACATGGATAACGCAATTGCACAGCGTAAAGCAGTAAATGCAAACGACGACATCCGTATTTCATTCAACGATATGGTTATAAAAGCCTGCGCCGTTGCATTGAAAAAGCATCCTAAAGTAAATAGCGCCTGGTTAGGAGACAAAATCAGAAAATATGACCATGTAAATATCGGAGTAGCTGTAGCTGTAGAAGAAGGTTTACTGGTTCCTGTAGTGCGTTTCGCTGACACCAAAGGACTAATGGAAATTGGTGCTGAAGTAAGAGAATACGCCAAAAAAGCAAAAGAAAAGAAATTACAACCTCAAGATTGGGAAGGAAATACATTTACAATTTCTAACTTAGGAATGTATAATATTGAAGAATTCACAGCGATTATTAATCCGCCAGACAGTTGTATTTTAGCAATTGGAGGAATTAAACAAGTCCCTGTCGTAAAAGACGGACAAGTTGTTCCAGGCAATGTTATGCGAGTAACACTTTCATGTGACCACCGTGTGGTTGATGGTGTTACAGGAGCGGAATTCTTGAATACGTTTAAATCGTACATGGAAAACCCAATGATGATGTTGGTTTAGTAGGCTTGCCCTATTAGGGCATGCCTACAAACCAACGCATGCCCACATACCAACGCATGCCCACATATTAATGTGCATGCCCACAAACCAACGCATTCACACAACAATTAAATAAAACATATTACAAAAGCCCAGATGAAATGTCTGGGCTTTTTTCATAGTACAATTCCAGCAGACAACGTGAGATTTGACAGCTGGTCGGACGCATTTCAACAACTTCGCGTACCTCTGCTCCTCTGCGAAGCTTTGCGTCACCTTTTAAACACCGCAGGTGATTCTTCTCTAGAACTATGCGAATCTCTGCTCCTCTGCGCACCTTTGCGTCACCTTTTAAAATACCTCAGGTGACTCTTCTTTATGAACTTTGTGCCTCCTTTGTGAACTTCGTGGTTAAAAAAAAAGCCGTACCTCTCAGTACAGCTTTTCAAATCATATATTCTCAAAGTAACTTACGCTACAACCTCATCAGCTGCAAAGTGAAATTCACCTTCGATTTTTGCATTCTCGTCAGAATCTGAACCATGAACTGCATTTTCTCCCATTGAAGAAGCGTATTTTTTACGGATAGTTCCTTCTGCTGCTTCTGCTGGATTAGTTGCTCCAATCAAAGTACGGAAATCTGCAACTGCATTTTCTTTTTCTAATATAGCAGCAACGATAGGTCCTGACGTCATAAACTCAACCAATTCACCATAAAAAGGACGCTCACTGTGAACAGCATAAAATTCTTTTGCCTGCTCTTCAGTCAATTGCGTATATTTCATCGCTTTAATTTCAAATCCTCCATCCGTAATCATTTGAAGAATGTTTCCGATATTACCAGCTTTAACTGCATCTGGTTTAATCATTGTAAAAGTTCTATTCGTTGCCATTTTATTGTTTTTTCTAAATGTGGCGCAAAAATAAGGAAACGGAATTGAATAAGTTAATGTTCTGACAAAATATTTTTCCTGGCAGAATAAAATCAGCAATCAACGAAGTAAAGCTTTGTGTTTTCATCTCCTCATTTTAAATGAGCGTTACTTTAGTCACCTAAATAACAAGAAGAATTTTAGACTTTTGTAAAATATTAAATCAAGAGAGAAAACGAGAGAAAATGCAATTACTTAAAAAGTACATGCCAATACTAGATTGGCTCCCAAATTACAAAAAGAAAAATCTTCAGGGAGATTTGTCCGCTGGTTTAACGGTTGGAATTATGCTTATTCCTCAAGGAATGGCTTATGCAATGTTAGCGGGTTTAGATCCAATTCACGGATTATATGCTGTAACTGTTCCCATTTTATTGTATGCCATCTTTGGAACATCAAGACAGCTCGCTGTTGGTCCAGTGGCCATGGTTTCCTTACTAACCGCAGCAGGAATTGGAGCGCTCAATCCAGATTCTCCTGAGCAATACCTACTTTACGCCCTAACATTGGCATTCCTCATTGGACTTATTCAATTTGCAATGGGAGTTTTACGTTTCGGTTTCTTTGTGAATTTCCTTTCTCATCCTGTAATTAACGGATTTACATCGGCAGCTGCAATAATTATTGGACTAAGTCAAGCCAAGCATTTATTTGGAATTGAATTACCTAGAAGTGAATACTTACAAGATATAATGGTAAATATTTACCAAAATATTGGAGGAATCAACTGGACAGCCTTCGCAATTGGTATTGGTGGAATCATCATTATAAAATTTGGTAAGAAAATTCATAAAAGCTTACCTACCCCACTTTTAGCGGTAATATTTGGAATTTTATTGGTTTGGGGATTTGGATTAACAGCCAACGGAGTTTCAGTGCTTGGTGATGTCCCTTCTGGACTTCCAGGATTATCTTCTCCATCTTTTTCAATGGAAACTTGGAGTATTTTACTTCCTATAGCCATTACAATATCATTGGTGAGTTTTGCTGAAAGTTTCGCAGTAGCAAAGATCATTCAAGGAAAGCACAAAGACTACAAATTAGATGCTAATCAGGAATTGATTGGATTAGGAATGGCTAATTTTGGAGCGGCTTTCTTTATGGGTTATCCTGTTACAGGTGGTTTCTCCAGAACAGCAGTAAACGACCAATCGGGTGCTAAAACTGCTTTAGCCTCTATCATAAGTGTTGCGCTTATCGTAATTACACTCCTCTTTCTTACAGAATTATTCTTCTACCTTCCGAAATCAATTTTAGCCGCGGTAGTTATGGTAGCTGTGTATGGATTAATTGACGCAAAAACTCCAAAGTTATTATGGAAAACAGACAGAACAGATTTCTTCTTGTTGATGATTACCTTTGTTTCTACCTTAACTTTAGGAATTGTAACTGGAATTATCATCGGAATGATTCTTTCATTAGTTGCGGTTTTATACAAAGCTTCTCGTCCACACATTGCAAAATTAGCTCAGGTTCCCAGCACAACTATTTATAGAAATACAGAGCGTTTTCCAGATTTGAATGAAGGAAAAGACGAATTATTTATCCGTATCGATGGTCAAATTTATTTTGCCAATATCAGTTTTATTCAAAAACAAGTAGAAGCTTGGGAAAAAGAAAAAGGAGAAGCCTTAGCCAAAGTTATTCTCAACTTCGAAAGTGTTATTTCGTTGGATAGTACGGGAGCTCATGAAATTGAAGACTGGATCAACAACTGGCACAAGAAAGGAATTCAAGTGGCAATTGCTGGAGCCCGTGGTCCAGTTCGAGATATCCTTGTAAAATGGAATATGATTAAAAAACTTGGAGAAGATTATGTGTTTATCAATATGAAAGATGCGGTACAATTCTTAAATAAAGAAGAAATCAAAGAAAATTTTGATAGTAAAAGATATGCTTTACAAAGTAATGTAAAGTAACTAAAATCTTAAGACAGGCTAAAATAGGTACATTGCAATGCGGTGTGCCT
The DNA here is from genome assembly GCF_003143775.1 of Brumimicrobium oceani. Taxonomy (GTDB): domain Bacteria; phylum Bacteroidota; class Bacteroidia; order Flavobacteriales_D; family Crocinitomicaceae; genus Brumimicrobium; species Brumimicrobium oceani. The sequence continues at coordinate 49,157 of NZ_QFRJ01000014.1, read as the reverse complement.
ATTTTTGGTTTTATATAGTCGGTAAATCGCATATATTTTAGTATCTTTCTTTCTTCAAATTAAAATTCATAGACCTTGAAAGAATCACAAACATTAGAAAATTTAGACCAAGAATTTTGGAACTCTAAATACGAGAATAATTTAACTGGTTGGGACTTGGGCGAAGTCTCCCCTCCTATCAAAACATATATTGATCAAATTGAAAATAAGGATTTAAAGATTTTAATTCCTGGAGCCGGAAACGCTTATGAAGCGAAATATTTAATAGACAATGGATTTACCAATGTTACCGTTATAGATATTGCACCAAAATTGATTTCCAAACTTCAGAAAGACTTTAAGAACAATCCAAATATTCATTTAATTCATGGAGACTTTTTTAAACATGAAGGAGCGTATGACTTAATCATTGAACAAACTTTCTTTTGTGCTATTCACCCTTCTCTTAGACCGAAATATGTACAAAAAATGAAATCCTTACTTTCAGACGAAGGTAAACTTTGTGGATTGTTATTCGATAGAGAATTTGTTGGCGGTCCGCCATTCGAAGGAAACAAGGAAGAATATTTGGATTTAATGGAAGGGAATTTAAAAATAGAAAAAATGGAAAAGTGCTATAATTCTCATCCAGCAAGAAAAGATACTGAATTGTGGATTAATCTTAAAAAGTAGGCAAATGACCAAAGAAAATAGCATAAAACTTTTTGAACAACAACAAGTACGCACGGAATGGGATGAAGACCAAGAGAAATGGTATTTTTCAGTTATAGATGTTATTGCTATTCTCACCGAAAGTAAAGATGCAACAGCCTATTGGCGTAAACTAAAACAACGCCTAAAGCAAGAGGGAAACCAAACCGTGACAAATCTTCACGGGTTGAAAATGACAGCTAAAGATGGTAAAAAGAGAAAAACAGATGTTGCCGATACCGAACAACTGTTTAGATTAATACAAAGTGTTCCGTCACCAAAAGCAGAACCATTTAAAATATGGATAGCTAAAGTGGCCAAGGAACGTATTGATGAAATTGAAGATCCGGAGATTGGATTTGATAGATTAATGGAAACTTACCTCAAAAAAGGATATAGCAAACAATGGGTTAATCAACGGCTAAAAAGTATTGAGGTTCGAAAGGAGCTTACCGATGAATGGGAAGAAAGAGGTGTTAAAAAAGGAATGGAATATGCAATTCTCACTAATGAAATAACTAAAGCATGGAGTGGTTTTGATGTGAAAAATTATAAAAAACTGAAAGGACTTAAAAAAGAAAATCTTCGTGATAACATGAGCAATTTAGAACTCGTACTAAATATGCTTGCCGAAGCTACTACTACGGAAATAAGTAAAGAGAAAAAACCAAAGTCTTTCACCGCGAACAAAGAAATAGCATAACAAGGTGGAACTATTGCAGGCAATACAAGAAAAGAAATTGAAGAAAAATCAGGAAAAAAAATTGTAAACAAACTGACAGCTAAAGATTATTTAAATGAACAAAAGAATTTGGACAAATGATATATTTTTAATGAGCATTAATCTATGACAAGGCTTGTGATTCCGATAAATACATGATTTTAATTTTAGGCGTTTATTTTTATAAACAACTGAAAGTAAAACCAAGCATAACGCAGGATTTGAAATACTAAAAGAAGAAATACAATTCTTTGTAAGAATTGCACAATGACAAGGCATGCGAAGGCATAATTGTTGGGAGTTTATTTTTATAAATGATTTAAAATTTAACGAGCGTAACGCAGGATTTGGAGAACTCTTGCAAAGACTGTAACAATTGTAACCGAGATATCACTAATGATTCCCGACCTTTGTGCCAGTCAAAAGAAAATAATTAAAAAACAATAAAAAAAGAGAGACATGAACATTGAACAAATTTACACAGGATGTTTAGCACAGGGTGCATATTACATCACGAGCAATGGAGAAGCAGTAATTATTGATCCATTACGTGAAATCCAACCTTATCTAGAAAGATTAGAAAAAGATAACGTTAAGTTGAAGTACATTCTTGAAACACACTTCCACGCAGATTTCGTTTCTGGACACTTAGATTTGGCTAAGGCTACAGGAGCTGACATCGTTTTTGGTCCTACGGCAGCACCAGAGTTTGATTGTATAGTTGCTGAAGACGAGCAAATTTTAGAAGTGGGAGACATCAAAATTAAAGTTTTGCATACACCAGGTCACACAATGGAAAGTACAACTTACCTATTGATTGACGCAGACGGAAATGATCACGCTATATTCTCAGGAGATACTTTATTCTTAGGAGATGTGGGACGTCCAGATTTAGCTCAAAAAGCAGCGAATATGACACAAGATGAGCTAGCAGGTCACCTTTACGACTCGTTAATGACGAAAATCATGCCTTTAGCAGATGACGTAATCGTTTATCCAGCTCACGGTGCAGGATCTGCTTGTGGTAAAAACATGATGAAAGAAACAGTTGATACATTAGGAAACCAGAAAAAGGTAAACTATGCATTGAATCAACCAAATAAAGAAGCATTTATTGAAGCGGTAACAGATGGTTTACTACCACCTCCAGCATATTTTGGAGCTAACGTTGCAATGAATAAAACAGGATATAAAAACGTTGACGATGTAATCAAAACAGGTCTTAAAGCATTGTCTCCAAAAGAATTTGAAGCAGCCGCAGAAGGTACAGGAGCTTTAATTCTAGACACGAGAGACAATGGTGATTTCGCTAAAGGATTTATTCCTAACTCAGTGAGTATCGGAATCGGAGGTGACTTTGCACCATGGGTTGGAGCTATGATTGGAGATGTTCAACAACCATTACTTTTGGTTACTGAACCAGGAATGGAAGAAGAAGTTGTGATTCGATTAACACGCGTTGGATTCGACAATGTAATTGGTTTCTTAGAAGGAGGTTTTGAATCTTGGACTAAAGAAGACCGTGAAATTGACAAAGTAGACAGAATTACACCAGCTGAATTCGAAAGTCGTTTCAAAAAAGACGAAAGCGTTGTTTACGATGTACGTAAAGAATCAGAATATGAAGCTGAGCACGTTGATGAAGCTTTCTCTCGTCCATTAGCAAGTCTAAATGACTGGATCAAAGACATTAATCCAGATGAGCATTTCTTCATGCACTGTGCGGGTGGATACAGAAGTATGATTGCAGCAAGTATCTTACAATCTAGAGGTTACAGAAACTTCACGGAGGTTGAAGGTGGAATGGGTGCAATCGCAGAAACAAAAGTACCTAAAACAGACTTCGTTTGTGCATCTAAGACTTTATCATAATTCAATATCATAATTTTCACAGTGGTTCAACACGTTTGGGCCACTGTGTTTTGTATTGAACTAGAATCCAAATTTTAAAGTTATAAAACAAAGCAAATGAGTTATATAAAAAACATAGGTTTAAGCCTCATGATGTTTGGAACAGTAGTTTTTACGAGCTGCTCAAACTCACAAACATCAGAAACGGCGAGCACTTCAGAAACAAAGCGCACAACTCAAAACAGTCAAAACGATAAAATTGATTTTGAAAATGCCTTTATAGTTGATGTACGAACACCACAAGAATTTAAAGCAGGCCATTTTGAAGGTGCGATTAATATTCCTTTAAATACTGTTGAATCCAATGTTGAAAAATTCCAAGGCCATGACCAAGTTGTTGTGTACTGCCGCAGTGGAGCACGATCTGGACAAGCTAAAAATATGCTGATGAATGCCGGAGTCGACAATATCATCAATGGAATTAATGAAGCCCATTTGAATAAAATTAAGAAACAACAATAATCATGGAAAAGAAAGAGAGTTTAAAAGTCTTGATTCCCACTGATTTCTCAATCGAAGCGGAATATGCTTTTATGATGGTAAACAACCTATCAAAAAAGGCAAATATGGACATCACTTTTTTGCATATTTTAAATGTTCCCGACACGGTAACGCTCGATAAGGACAACAACATTAGTACTTGTGGAGAGATTGATGTGGACTTTGTTGCCGTACAACGTGACATGGCTTTAGGAAAATTGAATGAACTTAAAGAGAAAAATGAAGGGGTTAAAACTGATCTGATTTTTGGCCATACTACGACAGGAATCATTCAATATGCAGAGGAAAACAACTTTGATCTTATCGCATTAGGAACAAAAGGAACTTCCGGATTTGCAGAGCGGTTTATCGGTAGTAATGCGCAATTAATTGCTCGACGTTCTGAAATTCCTGTGATGACCTTGATGTGTGACCGTTCAGGATTAGAATTAAAAGACATTCTTTTGGTTCATAATTTTGAAGAAAATGATCCGCAGAATTTAAAGTTGATGAAGCGCGTGATGGAAGTCTTCGGAACTAAACTTCATTTACTGCAAATTGCTACGAAGAATGACAACCAAGATAAAATCAAGGAAAACATGTTGATTTTTGCTCAGAAAAACGAGCTGAAAAATTACGAAATGCATGTAATTCTTGATCATAATATCGAGGAGGGTGTTAATCACTTCATGGAATCACATGACATGGATGTCGTATGCATTGGAACACACGGAAAGGGTGGTTTTTTCCATAAAAGTGCAACAGAAACTTTGATTAACCACTTATACAAACCAATTATTTCTTACAAAATTAAATAGATAAAAATGATAGATTTTTTAATGCAACCTTGGCCATGGTGGTTTTCAGGGCTAGTACTTGCTTTGATTATGTTTTTGATGTTATTCTTCGGAAACTCCTTCGGATTCTCTGCCAATTTACGCACAATCTGCTCAATGGGTGGTGCTGGGAAACGTGTAAAGTTCTTTGATTTTGATTGGAAAAAACAAATATGGAACTTAGTTTTTCTTTTAGGTGCAGTAGTTGGAGGATACATCACAAGCGAGTTCTTGAGTGATCCTAACCAGGCCGTTTTGATATCCGAAAACACAATTACAGATTTAGAAGCACTTGGTTTTGCTGCTCCTACATCTATACAACCAGCCGAATTATTTGCTTTTGAAGCAATATTCACATTGAAAGGATTTTTAATTCTTGCTTTTGGTGGTCTTATGGTTGGATTCGGTGCTAGATATGCCGGAGGATGTACATCAGGACACGCCATCAGTGGCTTAGCAGACCTTCAACTTCCTTCATTAATTGCAGTTGTGGGATTCTTTATCGGCGGGTTAATCATGACATTCGGAATATTCCCGCTTATTTTTTAAAAAATTAAAAGAGAGAGATGAAATTTATAAAATACTTAATAGTGGGAGCACTATTTGGAATAGTTATGTCCAAATCAGAAGCTATTTCTTGGTACAGAATTCAAGAAATGTTCAGATTCCAAGCCTTCCACATGTACGGCATTATTGGAGTTGCAGTAGTTACTTCTACAATTATTGTAGCACTGATAAAAAAATTCAAAGTCCGTGACATGGCAGGAAATCCAATTTTATTCTACCCAAAAAACAAATCCGTTGCGCGTTACTTAATTGGAGGTACTATATTCGGATTAGGTTGGGCACTTAGCGGTGCTTGTCCTGGACCAATGGTGGTTAACATCGGGTATGGCTTTATGTCCTTCGGTGTGATTTTCATATTCGCGCTGCTGGGAACACTGCTTTATGGTGTACTAAAAGACAGACTACCTCATTAAACAGTGAACAAATTATAATTGACAATTATTGGTTGGCCATTTACTTTTGGTAGTTGTCCATCGAATTTAAAATCAAAAGCGAGTAAAATGATATTAAAAGCAAGTGTTAGGCGTAAAAATTTAATTCTACTAATAGTTATTTTACTCGCTTTTACTTTCCCAAAGCATCCCTTTGGTCAATCTCCTTCTACCGATTCTACCAAAACATTAAGTGATTTCTTAAAAAAAGGTGAATTAGAATTTAAATCACGAACATTTTTTATGTCCACATTAAATGAAGGATCAAATAGAGATTACTTCGCATTGGCCCAAGGTGCTGGAGTTGACTACACCACCCCTAGTTTTTATGGATTTCATTTTAAAATGGGAGGATATGTCACCTTTCGTTTAGCAGAGTACAATTTACTCAATGCTGAAAACGAATGGGCTCAAAATCGTTATGAAAAGTCTTTATTTGACATTAAAAACCCAAATAATCGGCATCCTTTGGCTGGTTTGGAAGAGATTTATTTGGCCTATGAATACAAGGGACTCCATTTCAAACTTGGAAGTCAAATTCACCAAACACCACTTTTGAACAAGAACACCAATCGCATACGTCCTAATCTATTTCAAGGATTAAATGTAAATTATAATTACAATAAATGGAAACTTTCGGCTGCTTGGTTTCTTTCTGAGCATATCCGAGGAACGAGCCATAGCTTCTCTTCTTCCAACTCATTCGGAGTTTACGGTCAAGGCATTAATCCCTCTGGTGAAGCGAGCAATTATCGCGGTCATATTTCCACCTCAGGAATTGGTGTTTTTGGAGCGCAATACAATTTAGACAATTGGAAAACACAAGCTTGGAACTATGTAGGCGAGAATGTTTTTAATTTAACTTTTATTCAATCCGATTTTAAATTAAAACACAACAATACAGAATATAAGCTTGGGCTTCAGGGATTATACCAAACTGCTTTAAACAATGGAGGAAATGCTAATCAAGATTTCACCTACATTCTAAAAGATGAGCAAAGCTTTGCCATAGGAGGGAAAATGGCCGCCAAATTCATTGAGCAACATGAATTTAGTATAAACTATTTAGGAATTTCTGATCAAGGCAGGTATCTTTTTCCAAGAGAATGGGGACGCGAAATTTTTTATGCAACGCAATCCCGAGAAGCTTTTGAAGGTTATGGAGGGCTAAATGCATACACCTTAAAATACAAATTCAACACTTTAAAGACTGGATACTCCCTACTTTTAGGTGCAGGATTAGTTGATCAACCGGATATAGAGAATAAAAGACTGAACAAGTACAGTTTGGATGATTATTATCATTTCACAATCGACATGAAATACAAGTTTAAAAATTATCTTAAAGGAATGAGCATAAGGTTTTTGGCAGCCTATAAAAAAGAGAAGCACTCCGCTTCAATGACCTTTTCAGAAAAGCACAATAAGGTAAATATGATCAATTTGAATTTAATTATTGATTATGCATTATAATTGGTTTTGTTTTCAAAAACCAATGTAAACTTAGTCCCTTGAACACCTTTTAATTGCTCTATTTCACCATCTATTTGTTCTACCAAACTATTGATTAATAAAATACCCAGGCTTTCTGCCTTTTCATCAAGCAAATCAATATATTCACTCACGCCATTATCACCAATCTCTATTTTCAGTTGATTACCCGCTAACTGCTTAATAGAAATAGAAATATTCACCTTGTTTTCTCCATCCATTCCAAAGCGGATAGAATTTGTTACAATTTCGTTGATTATTAACCCCAATGGTACTGCAATATCTAAATTCACATAGACTTCATCCATTTTTGTAGTAAACGCAATAGTTTTTCCCTTTGTATCTGAACTCGAAGACAAAACATCAACTAATTTCTTTAAATATTTACCTATCTCAATTACATCTAGTTGTTCAGATTCGTAAAACATTTCGTGAATAGCCGCCATAGAATGAATTCTATTTTTACTGTCCTGATACAATTGTGTCAAATGCTCCTCGTGTGGAGTTATACCGGCTTGAAGCGAAAATAAACTAGTTATAATTTGCAAATTATTCTTCACCCTGTGATGAATTTCTCTGAGCAACAACTCTTTATTGCTGAGACTACTAATTAAACTGTCACTTTTCAACTTACTTTCAGTGATATCTCTAGCAGTACAAAAACCTAAGTCTGTTAAAGGGTCCAATCTAGCTTTCCAACTTAAATAAACCGTTTCACCATTTTTCTTTACAAATCTATTTTCATACGTCAAAGAAGTACTTGTTTTATCAACTTCAAGAACCGCGGCATAGGAACCATCGATATCATCGGGATGAATAAAATTTAAATAGCTTTTCGAAAGTAGCTCTTCCGTTGTATATCCTAAGAGCTGAGACCACGCTGGACTTACCTTTAAGAAATAAGTGTCTAAGTGTGTAATACAATGTAAATCACTTGACATATTAAAGAAGTTATCTAATCCGCTTCTTCCATTTATGTTATCTGTAACATCAATCAAACTACCAGTAACACCGATAAGCTCTCCATTATTATCTAAAAGAGGAACAGATGAAAAAGATAAAACCTTAGTTTTTCCAGAAGGTGTAATAATAGTTTGGCTCATTACACTGCTTTCCTTTTTTCCATTAAAGATTTCGATCATTTCCGGCAAACGCTCTATTGTTTTCCTATCTATAATTGAGAAATAATAAGCCAATAAGTCTCCCTTAAAGTTCTTTGGATATTCAAGAATGTGATAAACCTCCGATGACCATTCCAAATTTTGGCTTTCAAACAAATAAGACCACCTCCCCACTTTCGATTGCTCTTTGTTTTTTAAGTTTTTAATCTGATTATCAATCCCATTAAAGAGAGAGATGTTATAAACTTTTTTACTGATTTGGAACTGAAGAGGAATTTTACTGCTGTAATCCAAATCTTTTGTTTTTATCTTTAACTCTAAGAGTTTAGCTGCAGCGCTCTCTAGTTCTTTTTTTAGCTTTTCGTGGTTTCTTTGCATTATTGATTAATTTCTAGACCCAAACAAGATTTAGATTGTAAAAATAGTTAAATTATTGTGAAATTCTGTTTTTTCTTAGGTTTATGCTGGGTAGATTATTGAAAATCAAACGATATTCAAACAAAAGTTAATTGCTAAAGCGAAAAATGGTTAAGGATTTAGAACTTCTAACAAACGCTAGAAAAAAAAGACATTCAGTTTAGGAAAAGTTAATTGTTCACATAAACCCTAATAAAAAATTTAACCCTGTGAAACTAATTTATTTTCCAATGTGAGTTTAAAAACCGTACCTTCAGTTTTATTTAATTGTTCAATTTTTCCATCGACCTGATCCACCAAACTATTAATCAATAAAACCCCCAGACTTTCAAAATCCTGATTCAATATATTCTCTCGTGTATTAATACCGGTGTCGCCTATCATTATTTCAAATTCTCCATTTTCTTTTTCAGTCATATCAATGGAGATCACCACGTTTCCTTCGGCATTTGCACCATGCTTTATAGAGTTCGTAATTACCTCATTTATCAGTAACCCTAAAGGTATTGCTGTGTCTAGATTAACAAACACGGCCGTCGCGTTAACTGAGAAACTAATTGATTTCTTATCAGAATTAAATGTGTTGGATAAATCACTTAACAACTGCTTTATATATTTACTGAAATCAATTTTATCTAATTCTTCAGATTGATAAAACATTTCATGAATAGCCGCCATGGAGTGAATTCTATTTTTACTGTCTGCATAAAGCCTAGAAAGCAATTCATGCCCTTCATTAATATCGGACTGCAGGGACAACAAACTAGAAATGATTTGAAGATTATTTTTAACCCTGTGATGAATTTCGCGCAACAAGAGCTCTTTTCCCGACAAATCAGAAAGTAATTTTTCCTCTTTTAATCTAGTTTCTGTGATATTCCTGGCCGTACAATAGGCTAATTTCGTTTCTGTATCTAATTGAGTATTCCAACTTAAATAAACTACTTCACCACTTTTACTAATGTACCGATTTTCGAAAGTTGGAGTTCTTTTATTCCTTTCCACATCCGTATAAATTTGTAAAGATTTCTCTTTGTCCTCTGGGTGAAGAAATTCTAAAAAAGAATGAGAAACCAATTCATTCTCGGCATATCCTAGTAATTTCGTCCAAGAGGGACTCACTTTTACAAACCTTCCATCTAAATGAAATATACAATGAAGATCGTGAGATAGGTTAAAAAAGTTATCCAAGCCCTTGTTCCCTGTAATATGATCAGAAATGTCCTTGAGAAAACCTTCTACTCCGATTATCTCCCCTTTTTCGTTCAAGATGGGAGAAGATACACACGATAAAGTTTTCAGATTTCCACTCGGTGTGCGAACACTGTGGGTCATTACTTGCTCTTCACTCTTTAATCTCAGGTTTTCAATTTGAATAGCTAAATGTTCAAAACCATCAGGATCAACACATTCAAAGTAAAAATCCTTTAAACTCCCCTCGTAATCCTTAGGGTATTCAAAAATTCTACGTGTTTCATCGGACCATTCCATTTGATCTGTGTCAAACATGTATATCCACCTTCCTACATTCGCAAATTCTTCCCCTTTTCTTATGAGATCCTCCTTCTGTTCTAGTTCTGCCTTGAGCTCCTCCAACTTTTGGGTATCCTCCAACAACAAGTTACTTTCTGGATTTATCGTTTTAAGAGCTTGCGATTTAAGCATACGAACACTTTCTTCCGCTTGTATTAACTTGTGTAATATAATCTCTAATTTCTTCTCCATTTTATTTAGTTTGACGCTTTTCTTAATCTTCGGTAAACAGCATAGTAGATTCTTTTAATTAGCGAATTGCAACACACCTGCTCAAATGGGAACAAATACAACAGCCTACATCTTATAAGCTAATTTATTTTCTAAAGTCAATTTAAAAACTGTTCCATCAATTTCATTTAGCTGTTCAATCTCTCCATCGACTTGTTCAACCAAACTATTAATGAGCATAATGCCCAGACTTTCTAAATCTTGATCCAAAATATTATCTAAGCTATTGATTCCACTATCGCCTATCATTATTTCAAGCCGCTCATTTTCTTTCTCTTCCATATTGATGGAGATTTTCACATTTCCTTCAGCATCCACACCATGTTTCATGGAGTTGGTAATTACCTCGTTGATTAACAGACCTAAAGGAATTGCTGTATCTAGGTTAACAAAAACAGACTTTGCTATAATGGCAAAGCTGATGTTCTTATCTTTAGAGTTAAAGGTATTGGCCAAATCAGCCACCAATTTTTCAAGGTATTCACTAAAATCAATTTTATCCAACTCTTCAGATTTATAAAACATTTCATGGATAGCTGCCATAGAATGAATTCTATTCTTACTGTCTTGGTAGAGTTTTAAAATTCTATCCTCGTCATGATTCACACCAGCCTGCAATGAAAGTAAACTTGAAATAATTTGAAGATTATTTTTCACCCTGTGGTGAATTTCTCTAAGCAATAATTCCTTGTTGCTCAAATCATTTAATAAAGCTTCCTTGTCGAATTTGGTTTTCGTAATATCCTTGGCATTACAATAAGTTAGGTTAGTTTCTAAATCAACTTGGCAGTTCCATTCTAAAAAAACTGTTTCTCCCGACTTGGCCACATAGCGGTTCTCAAACTGAAAAACAGAACCAAGATCCTTTAGTTCATCAACAGCATCATCCGTTACATTTAAATCATCGGGGTGAATAAAATCCATATAAGAACGAGACAGAATTTCTTTTTCATCATAACCAAGTAATTTTTCCCAAGCTGGACTAATTTTAACAAAATAGCGATCTGGGTGAGCGATACAGTGTAAGTCATAAGATAAATTAAAGAAGTTATCTAGCGCTTCTCCTCCTTCAATTTCATCTGTTAAATCCTTAACCAAACCTTCAACACCTATAATTTCACCGTTTTTATTCAATATAGGTTTTGAAGTAAATGAAAGCATTTTTTTTCTACCCAGAGGGGTTGTAATAGACTGATTAACTTCTATCTCCTCATTTTCAGTCCTTAGTCTTTTACTGTACTCATCCAACCGAACCTTTGTGATATCATTAACACATGAAAAATAAAACTCTTTTAAACTTCCTTCGTAACTTTCTGGATAATCAAATATTTTATAGGTTTCTCCAGACCATTCTAAAGATTCATCCTCGAAACTATAAAGCCATTTACCCACACTAAAAAACACCTTAGTTTTTTCAATGCGCTCCTCCAATTTATCTAATTTCTCTTTATACTCCTCAACATCTTTCGATGTAGAGGATGGAGTTAAGCGATCATTTACAGCTAAACTTTTTCTTTTAAGCTCTAATGATTTGGTTTTTAGCGCTAATAATTTTGCTTTAGCGTCTAAAATCTCAATATCTATTTTTTCAATCTCTTCGTTCATAAATAAAGGTATTTAGCGCAACTCAGAATACAATTCCAAATTGAGCCCATTAAGTTAACAAAAAAAGTTAATTATTCTACTCTAGCTTACTTTACACTAAAGATTAAACTTGAAATTTGATCAGGATTTAAAAACTCTTTCGCAATCGCTTGAATCTCTTCTGGCGTAATGCTGTCAATAGCTTCATAAATTTCTGCAAGCGTATCAATCTGATTAAAAACCAATAAACTTTTTCCAAAGTTCAACATTACACCGCCATTACTATCCATCCCTAGGGCGAAATGACCTTTCATTTGTTGCTTTGCTTTTTTTAGTTGATTTTCACTTAAAGGCTCATCAATAAATCGTTGAATTTCCTTTTTGATGAGCCGAACCGTTTTCTTTTGATATTTCGGATCTGTTCCAGCATAAACATTCCAGTATCCCACCTCTTCAAAAGGAGTATAACTGGCGTCTATATTATAAGTATAACCATATTTCTCGCGGATAGAAAGCCCCAGTCTTGAGTTTAAAGCTGGACCGCCCAAAATATTAATCAATAACGTGAAAACGCGTCGATTGGGATGGTTATAACCAGGAGCCCTTCCGCCAACCATTATGTGAGACTGGTAATTCGCCTCGGCTTCAATTATATTGAAAGGCACAAGTGGTTTAGGGGCAACAGGCTCACTTAACTCCTCATGCTGAGTATAATGTCCAAAATCTTTATTTAACTGCTTAAGAATCAATTCTGGTTTTAAATCCCCCACAAAGGAAATTACCATGTTGTCAGGGTAAAAAAACTTTTTTACATAGCGCTCTAAGTCCGATTTTTGAAAAGACTGAACAGAATCTACTGTTCCCAAAATGTTATTGCCAAGTGAATTACCTGGGAACAAATACGATTCAAACTCATCAAAAATTTTATCTGAAGGACTGTCCAAGTAAGAATTAATTTCATCTAAAACAACTTCCTTTTCCTTCTCTATTTCCTTTTCTGGAAATGTGGAATTGAATAGAATATCCGCCAACAAGTCAGAAGCACGTTTTAAATGCTCTTTAGTAAAAGAGCTGTAAACACAAATTTCCTCCTTAGTTGTATAAGCATTTAATTCTCCCCCAACTGAATCTAGGCGAGACAAGACGTGAAAAGCCCGTCTATTTTTGGTTCCTTTAAAAATGCAATGCTCTAGAAAATGGGCTAAGCCCTCTTCATTCTCCGCTTCAAACCTTGAACCAGCGCGAACCGTTACTCCAAGATGGGCAACAATGGATGGATCATGCAAATATACAACTCGCATTCCGTTATCTAACAGATAGATCGTTGGTTCTACGTTCATAGAAGGAATTAAGGATTTCGACGAGTTACTTTCCATTCAGTGCTTTCAACATCGTCTTTTTCAAAGCAAATTCTGTCATGCAATCGACTAGGTCTGCCCTGCCAAAACTCGATGTAAATTGGCTTAATCAAGTAACCTCCCCAAAAAGGCGGACGGGGAACTTCTTGCCCTTCAAAACGCTTTTCAACTTCCTTATACGCTTCATCAAGTGTAGCTCTATCTTCAATAACATTGCTTTGACGAGAAGCCCAAGCACCTAATTTACTAGGTCTTGGTCGCGATTCGAAGTAATCATCAGACATAAACTCAGGTGCTTTTTCGACAACACCTTGCACCCGAATTTGTCTTGATAATTCATCCCAATAAAATAAGGCTGAAATTTGAGGGTTTACTTTTAAATCCTCCCCTTTTTTACTTTCGTAATTGGTGTAGAAGATGAGTCCCTCTTCCATCAACTCTTTCATATAAACAATTCGAGAGGAAGGCATTAAATCCTTTCCTACAGTACTAATTGTCATAGAATTTGGAGAGACACACTGTTTTTCAAAAGCTTCTTGATACCATTTTGTAAAAAGCTTCATCGGATCAATACTTTTTAATCTATCATCCAATTTCCCCTGATCAAAATCAGCGTGGTCGTTACGTAAAATATCAAGAAACTCTTTCATTTTTTAATTTGTTTCGTCCTTAAATGAAACTTCATTTCCTTCCTCTTCTTCTGGCTCTATTTCCTCCTCATTTGATGACTCATATTCATCCTGTATTTCGTCTTCTTCATCAGAGTAATCCGGTTTAGAGGAAACTGAGTTTTCTAAAACTTCACTCTCTTCAAGAGGTCTTCTTCCTATCTCAACGTCCATATCTGGATTATAAGGCAAAACCTCAACAATTGGCGTTAGCATGATTGATGGCACCTCAAAAGTAACCGTCATATCACTTAAACTCTCCTTAATTCTCTCGTAAGCCTCCTTTACACTGCTTGCAGTAACAAGGAAATTATTGGTCACTTTTTTCTCTTTCCCTTCATCTCCATCAACAGAAACGTAAGTCAATTTACATTTATACCAGTCGTCAGAATCATCATAATAGAAAATATCCGCATATTCTGTCTTCGTAATACCTGTAATCAAAAATTCTCCAGTTACACTCTGTCCAATTTCCTCGTACATACGTGCTTCTGCATCAGTGAATGAAACAGAGTCCACCAAATAAGGCTCAGTTACACGCTTCAAACGTCCGTCCTCTAGCTGTTTGGTGTATTTTACCTTTACCGTAAACCAATTATTCATAGCTCTATTTTAATTTTTTAATGTCTTCATTTTAAGACCAACAAAGTTAGCACAAATTAGACTTCTTATCGAAAATTTTTGTGGCTAATTTTGCGATGAGCTTACTTATAAAGACACTTACAACAATTTATTTCGAAACAGCTTTTTTTTGGGGGTGCCGCAATACTTCTTTTCTTCTCCAAAACATCCATTCAACAAGAGTCAGATCACTAAATTAAAAGAAGCATTGCGTCGGGTCATCCGCTATATCTTTTTTTAAAAGAAAAAAAGGATGCCGCTTCTACCCCTCACCCAAGAAAGAAATAGACCTCTTCTTAAAACCGCCCAATCCTCAAAGCTAACAGCCAGAAAACCAAAAAAAGTTAAACATCCCCAGAATTATCAACGAAAATCTGCAGGAGAAAAATAAAGTGAGAAAAAGAATGAGAGCGGAGCGACCCACAACTTCATAACAAGAACCCCCAAAAAAATCTGCGAAATCACGAAAATCTACGGGAGAAACCTGAGCGCCAGCGAATCAAAATAAATCTGCGAAATCAGCGAAAATCTGCGGGAAAAAAATGAGCTCAAGCGAATCAAAAACAGATCTACAAAATCAACGAAAATCTACAGGAGAGAAAATAGAGTGAGAAAGCGAAAGAGAGCGAAGCGACCCACAAATTGACAAAACGAATCAAAACAAATCTGCGAAATCTGCGAAAATCTGCGGAAAAAAAATGAGCTCAAGCGAATCAAAAACAGATCTACAAAATCAACGAAAATCTACAGGAGAAAAAATAGAGTGAGAAAGCGAATGAGAGCGGAGCGACCCACAACTTCATAACAAGAACCCCCAAAAAAATCTGCGAAATCACGAAAATCTACGGGAGAAACCTGAGCGCCAGCGAATCAAAATAAATCTGCGAAATCAGCGAAAATCTGCGGGAAAAAAATGAGCTCAAGCGAATCAAAAACAGATCTACAAAATCAACGAAAATCTACAGGAGAAAAAATAGAGTGAGAAAGCGAAAGAGAGCGAAGCGACCCACAAATTGACAAAACGAATCAAAACAAATCTGCGAAATCTGCGAAAATCTGCGGGAAAAAAATGAGCGCCAGCGAATCCAAACAAATCTACGAAATCTGCGAAAATCCACGGAAAAAACCTGAGCACCAGCGAATCAAAAAATTCTCCGAAATCTACGAAAATCCGCGGGAAAAAATTCACCCTCCCCCCTAAAAAGGATAACCAATAGCAATATGGAACTGTGGCTGAAAAGGATTCGGGAAATTTGCCTTATCACTTTTGTAATAGTAATCCCCAGTATCAGGATCTATTCCCCATTGATCAATAGCTTCCTGAATATATGGCGCATCATCTTGGAATATCCATTGCGCATTTTTGGGCAAGGTTGGATTTCGCAAAGGAATACCTAAATCTAAACGAACAATTAGAAAGGTAAAGTCTAATCGCAAACCTATCCCACCGGAAACGCTTAATTGCTTATAAAAATCTGCAGTAATCTGACCTCCAGAACGATTAGGATCCTCGTTATAAGTCCAAACATTTCCTACATCGCTAAAAATTGCTCCTTCAAAAAGACTTGAAATCTTAAATCGGTATTCGACTGATGCCCCTAGGCGCATATCCCCCATTTCTGTCACTGTTCTACTGGTATCCAAATAATATTTGTAAACCCCAGGACCGAGTGATCTTGCGCGAAAACCTCTATTATCATTGGATCCACCACCAAAAAAACTGTAATCAAATGGTAAACTAGGCCCGTTGTTTTCTAGTGGTACACCCGCCCCAACTTGCAAACGATAATGTATAGATTGCTTGTTGAAATAATGGTGCAGTCTAAACTCATTGTCTAAGCGCACAAACTGTGAATAACGCTGACCCAAAAACTCTTTAAATCCATTTTCATTGGAAGGCTTATCTTTTGTAATTAAGCTCATTGTCATTCCGGCCATGTCGAAAATAAACCCATAATTAAAAGTGATACGACCTTCTTTTAATTTTGGATTAGTAAAACTGTAAGTAACAGCTGCATCTTTATAAATTGCTTGATTACTGTAGGCATTAATCAAAAATAAATCATTCTGCTGCTCTAATCGGTTTTTAAAACCTTCCGTTTTATCAATCCTCACAAATTGAATTCCACCAATCACAGGAATACCTACCGTAAAAACCTGAGTTCTATCTATATCAAAAAATTTCCACAAATAATTTAATTGAACGGTTTGACGCTTAAACTCAGATCTTTGTTGAAAGTTATAAACTGCTGAAAAAGTGGTTGTAGGATTCTGATTTTTAGATAAACGTTTCAACTTTAAGGGATACAATCGTGGAATATCTAATTCTATCGACGGACCAAACTCAAGAGAGTTAAAACTACGAGTTCCATCATTCAAAACCGCAGATTCATCGTTGGTCGAGAAAACATCTGGCTGTGATTCAAAACCACCACTGAAACTAATTTTCAAACGATTACCCGATCGATATAAATTTCTATTTATATAATTTAAAGAGGTTGAAATACCTAAATAACTGCTTGAGTGAGTAGCCTTTGGTTCAAAACTAAAAGTTCTTTGTTTTTGAGGGGTAAGATAATAATGAACATCAATACTATTATCTTCATTTTCAATAATTTCCGGCTTTACCGTTTTAAATATATTGAGGTTCATCAATCGGTTATAAGATTGCCCCAAATAATCCCCTTTATAATAATTGGTCTCCTCCAAATAGTTTTGAAACTCAATCAATTCTGCCCTCGTAGTTAGTTTTCCATTATAAAAGAAGGTAGCTGTTCTAAATTGCGCGTTGCGTCCATCGTACCAATCATAAACAAGCGTGTCGAAAGTAGGGATATTGTCATAAGGTCCCAATTGAATACCTCTTGGCTCCAGTTGTTCTTTCTGAAAATTCCCTGGATAATTTAAGGTATCCATGAGATGAAAGTGTACATTTCTAACTTTGGTATATGCGAAGGGCTTAAATGCCTCTGTTTCCTCTTTCCCCACTATTCTTTTAGAAATATCTACTGCAATTTTGATGGTATCGCCAGACCTAAGGGTGTCTACTTCAAAAGAAACATAACTCTCCTTAAAACCATACAGCGCGTTGTTCTTCATATAATCAGATAAAGATTTTCGCATCTTCGCTAATGCTTCAGAATCAAAACGAAATGGTGGAATCAATACATCTTTCCCCTCCTTCAAAAACTTTTCATAAGTCGCTTTTACCGCACTATTTTGCGTCCTTAAAAAAATAGAATCTACAAAATGTAAGTCTTTTGGAGTAAGATCATAATGTACCTCATACTTCTTTTTTCCTTTAGGTTTAACCGCTGCAGTTACTTCAGCATTAAAATATCCTTTTTTCTGCAAAAGAAGTTGAATCTGATCTTTGGAGACAATCATTGATGAGGAGTCAAAAATCACCGGTGCTTCTCCATAATCGTATTTTATTCTTTCTCTGATTGTAGGGCGGGGATCTAAAGTATCTTTTAAATCAATTTCTTTTGGCTTATAGAAATCTTCTCCTCGCTTCAAAGCACGTGCTATGCGTCTATCATTAATTTTTTCCTGTCGGGAAATACGCTTTCTGTTTTTCTTACGGAACTTGAAATAACGCTCTTTCCTATCAATTTCTGTCTTTGTAGAATCTATTGCGTTAAAAGCACGTAATTTCAGCTTTAGTCCAAGGGTTTTGTAGTTTGGTCTTTGCCGAATAACGCTTTCCACTTCGCTTTTACTGATTCTTGTCTCTTTCGGCATCTCAACTACATTCTTCACCAAAAGGTAATAGCCATCGGGAACATTCCGAGTAATATTGCACGCCGCAATAATGCTGAAAAGCACAGAAAGGAGAATATAGCGCTTAAATATCTTCACAACAGACAAAAGTACGAATCAGTTAGTGATAATGTGACAATTGATAATTAAAAATTGATAATTCTCTAATTCTGTTTTTTAAACCTAATTCCACAAGCTGATTAGATAATGAAAGGTCAAAATGTAAAGAAAACAGAAATAAAGAATTTTCATTTAAGAAGAAAATCAAGCAATAACATGAGCCAAGAAAAATGAGATTTAATTGTCTTTTTTAGCCACTGTTTCCGCCTAGAATCTTTAGTTTCAATTGTGCCGGTTTAAGATATGCAAACCTGATAAAAATCATAGTTACAATCGTTATAAATCACCAAATTTCACAAGTATTTAAGAGAAGTTAGTGTTAAGTTTACACTGAAGGAAATCAGGTAGGTTAAGTGTAATTGCGCTAAACCAATACAGCACAACTATAAACTCCGTTGCAATGGGGAATAAAAGCAGGACAAATTCTAATAAACCTGTATAAACAAAAGTCTAGACGAGTTTCGAAAATCGTGAAGAGTAGGTGAATGATAAATATTTTATTAATGTTAAATTAAGTGATTATGAGAAAGAATTTTTTAAAATCAATAACAGTACTGATCATGCTTTTGGGAATCAGTATGACAACAGATGCACAACCAACAAGCTCTGCTGTGCTGCCAACAGGAAAAAGTTAATTATACAATCAGCTGTACACTACGGCAGGAATGCTGGTGGATGTTGGGAAAACCCTGGCGGTGGTTCATTGGCAGCAAAAGGTGATAACATTCGGGTTTGGACTTTAGACAATGCGCTAACAAAAAGATTTACGCTTGTAGAAACGGATGAGCAAGGCTGGTAGGAAATTTATATCGCTGATATACCGACTTCTAGAATCGATGTTGCAGGTGGAAAAAACATTGGAATATGGGAGAAAAATGGTGGAGACAATCAGAAATTCCTGTTTAAACATCTCGGCAACGGGCGTTTTAAAATTTACACAAAATCAGGAAAAATTGTAAACCTTGAAAATCAAGGTGCTGGAAACGGTACAAATGTACAAGTTTGGAATGATCACGAAGGCTTGCACAACGAATGGTATTTATTAGATGCTTCAACAAAAAAAGCCATAAAACCAACCGAATCAGCAACGACCGAGGCAGCCGCGCTCAAGGGAGTAAAAGTGCCAGAGGGAGTATATTACATACAATCGGGAATGAGCTACGGACGCAATGACAATGGGTATTTGCAATTCCCAGGAAAAAACCCTGATTGGTACAGAAAAGGAAATTTGATGACCATTTGGAACAAAGATGCAAACCCAAATAAAAAGTTTCATTTTGAGAAAGGTCACAATAGTGAATATTACACAATAACATCAGGCGAACACCAATATAGAGGAATCGCAATGGACTGCAAAGGTGGAAAAACAGATAAGGGTACGCCAATACACGGCTGGGAAACCAACACAAACAATGCGGCACAACAGTTTTATTTAGAACACCTAGGTAATGGCAGATTTAAAATCTTCCATAAAAGTGGAAAAGTTGTTTGCTTAAAAGACAACAAACACAATAATAATGGCAACCCTGTACATTTATGGGACAACCATAATGCAATAACTACAGAATGGTATCTCATTAATTCCTCTACTGGTAAAACTTTTATACCTGGTGGGAACCAGAAATTGATGAGCAAATAATTATCGCATAAAATCAGATTTAATTATTTTCACATTAACCTTAGATTCACAAACGTAAATATTTTATGTTCGTGGGTCTATGGTTTTTTCATTCCTATCAACGTCAATGTATGAATAGTGGCCATATTTTCAACAATCAGTAAATTCTAATTATCACCTAGTAAAAATTGATAATTATCTACTCCTCCTCTTTCTTCAAAATATAATGATGATGGATGCTATAAGTGCTAGGATGTATGTAAGATTCAGTATGGGTTATGGTAAAGCCTTCATTGATCCATGAATCGAGTATTTTTTTCACTTCAACGAAAAATACTTTTTTATCTTTTCGAACATAAAATTTTTCGCCTACCGTATAATCGGGTTTTACAACCTGAATACTTATTGTTCCAGAGTAATTAACCGCAGAAATAATTACGGTGGAAATGTTCTGTGCCAAACTTTGAAAACTCAAAATTGTCATCAATAAAGTAAGCAAAGTAAATAATTTCACATTTTTCATAATCAATTTCTTTTAGTCCAAATGTAAGGAAAACAGAGTTAACGGATAAAACTTTACCTCATTTGATAATTATCAATTGTTAATTGTCAATTACCTTGAAACATTTCTATTTTTACGTCAGATTAATTTCCCGCAACTATGATCTCAAAAGAACAAATCAAGTTTATTCGCTCGCTACACAAAAAGAAATTTCGTGATATCAGTCGGCAGTTTATTATTGAAGGACCAAAAATGATTGCAGAAGCCATTCAATATGCTCCTGAAAGTTTGGTTCAAATTTATGGAACTGAAAAAGTCGATGGAAAGCTACCAGAACATGTTTTATTTGAAGAAATAGATCAAAGGGCACTTGGCCAAATCTCAACGCTAAAACATCCACAAAAACAAGTGGCGATATGCAATTATTTGCCTAGTGTAGGCGCTCGTCCAGCATTTTATATTGCTTTAGACACCATTCAAGACCCTGGAAATCTGGGTACAATAATGCGTTTGGCTTCATGGTTTGGAGTCCAGCACATTATCGCCTCTAAAGAAACCGTAGATTGCTACAATCCAAAAGTAGTGCAAGCTTCAATGGGCGCTATTTTCAATGTAAACATTGAATACTTAGCGCTAAAAGAAGCGCTTGAAAAAACCGATTTACCAATTTATGGTTCGCTGCTGGAAGGAGAAAATATTTACCAAAAAGAAATTCAGAAAAAGGGAATCCTTGTCATGGGTAACGAAGGAAATGGCATTAGTGAGGATGTGCTTTCTCTGATAACAGATCCTGTTACAGTTCCAAAATTTGGAGCGGGAGAATCTTTAAATGTAGCGATGGCCACTTCTGTTTTTCTTTCAGAATTCTCAAGACCTAGAAACGAATCAACCTAAAAGGAATCAAAAGTTCAGTGTCAAAATCAATGGCTCATGGTGTAAAAGAACAAAACAAAAGCCCACAAACCTGATGGAAATTAACTCAGGTTTGTGGGCTTTTTTAAGGTCTTCAAGCGGGCACATAGACGGATAGTCAAACATCAGTATTTCAGCTAGCTCAACATGTTTTGTAAGACGATCTAAAATTCAATATCTTTAAGTTTAATTTAGCATGTGATTAATCAGTGAACCGACAAAGTCCTTCGCAAACTAAAGATACAAACATTTTATTCTATAATTTTCGTCCCAAAAAACGAATAACCTCACCTTTTCCTACGTGAAAAGTTCCTTCGTCAAAGATCGCTTCAACAGGATAGAGCTCCTCCATCTCAATTCCTTTAAATTCCTCTTTCACTTGTTTCAAGGAAGTTAAAAACTCAATATTTTTTGGTCCCCCCACCTTAGGATTGGCTTTATTGTAGGCAAGATGGTTTGTACTAAATGTCTCAGAAATAATGATTCCACCAGGTTTTAATAATTTCACAAATTCTTTGCGGTATTCTGCCCTCACCTTTGGATCAAAATGTGTAAAAATTAAAGCAATGGCATCAAACGACTCAGGTTCATAACTCAAATCTTCCAATCTACCTACCTGATAATTTATGCTTAAGTTATGTTTAGCCGCCAATTGTTCTGCTTTCTTTTTTCCTTCACTACTGATATCAAAAGATTCAACCTCCCAGCCTTGACGTGCTGCACAAACTCCATTTCTTCCTTCGCCGTCGGCAGGCAATAAAATTCTGCCCGGTTTAATTTTTGCCAATTGTTCTCTAAAGTATTCATTAGGTTCTTCACCATAGGCAAACTCTACGCCCGAATAACGATCATTCCAAAACTCTTCCATTTCTCTCTCTAATTTTATGAAAAACAAAGATAGCACTGAACGAATGATTTCAATGTAACAAAAGTTGAGGAAGAATTGGAATTTTCTTTAACACACATCACCAATGGAGAAGCTTTAACCCCTTCATTTCACAATCCTCGATCTACATTAAAATGAAACGGACAATTTACATATAACCCGAATTATAACTGTAAACGGACGATTTACAAATCGTCCCTGCTACGGCGTTATAATTTGATTTGGGTTATTTATTTTTGGAATTTCTTTCAATAATTCTCGCCACCGCCTGAATACAATTCAAACCATCCACGGCTGCAGAAGCAATTCCACCTGCGTATCCAGCACCTTCTCCACACGGATACAATCCTGAAATCTCAACATGTTGCAAAGTTTCGGGATTTCTGGGGATAGAAATTGGTGAAGAGGTTCTAGATTCTGGAGCCATCAAAACAGCATCATTGGTTAAATATCCATCCATTTTCTTACCAAAATCCTTAAAGGCTCTTCGTAAATTATTGGCGATAAAATGCGGCAAAACTTTGTTTAAGTCCACACTTTTCATTCCGGGTTGATGACTACTTTTCGGTAGGTCTTTTGAAACTTTTCTATTTACAAAATCTAGCATTCTTTGCGCTGGAACCGCTTGTGTTTTCCCACCTGCTTCCCAACAAGCTTTCTCCACCGAAGCTTGAAAATCTAAACCTACAAATGGATTATTGGGCTCGTAATTCGGTAATCGCTTCGGATCAATTTCTACTACAATTCCTGAATTGGAATAGGGATTATTTCTTTTTGAAGGCGACCAACCATTGGTTACAACTTCACCAGGCGATGTTGCACAAGGCGCTACTATTCCGCCAGGACACATACAAAAGGAGTACACCCCCGTGTCATTCACTTGAGTAACCAAGCTATAAGTGGAAGGCGGCAAAAATTCATCGTTCAGCCTTCCATGATATTGAATTTTATCAATCAATTCTTGCGGATGCTCAATTCGAACTCCCAGTGCAAAACCCTTGGCTTCCATTTTGACATTCTTCCCTCTCAACAATTCAAAAATGTCTCTTGCAGAATGTCCAGTGGCCAGAATCACATACTGAGTCTCTACCTTCTTGTCGTGATTTAGCTCAAGTCCTTGAATTTTGTTTTCTTCAATTAAGAAATCAGTCACTTTTGTATTGAAATGAACCTCCCCACCCGAAGCAATGATTTGATTTCTCATTGCTGTAATAATCGCAGGCAATTTGTTTGTTCCGATGTGTGGGTGTGCGTCCACTAAAATGTCATAAGGCGAACCGAATTGAACAAACAATTCTAACACTTTCAGCACATTTCCTCGTTTTTTAGAACGGGTATATAATTTACCGTCGGAATAAGTTCCTGCTCCTCCCTCTCCATAACAGTAATTAGATTCTGGGTTTACGATGTGCTCTTTATTTATAGCCGCCAAGTCTCTTCTTCGTTCACGTACATCTTTTCCTCTTTCGTAAACAATAGGTTTTAACCCTAACTCTATAGCTTCAAGGGCGGCAAACAAGCCTGCTGGCCCCGCTCCTATTATATGAACTGCTTCACCGTTTGCAACGTTTCCGTACTTCACCTGAGGAACAGTTAACTCTTGTTTCTCTGATGTTAAAACTACTTGAAGATTATATTTTACGGGCTTTTTTCGAGCGTCAATTGAACGTTTACGAATGTAATAAAAGGGAAAATCCTCTTTGTTTCCTTTATTTTTCTTGTTGGCTGCACTAAGAATATACTTTTCATCTTGCAGTTGCTCTGGCAAGATCTGAATTTGAACCATGTTTTCCATTATCCTTCAAATGTTAGTGAAATCCACCACACTCTATTTCTCAAAGCCTCAATAGGTTCTGAAAGGCGGGTATTGTCTTGAATCAGGGCATTTTTAAGTCCATGAGAGTATTTTACTTCAATACCAAACTTAAAAAATGGTAAGAAAAAATCTACACCCGCCCCAACTTGAGCTTGGAAATCATCACGAAATAATTTAATAAATGGATCTCCAAATTTCTGTGAATTGTCTTGCTTTGTTTGCAAGTCAAGCGTGTATTGTGCGCCTCCAACAAAGTAAGCCGCAAAATTATTGTATCGGGCTGTTCTGAATTTTAAAAGTAAAGGAAAGTCGAGATTTGTGGAACCAATTCGCTCTTCGTACTCATCAAACTCCTTCTCTGGATCTTCCGAATAAAATGTATAATTTAAAATTCTTTCTTGAAATGACAGAGACGGAACAAAACGCAGTCTCAACAAAGGAGTCCATAGCTTTAAAGAACTAATCAAACCCAATTGAAAGCCGGGCTGACTTTTGTTGGTAATGGAATACATTCCATAATCTTCAAGCATATTTGGCTTATATTGCGTAGAAAGATCTGAAGTGTTTACCCCCAACATAAAACCAAAGTGGATGGTTTTACGATCAAACTTTCTATAATTCTGAGTGAGCGGACTGCGTTGTGATAGTCCACTATTTATTCCCAAAAGAATAACAAGCAATATGAAGATGATCTTTTTAAGCATTTATTTTTTCAACAATGACTTCTCTGCTGCCTAAGCAATTGGAAAGCCATACTTGTAAAGTAATTTAAAATGTAGAAGGACAATTCATTTCAAAATAATTTCTTTTGAATGATTTGTCCCCCGTAATGAACAAACGTTGATTCATTCTATTTATTTCGTTCCTGTATATATAGTGGCAATTCCACCAGAAACTAATCTTGCTTTTGTGTTTTTATACCCTACTTTATTGAGGATGTCTAAAAAATCCTGACCTTCAGGGAAAGCAGCTACTGACTCAGGAAGATATTCGTAGGCAGAACTGTCTTTTGAAATTGTTTTTCCCAATACAGGAATCACATATTTTGAATAAAACCCAAAAAGATGCTTAATTGGAAATTTCTTAGGTTTAGAGAACTCAAGAATTACAGCTGTTCCTCCTACATTAATTACCCTTAGCATTTCCGCTAAACCTTTTTCAAGGTTTTCATAGTTTCTTACCCCAAACCCAACTGTTAAGGCGTCAAATTCATTATCGTTAAAAGGCAAATCTTCCGAATCTCCATAGACCATGGATACGATATTCTCCTTACCTCTTTTCTTCATTTTTTCACGGCCCTTATCCAGCATTCCATTGGAAATATCTACACCAACTACCTTCTCTGGATTTAATTTTAATGCCGCTATTGCGAAATCACCCGTTCCTGTGGCCAAATCAATTATCTTTTTGGGCTTACTGGATTTCAACATATTAATAGCTTTCTTTCGCCACAAATGATCAATTCCTAAGGACATAAAGTGATTCAAAAAATCATACTTCGCTGATATATTATCAAACATTTCAGCAACCTCTTCCTTTTTAGACTTATCTAATTTATTGTACGGTTTTACAACTTTTTTTTCTGACATAACTAACCAATCATTGTGTGCCCTTTCGGGTATTTATACCTTCTACTCATTACTTGTTTACCAAACAAATAAGCTATCGTTAATGTTCCAACACGACCAACAAACATTGCAATTATTAGCACAATTTTCCCTGGCTCTGACAATTCCGCAGTAATTCCAGTAGACAATCCTACTGTACTTGCTGCAGAAACGTGTTCAAATATAATGTCTATCAACATGAATTTCCCCGCTTCTATCGCTTGGTATTCGGTTACTAAAAGTGCAAAAATACCAATTAAGTTACCTACTACGAAAAATACGAAGATAGAATATGCTTTTAACACCAATTCATTGTCAATGGTTCGCTTAAAAAGCTCAACATGGGGCTTTCGTTTTATTGTGGAAACAACAGAACTTACCATAATTGCAAAGGTAGAAACCCGAATTCCACCACCAGAAGATCCCGAACTGGCACCAACAAACATTAAAAACAAGAAAAACACAATAACAGGCAAGCTTAAAGCAGAAATGTCAACTGTGCTAAATCCTGCATTTCTTGTAGTCATGGAATGAAAGAGGGTTGTGATCAATGCGCCAAAACCTGACTTACCTTCCAAACTGCGATCATATTCAAATATATAGAATACCGCAGCACCTAAAACTAAAAGAAACAATGTTGTGTAAAGTGTAATCTTGGTATCAAAGCGTAAAGTTTTCCAAGGGTATTTCATTCGTTTTCTCAAACTTTGAACACCGAAAATATCGAACAAATAAATCATTCCAAATCCTCCTAAGAAGAACAAACCTAAGGTTACCCCATGCAGTAAATAGTTATCTACGACCAAAGCATTCATCAATCCATTCGGAATAGTGGTTAAACCCGCGTTACAAAAACTCGATATAGAGTGGAACAATGAATGAAAAATTCTATCTGAAGTGTCCGCAAACATACCTGCGGGTTCTAGCAAAATAAAAACACAAACAAACCCTAAAAACTCAATAGCCAAGGTCCATTTCACAATTTTATAGAACATGGTTTCCGTATCCAGGAAGGAGGTATTGTTAACGAAATCTTCAATTACATCATGTTGTTTAATCCCAATTCCAAATTTGGCAATTAAAAGGTACAGCGCTGCAAAAGCTATGGTGTTCAAGGCGCCAACCTGAATCAAAAACAAAACAACAATTTGTCCTTTGAAAGTAAGAATATTGGCAATATCAATAGTGGCTAGCCCAGTTACGCTGGTTGAAGAAGTAGAAATAAACAGACTGTCAATAAAACTGATGTTATAACTATCCTGTGTCATCTCTGGCAGCATTAACATGCCGGTTCCAATAAGAATAATTCCAAGAATCGATAAAGTGAAAAGTAAACCCGGATGAATTTTAAAATATTGTCTAAAATCGCGCTTCTTAAAGATCTCCATAAAGATATACGCCACAAAGAACAACTGGATTGTTAAGTTCGAAAATTCTGCAAAACCCTCAAATCCAATAGATTCAAAAAAGTGCGCAGCCAAAATTATTCCAAACAAATTATAAGAAACACCTTCAACAATAAGTAATGCTACAATAATGGTTTCTAACCAATTACTCCGAATATAATGGAAAAGATTGTAGTCATAAATAAGCTTTACAAAATAGCGAATAATGTAAAAAAGAAAACTAAACTCTATGATTCGAATCAAGAACTCTTGAGATTCTTCAGTTTGCGGAAATCCATAATAATAGGTGAGCACCCCCATCATAGACAAAGCTATAATGATGTGCAACCATCTGAATAGGGAAAGTACAGCATTTTTAGAGTTGTACAGGCTTAAGTTGACCTTTTCTCTAAAATCGTTTAACATTTAATGCCTAGTTTTTTAGCCTCGTCAAATAACTCTTGAGCTTTTATAGCCACAACGCCACGGTATTCGCATACAATTCCACCTGCCAAATTAGCCATAGCAGCTAGTGTTTCGATTTTTACACCAGCGGCCAAACACAAAGTCGCAACGCTAATTACGGTATCTCCTGCACCAGAAACGTCGGATATTGTTCTCTTGTGCGCAAGAATGTGGTGTTTGCTTTCTTTGTTCTCAATAAAAACTCCATGTTCGCTTAATGTCACAAATACAATGTCTGGCTGAACTATTGATTTTAATTTTTCAATCGCCCTTTCAAACTGCTTTGGTTCCTTTGCGAAATCTATTTTCATTTGAACTCCTTCACTGAGCTCTTTTAAATTTGGCTTAAACAAAGTAACTTCTTTATAGGCCAAAAAGTTTTTTAGTTTGGGGTCAACCGTTGTTAAAACATTATATTGTTTTGTTAAGTCAATCACTTTTTCAATCAAAGATGCGGTCAGCACTCCTTTATTATAATCTTGGAAAATTAAAGCATCACACCCAGATTTCAATAAATTTTCTAAGTCAGACAGTAATGCATTTTCCTCAGATGTGGAAATATCATTGGTTTGCTCTTGATCTACGCGCAACAATTGTTGGTGGTTTCCAATTACGCGGGTTTTCACCGTGGTTTGGCGCTCTTTCGAACGAATAATTCCTGAGGTAGAAATGGCTTGCTCTTCTAAAAGTTGAAGCATTGTTTCTGCTTCTTTATCTTGACCAATAACTGTACTCATCGTCACCTGAGCACCTAAACTGATTAAATTCAGGGCTACATTTGCTGCTCCTCCCAAACGCTCTTCTCTCTTAGAGAAATTTACGATAGGAACTGGTGCTTCAGGACTCACACGATCCACTCGACCAGTAAGATATGCATCAATCATCACATCCCCTAGCACAATAATTTTTTTCGTCTTGAAATCTTCGAAAAGCGTTTCCAGTGTCATTACTTTAATTTTTGTAAAGCTGTTTTAATGCGACCCATTGCTTCGGTTAGCGTTTTTTCATCAGTTGCATAAGAAATACGCATACAGTTTGGATCTCCAAAGGCATCTCCCGTAACAACAGCTACCAAAGCCTCTTCCAACAAGTACATTGCTAAATCGTTAGCATCTTTCATTTCCTTTCCGTCATAAGATTTCCCGAAAAAGCTAGATACATCTGGAAAGAAATAAAAGGCACCTTCTGGTTCATTTACCTCCACTCCATCTATGGATTTTAGTGCATTTAAAACCAAAGTTCTTCGGCTTTTAAAAGCGGCTAACATTTCCTTCAAATAGGAAGGGTCTTTTTTCAAGGCTGCAATTGAAGCCCGTTGAGCTATAGAATTTGCACCACTTGTAAATTGCCCTTGCATTTTGTTACACGCTGCTGCTATAGCTTTTGGTGCGCCAATATATCCTATTCTCCATCCTGTCATCGCCCAAGCTTTTGACATTCCGTTAATGGTTACAGTTTGGTCATACACCTCCTCAAATTGAGCTATACTTTCATGGTTTCCAACAAAATTAATGTGCTCATAAATTTCATCAGAAATGATAGTAATATCTTTATGGTCAGCAAATGCTCTGGCAATATCTTTCAGTTCTTCTTTCGAGTAAACAGAACCCGTCGGATTACATGGAGAGGAGAAAATTATTGCTTTGGTTTTATCTGTAATCTTTGCCTTAATGGCTGCTCCCGTCACTTTAAAGTCGGTATCGATAGAGGATTCTACAATTACTGGAACACCACCTGCAACTTTTACAATTTCAATGTAAGAAACCCAATAAGGAGCCGGTATTAACACCTCATCTCCAGGGTTAACTAAACTCATCATTAGATTTGCGATAGATTGTTTAGCTCCTGTAGAAACGACAATCTGATCTAAATCATAATGCAATCCATTATCACGTTTAAATTTATCCGCAATGGCCTGACGCAATTCATCATAACCAGGAACAGGTGTATAGGTTGTATAGTTCTGCTCCATCGCTTCAACAGCAGCTTCTTTTACAAAGTCTGGCGTGTTAAAATCGGGTTCTCCCAAACTTAATGAGATAATATCTAGCCCTTGACTTTTTAGCTCACGGCTTTTACGAGACATTGCCAATGTTGCGGATTCCTCCATGGCTAACAAACGATCTGATAACTCTAACATTAAAATTATTTATTGGTTTAATTAGACAAATTTAAAATTTTTTTAGGCTTTTCCTTTGGTTTGCGAAAAGAATGATTGAAAGTAAATTTTGTTGTAGGTTTGGAGGGGGATCAAAAAAGAGTTACCAAAAGATAAAATCTTGCGGTAACTCTTTTTTGGTTTTGAACCGTTTCTACTGTTGCTGCGAGATTTTGACTCGTAGCAGCAGTTATACACTATCTCGCAGCAGCAGTTATCCCCAGTCTCATGTAACATTTATCACTCTTAACAATTGTAAAGACTTGGAATTTAAATTCATTGATTGCTTTCTTTATCTTTGTACTTATGAAAACAAAGAAAACATTAGTCATAGGAGCAAGCGAAAAAACAGATCGCTATGCCAATAAAGCAGTTAGAATGTTGCAAGAACACAATGTTCCTGTAGTTGCATTTGGAAATAAAGCGGGAAACATTAACGACACCCCGATAGCAAAAGAGTTCCCTAAAGATTCAGATATACATTCTGTCACTCTTTATTTGTCTGCTAAAAACCAGCCGTCGTATTATGATGCAATCATAGACCTAAAGCCCAAACGAGTGATTTTTAATCCAGGAACTGAAAACCCTGAATTCGAAAAGCAATTAAGCGAACATGGTATTGAGTCTGAAGTGGCTTGTACTTTAGTTTTATTGAGCACCAATAGCTATTAAAAATGAATGATAAAAATAAAGCTTGGCTTAAGAAAAGAAAGTGGGACATCGTATTTGTCGCTTTTATAGGTTTAATGTTTATTCCCAGCGTAAGGATGCCAGTGATGTCATTTGTGCAGCGTTTGTTTGCAGGCTCACCCTCTGAAATTGCTGCTGAGGATCAAAAAACAGTCAATTCTATGGACTGGATTCTTCTTGACTTAGAAGGAAAACAGCACAACTTTTCAGCTTCCCATGGAAAAATCACCATCGTAAATATGTGGGCAACTTGGTGCCCTCCGTGTGTTGCAGAAATGCCCTCTCTTCAGAAATTGTATGATAAATATGGCGATGAATTGGCGTTTTATTTTGTGAGCAATGAACAACCCTCAAAAATTGACCGCTTTATGAATGCTAAAAACTATACTTTTCCAGTGTATATACCAGCTAGCAACTACCCGAAAGAATTTGATTCCAATAGCCTACCCACAACTTATGTTTTAAATCAAGAAGGAAAAATAATCATGGAAGAAGTTGGGGCTCATGATTGGTATAGCAGTAGCTTTTTGGAGAAGGTTGATGGGATGTTGGGGAATTAGTTGTTTTTCATTTAAGTAACAGAGATTATATTCTTTTTCGCCTCCGTTTTTAAAAGATTATAGGGCTACCCTTTAAATCGTATTAAGTTCTTTCGTTTTGTCTATTTTAATATAATTATTCATTGTTGTCCGATAAAAAAAAATAAAGAGAAGTCAGCAATGCTGACTTCTCCATAAATAGTAATTTTGATTTCGCAAAAAGTCAAATTAACGATGGGTAAAAGTAACTATTTTTCAACTAAATCTGTTTTCGGACAGCTTCTTTCCTTAATTAAAGATAAAACGATAAGTGATGCTGTAAAAAAACATGATGCAGATCGTTATGTCAAAAAGTTTAAAAGTTAGGGTCACCTTTTAAGCTTGCTATTCTGCTCTTTTGCAAAATGTAATTCACTTCGAGAAGTTTCGGGAGCTATGTTAGGTTTATCAGGTAAAACGAATGCGTTTCGTTTAAAACATATTCCAAAACGGAGCACCTTATCCGATACAAATAAAAATAGAAAGGCCGAGTTTTTTGAAGAAATCTATAATAGCCTATTAATTGAGTAGCACGATTAGCCTCTTTAAGGATATTTTAAAATGTGTCGGAAGGAAGCCAAAAGAAGGAAAAAGTAAAGGAGGTGCTAAGGTACATGCTGTAATTAATGCAGATGAAATTGTACCAAGTTTAGTTTGGTTTAGTTCAGCAGCAACCCATGACCATAGTTTTTTAAAAAAGCTAGTGTGCGATGATAATACTATTACGTTTTTGACAAAGGATACAATGATTATAAAGCTTTCAGACATTTTTCTACACATAAAACTGGTTTTGTAACGCCTATCAAAGATAACGCGAGATATGACATTGTAGAAACAAATGAATTACCAGATGAGCTCCTTAGCAGTATTTTGTTAGATGAAATCATTGAGGTTGATGTTAAAGATGCACTAATACCAACAATTCAAATTTACATGAACTCTTTTAACATCGGCTTAAGCTATGATGTGAATCTGTCTCAATTGAGTGGTGCGAGTCAAAATAATGGTGGATTTGAGATTAGTCTTAAATACATCTCATTACCTAAAAAAGATTTGGTGCAAGATTCTTTTAGTAATTGGCTAAGAAAAAGCTTTTAAAGTGATGATAAAAGTGGGGAAAATCTCCTCATACCCAAAAAACAACTCCTTCAAAACAACCCAACATAATATTTATTCAAAAAAAAAGCACCCATTACATTTTTGTGTCGTTATGTAGGTATGAAAATGATACCACTATATATTATTCATTGGCCTGAAAAGATACTTTACAAAATTCGCCTATTTAGCAATGCCAAAGTACACTACCACCTACCTGCGAATCAACAAGCTAAACCTTTACTTATTTCTGTTTTATTGCTCAACTGTACCTTTAAGACCATTGATGGCCTAAATAAATTTTTCTTAAAAAAGGTTTAATAATTAAGTACATGAAGACATCAATCACACTCTCAATTACTACGATACTGCTCGCTTTCAACTGCCTAGCCCAAAGCGTGGGGATCAACACTACAGGAGCTGGGCCAGACAATTCTGCTGTTTTGGATTTGAATGCTACAGATAAAGGTTTTTTAATTACCCGAGCAGATACTGCTAATATAACTTCACCCGCTTTTGGATTAATGACTTTAGCACCAAGCGACTCTTGCTTATACATGTTTAGTGGAAACGCATGGATTGGCATGGGAGGAGGAGGAAGTAATTGCAGCTGCAGCCCCCCCGCACCGCCAAACTCTGGAAGTCCGTCTTTTACCTGCGGATCTACATCTTTAATAGATACACGTGACAATAAAACTTACGGAACGGTACAAATAGGAAATCAGTGTTGGATGAGTGAAAATTTGAATTATACTCCCACCACTGGTAACTCTTGGTGTTATCAATTAAACCCTGCTAAATGTGTCACTTATGGTAGATTATATGATTGGGATGTTGCAGCAAATAATACTTCGAGCAATACCAATCCGAGTGGTGTAAAAGGAATATGTCCAACTGGTTGGCATCTTCCAAGTGATGCAGAATGGAAAGAATTAGAAATGGGATTAGGAATGTCTCAAGCCGATGCAGACGCCACAGGATATAGAGGTACAAATGAAGGAGATCAATTAAAAACATCAAGCTGGGGTGGAAATAACTCCACTGGTTTTACAGCACTGCCGGGTGGTAGTCGCTTTAGCAGTGGTGCGAACTTCTACAACGATGGCATAGCAGGATTTTGGTGGTCAGCTACAGAGAATTCCAACATGGCCTGGAGGAGAGACATAGCTCTCACCCAAGGTAAAATTCGCCGAGTTACTAGCGATAAAGACAGTGGTTTCTCCGTAAGATGTATCAAAGATTAAAAAACAAAGAAAAATGAGAAAAACTATTCTAACGACATTCACAATCATGGCATTTGCATTTTGCAGTGATGCTCAAAACATCGGTATCAATACAATTGGAGCAACACCAGACAATTCTGCAATTTTGGATTTGAATTCAACAGATAAAGGTTTTTTAATAAGCAGAGCTGATACCTTTAATATAAACTCCCCTGCTTTTGGATTAATGACTTTAGCGCCAATTGATTCATGTTTATATATGTTTAGTGGAAATAATTGGGTAAGCATCGGTGGCGTAGGAGCCAATTGTCCTAGCCCCTCAATCCCAACTGTTACTCCACCCTCAACGAACTGTGTACCTGAAACATTTATTTACAAAGGGGTTTCTGTTACCTATGGTGCAGTATTGAGTAATGCTGCTCAACCCAGATGTTGGTTGGACAGAAACCTTGGCGCTGACCAAATAGCAACAAGCAAAAATGACCAATTGGCTTATGGTGATTTATTTCAATGGGGCAGATTGGATGATTTACATCAAAATAGAAACAGTGCTATTACAGTATTTTTCAGTGCTACAGATATACCTGGTCACGGTGATTTTATTAGGGAATATACCAATCAAAACAATGGTGATTGGCGCCAACCAAAAAACGATAACCTATGGCAAGGAGTTGCAGGCATTAACAATCCATGTCCTGCAGACTATCGACTTCCAACAGATATAGAATTAGAAGCAGAACGTATAAGTTGGTCAACGAATGATGCAACTGGTGCTTTTAATTCTCCTTTAAAACTTGCTCTTGCTGGACAAAGACTTCAAAAAACGGGTGTAGTGGTGGGCGAAGGAGAGTATGGAGTTTACTGGAGCAGTACCATCCACTCAAATAATCCTCCCAATCTCTATAGCCCTATTCGTTCAAAAGCACTTAGCTTTCATGATGATAGCGCCGGGATGGGATCCAGTAGAAGAGCTTCTGGTTTTAGCATACGTTGCATCAAAAATTAGTGATAATGCTTTTAGCAAAAGAATATTTTATAATTAAAAGACTGAAAGAATGTATATCAGAATTATTAAAATCATCATACCGACAATAACAATGCTTTATAGCCTTCTGTTTATAAACGGAAATGCAATAGCACAGAACGTTGCCATAAATTCTACTGGTGCAGCAGCTGATAATTCTGCTTTATTAGATATAAACAGCACTGACAAAGGTTTTTTAATTACAAGAGCAGAAACATCGAACATTCCTGCACCCGCGTTTGGATTAATGACTTTAGCACCAAGCGATTCTTGTTTATACATCTACAATGGTACAATGTGGACAGTTTTAGGTGGTGTAGGCGCAAATTGTCCTTGTGGTTCTTCCACTCCACCTAGTCCACTAAGAGCAGATTGTGGAACTGTTACTTTCACATACAAAGGTGCCACCGTAACCTACGGAACAGTGCTTAGTGAAACAGCTCCTGTTAGATGTTGGTTAGACAGAAACTTAGGTGCTTCTCAAGTAGCCACAAGCGACACCGATCCCTTATCCTATGGCGATATATTTCAGTGGGGAAGAGCTGATGACCTTCACCAAAACACAACAAGTGTAAATACTTCAATCACAAGTGCAATAGACGTTCCTGGACATGGTGATTATATTACAAACTCGAATTTTCCTTACGATTGGCGAATTCCACAAAATGATAACTTATGGCAAGGTCTTTCAGGAATAAATAATCCTTGCCCAACTGGTTATCGCATTCCCACTGAAGAAGAATGGTATGACGAAACAATCACTTGGATTTCTCCTGATAAAATAGGCGCTTATGCTTCGGTTTTAAAGCTCCCTATGGCTGGTTATAGAGATTTTTTTGGCACACCCTATCAAAATGGAAATACAAGTGCATACTGGAGTAGCACTATACATCCATCCTATCCAACTCGTGCACGCACATTAACCTTTAACACCAATAATGCGTCAAGTACTGCTCTCAACTATAGAGCAGTTGGTTGTAGCGTAAGATGTATAAAAGATTAATTGTTAAATTCATTGAATGAATTTTTGATGAGCTAAAAAATAAGTAATTTAAAGAACAACTATTACAGACTATGTTTTCTATGAAAAAGAGATTTAAAAATATGAAAAAGAGAGAGAAACACCTTCAGTTAAAACTACAAAAGATTAACCTTCTGTGCTTGATTCTTATATTGAACTGGTCTACATCGTTTTCACAGGAGATATCTGCTAATTTAAAACACCACTCAAATCAAGAAGTAAAACTTTTGGGTTATAATGGATTTGAAACGGTAGAATTAGCCAAAACTACAATTGATGAATCAGGTAATTTCAATCTATTATACAAAAACTATAAAGGAATGGGATATTTAGAAACATCTGATAAAAGTCAGCTGTTTATGGTTTTAAACGAGCCGAAAATTGAGATTACAGGGACGCATTTAAAAGAACCTGACAGCATAAAGTTTTCGAACAGCAATGAAAATCTACTTTTTAACCAATACGCGGTTGAACACAATCAACGAGAGCGTGCGTTGGCGGGATGGAAATTTTTATTGCCTCAGTACAAATCAGTCGAATTATTGAAACAGCAAAAAGAGTATGCTAACATAATTAAAAAAGAGATTTCACGATTAGAAAATCAAGATCAAGAATTTTTAATTCAATTGAATAAATCATCCTATGTTTCTTGGTTTCTGCCTTTGAGAAAATTATTAGATGACATTCCACTATCGGCACAGCAATACAATGAAAGAATTCCAAAAAATGTTGCAGATTTTCGAAATATTAATTTCAATGATCCTGAACTTTACCACAGTGGAATTTTAGATGATTTGATAGAAAGTCATTATTGGTTATTAGAAAATGGTGGAATGACTTTCGACAGCATGTATCTACAAATGAATATCTCCACCAATTATTTGATTAAAAATCTTGAAGGAAATGAAAAATTATTAAATGAAATAGGTGATTTTCTATTTAAGTTATTAGAAAAACGAAGCCTTTATCAAGCTTCAGAACATTTAGCGCTTAAACTTCTTACCCAAAACAGTTGCACAATAGATGATAATTTAACAAAACAAATGGAGTCTTACCGGGCAATGAAAATTGGAAATACTGCTTCTGACATTGTTTTTGAAGGTAGAAAAATGATGATGGGAACTGAAGTAAATAAAGATTTAAAGTTAAGTGATTTGAAATCAAACTATACGCTTGTAGTATTTGGCGCAAGTTGGTGCTCTCATTGTGCTCAGGAAATTCCAAGAATTAAGGAGAAGTATATTTCATGGAAACTAAGAGGCGTTGAAACGGTATTTGTTTCTCTAGATCACGATGAGCTAGAGTTTAAAAATTTCGTGAGAGATTTCCCTTTTCTTTCTTCTTGTGATTTCAAAGGATGGGACAACCAAGCCGCACAAGATTATTATGTCAATGCTGCTCCTACTCTATTTCTACTAGATAGTGAAAGAAAAATTATACTTAGACCTGCTTCTGTAGAACAAGTCGATGCATGGGTGAATTATACCTTAACTACTAAAAATTAAATTATGAAGCCAGTCAAAAACTTTCTTATTCCGTTAATTTTAATTGTTAGTTATCAACTCTCAAATAATTTAAGCGCCCAAAACAGTTTAATCATATTAAACGGTGCCAATATTGTTATGGACGGTTCTCAATCAAGCCAAACTTACATTGTAGTTGGGGAGGCTAATCCTTCGGGAATAACAAGACTGCCACAAGGAGGCCATATTCATTCAGAAAATCAATATAACTATGTAAAGTGGCTTTCAGGAATAGCAACAGGAAGTTATACTTTCCCATTTGGAGTGGGAGTCAATGCAACAGATTATATTCCATTTGTCTTTAATAAAACTGCGGGAAATAACAATATCAGTGTATCAACTTGGTCAACTGACCAGCAAAACTTGCCGCATCCAGCCGCTACAAACGTGGCTGCGGTTGGTAATATGACAGGAATAACAGACTCTGTTTTGTATGCATTAGATCGTTTTTGGGATATTCAAGCCAGTGGAAACACTGCCGATTTAACTTTCTCGTATTTAGGTGTAGAAAACACAACGAGTGCCCCAAATGGTGCAATTCAAGCACAGCATTGGAACGGTACTTCTTGGGATGCACCTGTTGGACCAGGAATAGCTGGTGTTACTACTGGAGTTGGTTCTTTAGGACCAATATTAGGTCAAAACACATTCTCTCCATGGACTCTAATTGTCCCTTGTGCGGTAGATTCTGTTTCTCAAAACCTTTTCATTTGTCAAGGTGAAAGCATAAGTGTTGGAACAAATACCTATTCAAATGCTGGTGTATATGTAGATAATCTAATCAATATTTTAGGATGTGATAGTGTTGTAACAACTCATTTGACCATAAGTCCAACATCAAATGGAACTGATGTACAGTCGGCTTGCTACAGCTATACTTGGATTGATGGGGTTACATATACTGCAAACAACACCACTGCAACCCATACTATAATTGGAGGATCAGCAAATGGCTGTGACTCCATTGTAACTCTTGATTTAACAATAAATATTGAAGTTACAGGAACAGATACACAAACAGCTTGTGACAGTTATACGTGGATTGATGGAATTACCTATTCTTCAGATAACAATACAGCAACCCATACGATAACCGGAGGAGCAGCAAATGGTTGTGATTCTATTGTAACATTAGATTTAACAATTGTTAGTCCACCTAACGTAACTGCAACTAGCAACAGCCCAATTTGTCAAGGGGGAATTTTAAGCCTCAATGCAACAACAATAAATAGCGCTTCTTATGTATGGACTGGACCAAACAACTTCACAAGTCAGAGCCAAAACCCGACAATCAACAACACAAGCACGGCCAACTCTGGAACCTATGAGGTGATTACTTCACTTGGAAACAACTGCAATGATACATCACAAGTAAATGTAAATATTAACCCTACTCCTGTTCTCAGTGCTACAATTATACAAGATAGTTGTGAAACCTATACAGGTCAAATAGTACTTAATCCTAGTTCACCAAATCCTCCTTTCACTTATTCTTGGAATAATGGAAGTACTGATTCTTTTATATCAGAACTTTCTGAGGGAACTTATGACGTAACTGTATCAGATGCTGTTTCGTGCAGTGTTACTAAATCTTTCGAAATTTACAACAATACAGATGGATGCGAGTGTTTCATCTATGTTGCGAATGCATTTTCACCAAATAGTGACGGCAACAATGATTTTATTCCTGTTAGAGGTTTTTGCATTACGAATGTTTCCTTTAAAATATTCAACCATTGGGGGAATTTAGTCTTTGAAACTAATATGCTAAATGACGGCTGGGACGGATATTACAAAGGGAACCTTCAAAATTCTGGTGTTTACGCTTACATATTAGAAGCTACTTTTGAAAATGGAAAAACCATAGTAGAAAGCGGAGATATAAACTTAATTAGATAAGCAATTTATGCACTTATTATAGGAAATAACTTTAGAGTTAAAAAAACAAGACCATGAAAAACACTATACTTTTTACAATTGCAATGCTGCTATTTGTTAGCTATAAAGTCTATGCTCAAGATGTTCACTTTTCACAACTCCAAAGCACTCCACTCCTTCACAATCCTTCCTTTGCAGGGAATTCTGGAGGAGACTTGAGGGCCATTGTGAATTACAGATCTCAATGGGGAAGTGTTATTTCATCTCCTTTCCAATCTTTTGGAGCAAGTTTCGATACACGCTTTAAAAAAGGCTTAAATGGTAGTGAAAGTCACTTGGCTGGAGGATTCTCCATGTTTTCCGATGTAGCAGGAAATTCAAAAATGCGCACAACCTTGGTGAATTTTACTTTTGCTGCACATGTTAAAATTAATAGTAAGAGCTTCTTTTCTGGCGGACTCCAAGGAGGTTTTAATCAAAAAAGCATAGATAAAAGCGATTTGCGTTTTGATAATCAATTTGAAGGAACAGGACATAATCCCGCGATAAATCCAAATGAAGATTTATCAAATATTTCTGAAATTAGTCCAACTATTTCTGGAGGAATTTCTTATTTATGGTCTGATATTTTTAGTCAACCAGCTACTGGAAGTAAGAAAATTAATGTGGGAGTTGCCGTTTACCATTACAACCAACCGCGCTATCATAAAATCAGTCAAGAAGACCTAGGTTTAAAGTTCATCACTAGTTTCAACAGTTCATTTGGGCTTTCTTCTTCTCAATGGGCAGTTCAACCAGCAGCTTACTTGGCTTTACAAAACAAAGCACTTGACATTGTATTTGGCTCCTTGTTAAATTATAATTTGAACGAAGGTTCTAAAAGTCATAACAAATCTTCATCAATAGCTTTTGGAGCCTATTATCGCGTTGCTGATGCTTTTATTCCAACTGTACAAGTACAATGGGATTCTTTTGTTTTAGGATTAAGCTACGATATTAATGCTTCTCAACTAAGAAATGCCAGTAACGGTAAAGGGGGATTTGAAATCAGTCTTAAATTCATTTCTCAGAAATCGGCTTTTGGAAATAAAGCAAATACACGATTTTATTGATCTCTATAAATAGAAAATTCATCCTACTACTTCTGTAGGATGAACCACTATTTTTTAAAAAAATATATTTTAAGCAGGAACGTAATTATATTGTTTTCCTTCGATATCTTTTAACCACAATTCTCTGTTTTTCAATCGGATAATTTTGAACTCTTCAATATTGTTTACACCATCCTCTTTGTAAGTGAAGCTAATGTATTCCTTGTCTTTAATGAAGTCCCAAGTACCGATAGTTTCAATTTTGTTATCTTCAATTATCTCAAAAGAACCACTCTTGCTTATAGAAAGTACATCTTGCGATTGAACAAGTTGTTCTACACCTGCTGCAGAAATCTCTTTTTCTACCCTCCATTCCCCAGAAATCCTTGCTTTCTTAGTTAATAACGAAAGAGCCGGACCTTCATCGTATTTTTTACAAGCTGTAAAAACGAAGGCTACACTCAAAATCGCGAGAAAAAATTTAAAATTGTTTTTCATTTTATTTATTATCGATTATTGCTCAAAAATATTGTTTAGAACCCATAACACAAAATTTAGAGCTTCTTATTTAATGAGTTGATTAAAAAAAGGTGAATATCTCAAAGTCCTTCAATTTCACCATAGCATTCATCTTATTTAAAAAAACGACGACTCTCTCCAAACTCATCCTCCAACAACATCTCCTTATTTCTCAGTTTCTTGATTTTAAAAGTCTTGTAAGAAGTAGGATTAAACAAGTCGTTAGTAATATAAATCTCCTCTTTGTCTTTTATAAATTCCCAATTACCAGTAATTTCGGTGCTGTCCTCGAAATAAGTAATTACTCCATCTCTATAAATTTCCATTTTTTGAATTCCGTCCGTTTCGTATTCTTCGCCAGCAGAAGAATAATACAATTCTTTTTCCCACTCTCCTGTAATTCTAAACTTTTTGGTATAGATAGTAATACTTGGTCCCGCTTCATATTTCACGCAGGAAGAGAACACTAGAACAACTGATAAAACTGTAAATAGAAATTTGAGAATATTTTTCATAATACTAGTCATTTTCAATGATTATTGTTTAGGATTTATTTATTAACGTCGTTTGCGCTGTCGAAAAATCGCAAATCTTCAACAATCTACCAATAATAATTAAAAAACCAACCACGTTAAACATTAAACCATAATAATTAAACATTAATAAGCTTCTCCTTCAAAAATTTGCCTGTATAACTTTCTTTAATTTTCACCAAATCTTCTGGAGTTCCTTGCGCTACTAAATTACCTCCATTCACTCCACCATCTGGACCTAAATCTATAACCCAATCTGCGTTTTTCACCACATCCATATCGTGTTCTATTATCACAACAGAATGGCCAATTTCAATTAAGCGATTTAATGAAATCAATAATTTATTTACATCATCGAAGTGCAGTCCTGTGGTGGGTTCATCAAAAATGAATAACGTTTTGGTTGGATTTTTTGCTTTCACTAAGAAAGAAGCTAACTTTATTCTTTGGGCTTCTCCCCCCGATAATGTTGACGACGATTGTCCCATCGTTAAATAGCCTAATCCAACATCTACCAAAGGTTGAATTTTATCAACTATTTTCTTTTCGAGATTACCTTCCTTAGATTTGAAAAAAGTCAATGCTTCGTCAATATCCATTGCTAAAAGGTCGGCTATCGACTTCTCTTCATATTTAATTTCTAAAGCCTCATTTTTATACCGCGATCCATTACACGCTTCACAGGTCAATTGGATATCTGCCATAAATTGCATAGAAACAGTAATCAAACCTTCACCTTCGCAAACTTCGCATCTTCCTCCAGGAACGTTGAAACTAAAGTAACCCGGTTTCAGATTTCTCATTTTTGCCAATTTCAAACGAGAGTATAAGGTTCTGATTTCATCAAAAGCTTTTACATAAGTAACAGGATTACTTCTCGAAGAACGCCCAATCGGGTTTTGATCTACAAATTCGATAGCTTCAACTTGTGAAAAATCGCCTGTGATTTCTGTGTGTTTTCCAATAGCATTTCCGTGAATTCCTAATTGCTTTGACAAAGCTGGGTAAAGAATATCTTTAATCAAAGTCGATTTCCCAGATCCACTCACTCCCGTAACACAAACCATTCCGTGCAATGGGATTTTAACACTGATTTTCTTCAAATTATTTTCAGAAGCTTCAATAACATGAATGGCATCTTTTAACTTTCTTCTTCTTTTAGGAACAGGAATTTCTACTTTTCCTGTTAAGTAATCTGCCGTTAAACTGTTTTTGGCATTCACCAATTCTTTGTGCGTTCCTTGAAAAACGAGTTCTCCACCATTCACACCAGCCAAAGGACCAATATCGAGAATTTCATCAGCCGATTTCATAATGGCCTCTTCGTGTTCCACAATGATTACAGTATTTCCTAGGCTTTTCAATTCATTTAAAACACCTACTAATTTTTCAATATCTTTTGGGTGTAGTCCTATACTTGGTTCATCCAAAATATACATTGACCCCACCAAACTACTTCCTAATGAGGTTGCTAAATTAATGCGTTGAGATTCTCCACCAGATAATGTATTGGCTTGTCTATTAAGCGTTAAATATCCTAAACCAACTTCATTCAACCAATTTAACCTGCTTTGAATTTCAACCAGAATTCGTTTTCCTATTTCTAATTGTTGCTCATCCAGTTCAATATTTTTAAAGAATTCCAAGTTGTCCTCAATTGAAGTTAAGATCATTTCTGAAATATTCTTCCCTCCTAACCTAACATAATTGGCATCTTTTCTAAGGCGTGTTCCTTTACAATCTGGACATTTCGTTTTTCCACGATAACGCGCCAACATCACACGCACATGAATTTTGTACTTCTTTGTGTTTAAATATTCGAAAAAATCATTTATTCCATCAATTCCCTTTCTACCATTCCAAAGAAT
This sequence comes from Brumimicrobium oceani, assembly GCF_003143775.1. Taxonomy (GTDB): domain Bacteria; phylum Bacteroidota; class Bacteroidia; order Flavobacteriales_D; family Crocinitomicaceae; genus Brumimicrobium; species Brumimicrobium oceani. Next base: position 6,223 of record NZ_QFRJ01000014.1, on the reverse strand, counting down.
ATCATATTCTTCATCCGTTAAATCTTTAATCGGACGGTGAATTGGAAAGCCAATCGAGGCCGACTGAGCAATAAAATCGTTCAAATATTGTCCCATTTTTTCACCTTTCCACGGCACAACTGCTTGATCGTAAAGTGAACGAGATCGATCGGGAATAACCAAATCTTCATCCACTCCAATTACGGATCCAAACCCTTCACAAGTTCCACAAGCTCCGTAAGGATTATTGAAAGTGAAAAAATGCAAATTAGGTTCCGCAAACTGCATTCCGTCTAATTCAAAACGATTAGAAAACGGAAAAATCTCTTCATTTTTCGGAAAGTAAATCCAACATTCGCCATTACCTTCTGCAAAACTCAACTGAACAGAATCTCCAATTCTGGATTGATGATCTTCATCTTCTTTTCTAACCCCCAAACGGTCGATCACCAATTCTAAATCCTTTATCTTCTTGGGAGGATTTTCAATTGCCTCATCAACTCTTAAAACCTTCCCATCTAATCGAACACGTGCAAAACCTTGTTCTTTAAAAATATTTAATTGTCGTTCAATTCCGTAACGTTCATAGTTTTTCACAGGAGACAGAATCATAAATTTCTCACCTTCCTCTCGGCTATTGATTAAATCCACAACATCTGTTACATCATGCTTTTTCACTTCATTACCGCTAATGGGGGAATAGGTTTTCCCTACGCGTGCGAAAAGCACTTTCAAATAATCATATATTTCCGTCACCGTTCCCACAGTAGAACGTGGATTTGTTGAGGTCACCTTTTGCTGAATTGCAATGGCAGGAGCTACTCCTTTAATGAAATCAACACTGGGCTTATCGAGTTTTCCGAGGAATTGTCTGGCATACGCTGATAAACTCTCAATGTAACGACGCTGACCCTCGGCATACAATGTATCGAAAGCCAAAGAGGATTTCCCAGAACCCGACAATCCTGTAATTACAGTCATTTTTCCATGTGGAATTTTGACTTCAATGTTTTTAAGATTGTGTTCTTTTGCGCCCTTTATATGTATAAATTCTGTCCTCATTAGTTAATTACGAATTACGAATTGTCAATTATTCCTCCTCCTGTTCTTCCAACAATTGCTTATTGTATATCTCGGAGTAAACACCGCCTAAAGCCAAAAGTTCATCATGAGTTCCTTCTTCGATTTTCCCACCATCTTCCAACACTAAGATTCTATCTGCATTTCTGATAGAAGAAACACGGTGACTTACGATTAATGAAGTTGTTCCCTGAAGTGTTTCCTTTAAGTTATTTAAAATTATCTCTTCAGTTTCCGTATCCACAGCAGAAAGACAATCATCAAAAATCAACAGCTTCGGCTTTCTAATTAATGCTCTCGCAATACTAATTCTTTGTTTTTGTCCACCACTCAAATTCACACCACGTTCTCCTAAAACGGTATCTAAACCTTGTTTAAAGTCTTTGATGTTATGCCAAACATGGGTAGTTTCCAACACTTCAATCACCTCTTTTTCTGTTGCTTCTTGATCTGCCGCCAATCCAAACATTACATTATTTCGAATAGAATCTGAAAACAAGAAAACCCCTTGCGGAACAACACCAGCTTCTTTCCTAAAATCATTCACATTGATGGATTTCAAATCCTCACCATCAATTTTAATTGTTCCTGAAGTAGGATCGAACTGACGCATTAAAAGGTTGATGACACTGGTTTTTCCTGACCCTGTTCTTCCGATGATGGCCAATGTTTCTCCTTGTTTAATCTCAAAACTCAAATCTTTTACCGCTTGAATACCTGAGGTAGGAAAAGTATAGCTTACGTTTTCAAACGCTATATCTCCTTTAAAATGGAAAGGTGAATTATTGGTGTTTTTAACATCTGGCTTTTCACTTAAAAACTCATTAATTCGCTCCTGACTTGCGGCAGCCCTTTGAATCATAGAAGTAACCCAACCCACACTCGCCAAAGGCCATGTGAGCATATTTACGTAGAAAATAAACTCAACAATATTTCCCGCCGTCAATCCACTTTGTGTTTCAAAGGAAAGGATTCCCCCAAAATAGATGGTCATAATGGTACTTAGACCAATTAAGAAAGTGATGGTAGGCATAAAAAAAGCATTGGTCTTCACCAAATCCATGTGTCTGGCCAAATATCCTTTGGCATCGATATTAAAATCTGCTTGAAACTTATCTTCTGCACCATAAGCTTTTAATACCGTAATTCCAGAAAACGACTCTTGTACTTTCGTTGAAATTTTCGATTGCTGCTGTTGTACTTTTACACTTTGTCTATTTACAATACTCGAAACTTTGTAAATAATAAAAGTTAGTAAAGGAAGAGGAATCAAAGTGTATAAGGTCAATTCTGGACTAATATTTACCATAAAGGTTACGGTAAAAGCAAAGAGAATTGTTGTACTGATGGTATACATTATTCCTGGCCCAAGATATTGTCTTACATAAGAAACATCTTCAGAGATTCTGTTCATTAAATCTCCTGTGTTGTTTCTTTTATAAAAGTTGTAAGAAAGCCTTTGATATTGATCATAAATTTCGTTTTTCAAATCATATTCAATATAGCGAGAAACAACGATAATGGTTTGGCGCTGCATGAATAAAAATATCCCTTTACCCAATGACAGCAGGATGTACATTCCACCCAAAGACAGCGCAAATTTCAACCAATTATCTGCATCAAATCCTGTTTTAAATTGATCTACTGCATCACCTACAATTAATGGCATGTTCACATAAAGAAAATTAGATCCTAGAATGAACAAAACACCCAATAAAAGGCGCCATTTGTACTTAAAAAAATATTTGTTGAGATAGCTTAGAGACTTCATCTATTAATTTCCTATTTTTGCACAACGAATGAGCATTTTTGTTCTACAAAAGTAGCCATTTGATTTTATATGAAGTATAAAAAGCGTAATACAATGATAGAAACAAGAAAAGTTACCGCTGAGGATTTGGTAGACAATCCAGTCATTGCAGCAATGAGTGAATATGATCACGAGCAACTATTATTTTGTAATGATAATGCAACGGGATTAAAAGCAATTATAGCCGTACACAACACGACTTTAGGACCTGCTTTGGGAGGAACCAGAATGTGGATGTACAACAACGAACTTGAGGCAATAAACGACGTTTTGCGTTTGTCTCGTGGTATGACTTACAAAAACTCTATCTCTGGATTAAATTTGGGAGGTGGTAAAGCTGTAATCATTGGTAATTCTAAAACCATGAAATCGGAAGCTTTATTCCGCAGATTTGGAAAGTTTGTAAACGGACTTGCAGGAAGATACATCACTGCAGAAGACGTTGGAATTTCTCCAATTGACATGACTTGGGTAAACATGGAAACTGACCACGTTGTTGGATTACCAGGGAAAAGTGGAGATCCATCTCCAATTACTGCTTTAGGAACCTATGTAGGAATGAAGGCATGTGCTAAAAAACAATTCGGAAACGATAGTTTAGCAGGTAAAAAGATAGCCGTTCAAGGTGTTGGACACGTGGGAGAATACCTTGTGAAACACTTACGTGAAGAAAATGCAGAAGTTTATATTTCTGATATTGATGAAGGAACTTTAAAACACGTTTCTGAAACTTACGGAGCGAAAGTTGTTGGTTTAGATGAAATTTATGACATCGACATGGACATTTATGCACCATGTGCACTTGGCGCAACCGTGAATGACGATACACTTTCTCGTTTGAAATGTTCTATCATCGCTGGTTCTGCAAATAACCAATTGGCAAACGAAGTAAAACACGGTCAAGCAGTGCTCGACAAAGGAATTATTTATGCTCCTGATTATGCAATTAATGCAGGTGGTGTAATTAATGTTTATGCTGAGTTAACAAGCAACACTTCTGAGTGGGCATTGCAAAAAGCAGAAGGAATTTACGATACAATTTACGAAATTATAAAACGTTCAACAGACGAAAACATTCCAGCTTATGCTATTGCTAATAAAGTAGCTGAGGAAAGAATAGCTGCTGTTGGTAAAGTTAAATTACCTTACTAAGATAGATGTTAAACAGAAGACACTTACGTATAAAAGTACTCCAAACGCTTTATGCTTTTTCTCAGCATGAGGACAAAGAGTTTTTGTGGGCTAAAAAAGAACTATTCAAAGCAGTAGACCAAATGTATGAATTGTACATTTCGCTACTCATGATTTTCCCTGAATTAAAATTAAAGGGAGAACATCGTGTGGATGAGAATAAAAAGAAGATGTTACCTTCAGAGGAGGATATTAATCCGAATCTGAAGTTTATTGACAACAAAATTATTCAAATCCTTGAAGAGAGTGCAGAATTACGTCATCAAGCAGAAGACCTCAAAGCCAATTGGATTGGTGATGATCGTCAGGAATTGATGCGTAAAATGTACAATCACATCCGTCAATCTGAGGTTTACTTCGAATTCATGAACAATGAAAAAGAAGGCTTTGAGGAAGACAAAGAGTTTATGGTTCAGTTGTTTAAAACGGAGATAGCCAACTTTCCACTTTTATATGACTTCTTAGAAGAAAGAAGCGTGTACTGGATGGATGATATCGACTTGGCTTGTTCAATGGTGATTAAGACCCTCAAGTCTTTTAAAGAAGACAGTGAGGAATATTCTATTCTCCCCTTATACAAGCCCAATGATGATGAGGAAGACTTTATTGCCGACCTACTGAGACAAGCGATCAAAAATCGTCCAGAAAACTTAAAGATTATCGATGATTTAACCCAAAACTGGGAACTTGATCGTATCGCAAAAATGGATGTTTTGTTAATGGAGTTGGCAATTACTGAATTAACAACTTTCAGCAATATTCCCACAAAGGTTACTTTGAACGAGTACATTGAAATTTCAAAATTTTATAGTACGCCAAAAAGTAATTTATTCATTAACGGAATCCTAGACAAAGCGATTACAAAACTTGAAGGTACAGGCGACATTCAAAAAGTGGGACGCGGTTTAATGAAATAAAAACGAAAAGATGAAAAAAGTATTTTTAATGACGGCTCTTTCTTTGGGTCTTCTCTCTTGTGGAGGTGGAGAAACCGAAGCACAGGTTGGACAATATACAACGATTGAGGTTCAAGAATTGTATAATGCTGGCTCTGTTGCCAAAGGAGAAATTGTTGAGGCAGAAATTGAAGTAAAAAACACAGGAGACTATCCGTTAGTTATAGCAAACATTTCTGCTGCCTGCGCATGTACTGTTTCTGAATACAGTGAAGATCCTATTAAACCAGGCGAAACAACAATCATTAAAGCTTCTGTAAACACAGATGAGACAGGAAAAGGTGTAATTAAAAAACCAATTTCTATATTGGCCAATACAAGACCATCAGCAACTGTTGTAATGATTCAAGCGACAGTTTTAGACTAGCGCAGACAATAGAAGAATATTTAATAATTAAATTAAAAAGTAAGTTATGGGTGAAGGAGGAATGCAATTAGTAATGTTGCTACTTATCTTAGGAGTATTTTATTTCTTTATGATACGTCCGCAGATGAAGAAGCAAAAAGAGCTTAAAAAATTCCGTGAAAGCTTAGCTGTTGGTGACAAAGTTGTTACTATTGGTGGTATTCATGGAAAAGTTTTAGAAATTGGTGACACAACCATTCTGTTAAGTTGCGAAGGAAGTGCAAAGATTCGTGTAGAGAAATCTGCTGTTTCTACTGGGACTGATGAACAGCAATTAGCTCAAGTAAACAAATAATTAGTCTTTGTAAGAAAACTTTACAAGCCTTGTCTTTGAAGTCTTCTTATCAAAGGCCTAAGAATATTGAACTTTCTAAATCAGAAATTAAGTTCTATTAAAATATTAAAAGACCAGTTTTGACATCATGTCGGAACTGGTCTTTTTGGTTTTGGCTACCACGAGAAAAAAATCTCGCGGTAGCACTCAAAGCTTGATGACATCTGATCAGACTAAGGGATAACATGGATTAAAGTGATGTAGAAAAAAAGTTACCACAAGATGGAATCTTGCAGTAACTTTTTTTATGGTTAGCGAGGTCAAAAAAATGGTTATAAATTTTAAATGCTTGTCGGTAACTTTACCAGCTATTTAGTATGCTACAATAAAAGGAATACCTTTAACCCGCTTTATTCATCAGCTAGTTTTAACCAATTAAGAAAGGAGAAATATAAATTTCAATTTTTAACTAAGCGTTATTGTCTATTTTATTGATTTAATTTCTCACTTTTTGAGCGTGTTTTTCT
>NZ_QFRJ01000013.1 GCF_003143775.1 Brumimicrobium oceani | reverse complement strand
AATGCGTAGACCACCAAATCAAGCTTTCAAAAATAAGGTGTTAAATCGTTTTCCCCATAAGGAGAAACCGGATTCGTCAACAGGGTATTCAGCTTTGGCCTATCGGCAAGCCGAATACTTAGTTGTTAGCACACGTTTTATTTTTTTTTAAAATACTTTTTCTTATTGTGAGTATTTAAATATATGTAAAAAAGTTTTTTTCCTTTAATTAGAAAAGGTTGATTTTCAAAGTTTTCTGTATCTGCTATATTAACATTAAAATAAGTAATAATAATGTGGTTTTGATTTTCTTTATCTGCTTGATATTTTATTATTTTTTGATTTTCAACTCTTATTGAATCAATAGTATTTGTATTAAGGTCAATATAACCTAAAGTATCAGTATTTTTGTTTATAGTTTTACCATTTATATAAGCAGTAATTGAAGTGAAATAAGCAATGTTATTATTCAAGTCAGTCAGTGTAATTCTATAAGAATTTAGGTCCGTTTTTTTTTGTTTAATACTTATTATACTATCATAGCCAGCTTTTGGGAAAGTGTTTAGTCTTAAAGTATCATTCGATATATTCCAATTTCCTTTTGCAGTAATTAAATGATAACATTCGAAAGATTTATAATTGAAAATATTTCCTTCAACTAGTATCAGTTCTGAACCCCAAGGTGTATTATATGTTCCATTTAATCTACTTTGAGCAGTTAGAATACTTGCAAACAGTAGAAATATCAGTATAGGTATAATTTTTTTCAAGTTATGTGTGCTAACGGCCTAAAATAAGCAAATTAGCGCAAACCTTGAACCCTATCGGCGCTATTTTGTTTATTTGTTGTTGTGTTTAGTTTTTCATTCCGTTAAATTACTTTTCTTCTCCCGATACAAGCTTCTCATAAAAATACACCTGCATTTTGAAATCTTCAGGCCATTCTTCTTCAGCCCTTTTTGCGAAATCCCTGTGTTCGAATTCTATCATCTGATTTTTTGCTTCAAGTTGTTCTTCATAAACATGCTGTTGCATTGTGAAGTCAGAAGGCCATTCTTTTTTCGCGTACTTGTTTAACTTCTTATCAGACACGTTTTTCATGAAATTTTTTGATACTATATTCTTCTCATAGACATGCTTTTGCATTGTAAAATCTTCAGGCCAGTCTTTAATAGCAATATTCTTTACTTGCTTATCTTTAACGTTGTCCATGAATTTGAAATCTTCTAGCTGATTACTAAAAACATAGTCTTGCATTTCTTTGTCTTTAGGATATTCTTTTGAAGCAAACTGTCTTATTTGTGCTCTAATGTCTGATTCTATTGATTTAAAATCATTTTCTTTCTGAAGTGATTTGGCAAGATCTTCGGTCTCAGATATTTCACTATCAGATTTTTTAATTGTGACTTCTTCTGCGGTATCTTCAACAATATCTTCACTAGTTTTACTTTCAATTAGAGTCAACCCTTTGAATTCAAAATTTATTGGCTTTTTACTATCGATTAAGCTGAAATAGATTAGATATTCTCCTTTTTCACGATTCACTTCAATAACCTCTCCTTCATCCCATACTTTGTGTTCTATAATGTCCCCAACTTTAAATTCTTGATCAATCGGGATACCAGTTAATCGAGATGGCATTCTTAAGTGAGAGTCATCTACATCTTTTCGAAATTCACCTTTACGCACTAGAAAATTTTCATTGATTTCAAATAAAAATCTTGAAGGCTGCTTGTTCTGACCAGTGCTGAAATTATATCCTTCAGATTCAGTTAAGTAAAGAGCTTTTTCCGCTCTTGTAATTGCTACATATGTAAGTCTTCTTTCTTCTTCAATAGCTTTAGCTCTCCTTTCTTTAATTGACATTGCGCTTGGGAGAATACCTTCATTGAAGCCACACAAAAAGACAAAGGGGAACTCCAATCCTTTGGACGTATGGATAGTCATTAATTTGACTTTATCTCCCTGATCCTCTTCTAAGTCGACATCAGAATAAAGAGTGATCTCTTGAAGAAACTCATCAAGAGATATATCCTCATCTTCTGATTCAAATGCGATTATCGAGTTCTGCAATTCTATAAGGTTATCCAGACGATCAGTGTCTCCATCAGTTCTGAACAATTCAGTCAGGCCACTTTGATCAAGGATGATTTTTATTAGATCAGAGATTTTCTTCTTTGATCTTAATTTCTGGAATTCTTCAATTAAATCTATAAAATCTTTTGCTCCTTTCCGATTTAAGCCGTCTGATGCTATGTTTTTTTGGAGCGCAGAATATAATGATATGTTGTCATTTTCAGCAATCATAGAAACTTCTTCTATGAATTTTTTGCCAAGACCGCGACTTGGAGTGTTTATAATTCTTAGGAATGAAATGTCATCTTCAAATTCAACCATTCTTAAATAGGATAGAATGTCTTTAATCTCTTTCCTTTCAAAAAATCTAATTCCACCGAAAATTGTGTATGGAATGTTCTTTTTGACTAAGGCTTGTTCTATGCTTCTAGAAATATGATTTGCTCTATAAAGAATTGCGAAATCTGAGAAATTACAGACCTCTTTTGATACAAGTCTGGATATTTCTTCAGCAATCCAGTTACCTTCTTCACTTTCGTTTTTCGCGTGAAAATGGACTACCTCAACCCCTTGAGGGTTTTGAGTGAACATATCCTTATCAACTCTGACCTTATTATTCTTAATAATATGATTACCTAGTGTCAGGATATTAGGTGTTGAACGATAATTTTGATTCATTAAAATGGTCTTTGAACTTGGAAATTGTTGATTAAAGTCAACTAAAAATTCTGGCCTCGCTCCGCGCCATTCATAAATTGTTTGATCAGGGTCACCGACAACAAAGAGGTTTTTATGTGTTTCTGATAACATTGAAACTAGCCTGAATTGTTTTTCAGAACTATCCTGCATTTCATCAACTTGAATATAATGAAGTCTCTGCTTCCACTTTTCAAAAACTACTTTATCTGTCAGGAAAATATATAATGTAAAGTTGATTAAATCATCAAAATCTAAAGCGAAATTCCTTTGCTGTTTTTGCAGGTATCTATAGAAAATCTTATCAAGATCATTTTTTGGTTCTTTTTTGGTTGGATTAATAATATAATCCAAATATTCTTGAGAGCTTTTTCTTCTACTTATATGCCTCAATACTTGTTTGAAAGTAATCAGCTTTGAGGTGATTCCAAATTCGTTGTAAATGTCGCGAAGAATGGTTTTCTGATCTTCAACGTCCATAATCACAAAATTCTTCGGATAACCAATCTTATTAATATCTTCCCTCAGCACTCTCACGCAAAAGCCATGGTAAGTTGTAATATAACTCAAGTCATGTTGATCTCCTATTAACTTTTTTACTCGTAATCTCATTTCTCTAGAAGCCTTATTAGTAAAGGTTACGCAGAGAATATTTGAAGCACTGATACCAAGCGTCTCAACAATGTATGCGTATCGTGAAGTAAGGGCCTTAGTTTTACCTGAACCGGCACCTGCAATTACTCGGACATACCCTTCTGTAGAAGTTACAGCTTCCAATTGCTGTTCATTTAAGTTTTTTATGTGCTTCTCAATGGAATCCATTTTTGATATGTCGATTAATTAAACACAACGTTCTTCAGCTAAGCCTTCGAGCCGCTACCACGAATGTACGTAAAAGGCTTGAGGCTTAGGTGATGTTAGCTCCTGTTTTTACTATTCTATCCAATTAATAATTAATGACTTTATTTCGTCGTAAGTTGCCGAATCAATATAATAATTATATACTTCATTGTGATTCTTCCCTTCGAGAAGAAAGCTTTTGGCATTGACTCCTTCTAAAGGAACAATTCTATATTTTGAATAAGGGTCATTTCCACCTGAGATATAAATAACTCTATTTCCTTTTGTTATCGCCCACTTTTTAATCTGAGTCATTAGTTCATTTGAATAAGATATTTTAACACCTTCTATTGGATGCACTGGAGTTAGTTTTTCAAAATCAGATTCAAGTAAATTTGAAAATCTAGTAACAGGATAGCAGTAGTAACCTAATTCAGTCAATGCCTGAATATGATAAGAATTAATTCTAGTGAAAACTTCATCGGTCATAAACCAACCATTTAAGCTTTTTCTCATCTCGTTAAATAAACTTTTAGGATCATAAACGCTGAAATCGATCGTTTGGCATCCTTTACCATTCTGCCAGATTGAAAAAGGAATCTCTAAAACGGCAATTTCATAGATAGTTGTAAGCCCTAAATGATCGAAGCTTTTACCCCGCTGAATCAGGTAATCGTTAAGATATGGTATTATGTTGTCTTTTTCTTTCAATAAAAGTCGCTGAAAAGAATCTAGTTCATCTTTGCAGCCTTGATTGGAATTTAGACTATCAATAAAATTAAAAAAACTTGAATCACATTCTGAGGTTTTTACAGATGTTGAAAGCGCTATTGTAGCATCTATATCATCAGGATAGAAATATTTATATGATAGTGCTGTTAGCCCCCCTTTACTGACTCCAACACTAACCCAGCCATTTTGATAAATTTGAGAAAAAGCCATTTTGATACAATGTAAATCTGAAACAGAGTTCAACATATTCAAATGTTCGTAATTCATCTTTTTTGGTTTCGATTCCCCAAAATATCTATGCTCAACATATATCTGGTTGGCATCTAACGAATGGGTCCAATCACTTATTCTATTCGAAGAGGACACGTAACCATTTACATTTAAAACCATCGGTTTATCTATGCTCTTATGCGATAAATACATTTTTTGATAAAAAAAACCTTCTGAAGTATCAGAATGATTTACGGGTTGCCTAAACATGATTTCGAAACATTTTGAAAAACCATCTTTAGTACTTATCTCAGCTATTGCAATATTATCTATTTTACTTATTCTTTCCGTAATAGACGGCTGAGCTATTAAGTTCAAGCAGATAAATAGTGCCATTATAGTGGTTCTCAAAGTCGTCATATTATAATTGGAGCTAACAGGTCGATATACGCATTGCGCATATCCACCCTGTATTTTCAACTCAAATTTAATAATTCAATCGGACTTTTAATGTTTTTTAGATGATTTGTTGCTACTTGAGTATATATTTCCGTCGTTTTACTACTGCTGTGGCCCATTAAAGATTGAATATATCTTAAATCTGTTCCGTTTTCTAAAAGATGCGTCGCAAAGCTATGCCTTAAAATGTGTGGACTAACGCTTTTATTAATACCTGCTTTTTTGGCTGATTTATTAATAATACTCAAAACACTTGTTGCACTATATTTGTTGCCATTCTTACCTTCAAATAGATATTTTTTTGGTTTCCATTTCTTATAGTAAACCCTTAAATCTTTCAGCACATTTTCACTTAACATGGTTAATCTATCTTTGCCGCCTTTGCTATTTTTAATCAGGATAGTCATTCTTTTACTATCAATATCTTTTAATGTTAAGTTCAGTAGTTCCGATCTTCTTAATCCAGCAGAGTATAGTAAACTCACAATACACTTATGCTTGATGTTATTCGTGTTTAAAATAATTCCTTGAACCTCTTCTAAACTTATCACTTTTGGTAGAGGGTCTTTTTTTCTGGGTCTTTCTATACTATAGAATCGATTGGGCATTCCTTTCACTAATTCATAGTAGAACTTGATGCTATTGATCATTTGGTTGACATAACTATCAGAGTATCCTTTTTGAATAAGCTTTTGCAGATAACTTCTAATTTCTCTTTCATCAATTCTCATATAATCAGTTTCCTCATGTGCGTTAATGAATCTCTCAAAACAATTTACGTAAGTTTTTACTGTATTGTTCGCATAACATTTTAATTCTAGTTTTAGAAGATACTCCTCCGGGCAAACCTTATAGCCAGGTGCTACTTTCCGATTCCTAAACCATTCTACGTTTATGGGTTCGTTTTGATTAAAAACTCTTTTTTTACTAAAAAAGTAATTCCCATTTACCCAAGCTACTCCTTTAAATTTTTGGAATATGAGTTTGATGTTTAATTTGTTGTTGGGAATATAAGCCATACCAAACTCTTTGCTCCACTTGATGTTTGGCAATTCCTTTAATAGAGCCTGCACTACTTTATCAGACTGAAACTGTATTCCAATCTGCTTTTCCTCGTTAATCAAGAGGTTTTTTAAGGTTATCGATTTGTTGTTATTTGCTTTCATAGTGCGAAAATGGTTGATTTATAGTAGCTAAAGGAAAATAGCAGTATAATTATCCGTATATTATTCGTATAATTATACTATTATGAGAAAGTGCCTAAATTGTAAAGCCGAAGTTTTTGGTCGATCAGACAAGTTGTTTTGTGATGTTTATTGCAAATCTTCTTTTCAGTATAAAAAGAAAAAAGAAGAAGAGAAATCGCTCTTTGAAACTATTGATAAACAATTAAAACAGAATAGGAAGCTACTAAAATCATTCAATAAAGCTGGAAAAAGTACTGTTCGCAAAGAAAAACTTTTAGCTGAAGGATTTAATCCAAAATATTTTACCCACTATTGGAAAACCAAAAAAGGAACGGTTTATCTGTTTTGCTATGAATTCGGATTTCTTTCTATAACAGAAAACGGAAAGTCAAAATACGTTTTGGTGAAGTGGCAAGAGTATATGGGTGGTTGAAAAAACACAGCAATTACAATTTTAATAAGGCTTGCTTAAAATTGCTTTATCTATTCAATCAACAACTTTAATTAGCATTTAATCTTCTCGCATTAGGGATTACTCGTGACTTTCTATAAATGGAACTCGTGAATCTTTCGCATTAGGGATAGCAGCGGCATCCTCTGACGTTTGGGTCAGAGATATAGCGGATAGCCCGACCCAGACGTTTTTAAAAGCGAAGTGGTGAAAAACCGTCTGGGTAATGTCCAAATAAACAACTTTGAAAAACGCTTAAAGATTGTGTCCTATCCTCACCTCAAAAACTTTATTTCCCTACAAATCACCGCTAATTCCCTTCAAATTTCTACTTTTGCCAAAAGATTAAACTATGTTGCAATCAATGACAGGTTACGGAAAGGCATTTGGAACTTTTTTTAATAAGAAAGTTACCGTAGAAATGCGCTCTCTGAATAGTAAAGGAACAGATGTTCATTTGAAAATTCCAAATACTTATAAAGCGTATGAATTGCCCATTCGTAAAATGATTGGAAATGCGTTAGAACGCGGCAAAGTGGAGTGTTTAATTACCGAAGAAAGTATTGAAGGAAAGGCGAAAGTGAGTATCAATACGGATTTGGTGGTGGCTTATTACAGTGAAATGAAAGCTTTGGCGAATGAAGTAGGTGAGGAGTCAAAGGATTTTTTGACCACAATTATGCGCATGCCAGAAGTTTTACAAGCGCAAGAATCTGAAATTTCCGAAGAAGAGTGGCAGAAGCTTAAAGCCTTGATTGAAGAAGCATTGAAAAATATCACAACTTTTAGAGAAGAGGAAGGTCAATCTTTAATTACAGATTTTTCTTCGTCAATAAATGAGATTGAAAGATTGTTGCAAGAAGTTCCTAAATACGAACAAGTACGAATAGATATTATTCGTGAACGTATGCGAAAAGGCCTTGAAAAATTAACTGATGGAGTAGATGAAAATCGTTTTGAACAAGAATTGATATATTACATCGAAAAGCTAGACGTTTCTGAAGAAAAAACACGTTTGCAACATCATTTAGATTATTTCAGAACTACAATGAATGCATCTGGTGCGATGGGGAAAAAACTAGGATTTATTTCACAAGAAATGGGAAGAGAAATCAACACATTGGGAAGTAAAGCTTACCATGCAGATTTGCAAAAGATAGTAGTAGAAATGAAAGATTATCTTGAAAAAATAAAAGAACAAGTATTGAATACACTTTAATGCACATTAAAAGCAATGGAAAACAATCAACAACAAACCGGGAAATGCATTATTTTTTCAGCACCTTCTGGAGCTGGTAAAACAACGATTGTGCGTGCTTTATTGGCAAGAATGGACGAACTTGCTTTTTCTATTTCGGCTTGTTCTAGAGCCCCACGTGCAAATGAAATTCACAAAGAGGATTATTATTTTCTTGGAGTGGATTTGTTTAAGGAAGAAATCGCTGATGGTTCCTTTATTGAGTGGGAAGAAGTCTACAAAGATCATTTCTATGGAACCTTAAAACATGAAGTAGATCGACTTTGGGCAGAGAACAAAGTAGTGGTTTTTGATGTTGATGTTTATGGAGGAATTAATTTGAAGAAATACTTTGGCGATTCTGCTTTAAGTGTTTTCATTCAACCTCCATCAATTGAAGTGTTGGAAGAGCGATTGAGAAATCGTAAAACAGAGACAGAGGATAAAATTAAAACCCGTATGGAAAAAGCAGGTGAAGAGTTGTCAAAAAGTGTGCATTTCGATAAGGTGGTCGTTAATAATGACCTGGAATTGACCATAGCAGAAGTGGAAGGAATGATAAAAGAATACATTAAAGAATGAAAGTAGGATTGTACTTCGGAACCTTTAACCCTATACATATTGGACATTTAATTATTTCCAATTACATGGCGGATTATACTGATTTGGATGAGGTTTGGCTAGTGGTTTCGCCACAAAACCCTCTAAAAAAGAAGAAATCGCTGCTGGAAGATTATCACCGTTTGGCAATTGTTAGGGTAGCCATAGAAGACAACGACAATTTACGTGAAAGTGACATTGAATTTAAAATGCCACGTCCTTCCTACACTTCAGATACTTTAGCTTATTTGAAAGATAAACATCCTAAAAATGAATTTCATCTCATTATGGGAGAAGATAATTTAAGAACGCTCCACAAATGGAAAAACTTCGAAAATATCTTAGAAAACCATAAAATATTTGTTTACCCTAGGGTTTTAACGATTCAAGAAGAACAAGAGGTAGAACAAATTGGTTATTTGCCAGAAAATGAATTGCAAAACCACAAAAACATCATTATGTGCGACGATGCTCCAGTAATGAAAGTGAGTTCTAGTTTTATTCGCCAAGCCATTAAAGATAAGCACGATGTACGTTATTTATTGACTGCTCCTGTTCAGAAATATATCGAGGAAATGAATTTTTATAAATAATTTTTGATTGAAAACGTCAAATACTGCGTTATGCTTGTTTATAATTACATTCATCCCGACGTTATCAGTCGGGACTTTGAATTAGAACCTTCACAAGCCTTGTCTTTGACGTCTTCATTCCAAAAATGGGTTTTGGCCTTTTATTTAATGAAAAATTTAAAATGAAGAATGAAAAAATTGTAGGGCGTATATTAGGGCGTGCGTGCAGGGTTTGAAACTTTGTTGTTTTTTTGTCACAATAATATTTATGAATCATTGTTAGAAATACACCGAATTTATATTTGTAAAACGTAAACGTTTTTTCGCAACGTGAATATTTATCCATTGCGTATTGTTTCCCATAACGTAGAGCCACACGGCCGTGTGGCTCTACGTTATGGGAAACACGTTATGGGGAAACACATTATAAAAAATCCCGTTTCAAAAACACCACAAAAAAAATCCGTGAAAATCCGCGTTGCTTGCAGTTCTGCTGAGCTTGTCGATGCATCCGTTTTGCGGTGACTTGTCGAAGGCCCGCGTGCCATTACAGCGCAACCACCATCACCCCTCAATTTTCTTCACCAATTCCTCTTCAATTACCTTGGGTTGATATTCTTCGCTTCCGTAAATAAAAAAGGTATTGCTTCCAAATCCGCCGTAAGACGGTAAAAGCTTGTCTTTTGGGATTTCTCTGGCCATAAAATAAGTTTTGTCATTTTCCACTACTTTAAAAATGGCAAAGTTTACTTTTTCTTCTTTCACTGTAATCGTTCTGTTTTCTATGTAACTCAAAGATTTATCCTTATCAAAATAGGCGTCTTTATAGTGGTCAAAAGCGATGTAGCCAATCATTTCTTCGTAGCTTAGCAATTCAAAAACAGGAGTTTCAGATACCGCCATCACTTTCGAATAAGAAATAGCCACAGCCGCATCTTTTTTGATTAATCGCTTTTCTTTTCTCGATATTTTTTCTCCAATAATGGTTTTCCATGCAGCAATACTGCCTGTTTTATGATCGTTTTTTGTTTCGCCCCATTTCTTCAAAAGCCTAGAAAATTGAACTCTCGGAATTCCATGTTCATACATGATTTCGAAGTAGCGAAACGCCGCCCAAGGAGGTTGACTTTCTTTTAAAACAGCATTGCTGAACTGCTCACTGGTGAAATAATCTTGATAAAACTCAGTTTCCAATAGTTGGGGCAGCATAAAACTGAAATTCCACGACAAACTGTCTTCTAGTAATTCAGCGTAAGCAGGCCAAACTTGACTCAAGAAATCAGTGTCTGCATTCCTGGTCATCAATAATCTATACAAATCAATTTGTGCTGTTTCCTTATTTTTTGCTTCTTCTATCACGGATAAATAGCCTTCAGGATCTTGAGCTTCTTGTAAAGTGTATAATGTAGAAACCGTTAACAACTCCTTTTGTGCATGGCTACTTTCTTTCCAATAATTGATTACAGTTTTGTCTGACAAATTCCAGTTGTATGAAACAATTACGGCAGATAACAAAGCCCCTTGTTCGTCAAAGCTATTCCAAAATTGAGGTGACCAATCTAGCATTACTTTAAGAATGCTGTCATTTAAGTGACCATCAAAAATCAGATTTTCAACTGCCTCACCACCATTTACCATAATTTCATTTTTTAGCATAGGAATGTTCATTTCAGAAATTAAGTTTTGATTGTTTGCAGTGAATTTCATACTGTCTAGAAAAGCCAAATCCTCATATTGTACCTCGGCGGCTTTAGGATAAGTTAAGCTCGCAATTACAATCGTTTTTCCAACTAAAGTAGCTTTCCCTTTGAACAAGTTTTCAGTATCTGGGTAATAAAGGCTAAAATCTAAATGAGGTGTAGAGGAATTCAGCGTAAAAACCGAATCTATTTCATATGCGCCTCCATCAAGCGGCCATTGAAGTTGATCAATTAAAAGTGTTTTGATGTCCTTTTGCGAAAAAGCCCAAGAATTAAACTTCTTGATGAGCACATGATGAGAAATACCAGTTTCCACGTCTGTTGCAGAATATACTTTTATATCCCTGTAGTTTTGCTCATCATTTTTAACGGTATCTAACTGAAGGTTTTTTGTGGTGGATACGGTCTCAAAATCTGCGTTGCTTAAGCTTAGCTCTTCTTTTACTGCTGGAAATGCGTGCAAAGTATCAAAACTACTTAGAAAAAGTGCTCTTCGGGATTTGTCATTGCCTATGTATTCAATAAATTGAATCATGTTTCCCACTTGCCGAATTTTCCCGTAAACAGTATATCCGTTTAATTGAGCAGTGTAAGATTTTAAATGATATTTACCTATTTCACGTTTTTCTTCTTCAATTTTAACGCTGTCTGCAGGATATTTGCTCAAAATATATGTTCCAAATTCTTTATTTGTATAACTTATTGAATTGTCAGTCATTATACTTTCATGGGCATAGAGAAACTCACGAGCGTTAGGATTGTCCCACTTGGCTTCCCAAATATGATCGTATTCTAAAGTTCTTGTTTCTGAAAAATAATGTTTTGGAAATTTTAAATGCATGGTTTTCGATGTGCTCATCACATTTTCCGATAAGCTTTCGTCTGTTTTTCTGTTTAAAAATTGAAAGCCATTAAAAAAGCTAAGGTGTCGATTTGAATTCATAAAACGATATCCTCCCTCGGCCGAAAGATTGTAGAGTACATTTCCTTTCTTTATAATGCGCACCCATTTATCGTTGCCTTCATCAGACTTTAATAATCCTTGATAAGCTTTTATGTTGCCTATTAGTAAACTGTCGAAATGCGTAATTGTAAGGTTAGGGTTTGAAAAGTAATCCTTCAGGTGTTTTGTTAAATTAACTTCCACACCGTAATTGTAAATCGAAAGGGAATAGGTATTTCCTTGACCTAATTCTTGATATCGAATCAAGCGGTCGGCATTTCCCAATTCTTTTAATGCTGGTTTTCCGCCAAATTTTAATGAAACAGCATAACGTTCATCTTTATAATTGTATTGATTGCATTGCTGTAAGTCAATCTCTGCTTGCGATTTGTTTTTAGAGAATTCAGATTTAACAACTTTCAAAGTGTAGCCTTTTTGCCTAAGTAAAGGAACGATTCCTTGAGGACCCAATAAATGCGACGCCCCAACTGCTATAAAAGAAGACTTGTGTTGATGAATTAAAGTATCAATTCCCGCTGTCATTTTAATGTTGCGGTCAACAATTAGGTCTTTGTACAAATCGATGTATTCTAAGGTCGAATTGCGTGTGTACTTGTGTATATCGCTAGCATTTCCCTCTAGGTATTTTTGCTTTAGTTCTTCCCTAGAAATTAACTTAATATTCTTCTGGGCATTGGGATCTACTTCATTTAGCAGTCCAATTTTCATCTGATCTTCCAAGGTTTCAAGAGGGTGGAAGACTTTGTTACAGTTGTCTGCTACTTGTTTGAAGTACATATCAATAAACTGCGGCCTTCCTTCATCAGATCCATAGGCCGTATAAGTGACTTTGTCTGTTGCCCTTGCGGGCACTACCCATTGTAAAAGGTTCGATTTTTCATATCCCACATCAGGAACTACAGTGGATTCTTCTAACATGAAGTCGGTGATGTCTGTTTCTAGAATTACGGCTTCGGCATTCAGTAAAGCCGGATACAATTCATCAGGAAAATCGAAAACGTCACTATCATTACTGTGATAAGTACCAAATAAGTAGGCCTTAGCTTCAGAATCACCGCGCGTTATTTCCCAAAACAATTGATAGTTTGACCGATCAATATCCTTTTGCTGAGCTAAGGAATGAAAGGACAATAAGGCAATAAAGAAGATAAGGCTTTTACGCATAAATAGTTTGAATGAAAATACGAGTTAGTTTTTTAAATGACTATGAAAAATTTCACCATTCAAAATCACAGTT
Organism: Brumimicrobium oceani; assembly: GCF_003143775.1. Classification (GTDB taxonomy): domain Bacteria; phylum Bacteroidota; class Bacteroidia; order Flavobacteriales_D; family Crocinitomicaceae; genus Brumimicrobium; species Brumimicrobium oceani. The sequence continues at coordinate 86,518 of NZ_QFRJ01000013.1, read as the reverse complement.
TCAATATTGTTTTCTCCAAAAGAATAAGGAATTCTAGCCAATGATGAAATTTGTTTCGTAATCATAATGTTTGCCTTTTTTCCTACTGTAATTGAACCATGTGTGTCGGAAATTCCCATGGCATAAGCAGTGTTTAATGTGGTGGCATTTAATGTTTCAAATGGCGTCATGTTCATTTTAGCGCAAGCTACAGAAGTTAAAAGCTGCATGTTTCCGCTTGGTGCCGACCCTGGATTAAAGTCAGAAGCCAAAGCCAGCGGTAAATCGGCGCAAATCACTTGTCTTGCTTTTCCATAAGGAATAGACAAAAAGAAAGAACAACCAGGTAAGAATGTTGGCATGGTATCACTTCCCTTCAGTGCTTTAATGTCGTCTTCGTTCAATTCTTCTAGGTGGTCTACAGATAAAGCGCCGTGTTCAACAGCTGCCTGAATTCCTCCCATGATAGAAAATTGATTTACGTGCACTTTTGGAACCAGATTATATTTTGCACCTTCCTTTAATAAGCGTGTCATTTGTGCAACAGTAAAGTAGTTGCGTTCACAAAAGCAATCGATATAATCTGCTAAACCCTCTTCAGCAATTTTAGGCAACATTTCATCGATCATCAATTTCATATAGCCTTCATGATTTTCTTTGTACTCCTTAGGAAAAGCATGTGCACCCAAAAAAGTAGCTTTTATTGCCATTGGCGAAGCGGCTTTCAGTCTTTTTATAACGCGCAACATTTTCAATTCCCCTTCAACAGAAAGTCCATATCCCGATTTTATTTCAATTGCTCCTGTTCCATATTCTGCTAAACCATGAATTCTTTCTAGCGCTTCTTCAAACAAAGTATCTTCGTCCATTTCTTGAAGTCGACCAGCAGAATTTAAAATTCCACCACCTTTCAATGCAATTTCTTCATAAGACAATCCTTTTATTCTGTCTTCGAATTCTTCTTCTCTTGTGGCAGCAAAAACAGCATGCGTATGCGAATCACAAAAAGTGGGTAAAACATATTTTCCTTCGGCATCAATAACCTCCAAGTCTCTCCAATCGGTAATCCCTCCCCAATCTTCCATTTTTCCAAAGGCAATAATTTCATCGTCCTCAAGCGCTAAAAAGGCATTTTCAATGAGGTCTCCATCGTCCATTTGACTCCCTTTTTTGTATTTTGGTAATTCATTACCTGCTTGAAATAATCCTTTGATGTTTTTGATCAATACTTTTGCCATTTCGCTGTGTTCTATTTTTATTACAGCTCAAATTTAAGGGAATGTGTGCTTATTCCAAATCTTTGACTGTGGATTAATTATTTAAAACTTAAAATTCTAAGATTTACAGACCAGAACCATGATTTTAAAGTCTGTGGAAGGACTCAAATAAAAGCTCATTCTATTTTTAAGATATGATGCTTAGACAATTTATTTATGTAACTTTGTGCCCTTGAAAACTATCAAGTGATGTCAAAAGAAGTAAAAATATTTGCCGGAAGAGCCACACAGAAGTTGGCGAAAGAAATAGCTGCAGAATTTGGAGCTCCCCTTGGAAAAGTGGATGTTGCCGAGTTTAGCGATGGTGAATTTCAGCCTTCATTCGAAGAAACGGTTCGTGGAAAAGATGTATTTATTGTTCAATCAACTACACCACCTTCAGATAATTTAATGGAATTGTTATTGATGGTAGACGCGGCGAAACGCGCTTCTGCGAGAAAAATAATTGCCGTTATTCCTTATTTTGGTTTGGCACGTCAGGATAGAAAAGATAAACCAAGAGTTGCTATTGGAGCAAAATTGGTAGCCAATATGTTGATGGCGGCCGGGGTGAGTCGTGTGATGACGATGGATTTACATGCCGACCAAATTCAAGGATTCTTTGAAGTTCCTGTAGATCATTTGTATGCATCAACGGTGTTCTTCCCAGAAATTCAAGAAATGGCAAAAAGCGGAAATGCCGTTATGGCTGCTCCAGATGTTGGAGGTGCAAAACGCGCTAACTCTTATGCTAAAAAGTTAGATTTAGGCCTTTGTATTTGTCACAAGCAAAGAAAAAAAGCCAATGTAATTTCTGAAATGACTGTAATTGGTGATGTAGTAGGAAAAGATGTTGTGCTAGTGGATGACATGATAGATACTGCTGGAACTTTAACCAGAGCCGCAGATTTATTGATGGAACAAGGTGCAAATAGTGTTCGTGCATATTGTACGCATGCTGTGCTTTCTGGTCCTGCTTATGACAGAATTGAAGCTTCTAAAATTACGGAATTGATTGTGACAGATACAATTCCTTTAAAGAAACAAAGCGATAAGATTCGTGTAGTTTCTGTTGCTGCCTTGTTTGGAGATATAATTCAAAAAATGGTGCACAACGAATCAATCAGTAAACATTTTATTATATCATAATTAAAACAAAAAGATGAAAATAGTACAATTGAGCGGTTCGCTTAGAGCGAACGTAGGAAAGAAGGCAACAAAAGCTGTTCGTAAGGAAGGCGGAGTTCCTTGTGTACTTTACGGATCAGGAGAGCAAACTTGCTTCTCTGTTCGTTCAGTAGATATGGAGAAATTAATTTTCTCTCCAGATGTATACCAAATTGAATTGGATATTGACGGAACAAAGAAAATGGCGATTATTCAAGCAAAACAAATGCACCCGCTTACAGATAAGCCAACGCATGTTGATTTCCTTGAATTAGCTGATGACAGACCAGTAAAAGTGGGTATTCCAATCCGTGTTACAGGTCGTTCTAAAGGTGTTATGAATGGTGGTCGTTTAATGACTATCTTCCGTACATTGAAAGTAGAAGGTTTACCAAAAGATCTTCCAGATTTCGTAGAAATCGACATTACACCTCTTCGTATTGGTCAGTCAATTCGCGTTAGAGATATCGAAATCCCAGGTGTTAAAACATTGGAAAATGAAAGTGCAGTTGTAGTTTCAGTGAAAATGTCTCGTGGTGCTGTTGATGTGGACGACGACGAAGAAGAGGGAGCAGAAGACGCTGCAGAAGCAACCGAAGAGTAAAAATAAAGAATACCATAAAATGTTTAGAAGCCCAGACGAAATTGTCTGGGCTTTTTTTATTGTGGAAATGGTGGGGGTAATAGTTCGATAGAGCTAGTCATTTAAATCGAAATAACCACTATTGTTTAACCCTATTTGTCTTTCTTGTATCAACAAATAAAAAACTCAATTTTTTATTTTCCGGAGGAACTGATATGATTTATTCCAGTTGATTTTCCGAGGACAATGCTTTTGATTATCAATACAGAATTTAAATTTCGCAGGGAAGAAAATTGGCTTTTATAATCTGCGACTTAAAAGGGTGGCGCTATTGTTTAATACTAATGTGTTGGGTTAAGTCGATCTCCCTTTATTTTCTGCAAATTATTTTTTTAATTCGGCTTATTATTTGTCTTATATTTGTAGCAACTAGGGCTTTGGGATAGCTCTGTATTGCTAAACAAATTTTATCAACCATGAAAATTGAAAATTACTTTAAACTTTACTTGTCTTTCTTTACCATTTTGTTTTTCTCGAGTCAAGTTGCTCTAGCTCAAGATGTTGCTATCAACGAAGTGATGAGCTCTAATAATACCGTAATCGATGATGAAGACGGCGATTATGAAGACTGGATAGAAATTTATAATTACGGAAGTTCTCCAGTTAACTTAGCTGGTTATGGTTTAACAGACGACCCTACAATTTTGAATAAATGGATTTTTCCAACTCAAACAATTCAACCAGGTGAATTTCTATTGGTTTGGGCATCTAACAAAGATAGAGCAGTTCAAGGTCAAGAGCTCCATACCAATTTTAAAATAAGCTCTGCTGGTGAACCTTTGGTTTTGTCGAATAGCTCTGGTAGTATTGTAGACCAAGTGGGTGCTACTGAATTGCAGCCAGACGTTTCTTATGGTCGACAGCCTAATGGAATTGGGACTTGGTTGTTTTTTTATACACCCACACCAGAAGCATCCAATACAGGAACTGGATTAACAGAATTATTACTTCCTCCAACTTTTTCACATGAGTCTGGCTTGTATACTTCTAGTTTCGATTTAACCCTGTCTCATGCCAATCCTAACGTTTCAATTATTTATACTTTGGATGGCTCTGAGCCAATGCCTAATAATTTAACAGGAACAGTTTATAATTATAAAAACGATTATCCTACTCAGGTAGGAAGTTCGCCTGGGCCTTTGCTTTCTGATAGTTTTACCTCTAATGCATATGTTTCCGCGATTAATATTTATGATCGTTCCAATGATCCAGAGGAGTTAGCTGCGAAAAATACATTTCAATTTGATCAATATGTTCCTATTAATTCAATAAGAAAAGCCACTGTAATTAGAGCAAAAGCTTTTCTAAATGGAATTGGATCTGCTACAATCTCCAAAACTTTCTTTGTTTGGAGTCAGGGAAATCCTTATGATATTCCTGTGATTTCTTTGCAGATTCAAGAAAATTATCTGTTTGATTATGATGATGGGATATATACGTCTGGGGTAGATTTTGATACATGGAGAGCAAATAACCCTGCAAATAATCAGTTTTATAGACCTGAATGGAACAACTATTGGCGCAGTGGTAGCCAGTGGGAATACCCTGTCAACGTTGAGCTGTTTGAGTCTACACCAACTTTACTGAATTCCATTACAAATTTAAATGCAGGTTTTAGAATTCACGGAAATAACTCAAGATCATTGGGGATTAAGAACTTAAGATTGTATGCAAGAAGTGATTACGATAATAACGACCTTTTTGAGCATGACTTGTTTGATAACACTATTCCGGGAACTCCTATGCCAAATAATGCTTTTAAACGAATATTGCTAAGGGGAAACGGAACAGGTGGTCCAGTTGCTTACGATGTTGTGTTCAATAAAGCAATGCAGCCCATTTATGATGGTGTAACGCGAATACAGCCTGCAATCCATTTTATTAATGGCGAATATTGGGGCTTAACGGCGTTAAGAGACAGGGTGGATGATAAGCATTTTGCCTTAAATTATGGATTAAATGACAATAATATTGCAATTGTTGATTGTAAGGGAGTAAATTGTGATTTGGATGAAGGGTTGAGCTCAGATTACTCTGATTTTATAGCAATGAGAGATTTTATTATCAACAACGATATGTCAAATCAAATGCTGTTTGACCAAGCTAGTGCTATGTTAGATATGTCCTCTTATATCGATCACATTGTATTGGAAATATATGCAGCGAATGATAGCTACGAAAGGAAGTTTTGGAAAGTTCGTACACCCGAAAATACTTCCTACGGAGATGGGAAATGGCGTGTTACTGTTCAAGATTTTGAAGCCTCAATGAAGAGTAATATCAATTGGTTGGATTATCATGCAGTGCTTACAGGTTCGCCGAATGAATTGTTTTTGGGGAATTTATTGGCAAATGAAGGGTTTAAAATTCAATTTGTAAACAGGTTTGCTGATGTTTTAAATACAGTTTTTACTCCTGAACATTTTAATAGCGTAGTAAATAAAGTATTTAACGAGGTCTCTCCTTATTTAACCGAAGATGCCAATAGATATCCAAAAATTGAATTTTTTGAATTACAAGAAAAGACTGATCTGCTAAATTGGGGGACAACAAGAGAAGCTATTCAACAAGATCAAATAAAAGACTATTTCTCATTTGCGAATGTTCTAGACTTTATCCTCAATGTTTCTGATGTTAATGCAGGTTATATAAACATTAGTACAATTGAGATTAAGGAGTCGACACCTGGAATCCCTCAAAATCCTTACCCTTGGACAGGTCAGTACTTTCAGGATGTTCCCGTGACTTTAAAAGCGATTGCTTTGCCGGGTTATACTTTCTCGCATTGGTCGGGTGATGTGACGGGAACAAACGCAGAGATTGAAATTATTCCAACGAGTAATATGAACATCCAGGCTAACTTCGATGCTGTAGTTGCTCCGCAAGAAGTTGTTTATTTCTGGTTGATGGACAGTGATTTACCTAATGATACACCAATGGAGAATTTAAGTGTTACTTACGCCAGTAACGGATTGGCTGCTATGCTTAACTACAATTCTTGTTTATCGGGATATCCTTTTACTATAAATGACCCAAATTGGAGAAAGGCTTCTTTAGAAAGAAAAAACGCTCCAACACCATTGAATTATTCATCAGAGTCCAACAATAACGTCTCTTATCCTAATTCAAATATGCGCGGAGTTCAAGTAAGACAACCCTTTAGAGCAGGGAATTTAGAGAACAACCTAGTTTTTGATGTTCCTACAATAGGTTTAGAAAACATTAGCTTCTCTCTTGCTATAATGTCTAATGGTGGAGCGGAAACCTTAATCGTTGACTATTGGGATGGTTCACAATGGATTGATGATGATTTGGTGAATGCTACCCAAGCAATTACTAGTGCTTATCAAGTATTGACATTTAATTTTTCGAATGTTGCTGTTGCAAATGATAATTTAAACTTTAAGATAAGATTGCGCTTTGATGGTCTGGATATGACGGTTGATAATAGCGATGAGGTAATTATGAACAACATCATCATGGCTGCATCGAAAATTTTATCCACAGAGAATTATGCGGATTTATCCACTGTTAACATTTATCCTAACCCTGCCCGCACTACTTTTAATGTAGCAGCCGACATTCCATTAGCGCGTGTTGAAGTCTATAATATTTATGGGCAAGTGGTACACAAAAGCCAACCGAATCAAAATACAACGGTAGTTGATATGCATACTTTCTCTCCTGGAGTGTATTTAGTGAAAGTAGTTACCAAGACTTCAGAAGAAACTTTAAGACTAATTAAAAGGTAGTTTAACAGGTTTACCACTTTAATAAAAGTAAAAAGCATCTTTCTATTGATTAGGAAGATGCTTTTTTTATGAATTTCTTTCAGTTGAATTGATCGATGGTAGTCTCTGGAAGCTAATGCTAAGGGTAGCAGTTTACAAACCGTCCTTACATTATCTTTTCTTGAGATGGGATTTGAAAAATGGAATGTTTAAATGCTCTATTTAATCCATCTTTTGCAATGATGAGTAGAAGGTAGCTAATGATTGGGATGATGATTACTCCCTTTGGTCATGAGATCGCTTCGCTAAGTTTACAAATCGCTGGTGCATTATCTTTACTTGAGATTGATTTCAAAAAAAAGAGTCCAAACAATTAAGTTTGGACTCTTTTCAATACACTGTAATTCTATTTATCAGTAGAATCTAGTTTCTGATTTAGAAAGCTCTTGAGCTTTATAAACAGAAAAGACTAGTAACGGTAGTGCTCTGGTTTATAAGGACCTTTCACATCTACTCCAATATAGTCAGCTTGTTCCTTAGAAAGCTCCTCTAATTCAGCTCCTACTTTTGAAAGGTGCAATTCAGCTACTTTTTCATCTAAGTGTTTTGGTAGCATATATACGTCGTTTTCGTACTTGTCAGAGTTCGACCATAATTCCATTTGCGCCAAAGTTTGATTCGCAAAAGAGTTAGACATTACGAATGAAGGGTGACCTGTAGCACAACCTAAGTTTACTAAACGTCCTTCAGCCAAAAGAATGATGTCTTTTCCGTCTAAGTCGTATAAATCAACTTGTGGTTTAATTTCATCTTTAGATGTTGCGTTTTGGTTTAACCAAGCCACATCGATTTCGTTGTCGAAGTGTCCTATGTTACAAACAATAACTTTGTCTTTCATCGCTTTAAAGTGACGTCCAACAACGATGTCTTTGTTTCCAGTTGTCGTAACAACGATATCAACATTTCCAACAACATTGTCTAATTTTCTAACTTCAAAACCGTCCATTGCAGCTTGTAGTGCACAAATTGGATCGATTTCAGTAACAATAACACGCGCTCCAGCACCTCTTAACGAAGCTGCTGAACCCTTTCCAACATCACCATAACCACAAACAACAGCCACTTTTCCAGCCATCATTGTATCTGTAGCACGACGAATAGCATCAACTAATGATTCTTTACATCCGTATTTGTTGTCAAATTTAGATTTTGTAACAGAGTCATTAACATTGATTGCTGGCATCACTAAAGTACCGGCTTTCTTTCTTTCGTATAAACGGTGAACTCCTGTAGTTGTTTCTTCAGAAAGTCCTTTAATGTCTTTTGTTAATTCAGGATAACGATCGAAAACCATATTTGTTAAGTCACCACCATCATCAAGAATCATATTTAAAGGCTGACCATCCTCAAAAGCAAATAATGTTTGCTCTATACACCAGTCAAATTCTTCTTCATTCATTCCCTTCCATGCAAAAACTGGGATTCCCGCTGCTGCAATTGCCGCTGCTGCGTGATCTTGCGTAGAGAATATATTACAAGAAGACCAAGTAACATCTGCACCTAATTCAACCAACGTTTCAATTAGAACTGCAGTTTGAATTGTCATGTGCAAACAACCTGCAATACGCGCTCCTTTTAGTGGTTTAGACGCACCAAATTCCTCACGTAAAGACATTAATCCTGGCATATCCGCCTCAGCAAGTCTTATTTCTTTTCTTCCATAATCTGCAAGGCTAATGTCTTTAACCTTGTATTTTAATTGTTCTTTTGCTTCGCTCATTTCTATATTTTTCTTAAATCGATTACAAAAGTAAGCAATTAAAAAGTGAATATCAAAATCATCTAGGTTTTAAAGTGACGCTTTGTATATATTGACCTTAATTAACATATTCATTTGAAAATGAATGTGAAATAAACAAGATTTGATGGTGTTTTTAATTTGTGATTTCTATGAAGTAGTTGATTTTTGTTGGTCTCGTCAACTATTAAAACTTTGTACTTTAATGCCTCTAAGTTTAGCTGATAGAAACTTGGTCAAGTGATACAAATTAGCTTTTATTTAAAATACTAATGGTTAGCATTTAATGGCTAGTTCTTTCATAAGAAGATAGCTTTATTCTTATCTAAACCTATGTGATTTTCAACTTAAGTTGGTTGATTAAAATTCGATGAGGATTATATTCATACCAATTGGACTAAGCTTGTTTCGTCATTTGGAAATACGCATTATTCAAGTAGAAATGAAATCAAGATAATCTGTATTAAGTTGCTTGTGTTTCCGTCCAGACACTAGTTTATCAATTTTGGGTAAAAAGACTTGATATGCTTAAATGTTGGTGAGCATTTTAATTTAAAAGTATTGTTTTTCAAAGCTTCCTTCTTATGGGTTTATATAGTAGAAAAGAATTTCTAGAAATAGAGAGCAGATAAGGCAAATAAATGGCATTGTGAAGTTCTTCTGTGCTATGCAAGCACCTTTCTTGTGATGTCATTATGGGACAAGTCAGTTGTGTTTTGTCATAAAAAGACCATTTTATCCGAAATTATGCGTTCCGTCAGTGAGAATCCTGATTTTTTACAGATTTTTAACTTTCTCCATAAATTCGTATTGTCATGCAAATGTCATTGGCTACTTTTACACTGTAATTTAAAACTAAATATTATGATTGATTCACAAATTAAATCAAAATTAAAGATGTTCGCATCCTTAACTCTCATTATAGGAGGGGCATCTTTATTTTCTTGTTCTGGAGGGGCAAACCAAGAGAGCGAAACAAGAAAGGTTAAAGCAGAGGATATTAAGGTTGTTTCTGAAATGAAAGCAGATTTAACTTCTCCACCATTTGTTCCAAAGTCTACTGCGAATAGAGCAGCTACTAAGCTTATCGTTGATATGGAGATTTTGGAAGAAACGGGAGAAATGGCAGATGGCGTTGAATACGTGTATTGGACATTTGGAGGTACAGTTCCAGGAAGTTTCATTAGAACAAAAGTTGGAGACGAAGTAGAATTCACTTTAAAAAACCACCCAGACAATAAATTGCCTCACAATATTGACCTTCACGCGGTAAACGGACCAGGTGGTGGAGCTGCATCTTCTTTTGTAGCGCCAGGACATGAGATTACTTTCTCATTTAAAACCTTAAACCCAGGTTTGTATGTATACCACTGTGCTACGGCACCTGTTGGAATGCACATTGCTAACGGAATGTATGGTTTAATTTTAGTTGAACCTGAAGAAGGATTGGCTCCAGTAGATAAGGAATACTACATAATGCAAGGAGACTTCTACACTAAAGGAGAATTTGGTGAGCAAGGTTTGCAAGCATTTGATATGCAGAAAGCAGTAGATGAAGATGCGGATTATGTGGTTTTCAATGGTAAAGTTGGTGGTTTAACTGGCGAAAATGAGTTGACAGCCAAAGTAGGTGAAACGGTGCGTCTTTTCGTAGGAAATGGTGGGCCAAATTTAGTGTCTTCTTTCCACGTTATTGGAGAGATATTCGACAGAGTTCATGTAGAAGGTGGAGATTTGATCAACGAAAATGTTCAAACTACATTGATTCCAGCAGGTGGAGCGGCAATTGTTGAGTTTAAAGTAGACGTGCCAGGAGAATTGGTGCTTGTTGACCACTCTATTTTTAGAGCATTCAATAAAGGTGCTTTAGGAATGATGAATGTAACTGGAGATGAAAAGAAAGATATATTTGCTGGAACTATTCAAGAAGGTATATATTTGCCAGAAGGAGGAACGATTCAATCGATGCCTGTGGATGAGAAAAAGGCGGATGAACCAACAGTGGAGTTGAGTAAAGCAGAAAAAATGGATTTAGGTAAAAAGCTTTATGGATCTACTTGTTTTGCATGTCACCAAGCAAACGGTGAAGGAATTGCAAATGCATTCCCGCCTTTAGCTAAAGCAGATTACTTAAATGATGATGTAAGTCGTGCAATAGAGATCGTTCTTAGAGGGAAATCTGGTGAAATCACTGTAAATGGTAAAACATACAATAGTGTAATGACAGCTCAAAACTTGAATGATAAAGAAGTTGCCGCTGTAATGACTTATGTTTACAACAGCTGGGGTAACAACGGAACAGTAGTTACCGAAGATATGGTAAAGAAAGTTCGAAATAAATAAAATAGTTTAATATTCACCTTAAAATTTTAAAGTCATGTTTTCCAAATTTGTTAATATAGTTTTCATCGTGTTTTTCTCTCTCACAAGCTATGGACAATTGGAGGGCATGGCTTTAATTCAAGGTGGTAGTTATATACCGCTTTACGGTACAGATTCAATGCCTGTTAAAGTTGCTGATTTTCATATTGATAAGTATCCTGTAACAAATGCAGAGTTCGTCAAATTCTTAGAGGAAAATCCAAAATGGAAAAAGGAAAATGTAATCGCCCTTTATGCCGACGGAAATTATTTGAGACATTTTAAAGATGACTCAAATTTAAAAGAAGGCGAACTTCAAAAAGCACCAATGACAAACGTTTCTTGGTTTGCAGCTAAGAAATACTGCGAATGTCAAGGCAAAAGATTACCAACACTCGATGAATGGGAATATGTTGGAATGGCAGACGAAAAAAAAGCAGATGCCCGAACAAAAGACGACTACAATAAATTTATTTTAAGTTGGTATGAAAAGCCAAACTCTTACAATCAAGAAGTAGGAAGTACTTTTAAAAATTATTGGGGAGTCTATGATATGCATGGATTAGTTTGGGAGTGGACCCATGATTTTAACTCGGTGTTAATTTCCGGAGAATCCAGAAAAGATGTGGATGGAGGCAATAGCCTTTTTTGTGGTGGAGCAGCTGTTGGATCATCCGATTTAATGAACTACGCAGCGTTTATGCGCTATGCCTTTAGAGGAAGTGTAAAAGCAAATTATTCAATTAGAACCCTAGGATTTAGATGTGCTAAATCTATAAAGTAATAGCCATGAAAAAATATTTGATATTAAGTTTAACAGCCTTCTTTTCTTTTGGAATATTGAACAGTTGTGCCGAAAAAGAAGCAGAAGAAACTCAGGTAGAAGAAGTAGAACTGAAAACCGAGAAAAAAGAGTTCACTGGAGAATTGCCAGAACTTTCAGTATATAATTTACCTTCCAACTGGACAAACCAAAATGGTGAAGACATTCAACTAGAAGATTTAAAAGGCGATATTGTAGTGGCTGTTATGATTTACACTACTTGTAAAGCTGCTTGTCCAAGATTGGTGGCAGATATTCGCAGGATTCATGAAAAAGTGAGCGACAAAGCCAACGAGCAAGTAAAATATGTGTTTGTGAGTATAGACCCGGAAGTAGACACACCTGAAAGAATGAAAGAATTTGCCAAAGAAAACGAGATGGATAACGACCAATGGGTTTTCTTAAGAGGCGATATTGAAGATACAAGAGAGTTTGCAGCTGTTTTAGCAGTTAGTTATAAACGTATCTCTACAATGGATTTCTCACATTCAAATATCATAAGTGTGTTTGATCAAGAAGGTGTTTTGGTACATCAAAAAGAAGGCTTGGGTGTAGATGATTCTGCTACTATAGAAGCAATTGAGGAATTGGCAATGTAGGGACGATTTGCAAATCGTCCGTACTACATTGCAAATCATCCGCACAAATTGCCAATCAAAAATCGGTGCAAAGAAATTTTGCAAATCATCCTTACCAAACCACATTAATAATTAAACACTAAACATTAATCATTAAAACCCCTTACGACTGTCGAACAATCTGTTTCAAAAACTTCTCCGTAATCAAATACGTTGGTTTCACGCCTGTCAATCCAAGTCCTCCAGAAGCTAGCGTACTTCCTGTTTCCAATGGGTTATCCGAGGCATAATAAGCGTACCTCACTTTAACATCTGGACTAATGCTGTTTCTAATTTGTGATGCCGCTTGAATAGCTTTTTGATAATGCGCACCTTCCATTTCTAGTCCTACAACTTTCCAGGTTGACTTTTTGAAATAGCTCAACATCTCTTTGTTTTGTAAAGAGGTTCCTAAAACGGTAATCATGTGACCATCGCTTGCTTCAATATCTTCTTTTTCGAAATCTTCTAGTGTTATTTCATTTTTAAAAGTATAATTGTCCGTCGTTCCTTCAAAAACGTGAGCTTGTGGAATCATCAAATCACCTTTATTTCCTTTTAGAATTCCAGCTTTCCCCATGATGGAAACAGAACTTACATTGAGCTTTACAGGGCCGTTTTTAGCTTTTTTATAGGGTTTCAACAATTCATCCATTGTTTCAAAAGCTTGTTCTCCAAAGGCGTAATCCATTACGATAATTACAGCATTTGTTTCGTCAATAACATCCGATAAATAGCTTTTGCTGAAGTCCATCTTTGATAAATCAAAAATCTGAACATCAATATTAGTCCCAGAAACATCTTTCAGATAAGTCATGCCTTGATTTTTGGCCAAATCACTAATTTGTTTTCTGTCTTTTGAATTTTCGGGCTGACTCAATCTTTCAAAAACTTCTCTTTTATTGAGCTCTTCTTTTTTGCTCGTTATCGTTTGTTTACTGAACAAATAATTCATTACACTGTGCATATTCGCACTAATAATGTGGACTGGACGTTCTAAAAGTTCTTGTTTTTCTAATTCTCGCTTAATTCGATTTGCCCATCTTTCTCCATGCATGTGGTGTCCCGTTCTCTCACGCAAAACAGGACTAAATAAGATTATTCTTTTGTTAATTTCTAGCACTTCATCAATGGCTAATTTCCCTAACCAATAAATTACTTTTAGCAGGCGGTGAGGCATTTCTTCAGTGGCAAGTGCCTTGTGAACCGCTAAAACTTCTTCAAAAGTCCTGCCTAAAATATTCGCTGAATGAAACATGGCTACTTCTAATTCATCATTAGAGATTTCATCTTGTAAAATGATTTTTTCGAATTTAAGCCATTCGCTGGTTAAAGTACCTTTTTCACTAATGACAGCACGATTTGCAATTTTGTGAGATTCAATAAAGAGGAATGTCAAGTGTGTCAGAATATCATAAATATCCGATCGACCACGTGTAATTTCAACATTCATTTGGTCTTTGTCAATTCTATAGCAATTTCTTCTTCTTTTAGGTGGAATGATAGATTTTATGTGAGATAATTGATAGCCTTCGTCGCCAGTCAAATTTATAATTGGACATTCTTCAATTCCATGAGGAAGTCTATCCAAAACATAAAGCAATCCGCTTAATTCCACTTTATCTTCGCCAATAGAGCCATAAATTTCAGGTTGTAAGGCAAGTAAGCCTTCTCGCAAAGTGCGTCCAGAAACGCCCATTGGTTTGTAAAATCCGCGGTTAAATAAATGGCGCATTGCAATGTAAATACGCTCTATGGCTTGTGTAGCTTCTTGGGCTTTGGTCAATTTTTTATCACTCATATATTATGTAATTATGTCTTGTCAATTTCAACAATTCTAACGAATATAGTAAAAAGGATGGATTTGTGGAGATTATGTTTTTGTTAAGAAGAAAAGATTATGCTTTTTATTCTAATCTTACATCATTAATATTATAGGAATACAATATCCTTTTCCAACTTGTCGGAAATTCTTTTTTAAGAATGTAAAGTCTACCATCATTTACTTCCCAATGGTATAAACCATGAATTCCGTTTAATAAAGGAACTTCTTTTGTTTCACCAGTTAAGTAATCGATTTCTAGAATTTTCACTCATTGATCACATGCTGATCATTCCCTCTTTTCCTTATTTCTACTATTCTGCTTGAAAGTCCTATCTTTTTTCTTTGATGTGTTTCAAGTGTATTAAAAGTATTTATAGAGTTAGCTAATCTAATAAAATTTTAAATGCTCTTGATTTGGTTTCTTGTTTTTCACCACTGGCGAATCTCTGTGTACCTCTGTGAAACCCCTCTTTTGTCTCTGTGTAAAAAAAAGTGGCACCGCCATAACAATGTATTTTGCACCAGAAGTTCTATAAAGTATGGCTTGTTTCTTATAGTAAATAGCTTTGCACACCTGTCTAGATTTTTCTTCCTCACAACCTTTATTAAAACTCCTGCGTATCTTCATGTAATTTTCTATTTTTGCAGAAGTCAAAATTATATCAATGAAACATACAAAAATAAAAGCGTTATTGGAAACGTCTGAAGTCGGCGAAAAAGTTATTGTAAAAGGTTGGGTGAGGGCTTTTCGAAGCAATCGTTTTATCCAGATTAATGATGGATCAACGATCAATAATATCCAAGCGGTAATTGAATATGAAAATTTTGATGAAGCAATCCTGAAAAAAATCAGTACTGCCGCAGCTGTTGAAGTGCAAGGAACTTTAATTGAATCTCAAGGAAAAGGACAATCAGTTGAAATAGCTGTTGAAAATGTTCAAATTCTTGGAGAAGCAAATCCAGATGAGGTTCAGAAAACAGTGATGCAGCCTAAAAAGCACAGTCTAGAGTTTTTAAGAGAACAAGCGCACTTGCGTTTCAGAACGAATACCTTTGGAGCAGTGTTTAGAATTCGTCATGGATTAACATTCGCAATTCATAAGTTCTTTAACGATAAAGGATATTACAATTTACATACTCCAATTTTAACTTCATCTGATGCAGAAGGGGCGGGTGAAATGTTCCACGTTACGAATTTCGACTTAAACAATGTTCCGAAAACAGAGGATGGAAAAGTAGATTACAGCAAAGATTTCTTCGATAAACCAGTAAATTTAACTGTTTCTGGTCAGTTGGAGGCTGAATTAGGAGCCTTAGCTTTGGGGCAAGTATATACATTTGGACCGACATTTAGAGCAGAAAATTCAAATACTTCTCGTCACTTGGCAGAATTTTGGATGATTGAACCAGAAGTTGCTTTTAATGACTTGAAAGACAACATGGATTTAACGGAAGAATTTTTGAAATATCTATCCAATTACATTTTAGATCACTACGCCGACGATCTTCAGTTTTTGAATGACCGTGATGCACAAGAGCAAAAAGCGAAGCCGGAAAAAGACAGAAATCCATTAACTTTAATTGAAAGATTACAGTTTGTAGCCAATAATGATTTCAAGAGAATTACATACACAGAAGCAATAGAAATTTTAAGGAATTCTAAACCATTCAAGAAGAAGAAATTCAAATATGACGTAGACTGGGGCGTAGATTTACACTCTGAGCACGAACGTTATTTGGTTGAGAAAGAATTCAATTGTCCGGTAATTATTACAGATTACCCTGCTGAGATTAAGGCGTTCTACATGCGTCAAAACGACGATGGAAAAACCGTTGCAGCAATGGATGTTTTATTCCCTGGAATTGGAGAAATTGTTGGTGGTTCACAACGTGAAGAGCGTATGGATGTCTTAAAGAAGAAATGCGCTGATTTCAACATCGACGAGAAAGAAGTTTGGTGGTATTTAGACTCACGTAAATTCGGAACAGTTCCGCACGCAGGATTCGGTTTAGGATTCGAAAGGATGGTGATGTTTGCTACCGGAATGACCAATATTAGAGATGTAATTCCTTTCCCAAGAACGCCGGGTAACGCTGATTTTTAGGTTAAAGAGGACGCAGAGCTGCGCAAAGGAGCGGAGTTTCGCAGAGGAAAAAGAGAAGGTTTTATATTCGCCATATTCCCCCCCGCCCCCCCAATGTAGAGCCACACGGCCGTGTGGCTCTACATTGGGGGGGCGGGGAATCATTGTGAAAACCCTCTTTTTCTCTCTGTGTAAAAACAAAACGTGGCATCGCCACAACCCCAAACCGCCAAATATTTTTAAATTTACCTGCACAGAGTAATTTGAGTTAGTTTGCTAAACTTTTTTAGTAATAAAAACATTGAATTGGTTAATTATATTTATCTTAAGCCTGAAAAACAATAACAACAACTATGGCACTTAAACAGTCATTTTCCCAAAAGATGGAGCAAAAGCTCTCCCCTCAACAAATTCAATTGATGAAGTTATTGCAGGTGCCAACAATGGAGTTGGATCAGCGCATTAAGGAAGAATTAGAGGTAAATCCTGCACTTGAAGAAGGTAAAGAAGAAGAGGAAGACGAGTTTGAGCAGGAAGAGTATGAGGAGGAAATAGGCGAGGATGAGAGAGATTTTGATATCGATGAATATCTCACAGACGACGAGCCAGCTTATAAAACAAGTGTTTCTAATAAAAGCAAAGACGACGAAGAAAAGTCAATGCCACTCTCTTCCGGTAAAACATTCCAGGAGTTAATGTTGAGTCAGCTAAACATGCAAAAACTAACCGAGAAAGAGGTGCTTATAGCAACTTATTTGATCGGGAGTTTAGATGATGCTGGCTATTTAGAACGTGATTTAGAATCAATTGTTGATGATTTAGCTTTTTCTCAAAATGTAATGACTACCGAAGATGAATTAGAGGGCGTATTGCATTATGTTCAAGAGTTAGATCCTCCGGGAGTGGGTGCTAGAGACCTGCAAGAATGTTTGATTCTTCAGATGGAGAGAAGACAAGATGGTGACATTACGCGTTATACAGCCTTGAAAATTTTGGAAGACCATTTTGATGAATTCGTTAAAAAACATTACAAAAAAATCACCGCTAAAATGGAGATTTCTGAGGAGGATTTAAAAGATGCTGTTCACGAAATTATTCGTTTAAATCCAAAGCCAGGAGGTTCACTCAAAAGCTCTTCAAAGTCGCTTCAACAAGTCGTTCCAGATTTTCAAATAGTGGATGAAGATGGGAAACTCGTTTTGTCTCTAAACGGCAGAAACGCACCAGAACTAAAAGTAAGTCAGGGCTATAAAAAAATGTTGCAAAACTATTCGGAAGGGGCCAAACTGCAGAAAAAAGATAAGGAAGCACTTACTTTTGTGAAGAGTAAATTGGATTCAGCCAAATGGTTCATAGACGCAATTCAGCAACGTCAAAATACTTTGTTTTCTACCATGACCGCAATAATGAATTACCAAAAGGATTATTTCTTGACAGGGGACGACACAGAATTACGCCCAATGATTTTAAAGGATATAGCGGAAATTGTAGATCTTGATATTTCAACTATTTCTAGAGTAGCCAATTCAAAATATGTGCAAACACAATATGGAACTTTTTCATTAAAGCATTTTTTCTCTGAATCTCTTTCAACAGATTCAGGTGAGGAAGTTTCTACCAGAGAAGTAAAGCAAATTCTTCTTGAAGCCGTGGAGGACGAGCATAAACGCAAACCTTTAACAGATGAGAAGTTAGCCAGCTTACTCAAAGAAAAAGGGTATAATATTGCCCGAAGAACTGTTGCTAAGTATAGAGAACAATTAAATATTCCTGTAGCTAGACTGAGAAAAGAACTCTAATGAAACAAATTTCAACGCTTCTTTCATGGGTTTTTTTACCCTTGTTTACGCCAATTTATGGGTTGCTCATTGTATTGTATTTACCAGTTCAATCAAGCTCGTTTGTGGCTAGTGAATCGCTGTATATGTTAGATCCAGCAGTGAAATTTTTGTTCCTTTTGCTCTTTTTAGTTTTTATCGTTATGGCTCCTGGGCTATCCTTAGTGGTTTTGCGACTCAATAAGACCATTACCTCCTTACAAATGGAGAGTAGGGAAGAGCGCTTAACCCCCATAGCCATCATGACCTTTTACTGTTTGGTATTGTATCTTTTTTTAATGTTTCAAGCAGAAAACGCAATGATACCTTCTGTTATAAAAGCAATGGTAGTTGGTGGGGCGCTAGGGGCAGGAACTGCTTATTTTATCACAAAAAAAATTAAAATAAGCTTGCATGGAATGGGGATGGGATCGCTTTTTGGTTTCGTATATATGTTCTCATTGCCCTTAGAGCAAGCGCCTATTGCTATGTTAATCACAGTGCTGTTGGCGGGTGGGATAGTTTTAGCGGGTCGTTTGTTTCTAAAAGCTCATACCTTGAAAGAAGTGGGTTTGGGCTATTTATTAGGATTTGCATCACAAGTTATTTGTATTTATTTTTACCCTTAAAAATTAACAAACTATGAGAAAAGTATTCAGTGTTACTATTTTATTAAGCACCTTAATGATGTTTACAGGTTGTGGACTATTTCAAGGAGGGATAAAAAACTTCAACCTTTTTACCATTCAAGATGATAGAGAGTTAGGAAAGCAAGTAGCAGCTGAAATTGATAGCAACCCACAAGAATATCCAGTTTTGGATAGTGCTAGAAATCCTGTGCCGTACAAGTTTATTTATGACATGAGGAATAAAATACTGAACTCAGGAAATGTAACCAATAAAGATGAATTCGCTTGGCGGGTTCGAATCATTAAGGATGATAAAACGAAAAATGCCTTTTGTACGCCAGGAGGTTATATTTATGTTTACACAGGATTGATAAAATACTTAGATTCTGAAGAACAGTTGGCAGGAGTTCTAGCTCATGAAATAGGTCACGCAGATTTACGTCATTCAACACGTCAGATGACTAAATTGTACGGGGTGGATGTCTTGTTAAGTATAATAGCTGGTGATCGTGCTTTAGTTAAAGATTTAACAGCGAGTATTATTAGTTTGAAATTCTCAAGAACTCATGAGACAGAGGCGGACAAGGCTTCGGTTACCTATTTGTGTCCAACAGATTATGATGCCGCAGGTGGAGCTAAGTTTTTCGAGAAAATAGAGGCAGAAGGAGGAGCAACACAACCAGAATGGTTAAGCACGCACCCAAGCCCTTCTAATAGAATAGAATATTTCTATAATCAAGCCACAGAGCAAGGTTGTACAGGGAAAGAAAGATACGAGGCGCGTTATGCGTCATTCGTAAGATCACTTCCTTAGGTCAGCAACTTCCGCGCGGTGCATGCTTCAAGGTTTTCTATTCAAAACTAAAAAAATCATATTGAGAAAATAAAAACACATGATCCTATCCACAGAAAATGGTAAGAAAATTGATTTGACGAAAGGAATAGATTTGTCAATTCCCTTATCAAACGATGAAAATAATCCGCTGGCTTGGTATGTGAAAGCTCCACGCTTTGAACCTGTAATGGAAGATGGTTGGATAGGTGAAGTGAAAAAAGGTGGAGCGGTTAATTTCAGAAATATCTTTTTTAACCCGCATGGACATGGAACGCATACTGAATGTTTGGGGCACATAACTCCAGAGATTTATTCGGTAAATAAACATTTAAAGCAATACTTCTTTAAAACAGCGGTGATTAGCGTTTCTCCAGAAAAAAGAGGCGAGGATAGCGTAATTGCTTTAAAACAACTGGAAGAATTGAAACGTTATGAAACCGTTGAAGCATTGGTCATCAGGACTTTGCCTAATACGAAGGAGAAAAAATCGAAAAACTATTCGTCTACCAATCCGCCGTATATCCTTATTGAATGCCTAGAAATCATCAATCAGTTAAATGTAAAGCACTTACTCATTGATCTGCCAAGTGTAGATAAAGAGTCAGACAATGGAGAGTTGGCTTTTCATCATGGCTTTTGGGAGGTGCCGAAGAATCCAAGATTTGATAGGACCATCACGGAAATGATTTTTGTACCTGAGGAAGTAAAAGATGGAGAGTATCTGTTGAATCTTCAAGTGGCTCCTTTCGAAAATGATGCTGCACCTAGCAGACCAGTCCTATTTAAGCTGCACTAATCACCCAGAGGTAGTATTTGTATTAACTTAATTTCATTATCTTTCAGCAACTAAAACAGCATTATGCGCCGTATCATTTTTTTATTCTTTCTATTTCCAATTTTTTCTTTCGGACAAAATAAATCACTGGGAAAAATTGATTTCAAGTTCATGAACCAAGAGAGAACTGAAGTAGCTAAAAATGCCAGATTAGAGTTAGGTTTGGACCTGCCAGACTCAATTCTTCAATTGATTCAATATTACATGGCTGGAAATCCGAATCAAAGGAAAGGCTTGAACCCGTTTGTGAGTTGGGATATAGATGTTCAGGCACATTTTGAACATACCAGCAGTAAAGCACAATTTTCTGCCATAGGTTTTTGGTTTACGGATATCCGACGAAATCAAAAAGCGAATAAATGGGATCAATTAAAAACCGATCATCAATTCAGAATTCGTTATGCTCCAGACCAACTGGGCGGATGGAGTGTTTATTTAACTGCGGCAATTAAGGGCGTTCCGCTTTACATTTCGGATACCTTAGATTTTACTGTAATCGATTCTAAGCAAATGGGCTTTGTTACGCTAAACGATTCTACTCAATATCTTGAGCGAGAAGGAAGAATGATTATGCCCACTGGTGTTAACCTTCCTTTTCCCAGTAATAAAAATAATTTGTTCTATAGTTTAGATAAAAAAGAAACGCTGGATTTAGCAGCTTGGGAAGAGTATGCTAACTTGGTAAAAGAATATGTGAGAAATGGTGGTGAGTACTTTCGTTTTTTCATGCATCCCAGTGCCACAGAAATAGAGTTTGAAGAAGTAGGTTTTTATCAAGATAGACAAAATCAAGCTTGGGAGATGGATCAACTTTTGTCATTTTGTGAAGAGAACAATACATTGATTCAGTTTAATTTGATGTACCACACCTATTTCATGAAGTTAGGTGATTATAATCAATTCAGGTATGACTTTACAGATAATTGGCACGACCCAAAAGCTTGGCCATACAAAGATCCAAATGTTCCTTCGGGCTATTCCGTTTTCTTGAAAAGCAATACGCCATCCGATATGTTTTTAAAAGAGGAGGCCATGCGTTATTTAAAACAAAGAACACGCTATGTTATGGCCAGATGGGGGTATTCTAACAGTCTTTCTGCTATTGAATTGCTCTGTGAACCTTGGCATATTGATGAACATACCCACAACAACGAAGCACCTTACGATGATCTTACTGCGGCAGGAGATACTGCAAGAAAAGCAGTTTTCGAATACCACAAGCAAATAGCGAGTTACATTAAGGATTCAATCCAGTATACTCAACACTTATTGGCGGGTGTAGGACGATTTCCAGTTGGTAGATCTGCAATATATTCTCATTTTACCAGTGAAACACCCGGTTTTATTGATAGTACATGGTACTTAGATGATCTTGATTTTATATCAATTTCGTATTATTCAAGAAGCCCAGAAAAATTGATTCATTCCAAGTCTAGCGCAAATAATGTATATGGAAGTGAAGAAAACTCAATGGCGGCTACAATTCAAAGATTGAAGAGAACCTATGATAAGCCAGTTCTTTTTGGTGAGTCAGACCATGGAGATGCTTCGCATGAATGTTCAGATTATCAGGGGCACAAAATTGACCTCATGCGTTATCCTTTTACGGGCGCTATCGGTCATTTTATATGGGCTGGTTTTACCCGTTCAGATAATTTTGACAATAATATTCGGGTGAGAGATGAAACGGATGCATGGCCGTATGCCATAAATGCAAAAGATTATTTTAATAGCGACGATTTTATTGAGGTAGCATTGGATAAGTCTGCATTGGGCCGAGAAAAAAGTAAATTTAAATCTTCAGAAAAGGAGATTGTCGAGCATCAGTATATTATCGGAAGAAAGGAAGATGTCGCTGTGGGATATGTTTACAACAGAACTTTCAATATCAGAACCGCAGGGTCAAGACGAGGAGTGGATATTTCTGACACTCCATGCATGAAAATAAATGAAGATCTTTCTACTCCGATAGAGATTTCATGGCGTCCCAACCGATTGAAAGTAGAAGGCTTAAAATCCTTGAGCAACTACCGTGTTTTGTTCTACGATTACTCCGGAAAATCCCTTTTAACAGAGGCGAAAATTCGCTCTTCCTTGTTTGGGAAATTAAAACTCACCCATCCATTACTTGTTCCTGAAAAATCAAAAACCCCTTTATTGTGGTACAGAATTGAGAAATTGAATTAATGGAAGATGCCTTTCCGTTACCAGTAAATATATCAAATCCATGATTAAGGTGAATAAGCCCTTAACCGATAAGATTCTTCGCAATATTCTATGTCCAACCCATTGAAAAAAGACAATCAATTCAGGATGAAATTAAGCTAGGGTTCTCTTGACTATAGTTGAGAATTAAGATTTTCAACCAGGGTAGAATCCGACCAAGTTAAAGAGAGTGCTTTTTATTTTAGTATATTGAACAGCTGGTAAAGTTCCCGATAAGTATTTAATGAAAATTTAATATGGAGTATCAATCAAAATTTCTTAGATTTGAGCTCTTGTAGATTATTCTTTTTATGGCGAAATATACCTTAAGTTTAGAAGATGATTTTGATTTTGATATCATAGGTTTATGCAGTCATCAAGGAGATTACAGGGTTTGCTGGTCAATAAATGAGAAGATCGGTTTAAAGCTCAAAAAATCTATTGAACCTTTTATGGTTTCAGGGAAAAATGGTGCGATAAACTCATCTCATTCACTGTATGAGTGGTTTGATGAAGAGGATAATGTAATCTACTATTTTATACAGAATAAAAATCAAGGGAAATATTTGGTCCCAGAGAAATCACAAATTGATTTCTTTTTGGTGATTAAAGACGCGGGAGTTGTAGATATTGATAAGTTGATGTTACAACTCAAAAATATACCGAGTATTTTAACCGCATTTAGTTTTGATCCTTACGATTTAAAATCAGCCAATAAGTTTATATTTTAAATCGAAGGGAATAAAATACTCAATAAAGAATAAAATAATATAGAAATGAAAAGAACAAAAATTGTAGCTACGTTAGGTCCTGCCTCATCTTCAAAAAAAGTTTTGAGAGGAATGATGGAAGCGGGGATGAATGTTGCAAGGATCAATTTTTCACACGGTAAATACGAAGATCACGAAAAAGTAATCAATATTATTCGTGAGCTTAACCTAGAAACAGGTTTAAATATTGCCATATTAGCCGATTTACAAGGTCCGAAAATTCGTACACGTGAAATGGAAAACAATGGCGTAGAATTGATTCCAGGTGAAAGTGTTGAGATTGTAACCGATGAAGGTGTTTTGGGAACAAGTAAAAAGTTCTCAATTAATTACACACAACTTGCGCAAGACATCAACAGTGGAGAACGCATCCGCTTAGACGATGGTAAACTAGAGCTAGAAGTCGTTTCAACAGATGGAAAAGTAATTCAAGCCGTGGTAACGCACGGAGGAATCTTGTCTTCTAACAAAGGAGTGAACTTGCCAAATACTGTTATTTCCTTGCCTTCTTTAACGGAGAAAGATACAGAAGATTTGCAATTTGCGATGGATCACAACGTGGATTGGATCGGATTGTCTTTTGTTCGTTCTGCCAGAGATATTATTGAATTAAAGCACATCATCAGTAAGCACCACAATAAAGCAAAAATTGTAGCGAAGATTGAAAAGCCAGAAGCCATTAAAGATATTGATGGTATAATTCGCGAAACGGATGCCATTATGGTTGCACGTGGAGATTTGGGGGTAGAAATCCCGATGGAGGATGTGCCATTGGTTCAAAAAATGCTGATTAAAAAGTGTTATTTGCATGCAAAGCCAATTATTGTAGCAACGCAAATGATGGAAAGTATGATTGAAGACTATACACCAACACGTGCAGAGGTAAATGATGTGGCCAATGCTGTTTTGGATGGAACGGATGCTGTTATGCTGTCAGGTGAAACCTCTATTGGTAGGCATCCTATCACGGTTATTCAAGCAATGGATAAAATTGTTCGTAAGATTGAAGACTCAGATTTGATTTACTACAAGGAAGAAGTTCCCGAGAAAAATCAGGAGCGTTTCATTTCAGACTCGATTTGTTTTAACGCTACACGTTTAGGAAATAGGGTTAACGCAAAGGCAATTGTAACCATGACTTTTTCAGGGTATACAGCGTATAAAATCGCTTCTCAGCGTCCAAAGTCTCAGATTTTTGTGTTTACAAGTAACCGTGAGATTTTAACGCAATTGAATTTGGTTTGGGGTGTTAGAGCTATTTATTACGACAAAATGGTAAGTACGGATCACACGATCGCTGACATCAAATACATACTGAAAGATAAAGGTTTAATTAAGGAAGGTGAATTGGTCATCAACGTAGCCTCAATGCCAATAGAAGCAAAAGGGAAATCAAATATGTTGAGGTTGAGTTATGTGGAATAAATCTACGACATCAACTTAGGATTTAGATATGAAAAAAACGCCCAGTAAATTAAAATTTATTGGGCGTTTTTTATTGTGAACTAAAACCATTAGTTAAGTATATATCTAATCGCTAGTGCAGAGTTCCATCCAAATCCTCTGCTGTTAATGACACCAACGCTTGGCCCTGCCTCTAAAGAAACCCCAACAGGAATTCCAGTATTTGGCCCGAAATTAAAGTCCAAACCAATAACGGCGTCAGCACCTAAAAAGAATCCACTGTCATAATAATCATTATTATTCCAATAATGATCATTGCTCCATGCTCCCAAAGTTCCTCCAAGTCCAACATACCAATCTAGACCGCCGGTCCAACCTGTTTCTTGTTGCCACTCATAGAGCAACTGCCCAGCAAGATGATGCGATCCACCACCAAAAGTCATATCTAATGCACTACCGCTTCCTATAAAAGTTTTGAAGTTAACACCTGCACCACCAAAAGGACCTCCTCCCGGGCTTAAGGCTTTAACACCTATTCCAGAACCGTAAGTCTGTGCATAGGAAAAAGTAGTTAACATAATAAGACTTGTAAATAGCAATAATTTTTTCATAAAACTTTTTAATGATTAATATATGCTAATATAGGGATAGTAGAATAATTAGGATGGGGTGATTTCCCGTTAAATTCATAAAAATCCGTAAAATGCTTGGTTGCTGCTCCCAAATTAATGTTTGAGAATCCTTATCTTTGTACAAACAACTACAATTCCATGAAAGGTGTATTGATTTTAGATGACGAGGAGGAAATTCGTGAATTATTAGAATATAATTTAACCAAACATGGTTTTAAATGCTACTTGGCGAGTGATGGAAAAGAGGGTTTGGAAGTATTGGCGCAAGAAAAAGATAACATCAACCTTGTTTTATTGGACGTGATGATGCCAATTATGGATGGAATTGAAGTATGCGAAATCATAAGAAAAAATCCAAACTATGATAGTATATTAATTTGTTTCTTAACCGCAAGAAATGAAGACTATAGTCAGGTGGCGGGCTTAGATGCAGGAGCTGATGACTATATTGCCAAACCGCTTAAGCCAAAAGTGCTCATAAGTCGAATAAACGCTTTGTTAAGAAGAAATAATGGACGATTTAGAGCAGAAAAATCAGGGAAATCAGACTTGATTGTGGACCGAAATAAGTACGAGATTCTACTAAAGGGAGAAAGTATTCATTTACCCAGAAAAGAATTCGAGTTACTGGCCTTGTTGGCTTCTAAACCCGGAGATGTATTCGATAGAGAGTCTATCTTAAGCTCTGTTTGGGGCGTAGATATCGTAGTGGGAGATAGAACGATTGATGTTCACATCAGAAAATTACGTGAGAAAATAGGCGCTCATTATATTCAAACTGTGAAAGGAGTTGGTTATAAGTATATTGATGAAAAAACAGATTGAGGATTTAATTTTAAACTTCGAAAATAATTTTACTTTTTTATTGTTCTTCTCTTTTATTAATTACTTCCTTTTGGCTGATGTTTATTTTTCATTTTATTCCGCTGTTTTAGTTTGATATTAATAAGAAGTCATTATTTTTGTGCCTCATTTTGTCCGCCACAAATAAAGGCTTTTTTAACCGTTTAAAGAATGAAAATAGAAATCATATACGTTATCGAAGACAACAAGTTTGGTAAAGCCATCACTGAATGGGCTGAGGATAAACGTATACAAGTGGTTCCAACCAACCAAAAGAAAGACGATTTAAGTGAATTGGTGGATGGGGTAGTTTTGTTCCATGAAAACCATAACTTCTCTAAAGACGATAATGAAATGCAAGAGGAGATGAGTAGCAGCAATATCGCTGTTCATAAAGTAGATATTAACGGGACTTTAGCAGCTACAAACTCAAATTTCAACATGTGGTTAGACAGAAATAGACCACAATCTTTATTGATTTTAGGAGACGATGAAGTCGCTAAAAACGGTAATCTTGAAAGCTTTTTAAAAGGAATCGAAAACTAGTAACATTCGTCGGTTTTCTCAATTACCTTCAAAATTTTTCTTGGCTGTTCCTTGTACTTGGTTTTAATAGAATCCATTTTTTCAATACATTCTATATGTTTACTATCATCGTAACGCGATGCACTGATGCAATCACAATAATCCGACATTAAAGCATCGAGTTCTGGGTCTTCACAGCTGTTTAAAAGTGTGGAGAATAAAACAGTAAACAACAAGTAACCAAAGGCTTTTATTCCCCTTTTCATTATTTTACAGCTTTTAATGCGTTCAACTTCATGTCTTTTACCATACTAACCAATCCGTTTGAGCGGGTAGGGGATAAATGTTCTTGAAGTCCGATTTCCTTAATAAATTTGAACTCAGATCTTGCCACATCTTCAGGAGATTCATCGTTTACTACACGAATCAGTAACGCGATTATGCCTTTTGTTATAATAGCATCTGAATCTGCTGTGAAATTCATTTTATTGTCAATGCATTCTGCATTTAGCCAAACCTGAGACTGACATCCTTTTATTAGTCGGTCTTCTGTTTTATATTGTTCTTCAATTAATGGTAGCTCTTTACCCAGTTCAATGATGTACTCATATTTGTCCATCCAGTCCTCATAAATAGCAAACTCATCAATTATTTCTTGTTCTTTTTCTTTAATGCTCATGGTTCTAAAATTAATAATTTTCAGAGATTAGTCTTGAAGTATAGGAATTATTCTGTTTAAAGCAGCAATGAATAAATCAATCTCCTCTTTGGTGTTGTAAAGTGCAAAAGAAGCACGAATGGTTCCAGGAATTCCAAATTGATCCATAATGGGCTGTGTACAGTGGTGTCCAGTTCTTACCGCAATTCCCATTTTATCCAATAAAGTTCCTACATCATAAGGGTGTAAGCCATCAATCAAAAAAGAAATTACACTCGTTTTCTCTTCCGCTTCACCATAAAATTGAATGCCTTCTATTTTTGATAATTCTTCAGTAGCATAATTCAGTAATTCCTGCTCATGCTTGAGAACATCTTCCATATTTAGCGAATTCAAAAACTCGAAAGCAGTTCCTAGACCAATTCCTCCAGCAATATTGGGTGTTCCTGCCTCAAATTTATGCGGGAGTTCATTATAAGTAGTTTTCTCCAGAGTAACTTCCTTAATCATGTCTCCTCCTCCCTGGTAGGGTGGCATTTGATTTAAAATTTCTTCTTTTCCATATAAAACACCAATTCCAGTTGGACCAAATAATTTATGTCCAGAAAAGGCATAAAAGTCACAACCTAAATCCTGTACGTTTACTTTTATATGTTGAATACTTTGAGCACCATCAATCAAAACTTTAGCTCCTACAGCATGCGCTTTTTCAATGATGTGTTCAACGTTGTTTACCGTTCCTAAAGCATTGGAGATATGCGTTACCGCAACCAACTTTGTTTTTTCAGAAAGTAGAGTGTCATAAACATCCAGTTCTAATTCACCTTTTTCGTTCATCGGAATAACCCGTAATTTGCAGCCTTTTCGCTCACAAAGCATTTGCCATGGAACAATGTTAGAATGGTGCTCCATCGCCGATATGATAACTTCATCATCTGCATTCAAGAGTTCACCAAAAGAAAAGGCAACCAAATTAATGCTATCCGTTGTTCCTTTCGTAAATAGAATCTCGTGACTCTGCTTTGCGCCTAAATATTCTTGAATTGTATTTCTTGCATTTTCATAAGCGGTTGTCGCTTCCTGACTCAAAGTGTGAACACCTCTGTGGATATTCGCATTCTCTTTTGAATAGTAATCATTAACGCGTTGAATAACAGATAAAGGCTTTTGTGTTGTGGCCCCATTGTCAAAATAAACTAAAGGTTTCCCATGAATTTTCTCCTCTAAAATTGGGAACTGAGAACGAATTGCTTTAATATTCATAGCTATAAATTTGATTACACACAAAGGTACAAAGCTATATTCAGAAAGTTGACTTTTCGCTCTGATATTCTGTTAAGAGATACTTATATGTGACATTAGTTTTTGTTTTGGGCGTGCCCCAAAGAATTCTTTACTTTAGTCTTTAGGCTTTTGCTAAATGATGGCTTAAAAAGAATCTTTGGGTCGGGTCATTCGTTATATCTCTGACTAACGCGTCAGAGGATGCCACTGCTACCCCTCACGCAAGAATTACTCAATGCCTATTGTCGCACTTTACTTCAACGGGTTGTTCTTTTTTGTCCATAAAATAAATCAGGCTGCATCCAAAAGAGTGATAATTAAAACCGAATATTACTTCGGGTTTTTCTTTAAATAGTTGTCCTGTATATTGTGAATCTAATTCAGTAAAATCTGAACCTTCACCGCTGTAGAGCATGGTGTCGATTATTTTTGTCTTTGTTTTAGCATCGATGATTAATAGGTGCTTGGCCCAAACGTAATTGTACCTCAGAAAATTTTGAATAAAGTAGCTTTTGTCTTCATTTTTATAAGTGTAGGCTTTTTCAGGAATCATTTCGGGATGATTTTGCCTACTTCTAGTGTAAGGAATTTCACTGCTGTTGATTTCTTTCCATTCAATGTTTTTGAGCTTGTCTTTGAGAAAAGGATTTTTTTGACCAACATAGACTAAGCTGGCCTCATCATGATTTCCTTGATTTAGCAATAATTCATCAACTTCAAAACCAATCATGTACTCGTGCTGAGTGAGTTCATATTTGCCTCCAATTTCATAAGGACTTAGCATGGCAACAAGCTTGGCCAAACTAACAGGGATAGTGCTGAGGGAATTGTTGACATAGTCATAAATAAAAATTGTGTCGTTTTCTGATGTATTTGTTCCATCTAAAAACCGGGTTCGATACTCTGCGTTTAGCGTGAAATAAGCTATTTCTGAAGCATTCATTTCTTTCAGTTCTGGAATCGCTGCGGAGTCGGGATGAGGAGATAATGGATAAACCTCCGACATGGAAATCATGTTCCGCATTTGATGAGGATCTCCAAAACTTGTTAGACGGAAAAGATTGAAGTCTTGGGCAAGGCTTATGGATTGAAATAGGGACAAAATGATAAACACTTTAGTTGTTAACTTCATATCTTAAGTATTTGGTGCTATAGTTCTTTCTTAACCAAAATTAAGAAAAAACACTGCAAGTGCTACTTTCAAACTTTATGAAGTCTGTATATTGAGATCAACAAACTAAAAATTAAAATCTATACTATGAAAAAGTTACTATTGATTAGCACAACTATTGCCATGTCTTTTGCCTTTACATCTTGTGAAGAAAAGACGGTAGGAGATGAAATGGAGGATGTTGGAGAAGAACTAAACGAAGCTGGTGAAACGGCAGGCGATCAAATCGAAGAGAAAACGGAAGAAGTGAAAGAGGATATTGAGGAATAAAACGTGATTTTTTCACTGTCTAACCTTCATCTTTTCAATTATTTATATCTTTACGCTATCTAATAATAGTTTACTAAAATTTATCTTATGAAAAAAGTATTTATTTATGCTACAGCATTTGCTTTTGCAATGACATTCACTGCTTGTGAAGAGAATACAGTAGAGTCTGAAATGCAGGATGTTGGAGAAGAGTTGAACGAAGCTGGTGAAGCAGCAGGCGACAAAATTGAAGAATCAACTGAAGAGGTGAAAGATAATGTTGAAGAGTCTGCGGAAGAAGCAGGAGACAAAATCGAAGAAACTTCAAATGATGTTGAAGAATCTGTAGAGAAAGGTGCAAACAAAGTTGAAGCGAAAGCGACTGAAGCAAAGCAAGAGGTGAAAGAAGCAGTGAATGAGCACCCAGCTAAAACAAATGAACACCCTGCAAAGTCTCCAGCTAAAGATGCGCCAACTTTGCAAAAGAAATAAATCTTGCTTAATTGAAGAAATTCAATTCAAAGAGAAAAGAGCTTATTCGTAAGCTCTTTTTTTGTTTGTAACTCTAGCTTGTTCGATTTGAAAAACATCTTGGGTTGTGCGCTTAATCAGGTGTTTGATTTATTAGCTATAGCACTGGAGTACCTTAAGCGCACTTTTTTAATTCAACTACCATAGTAAACTACAATGCTTTTTTATCGCGCCCTAAAACCCACAAAAGAAATGGGCTAGTGAAGTCCTTTATTTCTCGTTTTCGTATTTGCTTTTATACTTATCATAAAGCTTGGTTTGAACATTTGTTAAGTCAATAAACGCTCCGTTTACCATGCCTAAAATTAAATTGTTGCTTCTCATATCCAAAGGTGTTCCCTTGTTTACAAATAAAGTAGCTAACTTTCCCTCCTCTATACTTCCGGCTAATTTTTCTATGCCCAATATTTTTGCAGTATTTAGAGATATTGCTGATATTGCCTCTTCTTCTGTTAATCCATAGGCCATTGCTGTTCCTGCTAAAAATGGAATATTTCTCGTATTCATCGTTTCCATTCTTCCAGAGTTTTGAATGCAAAATAAAACACCAGCCTCTTTGAGCAGGTAAGGTAGGCGATAGGGTAAATCTATTGGATCGTCTTCGTTGGATGGCAGGGTGTGACCTCCTTTTATCATAACAGGAATATTGTATGCATTTAATTGATCTGCTACTTTATAAGCGTCATAGCCTCCAATGATTACAGGGAATTTTATCTCAAGCTCGCGTTGAAAGTCAATAATATCTAATAAAGCACGCATTTCATCAGCGTGTATATATAACCTTTTTTCTCCTTTAAAAAGTTCTCTCATCGCTTCAAAACGCGGGTCAAAGAGGTCTTTTGTTTCACTATAGCTCAATGCTGCTTCAAAAAACGCCCTAATTTCCTTTAGTCGGCTACTGTAGTTATCATTAGATTTTTTGGTAGGAGAAGAGGAGTTCCAATTCCCGCCCACAGCAGTGGATGGCCAAT
The DNA here is from genome assembly GCF_003143775.1 of Brumimicrobium oceani. Taxonomy (GTDB): domain Bacteria; phylum Bacteroidota; class Bacteroidia; order Flavobacteriales_D; family Crocinitomicaceae; genus Brumimicrobium; species Brumimicrobium oceani. The sequence continues at coordinate 54,875 of NZ_QFRJ01000013.1, read as the reverse complement.
TCAAATGAATACCATCATCTTTTTTGATTACTGCGTCCTCCCAATTCCAAGCATTTAAACTCATAATAGAGGAAGTTCCAGAAATTATGCCGCCCTCAGGTGTTGCTTGTGTGTATAGAACACCGTTCGTTTTTACTGTTCCAATAATTTCAGATTCTGCATTGTATGCCGTTAGTGATCGCACATGCGGATTGTATGTCCCTACTTCTCTAAAATCTCTTGTGGCACGCACAGCGTCTATTTCTGTTAAACCTAGTTTAGAGTTTGGAGCAAAAAATCCAGGGTAAACATCCAAGCCTTTTAAATCAATAATAGTGTCCCATAAGGTAGGGTCTAGGTTGTGTGTAAGTGCATTATCGACTAAAATAATTTTATTGCCTTTTATTCCTATGAGTCCTTGGTTGATCACTTTTCCATTTCCAACATGGACCGTTCCCTTAGAAAGCAACATTGTTTTCTGCGCTGTTCCCGAAAGTCCAATAAAGTAAGTAAGTGCAATCGTTAATAGTATTTTTATTGCTTTCATTTTTTAATGTTTTGAGTCTCCAATACTGTCACAATGCCAATGTTTTTCCTTTTTTTTCACGAAAGGTTTCTTGGCTTCTCCATTCTGATTTTCACTGAGCATTTTGGTAATTATTCGTGCTTTCTCAGTTTGAATGCGGTAAAAGTGATCTACGCTTTTATAAGAATCATAAAGCAACTCTCCGTCCACAAATGTTTTGACCACCTGCGCATTTATGCTTAATGGATTGTCTGACCAAATTACAACATCAGCATCTTTTCCTTTTTTCAAACTTCCCATTCTTTCGTCAAGATGTAAAAGTTTGGCAGGATTTAATGTCACCATTTTCCATGCATCTTCTTCAGACATTCCACCGTATTTAATAGATTTAGCAGCCTCTTGGTTCAAACGACGTCCCATTTCGGCATCATCAGAGTTAATCGCTACAACAACACCTTGCTCCTGCATTAAATTTGCATTGAAGGGAATAGCATCTTTCACCTCATATTTATACGCCCACCAGTCAGAAAAAGTACTCCCGCCAGCACCATGTTGCGCCATTTTATCTGCCAATTTGTAACCTTCCAAAATATGAGTGAAAGTATTTACGGTGAATCCCATAGAGTCTGCAACTTTCATCAACATATTTATTTCACTTTGTACATAACTATGGCAAGAAATAAATCGTTCTCCATTTTTAACCTCCCAAACGGTTTCTAATTCCAAATCCTTAGCTGGAGGTAAAATATTTAAACGCTCCGCCTTTTTAGTGGAAAGTGCATTGTACTCCTCCCATTTTTTCTTGTATTCTTCAGCGCGAATGAATGCGTCGTAGAAAACCTGTTCAACTCCCATTCTTGTCTGCGGAAAACGTACTGTTTGATGAGTTCCCCAATTGCTTTGTTTCACATTTTCCCCCAAGGCAAACTTGATGAATTTAGGCATGTCTTTCACTAACATTTCCTCTGGAGAATAGCCCCACTTTAGTTTGATAATTGCAGACTGACCGCCAATTGGATTAGCTGAGCCGTGAAGTAATTGAGAAACGGTAACTCCACCGGATAATTGCCTGTAAATATTGATGTCATCATTTCTTACTACATCGGCTATGCTCGCTTCTGCAGAAATAGCTTGTCCACTTTCGTTTACTCCTTTTGAAATGGCAATATGCGAATGCTCGTCAATAATTCCAGAGGTAACATGCATTCCATTACCATCTATTTCTATTGCATTGGCTGGAATGCTAAAGGTGCCTGTTCCTACAAAATCTATTTTCCCATTCTTAAGCACGATGCTTGCATTCTTAATTACTCCTTTCGCTTCATTGGTCCAAATAGTGGCATTTCTAATAACGTATGTTTTTGTTTCTGGTAATGAGTCCAGCCCATACGCCATGTTAGGAAACCAAACTTTTCCAACTGAATTTGTGTCCACCTTTACTTTGTTTTTTTCCAAATCCTCAGGGTCTACTTTGTAGCCCGAGAGTTGTATTCCAGACCATTTTGCCCATGTTCCATCGGGCAGTTGTGCGTTACCAATGAAAGCATCAATTTTCGGACTGAAATTTCCGTGTAAAGTAATTACGCCTTCATATTTGTTGTCTTTTATCTCGAAATAGAAAACAGCGTCTCTGTAGTCTACTTTTACGCCTACTTTTGATGTCAATGTATCCACCCTTGTTTTCATTGTGGAGGAGTCGGTAATTTTTTTGTAACTCACTGCAGTTCCTGTTGGTTTTTCTGCCGAACCTTTAATATCGACAACGTAAGAAGTTTCAGGAAGGCTAATTCTGTATTTTCCACGAATGTCAATTTCAGGTGTGTTGCTTATGAGATGTTGTTTCCCAATCGACCAAGATTCTTCCAAAATAGCATTCTTCATTTCAAATGGGTCTTTGTCGAAAACGGAGAAACTAGCAATTTTACCTTCGTCCAAAGTTCCCAATTGATCTTCCATATTGAAAATCTCAGCAGGAATTGTTGTTAATGCTGCTAAAGCATCCTCTCGCGATAAACCTCTTTCGAGCACACTATGAAAATGTTTCCAAAAGTCTTCTGCTTTGGTATGTCCTTTTGAGGAAATGGCAAACTGCACATTATTCTTTTTCAACAAGTATGGATTTGATGGAGCCAATTCCCATTCCTTTAAATCACCTAAAGGGATTTGTTGAGAAATATAAGGGTCACCTACGTCATAAGCTGCCGAGAAGTTGATAGGTAAAATCATCGGCTGTTTCCAGTCTTTGAAGTCATGAATTTGTTCAAACTCATTTCCACCGCCAACAATCACGAATTCCAATCCAAATTCTTCCGCTATTTTTTGAACTCTTAAAACTTCTAGCTTGTCATTTACACTAAAGATTATTGGGCCAGAAAGTTGCTTATTTAATGCTGCTAAGGATAAATTTGCAGCAATCGATTCCTCGTGGTTTTTATAGTATTCGGCATCATAAAGTGCTTGACGCAATAAAGCGATTACCCCCATTTGTGATGAAGGGTAGGTTTGCCTAGACACTCCTTTTTCAAGTGAGAAGTATGCAGCACCATTCGCTTTTAAAATTGCTTTTTTATAAGGAATATCCCCTAAAGCGACCAAAGCTCCATTTCCACGTGCAATCCCATCATCGATGTGTGTGGCAGCAACTGAAAACCCCATTTTTTGTAAAGTTTCCGAAGCTTTTTTATCTACCTTGAATTCATTGGCAGCATTAACTTCGGGGTGAATGGATTCATTCCAATAATATGCGCCCTCTTTGCTGGTTTCAATCTGCGGATCCTCAGCGTTTTTTGAAACTTCTGCTTTAGGAAGTCCAACCGATGAGTAGCTTTCAATAAATGAAGGAACAATTGTTTTTCCTTCCATATCCATTACAATTGCACCATCGGGAAAGCGAACTAATTTTCCAACAGAAATGACTTTTCCGTCTTTGATGACGAGTGAACCTTTCTTGATTATTTTTTCTGGACTTACGATTATTTTGGCATTTCGCAAAACGTAGGTTGAGGGCTCAGATTTTTTCATTCCGTTGTTGGGAACAGGAATTTGACCAAAAGAAAAAGTAACAGTAAATAGGAGTAAAAATGACAGAAAATATATTGTTTTCATTGACCTTTCATATTTAAAGATGCGAAATTAATCATTTATAAAGAATCGATAAATCAATTCAGTTGATTTTAGGTATATTTGACCAAAAAAATAAACAAATGAAAGGATTAATAGCAGCTCACTCAGGCTTAAGGTACATTGTATTGGCATTATTGGTAATTGCCATCTTTAATGCAATAGCAAATTTAAAATCAAATAAGTATGAAAAGAAGGATAAAATGATCAATCTTTTCGCAATGATTTTCATTCATATTCAATTGTTGTTGGGGTTGGTTTTGTACTTCATCAGTCCAAAAGTTCAATTCGTGAAAGAAACAATGAGTGAACCAATTTTGAGGTTTTACACTGTAGAGCACATCTTATTGATGGTCATTGCAATCATTTTTATCACATTAGGAAGGAAAAAGGCGGAAAAGCAAGCAGAACCAGCTAAGCGTCACAAGATGATATTGAGATATTATGGTTTAGGTTTATTAATTATTTTCATTGCCATTCCTTGGCCATTTATCTATAATGTTGGTGCTGGATATTTCTAGCCAAAATTAGTTAAGAGTAGTCTTATTGTTGGAAAATATACGTAGTATTATTGAATGGAAATAGGTAAATTATCAGAGGAGTTAGAAGGAGAAAAAGCCGTTTTAGTTGGTGTAATTGAACAAAACCAATCTGAAGCAGAAGCGATTGATCACATTGACGAATTAGAGTTCTTAGCACTTACTGCTGGAGCAATAACAGAAAAGAGATTTCTGCAAAAGCTTCAAAGGGCAGACTCTAAAACTTTTCTAGGCTCAGGTAAAATCGAAGAGGTAAGAAAATACGTTGTTGATGAATGTATTGACATGGTGATTTTTGATGATGAACTTTCTCCATCCCAATTAAGAAATATTGAAAAAATAATGCAGGTGAAAATTCTGGATAGGAGTAATCTGATTCTGGATATTTTCGCCTCGCGTGCTCAAACTTCACATGCGAGAACACAAGTCGAATTGGCGCAATATCAATATTTATTGCCCCGATTGACCAATATGTGGACCCACCTTGATAAGCAAAAAGGGGGAATCGGGATGCGTGGTCCAGGTGAGCGTCAAATTGAAACTGACCGTAGGATCATTAAAGACAGAATCACCTTATTAAAGAACAAACTTAAAAGCATTGATAAACAAAAAGCTGTTCAACGCGGAAATCGTGGGCAGCTTGTTCGTGCTGCATTGGTGGGTTACACCAACGTTGGGAAAAGTACAATCATGAATGCTTTGAGTAAATCAGAAGTGTTTGCTGAAAATAAACTTTTTGCAACCTTAGATACAACTGTAAGAAAAGTGGTGATTGAGAACCTTCCTTTTCTGTTAACGGATACGGTAGGTTTTATAAGAAAACTTCCTCACCAATTGGTTGAATCATTCAAATCTACATTGGATGAGGTAAGAGAAGCCGATTTACTGATTCATGTTGTAGATATCTCTCATCCAAATTTCGAAGACCATTACCAAGTGGTCAACGAAACCTTAGCAGAAATTGATAAAACAGACAAACCAACAATTGTTGTTTTTAATAAAATTGACGCTTATCAATATACTCCGCAAGACGAAGATGATTTGTCACCTAAAAAGAAAGAGAATTACACTTTGGAGGAATTAAAAGCGCAGTGGATAGCAAAAATGGATACGAATAAATGTGTATTCATCTCAGCACAAGAGAAACTCAATTTTGATGAGTTGAAACATGTGGTTTACGAAGAGGTGAAAACCATTTTTCAAATTCGATATCCATATAATAACTTTTTGTACTGATTCTTCATTCATAGTGGATACAATCCCCGACGAACTTAGCTTTGCCATAGCGCACGATGAAGTCAGGTTGATCAAAAATGGTTGAAGATTGATGTTTTCAAATCAAAGCGCTAATGAACAGAGTATTATTAACGGGGGCTACAGGAAATGTTGGAGAGGAGGTCTTGCGACACCTTTATACCTATAGTAATAAATGTGAAATTGTTGCAGGAGTACGTGATGTGAATCGTGCTAAAAGTAAATTAGCGATTTTAGAATCAATTGCTTTTAGAAAGTTTGACTTCGAAGATAGTGCTACTTTTGTCTCTGCCTTTCAAGAAATAGATATTTTGTTTCTACTTCGGCCGCCTCACATATCAGAGGTCGAAAAATATTTTAAACCCTTATTAGAAGCGGCTAAAAAAGCGGGAATTAACAAAATTGTTTTTCTCTCTGTTCAGGGAGCGGAAAAAAGCAAAGTAATCCCGCACAACAAAATAGAAAGACTAATACAATCGCTTGACTTTGAGTACATATTTGTGAGGCCAAGCTATTTTATGCAGAATTTGACTACAAGCTTAATTTCAGAAATTCAAGAGAAAAGAACAATTACTTTACCCTCAGGAAAAGCCAAGTTCAATTGGATTGATGTGAAGGATATTGGTAAAGCCACTGCGGTTTTGTTAAGTTCCTTCGATTCACATAGAAACCTAGCCTATGAAATTACAGGTTCTGAAAATTTAGATTTCTATCAAGCATCCGAGTTGATTTCTAAAGAAATAGGAAGCGAAATTAATTTTAAAAGCATCAATCCTATTCGGTTTTACTTCAAAAAGAAAAAGGAGGGAATAGAAAGTGCTTTTGCTATTGTAATGACGATTTTGCACTTTTTACCTAGATTACAAAAGGAACCAGAAATTTCTGATAATTTTAAGAAATTGACGGGAAGTAAACCAACAATTTTAAAGGAGTTTGTTGAGAGAAATAGAGCGCTGTTTCTAGGTTAGTGTGTTTATTCTAAATTTTCACGAATATATTTATTCTATTGAACAAAGCGTTCCCACAAGATTTAATCTTGTGGGAACTTTTTTTATTTCTTGGCCTATTCCCTCATCAATAAGCCACAAAAAAAGCTTCTCGCTAAATGTCGAGCTTATTTCGAAATGAAAAACAGATCGAAAAATATTGACCTGATTTTACTTGTAATTGACATGTGGGTATTAGATAGCCATTGTTTTATAAATTGATTCCACTTAAAGTTACCACTAATTTCAATTTAAAACCTTTGAGATTAGTTTAGTATGACTTATTGAAGATTTTGTAATCAACAAAAGAGATTCCACAATACTCGGTATTTTCGAAATGACAATCAATAATATATAACACCTATCATTCCGAAGGAGATAAACGACTGAGGAATCTCATTTTGATTATCGTTAAAAATTAATTTGGCTTCAAAGTCATAGTTTATAGCTAGTTATTTCTATTATAAAGAACTGGTATGATAGCGGGTAAACACTTTTATAATATAACAAATCGCCACGAATTAATGTGCCCCCCTTTTTTATTGAAAAATAACCCTTAAAGGCTACGTCGATAAACCCACCGTACCACTACACAAATATGAAAAACCCAAACTGAGTACAATAAACTTCAACCAATTCGTCATTCCTAATTCCAACATTCGTAATTGATTCTCTAAACCATCACAAACTGATGATCTTTCAACAAAGCCCTCAGCGCTGGATCTGGCCCTAAAAACTGTTCGCCAAATCTATCCATTTCTTCTTTCGTTTCTTTAGATAGATTTTCTTGAATTTCTTCTATGTATGTTTGACCAATAACAAAAGGTGTCATTTGTGGAATAATCTTTCCTCCTTGAAATTGACCTACAATATGATATTCATCGTTGAGTTTGATTTCTTCATCCGAGAACAAACAATTAGATTTCCAATCAGCTCTCCAGTCTTTGCTCCACCGACTTTGACGTTTTTCTAAAAATGAAGCGCCGCCCATCATTTTCATGAGATAAGCCTTTGATTCCTTACTCATTTTTTCAGACTGCTTTTCAGCACACGGAACACAAATCGCTACTTCAAACAAAGTTACATCCTGACCTTCGTCTACTCTTTTGTAGGCTTTTTCAATGGTGTAAGGCGTGCTTCCATTACTTAGTTCTCGCTCACAAATTTTGCAAGCCGTAAAGGGTTGATCGTCGCTGTCTGAGTTAAAATCGTTGGGGATCTCTAAATTCATAATTGTCAAATATTCAAAAAGTTCTGAATTAGCTTTTTTGCTCTTGTTTTACTTCTCTTCTTTAATAGCTTTTAAATAGGTTTTCAAGCTTTGTTCATCTTTTTTATCCAAAATAAGCAAACGATTATCAGCTTCTACAACAATATGATTGTCCAAGCCTTGAATAATCGCTAATTTATGATTGGGTAAATTAATTAAGCAATCAGTAGATTTAAAAACATGAGTATTGTCTCCTTTTACACTGTTTCCGTTGACATCTTTATCTAAATGATCGAAAAGGCTACCCCAAGTTCCTAGGTCGCTCCAGTCAAAATCGGCTAAAATAACATCCACGTTTTTCGCGTTTTCCATTACGGCAAAATCAATTGAAATGTCTTCGCAGTTTCTAAAGGCTTCGTTTACAAATTCATATTCTCCTGGTGTATTGTAGATTTTAAAATTATCGCAGAACAATTCGTGTAAATCCGGTTTGAACTTTTTAATGGCTTTCAATATGGTTTTGGCTTTCCAAACAAAAATTCCCGAATTCCAGTAATAATCTCCGCTTTTAAGAAAAATTTCAGCCATTTCTCGATTGGGCTTTTCAGTAAACTGCTTCACCTTCGAAATTTGACCTGCAATAATATCTCCGTCCTGGTGGAATTGAATATAACCGTACCCCGTGTCTGGACGTGTAGGTTTTATTCCTAGCGTAAGAATTCTATCTTCTTTATCCGAGCGAATGAGTGCCGTTTCAATGATGCGATCAAATTTTGATTCTTTTAAAATGAGATGATCCGAAGGCGCAACTATTAAGTTGGCATCTTTATTAATGGCATATATTTTTGCAGCTGCATAAGTAACACAAGGTGCAGTATTTTTTCTTTCTGGCTCAGTTAAAATCTGATTTCCATGAAGAGCAGGCAATTGTGTTTTTACTAATTCTACATAATTTTCATTGGTAACGATGAAGATGTTTTCGTCGGGAACAACATTGCGCAAACGTTCGTGTGTCAATTGAATCAATGTTTTACCAATTCCTAAAACGTCTAGAAATTGCTTTGGGTATTCTTCAACAGACATAGGCCAAAAACGGCTACCAACACCACCCGCCATTATTACTGCGTAGTTATTCTCTCTCATCATTCCTCTTTTAATGGCTCAACTTCCGCCAATCGATTGACGAGATATTGTTTGCCAGTTTTTACTTCCGTGCAAAGATACTTTCTTCTGCGTAATATTCCGCGTTGAAAGGTCATTTTACCCAGTCTAAAGTACATATTGTTACCAATGTTCTCAAGGAGTTCCTTTTTGTGAGCATCTTTATTAAACGCTCTAAGGGCTCTCATTAAATGAATGTCAGAGCAGCTCGAAGCTTTTAAATTATTCAAACTGCGAAGAAGAGCCTGTTCTATTGATTCTGGAAGTTCTTTTTTCTCTAAAACTGGAATCAAGAGTCTTTTGAACTCACTTTTCCACTCTTGTCCATGGGGTAGCACCTTTCCTCCGTATTTAATATAAGTGGTCATGTGTGCAAATTCATGAACTGTGGTAATTAAAAACGCATAAGGATTTAGATCACCATTTATGGAAATACGATGTGGTTCTCCACGAAAAGGTGGTCTGTAATCTCCAGCTTTAGTTTTTCTTGGTTTGCTAATTCTAAAGGCGATATTTTCAGAAAACATTAAGTCTACAATATAAGGAATGTAGCACTCTGGGATGTAGCGTTCTAAGGCTTTGGTTATATTTTGTCTTTTCGAATTCACAGCTCAAATGTAATTATAAGTTTATTTTTTATCGAATAATTTGTCTCGTTTAAGAATAAGCTATTAATTTAGCATAGTAATGAGCTATATAGTAAGCATAGGAAAATACGTTGGAATGATGAAAGAGGTGTTCTCTAAGCCAGAACGCTTTAAAGTATATTATACCCGTACAATATCAGAGATTAATACAATTGGAATAAATTCGGCAGGAATAGTGGCTATTTTATCCGTTTTTATGGGGGCTGTAATTGCATTGCAAACCGCCTCAAATATGGATAGTCCCTTACTCCCCAAGTATACCATTGGTTACATCACCCGATCCAGTACCATTTTAGAGTTTTCTCCAACCATTATTTCGCTTATTCTAGCGGGTAAGGTGGGTTCTAATATTGCTTCCGAAATTGGAACAATGAAAGTAACTGAACAGATTGATGCTCTTGAAATAATGGGGGTGAACTCACTGTCTTTCCTTGTTTTGCCAAAAATAATTGCCGCTGTTTTCTTTTTTCCATTCTTAATTATTTTTTCTATGGGATTAAGCATTCTGGGGGGGTATTATTCTGTTACAGCATCTGGTTTAGCTTCGCATGAAGAGTTTGTTTATGGTGTGCGCGCTTTCTTCAAAACAAGCGATATTATTTATGCTTTGGTGAAAACTTGTGTTTTTGCATTTATCATTGTGTCAGTGTCTTCCTTTTACGGGTATTATACCAAAGGTGGAGCGTTAGATGTGGGGACTTCCTCTACCCATGCAGTGGTTTGGAGTAGCATCGTTATTCTATTGACCAATTTTGTACTCACCCAATTAATTCTGATGTAATGGTTGAAGTGAAAGGTATAAATAAATCATTTGGGGATAATCACGTTTTGCATGATTTTTCGGCTAAGTTCGAAGCAGGAAAAGTAAACTTGATTATTGGTCAATCCGGACAAGGAAAATCCGTTCTTACCAAATGTATTGTTGGTTTAATGGAGGTAGACTCTGGAAGCGTTCTGTACAACGATAGAGATTTCTCTAAGATGAACAGAAAAGAACGAAAAGGAATCAGAACAGAGATTGGTATGCTTTTTCAAGGTTCAGCACTTTTTGATTCCATGACAGTGGAAGAAAATATCATGTTTCCTTTAAAGATGTTTACCAAAATGTCTAAGAAGGAAATGGAGGATAGGGCTAATTTTTGTCTGGAACGTGTTGATTTGGTGGGTAGAAATAAACTTTTGCCTGCTGAGTTGAGCGGTGGGATGATGAAGCGTGTTGCGATTGCCAGGGCAATTTCCATGAAGCCAAAATACTTGTTTTGCGATGAGCCCAATTCCGGTTTAGACCCAAGTACTTCTATATTGATAGATAACCTTATTCAGGAAATTACTTATGAATACAATATGACAACAGTGGTGATTACTCATGATATGAATAGTGTAATTGAAATTGGAGATCATATTGTTTTTATATACAACGGGAGAAATTGGTGGCAAGGAACTAAAGAAGAAATCATTAAAACAGACAATAAGGAAATTAATAATTTCGTTTATGCTTCCAAATTTATGAAGACCTTAAAAGGGAAGTTGGCTTAAAATAAAAGATTTAGAATATGAAAATTTATCACAATCCTCGCTGTTCCAAAAGTAGAAACGCTTTACAATTATTAGAAGAAAAAGGGCTGGATGTAGAAGTTGTGAAATACTTAGAGAATACTCCAAGTAAAGCGGAATTGAAAGCTTTGTTAAAGAAGCTAGATATGAAAGCGGAGGACATTGTAAGAAAAGGAGAGGCAGCGTACAAAGAGCATTTTAAAGGAAAAACCTTAAATGATGACGAATGGATCACAGCATTTGTAGAATATCCAAAATTAATTGAACGTCCAATTTTTATTAAAGGTGAAAAAGCAGTTGTGGGAAGACCACCCGAAAATGTGCTAACACTATTGTAGACAATCAGGGGTCAAGAGGTGTTCGGTCGAAATTAGCCTTTCACTGATCCTATGAAAACTGAAAAAAGCATAAGCGAAGAGCTGGATGTAGATGCTAGTATAGAGAGATGGTTTGAATTTACCTTTTCCAATACGCGAATAAGTTCCTAAAATTCTTTCACTTCAAACGGATTAAAGTTCCCCATGGCTTCCACTTCTTTAATGGTGTTTTTCTCCACACGTAAGACTCTTCCTGGGAATTTCTCAACTAATCCCATGTCGTGTGTTGCCATTAGCATTGCGGTTCCTTCTTTGGCGATAGCATGCAACAAATTCATGATAGCTCCGGAAGTTTCAGGGTCTAGGTTCCCCGTAGGCTCATCTGCTAAAATCAACTCTGGATTGTTAAGAAGCGCACGGGCAATAGAAACTCTTTGTTGTTCCCCGCCCGAAAGCTCATGGGGCATTTTGTAAGCCTTTTCCTCAATTCCTACCATACGCAAAACTTCAAGACCGCGTTGCTCCATAATTGCTTTCTTTTTCCAGCCGGTGGCTTTCATGACAAAAAATAGATTTTTCATGACAGAGCGGTCTGTCAACAGTTGGAAATCTTGAAAAACAATCCCAATTTTTCTTCTCAATAATGGAATCTCACGTTTCTTGAGTTTGTTTAAATCATAGCCCACAACTTCTCCTTGACCATCAACAAGACGCAAGTCAGCATACAAGGTTTTCAAAAAACTACTCTTTCCAGAACCCGTTTTACCAATCAGATAAACAAATTCTTTCGAAGAAATTGTTACGTTAACATCTTGCAGAACAGTTACTTTTTTCTGCTCAACTCTTCCCTGAATAATATTGATTACCTTCTCCACAGTTAATTGTTTTTACAAAGATGATTAAAATAATAAAAGAAAATTAGGTCAACAAATAACAATCTTAACAGAAATGCGTTTAAAACTTTTCACAGCTTGCCATTTTCCCTTGGCTATACTCCCTATTTTTATAGGTTAAAGTAAAAGTATTTATTAAAGTCTTACGATGATTACAACGCGTGGTTTTATTTTTCTCGTTTCTATACTCCTATCTGCAGTAGTTTGGAGTCAATCCACTGAGAAATATAGTGGAGATTATGCAGATTTTTATCGTGCAGAGGAATTGTTTGAAAAAGAACAGTACAGTGCTGCCCGTGAGGTTTTTACAACTTTTTTAGAAGGGTTTTCTGATCCTCAGGATCCTCAATACATCAAAGCAAGATACTATGTTGGAATTTCGGCTTTGGAGTTGTATAATACAGATGCCGTGAAAATATTGATGGAATTCAATAATGAATATCCAGAAAGCATATACAAAAATGGAATTTACTTCAAGATCGGCGAGCATTTTTATCAGCGTAAGAAATATAAAGATGCCAGAGAATGGTTGTACAAAACAGATCCCACGCAGATTGATACCGCTCAAGTCGCAGCTTACCATTTTAAGTTAGGTTATTCCAATTTTCAACTGAGTGACTACACTGCGGCAAGAAATGAATTCTTCGATATTAAAGATGGCAATTCTAGTTATAGCGCTCCAGCCTTGTATTATTATTCGCACATAGCTTACAAAAATAAAACCTACAGTGAGGCTTTGGTTGGTTTCTTGAAACTGAGAGAGAATCCTACTTTTAAGGATGAAGTTTCGTACTACCTCACTCAAATCTATTATTTACTTGGAGACTATGAGAAAGTCACAGAATTTGCCCCAAATTTCTCGGCAGAAGAGAATGGAATTGCCAATAATTCTGCTGAAATGAATCTGCTAATTGGAGATGCTTATTACAAAGTTGAGAAGTTTGATGAGGCAGTTGCTTACCTGGAAGATTATAGCAATAGAAAACCAATGTCTCGCGATCAAAGTTATGCATTGGGCTACGCTTACTTCAAAAGTAATAATTATGAAAAGGCCATTCGCTTGTTTGATCGTGTTTCAAGAACTGAAGATAAGTTAGGACAAACTTCTTTTTATCATATTGCGCAAGCTTATTTGTACAAAGAAGAACTCAATTACGCAAGAACAGCATTTAGGTCGGCAGCAGGGCTGAACTTTGACCCTATAGTTCAAGAAGATGCTTTGTATAATTATGCGGTTTTATCTTATAAGCTAGACTATAATCCATATAACGAAGCCATTAAAGCATTTGAATTGTTTTTAACTGAGTTTCCAAATTCTGAGAGAAAAGAAGATGTGTATAGTTACTTGGTCAACGTTTATTCGAGTACAAAAAACTATGCAGAAGCATTGAAATCATTAGAACGCATTCCGAATTTAAACATCAAATTAAAAACAGCTTATCAGGTGGTTTCCTATAATATGGGAATTGAGAAGTACGAGCGTGGCGATTTTCCAGGTTGTATTTCAGCACTTAAAGGAGTGGCGAAATATGATGTAGATCCAATGATTACCGGAAAAGCCAAGTTTTGGGAGGCAGATGCGCATTACATGATGAAAGAATGGAGTTTGTCGCTTCAAGAATTTAGAGAGTTCTTAAACGTGCCGGGAATGAATGATGTAGAATTGAAGCAATCGGCATACTACAACATCGCTTATATCTATTTTGAGCAAGAAGACTGGACACAAGCCATTCAAGCTTTTAGGACTTTTACGCAGTTAAATGATATCCAAAACGAGAATAAATTGGCGGATGCCTTCGCTAGAATTGGTGATTGCTATTATACAAAAGAAGACCCAGATTTTCAGAAGTCCGCCATGAATTATGAAAAGGCACTAAGCTACAAAATTGCGAAGAAAGATCATTACCTCTATTCCTTATCCAAAGTGTATAAGCTCATTCCAGGAAAAAGAGCTGAACAGATTTCTACTCTAAATAGAATCCTAAAAGATTTTCCAAAGTCATCATTCGTAATTCCAGCGAAATTTGACATTGCCATGAGTTATAAAAATGGCGGAAACTATGACAATGCACTCATTAATTTTGAACACATAGTCAATAACTATCCAGATAACATTTTGGTTAAAGACGCCTTGATTGAGATTGCTGATATTAAGTTTAAGCAAGAAAAGTATCAGGAATCTGAAAGCTATTTCCGTCGTGTTTTAAGTGAATTTACTTTGGATGATCCAACATGTAAAAGAGCAACGCAAGGAATTGTAGATGTGTACAGAGCAACGCGTCGTCAGGATAAAATCGTTGGTTTGAGTAAAGAATATGCTTGTGCCGATATTTCTGAAGATGATGAAGAGATTTTCTTTTATGAAACAGCAAGTGAATTATATGTCAACGAAAATTATGATGAAGCTATTCCAGAGTTAAATAAATATTTGAACCGTTATCCGAATGGCAGATTCACTGTTCAATTGTTGAGCTATTTGGCAGATATTTATTACCAACGTAGTGAAGAAGAATTGGCAATTACTTATTACGAAAACATCATCAACAGACCAAATTCAGCTTTTACAGAAGAGGCATTGGTGAGAACGTCGAAATTGCTATATAACAATGAGGAGTATTCGCGTGCTTTGCCTCATTATGAAAAATTGGAAAGTTTGGCTTCGAAAGCTCAGATTGTTTTCAATACGCGTGTTGGACTAATGCGAACTAATTTCATACTTGAGAATTTCGCAAAAGCTGCTATTGCCGCCAATAAAGTATTGCAAGATGAGTTGTTGGATGACAAAGAAATCAGAATCGAAGGAAATTACATTGCTGGAATGTCGATGTTCGAGATAAAAGAATATCAAAAATCATTGCCTTTCTTGCGTTGGACAGCAGACAATACGGGGAAAGTTCGTGGAACCGAAGCGCTTTATACTTTAACCTATGCCAATTATCATTTAGAAGATTATGCAAAAGCGGAACAATTGCACAATGAATTGTTGCAGCGAAAACCAGCTTATGACTATTGGATTGCGAAATCATTGATATTGCAAACAAGAGTTTTCATGATGAAAGATGATTTGTTTCAAGCAGAGCAAACGATTGATTTAGTAATTAAAAACTACCCGAATCAAAATGATGGTGTATTGATAGAAGCAGATAAGGTAAAGTCTGAATTGATGCAATTGAAAAACTCACCAGACGATTTCGAGGACGATACAAACAGAATGATTGACATAAATAATGGAGGCGATGAATAAGCAGATGGTTTTATTTTTTAGCGCAGTGACAAGCGTATTTTTCTCTATGCCATTGGCTTTTGGTCAGGGTGGAGGTGATGTAAATATTGTTACGGATTCAGATCGTTCAATTACACCTGCATCTCGTATTTATTTGCGTCCAAAAATGATTGATACGGCAATTACTTCACCTGTTTTGGTTTATCCTTTACTGGTTTTAAAAGAAGAAACTTCTTTTGAGGTGGAGGGAATTGAGCCGGCAAATATTCGTCATCGTCCACAACTTTCTCAGTTGTACAACGGCTACGCTAAAATTGGTGGAGGAAGTCGATTGAGAGGTTTGGGAGAAGTGTATTATAACTCGACACGTTCTAGAAAATACAATTGGGGAGCACATGCTTTACATCATTCAGAATGGGGTGAAATTAGCGAATATGCACCTTCGATGTATGATAAAACAAGCGTTAAAGCCTTTGGAAAAGTGGAAGAAAGTCGTTTTTCTTATGGTGGAGGAGCGCATTATTTGAACCAAGGATTGCATTATTATGGATTTCAAAATCCCGATGCCGATAGAGACAGCATCAAACAGCGCTATCAATCTTTTGGTTTCAATGCTTTTTACGATTCTCACAAGAAAGATTCAGCCATGTTGAATTATAGAATTGGTGTAGAATACGATAATTTCAGCGATAGAAAACCAGAAGCCGATAGTTTGTCAGACTGGCGAGGTAGAGAGAATTTCATTGGAATTAAAACCAGTTGGCAATACAATACAAGTTCGAATGTCTTATTGTCCAATCTTCGTGCGGATTTAGATATCGGTTATAACGGTTATAAATATGGCATTGGAGATACTTCAATTGCACTTTTGGACACCGGAATAGTTTCCAAAAACACAGTAATCCAATTGCGACCAGTAACCAGCTTTTATGGAATGAATGAAAAACTTCAATTCAAAGTAGGAGGGGAGTTTGCTTTGGATGTTCATGAAGAAACGAAAGCCAGCCTATATCCGATTGCAGAAGTGCGTTATTCTTTATTTGATGATATTTTTATTCCTTACGCGGGAGTTGAAGGAGGATTAAAGCAACAACGTTTCGCGCATTTGGCAGCCGAAAATGAATTTATTGGCTCTAATAACCAAATTAAAAATGAAAGCAGATATAAGTTTCATTTCGGGATTAAAGGAACATTAACTTCTCGCATTAGTTTTAATGCCAATGTTGCCTTTATGAACTGGAGAAATCACGCTTTGTTTATCAACGACACCATTTATTCTTCAGGAAATCAATTTCGAGTAGAATATGATACAGTTGCGGTAACCACAATTTCTGGTAGCATCTCTTATCAACAAGACGAAAAATTAAAAATTGATCTTATCGGTCGTTTTAATACTTACGCAGCCAACAACAATCCTTATGCATGGAATCTTCCACAATTGGAATTAATTACGAGAGGAACGTACAATATTGCAGATAAATTAATTGCTAAAGTTGATTTTTCGTTGGAAACAGGGCGTAATGCACGCGTTTTTGACCCAACATTGGAAGGAGCAAAGCTTGAGGATGGAATGTATTTCAAAAAACTAGGAGTTTTGGCGGATGTGAATATTGGAGCAGAATTTAGGTACACACCACGTTTATCCATCTTCGCTAATTTCAATAATATTGCAGCACAAAATTACCAACGCTGGAACGGATATCCAGTAAACGCATTTCAATTTATGGCAGGATTGACCTTTAGGTTTTAAGGAGATTGTATTTGAATGCTAAGATAAAAAAACGCTTTTTCAACTATTAATAAAGAAACAATTCCTATCTAGAAAATGCTGGTTCGGAGAAACTCTCCCTTTGGAGGGAGATACAGAGGGCGGATTTGCTGTACCGAGATTTTGGTTTTAGACTAGTCAAAGTCTAATATCTAAAATCTAAATATCTAACATCTAATTTTCAATACCATGTGTCTAATAGCATTTGCATACAACGTTTCTAAAGAATATCCCTTAATTCTTATCGCCAACAGAGATGAGTTTTATGATCGTCCTGCACAAAAAGCGCATTTCTGGAATTCAGAAAGTGAGCCTGAAATTCTTGCAGGAAAAGATTTACAAGGAGGAGGAACTTGGTTTGGAGTGAGTAAAAATGGCAAGTGGGGAGCCGTCACCAATTACAGAGATATTGAAAATATTAAGGAAAATGCGCCAACACGAGGGAATTTAATTCCTGATTTTCTAAAGTCTTCAGATTCAGCGGAAGAGTATCTTTCTCAATTAAAGATGAAGGCTGCTGAGTACAATGGTTTTAATTTGCTTCTAGGAGATGAAAATGGAATATATCATTATTCGAATATTTCAAATGCCATTACTAAAATACAACCTGGAATTCATGGAGTAAGTAATGCTTTGTTAAACACGCCTTGGCCGAAATTAGAATTCGCAAAAAGTGAATTAGAGGATAAAATTCAAAGTCATAATTTGAACCAAGAAACATTGTTTACCATTCTTAAAAACGAAAAGAAAGCCGATGTGGATCAACTGCCCAAAACAGGATTAACAGATGAATTAGAAAAGCAACTGTCCTCTATTTTTATCGATATTGACAATTATGGAACACGCTGTTCTACTTTGCTTTTTATAGATAAAAGTAGAAAGATGAAGTTTGTGGAGCGGACTTATGATGCTGGAAATATTGAAAAAGGAGAAGATGTGGTGTTTGGGTTTTAGAAGAATGTTTTGGTAAATTCGATTTGTAAGATAAGCTTCCTTTTGTGCAGAATGACTTGCTGTTTTTTGAAAAAAAAAATGACGGATTTGTCAAGTATTTTAGTCAATTCATTAAAAATTATTGCTTGATAATTCTAAATACTTTGCTCTCATTATTATCAATTACACGTAAGAAATATATTCCACGTTCAAACCTACTCAGATCAAACGTTTTATTGTTTCCAGAGAAATTTTCGAAGTGATATACTGTTTTTCCTAAGCTTGAAAAAATAGTAATTGTTGAATTTTTCAGTGCTTTACCAGATACCGACATGTTGATATTTCCATGCGTCGGATTAGGGAAAACAGTTATTGAGTAGGTGTTTTCTTCTTCAAATAATACAGATTTTATTGTTGAGTACTCGTAGTCCCCATTAAAATCAGTTTGTTTTAATCTGTAGTATTGAAAACCTATTTCAGGTTCTAAATCGTATAAGGTGTATTCAATTTCATAAGTAGAATTTCCAGCACCGTTTATTTTGCCAAGGCTTTTCCAGTTATATCCATCTGTTGATTTCTCAACAGTAAAATAATCATTGTCTCTTTCACTTAAAGTGACCCATTTTGTCCTGACTCTGTCAATCTCTTTAATTGCATCAAAATATAGAAGGTTTATTGGTAGTGGAATTAGGGGTGTACAAGTTTCTGGATCAACGACAATATGAGAGAATTGGGCAAAACCATCCGCATTCCCGCCTGAAAAAGGTGAAACAGATATTGAATAACAGATCTCATTGGTCGTTTGAAAGCTTGAAAATCCGTCTGCCAAACCACCGGCAAAAGGAGTGATAGTTATAGCATTACAAGAATCACCATACCTAATATTTGAAAAACCATCTGCAATTCCTCCTGAAAATGGATTGACGGATATGGAATAGCAGGTGTCGCCAAACCTTGAACCTGCATATCCATCGGCTACACCACCACTAAAAGGACTAACTGCAATAGCGTTACAGACGTTGCCAAAGTGAGCCTTAGCAAACCCACCGTTTATTCCACCCGAAAATGGAGAAACAGAAATTGAATTGCAGTTGTTGGTAGCGAGGAGTGCATTGCTGCTTCCATCAAACTTACCGCCCAGAAATTGTGAATTGCCATGGAATTTGAGTAAGGTGAAAAGTAACGCAATAAAAGAATATCTTGCTGTTATAGCCATGATTTATTGGTCTAAAATTGTCTAACTCCTCTTCCTCCTGTCTGTTTGTTTCGATTGGCATTATAAGTATTATTTGTTAGGTTAGCACGATTTGCAATCTGATTGTAAATAGCCGATGCATCCCAGTTTCCACCTCTTACAATAGTATGAGTTGGGTCTAGACTCCACCCTGTTTGATTTACCTCACCATTTGGACTTATCTCACCATTACCCAATATTCCAGTAAAAGGAGCTATGTTGCCATTTGCAAATCCTACAGAAAATGTTTGCTCCCATACATTTCCAGAAAGTTCCATAACTCCCCAATAAGAGGCTCCCGCCCCAATTCTATCAGTAGTTTGAGTAGCTGCAAACCCAACTCTTAAAGGGCCAAGGCTTGAGGATCCATTATAGGCACATAGACCTCTACCTGGAATTAGAGTTGCATTAGAAAGTTCAGCACCAGTTCCTCCGCCACTAAGAGAACTCGACACAGCTGAAGTAATTGATGTATTTCCCCATGCATACTCCAGGTTTACAGCAGGTGTTAATCCTCTGGCAGCTTTTTCATACTCTAATTCTGTCATTGGACGCAATGCAGACCAATCTAAATAAGAAATCAAATCTTGCCAATTTAAAAAATTACAAGCTATATTATGACCATCAGTAGACTCGTTGAATGTAGCATTGTTATTTAAATTACACCCATAAACTGCGGGAGTAGTTACATTACCCTGTGACTGAATTTGAATTCCATTACGGTTACGGATTTGAGATGCGTGATCAGATAATGCATTAGTACCAACCACTGAATTAGGTATGCGCTCTGTTCTTGAAGTTTGTTGTGTAAAATTCAGCAAATTTAAAAAAGAAGCATATTGCTCTTGAGTAATCTCGTACTTCATTATGTAAAACCTTCTAAATCCTTTAGGGAAAGCTGAAGGAACAGCTGGGTTATATGTAGGATGTGTTGTTCCTTGACCATTGTGCTTTAAGGCGCCTTGTGAAATGCTATTTTCTGAATTGACTTTATAAGGTTGAGCGGTTACGTTGTTTCCAGCAATACCGTAAGTGCTGGACCCACCAGCTTCAAAAGCCCCGTCTAATACTGCAACCATCTCAATACCCATAACTTCAAAGTTTACATTTGCTAAATTATAAGTTCCTTGAAGTTTTATAGTTACTTAAGTTGAAGGGATGGAACCAAAACCAAAGGTTGAACGTCTTATAAACACACCTTTACCATCTGGAACTGGATTTACAGCTAATAAACCTGCCGCTGTATGATCAGCAGCCGTAGTACTTACGTTTACATGTTCCCAGGCTTTGTCGAAAGACTGACAATCTTGAGCCTTAATGAAAATCCAAACAGCATCCCAATTACTAGGCGGGTTATTTGTGAACCAACTGTTATCCCACGAAATGTTAAATTGAATTGTTGATGTTGTGGCATTTACATTTGTTATTTGCAGATTATTGGCAAAAGTTGTACTGTAAACCATTGTAAGAAAAGTAGTGAAGAATAAAAAGATATGTTTCATGAAAAATAGTATAATTATAGCAAAAATAATTTTTGTAAAAATAACTAAAACGACATTACACCGTTGCCTCTAAAGGACATTTCTTAAAATAGCTTAAAAGCTTTACGTAAAATTGATTTTTGGATTGATCAGGTTTAGTTTAGTTCAATCCTTGTCTTTCCTCCCAATAATCCCCCAAGCTGCCGCGAGATTTAGCGCAGCTTCTCGTGGCCTTGGGCAGAAAGATTGATTTTACCTCCCAAAACTTCTTTATATTCCCCCAAAATATCTTAAATTTCACCTCGTTATAAATTTCAAAAACAATCTTTGAACATTAATTAAGTTTAAAGTGTTTTGTAACTATAATAAGTAAATGTACTTTTGCGGTAATACGATTTTAACACATGACGAAATTTAACCCTGGTCTTCTCTTAAAAGACATCAATAATCCTGCTGACTTAAGAAAGTTAACAGAAGAGCAATTACCTCAAGTTTCTGAGGAAGTGCGTCAATATATTATTGATGTTGTATCTGAAATTGGTAATTCGCACTTTGGCGCAAGTCTAGGAGTGGTCGAATTAACCGTAGCCTTACATTATGTTTTTGATACGCCAACCGATCAATTGGTTTGGGATGTTGGACATCAGGCATACGGACACAAGATACTTACAGGAAGAAGAGATTCATTTCCAACCAATCGAACGAAAGGTGGAATTAGTGGTTTCCCGAAAAGAAGCGAAAGCGAATACGATACCTTTGGTGTGGGTCATTCGTCGACTTCCATCTCTGGAGCTTTAGGAATGGCGGTTGCCAATCGTTACAAAGGTCATCCAGAGCGTCAACACATCGCTGTAATTGGTGATGGAGCAATGACTGCTGGTTTGGCTTTTGAAGGTTTGAATCATGCTGGATTTGAAAAAGATGCCAATTTATTGGTGGTTTTGAATGACAATTGCATGTCCATTGACCCTAATGTCGGGGCATTGAGAGATTATTTGACAGATATTACTACTTCTCATACTTACAATAAAGTAAAAGATGAGGTGTGGACAATGTTGGAGAAAATTTCAAAATTTGGTCCTGATGCTCGCTCGGTGGTGAGCAAAGTTTCAACCGCTTTGAAAGGAAGTTTGTTGAAACAAAGTAACATGTTCGAATCGCTAAATTTCCGTTATTTCGGGCCTGTAGATGGTCACGATGTTATCGGATTAGCAAAAGTACTTGAAGATTTAAAAGATATTCCTGGTCCGAAGATTTTACATTGTTTGACCAAAAAAGGGAAAGGTTTCAAATATTCTGAGGAAGGAAATCCAACACAATGGCACGCGCCAGGGGTTTTTAACAAAGAAACAGGTGAAATTGTAAAGATTGTACCAAGTTCTCCTCAGCCTCCAAAATACCAAGAAGTTTTTGGACATACGATTGTAGAATTAGCAGAGAAAAATGGAAAAATCATGGGTATTACTCCTGCGATGCCTTCAGGTTCTTCTCTAAATATTATGATGAAAGCAATGCCAGATCGTTCATTCGATGTGGGAATTGCAGAACAACACGCAGTAACTTTTTCCGCAGGATTGGCTACTCAAGGTTTAGTGCCTTTCTGTAATATATATTCTTCATTCATGCAACGTGCCTACGATCAGGTGATTCATGATGTAGCATTACAAAATTTGAATGTTGTTTTCTGTTTAGATAGAGCAGGTTTTGCCGGAGCAGATGGAGCTACACATCACGGAGCTTACGATATCGCCTACATGAGAAGTATTCCGAATATGATTGTGGCAGCACCTATGAATGAAGCTGAATTGAGAAACATGATGTTCACAGCGCAGCAAGAAAATATGGGACCATTCAGCATTCGTTACCCGAGAGGTAAAGGTGTGATGACCGAATGGAAAACAGCGATGAAAGCCATGAAGGTTGGAACAGGTCGTAAAGTAACAACAGGTGAAGATATTGCTATTTTATCTATCGGTCACCCTGGGAATTTCGCTCAAGAAGCCATCAAAGAATTGGAAGGAATGGGCGCTTCGGTTGCTCATTACGACATGCGATTTGTAAAACCACTCGACGAAAGTTTGTTGCACGAAATATTCTCAAAATTCGATAAAGTAATTACCGTAGAAGATGGTTGTTTGATGGGAGGAATGGGAAGTGCGATTCTAGAATTTATGGTAGACCAAGGATATTCTTCAAAAGTAAAAAGACTTGGAATTCCAGATGAATATATTCACCACGGAACACAGCAAGAGCTTTATGCAGATATGGGTTACGATGTTAAGGGAATTATCAAAACGGTTGTAGAAATGCTTCCAGAATTGGTGAGTTCAATGAGCTCGGAGGAAAAAGTGAAGTATTTGGTGGGGTAGGAAAAAGATTGTAGAATTAAATTACCCCATTTAGAGGCGTACGGCCGTTCGCCTCTACATGGGGTAATTTATTTTTCGTTAAATCGAAAATCTAATTTTTTAATTCTATTTCTTTGTTAAACAAAATACTCCTCTTTCAACCTACATATTTTTTATATCTTTATTCCATTAAACGATAAATATCTCAGACCTCATGAAAGCACTAATTTTATTCAGCATTCTATTTATTTCATTTACTTCCTTTTCTCAAAAACAAAAAGTTAAAGTAAAAAACGACATTGTTACTTTGGATGGAAATCCTTTATTTAAGATGGTTTCAAGCAATTATCCTGATGGATATACTTTGTATAGTCTGGATGATGAAAAGTTGGCGGTTTTTAATTCGCAGTTTTATAATGACCCTAAACAAGTCACAGCAGGAAGTCCGGAAGGGAGGGTTGGTTATTTTGAAATCACTTTCTTTAATGGAGATTTGGACCAATGCGAAATTCGAATTGTGGGCTTTAAAAAACAACTCGCACAACATATTATCTCTGCTGGATTAATTGAAGACGGAAAGCTAGTTGAAAAAGCAGTGAAAGAGTTCTGTGCTATCAATGGCTCGCGATTTTCAGAAGACCGAAAAAATAGCGGAACAACTATTATTATCAACAATAACTAGTATGCGATAAGAAACGTAGGATTTTTCTTATGAATAAAAAGAGCATGGTGTCGTTGACTTTATTTTTCCCTGTTCATTTAATTCTGTTTTTCTGCCTAGCCTTCAGCACTAATCGTATATTTACTCAATGTTTAAAAAATGATGAAGTTTCATGAGTAAAAAAGCCATCGTAATTCTGCTTGCACTGTTTTATGGATTTACCCTATTCCTGACCTTGAATAGACACAGTAAAGCGGGTGTCCAGAATTATCACAGTGAAATTTGGGCAGATAAAGCAGGGTATTACGTTTATTTACCTGGCTTTTTCATTTATGATTTTGAAGCAAAAGACTTCCCGAAAGAAATTGATCGAAAAACTGGTCATGGTTTTTTCTTGGAAGATGATAAGGTGAAAACAAAATACACTTACGGGGTTTCATTATTACAAGCACCGTTTTTCCTTGCGACTCATGTTATAGCCACAACTTTTGGATACGATGCTGACGGTTTTTCCAGAATCTATCACGCAATGATTAATGTTTCGGCAGTTACTTATTCGTTTTTTGGATTGATTTTGTTGTATTTGTTCCTCATCCGGCATGTCCATAAAAAAGTGGCTTTTCTGACAGTGACTTGTTTGTATTTAGGAACGAATCTGTTCTATTATTCCATTTTTGAAACTGGAATGTCGCACATTTATTCCTTCTTTTTATTTACTTGTTTTTTATACTTGTCGCCCTTTATTTTCAAGCCTAAGCAAAGTTTTTTTCTGTACATTTTATTCGGTTTGATCGTTGGGTTGATTGTCGTGATAAGGCCCGTAAACGTTTTTCTCCTACCTCTATTTTTCGTGTTCAATAAAACTAAAATCACAGAATTAGTAAAACAAATTGGTCCAATATTAATAATGCTAGCTGCAGCTTTTGTTACTTTAATTCCTCAGTTCTTGTATTGGAAATATGCCTCAGGAAGCTATTTGTTTTACTCCTATTCCAATGAAGGTTTTAGCAATTTGTTTTCGCCTAAACTGCTGAATATTTGGTTTTCGACAAATAATGGATTGTTCGTTTACAGTCCTTTAATTATATTTAGCTTGATAGGAATTTTCTTTTTAAAGCAAATTTCTGTTCAAAAAAGAATTCTTTTAGCTTCGTATTTCCTTTTTATTTCAGTCGTTATTGCTTCTTGGCACGATTGGACATACGGTTGTTCTTATGGCTGCAGACCATTTGTAGAATATTATGCTGTTTTGGCTTTGCCATTGGCCATTTTTTTGAGAGAAATCAATACTCAGAAATATTTAAGAATTGTTATTTGGATAATCATCTTGTTAATGATCGTTTATACGCAGAAAATAATGTTTTCTTATGATGGCTGCTGGTATGGTGGAAATTGGGATTGGCAAGAGCTGTACTCGATTCTGACCGGACCAACAAAGTGATTCTTCTTAACTGTTTTTTTGTTGTTAAAAACGCTAAAATATAAAATTGGAATTTTTACAAAGTCAATCCAACTATCAGCGCAGTATAAAGAAGGAAATTATGAAATCTGCAAAAAAAAACTGCAGGAGAAATATTCACCTAAGCACTTCACTCAAGCCTAAAACATATTATTAGAATTCCTGAGCATCAAGAGTCAAAACTCCCCCGTTAATCCTTAAAAATTAAACATTAATAATTATAAAATCAATACTTCACAAAGACATTCTTCGGCTCAGTAAAGAACTTCATCGCTTCCCAGCCGCCTTCTCTTCCTACACCAGAAGATTTTGTTCCTCCAAATGGCGTGCGTAAATCTCTTACCAACCAAGCGTTAATCCATACAATTCCTGCTTCAATGTCATTGGCCATTCTGTGTGCGCGTTTCAGATCATTCGTCCAAATCGTAGCAGATAATCCATATTCGGTGGAGTTCGCCATCATCAAGACATCTTCCTCGTTTTCGAAAGGTGTAATCGTAACCACAGGACCAAAAATCTCTTCTTGGTTCGTTCTGCAATTGAATTCTAATCCTTCGATTATTGTAGGAGCAATATAAAAACCTGCATCATAAGGTGCCTCTAATTTCACTTGATGTCCACCGGCTAGAATTGTTCCCCCTTCTTCTTTGGCTAGTTCAACATAACTCAAGACTTTCTCCATGTGCGATTTAGAGACTACAGCACCCAATTGTGCTTTTGGATCAGTAGGGAAGGAAACCCTAGACTTTTTAATTTTCTCTACAAATTCCTTTTTGAATCGCTCATAAATTCCTTTTTGAACGAAAATTCTTGAACCACACAAACAAATTTGACCTTGATTGGCAAAACTAGAGCGAATGGTTGTGGTCATCATTTCATCAAAATCACAATCATCGAAAATGATGTTTGGGTTCTTTCCACCTAATTCTAAGGAAAGCTTTTTAAACATCGGTGCAGCAATCGTAGCAATCGTTTTTCCAGTTGTTGTTCCTCCAGTAAATGAAATTGCTTTCGTTACTTCATGTCGAACAATTGCATCTCCAGCGGTATGACCAAATCCATGAACAATATTTAAAACTCCTTTAGGAAAGTTGATGTCCTCCATTACTTTACACAGTAAATAAGCGGTGTAAGGCGTAACTTCAGACGGTTTAGCAACCACGCAATTTCCTGTTGCCATCGCTGGAGCAATTTTCCAAGAGAACAGGTACAGAGGTAAATTCCATGGAGAAATACAGCCCACAACTCCTAATGGCTTGCGTAAAGTATAATTGACACCTACACCCACCATTTCATGCGATTCTGAAGCGTAATGTTGAATTCCTGTAGCGAAAAACTTAAAATTAGAGATTGCACGTGGAATATCAACATGTTCTGCCAGTTTGATTGGTTTTCCATTGTCTCGACTTTCTGCTTCAACAAATTCAGACATTCTTGCAGCAATTCCGACGGAAAGTTTCATCATCCAATCGCCACGTTCTTCAATGCTTAGTCCAGACCAACTTGGGAATGCTTCCTTGGCTGCTTTTACCGCTTCTTCAACATCTTCCGCTTGCGAATCTGGAATTTGAGAATAGGCAATTCCTTTTGCAGGTTCTATATTGTCGAAGTATTTTCCTGCTTGAGGTGCAACAAATTTTCCGTTGATGTAATTCTGAATTTTTTCCATGTTGAAGTACTTTAATCTTGTCTTGTAAAAATATAAAACTTAAGCGATTTCCCTCGTTTTTAATCTAAAGGTCGCCATCATTAAAATTCCAAAAAGAATACATGCAAATAGCAAGTGGGCAGTTTGAACCAACCCAGGAACGTTAAAGTGGTTTAGGATTACGCCACTTAATAATTCAATGGCTAACATTACGAAGGCCCAGTGAATGATGCGTAAATCTTTTGTTTTCCTGGATATCCAAAACATTACTGCCATTAAAATCAAAACTAACCACGAAGAGCTCCTGTGAATAAAGAAAATCATACCCAAGTTCTCTGCCCAACCTTCTCTGCCGATTCCTGCTTTTGTGAGGTGGTCAATTTCTTCACGGACTTGAGTACCTAAAAACATCTGTGCAAATACGACGACAAAAACGAAAAATACCAAGGCGTAAAATGATTTGCTTACTTTTATATTCCTTTGTTGAGAAGGAGCTACTAGACGAATAATATAAAGTTGTAATCCGATTATGATTAAGGCGAAAAGAAGGTGAACAGTTATGGTCCACGGAACCAAATTAGTTGCTACTACAATAGAACCAAACCAAGCTTGAAAGAGCAGGAAAATGAGATTAACCGTGGCAATAACCACTAATTTTCTTTGGCGGTACTTGGCGATTATCCATAGAAAAACAAGCAAAACTCCATTTCCAGCTAAAAAACCGAACAGTCGATTAACATATTCTGTCCAGGTTTTTCTTGCATTAAAATCTTGTTCATAAAGGATGGATTTGTCGTTACGAATTTTTTCAGCACTTTCTTCTAATCCGATGGCAGATAGCATATTGCTAAACTTCTCTACTTTTTTTGCTCGTTTCTCACTATAAATCCCCTTGTAATTTTCGGGCAAATTATCACCATTTGTTGGCGGAACCCATTGCCCAAAACATTTTGGCCAGTCCGGACAACCCATCCCGCTTCCTGTTATTCTAACAAAACTTCCCGCTATGACTACAAGGAATATAAAAACTAAAGTTATCCAATTAACGCGAACAAACCACTTACCGTATTTCATTACTAGCTATTTTTTGAAGGTAGAAAACCTGTTTTAAATTTACTTTCTACTGTAAGGCAAAAATACTATTCAATCGTTTATAAAGTCTGAAATCAAGAATGTTTTTAATCGAAATGATGAATTAGAGACGAAATTTTGATTTGTACTGCTTTTTTAGGCCATGGGTGTTTGCACTTGCATCAGTATGGGCGATTTACAAACTTAGCGAAGCAATCTCATGTCCAATCAAGTAATCGTCCCTACCATGCGCAGGAAAATTTCATAAATAAAATTTCCGAAAAAAAATATTTAAGAATGCTAAATGCCAAGTTTTGAATTTAAAAGTTTAATAGCAAGACAGTCAATTGCATATGTAGGGACGATTTGCAATTCATCCGTACTAATGTCAATGACTGTTTTTAAAACTGGGAGTAACGACGCTAATGGATTTTTAAAACAAAATTAAATGGCTTTGAAGTTCATTGAGACCGAGTTAACACAATGTCTCGTATTCTTCTCCGTAAAATTTTCCCCTTCAAAAACGTGACCCAAATGTCCTTTGCAATTAGAGCAAACTATTTCTGTTCTTCTGCCGTCTGCATCTGGAACTCTTTCTACCGCTCCCTCGATTTCATCGTCAAAAGATGGCCAACCGCACATGGCATCAAATTTAGATTCTGAGGTGTAAAGTGGCTGGTCACACTGCTTGCATGTGTAAATTCCCTTAGCGTTTTCATCGAGTAAAGTTCCAGTAAATGGACGTTCAGTACCTTTGTTAAGGATTACTCGTTGTTCTTCCGCAGTTAATGCATTATATTTTTGATCGATGTTTGACATGTCTTTAATTTCTTAAGTTAACGTTTTTGCTTATTTTTTGTTTATGTAAACAAACATTTTTCTAATCTGTTCTTGGTCGTAATCCTTTATAGATCTACCAAATTAGTAGATTACAAAAATAATCAAAGCGAACAAAAAAAAATGGGTTCTAGCCTTGATGCATTTCCGTCCAAGATATAGGAAAAATTTCAAACAACTGCAGTATGGTGATTTGTTTTCTTTTTGTAGTTTTATGGAACTAATTAAGAAGCAATGAGTTTAAAAATATTTTCTCTATTAATGACGGCTTTTATAGTATTCACCGCTTGCAAAAAAGAGGGGTGCACAGATAAAAGTGCTATAAATTACAATGCTGAGGCAGACAAAGATGATGGTTCTTGTGTTTACAATTCTGCTGGTACGGGCGGTACCTTGGAGATCCCGGATTTCTATAGTTTTGAAGACAACAAGGGGAATTCTACGGTTCAATTTCAAAGCCAAACAGATATACTTCAACAACTAAAAGAAATGGTTGAAGTGCTGGAGTCGGGGACAGATGGGGCCATTTTGCCTAACACAATTTTCAACATGTATGGTAATCAAGATGGAAATGGTGGTGGAAATTTCTCTTTTTATTCTGATTATGGTTTGGCGTTTCAGACTTCCTCTGATGGCGAAGATCAAATTAGAGATTGGTTCTACGATTTGGCTTCTGCAAGTAATTACAATGGATATACTGCGGCAAACGGTCAAGCGGGAGTATTAATGTCGGGTTCCAAAAAATACTTATTTGATGAAAAAGGATATGAACGTGTTCGCTTGATTGAAAAAGGACTGATGGGAGCTGTTTTTATGTATCGTGCGCTAGAGGTGCTTTTAGGTGAAGATTATATGAATGTTAATAATTCTGAGGCAGTTGACCCTGAGAATGGTGAGTATTATACAAAGATGGAACATCATTTTGATATGGCTTTTGGATCTTTTGGAGTGGATACAGATTTTCCAACTCAAGTGCCTGATCATTCTTGGGGTAAATACTGTAATGAGAGCGACGCTGCCTTGAATTCTAACGCTGTTATGATGGACAACTTTTTGATGGGACGCACCGCAATTTCAAATGGTGAATTGGTTGAACGCGATGCTGCTATCTCCCAAATTCGTTTGATGTGGGAAAACATAGCTGCGCAACAGGCACTTCATTTTTTAAATTCGGCGAAATCAACATTTAATTCTGATAAGGCGAAGACGCTTCATGCACTTTCAGAAGCCTACGGTTTTTGTTGGATCCTGAGATATGCTCCAGGGGAAACCCGAAGGCTGACAAATTTTGATTACGGAACGTTAATTGGAAGTTTCACAGATAATATGTGGAATATGACGACTTCTAATATCAATGACCTTATCTCCTTTATTGAATGGAAATATAACTAGGGCATGGATAGTAGCCTTGCTTAAAGTGATGTTCATCGTATTGTTTTCTGAAGGGGTTGTCTAGTGCTTGGCGTGCACGGTAAGATACCATAAATAAAGAAAGTGCTTTTTGCGTTAGTTTCATTACTTTTAACCGCCTTATGTCTAGAAAGGCCTGATATGAATAAACTCAAGGCGCATCAGAGATTTCCGATTTTATAAAAGTCCCCTGTTTCCGCCCCATCACTATGTTCCACTTTTTTGCAACGAAAAGCGATAGCTTTTAACGCAGTGTTTGCAAATTTTTAGCAATCAGTATTTAAAACACTTTTTGTTTAAATGAGGTAGTTCGACTGAGTCATCTCTTCATAACGTTCCTGAGTATGATAACGAATTTTAATGTTTGATGATCTTTTTTATGTGCAATAGGATCAACTGTTAGGCTTGTAAGGAATCAACTTTTAAGTTTTTTCCTTGATTTGTGTTGAACATTTTGTCTTGTTTTGGCATTAAAGCTAGAATTAGAGTTGGGCGATTATCAAAATCGGATATTAAAAAACATACTTTAATTTATTCTTATGTATCAGTTTTTTAGTGTTTTGTGATTGTTTTGAAAGGGCTTGGTTTATTTAAAACGATTCTAAATACCGTATTTGTGGTATTGCCTATTCTTTAAACCCTCTTTATTTTTGCCGAAAAATGATTAAACAATAAAAGATGATTAGAAAAATATTTGTTTTCACAGCAGCAGCAGCAGCAACAATGTTAGTCGCTTGTAAAAAAGAAGGATGTACTGACGAAAACGCTATGAACTACAGCACTGAGGCAAAAAAAGATGATGGTTCTTGTGTTTACTCAAGCGCAGGAGAAGATGCATACACTGTTCCTACAACTTATGTTTTTACAGATGCCAACGGAAATTCAACGGTAAGCTATGGTGGTCAAATTGATCGTTTATCTCAATTAGAAGAGATGGTCGTTGTAATGAAATCAGGAACAGAAGGGATGGTTTCAGAGCAGGATTTGTTGGATATGTATGCAAATACTGGAGATAATGGAGCTGGAAACTTTTCTTTTTCTTCTTCAAAACAATTAGAAAATAAAACATTTACAAACGATGTTCAAATGTTTAAAGACTGGATGGCTGATTTAGTTGTTGCAAGTAACGACTTTGCTTCTACTGCAGCTGATGGTCAAGCAGGAGTTTTAACTTCAGGAACGAGTAAATATTTATTTGATGCTAACGGTTATGAGCCAGTTCAATTAATTGAAAAAGGTTTAATGGGTGCGATTTTTATGAATCAAGCAGTGAACGGATACTTTGCAGAGGGTAAAATGAATGTGGATAATAGCGATGCAGTGGATGCAGCAGCTGGAAAATATTACACAACTATGGAGCACCACTTTGATGAAGCATTCGGATATTTTGGTGTTGAAATTGACTTCCCATCTAGCATCCCTAGTAGTTTTTGGGGTAAGTATTGTGATAAGCAAGATGCAGATTTAGGTTCTAACGCAATCATGATGAACAATTTCTTGAAAGGTCGTGCAGCAATTTCAAATGATGATATGGCAACACGTGATGCAGCAATTAAAGAAATTCGTTTGATGTGGGAAACAATCTCTGCAAAACAAGCGGTTTATTACTTAAACTCTGCAAAAGCACAATTAGGTTCTGACAATGCAAAAGCATTCCACGCACTTTCTGAAGCGTACGCATTTGCTTGGAACTTACGTTATGCTCCACTTGAAACAAGAAGAATGTCGCAAGGCGAGCACGCAACTTTAATGAATATGTTCCCAAGCAATATGTGGGATATTACTGTAGCAGACATCAATGCAATTGCAGCGAGTATTGACGGTAAATTTTAATTAAAAAACTAAAGAATTATGTTGAAAAGATCGGTAGGTTTTGTTTTAATGCTCAGCGTCGGACTTCTTTTTTCTTGCAAAGACAAGAAAGATAAGGACAGCGAGGAAAATGAATTCAACAAAGCTGAAATGTTAACCAATGTTTCTGCAAATATCATTCTTCCTTCTTTAACGCAATTCGATGCTGAAATTAGTGATTTGAAATCAAGCTTTGTCAATTTTAAAAATGCCCCAACACAAGCAAATCTTGACGAAGTAAAAATGAATTGGAAGGCGAGTTACTTAACGTGGCAAACTTTAAAGATTTTTGATTTTGGTCCTATTCGAGATATCGGATTTAAAAGCTCTACAGGAACATATCCTGTCGATCCAGCAAAAATTGAATCTAATATCAATTCTGGATCATATAATTTAGCCGCAATTTCAAATTTAGATGCGATTGGATTAAATGCCTTGGATTATTTATTCTACAATTCAAATGCATTGGCTGAACTTCAAAATAACGCTGCTTATGTTGAATATGCAGAGAAAGTGATTCAGAAATTGTACAACGAAACACAGTCTGTTGTGAATGCTTGGTCGTCTTATAAATCAACTTTCAATGAATCAACTGGAACTTCTTCAACATCAGCTTTCTCTGAATTTGTGAACGAATTCAATAGAGATTACGAACTGGCTAAAACAGCTAAAATCGGAATTCCAATCGGAAAAGCTAATCTTGGTTTGTCAAATCCAGAGTATGTAGAGGCACGTTACAGCGGAATTTCATTTGATTTATTAATTGAAAGCATCAAGGCATTGAAAGCGACTTACAATGGAAAAGGTTTAATTAATGGTAAATCTGGACTTGGGTTTAGCGATTATTTGGTGAATCTTGAAAAAACAAGTCTTGACAATACAATCAATAATAAATTTGATATTATTTTATCTAAAGCAGAAGGTTTTTCTATGACTTTAGAAGAAGCAATTAATGATCCTTCAATGGAAAATCAATTGGATGAATTGTATTTGCACCTACAACAACAAGTTGTCAATATAAAAACAGATATGACAGCAGCCTTTGGAGTATTGATCACTTATCAAGATAACGACGGTGATTAAATCTCTAAAACAAGGCTTTAGAGCTGATTTTTTTAAGCAAACAGCTATAGCTCCATTAATTATGTTTCGCATAATTTTTGGAGCTATGCTGCTTTTTAGCAGTTTGCGTTTTATTATGAAGGGTTGGGTGGAAACACAATACATCGAACCAAAATTTTTCTTTGGGTTTCTTGGTTTCGAATGGGTAAAACCCTTACAAGGAAACTTGATGTATATTCCATTTATACTCATGGCTATTGCAGCTTTGTTTATCATGTTGGGTTTTTTCTACCGCATCAGTACTTTTGTGTTTTTTGCGTGCTTTACTTATGTTGAACTGCTCGATAAATCCAATTATTTAAATCATTATTACTTCCTAAGTTTAATGAGTTTCTTGATGATGTTGGTTCCTGCACACCGTGATTTTTCAATAGATGCAAAGCTTTTTCCTCACATCAGAAGAAAAGAAACCGCAGCTTGGCACATTAATATTTTAAAATTTCAATTGGCTGTTGTTTACATTTTTGCAGGAATAGCAAAAATCAATTCAGATTGGCTTTTTGAAGCTCAACCTTTAAGGACCTGGTTGCAGGCCCATCACAATCTTCCTTATGTTGGAGGGATTTTAAAGGCGGAAGTTACAGCTTACTTCTTTAGTTGGATGGGCTGTATTTACGATTTGTTCATCGTGTTTTTCCTAATGAGTAAAAGAACAAGACCATTTGCCTATTTAGCCGTTATCTTCTTTCATATCGTGACTTGGTTGCTTTTCCCAATTGGCGTTTTCCCTTGGGTAATGATTTTCTCAACCACAATTTTCTTTGGAGTAAAATTCCATCAACAGCTTTTAAATGGGCTTAAAAGATTGTTTAAATGGACAGAAAATATTCCTGAAACAATAAAAAACATTCCTACTCCAAAGCCTTTTGTGAAATATGGAATCATTTTATATATCGCTATACAAATTCTTGTTCCTTTACGTTTTGTGGCTTATCCAGGCGATTTATTTTGGAATGAAGAAGGATTTAGATTCTCCTGGCGTGTAATGTTAATGCACAAAGAAGGTCACGCCACTTTTTACGTTACTGATAGAGAAACGGGACGAACAATTGAAGTGAACAATACTGATTATTTGACTGTAAGGCAAGAAGATCAAATGATGACGCAGCCCGACATGATTTTGCAATTTGCTAAGATGCTACAAGAAGAATTTGATGGAAAAACTTTTTCCAATAAAGAGCAATCGATAACTTTGCGAAATCCAGCGGTGCATGCTGAAGTTTATGTTTCGCTAAATGGAAGAAAATCGCAGTTGTTTATTGATAAAAAACACGATTTAACAGCTTTGTCGTATAATTTAAAACACCGTGATTGGATAGAACCTTTTGAAAAATGAGAGCAGTATTTTTTATCATATCTTTTTTAATGGCATCCATAGTTTTCGGTCAAGAAAAGTACAATGGAATTGTTGTGGATCAGTTTAATGAAGCCCTGCCTGGAATAAAAGTTCAGAACTTGATTTCAAAAGATTTGGCGCGCTCTTCATTAAACGGTGAATTTGTTATTCGTGCAAAACATGGCGACACAATTCAATTTACGTTTAATCAGTTTGATACTTTACGCGTTCTTGCAGGAGTCGATATTGCAACAAAAGGAGAAAGCCGATTGAAAATGTGTTATGAAACTCAAGCTATTGGAGAAGTAATTATCGTGAAAAAACGAATGGCCGATTTTAATGTTGGTTTTATGCCGCCAATCAAAGGCGTGCGCTTAAATACAGGAACCAACTCAATCATTGAACTAGAAAATTTAAGCGGCGCAAAATCAACAGGAAATGCGCGAGAAATGTATGCTAAAGTACCGGGTTTAAACATTTGGGAAAATGACGGAGCAGGAATTCAAATTGGAATTGGTGGAAGAGGATTAAGTCCAAAACGTACTGCTAATTTCAATACACGCCAAAATGGATATGACATTAGCGCGGATGCTTTGGGATATCCTGAAAGTTACTACACACCGCCAATTGAGGCATTAAAAAGCATTGAAATTATCCGTGGTTCAGCCGCTTTGCAGTTTGGAACTCAGTTTGGAGGACTGCTAAATTTTGAAGTTTTAGATCCAGTTAAGCATACACCATTCCAGCTGACTTCAAGAAATACCTTAGGAGGTTATGGATATTTTAGTACGTTTAACCGTATTTCTGGAACACACAATAGAATGTTTTATCAAGCCTATCATCAATACAAAAAAGGGGATGGTTATAGAGAAAATAGTGAGTTTTTTCAACATCAGGCTTTTGCACAATTTGGGTATTATTTAAATGAAAACTGGACAGTAAGTGCAGAGTTTACGCATATGAATTACGTAACTAAGCAAGCTGGAGGACTAACAGATTTAGGATTTGAGGAAGATCCAAAACAAAGTATTAGAGATAGAAATTGGTTTGCTGTAGATTGGAATTTATTGGCTTTAAAATCAACCTATGAAATTAATCAATCTACGACCTTTGATATTCGCGCCTTTGGGATGATTTCTAACCGAAGAACAATTGGTTTTTTGGGGAAAATAACACAAACTGATTTGGGTGGAAATCGAGAAATGATTTATTCCGATTTCATGAACGGCGGAGTAGAAGCGCGTTTCATGAAAAAGTACAGTTGGTATTCAGAAGATGATAAAATTACTCCAAAAGTGAAGGGTGCTTTACTAGTAGGGGCAAGGGTTTATCAAGGTGAAACACAAACCAAGCAAGGAACTGCAGCAGATGGAGATGATGCAAATTTTATGTTTATTAACCCCGATGATGTCGAAGGTTCTTCATTTATTTACCCTTCTGTAAATCAAGCTTTGTTTGCAGAGAACATGTTCTTTATTGGAAAGAAATGGCGAGTGAATTTAGGAGTTCGAATTGAAAATATTTCGACAAGTTCTGAAGGATTTTACAAGCAATATGTTGTTCATCCTTTAAATTTCGACACTTTGTCGATTACAAGAGCAAGTGATTCTAATTCTATTTCCCGAACAGTTCCTTTATTTGGAACAGGAGTTTCTTATAAAGTAGGAAAGAATTCGAGTTTGTATAGCAACCTAACACAGAATTACCGCGCCATTAATTTTACAGATATTCGTGTAACCAACCCAAATGTAGTTGTCGATCCAAATATCAAAGATG
The DNA here is from genome assembly GCF_003143775.1 of Brumimicrobium oceani. Lineage (GTDB taxonomy): Bacteria > Bacteroidota > Bacteroidia > Flavobacteriales_D > Crocinitomicaceae > Brumimicrobium > Brumimicrobium oceani. The sequence goes on along the minus strand of NZ_QFRJ01000013.1, from coordinate 18,531 downwards.
AATACGGATTTACCTCAGAGCTTGGGTTTAGAGGTTTGTTAAAAGATGTTCTGATTTATGATTTATCAGCCTTCTATATTTTCTATGGCGATAAAATTGGACTAGCTCCAAAACCAAAAACCGTGAAGAAAGAGAGAACAAATATTGGTGATGCTCAAAATTACGGAATAGAATCTTTTGCTGAAATTGATTGGTTGAAATTAGGTGAAAAAGAAAGAAATTGGGCGCTAAAAACTTTCGTTAACGCTTCTTACATCAACGCCAATTATATCACTTCGAAAGAAGCTAATTATGTTGGAAATAAAGTGGAATACGTGAGTACTTTTATGGTGAAATCTGGAATTAGTTCTTCGTTTAAAAACTGGACATTAAAAGTGCAAGGAAGTTTTAATTCACCGCAATTCTCTGACGCGTCAAACGCAGTTGAACCAACAGGAGACGCTGTAATTGGAGAGGTTCCGGCTTACATGGTTTTTGATTTCAGCGGAAATTATAAATTCAAAAAATATTTCCAAGTGGAATTTGGGGTGAATAACTTTACGAATGCGAGTTACTTTACAAGAAGAGCAACCGGTTATCCTGGACCTGGAATTTTACCTTCTGATGGGATAAATGGATATGTTACGCTGCAGTTTAAGTTTGCAAAGTAGGGTTGTGTAGAGAAAGAATTACGCAAAGTTTGTTAGAGTGTTTACGAATGACATCGCATAACGAATGACTAAAATAGCCTTGCATAAACTTAATTTTGTTTGACTTAATTTCGTACAGATAAAGCAATGTCCCAAAGAGAAATAAAAATACTGTTTTTTAAAATCTGCGAAAATCAGCGTTCGAAGATCCGCGTCATTCGCGTTCCATTACAGCGCAAGCTTCAAACCAACCTTCAAGCCACCCCCGAGCAAACCAACCACCAAACCACGTTAAACTACTTGTCCGACAACAGACGGATTAATCATTACCTCACGTAATCCTGTTTAATTACCAGCATATATTGGTTGTCATCCAATTTCAAATAACCTTGGTCGTAGCAGAAAATATACTGACTTCCTTTTTTTGTTGTGTAGATATTTGTGTAATAATGAAAATTAAAACCTTCTTCAGCCATTGTGATGCCATCAACCGTTTTCTTACCATCTGGATTTAATTTCGCTAAAATCCTCCTGTTTTTTCTGAGAATATTATTGATTCTGCGCATGTAATTACTGCTGTCTTCGTTCAATCTGTTGTTGAAAGTGTTTCGGCAATAATCTCCACAAAACTTTTGATCACGCCTTCCTGATAATGGCGCTTCACACTCTAGACAAGTTCTTTTTGCTTTGGTTTCTGACATAAGTAGACGGTTTTACAAATCACTGCATCTAATTTAAGGAAAATAAATGGGTTCAAACGAGGCCGTCAGAAGATTATTGCAAATACGACAAATGACGTATTGCTGTGATTGGGGCTCAAGCTTAAATTTGTACAAAACTAAATATTATGAAACATTCAAAAATAATTATTGCAAGTTTAATATTGGTATTAGGACTAGGTTTCACTTCCTGTAAAAAGGAGGGTTGTACGGACCCGGTGGCTGTAAATTATAATGACGATGCTGAAAAAGACGATGGAAGCTGTGAGTATGCTACACCGGCAGCATCAGCTCCTACATCTTACTCTCCTAGTTTTGCAGGAGAATTTGGTGCACTAATCGCCATTAAAACCATAAGTACCTCAGAAAGTCCAATTGGTCCAATCGATACCGAATTAGGAACCGCTGTAGCCGTTTTTAGTGAAAATTCTGGAAATTCATTCGTTGGCGCTGGAACTGTAAAAGTAGAGGGTGAAGTCCTTTCAAAGCAAGACAACAACTCTTATGTTTATATGCCGAGTCAGACAAATCCTATGGGCTTAACATATGGTTCATCTGTAAGTTGGGAAGGAACAGGAGCAACTTGGGAAGCTTTTTCTACTTCCACTAATCAAGGGTTTTCAAGTGTAAACCCAATTACATCGGGTGATATTTCTACTTCTGGTGACTATACCTTAACTAGTGGTTCGGTAGCAAATGCAGATTCAATTTTGTATGCAGTTTATGGTTCAAACGGAAATCAATTAGTAATTCTTGGAGGAAACACAACTTCTCATACTTTTACCGCGGCAGAGCTCAGTAATTTAGGAGAAGGTTCAGGTTACGCGCAAGTTGTAGGATTAAATTACGACCAAAAAGTAATTGGAACAAAAGATTATTGGTTAATCAATGAAACGGTTAGAACGAAATCCATTGAGGTTAAACCTTAATCTTCATGTGAAATATTTGTAAATCCTATCATTTAAATCACAAAAATGTTGGTTGGGAATTCGTAGGACGATTTGCAAATCGTCCGTACTACGAATATCCCAACCAATTTTTTTTATCCCTAGCTGGTGCGAGATTGCAAAACGCCCTCCTAGCTGGTGCGAGATTCTATCTCGTACCATGCTAGTATTAATGACTATGCTCTGTCTCCCCTTTCAACATCTCAGCAATTAAATAATACGCTCCATTCTGAACAATCTTCGCATTTTCTGGTAATGGCGTTAATAAATCAATAGAAACCCAATCGCCTTCTTGTTTTCCAGTTTTAACTTCAACCATTTGAAATTCAAACTCTTTTTCTTGCTGCTCTTTAGTTTGAGTATTGATGAAAATATAAGACTTTCCATCTTCGGTAATTACAGCAGACTCTGGTAAGGCCATTAATTCATTTTCTTGTGTGAAAATCTTGCCCTTTATGTACATTCCTGCCACTAAGTGAAAATTCTTTTCCTCGATTTCTGCATGAATGTGAACTGCTCGCGGTGCTTCTTCAAATCGCTTTCCGACAGATATAATTTCTGCTATCAAAGGTTGAGTAGATGTGGCGACTGTAAATTCTATCTTTTGACCTTTCTTTACATGGATAATGTCTTTTTCAAATACCATAAAATCCGCATGAAGATGTTCTGTGTTTACAATCTTAAACATTGCTGTTTGTTGTTCAACGAACTGACCAATTTGAATGTCTACTGCTTCAATGGAACCATCAATCGGACTTTTCACAGGGATTCTCTCATACAAATTTCCTTCTTGAATGTATTTTAAATTCAAATTTAATTGCTTCAATTGCGCTGCATATCCGTTCATATCTCCTTTGTTGGATAAATATTCTGATTTCGATTTTTGCATGTCTTTTCCTGCGCCAATTTCCGCTTCAGAAAGTTTGGTTTGTCGATCAAGTTGCTTCGATAAATATGCATCATTATGAAAAGCTTTCAAGTAAGCCGTTTGAATATTTATGAAATTGGGATGACTCAAATAAGCCAAAACTTGACCTTTTTTGACGTTTTCTCCTTCAATTACTTCGATGGATACGACATTTCCACCTAAAACAGCAGTAATTGTCGCTTCGTGTTGTGGTGGAACTTCCAAACTTCCATTCGTGTAAACAATTCCTTCGAAAGTATGGCGCTGCATGGTGTCTAATTCAATTTTCAAACTTTTGAATTTTTGCGGAGAAAGATGTACTTCGTCATGCGCATGACGGTGTTCCTCTTCGTGTTCTTCCTCTGTGCTTACATTTTCATTTGTAGTGCAAGAAAAGAGACCCAATAGAAGCAATAAGCTTATGGTATATTTTATATATGAATTCATGATTTCTTAATTTTTATATTTTTAATCTTGAAGATAATATTCAAGTAAATAACGCTGTTTTAAATAATTGTCTAAAGCATCCCAAGCATCCACTTCAATGCGAATGGCAGTTCTTACCGTTTGAAGGAATTGCGTGTAATCAATTGCGCCTTCTTCAAATAAAGTGATCGCACTTTCTCTTTGTAATTGCGCTAGTGGAAGGGCTTCTTCCTGATAATACATCCACGTATTTCTCCATTTCTGATAGTCTTCGAAAGTGGAATTGAGTTCCACCTGAATTTCTATTTCTTGCTGCTGAAAATTTTGCTCTGCAATTTTCCTGTCGATTTTAGCGGCTTGAGATCGTCCTAATTCCCGATTAAAAATCAATGGAATACTGATCCCAATTTCATACTTGTAAAACCCAGTTTGTGCTCCAATTTTTTGTTCCCCAACACCACCGCTAATTGTCGGGAAATACTGAGCGTTTTGCTTTTTGATTTTCGCATCTGCTATATTGATTTGCTGCTGATAATAAGTCAACAAAGGGTGATTAGAAACAGAATCTGCATTCAATTCAATGAGTTCAATAAAGCTCTCTGTATCGCTTTCCAAAACAGTGTAAATCGTATCACTTACCAACCAAAGGTTCAATTTCTGAATGGCTTTTAAATATTCGTGTCGCTTTTGATCCTTTTTTATTCTTAATTCATTGGCTTCATTTGCAGTTGACAAATACGACAAATTGGAAATGTCTCCGAGTTCATAACGCATTTTTTCTGTGGAACTGATTCTTGTAAAAATGGTGTCTAGCGTTTCATAAACCTTGTGAATAGACTGACTCACATAAACATCTGCCCAAGCTTTTTTTACTTCTCGACGAATAGAAAGCTCCGACAATTCTAAAGCTTTCTCAGCTAAAATGACTTCTTGGTTTTGAAGTTTTAAAGCTGGAGCAATTCCAAATAAATCGATGCCTTCTTGTTGAATTCCAATTCTGGTATAAATTCCGTTAGCGCCATTTCCTACTTCATCTTTCCCCGTATAAACAGAAGTGTTTCCGAAGTTCCAAGCCGTTTTTTTCAACACTTGCTGTTGTTCAACTTCCATTTTTTTTGCTTTGAGCATTGGCAATCGTTTCAAGGCTTGTTTCTGTGCATCTTCTATTGTTATGAAATGCCAGTTTTCTTCAAGTGAAGTTTGTGCATTAAACATAGGCGTAACAAGAATAAACAGCATTCCAATTCCCATGGCAAGTGATGGGTTTCCCTTCTTTTTCATCTTTCTTTTTTCTAAATACATGTATAAAACGGGCAAAACAACCAAGGTGAGTAAAGTTGCGCTAATCATTCCGCCAATTACAACTGTGGCTAACGGGCGCTGCACTTCTGCACCTGCCGAAGCGGAAAATGCCATAGGCAAGAAGCCGAAAATATCCGTCACAGCGGTCAACATAATTGGTCGAATACGCTCTCTGGTTCCTGTGAAAATCCGTTCTTTTATATCTGTTATTCCTTCCATTTTTAAAGAATTAAAACGATTAATAAGGACTAAACCATTCAGCACCGCAACTCCAAAAAGAACGATAAATCCAACTCCAGCAGAAATACTGAAGGGCATATCACGAAGCCATAAAGCATAAACTCCGCCAATTGCTGCCAAAGGAATAGCGATGTAAATCATGATGGATTGTGCGAATGATTTTAATGCGAAATAGAGCAATATAAAAATCAAAACAAGCGCAATAGGAACAACCACCAATAAGCGATTGCTTGCACTTTCTAAATTCTCAAATTCTCCGCCATAAGAAATGTTGTAACCCGCTGGTAAATTCAATTCTTTGGCTACTTTCTTTTGAATATCGGTGACCACAGATTTTACATCTCGACCTCTGGTATTCACTCCAACATAGGTCTGACGATAAGTGTCGTCTCGCGAAATTTGCATTGGTCCAGGTTCGTATTCTATGCTTGCAAATTCTTTCAACATTACTTGCGAACCATTAGGTAAATCAACAAAAAGCTTACGAATGTCATCAATCGAGGAACGGTAGTTTTTATCGTAACGCACCACCAAATCGAAGCGTCTTTCACCTTCGTAAATTGTTCCTGCAACTCCACCAGCCAAGGCTGTACTTAAATAAGTATTCAATTGTTCGATAGAAACTCCATATTGTGCGACTTTATCTCTATCAAATTTGATATTGATTTGAGGCAATCCAGATGTTCGCTCAGCATTTACATCTCCAACGCCTTCAACTGTTTGCACTAATTCTGCAAGTTCAGCGGCTTTTTTGTTTAAAACCTCTAAATCATCACCATAAATTTTAATGGCTACATCTTCGCGAACTCCTGTTAGTAATTCGTTGAATCGCAATTCAATGGGTTGGCTAAAAACAATGTTTACACCGACCAAAACTTCGGCTAATTTGTCTTCCATTTTGTGAATCAATTCTTCTTCTGTTTTTGCTGAAGTCCATTTACTGTGGTCTTTCTCTAAAATCACAAACATGTCTGCAATGTCCATTGGCATTGGGTCGGTGGGAATATCAGCCACTCCAATTCGAGAACCTGCCGACTTCACTTCGGGAAAGTTTTCTAATAATGTGTTTTCAATTTTGGTAGAAGTGGCAATCATTTCTTCCAAGCTACTCCCTGGTCGAATCAATGCTTGAATAGCTAAATCACCTTCTTTTAATTGAGGAATAAATTCGCCTCCCATTCTCGAAAAAGTGAAAAAAGTCATTCCTAAAATGACTAGTGCAATGGCAATAACAGCCAGTCTGAATTTCATTGCGGCTTCCAAAACTGGATGATAAACCTTGTTGATTCCGCCAATAATTCCATTACTGAATCGCTCTAACTTGTCTTCAAACTTTGCGTACCAACTGTTCTTGTTTTGAACTGGTCGCATAAATAGTGCAGACATCATAGGAACGTAGGTTAAACACAAAATAATTGCACCAATCATGGCAAATCCGAAAGTGTAAGCCATCGGTTGAAACATTTTTCCTTCAACTCCTTGCAAGAATAAAATGGGCATAAAGACAATCAAAATAATGATTTGACCAAAAAAGGCCGATTCCATCATGGTGTTACTCGCTTGGATAGCAACATCGTCCATTTCTTTTCTAGAAAAATTGAGTGTTCCCTTCCGCATTCGTCTTTGAATTTCGAAAACGGTTCCTTCAATAATAATAACCGCTCCATCGATGATAATTCCGAAGTCAATAGCGCCTAGACTCATTAAGTTGGCCCAAACTCCAAATTGTTTCATCAAAATAAAAGCAAACAATAAAGCCAAGGGAATTGTGGTGGCTGTAATTAATCCTCCTCTAAAACTACCGAGTAAAATAACCAAGGCGAAAATTACGATTAAAGCTCCTTCTATTAAATTGGTAGCGACAGTGTCAGTTGTTCTGGCAATTAATTCACTTCTGTCCAGAAAAGGTACAATTGTTAATCCTTCAGGCATCGAAGATTGAATTTTATCAATGCGCTCTTTCACACTGCTAATTACCTTGTTTGGATTGGCGTCTTTCAACATTAAAACCATTCCTCCAACGGCCTCTTTTCCGTCTTTTGTGAATGTTCCATAACGTACTTGACTGCCAAATCCTACGTTTTCTGCAATGTCTCCAATGGTAACAGGAATTCCATTTTCTTTTTTAACAGGAATCTTGCGAATGTCATCCAATGAGCGAATCAAACCTTCTCCACGAATAAAGTTGGCCATTTTATTTCGTTCAATGTAGGCTCCCCCTGTGTTGGTGTTGTTTTCTTCTAATGCTTTGTAAACATCTCCAATGGTAACGCCCATCGCCTTGAGTTTGTCTGGGTCTATGCTGACTTCGTATTGTTTGACGTTTCCACCGAATGCGTTTACACCAACAACGCCCTCGATAAGGGTTAATTGACGAGCGACAATCCAATCTTGAACCGAGCGCAATTCTGTTAAAGTGTAAAGTGAATCATATCCTGACTCAACTTCAATACTGTATTGGTATATTTCTCCTAATCCAGTGGTGATGGGTCCCATGCTAGGAGCTCCAAATTTCTCTGGAATATTTTGGCGAACATCAATTAATTTTTCTTGTACCAACTGTCGGGCATGGTAAGTTCCCACATCTTCCTTAAAAACAATTGTTACCACCGATAATCCGAATCGAGAAATCGAACGGATTTCTTCAACGCCAGGCAGATTTCCCATTTCAACTTCCACAGGATAAGTCACGAATTGCTCGATGTCTTCTGTAGATAAATTGGGAGAAACCGTCATTACCTGAACTTGATTGTTGGTAATGTCAGGCACTGAACCTAAATTGATGGTACGCATTGAGAAAATCCCAAAGCCGATGATGGCCAAGGTCATTAACCCGATGATTAACTTGTTATGAATGGAAAATGATATAATTCTGTAAATCATTTTTTTTTGTATTAAATAAAATGTAATGGAATTGAAAAGGAATTCCTTATTTATTGAACTTCTTCATCTCGTCCAATGTTTTTCAAAGCTGTGAATTTAAAGTTACAGCAATGAGTCTTTCATATGAGAGCGTTAAAGACAAGGCTTGCTAAATTTTTAATTGCAGGAGTTTATAAATATAAATGACTGAAATTAAAAATTTGCATAACGCAGTATTTGACGTTTTCAGATAAAGACTATACAAGAAGATTTGGGGGGCCACGCTGCTGCTGACTCTGTCGATCGGGTGGTGTATAATCAGGTGTTGAATATTCAATTAACTCTTTTGAATCTTCAAATGTTGGAACGAAAAACTCAGGATATTTAAGAACAGTGATAATGGCCAAAGATTTTACGTCAACTGTTTGGTGATGAACATTGGCGAAAAATCCAAACTCACATTTTTCTTTCGGATTGTCAACATCATCAAAAATATGCTGCAAGATATTTACGAACGAAGTTTCATCGTCGTGCTCTTCATGGCCAATGTGTGCAATTTCAGGATCAGAATTATCAGAACCGTGAAAGTGATTGGTATGTATGGAAACAATGTGTTGTTGATGTTCATATTCGCTTTCACATCGCGGCATTAGATTATTGGTGAGTCCAACTATATAGCCAACAATTAGAAAAATAGATATGAGTGAACGTATTGCTTTCATGAATATGTAAAGGTAAGTATTTTAAGTTATGCTTCGTAAGTTTCAGCTGAGAAGTGGTCTAATTTGTTTTGGTTTTAAATAAAGTGAACTAGTTTATCTGTTAATAGAAAGTGTTTCTTGTAATACCCCATTTGATATTATGAAACAAACCAAAAAAATAGGTAAAAAATAAGGAGTTTTCTTAACTTATTTTTAACCCTCATTAGGTAGTTCAAAATAAATGTTTTAGTTTTATAAGGAATTAAAAACTCTTACTTATGAAAAAGTTAATACAATTTACTCCAGTTTTTTGCGGTCTAACTCACACACACACACACACACACACACACACACACACACAGGTCTAGCCTGTTTTGTAGAAGGTTATTACTTTTAATTTTCGGGATTATGCTAGTGCCTTTTGTAAGCTTTAGTCAAACTCAAATCTATTTTTCTGAAAACTGGAATCAAGATGGAGGAGAAGTGCCATTGTTTTATAAAAACGCTAGTGCAACCGACGATATAGGAAACGTTTACATGGCGGGTTCTACAATAAACACCAATAACAATCATGATATAATTATTCAAAAATTTGATGCCGACGGCGGTTTGCTTTGGCAGCAAACTTTTAATGGTGCCGCGAATATGGATGATATGGCTGCCGACATTTATGTAGATGCGAATTATGATGTTTTTATAACAGGAACTTCGGTTGAACATGTGAATCATGATGATGATTTAGTCGTGCTGAAATATAAAAGTGACGGCCAATTTCAATGGGCTAGCTATTATGATAATGGCGGATCACCAACACCAAAGGATTACGGAACAGCAATTACTGGAGATAATAATGGAAGTCTTTTTGTTACTGGGAGTAGTTTTTCAACAAATAACCAGATGGACTATGTTACACTTCGAATCAATTCATCGAATGGTGCTCATTTATGGGTGAGCAGGTACGATCATGTTAGCTTAAATGATGTCGCTGCTAAAATAGAACTCCACGGAAACCAATTATATATAACCGGAGGAAGTCAAATGACTTTTAATAAGTGGGAATTGGCTACAGTGGTCTACAACACTTCAAACGGAAATCTGACAGCTGAAAAAAGAAGTCAAGGAAATGCAACACATGGATTGAATGAAGTTTATGATTTATCAGTGGATAACTCAGGTAACGTTTACGTTACAGGAGCAGTAGTTAATCAAAATACAGGATATGATATCAGTATTTATAAATTAGACCCACAATTAAATATTTTATGGGAAGCTCAATACGACGGGTATGGAGCTGATGATAGAGGAAAGGGAGTTAAAGTTGACGATTTAGGTAATGTTTATGTTACAGGATTTGTTTCTAACCCAAATGAAGGAAAAAATTATTCGCTTTTAAAATACAACTCTGCAGGAAGTTTACAATGGTCAAGAGAGTTTAACGGAGAAGCAAACCTTGATGATGAAGCTGTCCAAGTATTAATTCGCAGTAATCAAGATGTTTTTGTGACAGGATCTGCAATCAATAATGTGGATGAAGGAATAGTAACACTGGGCTACAAACCAAATGGAGAAATCTTTACACAAGCTAAATTTGGTGGTGAAAATGGATTAGTAGCTAAACCAACAGGAATAGCAAATGATATAGCTGGAAACATAATTGTAATTGGTAAAATAGAAGTTCCAAGTGGGAATTCAAGAAATATTACTGTGAAATACAATTTAATGGAGAAATCATTTAACCCAGTGATGGTTAATGGGGAGCCATCTCATAATGCCAATGAAGTTATTATTCGTTTTGATAGAAGCGCTGTAAATTATGGTGCTATTGATAGAAAGGGCTTTATTGCAGGTAAATTGAGTGATTTTGTAAAGCCTAGTGTTATCGGTTTGATGAACGAGAAACTTAATATGGAAGTGAGTCGTTTGAATACTTTTAAGATTTTTAGACGAATGACCACGGCAGATTCTTTATCTGTTACTCGCTTAGGTGATACAATTAAAGTGGATGATTTTTGGGCTACATTGTCTGTGGTATTTCCTAATAGTTTTAATATTTTAGATGGAATAGATAGTTTAAACTTAATAAGAAATATAATTCACTTCAGCGAACCTAATAGAATTGCTGTTTATGAAGGCATAATTCCAAATGATCCATTATTTAGTATTTTCAATCCTCCTTATTATAATCCTACCAACCAAACTGGTCTAGTTGGAAGCCTAAGAGGAATAAACTTGGTGTCTACGAATCCGCCCCCGGGAAGTCCATTTTTGCTTGAGCAAGGAGGTTGGGCTTTAGAAACCGGAAAGTCTGATATCAAGGTTGGTGTTTTTGATTCAGGTATTAATTGGAGACATGAGGATTTAGGAGATGGTTCTTGGAGCGGCAGTAGGGTAAAAGGTGGATGGGATTATGGAAAAGGCGTTCACCCAAGTTCACAAATGAACTCAGATCCAGTCACTACTACCGCCCAAAACGGTCATGGTACTGCTGTTGCTGGAATTATTGGTGCAATAAGAAATAATGGAAAAGGTGTTGCTGGAATTGCGGGAGGTGATTTTGAAGAAGGAATTGCCGGTGTTTCATTGTATTCATTAAGAACTTCAACCACATCTAATACTTTAGGAGACGATAGTCTATTTACTATTACCACGGCTTCAGAAGCTATTGTTGAAGGGGCCGTTTTTAACCCTTTAACAAATTTTGGTTTCGGCTTAAATATACATAATTATAGTTGGAGAATAGATGGTGCTCATCCAGAAATTGACACAATACTTTTCACGCTTAGGAATGCTGTCAACACTGCTTTTAAAAATAATGTTATTCAGGTTGCTTCAAGTGGTAATTTAGGTCAGTTTCATGAACATCTAGCTGATACATCCTTTTTTCCAGCAAGCTTCAATGATGAATGGATACTTAAAGTTGGAGCTTATGAACCAATGACTTTTGGCAGTAATCCCATTAAGCGGAGAGCATCATTCTCAGCTTTTGGGAGAAATGTTGACCTATTAGCTCCAGGAATGGGGCCTCAAGTTCATACCTTGCTGAATACTGGTGATTTAACTGCTGGGTTTAATAGTTATAGATCATTCAATGGAACATCTGCTAGTGCCCCTCATGTTAGTGGTGTTGCAGGTCTAATGCTGAGCTTGCATAATCCAGACTACAATCCTTTATATCCTAATAAATTAAGTCAAGAGGATGTGGAGTATATTTTACAAGAGAATGCATTTCCTGTTACTGAAGATCCTATGCTACCATTCGGTTCAAACTTATCTGTACCAAATAAGTATAGCGGTTTTGGAGCATTAAATGCTTTTACATCCCTTGAAAAATCTAGCTTACCCTATCGAGTGCGCCACTTCGATTTTAAGGTCAATAAGGACGCTGGAATTATATATGTTTCCAACCAAAATATTGAATTTCCTGAAGGAATAGATGGGATTCCAAGTGGCTCCCAGATATTACAGACAACAGTTTATGAAGTTACTCACACATTTAACCATAATTTACCCCTGAATGAAATATTTATCGATGGTTGGGTAAGGAATGCTTCTTCTGATTTGTATAGTTTAGAAGATACATTATTTAACTCACATTGGAGTGGAGTAAAAATAGATGCTATTGATGAGTCTAATGCAACTTTAACGGGGTATTATTACAGTACGGAAGTTTTAACAAATGGTGTTACTTCACTAGTTATTAGTCCAGAACCAGATAGTAATGATGACTTTAAGTTTGCTTATAGTGTCTACACAAAAGACACCTCATATCATCTTAATGTTGATGAAAATAATTTAACTTCTGATGAAGTAACTGTTTTTCCAAATCCGACAAATGATGTTATCAATGTTTTGTTTTCAAACAAAGCACATGACTTCAGTATCTATGACATTATGGGTAGAAAAATTCAAAATTTTAATATTGAAAACTCATCAGACAAAAGTTTAAAAGTTGATGTTTCGACACTCCCCAAAGGAATGTATTTGTTTATTTTTAATAAGGGAGAAAGTTTTATCACTAAAAAAATCATTAAACAATAAGATATGCAAACACGAAAAATTAATATTGTATTTGTGTTTTTTGGTATAATTATGTTTCTGATACTGAATAGCTGCAAGAAGGAAGAATTGATATGCTCAACTTTTGGTTTTACTAAGAATCTGATATGGGAAGATTCAGGATGTGATGAATCGTTTGATCAATCACCTACTGGTGATGAGTTCAGAATCCAAGAAGGTAATCAATTTATGTATCCTGCATTTAATCCGAATAATCCTTATGAATTCGTTTATTATCAAATTGCTGCGGATTCAGGAAGTCAAATAATAACAGGACATCATTTGATGAAATTCAATTACAAGACAGGTGTAAAAACTAAATTATTAGACAATGTTGAAATTACTGGGCATCCTGCTTGGAACTTAGAAGGTTGGATTGCATTCAAAACTGTACCTTCTGGGTTTTTTATCGTTAAAGATGACGGAAGTCAATTAACCCAATTCTCTGAATTGTCTTATGGCAATCTAGACAATGGTTTAACTTGGATAAACGGAAGCAATACACTTTTATGGGGTGGAGGTCAAGCGAATGGAACTTCTTTCATTAACACAAAAACCATTGGTGATCAAGATAAAGTGCAGATATATAGTGAAGTAGCAATTTTTGATGTTTTTATGGTTTCTCCCGACAACATACTTATTGCGAATAATGGATTTACTTATTATACAACAATTGATTTGAACCTAGATTCCTTGTATTTTAAGCTACATCAATTCAATCACAGCGGTTCACCTTATGGAAAAATGAATTGGCATGTAGATGGACGAAGATTTTATATGAGTTTTGTTGGTTCCCTTGAATTAGCTGGTTTTTTCGAGATTGATTTCCCTTCAGGAGAAGTGAAAAGAATAATCAGGTTTTGTGACAAAGAAATCATTAAAGAAGCAATTTGCTCACCATTAGGCGATAAATTAATCCTTCAAAAAATCGAAAGAACATTAATTCCAGGGCCTGATCCGACGATAAGTATTGGTGGTTTTTTAATTGAAAACTCTAGTTTGTGGTTGTATGATTTGGATACTAGAAAAGAGGTAAAGTTGGACTTAGATTAAATAGATTCTGTTCAATTAGCGACTAAATAGAAGGTAAAAATTGTCACTCAATTAATATTGTTTTGAAATGTTAAACCTTTTTAAAACAAGCAATAAATATGAAACTAAAATACATAACTTTATTGATTTCCCACTTCCTAATAATGCATGTTCAATCGCAAAAAATAGATCGCCTTTCTTTTCAGTTAGGATATGGAGTAAATTATTTTAAAATGGTTGATTTAAATACTGCTTTTTCTAATGGGTTTTTAGAAAATGAACTGGAAATGGATGATTTCGAAATAAAAACCGGAAATAGTTTTGAATTTAATTTACTGTATCAATCCATAAAATTATTCGATTTTGGAGTCTATGCTGGATATCAATATACTATTAAGAATTCTACTCCTTCTTCTTATAAAATGAATGAATTTAATTTACCTATTGAAGAGTGTGAGGGAAGATATGAGTTAAGAACTGAAGCTTTGACGATTGGTATAACTAATAGCTGGTACATCGATCAAATTGTAAATAACGTGGAAAAAGATAACTTTCTGAATCGCCTACGTTATGGAGTTGAACTAAGTGCTGGGATCGGTTTTTCAAAAATAATTAGCAATTTACTACCTGCCAAAGGCGCAGTAAATCAAAGTGAATACTTCGCTTATACAAGTTCTGATTTCCAAAGTCAAATTGGATTAAAAGCAGAATATGACCTCACAACAACTCCAATAATAACATCCTTAGGCTTGCGTGTGGGTTATCAATTTTTAAAAACTGGGGAAGTTCGTGATGCGGCAAATCAAGTATGGAACGTCAATGACCAATATCCGATTACTCTAGATTTCTCTGGAGTCTATTTCGGAGTTTATATAAAAATTGGGAAATGAAAATTAAACATCATGAAAAGTAAAATAAAATATACAATCATAACATTACTCCTTACTATTTCAACCAGTTCTATTGGACAATTTGGCTTTCTAGGTGTAAATCATACATATCAAATTCAAGGTAATAACTTCCAGTTGTTTTCTGAAATCGCCTTTGCATTTGGATCTGGTAGTTCCTGTCCTGAAATAGACACAATAATAGTTTCCGAAAGTAATAATGTCATATTAATAGATTTATATTATGATACAAGAGGGGCATGGACACAATTAGGATGCAATGCTTATGATACTACTTCAATAAATTTTATAAATGTCGATACTAATTTAACCGCAGTTTTGGTTAATACAAATATTATAAGACCTGGAAGCAGTATTAATGATACAATACATTCCAAAGTTCAAACTGATACTTTAATAATGGGTTCGCTCAGTATTCCGGAGAATCACATAAAGAATGACATTAGGTTATTCCCAAATCCTGTCACAACCCATCTCAACTTCACACTAAACGAAAGTCCAAACTCCTTAAAACTCGAAATTTATGATGTATCAGGAAAAAAAGTCCAAACCAAGAATTTCCCGAACAATTCAAATGAAGAGTTCAAAGGTTTTGTTGATATTTCAGAATTAAAGAATGGTTTGTATTTCTGTAAATTTTTAAATGGAGAAAGGTCGGTTACACGGAAATTCCTTAAACAATGAGCTTAGACCTTCTAATCTCAATCTGATTTTTAGAAAACACATTTAAACAACACTAATCCGCTTCAATTATTTTATTGGAGCGGATTTTAAGTTTTAAAGCGAATCTAAATCTCTTTCTATTTTTTTGGAACCGTTAATAAATACTAAAGGACACCCTAAATTGTTGCTATGAAAATTATAAATGTTTATTTTAAGCTTTAAGCAATAGTAGTCACGATAATGCCGATGATTGCTTTTAGAACTCACATGATTTTCAGAATCACAATACTTTTTATTTCCTTATGTCAAACACATCCAACTTTGCCCAAATTATAATTCCACAAAAAATAATTAAAGAAGTTCAAACTGCGCTAAGTTATTATCCCGAGCTAAAAGATATTAATCTTGAAATCAAATTCAAAAAGAACATCAAGAAATCAACAATGCAAGCCAGACCGAAAATTGCTAGTTTTTTTAAAAGCAGAAAAAACCGAGAATACATCATTCTAATCAGTGAGAAATTCAAAATTTCAGATAAGGAATTCGCTACAATTAATGTACCCAAAGATGTAATGATTGGGTGGATAGGTCATGAATTAGGACATATTATGGATTACCAAAACAGAAGCAAATTGAATTTAGTTTGGTTTGGATTGAAGTATCTTTTTTCAGCCACATCAATTATCGAAGCCGAACGAGCAGCAGATACCTTCGCCGTTCAACAAGGAATGGAAGACTATATCCTAAAAACCAAAGATTTTATTTTGAACAATGCTGGAATAGATGCCGCTTATAAACTAAGAATTCAGAAATTTTATTTATCACCTGAAGAGATTATGGAAATTGTGAATGAAAGAGATGGAATAATTACGAAGTGATTCGTAATTCTGGCTCAGTTCTAATTATTACAGCAAAATTAATGCTTCAATATTAATCTTGATAAGTTCTTTCTTAGAAATAAATTGTGATTCAATCTCCAAAAGAGTTCTCCGTCAACTGAAGGATCCTTCAATCACAAAAATCATAGATTTTTCTAATTAAAGGATGACATTGTTAAGCTGGGTGTGGGGTGAGAAAGGTGGGACAAAAGGGCGATGCGGAGCATCGCCCTTTTGTCCCACCTTTTTCACATTTCCACTTCTACTGACTGTCATCCCTTATTAAAATTATTTTTGAACTTGTTAGAAAATTATTTTAATGAGGGATCTCGTCAGTTGACGGAGGGCTCTATTTAGTATAAAGGATCATCTTTTCCTAATTTAGCAAAGCATTAAGACTTATACTGTTTACATCTATTATCATCACAAAATGCGGTCATAACTAGAACTAAGCCGTAAATATACAATAACTTCGAAGAAGAGGTTGGAAGCCAGAGCGTTAATCCTTAATGATTAAGCATTAATCATTAGAACCGATTTTTAACGAATTTGGAAAATTCATTAAAAGTCGTTTCTCCCATTACTTTCTCCAATTTCACCTGTCCGCCTTTCTTTTTGTTAGCTCCCGACCAATCATAAAAAACTTGGGTTGGAATTAATTTTACTTTTAAGCCTTTCAATGCTTTTCCACGAGCAACTTTGTAGTTTTTATTTCCATTTTTCAAGAATTCATCGATGGAGTGACTCACTTTGTCTTCGTCTAATTCTTCATCAACTCCAATGTACCAATAGTGATAAAATTCACCGTCTTCCGCACGTTTCGCACAAACAGTATATTCTGTGATTTTAGTTGAAAATTCAGCTTCTAAATTTTGCATTGCATCATCCATTTTGTTGACAGACAATTGAGAACCTACAACATTTAAAAAGAATTTTGTTCTTCCAGTAATTTTAATTTCCGCTCTTTCAACGTCGGTGAACTCTATTGTATCGCCAATTTCATACCTCCATGCACCACTTACGGTGCTAATAATTAAAACATATTCTTGATTGAGTTTTACATCTTTTAATCCAATAGAAGGAGCGTCTTTTACCAAGGAACCATCGGGATTAATATACTGCGCTTCAAAAGGAACAAATTCAAAATAAATTCCATTGTCTACCAATAATTTCATGGCGTCCGTTTCTGGTCGGGTTTGAGAAGCTATAAAACCTTCCGATGCAAAATAAGTATCAATTACTGTAATTGGGTGGCCCAATAAATCATTAAAACTTTTTTCATAAGTTCCAAAAGCTACTCCACCTGATGTGTAAACCTGAAGATTTGGCCATATTTCATGAATATTATCAACTCCGTGGTATTCGATAACTTTCTTCATCATTAATTCCATCCACGTCGGAATACCGCTCAAAGCGCCAATGTCCCAACTTTTTGCATTTTCTGCAATCGCTTGAATTCTTTCTTCCCAATCATCGATTTTCGCAATATCATCTCCCGGTTTATAATATCCTTTAAACCAAAATGGAATGTTATTGGTGCTTATTCCACTAATTTCACCTTCTAGATAATTCTTATTTTCCTTTAAATTGGTTGAACTCCCCAACATCATTATTTCTTTCTCAAATAAATCAGCTTCCAATTCAAAATTGCTCAATGCCGTAATTTGTCTGATTCCCGCTTGTTTTATAGCGTCAATCATGTCGTCTGAAACCGGAATACGTTTACTTGTTTTTCCTGTGGTTCCAGAGCTCAAAGCAAAGAATTTCGGTAACCCGGGCCATGTTATATTTTCTTCTTCATTGTCATACCTGTGCCACCATTCTTTCTTCATTTTGTTGTAATCGAAATAAGGAATTGTTTTAGAAAAAGCTTCTTCGATGTTCTCAGCGTTAAGTATTTCTTGGAACGAATAATGTTTTCCAAACTCAGTGTCTTTTGCCTGTGTAAGCAGATTTTTTAGCACGGCTTCTTGCGCTTCAATTGGGTCGACTTCACTTGTAACAAAATCTTTAAATTCAATAAGTCCTTTAATTATATTTCCGAAAATTGGCATTGGTATTATTTTTAAGATGAGAATTTTTACGTGAAAAATCAAAATTAGAGAGGACTCCATATTTTATAATAGAATTGTATTACACTACATGACAATTTTCAATAAAACCTTGCTAAATCCTTTCTTTTCAGGGTTCAAAAGGAAGCTTGATATATATTCTAATCCATATTTGAAAACCGATTTAGCTCTATGACCATGCTTTTTTAT
>NZ_QFRJ01000012.1:94011-110622 GCF_003143775.1 Brumimicrobium oceani | reverse complement strand
TGCTGAGTCTTTTAATGCTAAAATCAAATTATTTAGAGCAAATTTAAGAGGCGTGACAGATACATCTTTTTTCCTGTTTAGGTTAGAGAAATTATTTGCTTAATCCCCTTAAATTTAATGTGACCCAAGATTTTGCGGTATACACCAAAATAAAACATAAGGCGTTACCTCATAGATATTTATACACCTATAAAAAAGTGATTTTATAAAGTTTGATTAAGGTCATCAGGATTAACTCTAGAGCTTATGAGTTAATATGATTAACCACCGAGAAAAAAGAGAACTGAGAGAAATTCTATAAACAGCCTATGACTTTAATCGAGGAAGAAGAATTATTCATCTAAAAAGTTAGCACCAATCAACAGGATTTTTTCAGCTTCAAAAGGGCTAATTCCCCCTATTCAAATGAATAAAACCATGTTCTTGTCTTTCTTCTCCATTTTCTCCTTTGATTATAGCTTTGAAAAAATAAGTTCCGTCTGTACACTCCTCGCCTGTTTTTTGAACTCTTCCATCCCAATTAAAATCAACTTGATCAGATTCAAAAACTACATTTCCCCACCTGTTCAGAATAACAATTTTCAATTCGCTTATCACTTGATAATTCACGAACTTGAAGAAGTCATTATCTCCATCGCCATTTGGAGTAAATACGTTAGGGAGTTCATAATCCATTTTAGGAAGCGTGACAATGATTTCAATGTTAGCTGAATCAATGCATCCATACTCGTTAATTCCCGTTAGTGTTGTTGTATATTTCCCCACATTTTCAAAGCTGTGGAAAACAACAGAATCCATACTTTGAAGAGAACCTCCATCTCCAAAATTCCAAATATAATTTTCAATATTTGAGGTGTTGGGATAAAACTCTACCAGTAAAGGCGAATCCCCTATCGATGGATGGGCAGAAAAATAAACATTTGCGGGCGGATAGACAGTTAGGGCTTGAGTGGAGAAATTAGAACAACCATCTAAGCTTGTACACTGAATAGTATATGTTGTACCACCGGTCTCGTTAAATAACTCACCAGTAACGGAATCAATTTCTGCTCCATCCCCTAAGGGAGAAATAATACTAAATTCTCCCTCAACTGATCCAGTAATATTTGCACTATTTTCAGTTCCTTCACAGAAATCAGTAACGGTAAATGAAGGAGGTGCTGTCAAAGTAATCATAATTGAATCTATACTATTGCATACCTGATCTGCCTTGTGACCATAGACATAAACCATCATATTAGAATCTGGTATAATGGATATTACTGAACCAGTATCACCAGTGCTCCATGTTAAACTGTCAAACTGTGAGGTTTCGTAGTAAACAGTTGTATCACCACAACTGTTGACATTAACAACTTCTAAACTATCGTTAATTACATCAACAGAGAGCTGGATTTCTTCTCCTTCACAAACTACTGTATCTATTGGCCCGATTTTCAAGACAGGACTGACTACATAGACGTTTTTCTTAACTACGATGTCACAACCGTTCGGTCTGTGCTTCGTTAATGAGACATTATATACCCCGTTATCATTATAGGTATGCGAAGTATTCAATCCAAGAGCAGTGCTACTGGAGTCTCCAAAATTCCATTCGTAACTTGTTGAGAGAGTATCTGAAAGAGCAGCAAAATCTATATTGGATCCCACACAATTTGGGTTTGAAGAGATTGTAAAATCATTCTCTAAATCCTTAGTTGCTGCACCGGCACAATATCCAAATGAATCACTATTCCCCCAACCATAAACATAAGTTAATGCCCCACCTTGGTTCACTAATGTATGGTTGCCAGCACTAACATTAACTTGCGCATAACTGTAGGTTGGATTTGATGGAACAGTAGAGAAGCTGGAAGAAATATTTACTCCATCCAAAAAAGTGCTCCCCACATCGGCTGTTTTAACAACAATATTTGCCCAATACTCATTAATCATCCCTGATACAAAGGCGTTAAAAGTAATGCGTTTTATAGATTGCTTTTCAGGATAAATTAAAATTTGAAACGGATCACCAACACCATCACAACCAACACCTTGTGCATATTGCATTATCATAATAGGTTTATTTGAAGAAATATCACAGGCTACATCACTCGGAAACAAATAATGTTGACCTGCACCTAAGTAGATGGTTACACCTCCATTTAGGGTTATAATAGTTCCATTTTGAGTTGCCAGTATCTTATATATAGTGGTCGATTTTTCTTTTAAAGGCGGTAATATATATTGAGTTCCCAACGCCGATAAAGGTAACAATTGCTCATATAGATGATCACATGCACCACAAATCCCAACCGTTGTACATCTATGTCCCGAAAACACCGCGAAAGGAATACATTCGCCATTAGTTTTACTAAAAATAGTTGTGCCTGTAAAATTAGTGGATGCGTTAAAATTAACAATTTGATAAGTCTCTCCTTGATTCAGAGTAATAGTGTAAGGAATACCTGCTGGATGTCCACCTCCTGTAACAACAGAAGGAGTAATTTCTATTTCAGTACTGTCTTGCGTGGCTACGATAAGTATTTCGTCACCGACAAAATAAACCCCCTCGGACCAATTCAAAACCATATACTTATCTTTAAGAGCAGGTGTAGGATGTATAACTGTAGCATCACTAGAAAGATCTAAAGCGCTGTGCCCATAAACGGTAACCGAATCACAACTGCTTACATGAACTGCATTCGCAAAAGTGCCTTCAAAAAATAGAGGCTGAGCCATGTTTGGCATTGTAATTCTTACAGTAGAATCTGCTTCCACATAAAAAGTTTGTGAAAACCCGACTCCGGGGATACTTATTGTGCCTGAAGTTGACCTCTCCGATGATATATAAGTATAATTAGTCCCATTAGATTGATAGTTTGTCATAAAACCAAACCAAAAATCTGTTCCTTTCGTGGAAGAATCTTGAGCACTAACTCCCTTACTCAAGAATAAAAGAAATAAAGCAAAAACAAGTAGAACAGCCCTTTCCATATTTAGTAGTTTTTAAAATCTATACAAATTCTCCTCAACCAAAATAAATCCTTTGTCAAATAATTAAAGAAAATAGGATTCATCAAATAAACAGATTAGTGTTGTTACAAGACGAACAATAGAAAGAGGGGTTGTGTTTTATCAGAATTTACTTTTCATAATTACAAATGCAATTCCCTCTGCAGGAGTTATTAGTCAGGAAAGTTAAATCGATTTCAAATTTGGGAAGAAACATAGCTATTCCCGCTAACAAAACAACCTAGATTCCGCTCCTTTTATTAGCATTGCACACAATTTCCAAAAAAACATTCAAAAATATCCAATTTTTAATTTTACCCCGAAGCTCAATAATATCAAGCCTATATCCGATAATAACCACTTACAAACGAAAAACATTCGACAACAAGCGACAAATACCCATATAAAGCTTTCACCTCTTCCCACCTTTGCAGTGTCGATGACTGAGAGACAGTCGGGTAACAAATTCAAACAATTATTAATTAAAATTTACAGACATGAACAATTTAAGAAACACGGTTAGTTTAATAGGGCACTTAGGTAAAGATCCTGTGATTACACAATTCGGAGATAAGAATTCAGTAGCACGTTTTAGTGTAGCCACAAATGATTCCTACAAAGACAAAAAGGGTGAGTGGATACAAAATACAACATGGCACAATGTCGTGGCTTGGGGTAAAGCCGCAGAACTTTGCGAAAAATTACTTAAAAAGGGCTCTGAGGTCGTATTAGAAGGAAAATTAGTCAATGACTCCTACGAAACCAAAGAAGGCGATACCCGCTACAAAACAGAGATTTCACTGCGTGAATTCATGGTGCTAAACCGCGATAAAGACGCTAGCAAAGCTGCGAAATAATTAGATTTTTAAAATGTGAGTGCTTAGGCATTTCTTGAGCACTCACTTCAAAAGTAATAACCACAAACACATAATATCATGAGAATACAGCAAATGAATCACGTTAATTTAATAGGTCAAATGTCATCAGAACCAACTTTTGTAGAAGCAGGAGGTAAAAAGATCGCTCGCTTTTCATTGTCCACCAAAGAGACCTACTTGGATGAGGAAGGAAACACAAAAGACACAAAGAACTGGCACAGCATAACCGCTTGGGGAAGATGGGTTCCCATATTAGAACAATTGGGAACAAAAGGTCAAGCTTTGGCAATTGAGGGAAGATTGAAATCCAGGTTTTACAACACGAATGGAAAACGTCAATCTTTCACTGAAATCGAAATTAATGATTTGGTCATTCTATAGAAAAGGGAGAGGCACATTAAGAAATAACAGCTTTGCAATAGTAATTAATCGTCTGATTTATTTCAGACTAAAAAACAAGAAATCATGAGAAATCAAGTTCAATTAATCGGAAATATAGGAATCGATCCAGAGATCACAAACTTTGAAAGTGGAGCTAAAAAGGTACGTTTCACGCTTGCAACCAATGAAAGATATGTAGACAAGAATGGGCAAAGACAAGACAAAACTTTTTGGCACAACATTCATGCTTGGGGTCCAACTGCGAATTACATTGCGAAATCTGGTAAGAAAGGGACTCAATTGGCCATTACAGGAAAACTTGTCACTCGAAAGTACCTTTCGAAAACGGGAGTTTCTAAATCATTTACCTCCATTGAAGTAAAAAATGCAGTAGCGCTGAGTTAAGCACAACAAGATTTTGAACAATCACCCATTTACCACCAGTAAACACAATTGTAACTAGAGAATTGCTGAAGTAAAATCACGAAACGAAAAAACCTCTTGCTATTCGACCCTAGCGTAGTCTATTGACAAATTAAACAAATTTTGATTTGTACAAATTGACTCAGCGCCTAGCACCTAAATCAAAAACGGTATGCAAGCCCAAGAAGGTTTGATTAGGTTAGACAGAAAGTACGTAGCAAAATGTTACGTGCTTTTTGTTTTTTGGTTCCACAACTGACCTAGGTATTCATGAACGATAACAATTGAGAACAACATTAAGAAGTTATAAAAAATGTCCTCTACGGGAATGGACAAAACCCTGAACCCCATAATTTCATCGGGATTATACCAAACTACAGGATCTTCTGTAGCTACCCCAGTCAAGACTCCGTTTACAATTAAGAAAGGAATTTGTGTGATAAAGAAAGACACAATAAAAAAGGGATACCATTTTGGTGTAAAACCGAAGTAAACAATAACGTTGACCAGTCCAGCACCGAAAAGTGCAACCGATGTGTACCAATTATCGTAGTGAATAGCAGCTAAAACAAAGCAGCTTATTGTGAAGATCAAAGAAAAGAAATAGGAGAACCTAACGGGTCTAAATTTAGGAAAGTAGGCTTTCACCACTTCGTAAATAAAGACACACGCATAAGGAATGGTAAAAAAGAACATTACTTCCTCGATAGGTAAATTAAAAAAAGAAATACCCGATAAATAAGTTGGATTAAATCCCCAAACACCTATATCTGTAAAGTAAATATCCCAAGCCACAAATACACTTCCAATTACCAAAATAGACGGTATTAAGGTTTTCCAATGCGTATAGAAGTGAACTTTTTTATCGAAAGAAAGAAACAATGGTCCTGCGATACTCAAGACATTAATCCACAGATATAAACTCATTATTTCTTAGTTTTTAGTTGATATGCTTTTCTTGATTCCTTATAATATTTCATGGGTACTATCAACATGCCGAAACATGAACCATGCTCCTTACCACGTTCTTTGTGATGAACTTTATGGGCTTTTCGAATGGCCATTAGGTATGGACCATCTAATTTATCCATAAACTTGAATCTTCGGTGAATATAAACATCATGAAAAAGAAAATAAGCCAAACCATAGGCTGCAATTCCAAAACCTACCCAAACAAAGAAATATCCTTGATACATTATACCTAGCATAATTAACAACCACGATGGAATGGCATAAAGCAAGAAGAAAATATCATTTTTCTCAAAAGGCCCTGGTTCGGGTTGATGATGGTCTTTATGAAAACGCCATAAAAAACCATGCATAATATACTTGTGATTAAACCAAGCACTAAACTCGGTTAAAACAAATGTTAGAACTAATACTAATGGACCCCACCAATACATTATAATACGATATTTAAAATAAGAAAAAAGACGATTTGTAGAAAATACAAAACAGTTGCCACTTTATTTTGTTCTCCCAATCTCATGGAAAAGTAAACCAATTGAATCACAAAAGCAATTAAAAACCATCCTACAAAATTAGAAAACGGAATATCTCCACTCCAAACCCAATAATCGCTTTGAATAGCAATGGGTTCAATTAATAAATCAAGCAATAACATTAGAAAAGTTCCGATCACCGCTTTGAAAAACCAATGTATACTAAAGATTTCCGCAATAGAACCTGAAATAATGGTCAGCATGACCCAATTCACACCAATAATTAACGGAACTCCGTACCAAAGTGGGCCTAAATTGTTTCCATAAACATAGTTTCCAAACAACAAACCTGTGTGTACACCTATCCATTCGGCAATCATTCCAATAGAAAAACCAGCAAACACAAAAGTATAAAAACGAAGACTATGATTTTTTAGAGCTAATAATAAAACAATAAAAGAAATCATAAGATTCATGAAGGAAAGAGGAAGAAAATCTTCTCTCCAAGAAGAGGTTAAACCTATAATTCCAACCAAATAAAAAATCACCAATACTAAAATGAGTATTAATGATTTATGTTTTAATAATTCTTGAAATGATATCTTTTCTTTCATCATGTGCTAAAAATAGTAAACACCAGATCATCAAAAATGTTTACTTCCATTCTTTAATCCCTTTATCCAATTCTAGCACGTGAGGAAATCCCAGCTCCTTCATTCTTTCCATGGCTACTTTGCTTCTTACACCAACGGCACAATAAACAAGATATTTTTGGTCTCTTGGCATAGGTTTTAAATCATCGTCCATATCTCCTCCATTGTATTCTACTAATTTAGAACCTTCAATGTGCCTTTCCTCGTACTCTTCCACCGTTCTTGTGTCTAACAAAATATATTCACCCGATTCCAAAGCTTCCTTAAACTCCGCATTTCCAACACTCTCATGCCTTTCATTTATGGTGCTTTGTGCAAAGATCATTTGCAGAGATGAGAAAATTAAAACGAATAATATAGTCAATGTAGTTTTCATAAATAAAATTTTAGTTCACTCAAAAATAGACAAGTTCTTTAATACAACCTATTCAATTGACTATTTTTTAGAAGAAACGAAATAGTAATTGTAATTTTGCACAGACAATGATTGTTTTTTAATATTCAGGAGCAAAATAGAAATGAAAAAAGAAGTGGTAAAACGTGTTGTGTTAATAGCTGGTGGTTCAGGGCTGATTGGTCTGGAAGTACAGAAAGAACTCAATAAGTGTGGTCATGAAGTGCGTGTTCTAACACGTAAAAAAGATCCTAAAGCACCTTATTTTCATTGGGACCCAAAGAAAAAAGAAATCGATAGGGAAGCGATCAGAGGTGTACATGTCATTATTAACTTGGCAGGCGCCGGAATTGCAGATCAAAGATGGAGTGATAAAAGAAAAGAACAAATTTTTAATTCTCGTATTAAGCCAACTCAGTTCCTGCACGATATTAGTCAAAACATACCTTCTCTTATTCAATATATTTCTGCCTCAGGGATTACTTGTTATGGTTATGAAGACCCGATAAGATTATATAAGGAAAGCGATGAATTTGGAACAGACTTTCTATCGACAGTTGTGAGAAGATGGGAAGAAGTAGCAGACCTTTTCTCTCCGCAGCAAAAAGTTGCTAAGATAAGAACAGGTGTTGTTTTGTCGGAAAAAGGTGGGGCACTTCCAAAAATTTCTGGTACAATTAAAAACTATGTTGGGGCTCCGTTAGGATCTGGAGAACAACAAATGCCTTGGATTACTTTAAAAGATATCGCTAGAATTTACGTTCACACAGTAAATGAACAGTTGAATGGTGCATACAATGCAAATAGCTCTAATATATCTAATGCAAAATTGACAAAAGTGCTTGCCAAAAAACTAAGCAAACCCCTCTATTTACCAAAGGTTCCCAGTTTTGCTTTAAATTTAGCATTGGGAGAAATGGCGTCTGTTGTATTGGAAGGAGTGCGTGTAGACAACAGTAAAATTCTTCAAACCGGTTTTGAATTTAAACACAAAACCATTGACGAAGCCTTAAGTTTTATTTATGATAAGAATGAAAAGTAAAGCCGGAGTAAGGATTAATTCATCATTAGTAATCCAGCACAACTAGGTAAAAATCTATTCAAACAATGGACAGGCATCGGTAGAACGCGGACCTTTTCTGCAAGCACTAAATTGCAGTGAAATTTCATGGGTGTGAAAATTTCCCCCGCGAATGGCCGAAGTGATATAATCGAAACTATAACCAATGGTGAATTTTTTAATGTTCACTTTCAAGAAACCAATAAGAGCATCTGTGTTTCGGTATCCAATTCCCAACATGAGTTGATTCTTAAAGTCTATCATCAAATTCATATCAAAGCTGATTGGTCCAGCGGGTGGAATTCTGAATAAAATTCCTGGTAAAAGCGTGTTGTTATTTTCTAAAGCAAACCGCGTTCCCATTTGTACCTTTGTGTGCAGTCTAAAACGAGAAGAAAAGCCAACATCATCCCATTTATTTCTCCCTACTTGATCGAGTGCAGCACCTGCATAAAACTTATCAGAATTATACCAAACACCAAGACCCAAAAGCGGATAAAGCATTTGGTTTACCGTTTGTGCCACCGCGGGATCAGGATCTATTGTAATGGCTTGGGTATGGTCATAAGCAAATTGTTGCACGCCAGCAGAAGCTCCAAAACTTAGTCTTCTGTCTTTTTCCATAGGGAAATGCATTGCATAAGCCATTGAAACCGCAAAATTATTAAAGGGACCAAAAACATCGCGTTCTATTTTTCCTCCCAAACCATGAAATGAAGCATTATGGCGTTTCTTTAGTTTTTTCAATGGCGCATTAATGGTAAACAACCCACTTTCTGGCGCTCCTTCAAAACCGGCCCACTGCAAACGAACTGCAGTTCTTACATCCAAACATCGTTTTACACCCGCCAACGCCGGGTTGATAGCAAACTGATTAAATGACCACTGCGAATATTGAGCAATTTGCTGACCCAAAGAAGTAAAGGACAGCATCAAAATTAGAAATGTGATGATTTTTCTCATTTTACGATTGTAACTGTTCCTTTTAATGGTTCGCTGTATTCTGCATCTCTTAAATTGATTACATAATAATACACACCTGCCGCCAATTCTTTTTCACCCAAAGAAGTTCCTTTCCAACGTTTATCTGATGGATAACCCGTCGTTTGAAAAACCAATTGCCCCCATCGATTAAAAACTTGAATGCTAACATCAGGAAAATTTACGATTCCCAAAATTTCCCACTCATCATTTATACCATCTCCGTTAGGCGAAAAAGTGTTGGGGATTTTTAATTGATTTTCAACAAAAACAGTTACCTCATCTACAATAGAACAAACCCCATTATTTACTGATAAAAAATAAGTTGTGGTTTCATTTGGGTAAACAATGGGCTTTATAAAAGAAGTATTATTGATATTATAGGGCGGACTCCAACTGACATTCCCACCGCTTGTTTGTCCTTGCAAGTTGACATGGTCTCCCTGTAAAATATAAAGATCAGGCCCAGCGTCTACGAGAAAATCCTGTACCGTAAAAGAAATAGAATTGCTCATTATACTGTCTTTGCACTGGGTAAAACAAACCATTTCAGCAGAAACCACATCATTGTCATTCATTTCTTTGTATTCGAAAATTGAATCGACAGTTACCGCGGTTAAAACACCGTTTACATACCAATTAAATTGCAATTGATCGTCGCAGTCCGTTGGAGAAGCATAGAAAACTACATTTTCATCTCTACACACCGTCGACCGCGCTGTTGAAATCGTTAATTGTGGATTTCTAGCAATTCCTGCGCCTGTTAATTCAACATCGAAAGTAGCTTCAGCATTTTGAGCCGTTCCCGCTGATCCGTTTACGACGACATAAAAAGTTGTGTTGGGAAGCAGACCCACTCCATTCAACGAAAAATTATTGCTTTGATTCGCTTCACAGTTCGAAATCAAGGTATAGGAAGAGGAAATACAAGGAAGTGTTGCTTCGATAATAGCCGCTTGCAAACCATTTCCTTGACCGGGGTTATTTTCAAAAACGAGGTTACTAAAATCAACATTTACATCTCCTCCCAAATCATTGGTAGTAAAAGTCATCCAAATAGAATTATCTCCTGCAAAGCAAAAATTAAAATCATCCTCGCAGTTTGCACAAACAGTAGCATTTGCATCAATATTATTAATAGAAAATGTAGTATTTGGGCACAATTCAAAGGCATCTGCACAATTATTATATTCCTCTTGTCCAAATGTAAATATGGAAAGAATAATGACCGTTACGAGAAGGGAATATTTCTTCATGATTTTAAAAGACTTTGTGTTGCTTTCATTTTCTAACAACGAAGATAAAATAAATTTATGTTATTGTTCTTGATAAATTATTTTTGGAGGATCTGGTAAATGCTTTAGAGAAGAAATCTCTTTCTTTAGCAAGGAGCTATTCTCTTTTCTAAAAGCATTTTGAGCTTATCATTTCACCTCACTTAATAGCGCTAGGAATCTGCTCTATTCTTCAATCAGATACAATCCCATACGAATTTTCCAGTAGGGCATTTTTTCTTCAAAAAACTCGAAATAAGGTTTCAATACACCTTCGTCAGGGAACTTTTGTTTGGCTTTTCTAATAGCATTAATTTCATCTTGCGAAATGTATTCTTCGATGGGTATACTTTCCCCTTCTTGATGCTTTTTCATCAAATGTCCATAAATTGTATCTTCCTTTAAATTGCGTTGCAAGGCTATTTCAGCAATAGACAATCCTTGTTCAAATAATGTAAAGCTTTGATCTTGTGTAGGGATTTTCGTGTTCTTCTGCTTTGAGGAGCGTTTTTCCTTGTGCGTTTTAATCACCGCTAAAAAGCGCTCTCCATATTTTGCTCTTTTGGCCTCTCCAACTCCGCTGACTTGTAAAAACTCGTCATTCGTTTGTGGAAGAACTACTTCCATGTCTTTTAACGCAGCATCACTAAAAACAATATACGCCGGAACACTTTCCTCCTTCGCTATTTCTTGTCTTAAAGTTCTCAGCTTCTCAAATAAACCACTTGACTGACTACTTGCAACTCGTACTTTTTTAGTTCTTTCTTCTTTTGCTTTCTGTTTGGCAAGTTTCACCTGTTCGTCTTCAAAAAGCACTTTCTTTGCCAAAGGAGTCAGTAATAAACGACCGTTTTCATGAAAGCGTATTTCCAAAATCCCTTGGTTAATCATCTGAATAATATATTGTTGCAAAGCAAACCAAGAAACATCACTCGCTTTCCCATAAGTTTTAATGTTTTGATAATCCTTATTGAGAATTGCGTTCGTTTTTGCTCCCCTTAAAACGTCTACCACCATTCCTATCGCTTCATTTTCTTTTAATCTTGCCACAGCAGAGCAAACTTTTTTAGCCAAGATTGTTCCGTCGAAATACTCAGGAGGTGACTTACAAACATCACAATTGCCACAATCCTCTGAAATATACTCTCCAAAATATCCCAGCAATACTTTTCTTCGGCAACTTAAAGCTTCTGAAAACTGCTGCATTCTTTCTAGTTTGGCCAACTGGAACTCTTCGGTAGGTGTGCCTTTTAAAAATTGACGCAATTGTATAACATCCGCGTAACTATAAAACAAAAGGGTTTGTGCCGCCAATCCATCTCTTCCCCCTCGACCGATTTCTTGATAGTAACTTTCTATATTTTTGGGCATATTATAATGAATAACCCAACGCACATTACTTTTGTCAATTCCCATTCCAAAAGCTATGGTTGCCACAATAATTGGAGTTCTATCATTCAGAAAATCGTCCTGTATTCCATTGCGCTCCACGGTCGACATTCCTGCATGATAAGCTTGTGCCTGATAGCCTTTTTCTTTTAGTTTCGCGGCTACACTTTCTGTTCCTTTTCTGCTTAAACAATAAATTACACCACTCTCATCAGGTTTCGATGCCAAAAAACTTAAGATTTGCTTTAAGCGATCTTGTCCAGGCCGTACTTCTAGGTAAAGGTTTTTTCGGTCGAAAGAAGAAACATGCTTTTTTGCATTGGGAATACTTAATTGTTTCAGAATATCATCTTGCGTGGCATGGTCTGCTGTTGCCGTAAAAGCCACTACCGCAGTGTCTGGAAACAATGCTTTGAGTGTTCCTAACTCGGTGTAAGCAGGTCTAAAATCATGTCCCCAAGAAGAAATACAATGTGCCTCATCCACGGCAATAAGGCTTATTTTAATGGTATTGAAATAAGACTGAATAATGGGCAAAGTTTCAGGCGAAATATATAATAATTTCAATTCTCCTTTCATGAATTTCGAAAACACCTCTTCTCGCTCGCTTTGTTCTTGGGTACTGTTATAAAATTCAGCGGCAATTCCATTGGCTTTTAAGGCATCTACCTGATCTTTCATCAAAGCTATTAATGGCGAAATAACAATAGCAGTTCCTTCCAGCAAAATCGCAGGCAATTGAAAACACAAAGACTTCCCTCCTCCCGTTGGCATAATGGCCAATAAATCTTTGCCTGCAAGAATATCGTTGATTATGCTCTCTTGATTTAATCTGAAATTGTCATAACCAAAAAAGCTTTTTAAATGTGATAAAACTTTGTCTTTTGTAATCATATTGTTTTAATGTTTGAGGTTCTTAATGTTTGAGGTTCTTAATGTTTAAGGTTTAATTATTAATGATTAACGCTCAAGGTATTGAATTTCAACTGCGTTAAAATTGTGGTAAAAAACCGCCCAGCGCAACCTACGTTAAACATTAATCCTTAATAATTTATCATTAGAAAACACTACAGCGCGTCAATACACCCGTTAAACATTATTTAAAAACTCTGTTTCCCAAAGATGCAATGATAGAAAAAATATATTTGGGTATTAGTTACTTACTTTCGTTTGTTGTCGTTTAAAAATGGATAAATGATTAATGTTCTTAATGTTTAAGGTTTAATTATTAACGCCCAGAGTGTTGAATTTCAACTGCGTTAAAATTGTGGTAAAAAACCGCCCAGCGCAACCCCCGTTAAACATTAATCCTTAATAATTAATCATTAGAAAAAACTACAGCGCATCAACACCCCCGTTAATAATTAATCATTAAAAAAAACAGCGCATCACCCTCCTATTGAACCTTAATAATTAATCATTAAAAAAGCCATTTCATTAAAAAAACTAATTTTGCGCTTTTAAAATTTCAATTTGGCACATTTTGTGAATTGACTACAGGAAAATTATCACTATGAAAAAATATTTACTCACCACAGCGCTATTAATTTTTGTCGTTTTTCAAGGAATTGGACAAAGATTCGATTATGAAAACACATCAAAGGTATTCTTCGGTTTAAACATTGGTAGTGTTTGGCATACATCTGATGTAGAAAATGCAAAAGAAAGATTCCCGCTAGGAGCAGGATTCGTTTTTGGGGGCTCTATGAATCAAAATTATGGAAACGCAGTATCTTTTGATCTGCGCTTTAGGTATTTAGGCGGAACTTGGTATGGAAAAGACAGCGATACTACAAGCGCAATTCAAAATAATTATGCCGTTCAACCCTTGTATGATACATTGGGATATACTGTTCAAAATTTTAGAACAGCACAACACCGATTTGCTTTAGAACTTTCTATTCACGCCAATAGATTCAAAGAAAGAACAGGAATTGACCCTTATATTTTTGGTGGAATAGGAATTACAGCCTCTAATATAAATGGAGACTTATTGAAGAAAAGCGGT
The DNA here is from genome assembly GCF_003143775.1 of Brumimicrobium oceani. GTDB lineage: Bacteria > Bacteroidota > Bacteroidia > Flavobacteriales_D > Crocinitomicaceae > Brumimicrobium > Brumimicrobium oceani. Next base: position 96,745 of record NZ_QFRJ01000012.1, on the reverse strand, counting down.
ATCATAGAAAACGGTACCATATATCCATACAACGAAACGCCAAACGGGAGCATTATTGATGAGAAATATGAAACTCCTTTAGATATGAATGCGGCGGGCGAAAGCTATACTCCAGATGATTTTGACTTTAAAGTTCTTCCTAGCCTCGGTGTGGGAATTGGATACTATTTCAATAGTAGATTTTCTATGGGACTTGAACACAAAACAACTTTCGTAAGAGATGATTATTTTGATGGAACAACACTAAATCAAAATGCACAAGAAAGTGATTTAATTAAAAACGACCTTTACCACTACACAAGTATATATTTTAAATGGTATTTACGAGGAAGTAAAAATAGATACACTCACCCAGTGGATAATCCACCTGTTGAGCCGCAACCACATACGCCAGGTGTTGAGCCTACGCGCGGAGACAAGCCAATTGTTGATTTCTCTAATCCACAAAACACGCCGCACCGCACAAATTCTCCGGTCTTCGATTTAAGAGCGAATGTAAGAAACGTGAGCAGTGCACAATGGATTACTTTTACTCAAAACCAAAATAGATCTACCTCTTTTGTTTTTAATCCTCAAGCGCAAACTTTTCAGGCGAATGTGCAATTGGTTCCAGGCCTAAACACTTTCTTTATTAAAGGAGAGAACCAATATGGAAAAGCCAGAGATCTTGTAGAAATCTATTATGACGAAGAGCCAAGGGAAACTCCTCCAATCGTTAAAATCACAGATCCTTCTGTAAGTCCCTACGTTGTGAATCAGTTAACGTACAATTTAACTGCCGACATTAGAAACATAAAAGCCAGAAATCAACTTACAGTGACTTTAAATGGTCAAAACCTTACAAATTTCAATTTTAACGCCGCAGGAAGCAACAATTTCTCTATTCCATTGAATTTAAATTCTGGAACAAATGTGCTAAGAATTGAAGGAAGAAATAATGCTGGAATGGATAGCGATGAAGTAACTTTTGTCTATGAGCGAGAAGCTCCCGCAAATCCTCCAGTAGTTAATATTGTAATTCCTTCTGCAAGTCCTTTCACAACAAATCAGCAGAATGAAAACCTTGTGGCAAAAGTAGAGTTCGTTAACAACAAACAGAATATAGAGGTAAGTATAAATGGCACTCAAACGAACAACTTCAGCTTCGACAATTCAACTGGAAGGGTTCAATTCAATGTTGGACTTAATCCTGGAATCAATACCATTCGTATTAGTGCGAACAACGCATACGGTAATGACTTTGACGAAACGCAAATTATTTATCACCGTAGTGATGGGGAGCCAAAATTACCGCCTACAGTTGATATTGTAACACCAGCGGCAAGTCCATTCGCAACAACAGAGCCTTATGAAAATATTACGGCAAACATTAATTATGTGAACACCAAACAACAAGTTCAGGTGCGTGTAAATGGTGTGTTGACAAATAACTTTGCATTCAATCCTTTGCAAAACAGCTCTATGCACCAAGTTCAATTTAATGCAGTGCTTAGCGAAGGCAACAATACCATCAGAATTACTGCAAACAATAATTATGGAAATGATTTTGATGAAACTATTATTATTTACTACAAAGAAGGTATAGACCAAGGGTACCCACCTCTGGTTGATATAACAACCCCTATTTCAAACCCTTATACTACAACAAACGCAAGCGAAACAGTTATTGCCGATGTCGAATATATATCTGAAAAATCTGAAATTGGAGTTCAGGTCAACAATGTTCAGGTTTCTAACTTTACATATAGTGCCGTTTCAAAACAAGTGCAATTTACAGCTCACTTAAACCCAGGTGTAAATACCATCAGAGTTACTGCAAGCACTGCTTACGGAAATGCTTTCGATGAAACTCAGATTGTTTACAGAAAGAAAGAAGAGCCAACTCCGCCAACTGTACAAATTGTTACGCCAAATGCAAATCCGTTCAACACCGTTCAAGCAACACAAAACATTGTAGCAACTACAAGTTTCATCGCTTTAAAACAACAAGTGGAAGTAAGCGTGAATGGAACAACAACAAATAGTTTCACGTTCAACAGTGGAACAGGAAACGTAGAATTAACGACTGGATTAAATCCTGGAGTAAATACCGTGAGAATTAGCGTGACCAATGTTCACGGAAATGCTTTCGATGAAACTCAGATTGTTTACAGAAAGAAGGAAAAACCAACTCCGCCAACTGTACAAATTGTTACGCCAAATGCAAATCCGTTCAACACCGTTCAAGCAACACAAAACATTGTGGCAACTACAAGTTTCATTGCTTTAAAACAACAAGTGGAAGTAAGCGTGAATGGAACAACAACAAATAATTTCACGTTCAACAGTGGAACAGGAAACGTAGAATTAACGACTGGATTAAATCCTGGAGTAAATACCGTGAGAATTAGCGTGACCAATGTTCACGGAAATGCTTTCGATGAAACTCAGATTGTTTACAGAAAGAAGGAAAAACCAACTCCGCCAACTGTACAAATTGTTACGCCAAATGCAAATCCGTTCAACACCGTTCAAGCAACACAAAACATTGTGGCAACTACAAGTTTCATTGCTTTAAAACAACAAGTGGAAGTACGCGTGAATGGAACAACAACAAATAATTTCACGTTCAACAGTGGAACAGGAAAGGTTGAATTGACGACTGGATTAAATCCTGGAGTAAATACCGTGAGAATTAGCGTGACCAATGTTCACGGAAATGCTTTCGATGAAACTCAGATTGTTTACAGAAAGA
>NZ_QFRJ01000012.1:0-94001 GCF_003143775.1 Brumimicrobium oceani | reverse complement strand
TAATTTCACTTTCAACAGTGGAACAGGAAAGGTTGAATTGACGACTGGATTAAATCCTGGAGTAAATACCGTGAGAATTAGCGTGACCAATGTTCACGGAAATGCTTTCGATGAAACTCAGATTGTTTACAGAAAGAAGGAAAAACCAACTCCGCCAACCGTACAAATTGTTACGCCAAATGCAAATCCGTTCAACACCGTGCAAGCAACACAAAACATTGTAGCAACTACAAGTTTCATTGCTTTAAAACAACAAGTGGAAGTACGCGTGAATGGAACAACAACAAATAATTTCACTTTCAACAGTGGAACAGGAAAGGTTGAATTGACGACTGGATTAAATCCTGGAGTAAATACCGTGAGAGTTAGCGTGACCAATGTTCACGGAAATGCTTTCGATGAAACTCAGATTGTTTACAGAAAGAAGGAAGAGTTAAAGCCACCTTTTGTAACTTTTGCTGCCCCTTTAAACGGACAGCCTGCAGTAACTCAAGCAAAGTATAGAATGAGCGCAAGGGTAGATAATATTAACTCAAAATCAGAGGTTCAGGTCTATTTCAATGGGCAAGTCATCAATCCAAGTGAGTACACTTACAGCTTGCAGTTCAAAACCATCAACTTCAAAACAGATTTAAAATTCGGGATGAATACATTTGTGGTAAAAGCCTCTAATTTAGCAGGAACCCACCAAGCAAGTGCTAAAATAGAACTCAAAAGAAATAATTTAGAAGAAGACGCTGGGCAAGTTGGGATCGAAAATAAACCCTGCGACTTACCAGAAATAAGAAATTCTGTTCCCCAAAGCACAAACTACTCTTCTGAGGTGGAAACTTTTAGTGTGCGTGCTTTCATTGAAAACATCAATAATGTCAATCAGATCGAAGTATATATCAACGGCAGAATTGTTGACGGTTATCTTTACAATGAAAAAACCAAAGTTTATTCTCATAAGATAAAACTAACTGCACGTCAGACCAAATACCTCATTAAAATCACGAATGATTGTGGTACCATAGAAAAGGAATTTACCTTTATTTATGACCCAGCTGAAACTTGTGGGGTAAGCTTCGATATGAAGAATAAGTATGCCGAATTCTGCTTAGTTACACCATCTGGAACTTTTATCAGTGGTACTTTACTCTCCAATCCTAATTTCAGCTATAAAGGAAAAGCTTCCTCACTTTATTTTAAAGCAACCGAAAACGGAAAAGCGGAGGTAAACGGAAAAGACTACACTTTGGTGAGTGGAAATTATTATCACTTTGCGGGTATCTTAACTGTTGATATTGGGAAAAACAAAGCTGGCTATTCAGGAAAATGGAGTGTTTGCATTGAATCACCCAGACTACCAATATTTGGAACAGGGAGCTCAAAACCTTCCAATCCTTGCGAAAACGCAACAAATAAAAAACCAAATACAGAATCTCGACCAAATGTTAGAGAAAAACCAGAATCGGGAAAAGTGAACACGGAAAGCAAACCTCCAATTAGGAAAAAACCAACGACAACAAAATCAAGTACTAAGGAGGACCAACCGGAAACAGAAAAAAAACCAAAACCAGAACCTCGAAACGTAAGGAGAAAAATATAGACTAAGAACAAAGAAAGAGATCAAGAGAGGTCTCTTTCTTTGTTTCAAGCCCTTAATCCCTAAATATTCTGCAAGGTAGATCAAAAGATTCATGATTTCATGCACTTATTCTAGCACAAGAGCAATTCGAAGTGTTATATTTGCCACCGTGCAACTATTTTTTAGGCTGCATCGTCTAATTTTAAAATGTATATTATGCTAAAAAGAACCATTCTATTTTTCCTGCTTTCGGTAGCCTTCTATGGTTATTCCCAGGAAAACCACGACAAAAGATTACTTGAAAGATATTCGAACGAAGAATTAACAAGTATGCAAAACAACAATCCTGAAGAATATGAAATCATTGTTCACGCTTTAAAAGTGGGGATTTCCATTGGCGACATTCAGGATGGTAAAGGAAAAGAGATTGTATATAATGGAGAACTTGACAAAGACCCAAGTTTAGATCATACTTACATCAGTTTAGGCCTAGAATTGAAAGATGACGCCTACCAATACTACAAATTTAAAGGAACAAATAAAATGGTAATTGTTCGCCCAAAAAATTACATCACCAAAATTAAATAATTATGAAAATATTATATTCAGTATTAACTATTTTGTTGTCTGTAGCAGTTTCTTATGGTCAATTTAATATTTCAGGGCCCAATTATCCGCCTTCAAATCCAATAACGTGTGCTACAAATTCAGACATTACAGCTGTTAACTTTTTTGATGATGGTGGTGCAGCAAGTGACTATGCTCCCGGCCAAACGCAAGTGGTAACTATTTGTCCAGACATGACGGGTGGAACACCAAAAATTCAAGCTTCTTTTGGAGGAACAGGTTTCTCTTGGGATGTTCATTCCAGTGATGAACTGAGAGTTTACGATGGACCTACCACTGGCGCTAATTTAATTGGAACTTACAACAATGCTAACTCACCTGCAGGTTTTGTAGCTGTTGCTTCATGGGCCAATGCTTCAGGATGTTTAACCTTCGAATTTGTCACAGATGGTGCTAACGAAGGAACTGGATGGGAAGCAAATATTGCATGTGTTTCTCCACCTCAAGATATGGAACTACATATTGAAGCTTTTGTAAACAATTCAACTACCAATGATTTATTTCCTCTAGACACAGGATATGTTGATATCTGCCAAGGCGATTCAGTTTTATTTGTAACCAACCCTGTTTTTCCTTATTCATTAGAAAATTCAGGAACTGGATATTCACAAAACATTACAAACGTTGACTTTTTATGGGAGTTTAGTGATGGTACTGTTGGACCAAATAATGACAGTGTTTGGTATGTTCCAAATGGTCAAAACGGAGTTTTTGTGCAATTAACAGCGACTGATTTGTATCCTCATAACACCTCAATAAGCGCCAAAGTTCGAATCAGTACTACACCAGTGTTTAATACTTCCGGACCAATTGAAGATTCTGTATGTTTTGGTTTAACAACAGATTTAATTGGTGGGGTTACAAATTCAGATACATCTGGAGTGAACATTCCACCAAATAGTTTTCAATTAGGTGGTAATTATGCTGGCTTGACCTTCTTACCTGATGGAAGTGGAAATATCTATACAACTGATATTAATATGAGTGGATTTCCTGCGGGTTCAGTTGTAACCTCTGCTGCAGATGTACAGCAAATGTGTGTAAATATGGAACACAGTTTCTTGGGAGATTTAGAAATGTGGCTGACCTGTCCTAATGGAACAGATGTGCTTATCTTTAATTCTTATGCCGCAGGTGGAACTTATCCTGGAGGTTTTGGAGGAGGTGGAACTTTCCTTGGCGAGCCTAATGATGGATTTGGTGCTCCTGGCCCAGGAAACGGGTATGAGTATTGCTTTTCTTCAGTAAACAACAACTGGGGAACATTCGCAACAGATTATCAAGCTAACACTATTCCAACAGGCCCAGGAGCTCCTACAGCAGGAAATACTGTAGACCCAAATGGTATTTATGCCCCAGAGGCAACATTTGCAGACTTCGCGGGTTGCCCTTTAAACGGTACTTGGACATTGAACGTTCAGGACAGCTGGGGAGGTGATGATGGTTACATTTTCGAATGGGGAATTTTCTTCGAACCATCACTTTACCCAAACAATGAAACTTACCAAAACACAATTGTAGATGCGTTCTGGACTCCAGATCCTACAATGGTTTCTAACCCAGCAAACGATACAGTTGTTTCTGTTGCACCTCCAGGAATAGGAGATTACCTCTATACTTTCAATGCAACTGATGATTTCGGGTGTTCTTACGATACAACTTTAACATTGCATGTTTTAGATACGCTTATTGATGTTACTACATTTGACCAATCTTTAGTTTGTCAAACAGATAGTGTTTTATTAAGATCTCAAGCTACAGGAACAGTTGAACCATTTGATTTTGCATGGGAAGGTGGTCAAGGAACTACAGGAGTAATGGCAGATACAGCATACTTCAGTGCTTTAGAGAATGGTGTTTTTGAATATCCATTTACAGTAACTGATGGTTGTGGATTTATAGTCAATGACACCGCCACAATTACCATGAACCAAACCTTAGCCATTGATACATTGATTCAATATATGGCCGATTGCGGCGAAGAAAATGGAGCGGTTTCTGGTATAGGAAGTGGATTTACAGGAACACCTAAATACAAATGGAAAGGCCCGGGGACTACTTTAGATAGCATAACCGCTTCTGTTTGGCCAAACAAACCAACAGGATGGTATTACTTTACTATTCAAGATGATGTTTGTATTGTAAGTGATAGTCTGTTCTTAGAACAAGATCCACCACCAACAGCAAGTTTTGATGCTAATCCTGAGTTTGGTTACGCACCACTTGATGTTACTTTTATAAATAACTCAGACCCTGCGACAACCTATTACTGGGACTTCGGAAATGGCGAATCAGCGATTGTTAACAACACAGACGACCAAAGTACCACATATCTAACACAAGGAGTTTATACGGTAACCTTAACTACAGAAAAAGGTGCATGTACAGATGATACAACGCGTAATATTGTTGTTACCCTTCCGCTGATTTATGAATTACCGAATGTATTTACGCCAAACGGTGATGGTGATAATGACTTCTTCACTATGAACGTAGAAAATGCACAAAGCGTAGAATTAGTTATTGTGAATCGTTGGGGTAATCTTGTTTTCGAAAGCACAGATATAAATGCAATGTGGAACGGTGAGGTAAACAACTCTGGTACCGAATGTTCTGACGGGACTTACTTCTATACCTTTACAATTGTAGATTTAACGGGACAAGAGAGAAAAGAACATGGATTTGTTCAATTGGTTAGAGATAACTAAAATTTCATAGTCAAACTTGATACTAACGAGGGGCAGTTTTGCTCCTCGTTTTTTTATGGAAAATCATAAGCTTACATTTAAATTAGCAATCAGATTTAATCTTTTAAAACCACTTTATAGCCAAAAGCTTTAACTGGAATTCTAACATTGATGTCATTCAAAATTCCTTCTTTTAAAAGCTTGAATTCTTCTTGAGAGTGGAAAACAAACTCCTCCCAATCATTTCTACTTGGTGTTTTATTGATTGCGTATTTCCAATGGTAGAATGCCAAAGCTAAAAAGCGCTCTTATCTTCTTCATTCTAATTGTAACCATTTATTTCCTAACAAGTTGCTTAAAGCCTGTCAATAATCGATTTATAAAAATCTATCAACGCCTTTGCAGCTCCAATTTTATCTTTTAAATGCAAGTGATATTCGGTTTTGATGAATAATGAATTATCGATTATTTCTGTTTTAATTGTTGGTTCAAAAAGGTTTTCTTTCGCTATATCTTTCATACCAGAAAAACCCAAAGCTTCGTCAAGAAACAATTTATTTTGAACAGTCTTAGATTTTACGCTAAAGTACCTTTTTCTCATGCAAAATAGATTCCTAAGGTGATTTCTACTGCTTATCTCAAAGTCTGGAAGCATTCCATTTAATACCTCCATTTCAACAGTCCCCGTATTACTTGCTCCATACTCATTGATCAGCGTTATTTTGTGATTATTATAGGGAATAGAAACCATAAGTCTACTCATTGTAACGGACACACCAGTTCCTAGGAGTTTGGCTTTGTACTCTTGATGTTCTATGCTTGCACCATCATAAGCCGCAGTTAATAATTCGTATTCTTTTATCACTATGTTATAATATTTCTTAATCTTAAACCCATCTAATTTAAGTATAGATATTCACCAATTTTCGTCAATTTTACAATTATGATTATTTCGTTTTCCACAAAAGAAGAATCAAAAAGAATGGAAGAGGAACGCTTTTTAGATTTGACTCCTTCGGAAAGACTCATGGAGTTATCAACTGTCCTATTCCGTGCAACTCTTTTCTAAAAATGTGACTCATAAAAATAAATGCCTATCCGATACTTTACCAGTAAATATATCTAACCCAACCATAATGTGATTCAGCGTTAAACTAACAAGATCCTTCGCAAATTTCTTTTTTCAAATGGTTGAAAAAAGAAATCCGCTTCAGAATGCCATTAAGTTAGGGACATATTTCAATTGAGAGGGGAAAAGCAAAAGCGCTTTAGCGCTTTTGCTTTTCCCCTCTCAATTGCCTCCCAACGCCTACAACTGTCATCCTGACTAGGGTTGGAAATCTTAATTTTTAACCCGGGAAGGATCTGGCCTAGTTAAATAGAGTACCTTATTATTTCATTTTTCAATTTCTCTTCTTCCGTTTATTCCATTTAAAATCTCTTCTATTTACCAGGATAAATCGTGCGTTGATGAACAATTGATTGGTTTCTGTGAAGAGTTTAGAAGGCGTTAAAAACATATACCCTGCTCTTACATGCAAACCAAAAATCTTGTAACCAATAACCGGAGCAATTCCGTAGCGTTCCGTTTTGAAATTAGAACGTAATGTAACATCAAAACCATAAGTTAAATCGAAACGACTTGCTTTGTGCCAATAACCTGCATTTACTCCTAAAGCATTGTTTGGTATATTGTATTCCAGTCCAGCATGTAAAGCATTTGTTTTTGGTCTTTTAAAATTGATTTCTTTAAATTGTGCTTCCATACCAATTTCCCCCACTAAGAATTTACCTTGTTGAAGTCCAAAATAAGGACCTAACTTCCTAACACTCGGATCTAATAAAGGCTTTTTATTTGATTTTTGAGCAGAAATAGGCAGGCTTATTAGTACTAAGCCCAGCATTAAAAAAAGTTGAAAAATGTACTTCAATTTTATTGTTCATTGGTGTTTAAGGAATCTCGATATTGCTCTTTTAGCATCTTCAAATCGTCCATTGTTAAGCCTAGGCTATCTGCATTCCTTTTAAGCAATTCCATGTCATCCAAGTTAAAATCGTATTCTTTTGAAAGGGTTTCATTAACGCTATTCTTTAACCAAATTGTACTTTCTTCAATGGCAGGAATGGTTGCAGATGCTGTTATTTTTACGGGGTCATACAAATAAGATTCCTCTTTTACATCTAGCGGAATAAAACTACCTCTTTCATCGTAGGTTTCAATCAAAATAATTAAAATTGACAAAGTATAAAGCATTTTAATGACTCCGAAGAATAAGCCTAAAATTTTATTAACTGGACTAAGGTTCACTACTTTCAGCATGCGTTCAATCATCTTTCCAGCGAAATAAACCATGGCACCAACCGCTAAAAACGTGAGGGTAAACGCAACAACGGGAAGATATCTACCTTCAATATTAATTTTGTCTTTAATTAAGTCTGATGTCCAATCTGAAAAATGAATACCAGCATATATTCCCACCAATAAAGCCAGTAAAGTAAAAACCTCCACGATTAATCCCTTTCTAAAACCCACCCAAGCGGCGTACATTAGCGGTACAATAATGACAATATCAACAAAATTCATAAGGCTAATTTACAACACTATTATTTAGCAGTTCTCCTGCGTTTAAAATGTTGCTAACAATAGACCTTTGATTTGTTCAGTTTTCGATAGCTTTTTGTAGTCGTTCACTTCGACAAGTTCAATCAACGGTCATCTCTTCGGAATCATTCAATTAGCCATTCACAGAGCATAATCTCACTGACTGAGGCTGCCGAAAGCAGTGAAGGCGTTGAAGGCATTGAAAGTAAGACAGTGCTTTGTCTTTTTAAAGCGATTAATCAATATTGGTGAAAACCTGTTGAATATCGTCGTCGTCTTCAATTTTGTCAAGGAGTTTTTCTATTTCCAAAGTTTGCTCTTCATTCAAATGAATAGGTGCTGTTGCAAACCTTCTCAATCCAGAAGTTGTTACTTCAATATTCTTTTCTTCCAAGGCCGCTTGAAGTGTTCCAAAACTGGTATAATCTCCATAAATAGTAATTACACTGTCTTCATCTTGTTCAATTTCTTCCAATCCAGCATCAATAAATTCAAATTCCAATTCTTCAATATCCAGACCTTCAGATTCTTTGATTTCGAAAACTGCTTTACGATTAAACATAAATTCGATAGAACCATTAGGAACCACTTGTCCGCCTGCTTTGTTGAAATAAGACTTCACATTCGCAACAGTTCTGGTGGTATTATCCGTAGCGCATTCAACATAAATTAAAACTCCATGAGGAGCTTTCCCCTCATAGTTTACTAATTCATAATTTTCGACATCTTTTGAAGTTGCTCTTTTAATAGCTTTCTCGATGTTGTCTTTAGGAACATTTTTTGCTTTCGCATTTTGAATTGCCGAGCGCAGCGTAGAGTTCATAGCTGGATCTTCTCCGCCTTCCTTTGCCGCCATCGTTATTACCTTTAATAATTTTGGAAACAACTTAGACATTGCACCACTTCTCTTTTCCTTAGAAGCTCTTCTTACCTCAAATGCTCTACCCATAATGCTTATTCGTTTTTTTACAAACCAAATGTACTATTTTTAAACGATAAAAAATTGACTTGTGTTTTGATTTTTTTATCCCATTACAAAAATAAGGGCAGACCTGCGTCCACCCTATTTCTTATTATAATGAATTCAAAAACAAACTACCTCAAAAATTGACAGAATAGCTTAAAATTTATATCCAATAACTATTGCGAAGTTTCTTGGAGTAACACGATTGATAAACCTTGTTCGATAAGCATCATATCCAACAGTATTCATAATATTATTAGCCAAAATCCTCACATTGAAATTTTGCAAAGTCTTATCTTTTACATTTTTAAAGTCATAATTTACTTGAGCATTCAATAATGAGTATGCTTTATTATTCCATGGCTCTACATTTGGAGAAATTCCGTGGAAGTCTACATTACTCTGTGTCCAATCATTGTAAGGTCTTTCGCCTAAATAATAGAATCCAGCACCTAAAGACAGTCCCTTTAAAGCCTGGTTTTCGAAAGAATAATTTAAGTATACATTTAGCGTGTGATCTGGTGTTCCATTTGGCGAAGAGCCTGGCACAAAGGTCGTGTGCTCTTTGTATTGCGCATCAATATAAGAGTATCCAATTATTAATTCTAAGTTCTCCAATAATCGACCAACAAGCTCTATTTCTACACCTTTTCTTTCATCATTTCCTCCTTGAAAATAATAATTTTGAAGCTCAATTAGTCCTGTTACAGGGTTTTCTTTGGCCGCTTGAATATTCATACCTTTATTAGTAATGAAGTAATAAGTTGCGTTAAACCTCAAACGGTCTTTAAACCATGATGATTTTATTCCCGCTTCAAATTGAGAAATAGTTTCATTTCCTAAAGGATTGCCATCTATATCAAGATAGGCCGCTGTTCGTGGATTTGTGCTGTTGGTATAAGAACCAAACAAACTCAATTCCTTCCAAACCTTGATCATCGCACCGGTCACAGGATTAATAAAAGTTTCTGTAGTGTTTGCATTCGCTAAAGGACTATAGCTATTTGAAGTTCCAAAACGTACACCACCAAAGAGTCTAACCCGTTCTCCAATTTGCAAAACTTCTTGCGCTGAAACACCAATACCACTTGTGGTTGATTCTTGGGTGTCAGTTAATGTAAAATCTTCTATATCCGCTCCTAAATCATTGTTCACTTCATTGGTAACATTTATTGTATCAACGACTAATGAATTAAAACTACTTGTTGTTAAATCCGTCGATCTGTAGTCAATACCTGCCTGAAAAGTGTGCTTAAAAATGCCTGTTTTAATTTTATGTCCTATTAAATCCATTTGGATAACCATACTTTTGTCATGTCTAGCATTATTTTTCCCAATTGATCTTTTGTACATCGAATTTTCAAAAACATTGATGTCTAAACTATCATTTCTATCCAAAGCATTAAGAGAAGAAACAACGGCATCTGAATTATAATCTGCGAAGTAAGCTGCACCCCTCAAGTATAATTTTGGAGAAAGGTCTCTTCTGAAACGTGCAGTATAAGTTGTAGTTTTCTGAATTGCATTGTTCCCTCTAAACCCTAAAAAGCGATCCATTGGCAATTCATATATAGCATTGGTTAAATTGTCCTGATCCATGTTTACAGTTCCGGGATCAAAAGCCCTTACATCGTCCAGGTAATCCAATTCTAAGATGATTTCTGTTTTATTGTCAGGTCTAAAAGCCAAAGAAGGATTAATATAGAACTTTTCTTGTCCAATTCCTTCAATGTTCTGGAATGTTCGGATGTTTTCATAGGCTCCATTTATTCTGAATGAAACTCTACCCTCCTTTCCTATAACATTTTCGACATCGAATGTAGGTCTAAATTGATTAAAAGAGCCCACTCTCATCGATACATTTCCTCTGTTCTGGAATTTAGGAGATTTAGTCACAATGTTTATAATACCACCTGGACTCCCTAAATCTGTAGCCGCACCCATTGTAATAGAATTTGCTCCTTTCAAAACTTGAATTGATTCAACACCAGAAAAATCCGTTGAAAAACCTGACCCTCTAAAATCAGTATGAATTCTAACTCCATTTTTCAAGACCGGAATTCCACGAAAACCACGGGAAGACATACTTTCTCTAACACCACCATATGTTGCATAAGTATAAATACCGGCAACGTTTCTTGTAGCCTCGGAAATACTTAAATTCCCTTGTTGTTCAATTAGCTTTTCAGATATAATAGAAATACTCTGAATTTGCTCTGTTGGCAATAATGGCAAGCGGGTAATAGCATCCAGTTTATCGGGTTGCTTTTCTTTTATTCCAAAGACCTCCATTTGATCAAGTACTTTTACTGGAAATGAAAGCGTTTTATTGAATACAGTAGTTTCAGAATTTACGATTAAATCATTTTCTTCAGGGATGAATTTCTCGCTATTAAATTGAACAGAATATGAACCGTATGGAATTCCAGTTAATATGTAATTCCCATTTTCATCAGAATAAGTATTAACAGCCAATTCACTTATAAGAATATTAACCCCAGCTATAGGCAGTGGTTTACTTGAAGTAACTTTTCCATAAACAACACCTGTTTGACCCCAAGTCATATTATTAAAACAAAAAATTAGGAACGAAACTAAAATGCTCTTTGATATAATATTTAAATTTTTCATGTTATTGTTATTTAGACTAATTATAAATAATCGTTATTTTCGGAGACAAAAGTAGAGGATTTAAACACAAATTAACATCCCCTTTTTATGGTATTTATTGAATAATAGTGCCCAAAAGCTAATGTTTATTGAAAACAATTCATGAAATCAATCTCGTTAATACAGATAACTTAACCGCTGACGCCAAAGCAGTTAAAAATGTACCTAGCGCCTGACTACCAACACAAGGTAATTTATTGCATCGTAACAAAGAAAATTACCAACAATTTAGAAGAAAATTATTTAACAGATAAAAGTTGCTTTTTACTCAACCTTTGCAGTATATTAGAAGAAATGTAAAAGAATACAACAATGCTTGAGTTAAGTAAGAATATTCTAACGAAAGTTAGCTTTGACAGACAACTCTTTCAAAAGGAGTTAGAAAAATCTGTTAAATGGATCAATAAATCCGAAGATCTGCATTCTTTAAAAGAATGGTGTATGATTGAGTTTGGCCAACTCTACCCTTCAATTCTAAAAAAGGTTTTTTATAAGAAATAAAAAAAAGGAGCATTAATGCTCCTTTTTTAATTAGAATATTAAGTCCATAGAACATAGTTTAGGTCAACTCATATCTCGAGTTAGACCGAAAATGCGTTACCGCAATAATAACAGCCTAAAATAAGAACTGAGCCAGTTAAGATTACCCAAGTTTAGATTGATTTGTATCAGCAATATATATCAATTACTCCAATTTTTTATGATTCTTTTTTAGAATAAATCTCCTTGAGAACTAGCAGGTTTCTTTCCTAAATGCTCATAAGCCTTAGTTGTCACTTTCCTACCACGCTGCGTTCTTACTAAAAAACCTTCTTGAATTAAAAAAGGTTCGTAAACCTCCTCAATAGTTCCTGCATTTTCACCCACAGCAGTAGCCAAAGTAGTTATTCCAACAGGACCACCACTAAACTTTTCAATCAAAGCGGTAAGAAGTCGGTTATCCATTTCGTCCAAACCATTTTGATCTACATTGAGTGCAGTTAAGGCAATATTGGTAATTTCAATATTGATTGTACCATTCCCTTTTATTTGAGCAAAATCTCTCACTCTTCTAAGCAATGCGTTAGCTATTCTAGGTGTCCCCCTACTTCTACTCGCAATCTCATACGCTGCATCATGCTGAATAGGAATATCTAGTAAATCTGAAGAACGATTAATAATGGAGGTTAGAGTTTTAGCATTATAATACTGCAAACGAGCATTGATACCAAATCTAGCTCTTAAAGGTGCCGTTAATAGCCCTGAACGAGTAGTTGCGCCTATTAAGGTAAATGGATTTAATGCGATTTGCACAGTTCTTGCGTTAGGCCCTGAATCAATCATAATGTCTATCACAAAATCCTCCATAGCCGAATAAAGGTACTCCTCTATAACAGGAGACAGCCGATGAATTTCATCAATAAACAGAACATCTCCTTCACCCAAGTTCGTAAGTAAGCCAGCAAGATCTCCTGGTTTATCCAAGACGGGTCCAGAAGTTACCTTAAAACCAACTTCCAACTCATTAGCAATGATATTGGCCAAAGTCGTTTTACCCAAACCTGGTGGGCCATGTAGTAAAACATGATCTAAAGGTTCATTTCTCTGTTTCGTTGCTTGTACAAAGATTTGAAGATTCTCAACAATCTTTTTTTGGCCAGTAAAATCCTCTAACGACTTCGGACGTAAAACACGATCGAAATCAGAGTCTGGGTTGTTATTCTCCATTTTGTAATCAAAATCCTCCTCTTCTTCCACTTTCTTTATAATTGGTTATCAAATATAAGAAAAGCCCAGCACACAAAATGTACTGGGCTTTATAAATATTATATAATAAGACTAATGCTCTTCTTCACCCGGCTTTAATGGAACTGTTTGAGGAATAAAGTCCTCTTCCGCTCCTGGCTTAGAATAATCATAAGGCCAACGGTGAACAGTTGGTAATTCTCCAGGCCAGTTCCCGTGACCAGGAAGAGCTGTTGGAGTCGTCCATTCCAATGTATTTGACTTCCAAGGATTTAAAGGAGCTTTTGGACCTCTGAAAATACTGTAAAAGAAGTTAAAGAAAAAGAACAGTTGTCCGAACGCACCAATAATTGCGAAAACGGTAATAATTACGTTCAAGTTTAACATCATTTCACCCGCTGTAGGATTAAACGTATCAAAAATGGAGTTGTCATAGTATCTTCTTGGCGCTCCACCAATTCCTACAAAGTGCATTGGCAAGAAAACTCCATAACCACTTACAATTGTAGTCCAGAAGTGAGCATAACCTAATCGGTTATTCATCATCCTACCATACATTTTTGGGAACCAGTGATAAACACCAGCAAACATACCAAAGATAGCTGAAAGTCCCATTACGACGTGGAAGTGAGCGACTACGAAATAAGTATCATGAACTTGAATATCCAATGCAGAATCGGCAAGAATAATACCTGTAACACCACCTGAAATAAATGTAGAAACTAATCCTACTGCGAAAAGCATTGCTGGAGTAAATACAATTGATCCTCTCCAAAGAGTAGTTAAATAGTTAAATACCTTTACAGCAGAAGGAATTGCAATTAATAATGTCGTAAATACGAAAACACTACCTAAAAACGGATCCATACCCGACACAAACATGTGGTGTGCCCAAACAATAAAGGACAAGAACCCTATAGCTAATAACGATCCAATCATCGCACGATAACCGAAGATAGGTTTACGTGAATTAGTTGAAATCACCTCAGAGGAAATACCCAAAGCTGGTAGAAGTACAATATAAACCTCTGGGTGCCCTAAAAACCAGAAGAGGTGTTGATAAAGAATTGGTGAACCACCAACATTATCTAACATCTCACCTCCAACGATAATATCACTTAGATAGAAAGAAGTACCCATCACCCTATCCATGAACAATAACAACGCCGCAGATAATAAAACTGGGAATGCCAATACACCCACAATTGCAGTAACCAAGAATGCCCAAATTGTTAGTGGCAATCTAGTCATTTTCATTCCTTTCGTTCGAAGGTTTACAATCGTTGAAATGTAGTTCAAAGATCCAATCAAAGATGAGGCGATAAAAATAGTTAGGGATATTAGCCAAAGTGTCATTCCTAATCCAGATCCAGAAACCGCTTGAGGTAGCGCGGACAATGGAGGATAAACAGTCCATCCAGACATTGCAGGACCTGACTCAACAAAAAGAGAAGCCAACATGATAATGGAAGACAAATTGAACAACCATGCAGACATCATGTTAATAAATCCAGATGCCATATCTCTTGCACCAATTTGTAAAGGGATCAATACGTTAGAGAAAGTACCACTCAATCCTCCTGTCAAAACGAAGAATACCATAATAGTACCGTGTATTGTTACCAAACCAAGGTACATGTCTTGGTTAAGAATTCCCTCTGGCGCCCAACGGTCACCCAAAAACATATTTAAAAAGTCTGAAGATTCTCCAGGCCATGCTAATTGTATTCTAAAAAATACAGACAACATCATCCCTACAAGACCCATAAATATAGCAGCAAGCAAAAATTGCTTACCAATCATTTTATGGTCGTAGCTGAAGATGTACTTTGATACAAAGCTCTCTTCGTGGTGATCGTGTTCGTGAATTGCTTCTTGAGCTGCAGCTGCCATGTTGTAAAATATTTATTTATTGATAAATGATTAATTCTCTATAACTCTACTTGCGATTGACTCGTAGTACTCAAGCAATTTAGCTTCATTACCTTCAATCCAAGGTGTTCCATCGTAAGTTGCTTTTGTTTTCTGCCATTCTAAAAACTCTTTTGGTTCCAGTACTTTTACAGACATTTTCATTCTATAATGAGAACCACCACAGATTTTGTTACACAACATTGCGTACTCAAATTCTGGGTTGTTTAGTTTTCTCTTCATCTCATCAGAAGAAAAAATTGGCTGGAATTTAAAGTAAGTTGTCATCCCAGGAACGGTGTTCATTTGCATTCTGAAATGAGGGAAAAACGCACTGTGAATAACATCTTTAGAACGGAAGGAAAGGTTATATTTTTGTCCTTTCAACAATACTAAACTATCCTCTAAAATCACATCGTCATTTGCCAATTCATCCAAAGAATCAGAATAAGTAATAGACATCGCTTCCAAAAGTCTAGACATTCTCTCTTTTCTACCTAGCTCCGTCTCCAAGTTTTTACGTTCTTTCGCAGAAAGCATGATTGTACGATCATTCAACTGGTTTTCTAACCTCTCAATACCATTTTGACCAGGCTCTCCTACTTTCATTAAAGATAGAGAACGCTCTATGTTGTCCTTAGTCATAATAGCATAAGGATTCTCAGCAGTTGTAAGCTTATAATCGAACTTACCAAGTTCATTATTCATACCTGAGTAACGCGCAGTCCAAGCAAACTGATATGCAAATATTTCAATATTCTCGAATTCCGCACCCGCTTTTTCTGTGGTATCATTCCAAGTTCTCAATCCTAAAATAATGATCACTGAAAGCACAGCCGCTGGAATCACTGTCCAAACCATTTCTAGTTTATTATTGTGGGCATAGTAGAATGCTTTAACACCAGGTTTCCTTGCATACTTCCAAGCGAAAACAAATAACAACGTGTTTGTTAAGAAAAATACTGCAATAATAATGATCCAATTAAGGTCAAACAGCCAATCTATTTCTTGTCCATGTGCTGAAGCTGCTGGTCCCAAATCAACGTAACCATATTCCAGCATCATATAAATAAAACCAGCGTAAAGAGCAACCATGAAAACAAGCATCATGTTCGCGTTGAATTTATTTTCATTCTCGGGAATTTCTTCCTCTCTTCGTTTGGCCTGTTTGGCACTTAACTCACCTACTCGCACTAATTGTGCAATTGCAAGAACACCAAAAATGATCACCAATATTATAATCAACTTACTACCCATCTCTCTAAAATTAACTTATTCTAAATTTAAAAATTATATCTCGTGATGTAAAGATTCATCCAAAAACGGATGGTTCTTGCTCACCAATGGAGACTGTGATAACTTAAGCAAAATTACTCTCACGAAAAGCCCACAGAACAATACTGCCATACCGATTTCCATAAATCCAATACTTGCAGTTGGTCCCATTGAACCTCCCATAACCATAATCCAAACATCTAACCAGTGTCCCGCCAATATAACTAATCCTACAAAAGTAAGAATACCAGCGTGTCTTTTAGCATCTCTTGACATTAAAAGTAACATCGGGAAAGCAAAATTAATAATAAACATTCCAAAATAAAGAATTTTGTAGTGCTCAATACGCATTAAATAGTAAGTTGTCTCCTCTGGGATATTTGCATACCAGATTAGCATGTACTGAGAGAACCAAAGATAAGCCCATAGGAAAGAAGTAGCAAAAACCCACTTTCCGATATCATGGATATGGCTTTCGTTCACCTTAGGCAAATATCCAAGTTTCTTTAAATACAACAAGAGGATAATTGTAACCACCATGGCGCTTGTCCAAGAACCAGCAAAAACATACCATCCAAATAATGTAGAGAACCAGTGAATATCAATAGACATAATCCAGTCCCAAGAACTTGTTGAGCTAAAAATCGCGAAAAACACAAGGAAAAGAGCTCCTCTTCTGTAATTCTTAAAGTGTAACTGCTCTGCTAGATCTGGATTATTGTCCATTTCTAATGAACGTTTCATAAATCCTTTCCACATAATGTAGTAAATTGCTAAATAGGCAACAGTTCTAATCCAAAAGAACGGTGTATTCAGATAAGCTCCTTTGCCGGCAGAAAGAGCGTCATAATGTGAACCTCCTTCATTCATAACCTCAGGGTCCATCCACATATAAATATGAGAACCATTCGTAAATGTTAATGAAAGAAAAGTAATAACCAATAGTCCACTACCCATTGGTAAAAAGCCCGTAATTGCTTCTAACACCCTTTTGATATATACGTACCAACCTGACTCCGTTGCATATTGCAGAGCCAAAAAGAACAGCGCACTAATAGCAATTGAGAAAAAGAAAAAGCTGTTTGATAATAGGTTTCCTAAGAATTTTTGTCCAAGATGACCATCACCTGAAGCTGCGATTATTCCGATACCTGTAAATAGAACTCCAATCACCATAGCGGCTGTCGTCCATAATTTAGCCTTGTTTGAAACTTGATAATCCATTTTATGTAATAATTTTCTTAATTATAAAACTCTATTATTGTTCGCCATTTTCATCATCCGTAGATTCAGCTACTACACCAGTGTTTGCTGTTGCAGCACTATAGTCATCGTAACGAAGTTTATTGATGTGGTGAACAACAGTCCATATTTCTTTATTACTCAACAATGGTGCATGTGCTCCCATCATACCTTTTCCGTAATAAATTGAATAGAACACTTGTCCATCCGCTAGCTCCATAAGATTTGCGAAATTTGGTACACCTAAATAGGCTCCACTTTCCACCATTGGTCCTTTTCCGTCACCTTTCTCACCATGACAGTGAGCACAGTTCACGTTGAAAAGCTTCTTACCCTTAGCGAAGATTTCCTTCTCATTATCTTCAGTAAGCACAATTGGATTTTTATCTTCGGCAGCCTTAAAATAGTCTCCGATTGGATCTTCACTTATATTCCAACCATACTCCGCCTTCAAACCATGTGTTACAGGTGCAAAACTAGTAACCTGACGGTGGTATGGCAAGTGTAATTCCAAATCCTCTATATCCCCTTTATAAGGAATGGTGTACATTGGTGGGTGCTTTGCAGACTGCGACATCATCGCTTCAGTATTAATTTCCTCTTTAACCCAGCCGTAGTCTACATAAGTTTCAACTGCCGGAGAACGATACATATCTGGCATCCATTCCAACCCTGGTGAATCTGGATCTGAAACACAAGATGAAAGTGCTCCGATACCAATTGTTAGCACCAAAGCTTTTGCTGATATTGCCTTAAATTTCTTCTTCATGACTTATTTAATGTGTTTTTGATCTAATTCTACAATACCTGTCTCCATCAACATCTCTTCTAATTCCTTTTCAGAAAATTTACTGTTGTCGCTTAACCTCAATTCCATAACGAAACGATCATCTGTTGTACGTGGATCTGGATTCTCTGCTGGCATACCTGGTATTGTCTTATTTACCAAGAAATACGTAATTGCCATGGCGTGCGCAGCAAAAAGAACAGTTAACTCAAAAGTAATTGGAACAAATGCCAACATATTCTCTAGAAAAGAAAAGTTTGGTTTACCTCCAATATTCATCGGCCAGTCCGTAACCATCATATATCTCATTCCAATTAAGGCAAGCACTAATCCGGTTAAACCATATATAAAAGCCATAATACCCAGTCTCGTCTCCTTTAATCCAATAATTGGATCTAATCCGTGAATTGGAAATGGTGAGAATACATCTGCTACCTTAACTCCTTTTGCAACTAACTTTTTTGCACCATCTTTCAGCACATCATCATCGTTATACATTGCATAAAAAACTACGTTCGATCCCATGTCTTATTTATTATCGTTTTTTAATTTTTCTTCTGCTTCTGTTTTCCATACCAACAAGTTTGCTTGATTACCTGCTGCACCTAGATAGGCAGTTAACAAGCCCAGATCTGCGGTTGGATCTATTTTTGCAAGTTGAGCGAAGGTGTAAATTCCTATTTCGTTCAATTTCTTTTCTGTTGCATCCCCCAAACCAGTTAGTTCTTTCAAATTATCCTTATGCTCAGCATTAGTTACTCCTAAGGTTCCAACCATAGCAATTAAACTAGGATCAAGCGCCGGAGTTTCCTCTACAGAATTGCCAGCTGTATTAGTTTTACTTGCTGGTTTCATTTTGACATCCGCTAAGTGTTGTTCCTCAATTGAGAATGCCGGTGTTTTGGCGTCTCCATCTTTAAACGATTGACCTGAGGACTTCAAAATTGTTTTCACCTCATTTAAAGCTAAAACTGGGAAGTATCTCGTAAATAAAAGGAAAAACACAAAGAATAAACCAATAGTTCCCACAAATATTCCAATATCCACGTGCGTTGGATAGAACATGCTCCAAGAAGATGGAAGATAATCCCTGTGAAGTGTAGTTCCAATAATAACGAAACGTTCGAACCACATTCCGATATTCACAACTATAGCAATAAGGAAAGTAAAAGTTAAACTTGTACGCAGTTTTTTGAACCACATCAACTGTGGTGAAACCACGTTACATGTCATCATCGCCCAATAAGCCCACCAGTAAGGTCCAGTTGCTCTATTGATAAATGCATAGGCCTCGTACTCCACACCAGAATACCAAGAAACGAACAATTCAGTAATATAAGCTATACCTACAATTGATCCAGTAGACATAATAACAATGTTCATGTATTCAATGTGCTTCGTGTGGATGTAAGCCTCAAGGTTATAAGCCTTTCTCATGACCAACATCAATGTTTGCACCATAGCAAAACCAGAGAATACCGCTCCAGCTACGAAATATGGTGGGAAAATTGTGGTATGCCAACCAGGAATTACAGAAGTGGCAAAGTCAAACGATACAATAGAGTGTACCGAGAATACCAATGGAGTTGCCAAACCTGCAAGGATTAAAGAAACCATTTCAAATCGGCTCCATTGCTTTGCACGACCTGACCATCCGAAGGATAGCATTCCATAAATTTTCTTAGCAACCGGTTTTTTAGCTCTATCTCTAATTGTTGCGAAATCAGGAATCAATCCAATATACCAGAACACTAAAGACACCGATAAATATGTGGAAATCGCAAAAACGTCCCATAGAAGCGGTGAGTTAAAGTTTGGCCAAAGTGATCCAAATTGATTAGGTAAAGGCATTACCCAGTAAGCAACCCAAATACGACCCATGTGGATCAAAGGGAACAAACCAGCCATAAATACCGCAAAAATAGTCATCGCCTCAGCAGAACGGTTGATGGCCATTCTCCACTTCTGACGGAACAATAAAAGTACAGCGGAAATCAATGTTCCTGCGTGACCAATACCTACCCACCAAACGAAGTTAGTAATATCCCAAGCCCAGTTAATGGTCTTATTCAGTCCCCAAGTACCAATACCAGTACCCAAAAGATACAGAATACATCCTACTCCATACACACCAATGATGGCTGCGATAGCGAAAAGGACGTACCAAGTCTTTGGTGCTTTACCTTCAATTGGTTTACAAACATCCTCAGTTACCTGATGAAAGGTCTTGTGCCCCAGAACTAAGGGCTCTCTAATTGTTGCTTCCTTATGCATTACAATATATTTATTGTTTTAATACTTATAATTCAATTAATGACTTGCTTCTTCAGATTCTGCATGTCCATGATCACCTTCGTGCTCTTTAGCCATTTGAATACCTGCAAGAATATCATTTTCTTCGTTACGTACTTTAACTTTATACCACATGTTTGGCTTTAAACCAATTTCTTCAAGTGCTTGATAAGAACGTTTGTGATCTGCTGATTTTCTAATTTTAGAATTAACATCATTCCAGTCACCTACGATAATCGCATTTGTTGGACAAGCATCACCACAAGCTGTTGTAACATCTCCATCAGCCACTGGACGAGATTCTTTCTTAGCTGTTAACTTACCTTCTTGAATACGTTGTACACAGAATGAACATTTTTCCATTACACCACGTGTTCTCACTGTAACATCTGGATTTAATACCATACGTCCTAAGTCATCTTGTGCTGGATTCACTTCACCAAACTTCTTGTAAGATGGATAATTGAACCAGTTAAAGCGTCTTACTTTATAAGGACAGTTGTTTGCACAATAACGTGTACCAATACAACGGTTATATGTCATCTGGTTCAACCCTTCATTTGAGTGCGTTGTAGCAGATACTGGACAAACTGTTTCACATGGTGCATGGTTACAGTGGTGACACATCATTGGTTGGTGAACAACCTTTGGATTCTCAGCCGCAATTTCAAGTTCTTTATAAGAGAAATTGTCTTTGTCTTTACGCTGTCCAACAGTAGCTTCATCATTTGAGGCATAGTAACGGTCAATGCGCAACCAGTGCATTTCACGACCTCTTCGAACCTCGTCTTTACCGACCACTGGTACATTGTTTTCAGCCTGACACGCAACCAAACAAGAACCACAACCAATACATGCACTTAAATCAATAGTCATCCCCCAACGGTGACCAACATTCTCAACAGGATGAGCGTCCCACAAATCAAATTCGGCTAGTGGTGCTTGAACGTGCTTACCATTCTCATCGATTTTTTGAAGCATCCAATCTGGATTATACGCATCTTTTGATAGTGATGTATAAGTATCCAGTGTTGTTTCTCTTACGATAGAATTTCTCGCCATCACAGTTCTGTGAATTTGAGTTGTAGCTATTGGGTAATTCGTATTTTTATTTTCGATAGATCCTGCAGCGGTATACTCCATAGTACCTCCAGCAGTTTGGATCATTCTAAATGCATTTTTCCCTATTGGTTTTGGATTTCCGTTTTCGTCAGTAACATGTCCACCGTATTCTTTCGTTTGGAAAGCCGCCTTACCAATATTAGCGTTCCCTTCTCCTCTTCCGTATCCCAATGCGATACCTACAGTCCCAGGTGCTTGACCTGGTGAAGGATAAACTGGCAATTCGTAAGTAACACCTCCAACAGTAATTGAAGCTAGAGTACATCCGTGCTCTTGATCAATGTGTTCATTGTACCCTTGATCTTTCATGATCGTTGGATTCATGGTGATGTAATTATCCCAAGTCACCTTAGTAATAGGATCTGGTGTTTCTTGCAACCATGGATTTGCTGCTTGATCTCCTCGACCAATTGCCGCTTTTTGATATAAAACAACCTCTAACTCACCGGCTTCTGGCAACTGTTTAGCTACCTGAGAAAGTGCACCATCATTGAAACTTAAAGTTGATGGTGTAGACATTGTTTTTGTGAAAACAGAGTTATGAATGGTTTTATTCCAGAACACATCAAAATTTGATGATCCCGCAAATCCATTATTTGTCCAATTCTCTTTTATATAATTGAAATAAACTTTACTGTCTTTTCCTTCACGCTGTGCTTTTCCTGACCACACTAAGAAAGATTCTTGTGCTGCGACCGTATCATAAAGTGGTCGAATAGTTGGTTGCGCCAACGCATACTCATTCTCCTTTGGAGAGAAATCGTTCCATGATTCTAAAGCATGATGATCTGGAACCACAAACTTACAATTAGCAGCTGTCTCATCCATGACACCCGATAGAGATACCGTCAATGAAGTATTCCCAAGTGCTTCAGCTAAAGCCACACCATTTGGCGCAGTGTACACTGGATTTACACCATAGAAAAACACAGCATCTGGTCCTTTACCCGATACTACGTCATTTACAAATTTCATCATCTTGTCATCCTCAGATGCAAACATGTGAACAGGATTATTCAAATTAATTGTGGAGTTGTAGGCTCCAATTAAATGATTTGCTTTATTCACTAAAACTTGAACAGCAACGTTGTTTGATCCTGAAACGATCAATCCGTTACCCTTCTTCAAATCTTTGGCCATTTTCTTCACGTTGTCAGCACCTATTCTCTCAGGAATGGAAGCAGATACACCGCTAATTGAACCACCCAAATCTTTAACTAAAGCAGCTAACAATCCAGCTTCTTCAGAAGGCTTGATCATCATTCTAACATCAGCATTAGATCCAGTGATTGACATGTTTGACTCAATTTGGTAGTGCTTACTCATCCAATCTCCATCAGGATCGCGTCTTTGCGCATACTGCCCTGTATATTGAGTAGCCATTAGCCAAGTGCTTAAGAAGTCAGCACCAAAACTTACAATAGTTTTTGCTTTTGCAAAGTCATAATCTGGAATCACAGATTTACCAAAAGAAAGTTCGTTTGCTTTTCTGATACCCGCATAAGATACAGCGTCGTATTGAATATGCTCAAACTGAGCACCGGTTGCAGAGCTAGTTGACATTGCGGCAACCGCTGCATCCTCTCCGTTAAATACATCTTTTACCTTATCTACAACCTTACCTATTACGCCATTTTCGTCTTTCGCTACAACTGGAGTAGTTTTTGGTGATACACGACCTGTGATAGATCTTTCTAGCTCTTCAACTGCTTTATATGAAGAAGGAGAAGCAAGTGTGTTGGAGACAAGAACAACTTTACCCCCTTTGCTCTTAATTTTATTTAGTTCGGCAACAATTTCGCTATCAGCATCAGCTGTAGAAATTCCTTGGCCATCTTTAAATGCATATTGTAGCCTTGCTTCATTATACAAGGAGAGAACAGAAGCAATAATTTGCGGATTAACGTTTCCGTTTGTAAATCCAAAATCTTTGTTCCCTTTAATATAGATAGGACGCCCTTCTCTTGTCTTCACAAGAATGTTAGCGTAAGAATTACCGTCATAATACGTTGATGCGTACCATGTTGCTACTCCAGGAGTAACATCAACTGGTTTGTTAACGTAAGGAATAGCTTTTGTTACAGGAGCCTCACATGCCGCAATTGTAGCAGCAGCAACACTAAATCCTAAGAATTTCAAGAAATCCCTCCTTGGAGTTGATGATTCACTTAACTTTTCATCCGCTAAAAACTCATCAACACTTATATCTTGACTAAACTCTTGGTCTCTATTCTCGATAAATTCGGGAGTTTGATTTAACTCTTCAAGACCTTTCCAATATTTTTTGCTCATTGCCATATCTTATTTAGCTATCAACTTTTTAATTAGTAGTGACACTTAGCACATTCCCATCCGCCAAGTTCGTTTACTGTTACTTTGCCATCTTCAAGGTACTCCTCGTACAATGACTCGTCATTTTCTAAAAGACGTTTATGAATTTCATCGTAGTACCCACCTTTACCTTCAAGTGTTCCTGTAGATACTTCTTTAACATTGTGACATTCAATACACCATCCCATTGATAGAGTTGGTCTAGTTAACTGAACATTACCTTCAATCTCATTTAATTCTTCAACTGGAACCACACGTGGCAAAGCACTTTGTTTTGTCATATCACCATGACACTGCTTACAATCTATACCACCAACCTCAACGTGTTGTGAGTGATTAAAGTAAACGTGATCTGGCAAATTATGTACTTTATTCCAAACAATATTCTCAGTTTCACCGCTGTAGCTACCACCTCCTTCTGGAGAGAAACCAGCAGATTTATAAATGTTCTTGATTTTCTCAACTTGATCACCTTCACCTTGGATCTGCTTGTGACAGTTCATACAAACGTTTGTAGTTGGTATACCCGCTGATTTTGATTTATCTGCTGAATTATGACAGTACTTACAATCAATTCCATTAATACCAGCATGCTTATCGTGTGGAAATGCGATTGGCTGACTTGGCTGGTAACCTGTTACAATACCAATATCATTCAAGGCAACGAAGAACCAAGTTACTCCTGCCAATACAACGACAAGAACACCCATCCCAACATATTTTCTGTTTTTGAAGATCCAAACTTTCGACCCTACTTTCACATGTTTATCAGCGTCTTCGTCCAATTCTTGCAATTGACGTCGAACTCCACCAACAGAAAATATAATAACCAAGAAGACAACACCTAAAACGTACCAAATCCAGCTAAAGTCATTTTCTTCTGTAGCTACGTTCGTAGCAACCGCTCCCACTGCCGCACCAGCATCACTAGCTGCACCTGGCAAAGGCTGCGCATCAACATAGTCAAAAACTGCATCGATTTGCTCATCGCTTAAATCAGCAAAAGTGGTCATTGCTGATGGAGCCCAATCCGCTACTTCTTTCGCATATGGATCTGTCGCTGCTGCAACTTGCCAATTTCTCACCCATTGATAAAGTGAACCTTCCATGGCACCACCTTCTTCCCATTTTTGTCGAACTTCGAACAATTTAGGCCCGGTCATGTCCTTGTGCGGAACGTGACAAGTAGCACATTTTGAATTAAATATTGACTCTCCTTCTTGTGCGCTCGTCACAAAATTGGTCAACATGAATAGCGTTAATACAAACGCAAACAATCCTTTATTTCCCTTATTAAACATCTGATTCTTAGATATTTTGATTTATAATTTCACAAATATATGTGATAATTCGCAATACTTATTGGAAGCAAAATTAGCAGAATATCCATAGTCAATGACAGTTTCATGACAATAAAAACCCTTTTAAAATTAATTTAGAATCATTCTAAATACTTAGGTCTTCCTAGTGACAGATACATTTGTTACAGAAAAGCGAGGATAAAATGAGTTAGGTTATTCATTATCAATTTACAAAAGTTTGTTAAAAAGAGATAAATTAAGTGAACTAAAGCAATAAATCACAAAACTCTCTTTTGAGAAAATAATTTCAGAAAGCAAAAATAATTTATTGCAGATGTGAATATCTTTTTCTCTTCAAGTCACCCCAAATAACAAGGGGTGACAAAAAAAAGGAAATATGTTATTAACAATTTACAATTAAAAATTCTGGTCATGTATATCCCATTCAGCGAAAGAACCCTCTGTTTCGTACAACTTGATATTCGCCAAAGTCAAATCGTCTGGTAAATCACTCAATAACTCGTTTTTGAAATGAAGCAATAGATTCTCGCAAGTTGGTTGAACAGGAAATAACAAAATACGTTGATTTGGTTGATTAAATTTAGTTTTACTTTCATCATTCGCATTCAGCACCAAAGTATGGTCAAAACGGTCAATAATTTTATCATTTACAATCTTTTTTAGACTAGAGAAATCACAAACCATTCCGTCTTTCGCCATGTTTGGGCTATCTTTAACCAATCCCAATAAGGTCACATATAACTTATAGGAATGTCCATGTATATATTGGCAATTTCCATCGTAGTTCATTAGGGCATGCGCCATTTCAAATGTAAATCTTTTAGTTACACGTAGTATATTTCTATTCATGACTTACAGCTTTTAAAAGTTCAAAGTTGAGAATATAAATGATGAGAGAACAATAACAGAAAGAAAAAGGAACGGATACTGATTAAAATCAGGAAAGAATGGATGTTTGAAAAACTAAAACAGATTTTCACATAAAACTGCTAGATTATATAAGAACTCTTATGCTGCCTTTAACATTAAAAAATCTTACAGCTATTTTAACTCCCAAGTACACCTACTTAATTGACATTTGACTGGTATAGTTAGCATTCTTTATGAGCTAATCGAAATTTAAAAACCCATCTATATTTTAGAAATTAAAGGTGAGTTTTTACTTTTTTCAAATATACAAGACGCTAACACCTCCAAATAGATCCTCTTTAAAGATTCATGCCATTTAACATGATAAAAATTGATTATTGTCATTTCTGTTTTATCTTCGAAATCTCACTTTTACAGAAAATTTAGAAATTATGAAACATCTAAGAAACTCCTTATTAATCGGATTAGCATTATTAACTTCTATATATAGTAACTCGCAACTAGAACTTACGGGTCAATATAAGGCAAGAGCTGAATTTGCAAATGGCTATCAACAACCACTAATGAGCGATCAAGACCCTGGTTTTTTTATTGCTCAAAGAGCTAGATTGGGTGCTAAGTATACTCACGAAAAATTTGCTTTTAACTTAAGCATGCAAGATGTAAGAACTTGGGGGAAC
The DNA here is from genome assembly GCF_003143775.1 of Brumimicrobium oceani. Lineage (GTDB taxonomy): Bacteria > Bacteroidota > Bacteroidia > Flavobacteriales_D > Crocinitomicaceae > Brumimicrobium > Brumimicrobium oceani. Next base: position 67,324 of record NZ_QFRJ01000012.1, on the reverse strand, counting down.
ACTTCTCATTTAGCAATTGACAACAATGGACTTTTATCCATTTACCAGGCCAATGTTTCTCTATTTTTAAATAATAAATGGACATTAAAAGTAGGTAGACAACCTATCTCTTATGATAATCAAAGAATATTTGGTGGTTTAGACTGGGCTATGCAAGGGCGCAGACATGATGGTGTAATTTTAAAATTCAGAGATAGTTCTTGGAGTGTTGATGTTGGAGCGACTTATAATCAAGAAAAAGCTTCGAATACTGAAATATTTTATACACTTAACAATTACAAGACTTTCCAATATTTATGGGCGAATAAAAAATGGGATAATTTTAGTGCAAGTGTCCTGGTCCTAAACAATGGTGTTGATCAAATCTATTTGGAGGACAGTGTATATAAATCAAGAACTAATTTTTCTCAAACAATTGGAACACACTTAGAATATAAAAGAAAAAAGTTTGATGTTATAGCTTATGGATATTATCAAATGGGAGTTGCACCAAATAAGCAGACTTTAAGTGCCTACAATGCGAGTTTAGCAGGGACTTACAAACCAAATAAAAATTGGGGAATTACTTTAGGAGGTGAAATACTATCTGGAACATCTGATGAAGCCACAATAAATGATAGAAATGAATCTTTTACACCTTTATACGGAACCAATCATTTGTTTAATGGATTCATGGATTACTTCTATGTTGGAAACCATGGTAATAATGTGGGGTTGATGGATGGGTATTTAAAAGCTAAATATTCGAAAGGAAAATATACTTTTGGCTTAGCTAATCACATGTTTTATGCTGCAGCTGATGTGGCAAGACCAGGTAATTTCACACCAAACTTTATAGCAATGGATCCATATTTGGGTTACGAGATTGATTTTACTGTGAAATATCAATTTGCGGATGAAGTAACAATACAAGCTGGATATTCGCACATGTTTGGAACTGGAACTATGCGTGAATTGAAAAATGTAGATAATAATGATACAAGCGGATGGGCTTATGTGATGCTGACTTTGAAGCCGTTTAAGAATTTTCAGTTGAAGTAAGGAGCAGAAAAGTGGGGGGTATTTTCTCCCGCGGATTTTGCAAATTTTCGCAGAATTGTTTTGGAATTGCTGGTGCTCTATTTCTCCCGCAGAATTCGCAAATTTTCGCAGAATTGTTTTGAGTGATGGCGCTATGTTTTTGCCGCAGATTTTGTAGGTTTTCACAGAATTGTTTTGGAATCGCTGGCGCTTGGTTTATGAGTAGAGGGGTTTAATCAAACAAAGTTGTTCCTGACATTAATTTCTTAAAATCATGAACTTTAATTTCTTTTTTGCTGAGCACAATATACCCTTCTCTTTCCATTTTAGCTAAAGTACGGATGGTGGATTCTTGAGTTGTAGCGGCTAGATTTGCGATTTCTAATCGTGAAAGTTTTACATCAATTGTTACCCCATCCGATTTGAAACCGTAGGTATTAATAAGTAAAACCAAGGCTTCGGCTATTCTTTCTTGAACACTTTTTTGTGACAGACCAACAATGTTTTGCTCTGCTGTTTTTAAATCATCGCCTAACAAATTGATGATGTTTTTAGAGAATGAGCGATTGTTATCCACCATATCTAAGAAAGATTGTTTCAAAATTAGACAAATATGAACTTCTTCAATAGCAACTGCATTAACCTGATAAGCTTCTTGATTTAATAGCGAGCGATAGCCGATGATATCACCTGGTTTATAGAAACGTAAAATCTGCTCCTTTCCGTCTTTCCCTATTTTTGTAAGTTTAACCTTTCCTTTGTAGAGACAATACAAGCCAACGGGATGTGTTCCTTGAGAAAATATATGATCCCCTTTTTTGATACTTAGGTGCTTTTTGTCTAAACCAATATCTTTCTTAACGTCTTTCGAAAAAGCACAGAAAAAACCCTCCTTAATCTCACAATTCTCACAACTCGGAAATACTACACTTTTCATAGTGATTATCTTTAATCAAATTATGAACGAAGTTAGGCAAATGAAAGATAATGAACTCAAAATGAGTAATGAGTTAAGTCAGTTTTTAAATTAAAATCCGCAGAAAGGATTTCTCCCCACTGCGGATTTTGTTAGATATAGGATTATGCTTTCACTAATTCTTGTATTCCTAGGCCATAAGTATTTTTCCAAAATTTATAGCCACCAGTCAGGTTTTGAACATCATAACCGTGCTGACTCAATATTCTAGACGCCAGATACCCTCTAAGTCCGACCTCACAATAAACATAAATTGTTCTGTCTTTTGAAAGCTCAGGCAGATGATTTCTGAGCTCATCCAATTCAATATTAATAGCGTTTGGAATAGAACCCGCCTCAAACTCCAATGGAGTTCTTACATCAATTAAGAGTTCGGAGCTTCCAATTTCTACCGCATCTGCTGGACTATAGATATGCATTACATTGTCCATTATGTTATTTGCTACAAATCCGGCCATATTGACTGGATCTTTTGCAGAAGAAAATGGTGGAGCATAAGCCTGTTCGAATTCCATTAAATCATCAATAGTTTGTTTGTTCTGGACGTATGTGGAAAATATATCGACACGTTTGTCTACCCCTTCTTGACCAATTACCTGTGCACCTAAAAGTACACCTGTTTCTGGATTAAACGCAATTTTAATTACCATTTGAGAAGCCCCTGGATAATACCCTGCATTAGAAGAACCATGAGTTACAGACGTTATATGTTTGATCTTGTGATTGGTCAACATTCTGCTATTTGAACCAGTAGCACCAATAGTTTTTCCAAAAACTTTTACAATTGTCGTGGATACAGAACCTTTGAAAGCCTTTGTATTGCCATTTACCATGTTGTTTGCGCAAATTCGGCCTTGTTTATTTGCTGGACCCGCCAAATATATTGGGTAAGAAGCTTCACATATTGGGTGATGGAATTCGATTACGTCTCCCACAGCATAAATATCTGAATTTGAAGTTTGCATAAATTCGTTTACCAACACCCCTCCTCTAGCACCAACATCAAGACCAGCAGCTTTTGCTAGGAAACTATTGGGTAAAACACCAATAGATAAAATTACAAGATCTGTTTGAAATTCCTCACCATTTTCAAGAACGATTGTTTTTGAACTATCAGCATTGTCTTTTATTTCAGTAAGTCCATTGTTAACATCCACGACTACACCATGAGATTCAATTTCCGTTTTCGCCATTAAGGCCATATCTTCATCAAGAAAAGTCAAAAGTTGAGGCGCTCTTTCGATTAAACGAACATTTATGCCTAAATGAGACATGTTTTCCATCATTTCAATTCCGATAAAACCTCCACCAATTACTGTAGCGTGCTTTACGTCCTCATTTTTTATTACTGCCTTCACCAAATCAGTGTCATGAACATCTCTTATTGTAAAAACATTTGAAGAATTTATCCCAGGAATCGGCGGTTTAATAGGAACCGCACCTGTTGAAAGCACTAATTTATCGTACGATTCTTTGTAAGTTTTTTGCGAATCTAAATCCAACAGCGTTAATTCATTATTCTTTGGATCAATTTCGATGGCTTCTGTTTTAACCCTAACATCTATATTGAATCTTCTTTTGAAAGATGCGGCATCTTGAATAAATAATTTATCACGATCTTTAATCACATCTCCAATATAATAGGGTAAACCACAGTTTGCATAGGAAACATAATTTCCTTTTTCAATCATGATGATTTCCGCAGTTTCATCCAATCTTCTAATTCTAGCGGCCGTGCTTGCTCCACCTGCCACAGCGCCAATAATTATATATTTCATTGTATTGTACTTTTATTATTTTCTTGTTTAATTATTTAACTTTTTAAATTCCATAGTGTAGTTGGCTGTAAATAGTTGAAGAGTCATCATTAATAAAATTAAGATTGCAATTAATTGGTGCAAAACTCCAAGTGAAATAGGCACAATATAAAGTAATGTAAATACGCCTAAAATTGCTTGTAATAAAATTCCTAAAGCAATCCATTTTGGCATTGCATAGAATTTGAATTTTCTCCAAAAAATAAATGCAACTATCACAACTATCAATGCAAATGTTCTGTGAATAAACTGAACAGTTCCAGGATCTTCAAAAACCACCATTATTCCTAGTTCTGGGTAGTTATTCCATAAACTTTGGGGTAGCCAATCTGCTCCCATTTTAGGATATGTGTTGTATAAAAAACCTGCTTTTAATCCTGCAACAAGAGCTCCGTACGCTACTTGAATTAGAGTGACAATAAAGATTAATAATGTCCATTTTTTTAATGCCATTTCTGGTTTCCAATTATGGTTTGGATACCTCACCAATAAGGCAGTATAGAAAATAAAAAGCACAAGAGAAATAGCGAAAAACAAATGAAGAAACAAGCGGTAATGACTTACATGAGGATTATCCACCAAGCCGCTTTTCACCATTAGCCACCCCATCACACCTTGACTTAATCCGAGTAGGAAAATGATTCCTAAACGTTTCTTAATTCGTTGATTAAAAGATTTTTTTAACCAAAAAAAAAGAAAAGGAACAATAAAAACAATTCCAATTACGCGCCCAAAAAGTCGGTGAACATATTCCCAAAAATAGATGTCTTTATATTCTGATAAAGTGAAATGGTGATTAAAATGTTTAAATTCTGGAGAAGCTTTGTAGCCATCAAATTCTTCCTGCCAAGCCTCTTCTGTTAAAGGTGGTAAAAATCCTGTAACAGGTTTCCAATTTGTCATGGAAAGCCCCGACTCTGTAAGTCGCGTTATTCCACCTACGACAACCATCAAAACAATTAAAATACATCCTGAGAGTAACCAGAAGTACACTTGTTTTTGATAATTGTTTTTAATCATTTCCTATTTTATTGATAAAGAACAAAGAAAGGGCTTCAACAAAGGAAAAAACATGATTCAAGTCATTTATTATCCTGACCCATTGCAATAATGTAGAAACAGTAACAATTGCTACATAAATAAAAGAGAGTGACCGCCAAATTGTAACTAGGGCGCAGGAGAAAATACAGCAATTTCACCCACATATTTTCGAGGGAGAAATTGAATGATCGAAAACAAGGTGAAAATTGCCGTTAGATGTGTTTTTGATTATAGTTTTCTTGCTACCATTACAACTGCATTCATGTGACTTTCATGCTTACGAAAGACCTTTTGCATTGCTAAAATTCGTTTTCGGGCGGGTCCATTACTCATAATATTCCATCCAATTTTAAGGCTATTAAAAAAGCCTTCATCACTTACAATTCTTTTACTTTCAAGTAAGTGCATTCCGTTTGTACCTTGGTACACGACTTCAAATCCTGCATCAACCAGTAATCTTGTCCATTCATCAATTGTTAACGGTCTAGCATTCACTCGAATGGTTGTGGCTAAATCTTTTTGAATTTCTGCTTTCAATTCCTCAGAAATAGTATTTGGTGTTAACCCTATTTCATGAATCGCATACAAGCCTCCTGGTTTCAACAAACGATGAGCTTCTTTGATAATATTTGCTTTTCTATGATCTGCATGCATTGTTAACATTGCTTCACCATACAACTTTGTAGCACAGCATTGTTTTAGATTTACTTCTTGGGCATTTCCGTTGACAAAGCTCAAGTTTTTTCCCTTAATTTTATTCTGTAGATAGGAGATTGCTTCTGGATCTGCATCAACACCAATATAAGAATGAGGCTGCCTTTTAAGTGAAAGATTAGCTGTAAATCCTAAGCCTGGAGCAAATTCAATTACATCATCTTCTTTATTAATTTTCAGATTTTCAACTAGCTTTTCTGTAAGCTCTTTTCCTCCAGGACGAAGTACTTTTTTTCCCATTTTAGCAAGGATCCAATGTCCAGGCGCTGTACTTATATCTTTAACTTCCATTACTTTAGTTTTAGGTAAAACTACTATTTAGAATCATTCTAAACAACACCCACAATAAGGTATATTTCAAATAAAGGATGAAGAGAAACAGCGGCGGGATAGAAAGGCATCGAAAGAATAAACTTCTCTTACAGGATAAGTTCAATGCCTCTCCAAATAAATATTTTATCGGTATACTTGATCTGGCACGAACATCTTGAAATACTTCTACCGATCAACTAATTCCATTAAAATTTCAGGACATTTAATATTTATTATTGGGTTACCAAGATCAGTCGTTAGCTAAAGTTTATTTGAAGGAAATCTTATCGTCACCGTCAAGCTTTTTTTCAGCCAATTGAGAAGTTTTAAAAATAAATGAATTATTTGGATTCGACTTATCATTAATTTGTTTTGAAATTTATAATTGCCTCTGAGTGGCGACACATGGGTACAAGTCAAGTTATTAGCGCCCTTTCTTTTCTAAAAAAAGAACTAGTATAGGTTAATGAAAGTATTAATTCTGGTTTGTGTCACCGCTCCTGTGGCTTAATAAAAAACGCAAGCCGTTTTTTATTAACATATCACCCACTCTGTGGGCTTAGCTAGGATTACAGCATAGAAAAATCCCCTTCTATAAACGACCTAACTTGGTAACCTAAATTTATTATATTAAATTTTCTTCATCCCCTCAGATTTATAAGCGTAATGAGTTGATTAAAAAAAGTTAGTTCTTTTGTAGTCATAAACCATTTGAATTTAAAAGAACTAAAATCCATTCAATTTAGCATGTCCTTCATCTGTTACCATATCCATACTCCATGAGGGTTCCCAAACCAAAACAACCAACACATCAATTCCTGGATATATTCTCTTTAATGTTTCTTCAACATCTTGAATTATTGCGTCTCCCATCGGGCAACCTTGTGAGGTTAGCGTCATTTCAATTTTAACATTAAAGGTTTCTTTATTGAGAATCACAGCATAGACTAATCCCAAATCCACAATATTGACATACAGCTCCGGATCAATAACTTCCTTCAGGCTTTCATAGATAGCCATTTCTGTAACTTCCTCTTTATTAAATTTATTCATAGCGTTTGTTTTTTGTGCAATACAATTTGCATTACATTAATTAGAAACAGAATGGCACCCACCAAAAGCAAACCTAATCCAATATAAAACAAACTAATTAATTGGAGAAGTAAGCTTCCGAAAAACAAGATAAAGCCACTCACATGCGAGTAATATTGATACTTCAAAATAGTATAATTGTAAAGATCCTTGGGCAAGAGAGTTTTTTCTTTTCCAACGAAAGGTTTATAAATTTTCAACCAAACAATAAAAGGTAAGGTTTTATAGAATTGTCCCAAGATTAAAGTTGCCACAAAGCCGATAAGCAAAACAATAATATAAAATGCTGAAAGATGAAAATCGGTTTTTACCCCAAGAAGGTAAAGTAACGAGGCCAACAACACGATAAGCAAAGTAGGAAAGGCAATCATGGTTTTTTTTAGTCCAAAATCTAATTTTCTCCTCAGCCTAGTTTTGTAGACTACATGCATGAAATTGAGATAATAAATAAAACCTATAATTCCCAATCCATAACTGGTGTACAGTAATATTTCCAATCCTGAAAGTTTGCTTACGACACCTAATAATAAACTGAATAATAGAAAAAAATAAGCAAACTTTAATGGTCGTTGATCTAAATTATGTACCAGAAGAAACATTGGAATTAAAACACTTGTAACTCCAATAATTAGAAATATGAACCACCCTATAATTCCAAAGTGCGCATGAACTTTAAGCAGTTCTAAATGCGAAAACGGCAAGAAAGGAATTAAAAAATTAATGGCTAAAAATAGTCCCGCAATAGCCGTTAGCATTAGCCAAACAGCACTGGTTTTAATGAAAAGCCTTGGTACTTTATTTTGTTGAGAATTCCCAATCGTTTTCCAAACATTAATAACAAAAAGAATTACCGCTAAGTTCAACAAACTTCCGAACAATGTTAAGCCAACTCCATTACTCCCAAAATAAAAGGATGAACTTAAGCCTGCTGTTCCGAAAATGAGCAGATAAAATATTGATTTGGTTAATCTTTCAGAATATATTCTCTGAATAAAAATAACAGGCAGAAGTTGAAAAAGGGCTCCAAAAATAACTGAAGTTACAAAACCTAGTACCAAAATATGAGTAATCGTGAGCATTGTTTCATTGAAGTATGCAGAATTTAAAACTGCATTGGGGTGGAAAGCTATAAACACTAATCCCACAAGCCAACTTATGGCAGAGAATACAAAAAATGGAACGACAGACTCTGGCGAAGGGGCGTTATTTGAACCCTGATTAAACATTTCTTTTGGATATAAATAACATTACATTTCCCTCTGAAATAGCACAAATAAAAGTGTTGAGCTTTTTAGTTTCCAATTCTGGTAACAAGTGCTGTGGAACTCGTTTATGAAAAACTTTCAATGCTGTTTTTTCATCAAGATCTTCAATTGCTTCAAGAATTTTCACTAAAGGCTCTGGCATCTCAAGAGATCTCACGTCAATGGTTTTAATTACTCCTGGGTAGGTCTTTACCAATTGATTAAATTGAGATTCGTTCACGGTTTTCACCGCTTCTCCTATCAATTCAGCTTGTGAAATTTTACCTTCACCCAATTTAAAAAAGCTATGACAGAGGCCATCTTCAACTACTGTAAGATTAAGGAAACCACGCTTTTCTTGAATTCTAATCAATGGAATGGGTTCAAAATCGATTAATACCTCTAAAGCCTCATGAGTCTCCAGTTTTTTTAAGGCTTTTTGTAAAACATTAAAGGGATCCTCTCCCTTTGCCAAAAACGGACGAACATCCAAGCTTATTATTTTTTTACCTTCTAGAAACTTATCCTTTTTTTTATTTTCAGGAAGCTCTGTTTCAAAATCCACTAACGAATTTTCGTCTTCCAATTCAAATCCAATTGCCACCAATGCATTCAGCATTTCATTAACATCACATTTTCCTATTTTTGCCGCTTCGGATAAATTTACCCTAGGGGCAAGAAGCCTTCTTAATATTGGATTTCTAAGTTTAGTAAAATGTGGATTCAAAGAAGCAATAGCTTCTATGGCTTCAACATTTTCCTTGATCACTTTAGATACCTTTGTGTTTCCATTAATTTTCATGACGATGACTTTTGTTCAACATTTATTCGCTAAAACCTATTGCTTTGAATAGTTTATTCTTCTTTTTAAATCTGGAATGATTTCGCTTAAAATACACATCATACACACCATCGCCCGAAAATGTTAAGGTAGCGAATCCCATTCTCTCAAATAGCTTGGTTAGAAAAATAGGGTTGGAGTCTAAGCGCGTACTCAGTACTTCGTTTATTTCAAGCTTCGTCACTTCCCTTTCTAAAAGAGCGATTAAATCCTCCTCACTTCCTGCTAAAATTGAATTTAGATCTATTGACTTTACTCGCTTTTCCTTGATAAAATCTGCTTTTGCATTTAAGAAGTAAAGCTCTTTTGCATTGGGAATAGGCTGTACCAGATCTTCTGTTTCAAACCCAATTTCCCTTAATTTCCATAACAACAGGTGAGTCTCACACTTCAGTTTTTCTGCAAATTTATCAATGGTGATGTGACTTGAAAAAAACCAATAAAAAATTGGGTTTTTTAGTCTAGAAAAATTGGGGTTTAAAGAGGCAATCACATCAATTGCCTCTTTATTCTCCTTAATCACCTGAGATATTTTAGTATTTCCGTTGATTTTCATGAGCTGCTTTTTAATTTGAGTTTACGCCATCACTTCTTTTTCTAGTTCTATTGCTTTTTTGAAAAGAATGTTATTCTCTAAATGAATGTGTTGGTGTAGGTCTTTTTCGAACTCTTGTAGTTTTGCATACAATACCCTGTAAGTATTACAAGCGCTTGCTGGTGGTTGATAGTTGTCACTTAATTCATGAATTTTCTCCATATCATCACCTGCAACTAAGTGCTCCGCCTCCATCATATTGATTGGATTAACGATTGTACCAAATCCTGGTTTTTCAACCTTATTTCCTGCCTTTTTAGCGGCAACCATTTCTTTAATATAAGGGAATAAGATATTCTCTTCTTTTGGCATGTGATTCATCAACTCTTCCGCTACATTTTTAAAGAAATGAGCAATATCTATTGTTTCAGGATGTGCTTCTCCATGAACACGTGCAACTTTCGCACTGTATTCCAACAACATAGGCAAGGAATCTGTCACATATTTGTGGTGATTATTTACGATAAAATCACTTAAAAAATCTAATTCCCACTCATTGAAATTTTCATTTCTTGAGCCATTTGCATTACTTATTGCATCTAGTTCCCTTTGAACTTCCCTGTGGTCAATTCCTTTTTTCTCGCATGCCCTCTGAACAGTAATTTTACCTCCGCAGCAAAAATCAAGACCAAATTTTCTAAAGACCTCAGCTTTACGGAAATCTTCAGCAACCATCTCTCCCATTGTAGCGATCTTTTCTTCTTTCGTTACTTTGGTGATTTTTACCTCCCAAAACTCAGGGCCTTCCAGAATATACTCCCAAGTAAAGACCTCTCCTAATTCAGCCAACATTTGGTAATATAGTGGCTTTGGATCGTGATCATTGTGAATAATAAAGTGTTCTTTATTCTCTAATTCTGCAAACTTTTCAAATATTGCAGGATGCTTAAACTTTGGTTCAATCTTCGTTACATCTAATGTTTCCATAACTTATTGTTTTACTATTTAGAACAAATCTACGGAGAGATCACAAATAAAAGACCTTTTTATCTTTTTTTATTGGGTGACTTTTGTCAGTTTCTAGATAAAAACTATTTGCACCTCCAAATAGGTGGCCTTTCTCAGAGAAAAAAGAAATGACCAACAGCCCATAACAGAGGGGGGAAAACAGAAATTCATAAAGCATTTTTATGATTGTCGAGACAACGGAAGAAACGCTTGGTTTGGGAAAAAGAAATTTAGGATTCAATTATGCAAGCAAAAATATTTTATTAGTTTTAATAATTGAAAAACCTATACGAAATATGCAGGATATAAAACTTAGACTAGCAACGATAGAAGATCTTGATGCTTTAGAGGAATTTGAACAAGCGGTGATTCAATATGAGCGACCTTTTGCTCCACAACTCAAAGATGGTCCAATACATTATTACGCTATCGAAGACCTTATAAAAAATGAAAATTCGTGCTTTGTAGTTGCGGAATACAATAATCAACTCGTTGCTTCTGGATATGCCTCTATGGAAGAGGCGGAACCAACCAAAAAAGAGCGTTTCCATGCCTATTTAGGCTTCATGTATGTTGTTCCTGAGTTTAGAGGAAAAGGAATAAATGGTATGATTGTTCAGCATCTTATTGATTGGTCAAAGAAGCATGATTTATCAGAAATTGTAATAGAACTCTATGCCGAAAATCAAAGTGCGTTGCAGGCGTATAAAAAGATTGGCTTTCATCCTGATTTGTTAAAAATGAGATTGAATACGGAAGAGGAATGAAAAATGAAAATGAAGAATGGGAAATGGAAAGCGTACAGTGTACCGTGTTGAATGAAAAGTGAAGAATTAAAAAAGTTGAATTTCGAAATAAAATAACAAATCCTTATTTCCTTTAATGGTTTACAATACTGTTCAAAAGAAATTACTCAATGTCCAGAACCCAAATCACCATATTGTTTCTTGTAATTTATACTTTAACAATGATAATTGTTGGAATAGCAAACAGGAAAAGTGAAAATAGTGAAGATTACTTTTTAGCCACCAGAAAACTGCCTGCATGGCTATTGGCCATTACTTTTATTGCTTCCTGGTGGGGTGGCGGTTCTGCAATTGATGTTGTCGATCATGCCCATCAAAATGGTTTAAGTTCTTTTTGGATTTATGGTGTTCCTGTCTTGGTAGCAACAGTTTTAATGCTAATCTTTGCCAAAGGAATTAGAAATATAGGCACAATTTCACAAGCTCAATTAATGGGCCAACGCTATAACAGCAAAGTCGCATTTTTATTGACTGTATTCATTGTAGTTTTCATGGTTCTTGCCTCAACCGTACAAGTAATTGTGATGGGTCGTTTCTTTAATGCTTTCTTCGAAATGAGTTATGAAAACGGTGCTGTTTTGGGAACTGCAATTGTCTTAACCTACTCTATGTTTGGCGGTTTTAAAGGTGTTGTTATTACAGATTTACTTCAATTTCTTTTCTTTCTCTTCACCGGAATATTCTTGTTCTATTTGGCCTATACAAAGGCAGGTGGAATGGAAACAGTGATAAAACTTGCTGAAGTAAAAGGAAAAGAAGGATACACGTCATTTTTCCATAATGTGAGTGATAATTTGGCTTATGTAATCACTTTTGGAACTTCATGGATGATTCAAGCCAATGTTTGGCAAAGAATTTCCGCTGCTAAGAAAGCTACAGACGCTAAAAAAATGATGCTCATTAGCTTTCTAGCATTTATTCCGCTCTACCTCATGGTAACCTATACCGGAATGTTTTCCTCCGTTTTTTATGAAAATGTGCCCGAAGGAGGAGTTGTACCCAACATGATTAGCCAACTTTCTAATCCTGTTTTAAGTGCAATTTTATTCGTAGGATTAAGCGCAGCTATAATGTCTACAATGGATTCATTAATCAACACGGGAGCCTTGTCCTTTACGGTAGACCTCTATCAGAAATACATAAATCCTAAGGTGAGTCCAAGGAAAAGCGTTGTCATAGCGAGGGTCTCCACCTTAATTATCGCCTTATTAGCATTACTCTTTGCTTTACGGATTGATTCGGTATTGAAAATTTCTTGGATAGGCTCTGACTTTCTAACCACTGGTGCTTTCATCCCATTGGTTTTCGGATTTTTATGGGCGAGAGGAACAAGCAAGGCCGCTTTTATTTCTATGCTGTTTGGTATTCTTTTTTCGACTTATAATTTACTAGTGGCTTTAGGCGTTTCGCTCCCTACTTTATGGGAAATAGCATCGGTCGAACAAGCAATTATCGGAATTTCAATTTCTTTAATCTTGTATGTCGGAATTAGCTTACTGACAAAAAGCGACAGCGATAAAAGCAAAAGATTTATTGAAAAAGCGAATATTTTGGAACGGTAGAAACATTATTCTTACTTTAACACATCAAAACATATACAATGCACGAAATAGGACTTTACATCATGGCAATAATTTATAGTCTAGCAGGAATATTGCATTTCATTAAGCCTAAACCTTACATGAAAATCATGCCGCCGTCAATTCCTTATCCCAAAATGATGGTTTATATTTCTGGTTTTTTAGAATTGCTTTTCGGAATGGGACTGCTCTTTGAGGCAATACAGTCTTACGCAGCAATTGGACTTATCCTTCTGCTGATTGCTGTTTTTCCTGCCAACATCTACATGGCCAAACGCATGCACGAAAAGAAAAGTAAAAACAGCTGGATTGCTTTTGTGCGCTTACCACTGCAATTTGTGCTCATCTACTGGGCTTACCTCTACGTTTAAAGAATCATTTTGCAGTAACATTTCTACAAGCTCAAGCTTCCATCTAAAATGAAGCTCAGACAATTCATTTGAGTAAATATTACTAAGTTGTTCTTTAAAGTAAGTTACCATTTCTATTAAGTCCGCTTTATCATTTTCACTTTTCGAAATAAAGTAAGCGGTAAGCAATGCTTTCAAGACATCGGTTTCTGCTTTAAAGAAATCAGGCTCCTCATTTGACAGTTCAGTTTGCTTAGCTGTTTCTGTGGGATGATAAACAAGGTTTGCTACATTATTTTGAATGTGATTTGCTACATTTCGGGTAAAAACTATTGCTTCTAATAAAGAATTGGAAGCTAATCTATTGTTTCCATGTAGCCCCGTGTTGGCACATTCCCCAATTGCGTAAAGATTTGGGATGCTACTTTCCCCCTGCATATTTACTTGAATCCCCCCACAACTGTAATGCGCAGCAGGTGTTATGGGAATAGGCTGAATGGTTAAATCATAACCTCCTTCTTTACAATTCTCTATAATGTAGGGAAATTCATGCGCTAACAATTCCTTCGAAATGTGTCTGCAATCAAGATAAACCCCATCATTTCCAGAAGTCTTAATTTCCTGATAAATGGCAGAAGAAATAACATCGCGTGTGGCAAGTTCTCCCCTTAAATCATATTTAAACAAAAAACGTTCGCCTTTTTCATTTATAATATGTGCCCCTGCTCCTCTAACCGCTTCTGAAATAAGAAACAATTTACTTTTTCCGAGTTCTCTAAACGCAGTGGGGTGAAACTGAATAGAATGTAAATTAGCGATTTTCGCACCAAGTGTACTTGCCAATACAATTCCATCGCCAGTGGCTATAGGAGAATTAGTAGTATATTGAAATAATTGACCCATTCCCCCTGTGGCCAGCACAATGGTTTTTGAGTTAATTTTAGTTGTTGCCTTTTCCGCATAATTATAAATCCAGGCTCCAGCAGCTTCACCATTTGCATTTAAAAGCAATTCAACTACTTCGCAATATTCTAATACCGAAATTGTATTGTGATGTTCTAACTGTTTTATAAGCTCATCATGCACTGCGGCCCCTGTTTGGTCTTTAACATGCAAAATTCTAGCTTGTGAATGTCCACCTTCTAGCCCAAGATGATAATCATTTTGAACTTGATCAAAACGGACACCCCAATTTTCTAATTGATGAATTCCTTTATGTGCATTTTCTACCACGAAAGAAACAACTTCTTTATCTGCCTTATGCTGAGAAGCATTTAGGGTATCTTCTATATGCGCTAAATAACTGTCGCTTTGTGTGGACATCACAGCCGCAATTCCACCTTGTGCATACCGTGTATTTGTTTCTTTTAGTGCTGACTTACTCACTATAGCTATGGAAAGTGAGACCACTTTTTCTGTCAAGGCAATGGCCTGAGATAATCCAGCGATACCTGCGCCAATAATTAAAACATCAAAATTAGTTTTCATGCGGAACCAGTTTAGAGAATTCAATCATCTTTACAATAGGAGCCTTTGCTTTATCAAAAATTGCAGGGTCAATATTAATTTCTGGAGTTTCATTCAACAAACAATTATATACCTTTTCTAAGGTATTTACCTTCATGAATGCACATTCACTGCAGGCACAAGTATTGTCTTCATGAATAGGTAATGGCACCAAATTCTTCCCTGGAGCTTGCTTACTTAGTTCGTGCAGAATTCCTGCTTCTGTTCCCACTATAAAGGTTTCTGCATCAGAATTTTTAATGTAGTTGATCATTTTACTGGTAGAACCAACATAATCGGCTACTTCCAAGATGTGAGGCTCAGACTCTGGATGCGCAACAAGCTTTGCATCAGGAAGTTCAATTTTTAATTTCAGCAATTTATCAAATGAAAAAGCCTCATGCACTATACAAGCACCTTCCCACAATAGAAGATCACGGCCTGTTTCCTTTTGTAAATACTTCCCTAAATTTTGATCTGGGGCAAATATTATTTTCTGATCAATTGGGAAAGAATTAATGATATCTACGGCATTGGAAGAAGTACAAACGATATCGCTCAACGCTTTCACCTCTGCTGTACAATTCACGTAAGTAACCACCTTATGATCTGGATGTGCCTCTGTAAAAGCCTTAAACTGTTCTGGTGGACATGAATCCGCTAAAGAGCACCCTGCCTTAAGGTCTGGTAGCACCACTTTCCGTGTTGGATTTAATAACTTTGCTGTTTCAGCCATGAAATGAACCCCAGCAAATACAATAATCTCAGCGTCGGTCTTGGACGCTTCCACGGCTAAGCCCAAACTATCTCCAATATAATCTGCAACATCTTGGATATCTTTTTCTTGATAATAATGTGCAAGAATTACTGCATTCTTCTCTTTTTTTAGCTTTAAAATTGCTGATTTTAATTCTTCTTTATTTGACATTTCAATGTGGTATTTTCAATAATTGCCGAGAACAACTCAAACAACAAATTGCCGAAAGAGTATAGTTTTCGAAAGATCAGTTCAAATGTAGAAATAGAGCGAATGATAAAAAATGACCTAAATCATCTTTAGCGAATTAAAGATAAATTTGTCTTTAATTCTTTGTTTTATGATAAGAAAAAGAAACAATTCTCAAGTACACTTAGAGAGATGAGAAAATGTTGATTTGAGAATCGTTTCAATTTTCTTTTGTATTTTGTGTCTGGTTAGAATCAAACGAAATTAAATCCACTTCTTTTGAGCTTATTTTTTTCTTTTCGGCTGATGCGCGCATCTCCTAAAGAAATAAAAGCAAACTAATACTCAAAATCTTTTCAATTTATAAAAATCCTTTGTTTCCAATCAGCCACTTTAACTAGCAGCTCAATTGCAATTAAATACGGTACAAATATAAGTCACGCTTTTAAAATGAAATATGATGTAAATCATGAAAGAGAAATTTATTGAAATTTCTTTTTTTAAACGATCGGAAATTCTATCCACTAATTTCTAATGTGGTTACCCGCTATCTTACCAGTTCTATATATTAGAAATAACTAGCTATAACTTATGACTTTGAAGCCAAATTAATATTTAACGATAATCAAAAAGAGATTCCTCAGTCGTTTCTTCGGATGAAAGGTGTTATATATTATTGTTTGGGTGATGAAGAATTAGAATATAATTCTAGTCTGAACAGTGAGGTATTTGATAAGTATTTTATTTTTATACCTATCGGACCCTTTACCCAATCTACTATATGAGTAAAATTAGCATTATTCATTAGTGTTTTTCTTTTTGGCATTTTGCATTCTAGTCTATTTCTATTTGAATTCATGCCCTTGCTTCGCTTCGTTTCTTGTCTCTACTCCTAAAAGTAGATAATGTTCCCGATGAAAAATCGTTACCGAAAAGCTATAGAACTTCCGCCATTATCAGCGCCTTCTAGCCTGCTCCACCTTCAAAAAAGGATAAAGCGCGTCCTAAAAAAGAAGAATTTCCACCCTAATAACTATTTGGAATTTCATATTGAAGGGATAAAAATTTAGGTCTTCAATAAAATTAAACTAACAATTCGCAAAGCAAAATTGAAATTCGGGGTTTAAATAGTTTAGGGGTAAAGAAGACGATAAGTATTTTAACTCTAAATGTATGGTAGGGCGTTATAAAAAACATCTGCGCCTGTACATCAACGACAAAATCAAAATGCTTTCAAACTGTCTTTGTCCATAATCATTACATAGGCATGTTGATCATCCATTTCATTAACGTTAATATCAAGTATTTTAGAACGTTGCATCATTTTTAGTCCTTCGTAAACCTCATCGTTTTTCTCAAATACCAAAAAATGTTGATCTTCTATTTGATCTAAAACTTCTTGCATTAATTCAATTGAATCTTTCACAGGCTTATTGATGAGCTGTTCTTTTCTTTCGTTTGTTAACTTTAAAGCAGCATTTGCAATTTCTTTAATCTCAGCATTTCCCTCCAAGAACTCTTTGAAAGAGGCAATATTCCAAATTTGGAAACCTTTGTAATCTACTGCTTCACCTTGTAAAATTTCTGCAATCATAACTTAGTCTATTTGAAATGCAAAAATAAATGATGTGCTATGGAAGAAAAATGACTTTCATCAGCAATACTGAGTTGAAAAGCGACAAATCAGTAGATTTTTTTATCTCTGTTAATAAAGCATTTAATTTGATTAAAATAATTGGCTCCATATACTATTAAAGAGTTATAAATTATCCGGATAAACAATAAATGTTAGCGTCTTTTCCTGTGTTTTGAAAAAAGCTTTAAAAATGTATTTGGTTAAAACCAACCTGATGTTTAACTGCAAGCATTTAATAATTAGCCATTGGGTTAAATTGATGAAAATTGACAACAGTAAGAGATATTTAGGCTAATTTTATTTCTTACAATCGCAAATAGTCCATGCAATCAATAATTATTTTTTTGGCAAATGAACAGACTGTAGTGGAATGATTGGAGACAGATTAAAGAAAAGAAACAATTCTCAAGTACACTTAGAGAGATGAGAAAATGTTGATTTGAGAATCGTTTCAATTTTCTTTTGTATTTCGTGTCTGGTTAGAACCAAACGAAATTCAATTCAATTCTTTTGAGCTTATTTTCCTTTTTTTCTTGTCGGCTGATGCTCGCATCTCCTAAAGAAATAAAAGCAAACTAATTCTCAAAATCTTTTCAATTTGTAAAAATCGTTTGTTTCCAATCAGCCACTTTAACTAGCAGCTCAATTGCAATTAAATACGGTACAAATATAAGTGGCTATTTTCGTTTAAAATATGATGTAAATCATGAAAGGGAATTTTCTGTGAAATTATTTTTAAATGTATCGTAGGGACGTTTTACAAAACGCCTGTACTCATGCATTCATAATTGAGGAATAACAAAAAAGTCCCGACGTTAGCGCCGGGACTTTCAAAAATATATTTGTAGTTTTCTTGCAAAGATTACAAATCAAACTTAATACCTTGTGCCAATGGCAACTCAGTAGTATAGTTAATTGTATTTGTTTGTCTTCTCATGTAAACTTTCCAAGCATCAGAACCAGACTCACGTCCACCTCCTGTTTCTTTTTCACCTCCGAAAGCTCCACCAATCTCAGCACCTGAAGTACCGATATTTACGTTGGCAATACCACAATCAGATCCTTGAGCTGATAAGAATTGTTCTGCTTCACGCAAGTTTGTTGTCATAATTGCAGATGATAAACCTTGCACTACTCCGTTTTGAAGTTTAATTGCTTCAGTAACCTCTCCTGAATATTTCATTACATATAGAATAGGTGCGAATGTTTCGTGTTGAACCGTTTCGTAGTGGTTCTCAACTTCTAGAATAGCTGGTTTAACGTAGCATCCAGACTCATATCCTTCTCCTTCAAGAACTCCACCTTCAACCAATACTTTTGCTCCTTCTTTCTTTGCAGATTCAATTGCGTTTAAGTAATTGTTTACAGAATCTTTATCGATAAGTGGTCCAACGTGATTGTTTTCATCCAAAGGATTACCAATCTTAATTTGACCGTAAGCATCAACGATAATTTTCATTACTTTGTCGTAAATGCTATCGTGAATAATCAAACGACGTGTAGATGTACAACGTTGTCCAGCAGTTCCCACAGCACCAAATACAGCACCTGGAACAACAATTTTCAAGTCAGCATCTGGAGTAATGATCATTGCATTATTTCCACCTAATTCTAACAATACTTTTCCTAAACGTTTTGCTACAGCTTCGTTAACAGAACGCCCCATTCTTGTAGATCCTGTTGCAGAAACCAATGCAATTTTCTTGTCGTTTGCCATTGCTTTTCCAACATCTGGACCACCAATTACCATAGTAGAAACTCCTTCTGGAACATTGTTTTTAGCAAATACTTCTTGTGCAATATTTTGACAAGCGATAGATGTTAGAGGTGTTTTTTCTGATGGTTTCCATACACAAGAATCTCCACAAACCCATGCCAAAGCCGTATTCCAACTCCAAACTGCAACTGGGAAGTTAAATGCTGAAATTACTCCAACCACTCCTAGTGGGTGATATTGCTCATACATTCTGTGTCCTGGACGCTCAGATGCAATTGTTAAACCATACAATTGACGAGAAAGACCTACTGCGAAATCACAGATATCGATCATTTCTTGAACTTCTCCTAAACCTTCTTGGTAAGATTTCCCCATTTCGTAAGAAACCAATTTACCCAGTGGCTCTTTATATTCTCTCAAAGCATTTCCTAACTGACGAACAACTTCACCACGCGCTGGTGCTGTCCATTGTCTCCACTCATAAAATGCGTTAGTTGCTACTTCAACTGCTTCGTTGTAGTCTTCAACAGATCCTAACTGTACCTGTCCGATTTTTGAACCATCTACTGGTGTAAATGAATCAATTACGTCGCCTTTAGTATCAATCCAGTTTTTTCCTGTTGATGCTCCCTTGTTGACTCCGTCTTTAACTCCTAATTGACTTAGTACGTCTTTGATATCAATTCCTGACATGTATTCTTTGATTTTTTGATTCATGCAAAAGTAAGGAGATTTTAGGAGAAAGGAAAGGAAAACTCAGTATTGAGGTTTTAGTGGGTAGTTTTGAGGTTTGATTAAAGAAAAGAAGTAATAAGTATTGCATTACTCTATACTGACTGTGGCATAACTAGTAATGAGTTAATGTTTAAACATGAATTCTACAGTTCTTTTAATTTACTTTTTGTCATAATGAAATCTACATTGTAAAATTGTGCATTTTTGATCAATACCTCTTTTACCAATTACTTTATAAACTAATCTATGCTCTCCGGTAATTCGCCTGGACCAAAAGCCTTTCAATCCATGTTTAAGTGGTTCTGGTTTACCCAAACCTTTAAATGGGTTTTCTTTTATTGATTTAATCAGATCTTTTATTTTCTTGACCACTTCAACATCAGTTTCCAACCAATAACAAAAATCGTCCCAGCCTATTTTCGTAAAATCAACATTCATTTTAACCTTCATTAAATTGAACTACCTCACCGCTATCCATCTGATGAATTGATTCATATAATCTGTCCCTATTGGCTTTCGTGGATAATAAATGTTCTGTTTCTTTCAAAGAGTTGTACTCCCCAATTGACATGATTACAATTGCGTCTTTTTCCTCACTTCTGGGTACAACTATTACTCCCATTGAATCTGAAACATAATCGAAATGTTTTTTTATATTCTTACGAAGTGTTGTTATGGTTATTGCTTTCATAATTTCTGAAATTAGCGTACGTTTAAATGTACGATCTAAGTTACAACCAAATAGTTTAAAAAACAAATGATTCTATAATAATAGCACAATTTTAAAAAACTCACCCATATTATAAGCTGTGAAAATTACGAGAATGGAAAGTTCATTTTTGTAATTCTTGAAATTTGATAAAATCAATACAAAACAAATGATGGGAATTAGCATTAAATATCCCATTGAATTAGCGAATTGAAAATTCGTTGTTTTCATTAAAAATGATGAAAAAATGAAAAAACTGATGAAAAAAGCCAAGTATTTCTTCTTTTTTAGACTAAAAACAGCAAAAACCAAACTCAGGGATTCAAAGAGATAAAGTGATTCCTATTACAGGAAATTATTGCTGTTATTTCACATAACACGAAAGAAATAACTATAAAATCAAAGTTGAGTGAAAAATTTATTATCCTACAACATCGCTTTTATATCAGAACCCCAAGTAGGATAAGTAAAGGCCAGTGCTTTAATCTCGCTCACTTTCATTTTTTGATTAATTGCCAAAGTAAAAAGATTGATGAGTTCTCCTGCATTTGAAGCCAAAATATGTGCTCCAAGAATGGTCTGCTGCTTTTTGTCAATGATTACTTTATAGGTGTAATTTGACTCATTTAAATGCTTAGCACTAAACCAATGCGGAACTCTCTTGTGGTTAACTTGATATTTGTCCTTGCTGTCTTCGATTTCCGATTCGCTCATTCCAACCATTGCCAATTGAGGAACACAATGAACGACTGATGGAACAACAATTTTTTGGAGTTTTTCTGTATTGCCTTTTCGAATATTTGCTGACAAAACCACCGCTTGTAAATTCGCAGTTGGGGTTAATGGAGGCTGTGGCGTGGCAGCAACATCTCCGCAGGCATAAACATTTGGATTACTCGTGCTTTGTAAAAACTCGTTTACGGTAATTCCTCTTTTCTCAAACTCTACATTTCCTTTGGTTAAATCTAAATCTGCAATTGATGGAATTCGACCTGCGGTATTAAAAACCAGTTCTGTTTTTATCGATTGAATTTCTCCTTCTGTTTCATAATATACACGATAGTTCTTTTGGAGTTTTTCTATTTTATTGGCTTTGGCTTCTAAAAGAATAGTGATCCCTAAATCTCTGGAAATTTCCGTTAATTCCTCGGTCAAATCTTTATCGAAACCATCTAGTATGGTATCACCAAACTCGATCACTGTAACTTTTGCACCACATCTGGCTGCAATGTGAGCAAGTTCAATCCCGATATATCCGCCACCAATAAAAGTGATGTCTTTTGGAAGTGTTTCAAGCGCTAAAAAATCATCGCTCAATTTTAAATACTCTCTTCCAGGGATTTTTAATTCCATAGAAACCATTCCTGATGCAATGACTACCTTCTTTGTTTTAACCGTTTTTCCTTCTACAGACAAGGTGTTTTCATCTAAAAACTTAGGCGATTGATGGTACAAAGAAATACCCGCCTTTTTTAATCGCTTTTCATTTACTGCGGGCACTGCACTCGTAAATGTTTGCTTATATTCCTGTAGGTTTTCCCAATCTATTTTTGGTATACCAGTCAAGCCCTTTCCTTCAAGATTTTTAGCCGATTGATACACATCTGTAACACCAGCGATTACCTTTTTAGGATCACAACCGCGATTGGCGCACGTGCCACCGTATTCTCTATTGTCTGCAATGGCAACTTTCATTCCTGCCGCCGCACAATCAAAGGCAATTGTTTTTCCGGAATTGCCTGTCCCAATCACAAATACATCAAATTCTTTAATGGCCATACCGTTTAAAATTATTAGAGATTATTCTATCTGCGATAGTTAAAGGATGAAAATTCAAACAATTATTTCGCACTTATTTCTTTCCAAACGCTTTGTAATTGACTCCCCATTGAATCCATTGTGTTGCGCGCTTCACTGGCTTCTACATGAGTTTTTGCAGATTCATTCATGTATCTTTTGGCTGTATCGATTAGTCTTTCTTTCATCGGATGATTAAAGGCTTTTTCAAAATTTTCGTCTGTTGTTGAACTTGGTTTTTCACCTGCTGTTAATCTGGTTGCGATGTTTAAAATTTCGTTTGTTTTCATGTGTTTTAATTTTTGTTGAATCTCAATATAGGAATATATTAAGCGACTAAAAAACAGAAACAATGTAAAAATGATTCTTTTATGTTTAATTAAGGAATTCTAAATTCTGTTGATTTTCATAAAAATGAAATAAATCTTTATTTTATATTTGATATGCTCAAACAAAGTTTACCCAAATGATAATCGAAAAAAGAAAATATCGTCAGCCCATTATTTTATTGGTTTTTGGAATCGTTTTTAGTCTATTTTCTGATTATGCGTCTTTAGATTCAGAAGGAGATTGGTTTGCACGGTCGGGAGCAGTTTTAAGCTTTGTTTCTGTTGTAGTTCAGTTCTTGCTTTCCAATTTAAAAAAGACCGAGTTAGAAAGTTTATTTCGTTCCAAAATTGGATTGAAGGCCAAAATACAAACCGTAAAAATTAAAGATAAAAGACATGAATTTTTGTCTTTCGCTTCAGGTATCACAGGATTAGTTGGAACTTTGATTTGGGGATATGGAGATTTGCTGTTTTAAAACTAAAAAATCCCCCAGCTGAAACTAGAGGATTTTAAGATTTTAGTGGCTTCTTGGTTATATTTTAAGCTAATTCATTACGAAAATGAGAAAAGCTGAATTTCCAATAAACATTTGATGTTCGACCGACAAAACAATTCTTTACATCTGAACAACAATTCAAAGTAACGAAAACAATTTCGTGAAAAACCATACATTAATGTACAGTAATCTTATATTTATACTCTACACACTTATGATATGGCAAGAAAGGCGACAGAAATCAATAAAAAAAACTTAGAAAAGCTTAAAGAAAGCGTACTGAAAAAGATTGATTTTAAACTTCTAAGATCTGTTGATTGCGATAAACTAGCCAAAGTAACATCCAAAGAAACAGAGAGTTACATCAACGGAATAACCTTTAAACGTATTTACGGCTTCACCAAGTACAATTTTAATCCCTCAGTTCAAACTTTGGATATAATTAGTCAATTTGTAGGATTTAATAATTGGTATGAGTTTGAAATGTCATTAAATAAACATCAACCAATTTCTGATAGAGAATTAGACATTTTGTTGTCCTTTTATGATTTTGATTTAATCAACAATATAGAATTTCATGATGGAGGAATACAATCTATGTCGCGAAAAATTGCCTTACGATTTAGAGAAGATGTAAGCGCTTTTAAAAGAGCTATTCCATTTTTGGCGAAGAATAAATATGCCCAAAAATTTTTCATTGAACATTTTCCAGATTACGATAACCTTTGCAATTATTATTATTTGCTTTATGAGGAGTACTTAAAACAATCGGAACGAAGATCTGCTCAGCTACTCTGTCACTCCATGCTTTTCTTAAAATCTTTCTGGACACTTAATGAGGAAGATTGTGTTTTTCATATTTCTGAAATTCGGAAAATAGGTATTTCTAAGGGCGATCACACTTTTTTAATAGGTCGTTATTACGCATACAACATATTATATGAAACGAAATATGGAAAAAAGGAAATGGCCTATTCATATTATGATGAATACTTAGCATTAAGGGACCATTTGCCAAAAAGTGGCAAAGGATATTTAGATTTCCCTGCGTCTGAATACATCATTTCTGAAGCTTTGTTATACTTAGAGGCCTACCCTAAATGTATTGAAATTATTGAACTGGCCTACGAAGAGTTTTCTTTAAAGATGGAATTTGTACGAAAAGGCTACTATCGTCAGATGCACCTATTCTGGTTGATTGCAAAAAAGCATGTAAACCCAAGCTTTAAAATTGAAAAGCAACTTCAAAAGATAAATCCTAATATCTTTTACTTTATATCAATGAAGTATTTTAGTGTAACTTATAATTATGCGAAATTTCTAAGTAGTGGGGATTTCAACTATCTAGAGCAGTCAAAAGAAACTTTTGAGGAAATGGGCGTCACCTTTTTTACCGACTTGCTTATTCCTCAATCTCTGAAAATACAAGCAATTGATTTTCCATAAACAAAATTAACTCTTAAACCAGCGAGCAGCTTATATAGTGAAAGGTCAAACTGTACTTTAAACGAAGCGGTATGCAGTTTTTAGTGGGTGATGTCCTTAAAGAAGCTCAGACCAATGTTAGAAATTATCCTAAATTCACATTGAACAAATACCCCACAAAAGCCGTTAAACCCATTGCAACCGTACCCCAAAAAGTTATTCTCACAACGGCTTTCCAGATACTGGAGCCACCTGTGTAAGCGGATAAGGCGCCCAACATCATCAGAAATAGAATGGCGAATCCGTATAACGCATATTCCATAAAGACCATAGGGAGAAACAGGGTTACTAGAAAAGGCAATAAACCACCAATGGTAAAGGCTGCACCTGAAGCAAAAGCAGCTTGCATTGGTTTAGCTTTGTTGGCTTCATTAATTCCAAGTTCATCTCGAACGTGTGCCCTTAAAGCATCTTTTTCTGTGAGTTCTTTTGCAACAAGCATGGCGGTTTGTTTATTGAGTCCTCTGGCCTCGTAAATATCAGCTAAAAACTGTAATTCTTGCTCTGGCATTTCTTTGAGCTCTATGCGTTCTCTCTCAATATCTGCTTTCTCTAAATCAGTTTGAGAGCTTACGGAAACATACTCACCGGCCGCCATAGATAATGCACCTGCAACTAAGCCCGCCAAAGTAGCCAATATAAGCGCATCTCTTGAATCACTGGCTGCAGCTACCCCAATTGCTAAACTTGCAGTTGATAAAATACCATCGTTGGCTCCCAACACAGCAGCGCGCAACCAATTACTCCGATGGATATAATGATTTTCTAAATAGTTATCTAAATTCACTGAATCTCCTTCCATTCGTCTTGTTTTTTAGCACCGACGCAATACAATCAGAATTAGAAAAATCCCGCAGTTAGTCCTCTTGCATTTCCCCGATGAAACATAAAATCAATTTCAACTGTTAAATTACAAATGTTTTTTGAATATTCGCCCCTTGCATGTTTTAGGTAGTGTTGGTATACAATTTAAATTTACAAGACTCTTAATTCCAGAGCGGCGGAGACACTATATGTTCGAAGCTAATTGCACAATTTTAAAATAAATTATGCCTCTCAAATTATGATAAAACCTAGTTTATGTATAGTTTTAATGAAAATAAACTATTCTATGCGATTAAGCGTCTTATTATTTATTGGAACCCTTCTTATTGCAATGAGTTGCGCAACAACAGCTCCTATCGCAACAACAGAAGTAGAAAAAGTTGAAACACCCGAAGAGTTCTCCTCACACATTGTAATCGTTGATTTTGACGTTATAAAAAGTAAGAACAATAAATACGAAATATCTTACAAGAAAGTTCAATCCATTCCGGGCAAGCTAAAGGAAAGCGTAATTATTTATCCGCCCAGAGAGCTGGGTAAACTCGTTGTTCATTTACTAGATGATAAAGATGAAATTATAGAAGAATTAGTGATAAAGAAACCATATTTACAAATCATAGAAGAATATGACCGAGGCGGAAATACTGAGCTTAAAAATGATGATGTAAGAAAAAACCAATTCTCGGTTCGCTTTAATGAAAACAACAAAGTGAAAGCAATCAAAATATTTAAAATTGGTACTGGAAACACTGTTCCGATTTTCCATGAAGCCATTAACTTTTAAGCCTGTTAATCAAGTTCATTTGAATTAAATTGTAAAGACTTTTTTTGAGGTCTTTACCTTATTCAAAAGAGTCCTTCAGTTTTTGAGATTCTACCCTTTTCGTCCAATAAGCAATGAAGAACCCACCAATTATTCCTGGGATAAACCAACCATAGAAACTAGGAAAAAACTGATTAACTACTACAAAAGCTGTCGCAGCAGAAATATAAGCTCCCATAATATTTCCCAAATGCATTTTAAGCCACCCCTTTCTCAATCTTTCAGGGTTTTTATAGGCCCTTAAGTTTTTAATGGCTGAAAAAACTCCAACTATTCCAAATACCGAAAGAACTATATTTACTTTTTGATACAAAAACACTGGAAGAATAATCATTAAAACACTAGTGATGATCATGATCAATGCGATAGATTTATCGAATAATAGGTTGGGGTTTTTAAACTTAAATTTCAACGCGCGCTTACCCACGACCACAAAATATAGACTAAAAACACCCACAGCGAAAAGAAAAGGGCTTTCGTGATTGGGCAGAATAGCAATTAACAAGGCACTTAATGCAGAAATGACCATAGCATAAAAGAATACCAAACCTGATTTCCTATGTAAAAAACGACCCTTTTTCGCGAACATCGAAATAAAGCCAGACACAAAAGCTATTCCCCCGAATGCAGCATGAATGATGATAAAATTTGTATCGCTTGTTCCATAAATGTAGTTTTGACTGTAAAATACAGAAATCTGTGGATAAACGGTTTATTTTCTTTCAGCCATTTCGGTTCGTTTTGTGCCACCTTAACAAAAAAAAGACTCCTACTAGAGCATTGGAAGTTTTTTCAATTCTTCCATAAAGTCGAGCTCTTTCACAGAAGAAATTGAAATATTTCCTTTCTTGTTTTTGTGCATTGAGTCGACATAAATTGCAAAGTTTTTATTTGACCTAAACACACCCAACAGATAGTCAATTGAGTCAGACTGTTTAAAAATATAATCTTTTCTTGCCGTGTCTTTATGTTTACAATAACCATATACATGGCCTCCATTGATGTCATTGTAGGTTATTATGGCAGAATGAAAAATACCAAAATTTGAATGTAAGGCTTCAATTCTAAACCAATCTCCCTTCTCCTCTACCTGAATATTCTCTATACCAATCAACTGGGCATTTATATTTTCAATATGCTGTGAATCAACGTGATTTTCACTTGGTTTGATAAAAATAAAATTTCTGTAATCTGAATGTTCAACGGGATACCAATCGGGATCGTTTTCAGGCGAGGGTGGTACAATGTAATGGTGTGATTTTTTCTTGAGCAACCGACTTCCGGGACCTATTCCAAAATAGATAAAAACAATTATAAGCAGACCAAAAAGGATATATTCCAATTGCATAGCAGTATTGTTTAGCACTAACATTTAGTCAAAAAAATAAGCCATAAAACTGAATTCATGACTTACTGTAATATTTTTATTAATTCTAAAGTAAAGGAGCTGCATTGAGAACTCCTTTTTGTTCAGATTACAACAAAATGATTAGCAAGATTAGAATAAGAACCAAACCTCCAACAGAGATATAAATTCCTCCACCACCATTCGTAGTGGTCTTTTCTATTTCTCTCACTTCTTTTCTCAATGCTCTTTTTTCGCCAAAACTCATATCTGATTTATCCATTTCATAAATTTCAACTAGCCTTGATTCTAGTTCCGCAGAACGTTCCGTTTTTTGTTTCACCACTTTGTCCATCAATCTTTCAGTTAATGGTTTATCTGTATCGGTATTGTTGTCTTGGGCGTTTAATGCATTGGGCACTAATAAAAGTGAAAACGCGGCGAAAATAGTAATTGCTGTTTTTTTCATATTGTTTTGTTTTAGTTAAGAGCGTTATTCAAAAATTGACTAACACTCCTAAAAGTAAGTAATATTCGATAAGGAATCGATTCTATACTTTACAAAAAAGTTAAAATATTAAAAACAGGGTGTTTACGAATCTTAATCTAATTGCTTTAAACGAACACCTAATGTGATGTTTACTTTATTTCCGTATGAATTTATGTCACCAGCTTTCAAGCTTATCCTAAGTTTTTAATCACATTTTCCAACATCGAAGTCACTTCTGTTGCCACATCTTTTAATTGATCATTTTCTACTGATTGCATGGACAACATAGGATTTACTGCCGCTACTTCAATGACTCCATCTTCAAGCTCCTGCACAATCACATTGCATGGCAACATAGTTCCAATTTTATCTTCGGCCTGTAAAGCTTTGTGCGCAAAAGTGGGATTACAAGCTCCTAGAATTTTGTAATTTCTCATTTCAACATCTAGCTTGTTCTTAAAGGTCTTTTTCATGTCAATTTCTGTGAGCACACCAAAACCTTCCGTTTTTAAACCTTCTGTCACCCTTCCTATCACCTCGTCAAATGACCCTTTAATGGATTTATTAAAATAGTAATTCATAATTCTAAATTTTATTTGATTCTAATATAATGTAAAGTTGAGAATAAGCAAATGAAAACAGTGTAACAATGGGTACAGATTAGTAACAATCTCACCTAAACACCTCAGAATAATCCCTCCCTATCCTCCACCCAAATTCTAACTTACTTTTAAAATCGACTACTGCCACTGAAGTCAAAACAATTTCATTTTTAGGAAGTGTTATGGATGAGTGCTCATTTCCACAAGAATATCTGTCTTGAAATTCAACCGCGTTCCATGCTCCTTTTGCTTCTTTACCTTCTGAAATTAATGAGATTTGATCGCCATAACCTCTTAAAGTTTCACCATCAGTCATGTTATTTAGAGTCAAAGAATTGCTGTCGTAAACAAATTCTTCATTTCCTACTTCTTCTGTTGTCTAGCCTTCACAATCAGCAAACACAAAATTGAGCAGCACCAATATAACGGCTACAATAAAAAAGGGAGATTTCACCATTTCAATGAGCCGAGGTTTCGGCGCTTTGCGTCGTGAAGCAAATGCTGCTGAACTGATAAAACTCTCCACCAATGTGCGGTCTTCTTCCTTTACATCTAAACTACGTAATGATTTTTCAACTTTATCCAAGAGCATTGGACTCAGATCATTTCTTTTAACCAGTAATTTTGTGGTTTCAAAATAGTTCAATGCCTTGTAATAATAGCTTTTATCTAAAGCATTTAGAACATCAATAAAAGTTAAGGAATAAACGATAGTCAATTGTATTTCAAAGTCTCTACCATAACTCACTTTCAATTGATTAATTGATTGGTCCAAAAACAATACAATGGGCTTTTCAATTTTAACCCTGTTTTCTTGAGACAAAAACGGACTAAATTTCATGTGGTCCTTTAACTCAATTAAATTTTCTTCTTTCACAAACCTCCCTATTTTATCAGATAAAATGGGAACTAAAAATGGCCGCAGAAAACTTTTATATTGTTTAAACAATGGAGAATCCTTTGGAAGTATAACCTCCTCATCGGGCAATATTATTTCTCCTTTGCTAAAAAGATATTCCACTAATAAATGGTCATCCTCTATCCATTCATGAAATATATGTGCTTCTTTTTCTTGCAATTGCGCTAAAATAAAAGTCAATTGCTTTTGAGTAAAGTCTTCACCGTAAGCCCTTAAAACTTTATGAGATTGAAAATATTGTTCAATAGATTTTGATAGCGCTTGAATAAAATCAGCATTAAATTCTGAGATTTCAAGCTTAAAAATTGCTGCCAGTCTTCTAAAACTAATGAACTTCATGAAGTAACTTTAGATTTATAATTTTGAATATCTAATAGAAAGTCAATATCCTCTTCAATTTTATTTCCGATTACAATAACATTTGTTCCAGCAGTTTTTAAAACTTCGATTTCCTCAATGGAACGTACACCTCCACCTACAATGACAACTGTTTTCAATTGCTGATTTACTTTTTTAATTAGCTCAGCATCAACAGGCTGTCGCGCGCCGCTTCCCGCATCGAAATAAACTATTTCATTGCCTTGTAATACTCCAGCAACAGCTGTGTTTAACGCAATTGAAAAATTATCGCGTGGAATTGGTGTAGTTTGACTCACATAAGCCACGGTAGACTGTGTTCCGCCACTAATCAAAACATAAGCTGTAGGAAGAATTTCCAAATCCAGCTTCAGCACTTCTTGAGCACTTTTTACATGCTGACCAATTAAATACTCCGGATTTCTTCCTGAGATTAAACTTAGATAAAGTAAGGCCTCTGCATCATTTGATAATTGTTGATGATCTCCTGGAAAAATAACCAATGGAATTTTAGTTAACGACTTTAAAATAGCAGTTGTTTTTTCAAAATCTGCTCTAGTTACCGTACTTCCTCCAATAAAAAAATAATCAACTTGGGCAAACTCCGCTTTTTCAACAATGGGCTGAAGCTTCAATTTGGAATTTGTTACTTCTGGGTCAATCAACACTGCAATTTGACCAGTTTTAGCAATAAATTTCTGAAGAATATGTTTAGTTGACTTCATAGACTGGTGATGCATTAATTGAAATTACAAAGTTGTTTTTTCTATCTAAAATGAGCTCTACCTCTTTTTTATTGTTTGGAAAATATATGCCTCCCTTCCATTTCAATTCATCCAATCTGGTGAGCAGTAAATTTTCTGCAAATATAATTTCCTTCCGTCCAGCTAGTTTGTACAAAGCTTCTTTACCAGACCAAACCTTAATCATTTCCTCCACAGATGAGGTATCGGTTAATTCTTCTTCTTCTTTGCTTAAAAACTTATGCTTCACCCGCATCACCTTTTCATGGATTGGCTCTAAGTCCAAGCCGACTTGAAAAGTTTCACAATAGGCCATTCCCACAACATGATTTGCATGAGATATCGAGATAAATCCTTCGCCATCCACATAGGGTGCTCCGATATCCGAGTACAGAATTGCTTCGTTTCCAAAGTGCATGGTTCTTAAAACCCGTGTAGCCACATATTCTCTTCTTCTTGCCGGGTGTTTTAGTGTGGCCAGCTTTAGTTGTTCCGCAGGCAAAAGATTGTGTAAGTGTTCCTCCGTTACAAAATCTTCGTAATAGAGCAGAAACACCGAAACAGGTCCGTATTTAATTTTTTCTGTGTGAAACATAGTTGTAAAATTAACATTTGCCCGCGTAAAAGCTGATTTTGAAATATAATAATAGCACAGAAAACAACAAAAAAATAAAAGTTAACAAGTGTTCATAACTTGTTTAGCTGAAAATTGAGTAACTTTGTAGATTCTTTTGTAAGAAGAAGTGCGATGTCTATATATTTTTATACATTTGCACTCCAAATTTTTTGGACATTATGGCTTCGAATAAAGAGTTTATTATACCGTTTGAGGGCTTAAAGAATGGAAAACATTCGTTTGAGTTCAATATAACAACAGCGTTCTTTGAAGAGTTAGCGTATTCTATTATTGAAGGTGGCGATGTAAAAATCGACTTTCAATTGAATAAGAAAGATACAATGTTAATTGGTGATTTTGAAATGTCAGGTACAGTTCAAAAACCATGCGATCGTTGTACAGAATTAATGGACGTCCCGGTGGAAGTTTCGCATCAAATTGTTTACAAGTTTGGCGAAGATGAAAGTGTGGATGAAAATTTAATTATTCTTCCTATTTCCGCATTTACGATTGATATATCGTCTACAATATATGAACTATTAACAGTGGCCTTGCCCAGTAGAACGGTTCACGACGAAGACGAATGCAACGAAGAAATGTTGGATTTAATAGATAAGTACGTTGATTCATCAGAATACAATGAAGAAGATGATACCGACGAAGAGGACGATACAGACCCGCGTTGGGACGCATTAAGAAATTTGAATTAAAAATCTTAAATATAAAGTAAAATGGCACATCCAAAAAGAAGAACGTCGACAACAAGAAGAGATAAAAGACGTACACACAAAAAAGCAGTAGCTGGAAACATCTCAACTTGTCCAACAACAGGACAACCGCATTTATTCCACCGTGCGCACTGGTACGAAGGAAAACTTTACTATAAAGGTCAAGTAATTGCTGAGAAAGAAGTAGCAGTATAATTTGCTTATCCAGCACATTTAAAGTGTATTCACACTTATGAAACTTGGATTAGATATTAGTGGTGGCGATTTTGCGCCAAGAGCAAATGTTCTTGGCGCAATTTTGGCCCTAGAACAACTGCCCGACGATGTAGAGTTAGTACTCATCGGTCGTGAGGATGAGATACGCTCAATTTTGAAAGAAAAAGAGTTTGTTTCAGACCGTATTTCTGTGGTTAATGCTCCAGACATCATTACGATGGAGGATCATCCTACTCGCGCTATACCCCAAAAACCTAACAGTTCAATCTCTGTTGGTTTTGAACTTTTAGCCCAAAAAAAAATAGACTCCTTCGCTAGCACAGGTAATACCGGTGCTATGCTTGTTGGTTCTATGTATAAAGTAAACGCCATTCCTGGTGTAATTCGTCCTTGTATTACCTCTGTGTTACCTATTGTGAATGGACAAAACTCCATCATCTTGGATGTAGGTTCAAACGCAGATTGTAAACCAGATGTGTTATACCAATTTGCTAGTTTAGGTTCTATTTATGCCAAAAGCGTAATGAACATCGACAACCCGCGTGTTGGATTACTAAATATTGGTGAAGAAGAAGGTAAAGGTAATCTACTCACGCAAACCGCTTATAAATTAATGAAAGGCAGCGAAGATTTCAATTTTGTTGGAAACATCGAAGGCCGAGATTTATTTACAGGTAAAGCAGATGTTGTGGTGTGTGATGGGTTTACAGGCAATATCGTTTTAAAACAAGCCGAAGGAATGTACTCCATTACAAAGGAGTTGGGAATAAAAGACAACTACTTGGATCGCTTTAATTATGAAAATTACGGTGGAACTCCTATATTGGGCGTTAATTCAGATGTAATTATTGGTCACGGAATCTCTAACGACATTGCAGTAAAAAACATGATGTGCCTTGCACATGATGTTGCGAGTTCTGAATTAACTAAAAAGATTAAAGAAGCTTTTAAATAATGAAAAAAATTACAGCAGCAATAACAGGTGTTCATGGGTTTGTCCCAGAAAATGTTCTTACAAACAAGGACCTTGAGAAGATGATTGACACAACAGATGAGTGGATCACTTCTCGAACAGGAATTAAAGAAAGGAGAATGCTTGGCGACGGTAATCCTACTTCAGACATTGGAGTAGCTGCTGTGAATGGGCTTCTTAAGAAAAAAGGAATTTCTCCAGAAGAAATTGACCTAGTTATTTGTGCTACTGTTACCCCAGACCACCCTTTTCCAGCAACTGCAAACATTATTTCTGATAGAACAGGAATGAAAAATGCTTGGAGTTTTGATGTAAACGCAGCTTGTTCTGGATTCATATATGCTCTAACTACCGGTTCTCAGTTCATTGAAACAGGGAAATATAAAAAAGTTATTGTCGTAGGTGCAGATAAAATGTCCTCTATAATCGATTATGAAGATCGCGCTACATGTGTGATTTTTGGAGATGGTGGAGGTGCTGTTTTATTGGAACCAAATGAAGAAGGTTATGGTGTCGTTGACAGCATTCTGAAAAGTGACGGAGAAGGTAGAAAATATTTGGTACAACCTGCTGGTGGATCAAAACTTCCAGCAAGCCAAAAAACGGTAGACGAACGTTTACACTATGTTTACCAAGAAGGAAAAGCAGTTTTCAAATTTGCAGTTACCAACATGGCAGATGTGTCTGCTGAAATCATGGAGCGTAACAATTTAACTGCCGATAATGTAGATTGGTTGGTTCCACATCAAGCCAATTTGCGTATAATTGATGCAACAGCAAATCGCATGGGATTATCAAAAGACAAGGTGATGATCAACATTCAAAAATATGGTAACACCACTGCAGGAACACTTCCTCTATGCCTTTGGGACTGGGAGAAAAAACTCAAAAAAGGTGATAACATAGTGCTCTCCGCATTTGGTGGAGGTTTTACTTGGGGAGCAATTTACCTCAAGTGGGCCTATAATTCTTAAAAAAATACGTACATTTATCCTATAAATATTCACACATGATGAATCAAAAAGAAATTCAAGAACTAATTAAATTCGTTTCTAAGTCTGGCGTTACAGAAGTAGAAATCGAAGAAAAAGACTTTAAAATTACAATAAAGTCTGAGCCAAAAAGAAGCAAAGAAGAAGCACAAGAAAAGGTTGTTTACATACAACAACCGATGCAAGCAATACCTCAAGCTTCAGCTCAATTGCCTCAAGCAGCTCCAGCAGCGGCCCCTGCTCCAGCGGCAGAAGCTAAAAAAGAAACTGCAACTGAGGACGAAAGTAAATACATAACAGTAAAATCCCCAATGATTGGAACATTCTACCGTTCTCCATCTCCTGACAAGCCAGTATTTGTAGAGGTAGGAAGTACAATTAAAAACGGTGACCCTGTTTGCATCATTGAAGCAATGAAATTGTTTAATGAGATTGAAGCAGAAGTACAAGGTAAAATTATCAAAGTTCTAGTTGATGATGCTACTCCTGTAGAATACGATCAACCATTATTTTTAGTTGATCCGTCGTAATTAATTTAAGCGCTAGAATTATTTTAAGCAAAACTAAACACCCAAAAGGCATGTTCAAAAAAATATTGATTGCCAATAGGGGCGAAATCGCCTTACGTGTTATTAGAACATGTAAGGAAATGGGAATTAAAACTGTCGCTGTATATAGTATAGCAGACAAGGAAAGTTTGCATGTTCGTTTCGCCGATGAGGCTGTATGTATAGGTCCAGCATCAAGCTCATTATCCTATTTACAAATACCAAATATTATTGCTGCAGCAGAAATTACAAATGCTGATGCAATTCACCCAGGATATGGATTCCTTTCTGAAAACGCTAAGTTTTCAAGAGTTTGTCAAGAACACAATATAAAATTTATTGGAGCTACCCCAGAACAAATTGATGGAATGGGAGATAAAGCAAACGCTAAAGCAACAATGATTAAAGCAGGTGTTCCTTGTATTCCTGGTTCTAAAGGTCTTCTAAAAAACTTAGAAGAAACTTACAAAATCGCAGATAAAATTAAATATCCGGTAATCCTAAAAGCAACTGCCGGTGGTGGTGGTAAAGGAATGCGAATTGTTTGGAAAAAAGAAGAAATGGAAGCAGCATGGGATTCTGCACGTCAAGAATCTAAAGCAGCGTTTTCTAACGATGGATTGTATATGGAAAAGTACATCGAAATGCCTCGCCATATCGAAATCCAAATCGCCGGAGACCAATTCGGAAACGTTTGTCACCTTTCAGAACGTGACTGTTCTATTCAACGTCGTCACCAAAAATTAGTAGAAGAAACTCCTTCTCCATTCATGACTAAAAAGTTACGTAAGGAGATGGGAGCAGCAGCTATTAAAGCAGCAAAAGCTGTAAAATATGAAGGTGTTGGTACTGTAGAATTCCTTGTTGATAAAAACAGAGATTTTTATTTCATGGAAATGAATACACGTATTCAGGTCGAACACACAATTACTGAAGAGGTAATTAACTTTGACTTGATTAAAGAGCAAATTAAACTGGCAGCAGGAAGCAAAATTAGCGGTAAAAATTATGAGCCTATCATGCACGCGATTCAATGTAGAATCAACGCTGAGGATCCCTATAATAACTTCCGTCCTTCTCCAGGGAAAATCACAGAATATCACGAACCCGGTGGACATGGAATTCGTATTGATACGCATGTTTATGCAGGATATACAATCCCAGCGCACTACGATTCGATGATTGCAAAACTAATTACAGTAGCACAAACACGTGAAGAAGCAATTCTTAAAATGCGTCGTGCTTTGGATGAATATATTATCGAAGGCGTAAAAAGCACTATTCCATTCCACCAAAAATTAATGGTAGATGAGAAGTTTAATGCAGGAGATTTTACAACTGCCTTCATGGATGAATTCAAATTCTAATATTTGTCTCGAGACAAAACAAAAAAGTCATCTTCGGATGGCTTTTTTTTGGTTTAAAGTAAACCCAAGTAGGCGGATCATGGAAAAACGACTAACGGAAACGCACTGTTTATTGAGCTAATTTGATTAGCTTTATGAGCTCACTAAAATAAACAATCATGAAAAGAAATTTACTAATTACATCATTGCTGATTTTGTTTTTCTCAGCAACAGCTATCTCTCAAATCGGAATTAAGGGTGGATTTGCATTAGGTGAACCGCTAAATGACAATGCCTCTAACATGCATCTAGGTTTTGATGTGGGAGTAACTTACGACATTACGGAAAACATTACAGCCGAAATTTTACTAGAATCACTAAATAGAAAAGAAAGTTTAAGCATTCCTTTTTTTGGAACGATAGACATTAAATCCAACGTTATGCCTGTTACAATTGGGGGTCATTACAAGTTTCTAACAGACAAAATTCAACCTTACGCAGGATTAAATTTAGGGATCTATAGATTTAAAAGTGAAGCGTTTGGTACCAGTGCAAGTGAATCT
This sequence comes from Brumimicrobium oceani, assembly GCF_003143775.1. Lineage (GTDB taxonomy): Bacteria > Bacteroidota > Bacteroidia > Flavobacteriales_D > Crocinitomicaceae > Brumimicrobium > Brumimicrobium oceani. The sequence goes on along the minus strand of NZ_QFRJ01000012.1, from coordinate 30,545 downwards.
TATTTCGGTTTCCAACCTAAAGCTGGGATAAGCTTAGAAATCACAGAAAATATATTTATTGATCTAACAGCGAAGTATCACATTGCATTTACTCCTAGCACCATCCAGACAGATGAATTTGGCAACTCTACTGGCCAAAGTAATTCAAACACTACAATTTTCGGAGCTAATATTGGAGTGATTTACAAGTTCAATTAAAAAATAGACAAATCATGCGGTTAATTGCTTTAAGGTATTAAATTTGTGTTCTAAATTTTAAGAAGGTTATGAAGACAGGTATAGCAAATAAAAAAATAGAAAAGATCATCGCTTTAGTTGAAAAAGAAGGCGTACTTGCAGAGAATTTGATTCAGGAATTAACTGAATTGAGAGAACTAGCGTTAAAAGAAACAGATCCTCTATTGGCAAAAGTTACACGTTTAACTTTCGAATACCTCAAAGAAAATGAAGCTTATGATGTTCAAGCATTGTGGGAAGAAGATGAAGAAGGTGGAGAATTTCCTTTAGAAATCGACGATAAAGAAAATTTATTAAACCTGTTGAACCTGATGCTAAATTCTGATCATAAAATCAATAGAGAAGAAATTAAGGATTACCGCACAGCTTTAAAGGAAGAGCTTTACTAGAATTATAGATTAAACAGCTAATATATTTGGTCCACTTTTCCCTAAAAGTGGACCTTTTTTATTTCCATAAATTACTCTAGAAATAGGACGTTTTAAAATTCTGTTTGTCCGGTCTTTTACCTACAGTTCATTCCTTATACTAGAAAATGATATTCTCCTTAATTAATCCACATCCCTCCATTGCTGAAAACGAGGGTTTTCCACCAAAACCAGGACGACAACTGACGATGAGATCTACAAGAGCTGTAAATAAAGATTTAAACTCTGAATGCAAATTGGTGTTTACCTAAGGAATCAATTCTAATATTATGATCAATAGTAAAATAATAATTTTCATTTTGTCATTGGGTTTTTCACTAAATGTCCTCTCTCAATTAAAAAGCAATACCGAATTCAATAAAGACAGATTGCGAATCAACAAAACTGGAATGCTTGTTTTGTCTTCTTGGGCTGCTGCAAACATTACTATTGGTTCAATTGGCTGGGCAACCACCGAAGGAGAAAGCCAATACTTTCATCAGATGAATGTCTTTTGGAACATTGTTAACCTAGGAATAGCAGTTCCAGGACTATTTACTTCCAACGCAACCAACGCGAAAAAGGTGAGTCCTGGGGAGCTCATTAACAAACAATATTCAACAGAACAAATATATTTGATCAACAATGGATTAAACATGCTGTATATTGGTTCAGGAGCCTTACTGCAATCAATAACAGAAAAAAACCAAAAAAATTATTCAAGGTTTAAGGGGTATGGAAATGCACTACTGCTTCAAGGTGGTTTTTTACTGATTTTCGATACATTTCAATACCTGAGACACCGAAATCACAGAAAAAACGCCAAACATCTATTTTTTGATCAGCTTTCATTGAGCAATTCAGGAGTTGGACTAAAATATACTTTCAATTAACTGCATGTCAGTGACAAATCAATCCTAAACCTTTGGTTAAAAAGACAAAACACTCTTTTTATAGTTTAAAAACATTCTAAATAAGAGGATTTGACAATGCTATGACAATAAAAACGGGCTTTATCACGATATTTGTAGCAAAATAAGGGAGAAGAGAGTGGAAGGAATTCACATATTTGCATTTACACATCGCCAGCTTGAGGTTAATCAGATTGGGAGATTACATATTGCACCTGATCATCAAAAGGAAAAGCTTACCCGCTTAAAGGAGAAGTTTGAATTAGATGAGCTGATGTATATTTCAACTTGCAACCGTGTAGAATTTATTATTTCTAAACAACAAGAAATTGAAATCCCCGAATTTCAACAGTACTTGGAATTCCTTTTTCCAGAATTCGATCAAGATCAACTCAATTTATTTGGTCACCAAGTAGAAAAATATAAAGATTTTCACGGTGTAGAACATCTGATTAAGGTAACCTCTTCCATAGACTCCATGGTAATTGGAGAAAGAGAAATCATTACCCAAATTAGGAAATCATTTGATATTTGCAGAGAATATCAACTTACAGGAGATTCTATCCGACTGATGATTCGTCATACAATAGAAACGGCTAAACGCATTTATACCCAAACAAGTATTGCTCAAAGTCCTGTATCCGTAGTTTCCTTGGCTTACCATACATTGAGAGAAAAAGATATTCCCTTAGATGCTCGAATTCTAATCATAGGCGCAGGAGTTACCAATACAAACATGAGCCGCTTTTTGAAAAAGCATGGATACACAAATTTCTCTGTATTCAATCGTACTTTAAGCAAGGCTCAATTGCTTGCTCAACAACTAAATGGAAGTGCTTATTCTTTAAATGAATTACCCCTTTACGACAAAGGGTTTGATATCATAATTACCTGTACAGGAGCCGACACCTCCATTATTAGCCCTGTACTTTACGAACACTTGCTCCAAGGCGATACAGATTCGAAAATGGTAATAGACCTTGCCATTCCTAGTGATCTTGACATCAAAGTGACAGAACAATTTTCTTTAGATTATATTTCGATTGACTACTTACAAAAAATATCCTCCAAGAATTTAGAGAAACGCGCAAGAGAAATCATTCATGTAGAGGAAATAGTCGAAGAGGCGGTGGGAATTTTCAAATTAATGGCCCATGAACGTGAAGTGGAAAGGAAAATGAGAATAGTTCCTGAAACAGTAAAAGAAATTAAGGCAACAGCAATACAACATGTTTTTGCTAAAGAATTTGAAAGTCTCGATGAAAACTCTAGAGAAACAGTAGAAAAAATGATGGCATATTTCGAAAAGAAATACATGAGTGTTCCAATGAAAATGGCCAAAGAAATATTATTAAAGAAATGAAAAAGATAATCATAGGTTCACGTGGCAGTGACCTTGCATTGTGGCAAGCAAATTTTGTAAAAGATGAATTACAAAAACTAGGACAAGAAGTTGAAATCAAAGTAATCTCTACACAAGGAGACCGAATTCAACACTTGAGTTTTGACAAAATGGAAGGAAAGGGTTTTTTTACCAAAGAAATTGAAGCTGCACTACTTGACAAAACCATTGATTTAGCCGTTCACTCACATAAAGATTTAGAAACAACTTCACCTGAAGGATTGCAAATTGCAGCTGTTTCCTATAGAGAAGACCCTTCAGAATTATTGCTTATTAGAAATGAATCTGTGGACAATAATGAAGAATTAGGAATTAAGAAAAACCCTATAATAGGAACTTCCTCAGCGAGAAGAAAATCTCAACTCATCACCTTCAGAGACGACATTGAAATTAAGGATTTGAGAGGAAATGTAGGTACAAGAATCAACAAATTGCGAGAAGGACAATACGACGCAATAGTATTGGCTATGGCTGGTGTAAAACGTTTAGATCTAGATTTATCTGATTTAACAATTAGCACCTTAGACCCAACAATGTTTATCCCATGTCCGGCTCAAGGAGTCTTAGGATTACAAATCAGAGCGGAAGATACTGAACTAGCAAAGGTATTAGAAGAGATGAACGATAAAGAGGTTGAAAAACGAATCGGAATAGAAAGAGGGGTTTTGAGAAAGCTTGATGGTGGATGTCAATTGCCATTAGGAATCTATTGTGATGAAGAAATGACCGTTCATGTAGCTTTTGCGAAAGAATGGGAAAACGGTGCAGAATTCAACACTTATTCAGCTGTGGATAACCCTGAAATTATAACAGAAATTCTAAAGGATCTTCAAGCGCAATAGGCAATGCTCTTTATCTCCAAAAAAGTCACACAACCCGAATTTATAGCTTATGCTGAGCTTGCGGAGATCGAAATGATAGATACTTCAATGATTTCTTTTGTTGAAGTCCCTTTTGAATGTCCACAGGAAAGCTATGATGTAGTGTTTTTTACAAGTCCTCGCTCTGCAAAGTTTTATTTGAATCGCTGTAAGCTTGCGTCCAACACCGAAATAGCAACAATTGGAAAAGTCACTTCCGACTTTGTCACTTCACTCGGGCACGAAGTTTCATTTACGGGCGTCACCAGTGGAATACCGGCTTTAGTTAGCAAAGAGTTTGCAGCATTTGTCGGCCAAAGAAAAGTACTATTTCCGCAGTCAAACTATTCACAAAAGTCTATGCAGGAAAGCATAGCCAATAATCAAATTACAGATTTAGTCGTTTATAAAACAGCGCTAACGCCTGTTCGCCTAAAAGAAAAACCATCCGTCTTAGTTTTTACTAGCCCCACAAATGTTGAGTCTTTTTTACAATTGAATAGCATTACACCCGAACAAAAGGTAATTGCTTGGGGTAAAACAACGGAAGGGTTTTTGGCTAAAAATGGAATAGAGGCTAATTTCACACTAGACTATTCTTCCTTTGATGAATTGAAAACAGTATTAGAAAAGCACTTCTACCCTATTGATAAATAAGTTCAGCATTTTTTTCTTGAACTATAAACTTTGCAGATTTTCCAAAAATTAAAGCTCTGTTATCGTTTAAATGTCCAGCAGGAAAATCGAAGGCTATAGGTATATCATGGTAAGCGAAATGTGCTTTAATCAACCCTTGTAGATCGCTTCCAAACGGGATTTCCGTATCTTTTACAGCACTAAAATCACCAATAATTAAACCTCTAATTTGATCTAGTACTCCCGCTTTACTTAATTGATAAAAATGACGATCTATGGCATACAAATGTTCACCCACATCCTCCAAAAACAAAATTGTATTCTGATAATCAGGTTGATGTTTCGTTCCAATTAAACCGGCCAAAACAGTAAGGTTCCCTCCTATTACTTTTCCCGATACCTCTCCAGTACTATTTTCACACTCAGTTTTCCATTCATAATTCAAATCTTCATTTTTTAAACTTAAAAAAAGAGAATGTAAGGCCTCTTTGGAGTTAGACTCAAAATTAAGTGGCATTGTTGAATGAATTGAGGGTGCTCCAATTTTAGCTAAATGTTGATGAAATACAGTAACATCGGAGAAGCCCAACAACCATTTTGGTTCATCTAAGAACCCAGCCCAACTTACTCTATCCACAATTTGAATGCATCCATAGCCTCCGCGAGCACAAAGAATAGCTTTTACCTCATCATTATCAATTGCCCATTGTAAATCTTTGGAACGCTCCCCTATTGTACCAGAAAAATAATTACTCTGACCCAAGCAATTTTTAGAGACCAGCGCTTTGAAACCGTTTTCTTCGATGCATTTTACTGCAAAATCGATAAATTGTTTCTCAATTCCTTTTGCTGGAGCAACAATAGCAATGGTATCTCCTTCTTGTAGTTTTTTAGGAAACATAGTGCCTAGTAAGTTTTGGTCATGTCTTGGTCAACTACCAAAATAAAATCTGCCTGCCCCTTGAACTCATCTTGTAATTTAGTGACATCAGCCTGCTCTACTGTCGAGATAGTGATGATATGTAAGGCGGGATCCTTACGTTTTAAATACCAATAAATCCCCTCAAAATTCTTGCTATGGTAATCACCGTTAAAATGAATAAACTGGTTATTATTTGCATTATATTCCTGATAAATAAAGTGGGCCATTGTAGCATCCTTAATTGCCTGCGCCTTTGGGAAATTAGGATTTGCATGATCACTCATCATAGTGAGCATTGACTTGTATCCAGGTAATTCTGGATCATAGGCAATTGGTAAAGGAGCTACCCAAGTTTTCTCTTCGTCAGTTAAATCAGCTTCAAGAGATTCTATTCCGTTTCTATAAACGTGGCTGGCAAATTTTCTAGGAACATTTGTAGCAATAAATGGCAAACTGTTTTCTTTGGCGTGATCTACTAAAGGCTTATAATCTGTTTTATAATTCACCCACAAAGACGCCAATGAATCTAGTTCTTTTTGAGAAATTTCACCAGAAAGATACGCATTCAATTGTTTTTGGTTATTCGCTTCCAACATCTCGGCCCCTAGAGAAACGGAATGTATTTTACTCATTTCCTGTGTTGTTTTTAGTTGTAACCAATGCGCAATAGGGTTATCATGCAACTCACCAAATAAAATGATCTCTCCCTCTTCGATTTGCTTGATGAATTTTTTTGCACTTATTTTCTTTCCTTTTTTATTGTACAACTGAAAGGATTCAAAATTTTGTGCCAAGGTATATTGTCCAATGAAAAACAATAAAATTAATAGGTATTTCATGATACTCGTTTTTACAAATATCGAAATTCTAATAAATAGTTGGTAAACAAAAGCAAATCTTTTTACCAAATTACTTTTTTGGTCTTGTTTGATTTATGCAAAGAAAAGATATTCATCAGCCTAAATACAAAACAAGGGTTGCCCGTAAAGACAACCCTTGTTCACATCAGTACGGATTAGATTATTCGCTTTTGTATTTTTTCTTTAACTTTTCGAGATCTGAAGCGATGTTTTTCAAATCTTCATCAAGGCTTTTATGGGCGTCTAGAATTTTCTGCTGTTCTTTTCGTGCATCTTCAACATCAATTTTACCTTTTTCGATTTTCTTGTCAAGTTTTTCTTGCGCTTTCGTTAGCTTATCTCGTTTAATTTCTACCTTTTCTTGTTTTCTTACAAGTTTACCGAGACTCTTTGTGTACTTCTCTTCATTCTTTGCCGCTTTTTCGGCAACTTTAGCTGCTTGCTCTGCCTCCTTTCTGGCTTTAGACGCTTCTTTTGCAGCAGCCTTTTCTGCTTTCGCTTTCTCCTTTTCTGCCTTGGCAGCTTCCTTTGCTTCTTTTGCTCTTTCTTTTTCGGCATCTGCCTTTTCTTGAGCAGCTAACTTTTGAGCCTTAGCCTTTTCTTTGGCCTCTTTTTCCGCTGATTTAGCGGCTTGCTCGGCAGCCTTTTTAGTCGCTACCACTGCTGCTGCCGCCTCTTCAGCCGAGCGTTGCTTTTCCAATTCATTTATACGTTGTTGAGCTGCAGCTGCTTGTTCTTCTCTATTTTTAGGATCAGCTCCCGTTTTAGCCAACTGAGCCTCCATTTTTTTCGCTTCTTCTGCTGCTTCCTTCGACTTAGCTAATTCAGAGGCTGCTGCGGCTTCTGCAGCTTTCATTTTTTCCTGCTCCTCTTGCGATTTCTCAGCATATTCTGCGGCACTTTCCTGAGAGGACTTTGCTGATTCATTGGCTTTTTCCGCCGCAGCTTTTGCCTTTGCTTCAATTTCCGCTTGTTTCTTTAAATCCTCTGCAGAATTTTCAGATATTTTATCAATATCACTTGCAATAGCTGTTGTAACTACACCTGTTCCACGAACTAGAGAGAAATTATAATCACTTCCAGATTTAAGCACAAAACCTGTTAGCATTTGTGTTTTATAACCCTCCTTCTGAATTTGTAAAATTGTTGTTCCTCCCGTGTGATTCTCTACTTTAACAGTTGCATTTCCCTTTGCATCTGTAGTGGATTGCGCAATAGCACTTCCATCTTTCATGACGGAGACTGCTGCTCCATTGATAGGGTTTCCTAGGTAACTCACCTTAACAGAGAAAACAACAGTTTTCCCCTCTTGAGAAATACTTTCAATACTGTAAATTGAATTTGTGGAAGCATAAGTTAATGGAGTTATAGCCATTCCTAATGCAAAAGTAGCGAGTAGTGCTATGTTCTTATTTTTCATTATTCGATCTTATTAATAAATATATTATCAAGGTATGAATTTCTTCTTTCTTTTCCTACATCCAAATCATAACATTTTAAAAACGGTCCTTTTTGAACAGGAGTTTAGCCCTACAAAAAAATGCTTAAATAAAGTTAGATGTATAGACCTAACAACAACATTCAGTATAAATCACTTTTAAAAAAATCAGAGAAAAATAGAGAAATTAAAAGTAATTGATCACAAGCTTTCTTTACTTTTTTAATCTGTTACCGGTAAGAATTATTTATCTTTATCCAATGCTTTTTAAAGATGTATTAGGACATACCGAGCTCAAAGAGAAGTTTATTAATGACGTGAGAAGTCAACAAGTTTCTCATGCCCATTTGTTTCTGGGTAGCATCGGGTATGGAGGTTTACCAATGGCTTTGGCTTTTTCGCAATATTTAATGTGTGAAAACCAAAAAGAAAACGACAGTTGTGGGGAATGCCCCTCTTGTAAAAAAGTGCAGAAACTAGAGCACCCAGACATTCATTTTTCCTTTCCTACGGCACAGGTTATTTCAAAAACATCTGACCCTGTTTTTCCTTTATGGAAAGAAATGGTTCTAAAAAACCCCTATTTGGGATTAAATGAATGGATTAACGCATCTGATGACAAAGGGAGGAAACCAATAATTTCTGTTCATCAGAGTGAGGAAATCATAAAAAAGCTAACTTTAAAGTCTTTCGAGGGCGGATTTAAAATTAGTATTATTTGGTTAGCAGAGACGATGAATACTGCATGCGCGAATAAGTTATTGAAGATCATCGAGGAGCCGCCAAAAGACACCTTGTTTATTCTTATCGTGGAAAATGAAGATACAGTTTTACCAACTATTTTGAGTAGAACACAAATCACCAAGATTAAGCAACTAAATGATGATGAATTGGTTAATTTTTTACGTAACCAAGGAAACTCCAACGAAGATTTACTCAGAAGCGTTTCTTCTAGAGCTGAAGGGGACGTTACCGCTGCCCTTGAAATGATTAAAACTGGAGGAAGTTCTAATTTGAATTATCAGCGCTTTGTTGAATTAATGAGGGTTTGTTATAAAAAAGAAGTTCTCCCTATGATGTTTTGGGCTGAAAACATGTCTAAACTAAGCAGAGAAGAACAAAAACATTTCCTAAAGTATGCTCTATATATGGTTAGACAAAGTTTAATGAAAAACTATACTGAGGATCAGTTAATGCGTACCTCAACGGATGAAGCGAAGTTCTTGGCTAATTTTGCGCGATTTATTACTGGAAATAACGTTCTAGAATTCAATGATCTATTCAATGAAGCGCATTACAACATTGAACGAAATGCGCACAGTAAGTTACTGTTCACCAATATTACCTTTGAGGTGATGCGCTATATTCACAAAGCGTAATTAACTCTTTATCCTCAAAAGCCAATCGATGGCTTTCTGATTAGAAGCAAAAAAAGAAACGGGTGTTTGCATTTTCCTCAGATTGTTTACGGTTTTTATAAATAAGCGTTGGGAAAGACTTTTGATTACAAAAGCATCCCCTTTCACTGTTGCTGCTCTATTTGTTGATTGTATATAATCTAGTGCTTCTTGAGTTGGGATAATGTATCTATCTTCACCAGTTGACAACATCAAAGCTTTTCTACCTTTCATGTTTGTCATTCTAAAGTTCGTTATCTCTTTGGCTTGCTCGAGTGTTAATGGTTTTGCACTTAAAACATGCGTATGAAAAATGTCATTATCATAAATTGTTACATCCGCATAACCCAAAGATTTCTTTACAATTACTTTCATAAGACTAAGGTTTTTCACTGTTCTAAAAAATAATAACCCCGTAGTTCAGCAGATCTTTTTTAAAAATAATAATAGTTTTCAACAAACCCAAAAACATTATACCTTAATAAAGACTTTCAGTATTTTAAATCACTATTGTCCGATAAAAATAATTGGCGCTATATCTTTTTTTGTGGGGTTTAGTTTTGTCGTCAAGTACAACGTCTTTGACTATTAATATGCCCCTCAACTGGAGCTAAATTTAAAAACCTTAACTACTACACTCTAAGAAACCAAACCAAGTATGAAGCTTTCTAAATGGTTGGTATCCCATCAGTAGCTTTAAATTCAGATCAAATGAAATACTTTTATCGGACAACAATGATTTTAAATATTTTTGAGACCAAAAAAGTGAAAGATAGAATTTGTATATAATGGAGTGATTCGGCATATTTGCAAGCCACAGTATTTATTTTAACCCTAGTAACCAATCAGTTGCTTTCTGTTTGGAGGCAAAAAAGGATGTAGGAACCTGGACACCCCTCACAGTGCTCAATGTTTTGACAAACAATCTTTGAGAGAAGCTTAATAACGAAGGCATCCCCTAATACGTGTTCTTTTCTGTCTGTAGATTTTATATATTCTATCACTTCGGGTGTGGGTACTGTATAGCGATCATCCCTAGTGTATAGCATTAATGCTTTTTTGCCCCCCATATTATCCATTCTAAAGGCGGTAATCTCTTTAGCTTGAGCGACCGTTAAAGGTACTTTACCAACAACATTTGTATGGAAAATGTTATTATCATAAATCTTAATATCCACAAAACCCAAAGTTTCCTTTAAAACTATATTCATCTACTATTTGATTCTAATTTATTCAGCACAAACTGTGTCTAATTGAAGAGACAATTAAAAATAATAATAGTTTTTCAATATTCGCGAAAAGATTATACTTTATAATTCCCTATATTTGCTTTGAAATTTAAATAATACGATGTTATGGGGAATGCAAACGCAACTATTTGGAATAAATTTTTAGGAGAAAATTTAGAAGAAAACCGATTGGGAATTATAAGTGTAGTTTTACTAGTAATTGGTTGTTTAGGGGGAATGACAGTTGGATTAGGAGCCGTTCACCATACTTGGCAATTGTTCTTGGTTGTGCTTCCAACAATGCTTACCCTTTCATTTCTTATCGCCGTAGCGCCAGTTAAACAAATTTTAAACCTTGCTTTAATAACTGTTATAATAGATGTTATTGTGATGTCTATCAACTTAGTTTAAGTTGACTTTACATTTATAACAACGCTAAAGTGGTATTAAGCTACTAAGGTATATCTAAGGTGTGATTTTCATGCCTTTTTTGTTTTCTATACCCTATGAAGAAAAAAATTATCTTTATTCTAATTTTAATGTCAGTTGTTTTTCAACCTGCCATTGCACAACGCAAGAGTAAATTGAATACCAACGGACAAGGAACACTTTTTGCCCAAGTGGGATATAACAGAAGTGCATACAGCAACTCCGATGTTAGCCTAAACGGTAATTTTTATGATGTTGTGCTGAACAATACCGTTATTCAAGACAATGCAGAGGGAAAAGGAATGGGGTCTTTTTTATCAAGTTCTTCTCCTCAAATCAATATAAAACTAGGCTATTTCATTCAACCAAAATGGGCAATCACACTTGGTTTTGATCGCTACAACACGTTTTTTGAAGACAATCAAAGTGTTGGTTTAGAGGGCACATTCACACCAGAAGCTCATTCTAACTATATTGGAGCTGTTGATGATGAAATTCTACTTACAAGAGATCAATTCAGTATAGCACAAAGTCGCGGAATTAATTTCCTTTCAATCGGTGTTCAACGCAATGATCAACATTTTAAATCAAGAAAAGCAGAATTTGCATTTCACACCCTTTATGGAATTCAAGCAGGACCACTTTTAACCCAAGTTGATTATACTTATGATGGCTATGTGTCACCAAGTGTTTCTTCATTAAGCGGAATTGGTGTAGCAGCCAATATTGGAATACGGTTGCAGTTCATGCAATATATTTATCTTCAATTAGAACTCGACGGTGGATTATTGAATCAAAACAATATAAAACTTTCTAGCAATGGCGATACTACCGGAAAACAAGTAGTTGGTTTTATTTCTCCCTCTGTTCATTTAGGATTTAATATTTTAGCGGGTTCAAAAGATAAATGCGGAACTTGTCCGCAGTGGTAGCTTCGCAGTATTGAGGGAGAGTTTAGAGTATTGAGAAGGAATCAGTTTATCTTGTCTTTAGAGATTTAAAATAAACCTATTCATTGGTTTTTAGACAAATGCAGTAGAGCAGTAGAGCAGTAGGGAGTATTGAGAGAACAATTTTGACTAATTAAAGGTTTTAGCAGAGAAGGACAGTAAAGCAGTATTGAATATTAATCTGGTTAATATCGTTGAGCCAACACAAAAAAGGATTAAACCGTAATCATAAGGACGATAACTTAAATCTCCTTGTGTATACCACACAATAAACACAAACCATCCTATATGCATCAAAATATTTAAATTTCTGTTTTTTATCCAATAAGATTGAATTAAATTTAAGATTGGAAGTGTTATTAATATGAACCAAGTTAGGTAAATCAAAGTTAAATAATAAAAATCTACACTTCCACCATCTCTATAATATGGTTCATGGAAATAACTTGCAATCCAATAGAGCAAGAAATACAATAAAGGAATTGAAATTAATTGCAAAACAATAGATATAGCTGTCTTTTTTATCATTGAAATCTTGTCACTCCATACGCTCCAACTCCATACTCAGCACCCCATACTCCATACTGACTCACCCTACCAGCACTCCTTTTAAATTCAAGGTAGGAATGTATTCTAGATTTTCTTCTTTTATTAGGTTTGCCTGAACAACAAACTTCTTGTCATACATTTTATTTCCTATCCAATAACACACCCAATATTCGTTGGTTAGCGCCATAACATCTTCCATAATTGGCTCCACTTTTTGTGCTGAAAAAGGAATTAAGCCACCTAAGTCTTTTCTTAAAGTAGTGGTTTCAACTTTTTCATTTTTTTCGTTCCTTGCGTAGCCTTTAGAAGTAATTAAAACTTGTTCTAAGACGTCTTCGCTTTCATTGAGCAAATAAACATCATGAACGATGGTATTATCTTCACCTAACTCTTGCACAATGGCAACATAAACGTCTTTAACTTCAGGTCCTTTTAATTCTTCTTTCATAATTTTACTCTTGTTCTAAAACACTTTCGAGAATGGAAAAATAGTTAAAAAGATCTAATGGATGATGCTCTTTGTAGCTGTTTTTAAGTACAAAGTCAAAATCCTCTTTTTTATTTTTTGGAATAAAATACTTTTCCTTTCTTTCATGACCTGTTCTCACCATCACAACATCCAAAGATGGGATAACAATAATGTACTGACCTAGAATTCCTCGTGCATAAACGGCGGGATATTTTGGATGATTAAAAATCCAGAAATGCAAGCCGTAATGTGGCGATTTTAAATTGAAAGGAGAAATAAGAGTAGTCAATGTTTTTGGAGAGATAATTTCTTCTTCGTTCCACCATCCTTGATTTAAAATTAGCTGGCCAATTCTTGCGTAATCACGAGTTGTGGCATAGGCACAGCAAAAGGTCTTTTCCACACCGTTTTCATTGTCTAAACTCCATAATAAATCATTTTCTGAACCGATCTTGGACCAAATGTGCTCTTCAAAATATTCAGTTGCTGATTTTCCTGTTGCATTTTCTAAAATAAGCCCAAGCAGTTGACTATTTCCACTGGCGTATTTGAACTCTACACCCGGCGCTTCCACAAATTGCTCGTTTTTCATGAATTCCGTTAATTCTGATGTATAGTAAGCTTCTGCGTTATCCGACAAAGGGTTACTCCCACTTTCCGACCAATCTAAACCGCTAGACATCCCCAAAAGGTGTCGGATGGTGATTTCCTCATCGTGATGTAGTTCGAACGGCAAATAATCTCTAATTAGCGCATCAAAGCCATCAATTTCTCCTTTATCCACTGCAATTCCGACAAGTAATCCGATGAGACTTTTCGCCATTGAAAAAGAATTGCTCTTAATAACTTCTGAATGGTCACCAAAATAAGATTCATGAATGATTTCACCTTCTTTAATAATTAAAAAAGAAGTCGTTTGAATTTCATTCAAGAAATTCTTAGATTGTTGATCTAAGGTACTCAATGCGGGACTAGTTTCCCACTGTTTAGGAGAAAGATCATGCGCTGCAACGCGTACTGGAAAAACAAGAGAATCATAAATTCCTGGTCCAGATTTACCCTGTAAATATGTAGCTGCTACTCCCTTGTAAAGATAAGTTTTTCCTGTTATGAAAACGATAAGGTTAACGAGTGCAAAAAACAATAAAAAGAAGAGAAGAAGGCGTTTCACCTTTTTCCAAAAACTCTTTTTATGTGTTGATGTATTTTGCATTAAAAAGTTCTGCTACGTGATATTGAAGTTTGGATTTTACCTCATCCATGTCTACGGGATGACCCAACTCCTTCTCGAGTGAAGTTACACTTTTATCTTCAATACCGCAAGGAACGATGTAATTAAAATAGTTAAGGTCTGTATTCACATTAAAACCAATGCCGTGCATGGTTACCCAACGCGAGGATTTTACGCCCATTGCGCAAATCTTACGTTCTTTAGCTGTGCCTCCATCCAGCCAAACTCCGGTATAACCTTCTACCCTACCAGAATCTACTCCGTATTCGGCCAATGTTCTGATCACTGCTTCTTCTAAAAAGCGCATGTACTTATGAATATCTGTAAAGAAATAAGACTCTAAATCAAAAATAGGATACATCACCAATTGTCCGGGGCCATGATAGGTAATATCTCCTCCTCTATTGATTTTATAATAGGTTGCGTTGATTTCTTCCAAACGGTCTTCAGAAAGCAATAAATGGGTTTGGTCTCCGCTTTTCCCTAAGGTATAAACATGCGGATGCTCACAGAATAATAAGTAATTTTTTGTTGATTCAGAAGATTCATTTCGGCGAATTTCGATTTTAAGATCCACTGTAGATTTGAAGAGCTTTTCCTGATAATCCCATGCTTTTTTATAATCTATAGAACCTAAATCTTCTAGTACAACTTCCGCCAACATAAATTATGCTTTATCTAGTGTGCTCTTCAAATAATCGATAACTCTTACTTCTACAGGGTCTATATCCATTTGATCTGCTAAAAACAATGAAGCCCAGTCAATAATGTGGATAAAGTAAAATGATTCTTCAATAATGGATTTACCTTTTCCATGTATAGACAAAACATGCTTGGTTTTTTTACCGATAATCTCCTGACTCAATTCTGTTCTTTTCTTATTTCTATCAGACATAAATTGAGAAACAAAGAATACAGCTGCAAAAGCATTGTCGCCGCCAGCCCAACCCACCAATTCGTTGTGGTTCATTTCTGGAATAACATGGTGCCAGCATAATCGCTTGCTATTTTCATTGATTTGCTGACGTGCACGAATGGCTACAAATTCTAAATCAGAATCTGCATAAAATATACATTGTTTTCCGTAAAGATGTTTTGCTAATTTCTTTGCTTCATCTTTTATTGAAATTAATTCTTCGTTCAATAAATGACGACATTTTGCGAATGTATCAATAGCGTTGGCATCAATAATTCGGGCTTTTGATAAAATATTAATCAACTGAACAGCAGAAAAAGCCAGCATGCTGCGTGGCGGGTTTCCACCCGGAAGCTTGACGAAATCGTAGTGATTATCTTTACAAAATTGAGCCAAATCTCCGCCAGAGCTAACCCCAACAATCGTAGCTCCCTTTTGCTTGGCCATTTCAACAGCGGCTAACGTTTCTTCGGTATTTCCTGAATAAGAAGAACCTATTACCAAAGTATGTTCGTTCACAAATCCAGGAACTTCGTAACTTTGAGTTAAGATAATCGGTAGACTCGCTTGGTTTTCAAAAAGCTGAGAAACCATTTTTCCGCCTATACCAGACCCTCCCATTCCACAAATAACCACATTTTGAAAAGCTTTATTTTTATAAAAGGAAAAATCACTACGTGAAGCTATTTCAATAGCATCCGCAATTTGTTTAGGGAATTGAGCAACCAGTTTATCCATTAATATTTATTGTTGTTTTATACTAAAAAGTAACAAATCAAAACTACAGTTCAGAAATTGCAACTTTATATTTTGTGTAAAATAAACGAAAAAAAGATGATTTTAGATACTTGAAAGCATATATATTTTTGAAAATAAGTTTGGCTCTGTTAACTTTGGTGAAAATCCGCAGATTATAAGCTACATTTTGATAGTAAAACTCACTACGAATTGTATTTTTGTAGGTTGAAACAAGTGAAGGAATAAATTTTCATATTCTTTTCTGCTTTCTAGTTTTAAGTTTTAGAAATTAACGTTCGAATCATCTTTTGGTGGAGTGAACAAATAAAAAAATGTGAATATAAAAGCATAATGCCAAATAGCTCTAAAAAAATATTACTCATTGAGGACGAGCAAAGCTTAAGCAATGTAGTTGAATTAAACTTAAAGCTCGAAGGTTTTCAAGTCGTTTGTATTTCTAACGGAAGAACAGCGATTGACCATGCCCCAAAAGTGGGCGAATATGACTTGGTTATTTTAGATGTTATGCTTCCAGAGGTAAGTGGTTGGGATATATGTGCCATGTTTAAAAGCGTTGCCGATACCCCTATTTTATTTGTTTCGGCCAAAGGAACTTCTTCCGACAAAATTAAAGGTCTACGCCTGGGAGCAGACGATTTTCTTGCCAAACCTTTTGATTTAGAAGAATTGCTGCTTCGTGTACAAGTTTTGATTCTTAGACATCAGGGCAAAAAACCAATAGAACAACATTTAGAAATCGGAGATTTTAATGTGAATCTACTCACTTTCGAAGTGAAAAAAGGAGACGAATTGATCACCGAGCTCACAAAAAGAGAAATTGAACTGCTTCACCTTTTTGTTGACCATGAAGGAGAAGTACTTTCCCGAGATTTCATTCTAGACCAACTTTGGGGTACAGACACCTATCCCACCACAAGAACAATAGATAATTATATTTTATCGTTTAGAAAGTTATTTGAATTGGATGCCAAGAACCCTGAGTTTTTCCATAGTGTGAGAGGGGTTGGGTATAAGTTTGTGGGGTAGATTTTAGATGTCTGGTTGCGCTTATTGGAACGCGGGACTTCGCAGGCTCTCATTCGGCAAGCTCAGTGCATCGCATTCACCGCAAAACGGATGCATCGGTGGGCGCAGCAGAACTGCAAGCAGCGTGGATGATCGCGGACCCATCTTTCTACTCCTATTCATCAAACTTCCTTTGACAAGTTGAGCCAACTTTCTTATGAAAAACAAAAAGTTAATACGGAAAGACCGACCCTGATATCCATCTTAGTTTACACAGACAGTTCCTTTGGATAATGCCCAAAAAACCCAAATCCAACCCTACCACTCCCCTAATCCCCAAATCCTTCCATACATTCGACTGCCAAACTAAAATTAACCCTATTTTTGTGAGCACAAATTAAAATCATGAACAAAGCAAAGCAACTTCGATATGATAAAGCGTATTTACGAATGGCGAAAACTTGGGCGCAGCTCTCGCATTGCAAGCGTAAACAAGTCGGCGCTTTAATTGTTAAGGATGATATGATTATTTCAGATGGCTACAACGGAACTCCGTCTGGATTTGACAATTGCTGTGAGGATGATAATGAAAAAACACATTGGTACGTTTTGCATGCTGAGGCTAACGCGATATTAAAATGTGCTAAATCTTCAAACAATGCGAAAGGTGCAACGTTATACTTAACCATGTCCCCTTGCAAGGATTGTAGTAAACTGGTTTTGCAAGCGGGAATTACGCGCGTAGTTTATATTGACCATTACAAAGATGATTCAGGTGTGCATTTTTTAAAAACAGCTGGAATAAACATCGAACAAATAACAGATATCGAGAATGAATAGCTCAAACAAAGCATTATACCCACTTATTGGAAGTTTATTGGTTGTCGCAGGAATATTTTTAGGAATCTTCTTGGGCAACGGAAAAAGTTACAATACCTCTTCTGCGATTGAAGGGAAATATGAACAAAAATTGGCCGATATCATTCAGGTTTTGGATAGAGAATATGTGGATACTATCGACAAGAAAATATTGTTTGAAAAAACGATCGCTGACTTATTACACGGCTTAGATCCGCATTCAAATTATATCGCTGCAGAAGATTTGGCAGCCATGAGCGAAAGTATTCAAGGGAAGTTTGGAGGTGTTGGAATTCGTTTTACAATCTATGACGACACCTTGAGTGTGGTAAATGTAATTGGTCAATCTCCTGCTTTCAGAGCTGGAATTCAGAAATTTGATCAAATTATCAATGTAGATGGGGAAGACATTGCCAACGTTGGTTTATCCAATGAGCATGTGAGAGAATTATTGAAAGGTGAAGAGGGAACTCCGGTAACTATCACAATTTTAAGAAAAGGAGAAAAGCTCGAGAAAAAAGTGATTCGTGGAGCTGTTCCCATTGAATCTATTAGCGCTTCTTACATGCTAACCGACGAAATTGGGTATATTCGTTTGGGGCAATTCAGTATGCAGTCTGCCAATGAATTTTATGAAGCCGCCATCGATTTAAAAAGACAAGGGCTAAGGAAATTAGTCTTCGATCTGCGTTATAATGGCGGTGGAGTCTTGGGAAGTGCCGTTTCAATTTTAGATGCTATTCTTGAGAAAGGAACTCCAATTGTTTCTACAAAAGGGAAGAACAGTCCAGAAAGGGTGCTTTATTCTGAAAGTCAGCCGTTCTTGGGACATGTAGACATGGCGGTTTTGATTAACAGTAGTTCTGCTTCGGCGAGTGAAATTGTAGCTGGAGCAATTCAAGATAATGACCGAGGGATTGTTATTGGCCGCCGTTCTTTTGGGAAAGGATTGGTGCAACAAGATATTCAATTGAAGGACGGAAGTAATTTACGCCTGACGGTTTCTAGGTATTATACTCCAACAGGAAGAAGTATTCAAAAACCATACAACGAAGATTATGAACACTACATGATGGACGAACTAAATCGTTACGAAAACGGAGAATTATATGAATTAGATAGTTCTCTTTTGGTGGATTCTTTGAAATATACCACTCCAAAGGGTAAAGTTGTTTACGGAGGTGGTGGAATCATGCCAGATATTTTTGTTCCTCTTGACACTTCAGGAAGCTCAACTTATTACCGAAGATTGCAATATGCGAATGTTTTTAATGAATATTCTTATCAATTTGCACGTTTTCACGATATGAGCAAGTACAGAAATGTTCAGGCTTTCGACCGTGAATTTAAAGTGACTGAAAAAGTATTGAGTGACTTTAGGAAATATGCAGAAAGTAAGCACGACATTACTTTTAATGAGAAAGAATATCAGCAATCTCTTGAACGCATTAGGACAAGTATAAAAGCAGAAATTGCTAGACAAAGATGGTTGGAATTGGGCGCTTATTATATTTTTAATAAGACGGATAATGAGATCAATGTGGCGATAAAGGCGTTGCAATGATGGAACGCTACATGCGCTGTAATGGCACGCGGATGACACGGATGCTTTGGGCTTACGCAGCAGAACTGCAAGCAGCGCAGATTTTCACGGATTTTCATAGTGGTGGTTAAGAGTTTGATCGGGATATCGTAGGTTTTTCCACCTGTATTGAGGGCTATTAAAACGTTTCTTGGGACGGTATTATCTTACGCACCTAAGCGCTGTAATGGAACTAAGCCGCATCCTTCGAAATTGGTTTAAATTTTTAAATTGAACTTGCGCCTCAATTTGTTCAAATTCTATTTTGATCAAATAAACATTGGAATGAGGATTGGAAGAACTAGTGTAATAACTGTAAACAATGAATCCCCCACGTGTAGTTTTCGGTGATGCTCTTGATCCCAACTTGTTGACCAATATGATGTCATAATTGGCTCATATTTATAAATGAGTTTGAATAAGTACCTATATAAAAAGTAAATAATGAGAAACAAAGCTGGTGAAAATAAATCGTTTGCAGCATATCCGCCTTTCATTTGAAGAGACTCCATTCCCTGATATTTAAATGCCATAAAAGCCAAGAACAAACTGACTAATATGGCACTTATCAAAATCCACTTTTTCAATAAAAATTCGTGACCTAACCAAAATACAAAGCTTACTCCGTAACCGATTATGAAATATATGTATGGATTATCCATTTAAATAGTATTGTCTTAATATAGTTTCCAATGAAATTATACGTTAAATATGATATCGTCTAAGGCGTCAAAATTATCCTAAACGTAGTCCCTTTTCCGATTTCGGAATGAATAATCTTTAATCTTCCTTTGTGGTATTCGTGAATAATCCTCTTTGCTAATGGCAAACCTAATCCCCAACCCCGTTTTTTGGTGGTGAAACCCGGCTGGAAAACTTGCCGCTGTTGTGTGGGTGTCATTCCTTTTCCGTTGTCTGCAATATCGATAATTATTTGACCATTATTTCTGATAATACTGATGTCTATTTTCCCAACACCTTCCATGGCATCAATGGCATTTTTAGTGATATTTTCAATAACCCATTCAAATAAGGCAGTATTATGTGGAGTAATAATTTCTTCGTCTGAAGAGCTGAAATTTAATTCTACTTTTTTAGGAAAACGAGTACGTAAATATTCTAAAAAGTGACTTGTTGTATGCACAATATCAGCGTGTTTCAACTGTGTACTGGCTCCAATTTTAGAAAAACGATCTGTCACCTGTGAAAGTCGCTCAACATCTTTATTCATTTCTTTGGCAATATCCTGAGTGTTATCCATGCCTTCAAGCAATTGAACCCAAGCCATTAAAGAAGAAATTGGTGTTCCTAATTGATGCGCTGTTTCTTTGGCCATTCCTGCCCAAACTTTATTTTGTTCTGCTTTGCGGAAAGTGCTAAAGATGACGTAACCAATAAAAATAAAGAGTCCAATAATCAAAAACTGAATATATGGAAAATACTGCAACTGCGTTAATTCCGGACTAGTTGCGTAGTAAACATAGCGTACTTCATCATCGGCGAAACGAATCTTAATGGGCTCATTTTCATTGGATAGTTCTTCTAATCGATTGGCCAGCTGCAAACTATCCAGCTCTTCTTTTAATAAATTGGTAGCAATTACCTTTTGCTTCAAACTATCCGTTAAAACAACGGGAACCAATTCAGCATTTTCAATCAATTCATTATTAAAAGCTTGAAAAAGAGAGTCTCTTTCCTCTTCGAGTCGCAGGATATTTCGTGAATCATTATAGAAATAGGACATGAATAAACCATCATAAATTTCAATTGTAAACGAAGGATTGAATTTCACCCAACTATAAGCCAATTTCACTAAAGAATCAGTAAATAAATTCTCTATTTCGAGACTATCCATTTCAGGAAAATCATTTTGTAATTCTTCCTTGGTGAGTTGAATATTAATATAAGTAGAAACCTCATCTTCCTGATCCAAAACAATCACGGGAATATCATCATTTCTATTGATTATAGTCAGCGGAAAATCATAAGATTGTTGACTATCTAAAGAGGTTTTTCGAGAGATTTCTTTAGTTGCATCGATCCACAATTGCATTTCACTGAGTTCCTTTTTACGGAGTTCCTCAAAAGAACTATTGGTTAAACGCACAAGTTCTGCACGTTTTTTTATTGCATCTGCCCATTGTGTTACACGTTCGCGTTCACGCTTGGCCACTTCATTTACAATCTTGTTGGAAACAAATAACGAAGCGCCTACCAAAGCAATCGCTATAAAAAGCAATGCTATTTTAAATTTTTGTTTATTCGAGTATAGCTTCATTTATTTGTTTTGCTGTTGTTATAACGAATCATTGTTATTTATCTTGCTTTACCATAAAGATAATAAATTACGAATCGGGAAATTACGAATTACGAATGTTGTGTAGGATGGAACGCGGATTTTCATGAAATACATCCCGCAGATTTTCGCAGATTACGCAGATTTTCTTTGATTGGTTTTGCTTGAGTTTAGGTTTATGACCTCATGCTTGCTCTCTTTTTTCTTTCTTCCTCCGTGAACCTGTGTGTAAAACCTCCGTACGCTCTGTGTTAAAATCCAAGTGCCGCAGGCGCTCTCACCTATCCTTTAGAAAAGACATCACTCTCCTTCTCTCTCTCTCCTCCTCCTTTTTCCTCTGTGAACCTCTGTGAAAAACCTCCGTGCGCTCTGTGTTAAAAACCCAAGTGCCGCAGGCGCTCTCACCTATCCTTCAGAAAAGGCATCACTCTCCTCACTTCTTCCAAAGTCTCGCTTTCCAATTCTTCATTCACTACATGCTCATCATGGGAAACCAAGCTCACAATCATTCCAGATGGCGCAATGATGCATGAATCTCCAGAGTAATTTAGGCCTTTACCGCCTTCTCCTACCCTATTCACCCCAACCACATAACATTGGTTCTCTATGGCTCTAGCTTGCAATAAAGTCCTCCAATGTAAACTGCGTTTTTCAGGCCAATTGGCCACATTTATGAGTAAATCGTATTCATATTCGTCATTTTTGACTGAATTTCGTGCAATTTCTGGAAATCTTAGGTCATAACAAACTTGTAAGAAAACCTTCCAGCCTTTGTATTTAAAAATAGTATTTTCTATACCTGGAGTGAAGGTTTGATCTTCACTGGCTAAGCCAAATAACTTGCGTTTATTGTATTGTTGTATTGAACCATCAGCTTGAATAAAAACCATGCGATTATTGAATATTTCGCCTTCTTTTATAATGAGCGAAGCCACCATCGCGCAATCGTATTTAGCAGCCATTTTCTCTAACCATGCAATGCTTTCTCCATCCATGGTTTCCGCCATTTCTGCAGCATTCATCGTAAATGCTGTTTGAAACATTTCTGGAAAAACCACAATATCTGTAGGGAGTTGCACCTCTTTCAACATCGTTTCATAATGTGCAAGGTTGGCTTTTTTATCTTCCCAAACTTGGTCACATTGAATCAAACTAACTTTTAAATCTTGCATAATTTTTCTGTTGCTTTAATAATCGTTTCTTCATCTTTTGCGAAACAAAAACGAATCAAATGATCGTCGTGCTGATCTTTATTGAATCCTGAAACTGGAATTACTGCTACTCCGTGTTTTTGTGTCATTTCTGTAGCGAAATCTACATCGCCTAAGTTACTAATTTCGCTGTATCGCGCCACTTGAAAATAGGTTCCTTGGCAATCCAAGAGTTCAAATCGGCTATTTTTCATTAATCCACGGAAGAAATCACGCTTTTTCTGGTAAAATTCACCCAATTGAGATAAATCTGCTTGCGGTAAATAATTCGATAATGTCATTTGTGAAGTACTGTTCACACTAAAAACAATGTATTGATGGATCTTTTTTACCTCATCCATTAAGTATTTTGGCGCAACAAGATATCCGATTTTCCAGCCTGTCACGTGAAAAGTTTTCCCGAAAGACGAAACGATAAAAGTACGGTCTAGAATTGTTTTTCGCGTATTCATAGAAATGTGTTTTTCCTCGAAATGAATAAACTCATACACCTCATCTGACAAAAGAAAAATATGCGGATGACGCTCCATGATTTGCTCTATCGCTTGAATATCTTCTTCTGAAAATACTGTTCCTCCGGGATTATGCGGATTATTAACAATCAGTAATTTCGTTTTTGCTGAAATAGCATCTTCCACTTTATTCCAATCTACGGAAAAGTCTGCTTGCATGTTAACATGGATTGGTTTCCCTCCAGCCAATTCCACGGAAGGTGCATAACAATCATAGGAAGGGTCCAAAACAATTGCTTCATCTCCACGGTGAATTACGGCTTGAATTGCTGTATAAATAGCTTGTGTAGCTCCAGCTGTAACCAAAACTTCCTCCTCTGGATTAACAATTCGACCATAATGCGTTGCAATTTTCTGACTAATTTCCACCAGTAATCTTGGTGCGCCAGGCATGGGCATATATTGATGATAATCTCCTTTAATGACTTTCTCATAATTCTCTACCAACTCTGGCGCTACTGGAAAGTTTGGAAATCCTTGTGATAAATTGATGGCGTTATATTGTGCTGCCATTTTCGACATCACAGTAAATACGCTTGTTCCTATATGTGGTAATTTAGATTTGAATTCGCTCATTTTAATGTTTTTATTGGAGCATTAAAATAATGAAATGTTTTGGTTTGGAGAGTTTTTTATTAGAAGTTAACAATTTGGGAACTTTTTTCGCTATATTTACAACAAATTATTAGTGTGAAAATATTTTCAAGGGGAACATTACCAGATTTCTGGGAAAAACACAGCAACTGTGAAGTTCAATTAAAAACATGGTATCGTGAAACAGAAAAATCTAATTGGAAAACGATAAACGAATTAAAATCAGAATATCCTAATGCGAGTATTTTGAAGGACAATCGAATAGTTTTCAATATAAAAGGTAACGATTATAGGTTGATAGTAAAATTCAACTTTGGGTATCAACTGGCATGGATAAGATTTATTGGAACACATCCAGAATATGATAAAATTGATGCAAACACAATATAAAATGAAAATAAAACCAATTAGAAACGAAGCAGACTACGAGAAAGCGCTTGAACGTTTGGAAGTAATATTTGACGCGAAAAGAGGGGCTTCTTTGGGCGACGAATTGGAAATACTTGCAATTCTTATTGATAACTACGAAAGTGAACATTTCCCGATTGAAATGCCTGATCCAATTTCTGCAATTAAATTCAGAATGGAACAAATGGGATTAAAACAAAAAGACCTAGTAGAAATAATTGGATTTAAAAGTCGAGTAAGCGAGGTTATGAACAGAAAACGCAAATTAACCTTGGAAATGATTAGACAATTAAATGCCAAATTACGTATTCCAACTGAGATACTGATTCAGGATTATTGAGGATAACAGCCTTTCTATTTTTAACAATGTTGCGACGTACGGTCGAGCATCGAAACAAAAAATATCAAAATATATAAATTGGGATAATACCGTTTCCCCCCAATGTAGAGGCGCAATGCATTGCGTCTCTACATTGGGGGGAAATATTTTACATCGGAATATTCCCGTGCTTTTTCATCGGTAATTCCTCTTTTTTATTTTCTAAAATCTTAAACGCATTTGCCACGCGACTTCTTGTTTCTGAAGGTTTGATGACATCATCAATAATTCCTCGTTCTGCCGCTCTGTATGGATTAGCGAACATTTCAGCATATTCTGCTTCTTTTTCAGTTAATTTAGCTACTGGATCTGCTGCGGCTGCAATTTCTCTTCTAAAAATAATTTCAGCTGCTCCTTTTGCTCCCATTACTGCAATTTCTGCTGTTGGCCATGCGAAATTGAAATCTGCTCCAATGTTTTTAGAGTTCATTACATCAAATGCTCCTCCGTAGGCTTTACGCGTAATTACCGTCACACGTGGAACAGTTGCTTCACTAAATGCATACAATAATTTTGCTCCGTGTGCAATAATTCCGTTCCATTCTTGGTCTGTTCCTGGTAAGAATCCTGGTACGTCTTCGAAAGTTAATAATGGAATATTGAAAGCATCACAGAAACGCACAAAACGCGCTCCTTTTCTTGAAGAATCGATGTCTAAAACTCCCGCCAATGAAATTGGTTGGTTGGCAACTACACCAATTGTTCTTCCTTCAATTCTAGCAAATCCAACTACAATATTTGTTGCGAAATCTTTATGTACCTCACGGAAAGATTCATCATCAATTACTTGGTCTATCACCTCACGAATATCGTAAGGCATATTGTTGTTTTCTGGTAAAATAGAAGAGATTGTTTCTAATTTTTTACTGTCAAACTTAAAGTTCTTTTTGTGTGGTGCCAATGATTGCCAGTTCTGCGGTAAATAGGTCATTAAATCACGCACTTCTTTTAAAACGGTTACATCATTCGGACTTGTAAAGTGATTCACTCCAGACTTTTCAGCATGTGCTTTTGCTCCACCTAAATCTTCTGAAGTTACTTCTTCGTGGGTTACTGTTTTTACAACGTTTGGTCCTGTTACGAACATATACGAAGTGTCTTCTACCATGAAAACGAAATCTGTTAACGCCGGAGAATAAACCGCTCCACCTGCACAAGGTCCCATAATTACACTAAGCTGTGGAATTACTCCAGATGCTTTTGTATTTCTGTAGAAAATATCTGCATAACCCGCCAATGAAACAACACCTTCTTGAATTCTTGCTCCACCAGAATCGTTCAATCCAATAATTGGCGTTTGACTTTTCATTGCAAGGTCCATAATTTTACAAATTTTCTCTGCATAAGTTTCAGAAAGCGAACCTCCTAAAACAGTAAAATCTTGAGAAAACACATAAATTGGTCTGCCATGAATTGTTCCGTAACCAGTTACCACTCCGTCTCCTGGGTATTTTTGTTTGTCTAATCCAAAATCTTGCGAACGGTGTTCAACAAACATTCCCATTTCTTGAAATGAATTCTCATCTAACAAAAGTGTAATTCGTTCGCGTGCAGTTAGTTTTCCTTTTTTGTGTTGGCTATCAATTCGTGCTTGACCACCTCCTAACAATGCTTCTTCGCGTTTTTCTATTAACTTTTTATTGATGTCTTCCATAATTTCTTGTTTCAGTACTTTCTTAGATAAAGGGTAAATATCGTAAGAATTTTTAGAACTTGAGACAATCAGGATTAGTAAATTCGTATTAACAATTCCTTATGTGAATGGAATATTCTGATGAGGATACACTTTAAATAGTTAAGAGAAATAAAAAAACAACCGCTCCCTAGAGAGCAGTTGTTTTGCGTTTTTTTCCCGAAAGGAATAATTACCAAGTGTTAAATTAAAATATCAAAACAAGATGTTGAATAGACTTTATCATCTATCTAACAATTGCTTCTTACCTTTGCTTTTACCATTCAGCAGAAACACAACCTCCTGGATCTACTGTGATGTTTGAACCTATAGTTAAGTTTTGATTTTCAGCTTGCCCAAAATGTAATTTATAGTTCACTCCACATCCATCTCCGTTTTCAAAACTAACATCATGAATATTAAGTGTTTTATTATACCACAACCATACGTTAGTTTCAGGTTCACCGTATCCGCAGTAATGAAATTCCACGTGTGCAATTTCATTTTCTGGGTGGGGGCTATTAATGTAAATTCCTTGCCATGCTTTTGGAACTTTGGATACTCCGGTTAAAATAATTGGGTCTTCGGCAGTACCTACTGCAACTAAACCTCCTTCACTACCTACATTTATTTTCGAAGCTTGATACATTTCAATCTCTACTCCAGGATTAATTGTTAGAAGTTCATAAAGCGAAATATCACCATTTGTTCTATATTTTACATCTGATTTTTTCCAAGTATTAGCCTTCTTCATGTGAACTGTATTCACTAAAATAAAGTCTTTGGCATTGTCTTTACACTTATTACTTTCATGTATAGCATCAATTTGATTCAAACTTATTTTAATAGGAATATTGTTGTTTTTAAAAACATTATTTTTGAAAGATGTAAGGTTACTTGTTTGATAACTTGCATCTAATCCATGTGTTTCACTATTTGTAACTAAACAGTTGTCCATTTTTAATTTTGAACCACCATAAAGAACTACACCTGCTTTTTCTCCATTTCCTCCCATGGCAAGTCCTCCTGCGTCATGAACATGAACATAATTAAGTTCATTGAGTGTGTTACTACTATTGTATTTAACACCTCGCCAAAAGCCTGGATCATTTTCCACACCTCTAAAAATAATTGGTTTTTCTGCAGTTCCTACAGCTGACAAAGAAGTTAAAACGTTAAATCCTGCATCTTGCTCAAATTCTATTACAACACCTGGTTCAATCACAATATCACCCTGAATATCTATTTTACAAGTTACAATATAATCAACAGAAGCGTTTGGATTGTCGACCAATACTCTGTCTTCATTAAAGTAATTACAGTCTAACACGGTTGCTGGATCTGAACCACTAGGACCTGGGTTTGTTGGAGTAGGTTCTACTTCATCTTTTTTACAAGAGGTAACTCCGATTAGTATTGCACTCACTATAAGTGCTGTTGTTTTTAACTTTAGATGTACCATAACATTAGTTTTATTAATTAATAGTTAGCACAAATATGAAGTAAAGGGTTAGTAATCCCAAAGAGAAATAAGAGTATTTTATAAAATTCAGGGTTTACCCTTAAACGCTATACACCAACAAATTAAAAGTTTTTTATTGAATAAAAAACTTTATTTTGAAATTTGATTTACGCCAAATCATCAACAAATTTTTTGAGATTAAATCGTGAGATTAGAATGTGTTTTAAAAACTCTTATTCGCAACTTTGATCTCTCATTTTTTACAAATCAAAAGGGCTTTGAAGAACACTTTCTGTCTTTATTATTGTACAAGCATCTTATGAAGTTTTTGGAAAGGAATTTTACTACTTAAACAAATCACTTACTAGACTCGAAAAGATCTGCATGCCATTTTTTTAATCCCACAGCAACATTTTTTGCTACAGCTTTTCGCCCCTTTTCAGCATAGTGCTCTGTTGTCCAATCTTGATCTATGAACTGTTCATCTTCTACACTATTCAGATTATTTATAACAGTTACACCTTTGTTTTCGTAGTATTTAATCAATTTTTCAGTGTTTTGATTCATCATAAAAATTAAATCTTCACCCACTAGTTCATCTGCTTTTTGAGTGTTTTCGGCAAGCAAATTAAAAACCAAATTCCAATTTCTCTCTTTTGCTAATGCTACAATATCATCAAAATCTTTAATTCTTGGATTATTTTTAAGGTCAATTTGAAATCCATAACCCTTAATATAGTGACAAGCAAGCTCTATTTTTGACTGCTCAAACATTCCACTTGTGGCCATTCCATAATCCCATTCAGCCACATTTTTGTAGGGAAAATCGTGAGGCATCTCAAATTCATCATCTAACCATTTCTTATTGTATTGTCTTCTGCGCTCTTCATCCGAAGCAATATCATAGGATTTAAATGAAAGTAAAAAACGATTAAATAAAGGCGGGTAAGGTTTTAGCAGGACCAAGCTTTTTTGTAAAGGTGTTTCCAAGTCTGAATAAATCCATTGCGCATTAAACGACCTTAAATTTAAAGTGACAATAAGCGTTTGAATTTGGCTTTCTTTTGGAACTTTATTGAGCAAAACCTTATATATTCCTGCATGACTCCCAGGTTTTGTAATGTGATTTGTGTTTAATTCGGGATAATAATCACCTATAAATTCGGCAATTGTTCTTTTATCCTCATCACTCTCTCGATAGGTGGTGTTAGAAGATTCTCCTATGTAAAGTAGATCTGTATTTTCTGGTATTTCTCTAACAAAATTAATAATAGGAGAGTGTTCCTGAATATCTCTTTCATAAAACCATTTGGCATAAATAAAATTCATTGCAACTAGAATTATAGCCAAGAAAACAACTTTTATAAATATCTTTTTTAGCATATAATATTGTTAAAATTGAAAATAAATAAAAGGGAAGTTTTCTACACCTGCGAAAACTATAATAGCAAACATTAGAAAACTATAAATAGTCCACCTTCCAATGACTGGGAAGTTACTTAGCCACTTATCAAATCTCTGATTATAAAGTAATATATCGCTGATTATGAACAAAGAGAAAAACAAAATCAGATAATTTGGAATGACCAATTCTGCAGGCGATATTCCAATATTCTCAAATAATAATCTAAAAATATTTATTGCGCTTTCGAAGCTTTCACTTCTAAAAAACACCCAAATTAAAGTAACTATTAAAAAGGTTTTGATGGCCAAAAGAATATGACCAATTGAGTATGGTTTGAACTCTTTTTCAATTTTAAAAGTTTTGTTGAAAAGGTATTCTATTAGGTAAACCACACCAAATAAAGCTCCCCAAATAAGAAAAGTCCAACTTGCACCATGCCATAAACCACTAACCACAAAAACGGTAAAAATATTGAAAATCCATCTTTGTTTTGCTACTCTATTCCCACCCAATGGAAAATACAAATAATCTCTAAACCATGTAGAAAGAGAAATGTGCCATCTCTGCCAAAATTCAGCAATATTTTTAGCTAAGTAAGGAGTTCTAAAATTGTCCATGAGCTTTATTCCCATGAGTTGTGCACTTCCTATAGCAATAATGGAATAACCATAGAAATCGCTGTAAATTTGGAAGGAATAGATCATTAATCCCTTAAAAATATCTAAAGAAGAGTAGTTTTCAGGAGCGGCGTAAACCTCATCAACAAGTGCGGCCAAATTATCTGCAATCACCATTTTTATGAACAAACCATATAAAATAAGTCGTAAACCATTGGCTAAATTATCATAAGTGAAAGCATGTTTAATTTTAAATTGTGGAGTTAACCTTGAAAAGCGCTCTATTGGCCCAGCAACTAATTGCGGGAAAAAAGAAACATACAAGGCAAAATAACCGAGGTGTTTCTCTGCTTTTTGTCTTCCAAAATAAACATCTATAGAATAGCTTAAAGTCTGAAAAGTGTAAAACGAAATTCCTACAGGTAAAAGAAAATTCATTAAAGGAATATCCTGTTGAATTCCGATTTGATCAAAAACAAGGTTTAAATTATCTACAGCGAAATTAAAGTATTTGAAAAAGAATAAGAGTCCAAGATTGGTGGAAAGGCTTAAAAACAATAAGAGTTGCCGAGTTTTTTTTCTCTCAGACCTTTCCATTAAAATTCCAGTAGTATAATCTACTAAAGTTGAAAAAGCAATTAGGAAAATATATTCTACTTTCCAGCTCATGTAAAAATAGTAGCTTGCCGTTAGCAACAATACCCATCTAAATTTCTGAGGCGTCAGATAATACAGAAGGATAGCAATTGGTAAAAAAACAACAAAATCGATTGTGTTGAAAAGCATATTTTACATTTATTTTTTAACCCTTACTTTACACTACATGACAAAAATATAACTAATTAAAAATCAGTAAAATAAGCATGGAAACACTTGTTTAAAAGACTGGTATTCAGTATCTTAGATGAATAACTCCACTCATTTATCTATGAAAAAGAATAC
>NZ_QFRJ01000011.1 GCF_003143775.1 Brumimicrobium oceani | reverse complement strand
ATGGAGTAACTTATTTAGCATCAAACAATGTAGCAACGCATACTTTAACAAATGTTGCTGGATGTGATAGTGTTGTGACTTTAGATTTAACAATCAACAATTCAAACACTGGAACTGATGTTCAAGTTGCATGTGATTCTTACACATGGATTGATGGAATGACTTACACAGCTTCCAATAATACAGCAACGCACACTTTAACAAATGCAGCGGGTTGTGATTCGTTAGTGACTTTAGATTTAACAATCAACTATTCAAATACAGGAACAGATACACAAGTTGCATGTGATTCTTATACTTGGATTGATGGAATGACTTACACAGCTTCCAATAATACAGCAACGCACACTTTAACAAATGCAGCGGGTTGTGATTCGTTAGTGACTTTAGATTTAACAATCAACTATTCAAATACTGGAACAGATACACAAGTTGCATGTGATTCTTACACATGGATTGATGGAGTGACTTATACAGCTTCCAATAATACAGCGATGCACACTTTAATAAATGCAGCTGGATGTGATAGCGTTGTGACTTTAGATTTAACAATCAACTATTCAAATACTGGAACAGATACACAAGTTGCATGTGATTCTTACACATGGATTGATGGAGTGACTTATACAGCTTCCAATAATACAGCGATGCACACTTTAATAAATGCAGCTGGATGTGATAGTGTTGTGACTTTAGATTTAACAATCAACTATTCAAATACTGGAACAGATGTTCAAGTTGCATGTGATTCTTACACATGGATTGATGGAATGACTTACACAGCTTCCAATAATACAGCAACGCACACTTTAACAAATGCAGCGGGTTGTGATTCGTTAGTGACTTTAGATCTAATAATCAACTATTCCAACACAGGAACAGACGTAATTACAGCGTGTGATTCTTATATTTGGATTGATGGAGTGACTTACACAACATCAAACAACACAGCGATGCATACTTTAACAAATGCAGCGGGTTGTGATTCAGTGGTGACTTTAGATTTAACTATAAATTACTCAAATACTGGAGTTGATACTCAGGTGGCCTGTGTTACTTATACATGGATTGATGGAGTTACTTATACATCTTCAAATAACACAGCGACATATACATTAACGAATATGGCCAATTGTGATTCTGTAGTCACTTTAGATTTAACAATCAACTCTCCTAATACAGGAACAGATGTGGTTACAGCGTGTGGTAGTTATACATGGATTGATGGAATAACATATTCAGGATCGAATAACGTAGCAACCCATACATTAACAAATGCTGCAGGCTGTGACTCTGTTGTAACTTTAAATTTAACAATCAATAATGCAGCTACCGGAACAGATGTTATTACTGCTTGTGATAATTACACATGGATAAATGGGCTGAACTATGTTGGTTCAAACAACTCTGCAACTCACACTATTTTAGGTGGAGCAGCGAATGGTTGTGACTCTATTGTGACTTTAAACTTGACAATAATCAACTCTGCATCCGGAACAGATGTGATAACCGCATGTGATAGCTATACATGGATTGATGGAATGACTTATACAACTTCAAACAGCTCTGCAATGCATACTATTTTAGGTGGAGCAGCGAATGGGTGTGATTCCATTGTAACGTTAAATTTAACAATCAATAATGCAACAACCGGAATTGACACGCAAGTGGCTTGTGAAACATTTACTTGGATTGACGGAATGGTTTACACCGCTTCAAACAATACAGCAACGCATACAATAGTTGGAGGTAATGCAATGGGATGTGATTCGATTGTAACACTAGATTTAACAATCGATGTTGCAAATAGTGCTGGTCCAGATGTATCAATTCCTGCATGTTTAAATCAACCAGTTGACTTAGATACATTGGTTAGTTTAGGATTGACGGGTACATGGTTGGATGATATGGATATGCCAATAACAGGAACGGTTACACTGCCAAATACTCCTGGGTCATACATTTATAAATATGTAGTCGCTTCAGGATCATGTCCGGCAGATACTGCAATTGTGACAGTGGTTATTGACGGGTCTTGTGATTACCTGAAGTTGACTTCAGAGGAATTGTTTGATATTTCAGTTTATCCAAATCCTGCATCGAGCGTTTTAACGATTCTGAATCCATCGAATGTTTCCTCTCTTAAAGTGGAAATGCTAGATATGAATGGAAGGGTAGTGCTAGTAGAAAACAAAGCAATGAATAATGCCACAGAAGCAAGCTTTGCAATCGACGATATAGAAACTGGAGTTTATACACTACGTGTTTATAATAATGATGCGCAGAAAATCTTCAAGATCGTTAAACGTTAATACGATAGTTAATTTTGTTTAGCAAAAAGCACTGCTCATGGAGTGGTGCTTTTTGTCTTCTTACAGATTTTATTAGTACAGCTTGAAAGCTGATGTTAGATTTATCACCACCTTTTACCCTAAGGAAATTAATCGATTTTTAAACGTTTTTAGCAATAAATAAATCTAGAAAAATATTTGTTTTATTGATCTAAAAAAGAGATTGAGGTCTTCATAAATGTGAGTGGTAAAGTTAAAGGTTGTACCTCCTAATCTCAGAGTTTAAAGGTGGAACAGGGCTTTGTCTCGTGAAAATAAAGCTTTATGCCCCATATCTCATTCTTTATCGAAATTGAATCTTTACAGACATCATTTTCCACCGGATATTAATTATTGTTAAATTAACATTTGGTTAACCATTTATATTTCTCTACTTTTGGAAGTCAATTTAAAAATATAATTTATGAAACGAATTTTAAAAAAAATAAGAGACGTAGGTTTGGCTTTGACCATGACCGCTTCTTTTGCTACAGTAGCCTCAGCACAGTTTGGTTGTGGTAGTGGTGTAGTAATTTCTGATGGCTATACCGCATCAGGAATAACTACTCCAGGTAACGGTGGCCCAGAAGATTGGGTTAATAGTGTTACTGGTCCGTCGAGTACTAGCTACTGGAATGATGACGTGTATATGTTTGAATACACAGCAGGAGCCACAACTGAGGAGATAACAATGACCATTGATTCCAGAAATTCATGGAATGGTATTGCGATTTTTACAACTTGTTCTGGAGCAACTTTGTCAGGATCACTAGATGATGAGACATCTTCTGGTACAGGTTTAAGAACTGTTACTGCTGTAATATCAGCTTCGCAAACGGTCTATATTGCTGTTGGGCAATTTGGGGCGCCAGATGACCTAGATTTTGATGTAACTAACTTTAGCGTAACAACTATTACTTGTGCAGATCCTACGGCATTGGCAGTTAGCAATATTACAGCTTCTTCAGTAGATTTAGCATGGACTGAGAACGGTACTGCAACTACTTGGAATATAGAGTATGGTGCTCCTGGATTTACAGTAGGTAACGGAACTCCAGGTACTGCTGTTGGTAATCCAACTACAATTTCTGGACTTACTGCTGACACAGATTATGAATTTTACGTTCAAGCTGACTGTGGTGGTGGTGATTTAAGTGGATGGTCAGGACCTTTCAGTTTCTTTACAGGTTTGTGTGTTCCTTCTCCAAGTAGTGTTGACGGGATTGGAATTACGAACGTAACAATGGGGACGATCAATAACACAACAGGAGCGGAAACAAATAACTACGGTGATTACACTGCGCAATCAACTGATGTGGCAGCAGGTACTTCTTTACCAATAGACATTACTTTGGAAACGGGTTATACATATAACTTGTTCGCTTGGGTTGACTGGAATGGCGATTTAGACTATGATGATGCTGGAGAAGGTTTCTACCTTGGTGAGTCAACTAGTGCTAATCCAACAACTTTTTCTGCTTCAATTTTGATTCCTGTAACTGCTAATTTAGGTAACTATAGACTTAGAATTGGTGGTGCTGACAACGGTTTAGGAAGTAGTTTGCCTTCAGACCCATGTTATTCTAGTGGTTATGCTTCTTTTGAAGACTATACTATAAACGTAACGGCTGCACCAACATGTGTAGACCCTAGTGCATTAATGGCTTCTAATTTAACACTGACTACTGCTGATTTAGCTTGGACGGAAAATGGAACTGCGACTGTTTGGAATATCGAATATGGAGCACCTGGGTTTACAGTGGGTAATGGTACGCCAGCAAATTCTGTTGGAAACCCAGCTACTGTAACTGGTCTAACTTCGGACACAGAGTATGAATTTTATGTTCAAGCTGATTGTGGTGGTGGTGATTTAAGTGGATGGTCAGGACCTTATAGCTTCTTTACTGGATACTGTCAAGTTGCAACAACAAGTACAGGTGATTATTTGACTGGAGTATCTTCTAGTGGTGCACAGACAGATGTTTCTTATACAGCTTCATCACAGCCTAGTGGTTCTTATGCGAACGAAACCGCTCAAGTATTTGAATCTTACGAAACTCAGGTGTTTGATATTAATACAACTTACCAAGGAGGTAGCAATGGAGTTAATATCTGGGTAGACTGGAATAATGATTTGATCTTTGATGCAAGTGAAATAATTGGATCAGGTACAGGGTCTACCGCTTACAATATTTCAGTTACTATCCCAGTGGGTACGCCTTTAGGAGATTACCGAATGAGAGTGCGTGCTCAGTATGGTAGTTCTGCAAATCCTCCAGCATGTGGAAGCGTATCATTCGGTTCTACTGTAGATTTTAATTTATCGATACTATCTGCTCCTGCATGTTTAAATCCATCTGCATTGTCTGCTTCAAATGTTACATCAACTTCTGCTGATTTAGCTTGGACAGTAAATGGAATTGAGACAGTTTGGAATGTGGAATATGATACTGTAGGATTTACTTTAGGGAATGGAGTGAATGCGCAAGCAACAACGAATCCATTTAATGTAACTGGATTGGCATCAAATACAGATTACGAATTCTATGTTCAAGCGGATTGTGGTGCAGACTCAAGCGCTTGGACAGGTCCATTTAGTTTTACTACTTTATGTGCTACCTACACTGCACCATTTGTTTATGATGTAGAAGCAGCAGCGACTACAACAAGCTCAGTAATTGAAGACTGTTGGTCGTCAACTCCGAATAATACATCTTCTGACTATCGTTGGAACGTTGATGGTTCTGGAGGAACACCTTCTTCAACAACTGGGCCTGATGGTGCGAATAGTGGATCTAATTATTTCTACGTTGAGGCGTCTTCAGGGTCAGATGGTGATACTGCTTATTTAACTACTCCAACAGTAGACGTGTCAGCTTTGACAACGCCATCGCTAGAGTTCTTTTACCACATGTTTGGTGCTGATGTAGATACACTTGCTGTTGAGGTTTCTGATGATGCTGGTGCAACTTGGACTAATGAACTTTACATTATAGGAGAGCAACAAACAGCTTCAACAGATCCATGGATGTTGCAGATAGTTGATTTAAGCGCATATACAGGTGATATTCAAGTACGTTTTATGGCGATTAGAGGTGCGTCTTATTTTGGAGATATTTCTTTAGACGACATTTCTATTAAGGAATTGCCAACGTGTATTGATCCTAGTGCATTGATGGTCGATAATATTACCTTGACTTCGGTTGATTTGTCTTGGATGGAAAACGGAACTGCTACAACTTGGAATATCGAGTACGGCGCTCCTGGTTTTACTTTAGGTAATGGTACTCCTGAAAATGGTTTGACAAGTAATCCTTATACCTTAACAGGTTTAACAGGTTTTACAAATTACGAGTATTATGTTCAAGCTGACTGTGGCGGTGGAGATGAAAGCGCTTGGGTAGGTCCATTTGCTTTTTATACAGGGTATTGTATTCCTTCTGCGTCTAGTGCATCAACATATATTGATGATTTCTCTACAAGCAATGGTTCTACAAATATTTCAAATTTAACTTCTGGGTTTACTTTAGGAGGGTACTTTGATGGATCAGCGCAAGTAGTTTCTTCTTACGAAACTTCATCATTTGACTTCAGTGCTTCAATTGTTGGTGGAACTGTGGGGTTTGCGATTTGGATTGATTGGAACAATGACTTAGTGTTTGACGATGCTACCGAAAAAGTTTTCAATACAACTTCTTATGGAAGTGGTCCATTTACAGGGACAGTAACTATTCCTGCAGGAACTCAATTAGGTGACTACAGAATGAGAATTACAACTGACTATCTTAGTAGTAATCCAAGTGATCCATGTGCAGACAGAAGTAGAGCAGAGTTTGAAGATTACACTTTAACGGTTGTACCGGCTCCGCCATGTGCAGACCCTTCTGTGTTAACGGCTTCAAACATCACTACAACTTCAGCTGATTTGGCTTGGACAGAAAACGGAACAGCAACAGCATGGAACATTGAATATGGTCCTGCTGGATTTACACCAGGTGCTGGAACTATTCTAGCAACGACAACAAATCCACATACCTTGTCTGGTTTAATGCCATGTACAAATTACGAATACTACGTTGAAGCAGATTGTGGTGTAAACTCAAGTACAATGGTAGGTCCTTTTGCTTTCACAACGCAGGATACTCCAGCTACTGGAACAGATACTCAAGTGGCTTGTGAAACATTTACTTGGATCGATGGAAATACTTATACTTCATCAAACAACACGGCTACATTTACAATTGTAGGTGGTGGTTCTAGTATATGTGGAAATGATTCAATTGTAACATTAGATTTAACAATCAACAATGCTACAACGGGAACAGATGTTCAAGCAGCTTGTGAGACTTTCGATTGGATCGACGGGAACACTTATACTGCTTCAAACAATACTGCAACATTTACAATAGTAGGTGGTAATGCAAATGGTTGTGATTCTATCGTTACTTTAGATTTAACGATTGATACACCTCCAAGTGCGGGAGACGATGTGACGAGAACATTCTGTTTGAATCAACCATTAGATCTTGATACTTTGTTGAGCGCTAATGCTGATGCAGGTGGAACTTGGTTGGATCCAACAAGTGCTCCTTTAACGGGATCTTCTATTACTGTATCAGATCAAGCAGGTGTATATGTCTACACTTATGTTACTGCAGCAAACGGCGCTTGTCCTGCTGCAACTGCAAGTGTTGAAATAACTGCTGACGATGGATGTGATTATTTATCAGTTGATACTGAAGCATTGGTTGATATCTCTGTATATCCAAACCCAACAGCTAACGTGTTGACAATTCTTAATCCTTCTAATACTTCTTCTTTAAAAGTTGAAATGTTAGACATGAACGGAAGAGTGGTTCTTTTAGAAAACAAAGCGTTGAATAACGCAATGGAAGCTACTTTAGAAATTGAATACCTTGAAAAAGGAATTTATACTCTACGTGTTTACAACAGTGAAGCTTCAAAAACTTTCAAAATTGTGAAGCAGTAAAAGTATTTTAATGTTTATTAAAGAAGGCGCTACCCATTTGGGTGGCGCTTTTTTTTTGACGATCTGCTAAACTTGCATTTTGAAAATACTCGCCGCTCGATAAGAAAGTAGGATTGGAGTATTGATAATGAAAACAATCTGAATTAGGATTCATAAACCACTAATTTATATAATAGTTTTACGACTAGAAACCCTTAGAATCACAGCTGTGACAAATGATTAGAGTGTTTTATTTGAAGTGATTTTTTACTTCTTGAAAATTATTTGACGTTGGCTCGAATGAGCAAATAGCTTTGGTTCTGCCATTTACAACTCAAGTTATAGCCTCTTCTGATTTTTATGAAAAAAAATAGCTAAGATTATTTAAATTGGGTAAACAATTGGCTCTTCCTGGCTTGTTAAGAATTAATTGAATAGGTAGGCATCAATCAGGATGAGTTGTGTTTTTCTATCGCTCACAATGAATTTAAGCGAAATTAAATGAGAAAGGTTGGTTTATGATTTCATTTTAATTACCTTTAACATAATATAAACAATTAAAAAGCGACACTTATGAAAAGAGTTCTACTAAAAAGTGGGCTGATGATAGCTACTTTTGCAGCAAGTTTAGGGTTGAATGCCCAAACATATTGTGCTTACACCACCTCTAACACGGGGAATTTTATTTCCAATTTTGAAACCTTCGGAGGTAACCCCGATATCTCTAATTTAAACAATGGTCAAGGAACAACTTCGCAAGGTTATTCAGATTTCACTGCCTTATCCGCAGGTGTTTATGAAACACAGCAAATTGATGTAACGATTACAGAGGGTTCTGGTGGTACACACGGGTATTCAGTTTTTATCGACTGGAATAATGATTTCACTTTCGATGCTAGTGAAAAGGTTATTGCTTCAGCAGGTTACGAATCTACTCCATTTGCAGGTTCTTTTACTGTTCCAGCAGGTCAAGCAATTGGTCAATACAGAATGCGTGTGGTTATTGATTGGCTTAATTCTGTGCCGGGTGCTTGTTCTGGAAGTTATGCAGAGGCAGAAGATTATACTATTGATGTAATTGCGCCTCCTTCTTGTCTTCCTCCTCAAACATTAAATGTAAGCAATGTTACTACTACAACACTTGATTTCGGTTGGACTGAAATTAATGCGGCAACCGAATGGCAGGTAGAATACGGTCCTATTGGTTATGTTTTAGGTTCTGGTGCAGGTCAATCAAATGTAACAACATCAAACCCTTACAATGCTACTATAGTTCAAGGAAATGAGTACGATTTCTACGTGCGTTCTATTTGTGCTCCTGGAGACACTAGTTTTTGGAGTGGCCCTTACCAATTCAAGTATTGTGATGTTTCAATTCAGTACGGTTCAGAGTACCTGAGCGTTATAAATTCAAGCGGTGCATTGGTAGATTTTAATTATACCGCAAGTTCAGCACCAGCAGGAAGTTATGCAAATGAGACGGCGTTGGCGTTTGAAGCTTTTGAAACACAGGTTTTTGACATCAATACAACTTACGTAGGTGGAGGTAGTGGCGTTAATGT
The DNA here is from genome assembly GCF_003143775.1 of Brumimicrobium oceani. Classification (GTDB taxonomy): domain Bacteria; phylum Bacteroidota; class Bacteroidia; order Flavobacteriales_D; family Crocinitomicaceae; genus Brumimicrobium; species Brumimicrobium oceani. The sequence continues at coordinate 107,301 of NZ_QFRJ01000011.1, read as the reverse complement.
TTGGGTCGACTGGAACTTAGACATGGTTTTTGATCCTTCAGAATTGGTAACAGGTTCAACAGTGGCTTCAGTTTCTCATACTTTACCTTTTACAGTTCCTTTAGGAACTCCAGTTGGAGATTATAGAGTTAGAGTTCGTGGTCAATGGAATACTCAAAACCCACCTCCTTGTGGTTCTGTTAGTTATGGTTCAACTGTAGATTTCAATTTGACTATTGTTAGTCCACCTTCTTGTCTTCCTCCAAATAGCTTGACGGTGAATAACGTAACTGATTCTTCTTTAGCTTTAGGATGGACAGAAAATGGAACAGCTACAACATGGAACATTGAGTATGGTCCAACAGGATTTACACCGGGTACAGGAACAATAGCTACTGTAACATCAAATCCATTCACGATTAATGGTTTAATGTCAAACTCTAACTATGATTTTTATGTTCAATCAGATTGTGGTGGTGGTGACTTGAGTTATTGGTCATCAGTTTTAGGACCTGTTTTGACAGAATGTAGTTCTTACTTAGCGAATGGATTCTGCGAAGGTTTTGATATCAATTTATCATCTACTATCGGTTGCTGGAGAGTGAGAGATGAAAATACCGATGGTGATGTATGGCAAGTAAGTACTCAAAATCCTAACACTGGAGCTTATTCAGCAATCTTTAATTCTGATTTTAATGCAGGTAACAATGACGATTATTTGATTTCGCCAGCAATTGTTTTGACAGGTATTGAAGCAATGAAGTTCTCTTATGCTGTTCAAAGTTCAACAGAACCAAATGATTTGCAGGTATTATTATCGACTACAGGAACAAACGTTGCTGACTTTACTGATACAATTATGGCATTAACTCAATTTTCGAATGAGAATTATCAAGATACGGTGCTTGATTTAACAGCTTACACAGGGCAGGTTTACGTTGCTCTTCATATTCCTCCAGGAGGTTTGGATGGATGGAATCTGTTTATAGACGACCTTTGCTTCGGTGAATGTATTCCAACACCGGGAACGGATGGTAATGTGGATGTTTGTATGTTGAATAACTCAGTAGATTTAACAGACAATATTATTACTAATATTAATTCATATGGACGTTGGGAGTTTCCTGCAAATCAAGCGCTAATTGTGGACGATACAATGTTTAACGTAAGTGCAATGGCGGAAGGTTCTCATGAAGTTCTTTACATCGTAGAAGGTCTTTGTCAAGAGGATACTACAATTGCAACGGTTAACGTATACAGAGCTTCAGATGCAGGGATTGATGGTGTTAAAGAAGTTTGTCTGAATACACCAATTAACCTGTTCTCTGCTTTATCAGGTAATGTTGATTTTGGAGGTACTTGGTATGATCCAGCTAACGTGGCGTTACCAAATTCTCAGCCAAATGCACCAGGTATACCTGGAATATATCAGTACACTTACATTACTGATAATGGGTTTTGTCCAAGTGATACATCTATCGTTACGGTAACTGTTGATGGAGGTTGTGATAACCTTTCTTTAGGAAGTGACGTTTTGACTGATGTTTCTGTATATCCAAATCCTGCAACAAGCATGCTTACTATAGTAAATCCTTCAAACACAACTTCTCTAAAAGTAGAGATGTTAGACATGAATGGTAGGGTTGTAATGGTAGAAGACAAAGCATTAAATAATGCAACAGAAGCTACATTAACAATTGACTACCTAGAAAAAGGTATTTATACTTTAAGAGTTTACAATAGTGAAGGTCAAAAAACTTTCAAGATTGTAAAGCAGTAATTATATTTTTGTAACTGGTTTTGAGCGTCTTTCTTCGGAAAGACGCTCTTTTTTTATGGTAACAATAAATATGAGGTACGATATATAAAATATTCTTGTTTTAATCGTTTTTAAACTTTAAATTTGGCTTAATATTAATTTTTAAATACTCTATTTATGAAGAAAAATATACTCAGTGGTTTGCTGCTTTTTGCAGCAGCGATGTTTGGAACAAATGTCCAAGCACAAACCTATTGTACCGTCTCTACGGACTACACTTTTGATTATCTTAGTGCAGTAAGTTCTAACCTCGCTGTTTCTAATGTCTCATATAGTGCATCTACTCAGCCAGCAGGTTCTTATGCAGATGAAACAACACAAACTTTCGAATCTTTTGAAACACAAACTTTTGAAATCAACACGAGTTATGTTGGTGGTGGTAATGGTGTGAATATCTGGGTAGACTGGAATAATGATTTCACATTTGATCCAGCTGAGTTAATGGCTTCATTGGCAGATGGAAATGCAAATAAAACTTTAATGGTAACAGTTCCTGTAGGAACACCCGTTGGAGATTATAGAATGAGAGTTCGTGGTCAGTACGGCTCTACTGCTAATCCTCCGGCATGTGGTCAAGTTCTGTATGGTTCAACAATTGATTTTAAATTAAGTATTGTTGCCCCTCCAACTTGTTTGCCTCCAACAGGATTGACTGCCTCAAATATTTCTGCTACTTCAGCAGATTTAAGCTGGACAGAAAATAATGGAGCAACAACTTGGGAAGTTGAGTATGGTGTTGCTGGTTTTACTCCAGGTAGTGGAACTTTGTCAGGGCCAATAACAACTAATCCTTATACTGTTGCAATTTCAGCAAACACAGCTTATGAATTTTATGTTCAGACAGATTGTGGTGGTGGAGATTTTAGTACTTGGGCTGGACCTTATTACTTTGATAACACTTATTGTACTCCTTCATATTCGAGTACTAGTGAGTATTTATCATTGGTAGAGACAAATGGTGCAATTGTAGATGCATCTTTCACTGCTACAGCACAACCAACCGGAGGGTATTCTGATGAGACTGCTCAAGTTATCGAAGCTTATGAAACAATGTTATTTGACTTAACAACTACTTATACTCCTTCTTTCGGGAATTCAGTTGCTGTTTGGGTTGATTGGAATCAAGATTTTAATTTTGATGCTTCAGAATTATTGTCCTTAGGTCAAAATTCAAATGCTACTATCGTTCAACAACTTACAATTCCTGCAGGTACACCACAAGGAAACTATCGAATGAGAGTTCGAGGAATTTATGGATCATTCTCAACACCTGTACCTTGTGGTTCTGCAACATGGGGAACTGCAGTTGATTTTACTTTAAACATTATTGCACCACCTAGCTGTTTGCCAGTTATGGATATCGATACAGTAAATGTTTCAACTACCTCTGTGGAATTAACATGGACTGAATTGAATTCAGCTACATCATGGGAAATTGAGTACGGTCCTGCCGGATTTACTCCAGGTTCTGGTACTTTTGCAACAGCGACATCAAACCCTTTTGTTATTACTGGATTAAATCCTAGTTCTGAATACGATTTCTACGTTCAATCTGATTGTGGAGGTGGTGATTCAAGTGCATGGAGAGGTCCATATTCAGTTTATACAGATTGTGGTATCGCTTTAGCACCCTACTCAGAGACCTTCAGTAGTGGAATACAACCACAATGTTGGGATAACTTATCTTCTGCTCCAGGGAGTGCGAATACTTTTTGGAAGTTTACTGGTGCTCCAGGTTATGGTGCAACGGCAAACGGAAGAGCTGCTGGTACTTATGCTTGGACAGATGGTTCAACACCAACTCCAGATAGTATTATGTTAGTGACGCCACCAATTGATTTGGGAGCGCTAACAACTCCTTACTTAGCGTTTGAATGGTTTAGTAATAATACAACAAATCCTGGTGACAACAACCCAATGATCGTGGAGGTTTATGATGGTTCAACTTGGACTTATCTTGATACCTTAGCAGGGGACAGTACAGAGTGGATGTTTGTTAACTACGATTTAAGTGCGTTTATGAATGATACCATTCAAGTACGATTCATGGTGAATCAAACCACTACAACAAGTTCAGCGTTTTATAACGATGTGTTATTAGATAATGTAGTTATTGATGACTGTATTAGTTTAGGTGGCCAAGATGGCTCTTTAGATGTTTGTAGATTAGACAATACAGTGAATTTAGAAGATAATATTATCGTTAAACCAAATGGTGGTGGTAATTGGTCTTTCCCGGATCAGTCAGCATATTTAGTTGATGATACTATATTTAATGTTCAGTACTTACCTGTTGGAACATACGAAGTGTTCTATGTGGAAAGAGCAGTTTGTTACGACACTACTTTGGCAATCATCAATGTTTTCGGTCCTTCTTCTGCAGGAACTGATGGTACAGTGACAGTTTGTAAGAATGCACCAATCGATTTGTTCTCAGCTTTATCAGGAAGTGTTGATATGGGAGGTGATTGGTATGATTTCAGTAACACATTATTGAATACAGCTCAGCCAAAAGCACAAAACATCCCGGGTCAATATAACTTTAACTATGTTGTTACAAATGGCGTTTGTCCTGCGGACACAGCATTGGTTGAGGTGTCTGTTTTAGGAGACTGTGACTGGCTGTCTATAGGTGAGGAAATGTTTGCTGAAATTTCAGTATTCCCTAACCCTGCAACAAGTTTCTTGACAATTTCAAACCCTGCAAACACTTCTTCTTTAAAAGTGGAAATGTTGGATATGAATGGGCGCGTAGTGTTAGTAGAAAACAAAGAGTTAAATAACGCATCAGAATCTACATTGTCAATCGATCACCTTGAGAAAGGAATCTATACAATGAGAATTTACAATAATGAAGGTCAGAAAACTTTCAAGATTGTGAAGCAATAATTTTCATTGAAATATCATAATTATAAAAGCGCCTCTCAATTTGGGAGGCGCTTTTTTATGCATTAGTATTTTATTTTGGTGTTAGTCATAATATGCTTTTATATCATTTTGGAATTTTTATTCCGTGTTTTAGACTTTAGTTAACTGTGTTTACTATATCTGATATTCCGTTGTTTATAATTAAAATGTCCATATTTTTTTGTTCAGTAATTTAGATTAATTAACTTTATGGAATAACTAACATTTTTTAAAATAAACTTATTTATGAAAACTCTTTACAAAAAGCTTCGGGATTACGGTTTGGCTTTGTTCGTCTCGGCTTCCTTCGCTAATTTTTCCGTAGCACAATTTGGTTGTGCGACAGGTGTTGCCATTACTAATGGATACACCGCAACCGGTATTACAACCCCAGGGACAGGTGGTGTTGAAGACTGGAATATTAATCCTCCAGGTTCAATAGTTCCAGGTTATTATTGGGATGATGATGCTTATATGTTTGAGTATACTGCTGGGGCCACCGCAGAGGAAATTACGATGACGATTTACACGCGAAATACCTATACTGGACTGGGGATTTTTACTAATTGTACAGGAACACAGTTCTCTAATCAGTTAGATGCTGTATCTGGTGGTTTTTCGAGTAATATTTCACTTACTGTTACAGCAATTATTTCTCCAAACCAAACAGTTTACATTGCTGCTGGTCAGTGGGGAACTCCAAATGACTTGGATTTTGATGTAACTAATTTCTCGGTAACCACAATAACGTGTCCGGATCCAATAAATCTAATCTCTTCTGCCATAACTTCAGGTGGAGCTACAATAGATTGGACGGAGAATGGAACAGCCACTACATGGAATGTTGAATGGGGTGCTGCAGGATATGCTCAAGGTACTGCTGCTGCAATTGGTTCTGATGTAGGAAACACAAGTCAATCTTCGGTAATAACTGGATTAAATCCAGCAACCACTTATGATGTTTATGTTCAAGCTGATTGTGGTGGAGGTGATTTGAGTGGATGGGTTGGCCCATTATCTTTTTTTACCGCTTGTGTCGCAGAGGTAGCACCTTGGTTTTATGATGTTGAAAGCGCAATGACTACAACTAGTTCTGATATTGGTGATTGCTGGGACTCGTCTCCAAACAATACAACATCAGCTTACCGTTGGAATGTTGGAAGTTCTACTTCATCAACTAACACCGGACCAAATAGTGCTTATAGTGGAAGTAATTTCTTCTATACAGAAGCGTCTTCTGGATCAAATGGAGCAACAGCTTATTTGTATACTCCGCAAATTGATTTGTCAGGGTTGACAACACCGCAGTTGGTTTTTTATTACCACATGTATGGTTCAGACATCAACACTTTGAATGTTCAGGTTTCTACAGATAATGGACTCACTTGGACAACAGAAGAGACAATAGTTGGCGAGCAACAAACTAGTGGTTCTGACCCTTGGATGGAAAAATTAGTTTTGTTGAACGGGTATTCAGGAGTAGTTTCTTTGAGATTTGAAGGAATAAGAGGAGCAAGTTTCAATGGAGATATCTCCCTTGATGATATTGCTATAATTGAAGCACCAACTTGTATTAAACCAACTAATTTAGTGGTGAATAATATCACTTCAACTTCAGCAGATTTATCTTGGACAGAGAACAACGGATCTACTATATGGAATATTGAATACGGTGTTGCAGGTTTCGCTCAAGGAACAGGTACACCAGCTAACCAGATAACATCAAATCCTTACAACATCACTATCTCTCCAAACACAGCGTATGAGTTTTATGTGCAGACTGATTGTGGTGGAGGTGACTTGAGTGACTGGGCTGGACCATTTGAATTCTCGAATATTTACTGTTTTCCAGTTTATACAAGCACATCAGAGTATTTACCATTAATTGAAACGGTAGGTGCCATTGCAGATGTTTCTCATACAATAACGTCTTTCCCTTTGCCTAATGGGTACACTGATGAAACTGCTCAAACAATGCAGGTATATGAAACACTGACTTTAGACTTGAACACAACCTACAGTTACTCTACTTCTTACGTGGTGAGAATGTGGGTGGATTGGAATAATGATTTTGTTTTTGATCCAGCTACAGAGTTGTTGTCATCTGGTACAGGTGCTTCGGGTGCTTCGACGCAGCAAATACAAATTCCTGCTGGAACTCCAGTAGGAACTTATCGTGTAAGAGTCAGAGGTGAATGGGGGTCTTCTTCTAACCCATTGCCTTGTAGTAGTGAAACTTGGGGGTCTGCTATTGATTTCATGATGGAAGTGTTGACACCACCTTCTTGTCTTCCAGTAATGGATATTGACACGGTTAGTGTTGGAACTAACTCTGTTGATTTGTCATGGGTTGAATTGAATTCCGCAACTTCATGGGTTATTGAATATGGTTTAGCAGGATTTACACCAGGTTCAGGTACATCAGTTTCTGTGAATACCAATCCATTTAATGTTACAGGTTTAAACCCAAGTGCTGAATACGATTTCTATGTGCAATCTGATTGCGGAGGTGGTGATTCAAGTGCATGGAGAGGTCCATATTCAGTTTATACAGATTGTGGTATAGCTTTAGCACCTTACTCAGAGACTTTCAGTAGTGGAATACAACCACAATGTTGGGATAACTTATCTTCTGCTCCAGGGAGTGGGAATACTTTTTGGAAGTTTACTGGTGCTCCAGGTTATGGTGCAACGGCAAACGGAAGAGCTGCTGGTACTTATGCTTGGACAGATGGTTCAACACCAACTCCAGATAGTATTATGTTAGTGACGCCACCAATTGATTTGGGAGCGCTAACAACTCCTTACTTAGCGTTTGAATGGTTTAGTAATAATACAACAAATCCTGGTGACAACAACCCAATGATCGTGGAGGTTTATGATGGTTCAACTTGGACTTATCTTGATACCTTAGCAGGGGACAGTACAGAGTGGATGTTTGTTAACTACGATTTAAGTGCCTTTATGAATGATACCATTCAAGTACGATTCATGGTGAATCAAACCACTACAACAAGTTCAGCGTTTTATAACGATGTGTTATTAGATAATGTAGTTATTGATGACTGTATTAGTTTAGGAGGTCAAGACGGTTCTTTGGATGTTTGTCGTTTCGACAATACAGTGAACTTAGAGGATAATATTATCGTTAAGCCAAATGGTGGTGGTAACTGGTCTTTCCCAGATCAACCTTCTTACTTGGTAGATGATACAGTTTTCAATGTTCAGTTCTTACCAACTGGTTCTTATGATGTACTATATGTTGAGAGAGCAGTGTGTTATGATACAACATTCGCTACAATTAATGTTTTCGGACCATCTTCTGCAGGAACTGATGGATCAATCACAGTTTGTATGAACGAACCAATCAACCTTTATGGTGTAATTGGAGGAAATGTTGATCTAGGAGGAGAATGGTTTGACTTTACAAACACTCTACTACCGAGTTCACAGCCAAAAGCGCAGCCAATACCAGGTAACTACAACTATTTCTATGTTGCAGATAATGGTGTTTGTCCAGCGGATACTTCTATTGTTACTGTTACAGTAGACGGAACTTGTGATTACTTATCATTGGCTGAGGAAATGTTTGCTGAGATTTCAGTATATCCGAATCCAACAACAAATCTTTTGAATATCGTAAACCCATCTAATACTTCTTCTTTAAAATTAGAAATGTTAGATATGAACGGTAGAGTAGTATTGGTTGAAGATAAGGCTTTAACAAACGCAACAGAAGCAACAATAGCGATTGATCACCTTGAGAAGGGAATTTATACGCTACGTGTATACAATAACGAAGGTCAAAGAACCTTTAAAGTTGTAAAGCAATAATTAGCTTTTAGTAAGTTTAAAAAAAAGCGTTTCTCTTTAAGAGAGACGCTTTTTTTATTTCACAAAATTTTAAATTAAAAAAAGACAACACTTTTGTTGTTCTACAGTTTATTTTAGTTAAATTTGCACACCCAATTCAACAAGCCCGGGTGGCGGAATTGGTAGACGCGCTGGATTCAAAATCCAGTTCTTTCGGGAGTGCGGGTTCGATTCCCGCCCCGGGTACAAAAAGCAGAGTGAGAAACAGAGCGAAAGCGAAGTTTATCCTCTGTTTTTTTTTGAGTTATTGTTTCCTGTTTGAAAAATCTTTAGGGAATGCCTAACAGTTATTTTAGAATGAGAACTAACTGAATTCGGGGAGGCTAAATGTTCATCATCCAGAATTGTGAAGTTTCTCCCATTTTATTCCCTTAAAGTAAAACACCAAAGAGTTATCCGGTTACCGAATGAGTTACTTCTACATTTTTACATTTTATCTTTACTAAGATTAGGTGAATAATTGCTAAGAAATTAAAACTGAATAGAACCCGACTATCCACTCTCTTGTAAAAGGTTTATCTCTTTTTACCGATGACTTAGATTGTCGAAAACCTGAGTCAGTGATTTTAGCTTTATTTATAAGCATTTAGCGCTGGTGATTTTTCATTTTAATTATCTTTATTCTAGTAACATAAAATAATCCATCATGACACTTCAGGAAGTACTATTGTTAATTTTATCGGTTTTTGGGATTTTTGGAATCACCATTATTATAACACGAATTTTTGGATTAAGAACATTCGCTAAAATGTCAAGTTTTGATTTTGCATCAACTATTGCAGTTGGATCCATATTGGCTTCTATAATTTTAAATAACGATCAATCGCTGTTGAAAGGTGGGCTTGCACTAATTACCATAATTGCATTTCAAACCCTTTTTTCTTTCATGGTTAGAAAAATGAATGCCTTTCAAAAATTGTTTACCAATAAACCAGAAGTAATTATGTGGAAAGGTGAGATTTTGTATGGTGCTTTGAAAAAATGTAATGTCGGCGAAGATGATTTGATTGCTAAATTGAGAGAGGCCAATGTTCATGACTTTAGTGAGGTAAAAGCGGTGGTTTTTGAAAGTACAGGAGACGTTTCTGTTTTGCACAATAATGAAAATAAGGAGCTTTCTGAGGATTTATTAAAGAACGTAGAAACTCACGGATTATCATGATAAGATACATAAAATATAACGGTAACGCTATTTCTGGAGGACTCACGGTTGCGATTTTCACCGCACTTGGAGTTGCGCTTTTGGGAAACATCACAGATTATGAGGCAAGAGGGTTGCTAGAAAACTCATTAGAAGGATTAAACAGACTATGTAATACCATCATCTTCGCATCAGGTACAATATTAACTTTGCTTTTAACTTTACTCGGTGTGAGTTTTGGAACAAATAAAAGTTTGAAAGAGCGGCATTACTTCCAAATACTTAAAATTGCCAAATTCGACGTAATTCTTTTTGTTTCTGCACTCATTTTGTATCAATTATTCAACTTTCCAATTTTAGAATCCGATAATGTACCAATTCAATGGTTCAGCGCCATTTATTGGATAACGCTTATTGTAACTTCATTGCTGAGTGGACTGATGATTACCGTAATTTTAATGCTCTATAATACGGTTAAAAGTTTGGTTACAATTATCGGCTTAAATAAAGATCACGAGTTACTTTATTCTGAAAATCTGGAAGAAGAAATCGATGAGGAGAATTCCAACAATGATCGCTAATGTTTATTGATACTTTATTAAATGAGAAGCAATATTTTATACGCTCTATAAACCATAAATTAAAAGATGAAGACTTCAACAATTTCCAAAGGATTTCTATTCGCAGGATTAGCGAATATTTTAGGTGTGCTTACACTCTCAAAATTCTTTACAAACAATGTCCTGATGAATACCCAGCCAGATGTTATGGGATATTTTGGGTTAATCTCAATCATTCTTTGGGGAATGGCTTATGTTGCAGTTCGAAATAAATACCATACTTTACCCGCTTTAGTTGCTGTTTTTTTGATCGAGAAGATTATTTATGTTACTGTTTACATTAATTGGTTTACTTCTAATTCTTTAAGCGCAGTTTATGAACAAGATGCCTTCGCTGGTGTTTTTTATACAATATATGGCGCAAATGACTTTATTTTTGGAGTGTTTTTCGCTGTTGTACTTATCAAATTGTTGGGCAAAAAGGCATAAACTTTCCTGACCGATGAGCTTAAATTCATTTTCAATTCATAAAACAAGACTAAATGTCAATAAAAAACCTTTCTCTCCTCTTTTTATTCCCTTTTCTGTTCAGCTGTTCAATAATCAAGCACAAAGACATTTCTTACTTGGTTGAGGATTCAAAAAATACGGTAAAAAACGAAGAAGTACCTTCAATGAACATTTACCAACCGAAGATTAAAAAGGGTGAAAAAAGTCCAGTTTTAATTTATGTTCATGGTGGAAATTGGAATTCTGGAAAGAAGGAATATTATAACTATTTCGGTAAGAATTTTGCGCGGAAAGGAGTGCTTACCGTTATTCCTGGTTACAACCTTAGTCCGGCTGCCAATTATGATGAAATGACCAAACAAATTGCCGAAGCCATTTCTTGGGTTCAAGAAAATAGTAGTGAATACGGCGGAGATGTTTCTCGTATTTACCTCACTGGACATTCTGCTGGAGGACATTTGGTGGCGTTGGCAACCTTAAATCCAAAGTATGGGATAGCGGAGGAAAGTATCGCTGGAATTATTTTAAATGATGCTGGAGGTCTAGATATGCACAGCTATTTACTAAAGAATCCACCAACTGAGGAAAGTAACTATATCTCAACTTGGACAGAAAACCCTGAGAATTGGAAAGACGCTTCTCCAATCTATTTCTTGTCAGAAAAAAGCCCAAAATTCAAGATTTATTTGGGAAAGAAAACTTACAAATCAATTGATGTTTCGGTGAGAAAATTTACAGTAGAATTGAAGGAATTTCAACCGAATATAAAGTTAGATATGATTAACAAAAGACATATTCCTATGATTCTTCAATACTTTTGGTCTTCAAGTAATCGTTATGATGAAATTTTGGAGTTTATGGAAGAATGATGTTCTGATTAACATTAAAATGATTTATTTTCACTGAATAAACTTGTTATTATGAATGTATATTTAAAATTGTGCCTTATCTTGTTTCCGCTGTGCTCATTTGGACAAATGACCGAAGAGCAAGCCGAAATTATTAATCAAGAGGTGCTCCATTTAGTGAATGACTTTCGTAGTCAGAAAAATGTACCAGCACTCAAAATTGATTCAGATTTAGAAACAGCAGCTAAACTTCAATCAGATTATAGTGCTAAAACCAACGAGTTAACTCATATTCAGTCGAACAACTTTAAGTACAGTACACCAGCAAAACGAGTTGCTATGGTGAAAACTGGTGATCATAAAGCTTTTTATTCAGTAGGGGAAAATGCGGCGTTTACCTCTTTTGAATCAGATAAAATTAATGAGCCCCAATATTTGAATGAAATAGCTGCAGAGCTTTTTGAATCTTGGAAAAACTCTAAAAGTCACCGAAATAACATGCTTAATCCAAACTTTAAATATTATGGTTTTGCGGTTACTATAAGAGAAAAATCAGGAATTATATATGCTATTCAAGTTTTCTCAGAGGAGAGATAAGTGTTTTTCATTAGGGAAAACACTGGCCAATGGGAAGCAATTGTTTGATAACAAATGCTATAACTAGTAGTATATCTCAAGATTTTCATTGATTATTTTTATCTTAATTGGGGCTTTAAACAGCCTTGCACTAATCAAATTAAGAAGAAAATTAAAATTATATTAACAGGAGGCTCAGGAGCCGTAGGACAAAATGTTTTGAATCAATTGTGCGAAAACAAAGATTTAGAAATCGTTGCTTTCGACCAAAAGAATAAACGAACAGAAAAGTTTTATGATGCTTATTCCAATCGAATAAAAGTTCATTATGGCGATATTTCAAAAAGAGTAGATTTAATTGGAATGTCTAAAAATGTTGACTTTGTGATTCATTTGGCGGCAATTATTCCTCCTTTGGCGGGCATTATAATAACAAACCCATCACTGATTTTTCAACACCTTTTGTCTTTCTCTTTTTACAATTTTATCAGATCGATACATGTTGTACCGTGCAATTTTATATTTCAAAGACCCGAATTGATGAAAGAAAATGTAAGATAGAACACCTATTCCAGCAAGTATCATGTAACCAATCAATGCTTTGTTGGCGGCTAAAATGGCACTTAGCTGAATTCCTCGGTAATCCCCTTGCCCTTGGTGATGATTCATTAATGTTGCGTCAAAATAAACTGCTAAATTATTTACACTTTGCCATTGCAATTTATAATGAAGCCAGCTGTAGATTGCTCCAAAAAGTCCAGTAGCAATAAAGGTTCTAAACACCATTACTAATCCAACTGATGGCAACATATCTTGCATTGGTACTTTATCCAAAGTGTAAACCCAAACAGCAATAAACAAACTACTCATCCCATATCCGCTTAAGAATTGTGGGAGAATAAAGCTTTCCACATTAAGTCCGGGAACCATCATAAAATAGAGCATTACCAGGTATAAAACATAAGCTCCAAATCCTGAGAAAATGAACATTTTTAAAGGCATTTTATTCTTCATCCAATACGAAGCTACAAATCCTGCCGCCACCATTCCTGGAAGCAACATTAAGCCTAGTGAAGCATTGGTCATCCAATTATATCTTAAAATAGCGTTGGTGTAAATCGAAACTACAGAACCCGCAGCCATAAACATTCCGAGGAAAGTCATTAAAATCATTCCTGTTCTTACATTTTTTTGTTTAAACAGCTTGAATGAAATGTAAGGTCTTTTCTGTGTATTTTGTCGTGCAACCAACCAAATCATTGTTCCAATGGAAACAACTAAAGAAACTGTTATTGAATCTGAAACAAACCATGCTTGTTGCTTTCCAAACACTAAAACATAGGCCAAACTCATCAATGATGTTGTAAATAACCCTATGCTCAACCAATCAATTTGATAAAACGGCATTTTTCTTTGAAATCGAAGATTGTGCATCACGATAACAGAAACCAAAGCCATCAATAACAATATGGAAGTTGAATAAATATGAATCATTTGCCATGTCATAATTAAAGACAAATTAGAAGCCAAAACACCACCTAATTGCGCTAAAATAATCACTAATGGATAGAAAACAGGATAAAACTTAGCACGGTCACCAGTTGGACTAATGATAAACATTGTTGGAATGATGACTTCAATCATGGCAATCATTTTTGCTGCTCCAAAGAGAAATCCAGCAGCGATAATTACCTCTGCCACCTGTGTTGTTGCAATAGTAAAAGACATTAAGGCCATAATTAATAAAGTAGCGATCATTAATTCTTTTGATCTAAACCTTGCTTTTAATCGCATAACCAGAGGCACGGCAATTGACATTCCAATCGTACTGGCGTAATTCGCCCACATAAAATGCTCTGTCATTAAACCAGTGCTGCTCACCATTAATCCAATATTTCCTGTATATATTGGATTCGCTAGTAAAATGACAACCAACATAATTATAATCAATAGTAGCATTCCTAATTTTGGAACCCAGTCCTTAAATAATCCTTGATTGTACATATTCTATATTGTTATTTTGATTTTAAGCCCACCACATTCGATGGGCATTTTTAATTTAATTTTTTAAACGAAATAATGTTTTGATGAACAATTACTGCATGTAAACATTCACATTCATTCCAGCTTTTAACTTTTCGATAAGCGCGGCATCGTTTCCTTCTGTAAATTCAATTCTCACTGGAATTCTTTGTTGAACTTTTACAAAATTCCCTGAACTATTATCTGTTGGAACCATTGAATAACGTGAGCCAGTAGCACCTGAAATAGCTGTTACAACTCCTTCAAATTCTTTTTCACCTATTGCGTCAGCTGTCATTTTCATTTTCTTACCAACTTCTATGCTTGGCATTTGACTCTCTAAGAAATTCGCAGTAACCCATTTATTATCTTTCTTAATGATTGACCCCACTGGCATTCCAGGTTGTTGCAATAATTGTCCTTCCTGAATTGTTCTTCTCCCCATAATTCCGTCATAAGGTGCTTTTATAACCGTATAGGACAGGTTTAATTTCGCCATGACTAAAGCTGCTTTTGCTCTTTGAATTTCAGCATCGTTTAATGACAATCTACCTTTCACTTCCGTTACAGAAAGTCCAGCAGATTCCTTTTGTCTCATCAATGCTTCATATCCGGCTTTGGCCATATCATATTCTGTTTTCACTTGATCATATTGAAAACGTGTTACTGCTTGAGATTTTACCAAATTTTCATAACGGTCTAGGTTCTTTTGTGCGTTTTCCATTCTTGCTTTTGCTCCAGCTATATTGGAAGCGGTAACATTCACGCTATTGGAAACCGTATTTACAGTTGAAGAAGTTACCCCTTTGGCGGCCAAAGCATTTTCGTATGCAGCTTCTGCTTGGGCAACTTGTGTTAAAATCTCTCTATTGTCGAGTATTATTAAAGTATCTCCTTTTTTCACGTGATCGTGTTCTATAAAACGAATTTCTTTAATGTATGCTGACACTCTTGAGTTCAGCGGATTTATGAATTCTTCCACTTGCGCTGCATTTGTGAAGTTTTTGTCTCCAATATGGAAATAACCTCTTACTAACCAGACAAAACCTCCTGCTATAATTACAAAAACCAAGATGTTTGCAAATAATGTTTTTGCTCTGGTTTTCTTTTTCTTCGCTTGTATTTTGTCATTTGCACGTTCCATAGCTACCTCATTTTGAGCTTCTGAAAGTTCGTTTTCTTTGTTTTTATTTTCTTCTTGAGCCATTTTGTGTTTATGTTATTTTGTTATCTTCTTATTTAATAGTCCTTGATATAAGTTTTTGATTTAGAAAGTTTGCTGATTCGACGCGCTCATTTTTAAAAAGTGAGTGGAAGGCATTCAGCGGACTTTGTAAACAAAAACTAAAGTGTTCCTGTACTTTTTAGTAAATTATAATACTGAAAAAGTACATTCAAGGAAGCATTCGCATATTGCAAGTCTGCTTCTAATTTTGCATTCGTAGCATCTGTCATTTCTGCTGTAATTGCCAATTGATTCAAATATTTTGCTTCTATTATGTTGTAGTTTTCCGTTGCCAAATCTTTTGATTCTTCCATTAATTCGGCTTGTAAAATAGATTCCTTATATTTCACAAAGGCAGCGTTTACACCTATCTCAATATTTTGATTAACATAAGTAAAAGCCTCTTCAGAAACTTCTCTTTGTCTTTCTCCTAATTGAACTTTTCTTTTTGTTTTGTATAAGTTATCAAGATTATAAGTTAAGCTAATTCCGGCTTGATATGTATTGTTGTACAAATCCAAAACAGGAATACTTGTTGTCATTGGGCGTTGCATATTATAACCTCCAAATGCTGAAAGTGCAGGAAACCAATCTGTTTTTGTAATACTGATGTTCTTATCTGCCACTGCAATGTTCATTTTTGCAGATTTTAAGATAGGGTTTTGCTGACGTGCTAAATCAAGATAATAATCCAAATTAGAAATCAGTTTATCTTCAATATCTTCTGTTGGAATAATCAATACATCTTTTGGCAATCCTAAAGAGTAACTCAGTTGATTACTAATAACCGCATGATTATTTTTCATGGTAAGAATGGATTGTTCCAAATTCTTGATCAACAACTCTGCTCTTATCACCTCGTTTCTTGTCACCATTTCTTGGTCATACAAATCATTAATATTCTGCAATCGCACTTCTGAAAGGACTTTATTTTGTTCTAAAACCTTAATTTGATTTAAGATTTTATAGATATCCAAATAATGAGAAGTAATCAAAAACTTAATTTCCTGCTCGTTTTGTCTTAAATCTAAAGTGGCTATTTGGGTTTGTAATTCTGCCATTTCAATTGATTTTTGAATCACCCCTCCTTTGTATAACAATTGCGACGCCTGAACTCCATAAGTGTTCCCAAAGTTTGGCATCTCTACAGCTTGAACATGAGATAAATCTGTATCCAAAATTCTTGCATCACCTAAATAAAAGGCGTTGGCAGATAAAGTTGCACTGGGCAGTCTTTGTTGTTTTACAACACTTGTTTGTTGTTCATACAACTCCACTTTTGATTGGGCTACTTTTAATAATTGGTGATTTTCCAACCCCAACTGTATGGCTTCACTCAATTTTAACTCTTTCTCTGTCTGTTCTTGTGCATTTACAGAAATCCCGAAAGCTGCTAAGCACAATGTAAAAACAAAGTATTTTATATTTCTCATTTGTTTGTTGTTTTATCTTTTTTAAATTAGTTTGATTATTGACAGTTAGATGTCTAACTATTTGGGTAAAAAACCTATTCTATAACCTTACTCATTTTAAAAATCACATTATTCATAATTTCTATTTCCTCATTTGAAATGTCTTGGTACAACTCTTCGAATAGATTTTTTAGAACTGGTCTTACCGTATTTAAAGTCTCCTTTCCGTGACTTGTTAAACTTATAATTTTATTTCTTCGATCTGCAGCATCTTCGGTTCTAATCACTAAATTTCGCTTTTGCATGTTGTCGATAATAGAGGTGAGACTTGCCTTGTTCTTTAAGGTCAGATCAGCAATTTGTTGTTGATTTAAATACTTATGATCAGAGAGGATGAATAGTATTTTTACCATCTCATAAGTAATGTCTAAATCCAATCCTGCAATTTGCTTATGTAAATAATGGCGAACATTAACGCTTAATGTCTGCATATTTTCTAGTAATTTCTTGATGTTTTCCATTTTCTCAGTATTTAACAGGCACGAAGGTAAACGAATATTAGTTAGATATCAAACTAATATTTGAAATTATTTTGAATGTTATTCGTTTTGATCGAATTTTTAGAGACAATATCTTCGGGTACGACTGATTTTATTGCGATAAAGCACTTAAGAACGATATTGTCAATGAATAAAAACAAATACCTAAATTATTTTGTTAATATTAAACTATGAAAATACTTCTCACAGGCGCAACGGGTTATATTGGTAAAAGATTACTTCCTTTATTGGTGGAGCAAGGACATCATGTTGTTTGTTCTGTAAGGGATAAGGCACGGTTTTCCCCGCCGAAGTCATTGGTGGATAAAATTGACGTAATTGAAGTTGATTTGTTAGATGTACCATCACTAAACAATATTCCAAAGGATATTGATGGTGCGTATTATTTGGTGCACTCCATGTCAGCATCTGCCGATTATGCGAAAATGGAAGAGGAGTCTGCAGCGAATTTTCGAGAGGCAATGGATAAAACCAATGTCCAACATGTTGTTTATTTAAGTGGAATTATCAACGAGGATGAATTGTCAAAACACCTTTCTTCAAGGAAAAACGTAGAGCTAGAGTTAGACAAAGGAAAGTATAACAATACTACATTGCGAGCTGGAATAATCATAGGTTCTGGCAGTGCCTCTTTTGAAATTATTCGAGATTTAGTGGAAAAGCTTCCCTATATGATTACGCCCAAATGGTTGAACACCCGTTGTCAGCCCATTGGAATTTCAGATGTACTCCAATTTTTATCTCAAACATTGTATGTAGAAGAAACGTACAATCGTAATTTCGATATTGGAGGACCAGATATCTTAACTTACAAGGAAATGTTGTTGGGTTTTGCGAAAGTGCGAGGCTTAAAAAGAACAATTCACACCGTTCCTATTATGACTCCAAAACTATCTAGTTATTGGTTGTACTTTGTGACTTCTACATCTTATCGATTGGCTTCCGCTTTGGTGAACAGCATGAAAATAGAGGTCGTTTGTCGGGATCATAAGATTAATGAAATTTTGGACATCACTCCAATAACTTACATCGAGGCCTTGAATAAGGCATTTGCAAAAATAGAAAGTAACGAAATCGTTTCTAGTTGGAAAGATGCCTATTCGAGTAGTGGATTAAAAAGTCATATTTCAGATTATGTTCAAGTGCCAACATTTGGTTGTTTTAGAGATGTGAGAGCAATGGAATATGTAGACAGGCAAAAGTGCATTGAGAAGGTTTGGAGTATTGGAGGAATTAACGGCTGGTATTTTGGGAATTTCCTTTGGAAAATTCGAGGCTTTTTGGATAAACTGGTCGGTGGTCCTGGTTTAAGACGTGGAAGAACAAATCTCGATTCTATTAACGTGGGTGATTCTCTTGATTTTTGGCGCGTTCTTTATGCAGATAAAGAAGAAGGAAGATTATTGCTCGGAGCCGAAATGAAATTACCTGGAGAAGCTTGGCTTGAATTTAAAATTGAAGGCGATCAATTAAAGCAAACTGCAACTTTTCGACCATTGGGAATAGGTGGGCGATTGTATTGGTACGCTGTTTTACCTTTTCATGGGTTAATTTTTAATGGAATGTTGAAAAGTTTGACCAATGGAGAAGTTAAATAGAGGCGGAATGCATCCAGTTCGTATAATGGTCGGGTAATCTATATTTTTTGTTGCTTAGTTACCTTGTTTTTTACAAGAATTTTCAACCGAAACCTTGGAAAAAGAGCGTGTTTTTAAGCAAATCTTAAATTTCTACGCTCATTATTTTTCCGGCGGGTAAAATCCTAAGCTGTAGCGTTAAAAGTAATTGGTCTCGTTACAAATTTTAAGTTTTTTGATTGAACATCAAGTCAAATTATCATCCAAACGATTAGGAAAAACTTTGTGTTACAGCTGTGAAAATTTATGCTAATCTATCTTTTGGTAAAGCCTGTAAAACTCTAAAAAAGGTTAAAAACACCTGTATTTTCGGGCTTTCTGTGAAATACTGTTAAGATTAAAAAATATCCTCTGCAAAGTTTGTACATTGCCTCAGCTAGTAAAAGTAACAAAGACATACGAATTAAAATTTATCAATTAAAAAAACAAAAAATCACATTATGAAAAAGATTTTATTTTTAACAACACTTTTAGCCTCGTCGGTATTTTATTCATCAGCCCAAGATAGAGATGCACTAAAACTCTTAATTAAAGGAGGTGCTACGGCATCTAATGTTTATGACTCAGAAGGAGAAGAATTTGAAGCAGATATGAGATTGGGATATACAGCAGGATTAGGATTAGAAATTCCAATCGGTACTCTTTTAGGAATCCACCCAGAGGTTTTGGTTACTCAAAAAGGATTTAAGGGGAGTGGAAGTTTATTAGGCGCAGATTATAGCTATAAAAAAACTTCGACCTTTTTAGAAATCCCGGTTTTAGTAGCCTTGAAGCCTTTTGAATTCTTATCAATTGTAGCAGGTCCTCAATTCGCCTATTTAATGAGCGAAAGAAATGAGTTTGATGCGGGTATTGGTTTTGACCAAGAGGAACAATTTGAAAATGACAATATCAGAAAGAATATTTTAGGATTTGTGGGTGGAATTAATTTGAATTTTAACCATGTAACAATTGGAGGCCGAGTAGGGTTTGACTTCCAAAATAACAGGGGAGACGGAACAGCAGATACTCCGAGGTATAAAAATACTTGGGGACAGTTAACCATTGGATATAGATTCTACTAGGAGGAGACCAAATAAAAATAGTACTAAGACGGGATTTCGAAAGATTTCCCGTTTTGTCTTTTTTAGTAATAGCTGATGAATTACAGGGCTTCAAACTCTGTTAGAAATGAAAAAACCCACAACTTTTCAGCTGTGGGTTTTCTTTTGCGGAGAAAGAGGGATTCGAACCCCCGATACCTCTCGGTATGCTGGTTTTCAAGACCAGTGCATTCAACCGCTCTGCCATTTCTCCGGGGCAAAGATACTCACATATATTTTTCTGACAAGGGTAAAATGAATCTTTTTTTAAACTTTTTTTCTTTCGGCTGATATTCAGTAGTTAAGGTTTTGAAATAATTTCACTTTGCTCTTTAATCGTTACATTATAGTCAACAAAGTTTATTTTTTTGCTGAAAACCCTAAATTTGCATAGATTTATACTTTTATTTCAACAAAAAAATATGAAGAATCCATTTTTGATATTATTAATCTCTTTATTCGTTGGTACGGCGGCGTTTGGTCAAGATAAAAACCTTAAAGCCTTTTTAAGTGAAGGACAGTTTTATGCTCCTGAAGCTGGCAACTATGTTGAAATACAATTAAATTTTGTTGGGTACAGCTTAGCTTATATAAACAGAGCAGATGAGGTTTTTGCGGAATTAGAAATTAGCCAAGTGTTTTCTCAAAATGACACCGTTGTTGTTGCAGATAAGTATTTACTAAAAAGTCCGTTGGTGGTAGATAGCATCGTTGAAGATTTTCATGATATCCAGAAATACTTATTAAAACCTGGGAAGTACAGATATGATTTGGTAATACGAGATGTTAATTCTACACAGGAGCCAACATCTGTTTCTAAGATGATAAAAATTGAAGATATGTCTGCTGAGTTGGGATTTTCGTCTTTTATCGCTGCCGAGTCTATAAGGGCTAATCCTCCAATGCAATCTTTGTTTACGAAAATTGGCTACGATGTGGTACCTATGGTTGGCGATTATTATCCAACGGAAATTCAAAACTTACTTTATTACACAGAAGTTTACAACACGGATTCTGCTTTAGAAGACTCAGTTTACGTTGTAGAACAGAAAGTTATTGGCAGAGATGTTCGTCTTGATTTAGAAGAATACACACGCTATTTCAGGTACGAATCAACAGAAATTCAGCCTGTTGCCAAAGTGGTTGATATCAGTATGTTGCCCACTGGTGCTTACACTTTAGAATTGAATTTGTTGAGTCGTGATAAAAAGATATTAGCCAGATCGGCCTTTGATTTTGATAGAAACAACACGGAAGAAGTAAATGCTTTGTCTTACGAATCTGTAGTTTTAGATCCCGCCTTTGAGGAGAGTATACCTCAGGATTCTATTGGTTATTATGTAGCTAGTTTAATTCCTATTTCGAGACAAGGTGAAGTGAAAAACATCATTCGCATTTTAAAAGAAAAAGACAGTGTTCAGAATATGCGATATTTACAAGCTTTCTGGAAACAAACTTCACCAAGCCGACCATTTGAAAGTTGGATGAAATATAAAGCGCAAGTAGACAATGTAGAGAAACTTTTTGCAACAAATTATCAAGCCGGTTTTGAAACAGATCGAGGTCGTGTTTTCTTGGAATACGGAGCTCCGAGCACTGTAATTGAACAACCTTCTTCACCTTCAGAATATCCTTACGAGATTTGGCAATACGACAAAATTAATCAGTATTCCAACAGAAGATTTATTTTCTATAGCAAAACAAATTTAAGCCACGACTATGTGTTGTTGCACAGTGATATGATTGGCGAACTTCAAAATTACAGATGGCAATACGCTTTAAATAAGAGAAACACGCCAGATAATAATTTAGATGACCCTACAGGAGGAGCAAATCCTCATTTTGGTGGAAACTCTTCTCGTTATTACAATAGTTACTGATAAAAAACTAACATTTGAAAACTGCTGTTGTAATTCTCAATTGGAATGGATTGTCTTTTTTGAAACAATTCCTACCTACTTTAATTCAAAATACTTCTGACGCAACGATTGTTGTCGTGGATAATCAATCTACAGATGAAAGTTTGAATTATCTTAGGGCACATCATCCTGAAGTTGAAATTATTGTCAATAAAAGTAATGGTGGTTTTGCGAAAGGCTACAACGATGGTTTAAAGCAATTAAAAGGTCGCTTCGAATACTATGTTTTGATCAATTCTGATATTGAAGTCACACCGAATTGGTTGGGAGCTTTGGTTGAAAAGCTAGAAAATAATCCAGAAATTGCAGGTGTTCAACCAAAAGTTTTATCATTTCACAAGAAAACACACTTCGAACACGCTGGAGCAAGTGGCGGATTTATCGATAAAAATTATTATCCATTTTGTAGAGGAAGAATTTTCGATGAAGTAGAGGAGGATAAAAATCAATATGATAACGACAAAGAAGTTTTCTGGACAACTGGCGCATGTATGCTTGTGCGTTCAAAAGTTTACCATGAGTTAGGTGGCTTGGATGAAGATTTCTTCGCTCACATGGAGGAAATTGATTTTTGTTGGCGTGCGAAAAAACAGAATCATTCGTTTTATGTAGTTCCTGCTTCACAAGTTTATCATGTGGGCGGTGGGACATTAAACTATGAAAATCCGAGGAAGACATTTTTGAATTTCAGAAATAGCTTGTACATGATTCATAAGAATCACGTGGGTTGGCTTTTCGGAAAGGTCTTTTACCGCATGATTTTAGATGGAATAGCCGCTGTTAAGTATTTAGCTGGTTTTCAGTTTAAACATGTTTTTGCCATTTTGAAAGCACATGGAGCATATTACGGAAGCATTTCTGTGCTGAATAAAAAACGTAAACAACTTCAGCAAGAAAGTACTGAGTATAACAAAGCAGGCTTTTACAAGGCCTCTTTATTATGGGCTTATTTCTTTAAAAGAATCAAGAAGTTTGAAGGATTGAATAAACGTTTTTTTGTCGATTAAGTAGCGGGGATTTATCTTTTTAAATCAACTTTTTAAAATAATCCAACGCTAATTCATATCCCATCATTCCAAATCCAAATATACAACCTGCCGCCACAGGGCTAATTAAGCTTTCATGTCTGAATGATTCTCTAGCCGAAATGTTAGAAATATGAACTTCCACCACTGGGGTTTCGATAGCAGAAACAGCATCGCGAATAGCTACTGAAGTGTGCGTATATCCGCCAGCATTGAGAATAATTCCATCGACTTTCGCATTGTGTAAAGCATTAATAATTTCTCCTTCAACATTATTTTGAAAAACAGAAATAGTTATGCCGTCTTTTTGAA
Organism: Brumimicrobium oceani; assembly: GCF_003143775.1. Lineage (GTDB taxonomy): Bacteria > Bacteroidota > Bacteroidia > Flavobacteriales_D > Crocinitomicaceae > Brumimicrobium > Brumimicrobium oceani. Next base: position 83,894 of record NZ_QFRJ01000011.1, on the reverse strand, counting down.
TTTCTTGAATGTATTCTTCAAAGCTGATGTCTCCATATATGGAAGGCTGTCGTTTTCCAAGAAGATTTAAGTTGGGGCCGTTGATGATTAAAATTTCCATGAGCTATTTCTTTACTTCGTTACAATATTAAGAAAAATCTGCTAATTGGATAGGGAGAAGTTTTTCAATGGATACAACTATATGGTTATCCATTTAAATCGCAATAAGTAATTTCGCTTAAATCTATTTATCCTTTATTGTGAGAAGCTTTGATAATAAAAAGATTAAAAGAGATCCTTCCCTTAGAAAAATAATTTTTTTTCAAGGTTCAGGATGATCGTTTCATAAGGGGGGGCAATCAAAAATCAGGGTTTGTCATTCTGTTGTGAAAATAAGAAAATCTCAGTTTTTTACTTTGCGAAGGATATGTTTTGATTTGTTCCAATTCATAACAAGAATATAGGGTGTTGATTATCAATACAAAGTCATGAACTTGGAAGTAAAGTAAATTGGCTGTCACAATCTGCGACTTAAAAGGATAACCCTATACAATTATAATTTCTTAAATTCATCCCGTGAATCAGTGGTCAATATATAATCGAGATTTTGTGAATTATCTCAAGATAGAAAGAGGGTTAGCGGAAAACTCCATTTTTGCCTATCAGCGAGATTTAGAAAAACTAAGCGAATTTTGTATCGCGAGATCCATTTCTCCAAAAGAAGTCAATTTAGAAAATCTTAAACAGTTTTTGGCGGATCTATACGATTTGGGATTGTCTGCGCGTTCTCAAGCAAGAGTAATTAGTGGGATAAAGCAGTTTTTTGATTTTATGGTTTTGGAGGGAGTGAGACAAGAGGACCCCAGTAGTTTGTTGGAATTGCCAAAAATAGGAATGAAACTGCCTGTTTTCTTAAGTATTGCAGAAATTGATGAAATGATAGCTGCTATTGATTTGAGTAAGCCCGAAGGTCACAGAAATAAAGCAATGCTAGAAACATTATACAGTTGTGGTTTGCGTGTGAGTGAATTAATTAACCTAAAGTTTTCCAATATCTTTTTTCAGCAGGGCTTTATTCGGGTAATTGGAAAAGGGAATAAGGAAAGACTAGTTCCTGTTAGTCCATCGGTTGAAAAGGAAATCGGTATTTATGTTTCAGGAACAAGAAACCACATGAATATCCAGAAGGGACATGAGGATTTTGTGTTTCTCAATCGAAGAGGGAAGCAATTAACACGGGTCATGATTTTTACAATTGTAAAGAATTTAGCGTTGTCAATAGGATTGAAGAAAAAAGTGAGTCCACACACATTTCGCCATTCTTTTGCTACGCATTTAATTGAGGGTGGAGCTAATTTAAGGGCCATTCAAGAAATGTTGGGACATGAATCCATCACAACCACAGAAATTTATACGCATTTAGATCAATCTTTTATTCGAGAAGCAATAATAAGTTATCATCCGAGGAATAAAAAATAATGGTGGAGATGCAATGCATTACGTCTCCACCATTATAAAATCAAATCGTCCGTGCATCTCATTTTTTATTCGCAGTTGTCGTCTATAATTATTATTTTTGAGGAAAAATATAACTATGGGATGTTCAAGTTGTGGATCTGGAGGAGGAATTCCTCGCGGATGCAAAAGTAATGGAACCTGTAGCTCTGGAGGATGCAATAAACTTGGCGTTTTCGACTGGCTTGCAAACATGCAATTGCCTAGCGGAAAGAGTCAATTTGATATAGTTGAGATACGATTTAAAAATAGTCGAAAATCTTTTTTTAGGAATTTAAAAGGATTCGATTTAAATGTTGGCGACGTTGTTGTCGTTGAGGCAAGCCCTGGCTATGATGTTGGGGTTATTTCAGTTGTAGGAGAACTTTCCAGAATACAGCTTCAAAAAAAAGCACCAAACTTTAAGGCTCACGAAGCACGAAAAATTATTCGTCATGCTTCACAAGAGGATATTGATAAATGGGTGGCTGCGCGTAAAAAAGAAGAAAGTGTGATGCATAAAGCACGCGAAATGGCGATTGCCTTAAAACTCGATATGAAAATATCTGATGTTGAATACCAAGGCGATGGCTCTAAAGCGACTTTCTATTATACAGCAAATGGTCGTGTAGATTTTCGTCAATTGATTAAAGATATGGCGGAAAATTTCCGTGTACGTATCGAAATGCGACAAATTGGTGCACGTCAAGAATCTGCCCGTTTGGGTGGAATAGGTTCTTGCGGACGAGAATTGTGTTGTTCTACTTGGTTAACCGATTTCCGTTCTGTAAGCACAAGTGCAGCGAGGTATCAGCAACTTTCTTTGAACCCGCAAAAACTTGCAGGACAATGTGGAAAGCTGAAGTGTTGTTTAAATTATGAATTGGATGCTTACATTGATGAATTGAAGAGTTTTCCATCCACGGAAATTAAGCTCTACTCTAAAAAGGGAACAGGAATTCATATTAAAACTGACGTTTTTAAACGTTTGATGTGGTATTTACACCAAACAGATGATAAGTCTGGTCCTGGTTTAGTTGCACTTTCTCCTGAGCGTGCTAAGGAGATTATTGCAATGAATAAGGAGAAGAAAAAACCGGAAGATCTGAAAGACTTCGATCAAGCTACGTTTGAAACAAAAGCACCAGAAACACCAGATTATTCTAATGTTGTTGGACAAGATGATTTAAATCGTTTTGATAAAAAGTTCACGAAAAAGAAAAAACGTAAACCAGCAAAGAAAAAAGCTTCTGCGAATGCGAATACTGGAGCTAAAGGAAATAAACCAAAACCACAACAAGCAAAGGACAATAAGGCTAAAGACGCTAAGCCATTAGGGAATAAACCAAAAGCTAAAGGGAAAAAGCCTGTAAGAAAAAATCCGAATCAGAAGCCTGTTAAGGATGGACAGACGGGTGATGTAAAGTCTGCGGAAAAAAAGCCACAAGGCAGAAAACCGGCAAAACGAAAGCCTCAGAATAAACCTAAATCAGCAGAAGGTGCAAAACCAAACAGCAAGGCAGAAGGGACAGGTTCAACGGATAAGAAGCCGAATGAGCAAAAGCCAAGACCAAAGAAAAAGCGTCCACCTCGTAAACCGAATGGTGATAAAAAACCAACGAATAATGGAGATAAAAACAATGAGAAAAGTAGTTAAACGATTTTCTTTTATTGCTGCGTTTGCGTTGATGGCTTTTTTACAAAGTTGTGGCGAAAATCCTTATTTTGATGAATCTTATAGCTTTGATGATACTTCATGGGACAAAGGAGATACGGCGGTATTTAAGGTTGAAGTGGAGGACACCTTAACAAGGCGCGATTTTATTTTGTCTTTGAGAACATCAAAAGACTACTTGTACAGTAATTTGTGGATTTACATCATGATAACAGCTCCCGACGGAACAACTTCGAAGGTGGCACAGAAAATACCCATGGCAAGACCAAATGGTTCGTGGATTGGAAAGGTGTCTGGCACAATTGTAGAAAGTAATCTTCGCTTTGACTCTAAAGCTTTTCCAATAAAAGGAGAGTATGTTTTTGAAATGGTGAATGCCACACAGCAAGAATCTATTACTGATGTTTTGGATATTGGATTGAGGGTGGAGTAGTGGCGTTTTGTGTTGTATGGGCAATGTTGGGGCGATTTGGGTAGGGGCGATTTGGGTAGGGGCGATTTGTGTAAGGGCGATTTGCAAATCGCCCTTACACAAATTACTACCCTAACTGCATCTCTGGAACATTATCCGGTACAATCAACTTTCCTTCAGTAGCCTTTTGAATCTCTTCAACTGTAACTCCTGGCGCACGTTCAATCAAATGAAACGCTCCGTCTTTTACTTCAATGTATGCTAGATTCGTAACGATTTTTGTAACACAATTTACACCAGTTAATGGAAGTGAACATTCTTTTAAAAGTTTAGATTCACCTTTTTTGTTGGTGTGCATCATGGCAACGATAATATTTTCAGCAGAACCTACTAAGTCCATTGCACCACCCATTCCTTTTACCATTTTTCCTGGGATTTTCCAGTTGGCGATGTCACCATTTGCAGCAACTTCCATTGCTCCAAGAACGGTTAATTGAACATGCTGCCCTCTAATCATTCCAAAAGAAAGTGAGGAATCGAAAAATACCGCTCCAGGTTTCGCTGTGATGGTTTGTTTTCCGGCGTTAATTAAATCTGCATCTTCTTCTCCTTCGAAAGGAAAATTACCCATTCCAAGAATTCCATTTTCTGACTGAAATTCAACTTCAATTCCTTCAGGAACATAATTGGCAACCAATGTTGGAATACCAATTCCTAAATTCACATAAAAACCATCTTCTAATTCCTGTGCAATTCGCTTTGCAATTCCAATTTTATCTAGTGCCATATTTTTTCTATTTTGATCTTTAATTTACCAACATCAAATATAAGCGATTTCTTTTGTTTTTGGGGTGGATTATGACTGAAAACTGAATCCATGGAATTTTGATTATTTTCTGAATGGCAATAGGGCGGATTATTGTTTTTTAAAATCGAGTTTAAATTTCTACTCTAAGTTTTCTTTTTTGATTTGGATTAGGGATGGTATAGATTTTTAAAACTTTCATGGATTTCATTGCTGTTTTTTGCTAACTTTAAGTGCCACACTCCTTTTAAATTAAAAATATGACATTCAAAGAACTCATACAATCAAATTCTTGGTTAAGCGTTGAAGCGATTCTGTTACAATTGTATCCTGGTGAGGAAGAAAATATATTTGGTTATCAAGAGGTTTTTGAAAAACTAATGTATTTGAATCCAGAAGATTCAGAAATTGAAATTGTGGTCGCCAACCAAAAAGATGATTTTGATGGAGAGGAATATGTTGATGTTTCTGGAAATTATAAAAATCCAAAAAGTGAAGAAGAAAAATACTCCCAAGCACTTGAGTTTACACCTTGGAAAGAATGGCTGGGAATGGAGATCAATCAAGAAAGTTTACTTCAATTTACTGAATTAGAAATCATTGCTCATTGTTTGTTCGAAATGACTTTTATAGGCTTTGAAGAAGAGGTAATCCAAGAAGAAATGGAGTCGATTCAAGGGAGTATGGAAGATTATCTAAATATGTCAGATGAGGAAAAAGAAGAGAACATGATTTCTTTGGAAGACTTTTTGAAGCGTTTGAAAGAGGAGGATGAAGGTGAGGAAGGTGATGAGGAAAGAGATTGATTCTCATTTTTTGTTCACGTGTGTAAGATGATTTTTACTTTTAGATTGTTAATCAGATACTTTAAAACATGGAATTATATATTTGAAAAGAAGTTTCATCGAATTAGCAACAGGTTATTGCTTTATAAGTAGTGGCTGGTCGGAAACACATCAAAACTAAAAATATTTCTTTTTGTGATAGTTCCCTTTATTTTTAATCGCCTGATGCTAAGGCATCACCTCATAAAAATAAATCAAACTCTCATCAAAAATAATTTATTTTATAAAAATCGTCTGTTTCCGACCAGCCACTAGCTAGAAAAAACAGAGGGAATACTAAGTTAATTAAGCCAATTCGTAACTTAATCGATGAAATTGAAAATGGTAATTTTGAAAGCCCTCAAGAATTAATAAAAACAAGACCCGATGCAGATTGCGTTCATGGAGGAGAATTTTACTTTTTTGATATTAATATTCATCGAACTCTAATTTTAATCGAATTTGAGGAAAATGGAGCGGCTACAATTGTTTGGGCTGGAAACCATGATGATTATGAGTTGACATTCAAAAACAATCGAAAGGTGATTAAAAAATGGTTACGAGATAATGACTGGATTTAAAATATAAGATATGAAAGATATGTTTGACATAGATAACGTTAATAAGATAGACAAGCTTGAAAATGAGTATGATTTGCAAAAAGCTTCTTTACTAGAACGAAAGTTGCGCTTGATGATTAGTGAGAACCCTAGTTTAAAGCCAATGCGTAAAAAACTTCGTGACTTAATTAAAAGCTATGAGGATAAAGAATGGTCTGACTTTGAAAACATTTCAGATTTAAAAATTGAGGAATCCGAAAGAGTCGAAGAAATCCTTAAAACGGAGCAATCGTTTATTAAAAAGCGAAAGGAAACAATAAGAAAGAAGCTTAAAGAATTTGATATGACCCAGCAAGATTTAGGTGTGATTTTAGAACACCCTAAGTCCTATATGAGCGAATTGATGAATGGGGTTTCTCAGTTTACACTGAAGGATTTAGTCATTATTCATAGGGTTTTAGGGATTAACCTAAAAATTTTAATCCCTACTTATCTTCAATCTGAAACAAAGAGTAAAGTTGAATTGTCAATTGAAAAATTGAATAAACCAAAGCTTAGATTGAGAAAAAAAGATCTCGTCTGAAAAAAAGGGCATGACATCCAAAAATTCTATGAAATTCAATGCAGGTTTACCATAGAAATGATTTTATTGCAATTCTATTTGAGCGTTGAAGAAAATGTATATTTGTAGCCACTTCTCCATTTCAGTAAAACACAGAAGAACTTCAAAGATGAATACGCAAAAACTCAAATTCCCTAGCATTATTTTATTCGCTATTACGATCCTTTTAGGAGCAAGTTGTGGCACCAAAAAAGAGCAACTCAAAGACTTTAAAGAAGTCATGAAATTGGAAAATATAGAATATACTTTCATCAATATGGATGAATATTTCCCTTCCAAAATAGTTGAAAAAGCGGACCAAGCATTTGTCTTTCCTCAAACACAGAATGTTCAACTGCCTGAAAGTTTCAATTCTAATGAAGTGAATTACAATACGCAGAAATTCCTTGATTCATCTTACGCACAAGGATTAATTCTAATTCAAAACGACACCATCCAATATGAGAACTATTGGCGAGGACAAACCGAAGCTGTAAAACACATTTCTTGGTCAATGTCTAAATCTTATGTTTCTGCACTTTTTGGAATTGCCATGGAGGAAGGTTTCATTGAGAGCGTTGAACAAACCGTGGATGAATATTTACCCGAATTAAAAGGTTCTGGTTATGAAGGTGTGAAAATTAAAGATGTTTTGCAGATGTCAACAGGAGTTGGCTTCGACGAAACTTACAGCGATCCGAATGCAGACATCAATAGATACTGGGATGATTTCGGAAATGGAAAATCTCAGGACGAATTTGCGGCTTCTTTAAAAAACGAAATAGAACCAGGAACTTTCAATCATTATGTGAGTATCAATACGCATGTTTTAGGAATGATTATCGTGAAAGCCACAGGAAAAAGTTTGACACAATATTTGGAAGAAAAAATCTGGAAACCCATTGGAGCGGAACACAACGCTTATTGGATTGCTGATGGAAAAGGAATGGAAATGGCACTCGGTGGATTAAATGCTACTTTAAGAGATTACGCAAAACTAGGCAGACTTTATCTCAACAAAGGAAATTGGAACGGAAAACAGATTATTCCAGAAAGCTGGATTGAAGCCTCAACAAATTCAACTGAAGAGCATTTGCAAGCCAACAGTGAAAATTCGTCCAGTCCTTCTTTTGGCTATGGCTATCAATGGTGGATTCCCGATGGAGACCAAGGAGAAATAATGGCGATTGGTGTGTTTAATCAGTATATTTATATTAACCCAACAACAAACACGGTGATCGTTAAAAACTCCGCGAATAAGAATTATTATGAGAGTAGTAATTCTTATGCTTCAACTACTACTCATTTGGAGTTTTTTAGGGAGTTGGGTGGGGTTTAATATTATCATTTATTCGTTTTATTGGTACCCACGCCGAATACGACAAAATAGATGCTGACACAATTTAAAATGAATACCATGAATATTAAACCTATAAAAACAGAAATAGATTACCGAAATGCACTTGATCGTTTAGAAATTATTTTTGATGCGCCAGTTGATACTCAGGAAGGTGATGAAGCTGAGATTCTATCATTATTGATTGAAAACTATGAAAATGAGCACTATCCAATTGAAGCACCAGACCCTATTGAAGCCATCAAAATTCGAATGGAAGAATTGAATTTACGTCAGAAAGATTTAGTCGGTATAATCGGAGGAAAAAGCAGGGTGTCTGAAATTCTTAATAGAAAAAAACGATTGACTGTGGATATGATTCGAGAATTAGAAGTGATTCTTAGTATCTCAGCTTCTTTACTTGTGAATGAGTATCAACTTAAGAAATGAAAAATAATAGAGGTAGACCAACTGAATTAATAATGGGGTCTGATTTACTTCCAAATCCTCGCGGCTTCTTAAATCTGTAATATTTATTTGCTATATTTATGGAGTAAAACACTCAAATAATTAGCAAACAAGTTGGGCTTAATTAAAATAGTATGGTAGGAAAAATTGTCATTTTTATGCTCGCAGTGCTAATTAGCGCATGTTCTGGAATAAAACATTATGATAAAGGAAGAGCATTACTTGACTCCAAACAACTTCAAGAAGCAAAGGTTTCATTTGATAAGGCGATTAAAATGAATAACGATAATTGGAAATACTATTTCTATCGTGGCGAAGTTTTAAGATGTCAGAAATTATATTCTAAAAGTATTCCTGATTATCTTAAAGCATTTGAACTTATTGATTCGGATTGGTACTGGTTGTATAATAATCTCGCGGAAAGTTATCAAGGAATAGGACAACATGAACTCGCAGTTAAATACCTAAAAACCGCTATTTCTATTGATTCAACAAAACCAATTGCATATACAAGTCTCGCATATGCGTATAACAATCTTTTTGAGGATAGCCTTTCCCTCTATTATTATTCAGAATCACTCAGATTAGACTCAAATGGCTATCATGTTTATTTAGGTCGAGCCACACTTTATCGAAGAAATAGAGATTTTGACAAGGCCATGGATGAATATCATAATGCGGTTAAAATTTCACCAACGAGGCCAGAAGCATACAACGGAATGGGATTTGTAGAAATGTCTAAAAAGAATTATTCAAATGCTATTGATTACTATGATCAAGCAATTTCCTTAGATTCATCCTATGCTTATTCTTATAATAATCGAGCATACTGTAAATATCAGCTAGGTCAATATGATTCTGCTTTGGACGATGTCAATATTTCATTATCATATGACGTAGAAAACTCCTATGCGTATAAAAACAAAGCACTACTGTATTTTTCAAAACAACAATATGAAGAAGGTTGTGGAGAAATAACAAAGGCATACAAGTATGGGATTCAAGGGCTTTACAAAACGGAGATTGATTCATTGTCGACTAAATTCTGTAATGGAAAACAATAAGGACAGCATTTAAAAATACACTACCATACTATTATATTTATTCTCGGTCATAAATAATCATTTATCAAAAGCCACCTCAACCTCCCAAAACCCAACCCCAGCCGTCGTATTACTCTTCGCATCAATCAAAATAAAAGCTCCATTCCCTTTATTCTCATTATAAGAATCAAAATTCAACACCTGCGCCAACTGAATTTCAACTAAACCCAAGTCATTCATGTTGAGTTGACTCACTTTTTCAATTTCTCCTGTGTTATCTGTACTTATTTTATGTTCAATTGTCTTGATTTTTGATTTCACTAACTTCACTCCGTGTTGCAAGAAATACGTTGATGAAGCTAGCAAAGGTTGATTGTCCATCCAGCAAATTTTCGCCGAAATTGTTTTCGATTCTTGGGGCAATTCTTCAGATTTCACAATTAAATCTCCTCTCGAAACATTCACATCGTCCATCAAAGTAATTGTAATTGAAGAACCTTTGCTTGCTGCTAAATATTGCTGATCGAAAAATGAAATCGACTTGATTTGTGATTTTCTACCAGAAGGCAAAACAGTCACATCATCCCCAACTTTCAATTCTCCGCCTTTTAATTTACCAGCATATCCCCTGAAATCATGGAATTCATCTGTTTTTGGGCGAATAACGGTTTGTACTTGAAATCTTGCTTTGGCTTCTTCTTGAATGTCTTCCAAACGAATGTTTTCCAAATGCTCCATCATTGTTTCTCCTTTAAACCAAGATAAATTTTCGGATTTGTCCACAACATTATCACCATGTAAAGCACTTACAGGAATGAAAGTAATGTTTTGTTCCTTGTATTCTGAATCTGAAATCAAAAGCTTAAAATCTTCAACAATTGCTTCGTATTTTTCTTGACTAAAATCGATGAGGTCCATCTTGTTTACCGCAACAACAATCTCTTTTGTACGTAGTAAATTATTGATGAAAAAGTGACGTTTTGTTTGTTCAATTACTCCTTTTCTAGCATCAATTAAAATAATTGAAACTTGAGAGGTTGATGTTCCAGTCACCATGTTTCTAGTGTATTCAACATGTCCAGGAGTATCTGCTATAATGTAGGAGCGATTTTTAGTTGAGAAATAAATGTGCGCAACATCAATGGTGATTCCTTGCTCTCTTTCTGCAACTAATCCGTCGGTAGCCAGGGAAAAATCTAAATAATCATAGCCTTTTTGTTTACTGCTGCGTTCAATTGCTTCTAATTTATCGTCAGTTAATGAATGCGTGTCGTATAAAATGCGACCAATTAATGTCGATTTTCCATCGTCTACACTTCCTGCCGTACTTAATTTTAAAACTTTATTTTTATTTCCTACCATTTTGAATGCTTTAATCTTGTTGTCTACTTTGTGTCTTTTTGAATATTCGGATTAGAAATAACCTTGTTGTTTTCTTTTTTCCATGGCTGCTTCCGAACGTTTGTCATCGATTCTTGCTCCGCGTTCCGAAATTGTAGATGCTGCTATTTCTTCAACTACTTTATCAATGTCAAATGCTAAAGATTCAACAGCAGCGGTACAACTCATGTCGCCAACAGTTCTAAAACGTACAATTTTTTCCATCACGAGTTCATTGTCTTCACGGAAAACATATTCGTCATGTGCCGACCAAATCATTCCATCTCGTTCAAAAACTTTTCTTTTATGGGCGAAATAAATTGAAGGAATTTCCATTTTTTCTTGTTGAATATAACTCCAAACATCTAATTCTGTCCAGTTGGAGATTGGAAAAACACGAACATTTTGACCAAAATCAATTCGACCATTTAACATGTCAAAAACTTCGGGCCTTTGATTTTTTTCGTCCCATTGTCCAAAATCATCACGCACAGAAAATACACGTTCTTTTGCACGTGCTTTTTCTTCATCTCTTCTTGCGCCACCAATACACGCATCAAATCCATGTTTTTCTATGGCTTGCAATAAAGAATCGGTTTGTAAACCATTTCGACTGGCATATTTTCCGCTTTCTTCTTGAACGTTTCCGGCGTCAATATTGTCTTGCACATAATGCACATGTAATTCGAGACCTAGTTCTTCAACTAATTGATCACGAAATTCAATGGTTTCAGGGAAGTTATGTCCTGTATCAATATGTAAAAGTGGAAACGGGATTTTTGCCGGATAAAATGCTTTTTGTGCTAATCTTACCAATGTAATTGAATCTTTTCCTCCTGAAAATAGAATTACAGGTTTTTCAAATTGACCAGCGACTTCACGAAAAATGTAAATTGCTTCGTCTTCTAATGGGTTGTTAACTACTTTGTCATTCATATTCTCGTTCATTGTTCAATCTCTTTAATTATGAATTCCACATTCTCTGTTTTCCAGCACTTTTGTGGGATCGTAATAGTTCTTTTCGTTGGGTAAATGATGTTCTGTCAAGTATTCATCCAATTCTTCATCTGAATAATTATAGAATGGACTCACTTTAATTACTCCATCTTTTCCTTGAGAAACGATATCAATTCCATCACGAAAGGCAGTTTGACCTTTTCTTAAATTGGTAAACCAAATATCTGGAGCGTGAATTTTCATGGCCCTTTGAAAAGGCTCTAATTTCACTTGATCGCTAAATATTTTATGTGCTGGAGAATCTACTTCAGGAATTCCTAAAATAACATTTCGATAGCCCACAGATTGTTGTGGAACGTAAATGTGAATATTCAGATTTAGGTTTTCAATCAATTCTTTTGCGTGACGATAAGTTGCAGAAGTATTGTAGCCTGTGTCGCACCAAACGACCTCTAATTGCGGTGATATTTTTGTGGTCAGATGCAGAATAGCACTTTCATAAGGTCTGAAATTGGTTGTTACCACTGGTTTTTTAGCATGTTGAATTGCCCATTCTACGATTTCTTCTGGACTTTTGTCTTGCAATGCTGCGTTTATTCCTTTGATATCCATAATCTATTTATTTTCCCCATTTAATTCCTGTCCACAGTCTTTCGTGGAAGTAATAAAGGATAGTTTTTGTGAGTAATTCGAATGATCCAATAGAGAAAGCAACGGTCATATTTCCGGAGATTAACCAAGAAATTAAAACGGTATCTAAAGTCCCCAAAGTTCTCCAAGAAATAGCTTTCACGACACTTCGAGAACGGCTTTCTGTTCTTTCCTTGGGTTTCTGCTTTGTTTTATAACTGTTGTATAATTGATCTATTATCATCTCCTTTCTATTAACCCTATCGACTTGGTAGGGTTTGCAAATATATTTTTATTTTCTGAAGTAGAACATGATAAAAATCATTTTTTCTGAATAAGGGAGGGTTTTGTCTTCTTAGATGTGTGAGTGATTGCTGTATGGGTGATTTGCTGTATGGATGATTTGCTGTATGGATGATTTGCTGTATGGGTGATTTGCAAATCACCCTTGCAGCAAAGACTACCTAGAGCTTTCAAGCTTCATTCTTATAACTGATGTTTTTAGAGTCTTTAATAAGAAAAGTTTAAAGACAAGGCTTGTGAAGTTTTTAATTGTCAGGAGTTTATATTTATAAATGACTGCAATTTAAAACAAGCATAACGCAGGATTTGGAGTTTTCTATTAAAGACTACTTTGAGCTTTCCATCGTCAACTGATCCAAACTCTTCTTCTTCAAAACCTTCAAGGTACTATCGCGCACTTCTAACATCAAGCGATTAATGCCACAGGTTTCTTCATCTGGACAATCGTCACATTTTTCGTAGAAGTTAAGGCTAACGCAAGGTACCATAGCGATTGGTCCACTGAGTAATCGAATGACTTCGCTCATCCAAATTTCTTTTGGATCTTTGAGCAAATAATAGCCTCCACCTTTTCCTTTTTTAGAGGCCAAAATTCCGCCTTTTTTCAGTGTAAGGAGAATTGTTTCAAGAAATTTATGAGAAATATTTTCAGCTTCAGAAATGATAGAAATAGGAATTGGTCCTTCACTTTTATGTCTACAAATGTAGGTCAGTGCTTTAATTCCGTATTTTGTTTTCTTCGATAACATACTGCAAATTTAAGAAAGTTAAATTGATTCTAGTTTATTACATTCTTACATCTACAAATAAGAATTAAAACATGATTCATCGCAGATTGCTAATTTAGAATTCTTCAATTTTATTGATATTCCAAAACCTTCTTATCTTTGTGATGTTAATGTTTTAGCACAAGAATAATTATTCAATGGAGAAAAATAGAAAGAAAAGAACGGGAGTTTTATTGATTCAACTAGGAACGCCAGATAGTCCTAAGAAAAGCGATGTAAAAGTTTATTTGAACGAGTTTTTAAATGATCCTCGTGTAATCGACTATCCTTATCTGAAAAGAAAACTTTTAGTAAATGGAATAATTATTCCTTTCCGTGTTAAAGAATCTACCAAGATATATCAAGAATTGTGGGACTTGAGCGGTGGAGTTTCTCCCTTGTTGAAATACACAGAGAGTAAGAAAAAATTACTACAGGAACGTTTTGACAAAACGGATGAGGATGTGACGGTACACATGGCCATGCGCTATCGAAATCCATCCATGGAGTCCGTTTTGGAAGAAATGAGAAAGGAAAATTACGATAAGATTATTCTCTTCCCTTTATTTCCGCATCATGCAAGTGCAACAACGGTTACAGCCATTGAAAAAGCATTTAAAATTATCACCAAATGGTGGGTGATTCCAGAAATTTCAACTGTGAATGAATTCTATGAGCATGAAGCTTATATAGACGCAATGTACGAGCAAACCAAACAGTTTGACATCAGCAGTTATGATAGAATTATGTTTTCTTATCATGGTTTGCCAGATCAGCATGTGGATAAAGTGTATGATGAAGGTTTGTGTACAGATCAACCCTGCGAAACGGAGATTAATCAGAAGAATAAACTGTGTTATAAAGCTCAAGTTTACGCAACAACACGAGCACTTGCCGATAAATTAGGATTGAAAGAAAGTGATTATACTGTTGCTTTTCAGTCGCGATTAGATAAAAACTGGTTAGAGCCTTTTTCAGACAAAGTAATCGAAAAATGGGCTAAAGAAGGAGCGAAAAGGGTTTTAGCTTTTAGTCCTGCGTTTGTTGCGGATTGTTTAGAAACAATTGTAGAAATTGGAGTTGAGTACCACGAAGATTTCCAAAAACTGGGTGGTGAAATCGTACAGTTAGTTCCAAGTACAAACGATCATCCGAGATTTATTGACTGTTTGGAAGATTTGGTGAGAGAAAGATTATAGAATTATCATAAACAAATTTTTAAACGCCATTTGCTTTTGAGTGAGTGGCGTTTTTTTGATTCTGCTTACTTTGATTCAAAAGATTGGATGTGCTTTTCATCAAAACTTTTCAGCCTCAATTCATAATCTGTAAAACACCGAAGGACAAGTCTTGAGGCTATAGCAACATGCTCTGTTATATTAGTTCTAGTTTACAGGTAATTAATTGGTGGTTTTAATTCATTCCACTCTGGATTGATTTCGTTGATTAAGTCTTCTTTTTTTGAACGAGGAAATCGGTTCAATTGTTTTTCTCTTTTTATCGCTTCTTTGATATATTGAAAAGTTTCGTAGTAAACTAGCTTGTTAATATTGTATTTCTCCGTAAAACCTTTGTTTAATTTATTTTTGTGTTCAAAGACACGTCTCACTATATTATTAGTTACTCCAATATAAATGGTTTTGTTGCTTTTATTTGTAAGAATGTATACAAAGTACGTTTTGGTGGTTCTCATGTGTGTTAAGTTATGAATAAAAATTAACTTTTAATACCTCTGGATCTTCACCAATAATTTCTGAATTTAAGCTCTATTCCCTAGCAAATGGTCTGCGCCGTATTGGAACGCGGGCCTTCGACAATGCTCCGTCACCGCAAAACGGAACTGCAAGCATCGCGGATGGTCACAGATTTTTACCTCAGGTGAATTCGGATAAACACGGACTTCTTGCGTCATGAATCCTAACTGTTGTAATTTTTTGAAATTAATAATATACCGTATTTACTGAAACTGTGTCTTTTTTGGAGGTTTGAAGTTTAATTCTAGATCTACTGGTAAAGTATCGGATAGGCATTTAACTTTTATATTAATCTGCCTTTAAAACCAACAAGATCCCTCATAAAAATTGTTTTACAACAAGTTGCTAAAACAATTTTTCCAAGGGATGACAGTTCGAGAGGGGTGGTCATTTGAAAAAAGGGGAACAATAAAGTTGATGCTCCGCATCAACTTTATTGTTCCCCTTTTTTCACCCCAAACCCACACTAGACCTGTCATCCTTTAATCAATATAAATCTTTGATTTTATTGATTGAAGGATCTTGTTGGAGAACGAAGCCTTAATTTTTGTTATAGAACGTTCAATTAAAAGTATTGAACCTACTCCTTATTAAACCTCCAGGTATACCCCAAAACTAATTCTGAAGCCATATAACCAAAACGTTGTTTGGCATAACTTCCTTTATCTTCTGGTCTTGTTCTCACTTTAACTTGATGCATGAAGCCTGCCGAGAGATTAGTTTGTAAGAAAATGTGGTTAAAGAATTCCAGCCTTATTCCTGGGTGGAGCGAAAGTCCATATCCTGAAACAGAAATGGTTTTTCTAGTGAATTCATTGGCGAAATTTAAATCATTGTAGGATAAAATGAGTCCAGTGGAAACTGCCGCTTGGGCACGCGCTCTGAACCAATCATTTTTACCCAAAGAAAGTAAGTCAAAATATCTTGCCAATTCAAAACGTATGTAATTTAAACCGTCTGAATTTTCGTAATGAATATCGTCATAATTTGTTGGGGATAGTTCGTTATCATATTCTCCACTCCATAAATCGCTAATTCCAGGTTCAACATATCCGTCAATCACAACATCTTGAGGGTGATCCATTAGGTATTTCATGTGGTCATAACCAACAGTCAACGCCCATTTGTCTTTAAAGAAATATCCCATTCTTACATTAAATTGTGGAATTGTAATCTTTTTAATGTCGAGATAATTCATTGATAATTTCTCATAATTATCTGAGGCGGTCATGTCTTTCATGGTGAAGTCATAACCACGTCCAACCAAATTCAAATCACTTTTTGTGTAAGCGCTTCGGTTGTAACCCCAATAAAGATAGAATCCTCCCTTGTCGGTTTGGTTGCTGCTTTGTGCAATTGTTGTAGAATCTAAGGACAGAATTACTCCAAAAATTAAGAGTAAAAGGGATTTGAATATAGTATGCTTCATTGCTTTTTCTTTACTGGTGCAAATTTACACTTTATTTCTAATAGAGGTGGGGGTAATGAAAAATGAAGAATTAAAAATGAAAAATTGGGTTTCAACAAATTCTCCATCTTTCATTCGTTTAGATTATCATTCAGCCCAGGCCCCGACGAAAACGGAAATCTTACTGAACTGGATTGCCTGTTGTTTGCGATAAAAAAGCGACAATAGAAGCTCTTTTTTGCGCATTCAACAACAGAGCAAGTCAAGGAAGTAAATTGGAGGAGAAGGCGGATTAAGGCCACCAAAAGAAGAACTAAAATTAATTAAAAATGAAGAATTAAAAATTAAAAATGGTTTCTGAGCTGATTTTTCATTTCTCATTTTTAACTTTTCATTCAAACCCTTTTCATTCAACTCTTTTCAATATCTTTGCGGCTATGGAAAAATTTGCCAATAAAGTAGTTTGGATCACTGGAGCTTCCTCAGGAATTGGAAGAGAGCTCGCGGTGCAATTAGCTCAATTAGGAAGTAAATTGATTTTGTCTGCACGAAATATAGAGGAATTAGAGAAGCTGAAGTCTTCTTTGAAAAATACGGATGAACACATGGTTTTGAAGTTAAATTTAGCGGACAACAAGCATTTTGATGAATTAGCGAAAAAGGTAATAGATAAATATCAACGCATTGATTATCTTTTTAATAGCGGTGGAATTTCTCAACGTGCTGAGGCTTCAAAAACTTCTATTGATGTTGATCGCCGAATTATGGAGGTAAATTACTTCGGAAATATCGCACTTACGAAAGCGGTTTTACCCTATATGCAAAAGCAAAAAAGTGGACATATTGTGGTGACTTCGAGTATTGCAGGGAAATTTGGATTTTATTTGCGCTCGGCTTACTCTGCTTCCAAACACGCTTTGCACGGTTATTATGACAGTGTTTTATTGGAAGAAGCGAAAAACAATATAGCGGTTACCATTGTTTGTCCGGGGAAAATAAATACACCAATTTCGAAAAGCGCATTAACAGAAGATGGAACAGCGCATGGTGAAATGGACCACAATCAAGCCACGGGAATGTCGGTTGAGGAATGTGTAAAACAAATTTTGAACGCCACTTTGAAAAAGAAAAAAGAGGTGTTGATAGGAGGAAAAGAAATTTTAGCGGCCAAGATTAAGCGTTTCTCTCCAGCATTGTTCTGGAAGATAATTAAGAATCAAAGCCCAACATAAAATCATAGATAATGAAAATATTAATGGTATGCTTAGGAAATATTTGTCGTTCGCCAATGGCAGATGGATTAATGCGTAAAAAGGTTGCGGATAATAACTTGGATGTTGTTGTAGATTCTGCGGGAACGGGAGATTGGCATGTTGGAGACCAACCAGACCCACGCATGATGGAAACGGCGAAAAGAAACGGTGTGCCAATAGATGAGTTACGCGGAAGACAATTTAAGGTGGCAGACTTTGATGAGTTTGACCGAATTATCGTGATGGACAAAAGTAATTTTGATAACGTGAGAAAATTATCAAGAGATGAAAATGACACTCAAAAAATTGAGTTGTTTTTAAACTTGACGCACCCAGGAAAAGATTTGGAAGTTCCAGATCCTTATTTTGGAGGAGATGAAGGTTTTCAGGATGTTTTTGAAATGCTAGACGCAGGAACAGATGTCATTTTAAAAGAATTAAAAGAAAGAAAGGACAATGAGTAAAGGTAAATTATACCTCATGCCCACTTTGATGGGTTCAGAAACATGGGATCACGTTATTCCAGAACAAGTAAAAGAATTAGCCATAAATACCCGCTACTTTGCGGTGGAAGATTTGAAATCTGCGCGTCGTTATTTGAGAAAACTAGACAGGACTTTTCCTATCGATCAATCCACGTTTTTTATTCTCAACAAGAAAACTCCTCCAACAGATTTAGCGGCGATGTTAGCTCCTTTAAAAAAAGGCCACAATGTGGCAATTATTTCTGAGGCTGGTTGTCCGGGAATTGCAGATCCAGGAGCAGATTTAGTTGCTTTGGCTCATCAAAGAGGCGATTTTGTTTCTCCATTAACTGGACCTTCTTCAATTTTGTTGGCACTTATGGCAAGTGGATTCAACGGTCAATCTTTCGCTTTTAATGGATACATTCCTAAAGAACGCAAGAAGCGAGTTTTCACTTTTAAAGATTTCGAACGTGAGGTAAGCAGGACAGGTCAAACGCAAATTTTTATGGAAACACCTTTCCGCAATAATAATTTGTTGGAAGATTTGTTAAATGAATGCCTAGACGCTACTTTCCTTTGTATTGCATGTGATTTGACTTTGCCAACTGAGCGTGTTCAAACCATGACAGTTGCAGAATGGCGCGAAAATGCATTTGATTTGAATAAACGTCCTACGATGTTTTTGATTGGGAAACCTTTTGCAGGATTGTAAATGCATATAAAACATCTTTTAAAAGCTCGATTTTCTTTGGATTTCGGGCTTTGTTTTTTTGTGCTGGACATTTAGAATGATAATTATTTTAAATGCTTATCGGGAACTTTACCAGCTATTTAATATACTACAATAAAAAGTACTCTCTTTAACCAGGCCAGATCCTTCCAGAGTTGAAAATTCAGATTTTCAACTCTGGTCAGGATGACAGTTGTGGGCGTTGGGAAGCAAGTGAGAGGGGGAAAGCTTAATGTCATCCTGAAGCGGATTTCTTTTTTCAACTGGTTGGAAATAGAAATTAGCGAAGGATCTTGTTAGTTTACCGCTGAATCACATTATAGTTGGGTTAGATATATTTACTGGTAAAGTATCGGATAGGCATTTTATTTTAATAACTCTTGCGGTGGCGGCATAAATTTTTTATAGCTTTATCGTTCAAACTTATGAATTATGAAAACGAGTTTACTCTTGGCTAAAATGTTCTTTTTATCAATTTTCTTATTGCTATTTACTTTTTCGGCATGTAAAAAGGACAATGAGTCGCTTTCGGAAACGTCAGGGAATCCCTCTTCGGCTAAATGGGATGTAGAAGCAGATTTAGTTTATGACGATGGCAGTATTGTGCATTTTAGATCTAATTTAGATTCAATTGATTCTTATTTTCATCCCAAAGTTTCTCATGGTGATTCTTCCTCGTATTTTTTTATTCCTGCGGTTTTTGGTGCAAGAAACTTGTTGATAGAAGGAAATATAACTGGAACAGGGAATTATACCTTTGCGGAATGGCCTGAGAATGGAGATGATGGAGTGCTCATCAACTTAATAGGTACAAATAGCAATACAGGTGAGTCTGAATATTACGGAAATTATGATAGTTATTCTGGAGCGGCTACTTTTAAGGTTGTTTCGTTTGAAAACAACAATCTGAAAGGAACTTTTTCAGGTAAAATATTCCAAGGGCCTGAAAGTGATGTGATCATCATAAAAAATGGCCGAGTTGATGCTGATTTAATCGAATAAATAGGAATTGTCAAACACAAATCTTTTGAGCGTCTTACTACCAATATACCCCACTTATTTGTAGCTTTGCGCCCTTGAATTGAATTGTTTTTTCTCATGCTGTTTATCAGTTATTTTTGAGGAAATCAACACATAATTAATAAAAACGATGAAACAGATTTTAATCATTAGCTTACTTTTTGTCATTATTGGATGCAGCTCTCAAGAAGAGAAAATTTCTGAAGGAATGAAGCCTTTTATGACAGAAAACTTCCCTGACGCCACTTATGAAGTAGGAATAGAAGGGAGCTTACATACCTTGAAAATCAGTGATCCTGGAAATATGATGAATAAAGAGAATTACGAACCAATCGTAATGAAAACCTTTAGTGAGTTTTATAAAATATTCATGAAATCTACCAAAGGAGCTGATTCTGCTTCTAAGTTTGAGCTAATCTATGAAAATGAAACCTTGAATTGGAAATCAGAAAGGTTTACGCTTACTCAATTAAGCGATAATTACCAGGATTATGTGAACTGATAATCTTTTGCGCTTCTATATTTTTTTTAATCAGAGAGAAATTTTATTCATGAGAGATTTAATGTTAATACTGCATTTCATTGGTTTAGCCATGGGATTAGGAACGGCTTTTGCGCATGCGTTTTTGGGGTTTGCATCTTCTAAATTATCTAAAGAAGAAGCGGGAAAACTCAGGAAAAACACACATATTTTGGGCAGCATGGGGACTATTGGACTTGTTTTACTCTTCGTTTCTGGAGTTTATCTGATTCTCCCTTATTGGAATGCGCTTTTGATGTTGCCTTTATTGCTAGCAAAACTGATACTTTTTGTTTTGTTAATTGTATTTCTAAGCATAATTAAATTCCTTGAAAATAAAGCAATGAAGTCAGTCAATCCAGATCCTTATCTTAAGAAATTGGAAATCATTGGAAAGTTTTCTTTGTTGACTTCTACAACTATTGTTGTGCTGGCTGTTTTGGTTTTTCATTAAGAATTAGAAAGCATATTTCTGAGAATAAAAAACTCAATTACTCAAGTATTGAATTTTCGAATAATCCATTCATGAATTTTATATCCCATCCAGCCAACAAGAAATCCAATTAGAATTCCCACGATTAAATCTCCAGGATAGTGTTTTCCAACGTAAATTCTGCTGTAGGAGAATAGTAAAATCCAGAGCGACAATGGAATGAAAATATTCTTGAAATAGGGCTTTAGAATTAATCCAATTAAAGTAATCATTGCCATTCCAACGGTGGCATGAGAAGAAACAAATCCAAAATCTCCACAGTCTTTTCCTTTTGCAGCAAGTGGAAAACGCATTTCTGTTCCTATTTCAAAAATGTTGCAAGGTCTTGGCCGAGCAATTCCGTGTTTCATTAAATAGGAAATCACAAAAGCAAGACCTACAGTTCCAAGAATTGCAAATCCGCTTATCACTGCCGATTTGAAACTTGTTTTCCATAAAATCAATAAAGCCAATAAAGCATATAAAGGAAAAGCGAGGTACTTATTGGTAATGACTAACCAGAAGGAGTCCCAAGAATCAGTTCCTAGATTATTCAAATACAGAAATAACTGGGCATCGAAATTTATTAATGTTTCCATATTTAATTGAGAGTTCCAAAGAAAGTTTATAGCTTAAACTACCGACCAAACAATAGCGATTGTTCCTACAATGAAACAGTAAATTGAGAAGTAAGTCAATTTGCTTTTCTTTACAATTGAAATCATCCAAGTACAGGCAATTAAACCTGTTACAAAGGCAGCGATAAATCCTAAAGACAAAGATAAAACAGGAACATTGTCTCCTGCAAATCCACCATCTAATAAGTCTTTAGCGATTTTACCAAAAATTAAAGGAACAACCATTAAGAAAGAAAAACGAGCAGATTTTTCACGGTCTATCCCTAAAAGAACTGAAGTTCCGATTGTAGCCCCAGAACGAGAAATCCCTGGCAGAATAGCTATTGCCTGCGCAATTCCGATGATTAACGCACTTTTGAAACTTACATTTTTGTTGGTGTTTTTTGCTTTGTCGGCCAAGAAAAGAAGCAAACCAGTAATGAGCAACATAAACCCAACCAAGAGAATTTGACTATGGAAGAAGGAATCAATTAAATCATCGAAAAAGAAACCTACAAAAGCAGCAGGAATCATGGACAAGATAATTTTTAGGGAGAACATCAATTCTTCGTTTTGTTTGAATTGAAAAAGACCCTTTAAAATCTCAGCAACATCTTTTCTAAAAATTACGATTGTACTTAGTGCGGTGGCGAAATGAAGGACAACTGTGGTCATCATACTCAATTCACCCACATCTTCATTCCCAAAAATAGCTTTCACTATTTCAAGGTGTCCGCTGCTTGAAACAGGAAGAAATTCAGTTAAACCTTGTACAATTCCGAGTATAATCGCCTCTATGATTTCCATTGATTTACGTTTTTAGAAAGCGCTAAATTAAACAATATTCTGAATGAATGGATTTCAGGAATATGAAAGAGTAATTTTTACTCTATTTGATATTGTGAATCTGTATTTTATTCATCCACCCATTTTTCAGGATTCTCTCTAATATACTTTTCGATATTATAAAATGCCCAATTATTTCTAATAATATGGTCATGAAATCGCGTTTTCCATTTGAAATCAGGATTTAAAATTCTGGACTTCATTGTCACGGAAGATTTGAATCCTCTCATTATCGAACCTAGGTTTTTTGATTGAGGGCCAAATTGGTTTTTCACATTTACATCATTTAGTGAGTTTTTAGAATTGAATTCATTTTTTCCAATTCTTATTATCACATGAATATGGTTGGGCATTATAACATATTCTCCCATTGTTAAATTCATATCAGGTCTCATCTCAAATGTTTTTTCCCATTCAGTTTTTACGATTTCACCAATTTTTGATAATTGAGCTTTGTTTTCTGATATTTCTCCAAAGAAACATTGTTTATCATGCGTTAAAACAGTTACGAAGTAGTCAGCGCACCAAGCATAGTTCCAGTTTTTCCATCGAAATGTATCAACACGGTATTTGTTTTTGTATAGCCTTTTCATGATTTTGATTTATGGTGGTTATTTTTTTAATTATAATGAAGATAACCAAAATGTTTAGATTTTCAATTATTGTTAGCATTTATTCCCGTAGAGGCGCAATGCATTGCGCCTCCACGGGATAAAATGCACCCCACGGGATAAAATGCACCCCACGGGATAAAATGCACCCCACGGGATAAAATGCACCCCACCGGATAAAATCCACCATCATCCACAAACAACACATTCAGTCCATCATTGTCAAAATGCACCACCAAATTTTCAAAAATACACCACCGAGAGAAAGGTTATTCCATCCAAGGAAAATGTACCATCATCCAAAAACAACACATTCAATCCATGATTTTCAAAATCCATCACCAAATTTTCAAACCCCACCTTACACCTAAAAAAACACCCGGCATTTTTAAAAAATCCCTACCTTTGCATTCTAAAAAACCCTTCAAAAATCCAAAAACAACCCACATATCGTTCCATCTGGAAATTAGCTTTGCCTGCTATGCTGGGAGGAATCGTTGAACCAGTTCTTTCTTTGACTGATTTAGCGGTTGTGGGAAATATTGGCTATGACAGCTTTGCGGAAAGCAATGAAAATCTTTCGGCGGTTGCTGCAGTAGGAATTGCTGGAAGTTTAATTTCTGCTTTAGTTTGGATTTTTGCTCAAATGAAAAGTGCTATTTCAGCAGTTGTTTCGCAAGCTTATGGCTCCATGCGCATGCGTGTAATGGCAAGTCTCATTCCACAAATGATCTACTTTAATGCAATTGTTGGAGTTTTAGCTATGTTGACGACCTACTATACTTCGGCTTGGATTTTCGAAAATCTACTTTCTGCTTCCGGACCAATTCTAAAAGACGCTACAGCTTATTTCAATATTCGTGTTCTCGGATTTCCTTTAACGCTCATCACTTTCTCTATTTTTGGAGTTTTTAGAGGCGTTCAAAATACTTGGTGGGCCATGGTGATTTCCATTATTGGTGGTAGTGTGAATATTTTACTTGATTTTATTTTTGTTTTGGGCTGGTGGAATTTAGTGGAGCCCATGGGAGTAGAGGGAGCGGCTTGGGCCAGTTTCTTTGCGCAAATTGTAATGTTTGTTCTTACGCTTTATTTCTTGTTTGTTCAATCAAAAATTCGTCTGATTCATACTTTGAGAATTAGTCCAGAGTTTGTTGGACTTTTATTAATTGCTGGAAATTTAGTTTTGCGAACTATTGTTTTGAATCTAGCCCTAATGTTAACCCATAAATTCGCCAATATTTATGGTACAGTTCAAGCGGCAACTCATGCAGTCATGCTCAATTTATGGTTGTTTTCTGCATTCTTCTTAGATGCTTTTGCAACATCGGCCAACGCGATGGCAGGGAAATTCTTGGGGGCTAGAAATAAAGAAGCCATGCAGCGTAATCTGAATAGAAATTTATTGCTGAGCTTAATTGTGTCTTTCGCTTTGTCCGGCTTACTCATGCTTTTCGATTCTCAAATCATGGAATTACTCATCGACAATGAAAAAGTCTGGTCAATGTACCCTTTGGTTCTTCCTTTATTCGCCTTGTGTTTACCCATAAATGCACTCGCTTTTACTTTGGATGGAGTCTTTAAAGGAATGGGAAAAGCAAAATTTTTGAGAAATATTTTATTTATTTCAACGCTATTCGGATTTTTACCAGTATTATTAATCGGACATCAGCTAATGCCTGGATTGCAAATTATTTGGATGGCAATCATTATGTGGATGTTGCTTAGAGGCTTTATCCCCTATTTTTATTTCAAATATTGGATAAAGCGCTTTTAAAATACACATGTGCTTGCAAAAGGCGTTTCGCTATTTTCAATGACTCAGTGGAGTCGTACTTCTAAAACAACATAAAAATTAAAGATTTAAATTATTAGATGGAATCAATCGAATTAGGTGCAGGATACATAGATGCAATTTGGTTATCACTTGCTTTTTTAAGTGGGTTGTTAATGAAACGACTTGGGCTTCCAGCGCTTTTAGGATTTCTGGCCACGGGTTTCTTTTTGGGAATAACAGGATATACCGATGGTAACCTAAAGCAAATTTTAGTTCCGCTTTCAGACTTAGGGATTATTTTGCTTTTATTTACTATTGGGTTGAAAATTAAGATTAAGGAACTGGTGAAGCCCGAAATATTAATCACCGCTTCTTCTCACATTATTCTTACAACACTCGCTATAGGTGGGGTAATCTTTGGTTTGGGTTTCTTGGGAATACAGTATTTTACTGACATGACCCTGGAGGCTGCTATGATTATTGGCTTTGCATTGAGTTTTTCAAGTACCGTTTTTATCGTTAAATCTTTGGAGGAAAGAGGGGAAATTACCTCGCGACATGGGCGTTTTGCCATAGGGATTTTAGTTGTTCAAGACATTTTTGCAGTAGTGTTTTTGACGCTTTCGAAAAGTGTAATGCCTTCAATATGGGCATTGGCATTGCCTGTTTATTTATACCTGATCAAACTGGTGTTGGATAAGTTGTTGAATAAAACAGGACACGGAGAATTACTTACGGTTTTTGGATTCTTTGCCCCATTAATAGCCGGAGCTTTAGCTTTTGATTTGGTAGATTTAAAATATGATCTGGGAGCCTTAATTATAGGAATGCTCTTGGTCAACCACCCAAGAAAAGAGGAACTGTATGACAGAATGTTGAGTTATAAAGATTTCTTTTTGATCGGGTTCTTTATCAATATTGGTCTCTCGGGGGTTCCCTCTTTAACAAATGTTGCTATTGCGGGTTCTTTAATGGTCTTTGTGATTTTTAAAGGTTTATTATTTATTAAGTTATTCTCCTTTTTCGAATTGCGTGCCAGAACAAATTTTTTAACCTCCCTACAGCTTTCTAATTATAGTGAATTTGGGCTAATCGTTGGAGCAGTGGCGGTTTCTAATGGTATGATAGACAGTGATTGGTTAACTACTTTGGCCATTTTTATGAGCTTTTCTTTCTTGCTTTCTTCTCCCGTGGTGGCACGTTCGTACGAATTGTTCGAAAAGTACCAAACTACGCTTACAAAGTGGAACAGGACTTCAAAAGGTATCGACAAACAAGCCCAAATTAGCGGCGAGGCCAAATATGTAATTATTGGATTAGGAAGTATAGGAATGCCTGCTTACCAACATTTAAAAGAAAATTTCCCAGACCATATTATTGGTGTTGATTATAACGCTGATAAAGTAAAACAACTGAAAGAAGAAGGAAACAATGTAGTTTGGGGAGATTCTACAGATAGAGATTTCTGGGATGAATCGAATTGGGATAGGGTAGACGTTGTGGTTTTAGCCATGAGCGATTATGCCTCAAATCACAATACGATGAAGCAAATCAACAAGATGAAAGAAAGACAATTTAAGATTGCTGCTATTTGCCACTATGAAGATGAAAAGGAAATTTTCGAAAAATTAAATGTCGATTACATCTACGATTACAAAACTTCGGTTGGAGAAGATTTTGCTCAACACGCAATGGAGAAAAGCAGGAAGATTGTTCTTTAAATCAATTGCGAATTGGTGAAGCCCTCAAGGAAGTTAATTACGAATTTTTTAATTACGAATTACGAATTCGTGGTTGGTGTTCGCTTTGCTCAAGCTTGTTTTTGGAGTGAAAAAGGAAGGCTAACATTTTTCGTGTAGTTTACTTTTGTTCGGCTAATATTACAATATGAGTTTTTTGAAGTGCGCCAAAATATAAATGAGCCCATAATCTTCCCTCAAGATTTTTATCAACGAATTGAAATGCATGTTTTAGTCTCATCAAATAACCATCCATTTGTTGCTCGTGTACTTGATTAAGTTGTTTTTGGGTTAACCCAAATTCATTCGGAGTTCTCAATTCTTCGCATAGGTTGCAAAAGTCTCTAAGTCGTTCTTGTGTTCGCGCAATTATATCGTTTCCAAGAAAACACCCAGTAGGATTCTCCCAAAAAGATACTTCCCAGCTATATGGATATATTGTCTTTGCTAAGAGATATAAGGAGTCTTTATCTTCAAATGTAGAACGTCTAGAATGATTCAATTTATCAATTATTCTAATCAATGAATCAAAGCGTTTATTTTCTAAATAGATTTCATCAACATCCATTTTTCTCGCATGGAAACTATCAAGAATCGATTCAAATGTGTTCTTTTGATGAGTTGTAAAGTAGAGTGTGTCCGACTGACCTGTAACGCAAAAAGTGATGAAAAGTAAAAAGAAAATAGTAAATAAATTTCTCATGCGATTTATCTTATTATCACGACATCGTTTAACTCTAAACCTCTACCAATTCGTAATTCGTAATTAAAAAATTCCTAATTACTTAGTATAATCCTTAAAAACTTCTTCCAAAGTTTTTTCTTCTTTACGAATGGTCAAAATCAATAAATTCTCTTCTTGGGCATAAGCTGCAATGGTTTTTCTTAAATCAATTGAAGAGTCAGATTTCACAAGGAATGATGTTTTAGTGACTTCCTCAACCCTCGAAATATTTGGGACTTTTGCCAAGCGATTTCTTGAAATTTCAGCATCAAACTCTACAAATACAACCTGGCTGTTCACATCCGATTGTAGTTCGCTGGCTTTGGCGTTGGCTACCAGTTTTCCATTCTTGATAATGATTACTCTGTCGCAAATGGCTTCTACTTCCTGCATAATGTGTGTCGAAAGCATTACTGTTTTTTGTTTTCCGATTTTCTTAATCAATTCACGAATTTCAGCCAATTGATTTGGATCAAGTCCTGATGTGGGTTCATCTAAAATCAAAACTTCAGGATCGTGAATGATCGCTTGTGCCAATCCAACCCTTTGTCTATACCCTTTAGAAAGTTGGCCAATTACTTTGTGTTGTTCCTTTTGCAGTCCAACCAATTCTATGACCTCAGCTACTCGTTCTTTGAGCTTTTTTACTTTGTAAATTTTACCTACAAAATTGAGGTATTCCTTGACATACATATCCAAGTAAAGCGGATTGTGTTCTGGTAAATAACCAATTTTCTTTCTAACTTCAAGTGAATGTTTCTTGATATCCAATCCACAAACCTCTACATCTCCCTCTGTTGCAGGAATAAAACTCGTGATGATTTTCATCGTTGTTGACTTCCCAGCTCCATTTGGGCCTAAAAAACCCAAAATTTCTCCATTTTTTGCTTCAAAAGAAATGTTGTCTACTGCGGCTTGCTCTCCGTAGTATTTAGTAAGATGTTTTACAGAAATTGACATGGTATAAATTTATAATACGAAGATAGGATATTGGATGATTTTAGGGGTGTAAATCTGTTAAAAAAACGAAATCATTGAAATAATCTATGACTTAAAAATGCAAATTACAGTAGCAACTTAGTCCAATTTGAATTTCGCAGATCAAACAAAAACATTCAGCAATAACTCTTCAGTTGTCTTAAATAAAAATTCCGCTTACTGAGCGAACCCAGAAGCGGAATTTAATATTGTATTAGAAGTCCCTAGAACCTCTTTTTAGTTTAGCCTGCAGCTGGCGCTCCACTGTTGTTTACAGGTGCTCCACCTTTTGGTGCTGCTTTCACATTTCCTTTGATACGAATAGTTTTCGTTGGCTCGTTAGTTGCATTAGATTGTAATGTAACGCTTTTACCAATAATTCCTACTCTCTTCGTATCGTATTTTACTTTAATTGTTCCGGTTTGTCCAGGTGCAATTGGCTCACGTGGCCACTGGGGTACTGTACATCCGCAAGAACCTTTTGCGTTAGAAATAACCAATGGCTCATTTCCCGTATTTTTGAAAACAAACTCACATGTTCCATCAGCATATTGACTGATTGTACCATAGTCATGCGTTTCTTTTTCAAATTCAATTTTCGCTCCCGATTCAACAGATGCTTGTGCTATTGCTGTGTTCATTCCGAAAAAAGCAGTCGCTAAAAGGCTTAATGTAAATAGTATTTTTTTCATGTTTATAATTTTAGTTTCAATCAAATATATACCGAATTAACCTAGCATTCAGTTTTTTAACAAAGCCTTAACATCATTGCTTTACAGATGTTAAGGACGTGTTAAAAACGACTTGGTACAGCACGAGAATTGCGCTAAGACGTACTTAACTATTGCGGATGTTCTGTATTTACTTTTTCTAAATCTCCAGCAATTTGAAGCTCAATTAACTCCTCAAAAGATTTATCGATGTGCTCTAAACGAAATTCATATTGTTCACGTTTTTCATCAGATAAATTTTCAATGGCTAATAAACGTTCAGCGTAGTGCTGTATTTTCTCCTTATTGTATTGGTTGTAGTCGTAATAATTCATTTGTAATTCCAGCAAACCAATTTTATCTTCCGTATTGGGATAATTATTCAATAAAGTATCTCTCCACTTCACAGCTTCTTCTTCTACACCTATTTGTAAATACAATGCTGCAATTTTACTTAAAGCTTTTTCTGCATAAGAGTCTTCAGGGAAATTGTGATAGAAATCTTTGTTTCTGTTGATGGCCTCGTGGTAAGCCACTTTGTTCATTTTGTAGGTCGGCGATTTGACTGCTTCGTCCATCAATAATTTCAAAGAATCATCCATTTCTTTAATGGAAGTCTTTAAAGCTTCAAGATTAACTTCTTCTTTCGTATCAGCTTCAATTTCTTCTGTATTAGAATTACAAGCGGTAAAAACGAGCAACACGCTAAAAATGTAAATGGCCTTTTTCATGGTCTTAATAATTATCTTTTTCTTTTAGTAACGGGAAATTTCATACGATAGTCTATATCCACTATTCCTTTTGAAATATTGGCTAATTTCTTCATCAATAACTTTTTCTTTAACGTAGAAAGATGATCTGTAAATAATACTCCATCGACATGATCATATTCGTGCTGAATTATTCGCGCAGCATAACCATCGTAAGTTTCTTCATGAAATTTGAAATTTTCATCAAAGTATGTAATGGTAATTTTTTCTTTTCTATAAACGTCCTCTCTAATGTTCGGAATACTTAAGCATCCTTCTTGAAAAGCCCATTCTTCACCAGATTCTTCTTCAATAATTGGGTTAATAAAAACCTTTTTAAATCCGTCCAAGCCTGCTGCTTTTGGATCTGGTTCTCCATCAGCATCGTCTTCTGCAAAAGGGGATGCATCTACAACAAACAAACGAATAGATTTTCCGATTTGAGGTGCGGCTAGTCCAACCCCATGAGCATTGTACATCGTTTCCCACATGTTTTCGATGAGGGTCTCTAAACCTTCATAGTCTTTATCTATCTCAACTCCTTCAGTTTTTAAAACGGGATCGCCATAAGCAACAATAGGTAATATCATACTTTAATAATTTTTACAAAAGTAATAATTCAAAAGGACAAAAGCTTAATTTCACTAACGAATTGAACGGTCGTTAAAAAGCACATAACCAAAGCTAAGCTGGGTAATGAAAGGCTGGTCTTGTTTGGGAAAATAGTTTGATGAAATCCTTAACGGACCTATTGGGGAATGAAAAATTAAAGAAGCTCCCACCATCGGTAAACCTTCCTCGAACAAGTCAGAATAACCAAAATCATCCTCATCTTGGAACCGAATAATTTGTCTAAAGGGTTGAAAGAAGTATGGTTCTATCCTAAATTCAAGAAAGCGGTTGTAATTGAAAATTAAATTTACACCTCCACCAACAAATTGTGGTGCACGATATTCGCTCATAAATAAAGCCCGGCTGTCTGGAAGAGGTGAAAACTCCGTCATGTTGAGAATAGAAGCCGTGTAATTGGCGAAAAGTGATTGAGAATTTAAAACGGCTTTTCCATAGACTCCTACCTTGAAAAAAGGACTGACATCGAAAAACTTCTGACCTTCTACCGAAGCATTGATCCACCGGTGTTGTCTTCTTAAGTCGTATTCTTGGTCAGGTGTGTTTCCGGAAACACTGTTCTCTTTTCCTTGTACATATCGAATGCTTGTTTTGAAAAAAGCCCCTTTTGAAGCAAATTGTTTTCTGTTTAAGGTGTTGTATTCGAAATTTAAAGCAAGCGACTCCCCAATAAAAGTAGTTACGTCGGCAGTGTCACTTTCCGAAAAATCTAATGTTTGATAGTATTGATCTGTGTTTTCAAATATCTTGATTTCTGCTGATGTTTTCCCGTTACTGGTTGTCGACATCGCGGCAGTTAAACCATAATACATTTCATTTTGAATTAAGAAAGAAGGGTTGATGTCTTCGAAAAAAGTGGATGAACTGCGGTAATAATCCCACCTGTTTAAAACAAAAAATGGACTTATTCTGATAGGAAATAAGGTGGGAAGGTCGTAGTCAATTTTGATTTTTGTAGAACCATAAAACTTTCCGAAATACGCCTCTCCATGCAGTCCAACAGCTCCTTTTCCTAAATCCCAGTAAGACAAACCTATGTAGGCTGTATTTACCGGACGAGAGGAGAAATGTCCACCAACGCTCAATGTAAAGGGTTTTTGCTTAGTCACATCCAGTTTTAGTGCATAAGTGGAGTCACTTGCTTTCTTCAACGTGGGGAAAATATATTTGATTTGATGGGTGGCATATGCGCGATAATAGCGTTTTTTAAAGTCTTCTAAGGTTAGTGGCTCTTTTAAGCTGTCTTTTTTAAAGTTGTCTTCAACAAAGGAAACGTCTGCTGGAACATAGGAGCTCACATCAATAGAACTTATTTTAATGGGTTTTATTTTCTTACGAAATGCCAACCTTCTTTCTTCGAGTTCACTTATTTTAATTCTGTCATCAACATTGGGGAGAATACTGTCTAAGTATACCTGAGCGGCATCATATCCACTTTGAATGGCTTCTTCTGCTTTGTCAAAATCAAAAGTTCCTAAGCTGGTTTCAGGTTCGATAATCACTCCATAAGTGCAGGGAAGAGCAAAGTTGGTTTTTTGAACAAACATCGTGGTGATCTGGCTAATGATATCGTCTTCGTTTGGGGGAGCTGCGTTAATGGAAACATTGCTTCCTACGATATAATCGACGGGAAATTCTTGGTAAAGCACATCCGCTGGGAAATTGTTGTACAGTCCACCGTCAAAAAATAGCTTTCCATCAATTCGAATGGGATTGACGTAAAAAGGATAAGTCATCGAGGCACGAACTGCGGCATTTAAGTCACCTTTTCTGAAAATTACACTCTCTTTTTCATAAATATCTGATGCAACACAACGAAAAGGAATAAAAAGCGAATCAAAATCTTTTCCAACTGCGGCTCCTGTGTGACCAATTAAACGCATGGTTTCGAAATCTAAATAGGAAGGTGTAAGGAAATTTGTGGGAAGTGATTTTACGAAAATACTGTCTTTTGCAAAATTAATGTTTAGCATGGAAGCATCATTCGATTTCTCTCGCAGTAAAAAACGCTCTTCTTTTGAGACATCACCAGAAGTCATTTTGCTAAAATGTTCAGATAAAATATAGGCTTTAATTTCGTCTGGAGAATACCCCGAAGCATACAAAGCACCAATCAAAGCACCTGCACTTGTTCCTGAAATATAGTCAATTGGGATTTCAGCTTCTTCCAAAGCTTGGAGCACACCAATATGTGCCAAACCTGTTGCCCCGCCGCCACTTAGAACAACTCCAACGCGTTGGGCCAAGACATTTGTAGAGCAGTATACGCCAAAAACAAATAAAAAAAGTAAAATCTTGTCTTTCAAGCTGTATTAAATGAGTTTATTTGTAGGCAAATATAAGATTTTAGCTTAGAAAGGGAAAATACGAAAAATTAATAAATGCTCGAAGTTTTAGACTATATAGGATTGTTTGCGTTCGCAATTAGTGGAATGCTAACGGCCGCCAATAGAAACCTTGATATTCTTGGTGGATACATCATCGCATTCATCACTGCCCTAGGGGGTGGAACCATAAGGGATTTACTTCTCAATGCAGACGTAGCTTGGATGACATCACTTTCTCAATTGCTGGTCGTAATTGCGGGCGCTACTGTAGGAATGATTTTTCGTAAAAAATTACGGTCTTGGAGAAGAACATTGTCTATCTTTGACACCGTAGGAATTTCGGTGTTCACTATTTTGGGGGTTCAAAAAGGATTGTCTCTTGATGCTTTGGCAATTACAGCAGTTTTCTTAGGGATGATTTCTGCCACTTTTGGTGGATTACTGCGTGATGTGTTGTGTAATGAAATTCCGCTGATTTTTAAAAAAGAAATATATGCCATACCTTGCTTGCTGGGAGGTACATTTTATTTCGTGGGCTATTATTCTGGTCATGGAGATACAACTTGGCTTTTGTGGTCCAGCATGGCTTTCATCATTGCATTTAGAACTTTAGCAGTGCTATTTTCATGGAAGCTTCCATTAATAAGAGAATTTAAATAATAAAAATGAAAGATTTAGTAATAACTGTAAAAACACTTTTCGGATTTGAAGAACTACTCAAAGACGAATTGAATGAATTGGGATATGATAAAGTAGAGGTTTTAAATCGTGCTGTGCAATTGAACGGAAACTGGGAAG
Source organism: Brumimicrobium oceani (assembly GCF_003143775.1). Taxonomy (GTDB): domain Bacteria; phylum Bacteroidota; class Bacteroidia; order Flavobacteriales_D; family Crocinitomicaceae; genus Brumimicrobium; species Brumimicrobium oceani. The sequence goes on along the minus strand of NZ_QFRJ01000011.1, from coordinate 50,530 downwards.
ATGTTTATCGCCTAAATTACCGTTGTAGATTGGCTATTTCAGTTCTTGTTAAAGTACATTCTTTCAACATTTATAAAGAAGAAGATTTATATAAGGCAGCCAAGAAAATTGATTGGACAGCCTATTTTGATGTCAACAAAACTTTCGCTGTAAAAGGTGCAGTTTTCTCAACAATTTTCACACACACGCAATATCCTTTCTTGGTAGTGAAAGATGCGATTGCAGATGTTTTTAGAGAGAAATGTGATGACGTAAGACCCGATGTCAATTTGAAATCACCACAAGTGATGTTTGATGTTTACATTAAGGAAAGAAATGTTGTTATCTCATTAAATACAAGTGGAGTTCCTTTATTTCAAAGGGGTTACCGACAAGAAGTGGGTGATGCGCCAATGAACGAAGTTTTGGCGGCGGGAATTTTACGCATGTCTGGATGGGACAGAAAATCAACATTAATAGACCCAATGTGTGGTTCTGGAACTATTGCAATTGAAGCCGCGCTTTGGGCAGCAGATATTCCTGCAATGATAGAAAGAAGTCATTTCGCATTTAAAAATTTCAAGTCTTTTGATGCTGAAGCATGGGAAAGAGTGAAAGCGGAAGGAAATAGTCGACCTGTGAAATTAGGATTTGACATTTTAGCTTCGGATATCGACGGTGAAATGGTGAAAAAAGCACGAAGAAACAGCCGCATGGCACCAATTGGTAACATGGTGACTTGGGACATTAAAGATGCTTTGGAGCTTGAAGCGCCAGACGATAAAGGAATCATGATTTGTAATCCGCCTTACGGAGAGCGAATGGGAGAAGAGGTTGAAGAATTGTACACAGCAATGGGTGATTTATTCAAGCAAAAATTCTTAGGATATGATTGCTGGGTAGTTTCTTCTAATATTGATGCCTTAAAGAATATTGGATTAAGACCAAGCAGAAAAATTAAGGTTTTCAATGGTAATCTTGAGTGTAGTTTACGTCAATTTCAAGTTTTTGCTGGGTCAAAAAAATATGACAACTCTGAAGATGAAGCGGATGGAATTACGCCTAAGCCAAGAGGTGTGAGAAGAGAAAAACGTAAAAAAGTTGAAAGAGCTGTTGAAGAACAAGTAAACGAAGAAACGACTTTGCAGAGTGATGTTCAGAGCGAGAGTCAGAGTGAGAGCAGAAGTGAAAAGAAAGAATACAATCCTACGCGCAGAGTAATCGAAACTCCTGCAGCTGACAAACCAAGAAAAAGTGCAGCTTCAAAATATGGTCAAGCGAAATCTGCTTATTTGCCGGTTGAGGATGAGTTACAGAGTGAGAAAGAGAGTGAGAATGAAGAAAAAGAGTACAATCCAACAAGGAAGGTAATCGAAACTCCTGCAGCTGAACCACGAAAAAGTGCCGCTTCGAAGTATGGACAAGCGAAATCTGCTTATTTACCAGTTGATAGTTCAACAAAAGAGAAAGTTGAAAAAGAAGTGAGCACTTCAGCATCAAGTGAGGAAGTAGAAGAAACGCCTGTAAAAGCGAAAAAGGAAGAAAAAGAACCACGTTTAGGAGCTGCCAAATATGGAAGTACTCCAAAATTTATGGCTGCTGCAGAAGCAGATAAAAAAGAAGAATCCAAAAGAGAAGAAACTAAAGAAGAGGAGAAAACTGAGGATAATGTAATTGAAGTCAATTCAAGTTTTGAAGGTGATTCAGACAATGCTCAAGAAGACGAAATGACCCTTAAAGATAAAATTGCAGAAATGAAGAAGATGAGGAAAGGGGAGTAGTTCGCCTTTTGCTGAATTTAATAAAAAAAACGTCGCAGCAGTTCAGCTGCATAGTAGCGTTTTATGAAATATTTAAAGTCCCGAATTGACATGGTATGTTGGTTCGGGATTTTTGTTGAAATTGAGTTGTTCCTTCAGAGCGCAAAAAAAAATGTTTAATTTCAGCAGGACGCGTTGCATCCTGCTGAATTGAGCTGGGCTTTCAGCCCGTGGAAAATTTCCCTCCAAATGAATTTTTATTACACGAGATTTACAACCTCCCATATTACCGTAGTATATTCCTTCGATTTTTTCTTGCAGCCTGCCAGTAGCAGAACTGCGAGAAATAGGATTAATACATAATTAATTTTCTTGTGTGCCATTGGTTGTTTTGTAGTAAGTATTTCCTAATTATTTGTTTATGAATGATTAACTCAGTCAGAAAGTTAACGAAAATAATTCAAAGTGTCAATTTTCATCAGAAAATCCTGTTGCCACAATTTTAGATTTCATTTCAAATACAGGTGTCCATGATTCAGAGACGGCGTATTCTTGACCTGCATAGGCTGTTCCATCACCAGTAATATAATCTTGTGCTTGGATAACTACAGATGTTTTTTTCTTGCAGGAGGTTGCAAAGAAGAGTATTAATAAGATTTAAGTTAAATATTTCATTAGTTTATTATTAATTTTGTTGTTTGCATTTCTGTGTGTGTTTTATAAACTGCTAAATACAAGTCATTTCTCAGCGATATATCAAGACGCGTTTGAGTTTGGTTTACGAATTGCTCATAATACAACTTACCATCTACACCATAAACGTATAAAGATCCTTTAGGATTTGCTTGATTAATTTCAAAAATAAAATTACCAGAGTTGGGGTTTGGAATCAATTTGATTTGCAAATCTTCGTTGATTGATGTTTTTTTGCTTCTTTTTGCAACAAACGAACAGAAGTAACGCTATGAGGATGAAGTATTTCATTTAGTAATTGATTTCGTAGGTTCGATATTCTCCTGCATTCAAATAAATAGTATCATAATAAGTAGTTGTAATGTTGTTGCGTGTAACTTCCCACTTATAGTATTGCTCTCCCATCGGAATATTGGAATATCCATTGGATTCCCAAAAAGTACATCCATTATGCTCCCATGGTTGAGTATAATTAAAGCTTCCTATTTGATTCCCCTGATAAAGTGACATCTCATCATTAGGACTCTCACAATTAACATTTTTAATTTTTAACTTCAAATAAGCACATTCCGCAAACTCAAATGCAGCATCAAAATTCTTATCACCTCCAGCATGTAGATCAGAATCACTAATATAACAAGTATTCGGTGGTGGTGCTACAGAGATAGAATAGGAAGAATTATCATGAAGTCTTTTTGTAAAAAAGGCCTCTCCATTGGCATCTAGCACGCCAGACCCAACAGATTTATATTTATTTTCAAATGCCCCGCTCCAACTGCGTTGAATTTCATAGCTTAATCCTGGGTAAGGTTCTCCTGTAGCTGCGTTTTTCGCAGTGATGTGGAATGTGCGTTCTTTTTTGCAGGAAAAAAACACAAGTAACGATATGATGAGCAGATACTTCATTTAGTAATTTATTTCATAATATTTTTGCTCATTGGCATTTAAAAAAACTGTATCAGAAAAACCAGATGTTACATTATTTTTAGTAACATCCCATTCAAAAATCCACTGACCCATTGGAACTTCAGTGAAATTTGGCATAGTATAGTCATTGCAACCTTCATATTCTGCATCAATTAAGAATCCCGAATAATCATCTAAGTTCGTATATCGTTTTACTTTTATATGGTCATTAGGACCTTGACAATTTATGTTTTGGTAGCGAAACTTCAAATAAGCACACTCCGCAAAAAGAAAATCAAACTTAAAATTATCATCTGTGTTGGCTAATGTGTAAGATGTATTATTAATGTAACACAATTCTTCGTCCGGTACTAAAGTAGTAAGTACATAAGAACGATTATTTTTCAGCTTGTAATTAAATACCGCCTCGCCTTGTGCGTTTAATGTTCCTTCATACACTTTTTTTTGAACTTCTCCTGTAGAGGTTACATATCCTTTTGTTTCTCTCAATATAAAACCTAAACCAGAAAAACCTTCGCCTGTGGCAGCATTTTTTGCAGTGATGTGGATGGTGCGTTCTTTTTTGCAGGAAAATAGAAATAAACCAACCAATAATATTAGAAGTAACTTTTTCATAATGCAATTATTTTTTTAGTTTGTACTCCGTTTGTACTCTTCCATTTCACAAAATAAATCCCTTTTGGGAGTTCAATGAAAATGGTTTTGGATAATACTTTACTTTCTTTTAAGCGCTTTCCGTTCGTATTTGTAATAATGTAAAAACCATTCATTTCAGGGAATTCAATGGTAAACCCATTATCCGATGGATTGGGATAGACTTTTAAAACTGTTTTTTGATGGATATCATCTTCTGACTTATTAGGAACAACATGTAAAGCAAGCTTTTCGTCAGCATTACTTTCATTGCTACCTCCATTATTTGTTTTCATGCCTTGCTCTCTTGGTCTTGAACAACCATCACAATGCACAAATGCGTGATACTTGCTTCCTTGTTGGGTGTGAAAACCAGGTTTCATCACTACACCATTACAAGCATAGGCGTTTACTTCTCCTGTTTTCTCAATGATAAAAGGCCCAAGATTGGTTTTTGGCGTAATTGTATCACCAATAATTACTTTGTCATAAGCTTTATACCACGCTTTGTAGCGAGAATTGGGGTCCCACTGGATGTGGTTTTTACCAATCGTTTTATTTTGTAGGTAAACGATATCCGCCTCTACTTCGTCGAGAATAAAGTTTCGGGTATGCACAAGGTAGGTGTCATCTAAATCATCATCATCAACGGATTCTTGCATCTTGATGTATTGATAGGTTTGGGGGTCACAGTATATTGCTTCAAAAGGCACTTATTAGTAGTTAATTGTTAATAAATGATGTTCATTAATGTTCATAAAAAAAGTTGTATCATGATATGTTGTTGAATTATTTCGTGTAACTTCCCATGTTGCTTCCCATTGACCAAAAGGTACTGATGACTCTATAAAAGTATTAGAATAGCACCCCATCTCCTCTCTTGGTATAATATTATTAAAACCTTCTACATATGTTGGTTGCATGTCAAATATTATATTATCGGTTAAACCTTGACAGTTTATATTATTAACAGATATAGTCAAATACGCACACTCCGCAAATTCAAACTCTGCTTTGAAGTTTTCGCCATCCTCCTCACTAAAATACAATTGTATATTCTTGTTATAACAGGAGTTTTCCGGTTCAACTACACGTACTCCACGTCCTTTATTTTTGGGTAATCGCTCAGTAACAACCGCTTCGCCGTTCGCATCCAGTGTACCCGTGGCAACTGTTTTGGATTTTGTGCCACCGTTTATATTCGTATAAGTTACCACATAATAGGTTAAACCTGGATAAGGTTCACCTGTAGCTGCATTTTTTGCTGTAATGTGGATGGTTTGCTTTTTTTTGCAAGAAACAAGAAAAACACCCATTAATAATATTAAAATTAACTTTTTCATAAGGCAATTATTTTTTGAGTTTGTATTCCGTTTTTATTGATCCATTTCGCAAAATATATTCCTTTTGGAAGTTCAATAAAAATCGATTTAGTTTTCACTTCATCCTGTTGGAATAATTCCCCGTTGGTATTTGAGATTATGTATTCTCCTTCAATTTCGGGAAATTCAATCGTAAATCCTTTATCCGAAGGATTTGGATAAACTTTTAAAACTGTTTTTTGATGGGGTATATCATTTGAGTTAAAATGATTAACTTGTAAAGTGTGTTTTTCATCAGTTCTATTTTTATTATTTTCTCCAGTATTTGTTTTCATTCCTTGCTCTCTTGGTCGGGAACAACCATCACAATATACAAAAGCATGATACTTACTCCCTTGTTTTGTATGAAAACCAGGTTTCATTACTACACCATTACAAGCATAAGCCGTTACCTCTCCTGTTTTTTCAATGATATATGGCCCTAAATCAGTTTTAGGGGTAATTGTATCGCCAAGTATGACTTTATCAAAAGCCTTGTACCAAGCCTTATACCGGTAGTTAGGATCCCATTGGATGTGGTTTTTACCGATGGTTTTGTTTTGAAGATATACGATGTCTGATTCCACTTCGTCGAGAATAAAGTTTCGGGTATGCACAAGGTAGGTGTCATCTAAATCATCATCATCAACAGATTCTTGCATCTTGATGTGCTGATAAGTTTGGGGATCACAATAAATTGCTTCAAAAGGAGTAAAGTTGAAATGGGTGTTGGGATGCTCAAGATTGGGATAACCATATGTATTTGATTGTACATTCGAGTTAAATTCATTATACATCAACCCTTCATCCTTCAAATTATAAAACAGATTGTTATTTTGCCATATACTAGGATTTATGGCTAGCGCAGAAACCATGGGTAGAAAATTCATGTTTCCATCATAATGTTTAGTGCCTAGGAACAAACCAGTTGTGCGTAAGACAACAATTGGTGAAACGGGAAACCACCATTGGTCATAGAACTCATTTTTATACCCTCCTTGTGACATGTCCCACTCAAGCGCTCCGTTTGTTTTGTAATTTTTGTCGATACCCCAAACTGGAATAACACCTAGGGAGCGCACCTCAAACCTTTTAAAAACGCGAGAAGCAGCACCCATTTGGGAGGCGTTTATAGATCTTTTTATATATTTAGCTCCCCCAAGTGCTGGTATTGGATAATTTTGCGAGAACAATTTTTCTCCAGGATTTAGTCCAAACTCATCTTTATAATCTTCTGAATTATGCCCTGCAGAAACAGCGACATTTCTAGTGAAAGTGGGGAATGATCTACGCAAATCATTCATGGGTGTAAATTGATGGTTAAAAGAATTGTTTAATTGGTTAACAACATTTTGTCGCATTAAATCAGGAGCTGGATAGATTATATCACTTCCAGAAATAGAGCTACCAGTAATATGGTTAATTAACATAGATCTTGAGGCTGCATCTTTTAAATTATCGTAGATTATTGCAGCTAATGGATTCCACGTTCTGTTAAATTCATAATATACTGCTTGTGCAAACATTGGCACATTTGCACCCCAATGCGGAGAATCAAAAGGAATGTACAGTCTTGTATGGTGGTGAGGCGTTCCCCATTCCATGTGTTCTTTTTCAAGCTGTTTCAACGCCCATCGCCAATGCTGCCCTCCTGCGCTAAAACCAATCACAATATTTTCCCAATCTTCATTAGGATAGTTTTGCTTTTTTTCTGCATTAATGTGCTTTAAAAATCCAGCTAAAATTCCACCAGCGTGATCAATCCCCCTATTACCCGGAGTCTGTTTGATAAAAATCACATCATACCCCATATCCGACAATGAAGATATTAAAGACTTAAAATCAAATTGGTCGTAGTATTTACGAAAAGATACAGGCTGTAATCCTGGCCTATAAGGTGGAGCAATAATTACTGGTCGTCTAATTTTTGTTCCATTTCCACATCCATACTTAATTTTATATTTTAAATCTGGACCCCTATTACTTGGGTATTTTATAACATCAGTATCCCATCTATCAACCGCTTTCTCTTGATTATTGCTTTTATGTATTTCAGAAGTTAAATAGAAACTTAATGTATCCTGTTTTCTTACTCCATCCAAAGTATAATCTAGAATTGTTTTGCCAATTTGCCAATCCTGATAAATATCATAACTAATTTCATTATTTGTGGATGAAAAATCTTGAAAACCATTTCCAACATCAATTCGAATTGAATGTAAGGTGATATTAGCTCCCACAGAAATAAAATTCGGGTTGTAAACAATAACTCCTTCTTCATATCCATGGTCACCATATAATTCTAGTAGTGCGGTTTCTTTTAGAGTGACTTTATCATAAATTTGATTTTCATTATAGGTGGAACTTAATTTTAGTTGTCCATGAAGATTAGTAAAGGATCCAGTTTGCTGATATAAATTACTATCAATTTTACTCACTTGATGAAGCAGAATACCAAAAGGATGATGAGCTCTTTCTAGAGAATCCAACTTATCATATTTTATAACGAAAGAGCTAAGTGAATCTATCATTACGCTATCTGCCATCATAATTAATGGGTCAGTATAACTAACTGCTATGTCAGAATGGGCCTGCAACCATGACAAAGCAGATGCAACAACTGAATAATCTCCTCTAAGTTGTTGTATTAACAAAGAATCTTCTGATAAGGAACGATCAAACAATACATTATCGTACAATTGTTCATCAAACAAACCAAAAACGGTATCAGCCACTTCTCTAGGTGTAGTATACTCTAATGTATCCTGCTGCCCCCACCCGTTAAAACTAACAAGCAAAAGCAATCCTAAAATTAACTTTTTCATAGCCCTAGTTTTTATTGGTTAAGTTCTTCAATTCTAAAATCAATTCTTGCTGCAAACGAATGGTTTCATTTTGCTGTCGAAGTAATTTAGATTGTTCATTTAATAACTCTTCTTGATTTTCAACTTTATCATTGATTTCCAATAAATAAAGCGTCAATTCTTCAATTTTTTCCATTGAAGTTTTTGCTGCTTCTCCTAAATTTACTCCGTCTGCTTCAATTTCTTGGGCGGAAGGAACATTGGGTAAGTGTCCGTTTTCTTCAATGAAGGATTTCACCTTATTTAAAGGTATTAGATTGTAACCTTCTTCAAAAACATAATCAGGCCAAGCCTCTAAATCTACTTTTATTTCTCTGGCGCGGAGGAGTCCGTCGTTGTTGAGTTGTAGAAGTTTTCCGCCAGACTCATCCTTAACCATGATTAGGTGGTCAAAATAAGTAGTGTTTGACCCATTACTGTTTATATAATTCTCAATATACAAACCCGATTTCTCAATATGTTGTTCGCCAATTTTCACTCCTTTTGTAAAGCGACCCGCCCCTATAACATCAAGTTTTGTCATAGGCAAATCAGTACCAATTCCTACCCAAGCGGGACATTCTGAACCAGTGTAAAGAATAGATTTAGTTCCTTGGATTCTAGGTGCCCAGCTAGCGTAAGTTCCTGCAACTATAGTTGTAGTGCCCGTCTCACCATTGAAAGTAATTTGATCTTGAATGTCATAACAATCTTCCCAAGACATAAAGGCTTTCATTTCTTTCATTTTAACAGAGGTCGACTTTCCGGTTTTATCGATCATTAAAAATCTGTTTACAGGATCTTGTAAATCTTCATATCCTTTAAAAATGATATCCCCAGTTAATTGAATGTCTCCTTCCACATCTAAAGCTGTTTGGGGATTATCCACTCCAATACCCACATTACCGCTTTCGCTTATCCGCATTCGCTCAACATCATTGGAACGCAAAATCAAACTCGAGGCGTTGGTGGTTCCAATAAAAGAAGTTGAGTCAGCAGTATTTCCTTGGGTTTTCCAGTCGGTGCCTTGTTGTGCATAAAGAATAGAAGATGTTAGCAATAACATAACGCTGAAAATTGCTTTACTGAGCGCAGTGTGGCTTAGCGAATTGTTGGTTGGTTGGTTGGTTGGTTGGTGCAGATTTGCGCACAATTAATTGTTCCTTTTTCATAGATAGCGTTTTTAAGTTCCCTCTAAATTAGGGTAAAGAATTTAAAGTGCCAAATTTTTTTGGGTTTTGGGTAGTTGGCAGGGGGAGTATAAACTTAATAATTTATAGTCATTTCTCCAACTCCATTCTCTGGAACAAATAAGTTATCACTAAATACTTCAGTTGTTCCTCCTCTATTTACTGTCCATTTAATTTCATAGTTGCCCATGATCACTTCCACAGGCTGACCTTCCTGATTATAACATCCATAACGCGAAACAGGCGAAACTATTGCTGAATAAGGGAAGGGTGGAATTACCTCCAATATGAACTCATCACCCGCCCCTCCACAATTTACATTATAAATATTAAGTTTAATGTTACCATAAGGCACAACATGAAAATCTGCCTCCATCGTTTTACGTTTTTGAGCAGTCGCACGAAAGTTATCGCTGATGTATTCTCCATCTTGATACCAGCCTAAAACATACAATTCACTGCCACTTTGAATTTGCACCCATATTTTGCCTATGCGAGAAGCATTAATTTCAAAATTGCCTTCCTCATCTGTAAATGTATGTTTGATTTCTTTGTATCCTCCAGGAAGACTCAGTGATTCTGATTTTATCAATTGGACTTTTAATCCTGAATACGTTGTTTCCGTTATTGGGTTAACTACTTATCCTTTAATAGTTACATTTCTCCCAAACTTTGTACAAGAGAACAGTAGGAAAGCGAAAACAATCGATATATAAAATAGTGCTTTCATAATACTACGATTTTTTTACGGTGAATAATTCCATCTCTTGTTTCTATAATAGCAAAGTATGTTCCTTGCGCTAATTTGCTTTCAAACTTATACCTTGCTGTTGAAATTCTTTCTTTTTGAAGCATTAAGGTACCATTTAAATTATAAATTGGATATTGATATTCGTCTAAGACGTAAATTTAATTAATAATTAATTATCTGTTGATTATTTTGATCTGGATGCACAATAAAGTCAACTTCATAAGAATTAGTTACTCCACTTCGTATAACTGTATACTCTGTATGAATATTAGCTATCGGTGTTTTTTCCAACGCAGTGGCATATCCACTACACCCTGTTAGAACCCAGTCTATTCCTAGAAACGAACCAACTTGATTAGTTTGATTAATGATAATGGTATCGTTAATACCTTGGCAATTTATATTATTAATTACGAGTTGATATTTCCCATATGGCACAACATGAAAATCTGTCTCCATCGTTTCTCGTTTTTGAACAGTCGCTCGAAAGTTATCGCTGATATATTCTCCATCTTGATGCCAGCCCAAAACATACAATTCATTGCCACTTTGAATCTGCACCCATATTTTGCCTATGCGAGCAGCATTAATTTCAAAATTGCCTTCCTCATCTGTATATGTATGTTTGATTTCTTTGTATCCTCCAGGAAGACTCAGTGATTCTGATTTTACCAATTGAACCTTTAAGTTCGAGTATGTTGTTCCTGTTAAAGGGTTAATTACCTTTCCTTTTACAGTGATATTTCTCCCCAATTTTGTACAAGAAAATAACACGAAAACAAATAGTATCGATAAATAGAATAGTGCTTTCATAATACAATGATTTTTTTGCGGTGAATAATTCCATCTCTTGTATTTATAATAGCAAAGTAAGTTCCTTGGGCTAATTTGCTTTCAAACTTGAATCTTGCTGTTGAAAGGTTCGTTTTCTGAAATATTGAGGTTCCATTTAAATTATAAACATGCAAAGTTTCAATGGGAACATCTTGCATGGAGGCTATAGTGAATGACCCACGTGAAGGGTTGGGATAAATTGAGATTTGATTTTCTTTTAACTTTCCTTCCTTTTTAGCTAAGTCTTTCCTCATTAGATTGGTTTCAGAATCATTTTCATCATACTGATTTCCACCTGCACTCATATCGCTCGAACCAGGAGGACACTCATAGTAGCGTATTTTGAGGTGCGCTTTTGCTCCTTGTTTTACATGCGTACCCGGTTTTAAAGTAATCTGCTCACCAGCTTGAAGTTTCAGATCTGCATTGGGTTCAACATTATAATCTCCTGGGTCGGTTTTAGGAGTCACTAAATGCCCTGTGGTAATTGTAAACCTTGCTCTTCTTAAAGATTTATAAGTGTAATTACTGCGTGCTTGTTCCCCCAAATTATCGTTTTGCAAACCTAAATACCAAGGCTCAACCTCATTGAGAATGAAATTGTTTATAGCATCAACATCTGCATCATCGGACTCCTTCAGTTCAATATGTGGATGAATATTCTCCCCAACATAAATGGCTTCAAAAGGGGTAACTTCAAAATGGTCGGTTGGGCGACCGAGGTTGGGGTAGCCGAAATAGCTAGAAGGTTGATTTGGATTATAATTAAACTCATTATACATCAACCCCAAGCTTTGCATATTTAAACTATGCGAACCATCACTAGGCCATAGGTTTGGGTTTATATCTAATGCTGTAAGCGTAGATTTATGGGTAAACTTTTCGTTTAAGTTGGAAAGCCAACCCAATCCAAGATGCGACATATCAGTAAGCCATATAATATTTCCCAAACCTTTTAGATAAGACCCAGATGCGTTGTCAATTTCTTGCATTTGTTTCACATTAACAATGTGGTCTGTCATATTTGGAAATGGAAGAAGGGAGATTCTTTTACGTCTGAATAATCTTTCATAATTTGTAGAGTATATTCCAGCACGTAATTCTCTTTTCCAAAGAACAAGATTAACATCATGCCAATAATCACCTGCGTTTTTAAAATTCAAATTAGTTTCATCATTGTTTTTCCCACTGATTTTACCTAAAGAAATAGCAACATTTCTTGTTCCTGTTTGGAGCGGGAAAATATGATCGTGATTGTCCCAAAGGTCAAGTTCATTGCAAAAATTTTGTCTCTTTGCATGATGAGTAGGAGTACTATATATAGTATTGCTTGGATAATTAAACAAATTACTATTGTTCGCTTTGGCGTGATACATTAGAAGTTGTTTTACGGTTTTCTGCTCTAGTGAAGCATATAAAAAGGCTCTAAGAAAACCGTTAACTACAGGTACAGTATTAACTAGTCTAGGGTACTTAAAACCGCTATAAATTTGGTATTGGTATGCCAAGGGTAGGTTTGCACCATAATAATTTGCATCATAAGATAAAAACAAACGAGAACGATGATGTCCATAACTATTGTCTGCAAAATGTTTTTTCTCCATTTTAAGCAGAGCTAATCTTACAATATCAGCCCCCATAGATGAACCTTGTATAACGTTTTCATGATATTCACCTCCAAAAGCAGCTTTTTTCATATTTAAATCTTGCAAGAATTCAATGAAAAGATCTGCTGATTCCAACATTCCGTGTTGATATGGCTTCCAAAATATGTTAAATCTAACAAGAATAATGTCGTAATTATTAAGTTTTAAGTGATTTAGCATACTTCTATGATGATTGCTATACAACTTCCATGTTTTCTTATATCTTTGAAAAAAGATGGGTGGGCGATAACCAGTTACCAATATGTATGGCTTTTTTGGGCGATAACCAGAACTATGGTTGTCGCATGCATTAATTAAACAATATTGTATTTTATTATTGTCACCGTCTGAAAAACTCCCTCTTTTATCTGAAAAATATCGACATTTTTCAAATGAATCTGAGGCTCCCCTCTCTCTGATCGGTAATTCTGGCGTATAAATCTTGGTTTGATTTACAATACTATCTCCATCTGTGAATTCCACCCTAAATGTAAAATATTGATAAGCATCATTAGAAGGTACAAATTCATATACCTCATCAAAATTCAAATTAGTAATTACCCCATTGTGTTCTACGGAAAGTTGAGCGATATCATTTACAGTGTGTCGGTTACTGAAGAATTCTTCCTCTCTAAATGTAATTCCCATAAGATCTGAAGAATACATATCGAAAAGTGGAGCGACAAACTGTGATTTACCAGATTCATACGCCAAATGACTTTGACTATTTTCAAAAAACTGGGCATTTTGTCTATTGATCCAATTGTTTTGTAATGCAACTGCCTCATCGAAATATTCAAAATTAAAATCTGCAATACCAATCGGATAAATATAAATATCTTCATTAAATTCATGCTCTCCCATATAACTATTCACTTGATTGAAAATATTTATAAGACTTGGAATGCTGCTAGAATCAAGCGCCATACTTTTATATTCATACATTAATCCATAAAAGTAATCAGCATTTATGATGGAATCTCTCAATTTATCGGTATTAAAGGCTAAAGCATTTGTGTCCATCAAAGTTCTATTGAGCAGGTAACCTGATGGAATATGATTTGTCAAATTTCTATATATCGAATCTGCAACTTGATATGAAGACATTGATACTGTGTCATTGTTTTGACTTATGACTTGACCAAAAGCGATCAGAAATAGAGAAAATGTAATTATTAGTAATTTCATAGCTCTAGTTTTTATTGGTTAAGTTCTTCAATTCTAAAATCAGCTCTTGCTGCAAACGAATGGTTTCTTGTTGTTGTTCAAGCAGTTTTTGCTGTTCATTTAAAACAACTTCTTGCTTTTCAACTTTGTCATTGATTTCCAATAAATAAAGCGTCAACTCTTCAATTTTCTCCATTGAAGTTTTTGCCGCTTCTCCTAAATTTACTCCGTCTCTTTCAATTTCATTGGCTGAAGGCACATTTGGTAAATGCTTATATTTAAGTAGAAAAGACCTTAATTCATTTAAAGGCATTAACTTGTAATCCTTTTCAAATACATAATCTGGCCAAGTATCTAAATCTACTTTTATTTCTCTGGCACGGAGGAGACCGTCGTTGTTGAGTTGTAATAGTTTCTCACCAGACTCATCTTTAACCATGATTAGGTGGTCAAAATAAGTAGTGTTTGACCCATTACTATATATATAATTCTCAATATACAAACCTGATTTTTCAATATATTCTTCACCAACTTTCACTCCTTTTGTAAAACGTCCCGCACCTCTAACATCAAGCTTAGTCATAGGCAATTCAGTTCCGATTCCTACCCAGGCAGAACATTCTGAGCCCGTGTAAAGAATAGATTTAGTTCCTTGGATTCTAGGTGCCCAGCTAGCGTAAGTTCCTGCAACTATAGTTGTAGTGCCCGTCTCGCCATTGAAAGTAATTTGATCTTGAATGTCGTAACAATCTTCCCAAGACATAAAAGTGTTCAATTCTTTCATTTTAACAGAGGTCGACTTTCCGGTTTTATCGATCATTAAAAATCTGTTCACAGGATTTTGCAAATCCTCATATCCTTTAAATATAATATCACCAGTTAATTGGATGTCGCCTTCCACATCTAAAGCTGTTTGGGGATTATCGACTCCGATACCCACATTTCCGTTTTCGCTTATCCTCATTCGTTCCAAATCATTGGAACGTAAAATCAAACTTGAGGCATTGGTGGTTCCAATAAATGCCGTAGAGTCGGCAGTATTTCCTTGGGTTTTCCAATCGGTGCCTTGTTGGGCATAAAGAATAGAAGAAGTTAGCAATAACATAACGCTGAAAATTGCTTTACTGAGCGCAGTGTGGCTTAGCGAATTGTTGGTTGGTTGGTTGGTTGGTTGGTGCAGATTCGCGCACAATTAATTGTTCCTTTTTCATAGATAGCGTTTTTAAGTTTCCTCTAAATTAGGGTAAAGAAATTGAAGTGCCAAATTTTTTTGGGTTTTGGGTAGTTGGCCTAGTAGTTAATCTCATACACCTTTTGTTCTCCCTCTTGTAAATAAATGGTATCGTAAAATATTTCTGTAATTCCTGATCGGGTGACTTCCCATTTGTAATATTGTTCCCCCATAGGAACTTCCGAATATCCGTTTGATTCCCAAAAAGCACATCCATTATGTTCCCAAGGATAATTGAAATCAAAATTCCCTATTTGATTACCTTGAAACAGTAGCATTTCATCGCTTGGTCCCTGACAATTGATGTTATCAATTTTAAGTTTTATATAAGCACATTCTGCATATTTAAAATCAACCATATTACTCTTATCATGATTCAAATAATGCTGCACTAGACCTCCATAGCAAATATTCTCAGGTTCACTCACTCCTAAGATATACCTTCTGTTCCTATTCATTTTTAAATTAAACGAGGCCTTTCCGTTATCATCTAAAAAGCCTTCTGCAACAATTTTTGATTTCGTTTCATAAAAGGGTGTCCATGTTTCTGAAACAGCGTATTCTTGACCTGCATAGGCTGTGCCATCACCAGTTATGTAGTCTTGCGCTTGGATGACTACGGATGTCTTCTTTTTGCATGAGGTTGCAAAGAAGAGTATTAGGACGATATAAAGTAAATGTTTCATTTAGTATTCAATTAAATAGGCCAAAGAATCATTTTCAGTAATTGTAAAGTTATCAATTCCTGTAGTTGTGCCACTCTGTCTTTCGACCATCCATTCAATAGTGTAATTTCCTACAGGTCTACTATTGTAAGATACTGCATTTGAATAGTTAATGCATCCTTCCAAGAACTTATTTTCTTGCCAATTATAATTTGCGTCAATATATCCTTTATATATATATATATCTGGATCATCAGTATAATAATATTTGAATCTAAACTTGTCGTCTGGTCCTTCGCAATTGGTATTTACCCTTGGCAAATTTATATAACCGCAAGCTAAATATTCAAAATCAACCATATTACTCTTCTCGTGTTCCAAATAATGCTGAACAAGACCGCCATAACAAATGTTATCTGGTTCACTCACACCCAAAACATACTTTCTATTATTCTTCATTTTCAAATTAAACGAGGCCTTTCCGTTATCATCTAAAAAACCTGTGGCGACAATTTTAGATTTTGTTTCAAAAAAAGGTGTCCATGATTCTGAAACTGCATATTCTCGCCCTGCATAGGCTGTGCCATCACCAGTTATGTAGTCTTGCACTTGAATGACTACGGATGTCTTTTTCTTGCAGGAAGTTGCAAACAAAAATATTAAAGCGATATAAATTAAATATTTCATTTAGTATTCAATTAAGTAGCTCGTGGAATCATTTTCTGTAATTGTAAAGTTATCAATTCCAGTAGTTGTGCCACTTGTTCTTTTGACTTCCCATTCTACTGTATAATTTCCCACTGGCCTTTGGTTATATATATAGATACCTGAATAATCTTGGCAACCCTTAATAAAATCTTCTGGATCCCAAACTCCATTATATAAAAACCCTTTGTATATATATATATCTGGATTTGATGAAACGTAATATTTATACCTAAACTCGTCATTAGCATCTTCACAATTTATATTATTGCTTTTAATATCCAAATATCCACAATGTGTATATTCAAAAATCACCAAATTATTTTTTTCATGATCCAAATAATGCTGCACAAGACCACCATAACAAATATTATCTGGCTGACTTACTCCCATGACATATTTTCTATTATTCTTCATTTTCAAATTAAACGAGGCCTTTCCGTTATCATCTAAAAAACCTGTGGCCACAATTTTAGATTTTGTTTCTTGAAAAGGTGTCCATGATTCAGAGACGGCATATTCTTGACCTGCATAGGCTGAGCCATCACCAGTAATATAGTCTTGCGCTTGTATGACTACTGATGTCTTTTTCTTGCATGAAGCTGCAAAGAAGAGTATTAGGACGATGTAAATTGTTTTCTTCATTTAGTAATCTATTTGAAAAACAGAACTGTCGCCAGCAACTAAAGTGAAGTTTTCAGAATGATAAGTAGTTGTAGCATTTTTTGTGACTTCCCAGTCATATCTGTAATTTCCTGCAGGAAGTTCAAAATAATTTCCTTCAAAATTAAAACAACCTAGCTTAACTATTTGTGTTCCCTCATTATTTCCTGTTAACCATATTCTTTTATATTTCACCTCATCATTAGGTCCATTACAATTAATGTTGTGCACGTTAAATTTTAAATATGAACATTGTGCATATTTAAAAATTACCGTATTATTCTTGTCATGGTCTAAATAGTGCTGAATAAGGCCTCCATCACAAATATTATCTGGCTGACTTACACCTAGAACATACTTGCGGTTATTCTTCATTTTTAAATTAAACGACGCTTTTCCATTGGCATCTAAAAATCCTGTGGCTACAATTTTAGATTTTGTTTCTTGAAAAGGTGTCCATGACTCCGCAACAGCGTATTCTTGTCCTGCATAGGCCGCGCCGTCACTGGTAATGTCTTGTGCTTGGATAACGACAGCTGTCTTTTTCTTGCATGAGGTTGCAAAGAAGAGTATTAGGACGATGTAAAGTAAATGTTTCATTTAGTAATCAAATATATACGTTGTTGTATCATTTTCAGTAACCGTAAAGTAATCAATACCTGTAGTTGTGCCGCTTTGTCTTATAACTCTCCACTCAAAAGTGTAGTTTCCAACGGGTATTAGATTATAACCACCAGGAAAAGAAGTACATCCCTCAACAAAAGTAATTTCTGACCAATCGGGATAACCTCCAGCTCCTCTATATTTATATATCTCAGGATTTTCTGTGTAATAATATTTATACTGCATTTTATCATCAACTCCTTCACAGTTAATATTATTTGTTGGAACTATAACCTTACCACAAGTTAAATAATCAAAAACAACCAAATTATTCTTCTCATGATCCAAATAATGCTGAACAAGACCGCCGTAACAAATATTATCAGGCTCACTAACACCCATTACATATTTGCGGTTATTCTTAATTTTTAGATTAAACGACGCTTTTCCATTGGCATCTAAAAATCCTGTGGCTACAATTTTAGATTTCGTTTCTTGAAACGGTGTCCATGACTCCGAAACAGCATATTCTTGACCTGCATAGGCCGTGCCATCGCCGGTAATGTAATCCTGTGCTTGTATGACTACTGATGTCTCTTTTTTGCATGAGGCTGCAAAAAAGAATAAGAGACTTATAAAAATTAAATTTTTCATTAGTGTATTATTAATTTTGTTGTTTGCATTTCTTTTACTGTTTTATAAACGACAAGGTACAAGCCATTTTTAAGTGATAGGTCAAGTTTTGTTTGGTATTGGTTGACAGCTTGCTGATAATATAGTTTACCTTCTAATCCATAAACGTATAAAGCTCCTTTAGGGTTTGCTTGGTTGACATCAAAAATAAAATTACCCGAGTTGGGATTTGGAATCAACTTGATTTGTAACTCCTCAATAATACTTGGTTTTTCAGTGTGCGTTTTTGTTGTGTTTTCATTGTCATCGTCGGAGGAGTCAGAAGTGCCAGATTTAGCGTTATTTGCATAGCATTCACTTGGGCCATCTATAAATGCGTGAAATGTACTACCCGCTTTAGCATGAAAGCCATTTTTGATCAAAACAGATTTCCCTCCATAGACGGTAATATTCCCCGTTTGCTCAATGATAAAAATAGGTGCGTATCGAATGGATTCTTGCATTATTCTGTTATTGCTTTTCATCTTTATTTTCTCTATTGAAACAATAAAACAAGAAACATTACTGAAGTCATAAAAACTATAATATCGAGTTGATTTATTTCTCAATAGTTAATCTCGTACATCCTTTGTTCTCCTTCTTGTAAATAAATAGTGTCATAATATGTCGATGTATTACCTGAACGAGTAACTTCCCAGCGGTAGTACTGCTCTCCCATTGGAACAGTTGAGTACCCGTTTGATTCCCAATAGACACATCCATCATGCTGCCAACCGAAATCACCGTCTATTGAGCCTATTTGATTCTTTCGATAGAGAACAAACTTATCGCTTAGTCCTTGACAATTCACGTTATCAATTTTAAGTTTTATATAAGCACATTCTGCATATTCAAAAATTACATTATTATTTTTTTCATGATCTAAATAGTGCTGCACAAGACCGCCATAGCAAATATTATCGGGTTCACTTACTCCCAAGACATATTTTCTATTATTCTTCATTTTTAAATTAAACGAAGCTTTTCCATTGGCATCTAAAAATCCTGTGGCTACAATTTTAGATTTTGTTTCTTGAAAAGGTGTCCATGACTCCGCAACAGCGTATTCTTGTCCTGCATAGGCTGCGCCGTCACTGGTAATGTCTTGTGCTTGGATAACGACAGCTGTCTTTTTCTTGCAGGAAGTCGCAAACAAAAATATTATAGCGATATAAATTAAATGTTTCATTAGTTAATTATTAATTTTGTTGTTTTCATTTCTGTTCCTGTTTGATACATGACAAGGTACAAGCCATTTTTAAGTGATATGTTAAGTTTTGTTTGTGGTTGGTTTACAGCTTGCTGATAGTACAATTTGCCATCTAAACCATAAACGTATAAAGTTCCTTTAGGGTTTGCTTGATTGACTTCAAAAGTAAAATTACCCGAGTTGGGGTTGGGAATCAACTTAATTTGTAAATCCTGACTAATACTTGGTTTTTCCGTATGGGTTTTTGTTGTATTTTCATTGTCATCGTCAGAGGAGTCAGAAGAACCAGATTTAGCATAATCTCCATAACATTCACTTGGCCCAGCTATAAATGCATGAAAAGTACTGCCTGGTTTCGCATGAAAGCCACTTTTGATCAAAACAGACTGCCCGCCATAGACGGTAATATTCCCCGTTTGTTCAATAATGTAATCTCCTGGATCTGTTTTTGGAGTCACTTTATTTCCTATAATGACTTGGTCACGCGATTTATACCAAGCCTTATACTCATAACTTGAATTCTGAACGTGGTTTTCGCCAATTACTTTATTTTGAAGGGGTACAATATGTCCTTCCACTTCATCATTTAAAAAATCGCGTAACTGATTGAAGTAGGACTGATCGCCATTCAAATAATCATTTAAGGTATTGCCCATAACGATGTGGTCCCAGTTAAAATCATCTGCATAAACTGCTTCAAATGGTGTGATATCAAAGTGGTCTGTAGGGTGACCGAGGTGCGGATAACCAAAAAGGTCTGACTTATCTTGTGATGGGTCATAATTATACTTTTGATACATGAGCCCCTCATCCTGCAAATTAAAATAGAGATCATTATGCTCCCAAATTGTAGGGTTAATTGCCAAAGCTGAAACTAAAGGCATAAAACTCGTTTCTTTTTTATAATGTCGGGTGCCAAAGCCTGCCCCACCTAATCTCAGAATAGTAACTGCCCCTCCAGTCGCACCATCGTAGAACATTGTTTTATAACCACCTTGTGCCATATCCCATTCGTAATGTTCTTGAAAATTATATAATTTCCTTATGTAAATTGGAACACCAAAAAAAAGATAGAAATCGTTTCTTTTAAAACTTGGTTGAGGACTACTACTTGAATATTTCGAGGCAAATAGACTTCTGTTTACAAAGCCATATTTAAATCCTAAGTAAGGAACATAAAATATATCAGGCGCATGCTGTCTAAACAGCTTTTTACCAGGATTAAGGCCCCATTTTGTATTGTAGTCATCTTTATAACTTCCCATCGAAACAGCAATGTTCCTAGAAAAAGAAGGAAATGTTTTCCTTGTATCTGTTGAATTGGTATACGCATGCTGGAAGTTGTTTTTAAGTTCATTCTGGTAATTTACTGCTGCTTGATCTGGATGTGGAATCAAATCTTTAGAAAACCAACCTGAACTAGATAGCTCACTGCTATTATAAATACTATATAGCCCCATATCGCGTGAAGCAGCATCAATCAAACTATTATTCGCAACCGCAGCCATAACATTGGTGTTTTTAAATGCTTTATAGGTCGCCTGCGTGAATAGTGGAATATTTGCACCATGATGTGGAGAATCAAAAGGAATATATAACTTGGTATGGTGATGCATGCCACCGTATTCCATGTGGTCTTTTTCTAATTTCATCAAGGCATATCTCGCTTTTTGCCCTCCCATGCTGTAGCCAATTACAACATTCTCCCAATCTTCATTTGGATAATTATTTTTCTTTAAGATATTAATATGCTTAATTAATTCAGCCAATTCACTACCCGCAACTTCCAAGGATTGATTTCCAGGTTTGTCCTTGATAAAAATCACATCATATCCCAAAGCAACATAACTGTCAAACACTCCGCCAACATTAAATTGATTCCAGTATTTATTCAGTGAAAACTTTTGTATTGGAGGGCGATACGCACAAGAAATAATAATAGGTCTTCTTATTTTACCATTGTTTCCGCAGCCATACTTTATTCCAACGTCATATTCTAGATTATTCCCACTTAAAAAACTCACGCCCTCCATAGTATCATCCCATTTGTCACTTTTTCCTCTTGTAGGCAATTGATTGCTTTTTGTTGTTAAGTAAAACTGTATTGTATCTTGATAGATGTTATTATTCAATTCATAAATAATAAAAGCGCTGGCTACTGTTGAATCTTTGGACCTATTATAAGATATTAGTGGATTACTTGTTCCAAAATCTTGAAAACCATTGCCATCATCTACGTCTATTTTGATAGATTGTAAAACTATATCATCACTTTTAATTATAAATGAAGAATCATATTTTAAGTACCCCGTAGGGTATCCGTTGTCAGGATAAAATTCTAAAATTGCTGCACTTTTTATCAATTTTTTAGAATACAATGTATTTTGTGGCACATTTGATATTGCTTGGCCATCAACAATATTCAAATTTCCATTGGACCAGTTAACTGTATCAATCATGTTTATGTTTTGTATGACAAGTCCAAATGGTTGGGTGAGATCATTATAATTTAATTCATGATATATGAAAAAATCATTGATACGTAAAGCCATATTACTAATTGTAGGCATCAAAGTTGTATCGTAGCAAGATAAAGCCAAATCCGAATAAATAAGCAACCAATCCTCTGTTGACATTATTTGACTATTATCACCTCCAATTTGTCGATATAGCGCAGGCAGGGACGAAACCGATCTGTTCAATAAAGCAGAATCATAATATTGTGGATCTAACTGCCAATAAATATAATTCCCCATTTCAATCTCATTAGAGAAGATTAAGGTATCTTGCTGGCTATTTGCTTCTCCTTGGATAAAAACAAGCAAAAGCAATCCTAAAATTAACTTTTTCATAGCTCTAGTTTTTATTGGTTAAGTTCTTCAATTCTAAAATCAATTCTTGCTGCAAACGAATGGTTTCTTTTTGCTGTTCTAGCAATTTCGATTGTTCATTTAAAACAACTTCTTGCTTTTCAACTTTATCATTAATTTCCAATAAATAAAGCGTCAATTCTTCAATTTTTTCCATTGAAGTTTTTGCTGCTTCTCCTAAATTTAAGCCGTTGGTTTCAACTTTTTGCGCGGAAGGAACATTGGGTAAGTGTCCGTTTTCTTCAATGAAGGATTTCACCTTATTTAAAGGCATTAGATTATAATCTTCTTCAAAAACATAATCAGGCCAAGCCTCTAAATCTACTTTTATTTCTCTGGCGCGGAGGAGTCCGTCGTTGTTGAGTTGTAGAAGTTTTCCGCCAGACTCATCCTTAACCATGATTAGGTGGTCAAAATAAGTAGTGTTTGACCCATTACTGTTTATATAATTCTCAATATACAAACCTGATTTTTCAATATGTTGTTCGCCAATTTTCACTCCTTTTGTAAAGCGACCCGCCCCTATAACATCAAGTTTTGTCATAGGTAAATCAGTACCAATACCTACCCAAGCAGAACATTCTGAGCCTGTGTAAAGAATAGATTTAGTTCCTTGAATTCTGGGTGCCCAACTAGCGTAAGTTCCTGCAACTATAGTTGTAGTGCCCGTCTCACCATTGAAAGTAATTTGGTCTTGAATGTCGTAACAATCTTCCCAAGACATAAAGGCTTTCATTTCTTTCATTTTAACTGAGGTCGACTTCCCGGTTTTATCAATCATTAAAAACCTATTGTAGGGTTCCTGTAAATCCTCATACCCTTTAAATATAATATCACCCGTTAATTGAATATCTCCTTCAACATCTAATGCCGTTTGAGGATCATCTACTCCAATACCCACATTTCCGCTTTCGCTTATCCTCATTCGCTCAACATCGTTGGAACGCAAAATCAAACTTGAGGCATTGGTGGTTCCAATAAATGCCGTAGAGTCGGCAGTATTTCCTTGGGTTTTCCAATCAGTGCCTTGTTGTGCAAAAAGAATAGAAGATGTTAGCAATAACATAATGCTGAAAATTGCTTTAGTGGGCGCAGTTTTGCTTAGCGCATTGTTGGTTGGTTGGTTGGTTGGTTGGTGCAGATTCGTGCACAATTACTTGTTCCTTTTTCATAAGTAGAGTTTTTTAGTTTGCTCTAAATTAGGGTAAAGAAATTAAAGTGCCAAATTTTTTTGGGTTTTGGGTAGGGTCCTTTAGGCTATAAGATCGGCTTACGGCTTACGGCTTAAAGCTTAAAATTAATTTCATTACCAAAATCACTAATCTCTGAGTTATATTTTTTGTTAGTAAGTGTTGCACTGATTTCGCTGATGTGACAGACTTGTTATCTAGAATAATGAGTTGAATGTATAATTAATATCCTCCCTCTGTATCTCCCTCCAAAGGGAGGGTTGCTTCGAGCTAACACTGGAATTAATTAAAATAGAATCCAAAATCTATAATTTCCGAGTTAGAATTTTTGCTAGCAAGCGCAAAGCAGCTAACGAGAATTATAATTTAAAATTTATTTCTTTGGATAACTTTAATTCCTCAGGCTCCACCTTCGGCGTATAACCAAACAAACGCATAAATTTAATCGCTTTAGCAACTCTATCTGGCACATCACTGTCCCAAGTTTCATCTTCTTCTTGACGTGTTATTTTAGCCAAAACATCATCTGCTTTGATGTTCAATAAACTAAAATCAAATTCTGTAAGGGCTTCAATTTTGTCATTGTCTTTCATGTAGGTCAATAGTCCTTGCAAATGCTTTGCGACAACAACATCTTTAAATTCGTATAATTCGCCATTGTTATAATTGATGGCTGGATAAATGTACATTTTTGCATTTCTACCAAATCCTTTCCCGAATGCCTCTAATATTCCTCCGTTTAAATGCTTGTAGTAAGATTCGTCAAAGATGTTGTGGACATTGTAGATTCCTAGAATAACCCCCATTTTATATCCTCTGGTGATGTCGCTAAGGTAATCTACCATTTCATAATAACGCAAGTAATTTGAAATCATAACGGTGTACCCCAAAGCGCCCAAAAGCTCTGCTCTGTCCACGAAATCTTTATCCGAAATTTGTCCGCCAGAGGTTAAATCTCTTAACGTTAATTCAAAAACTTCTCTTACGTCTTTCTTTTCAACGCCTTCTTCCTCGTAGAATTTCCCTCTGGCGCTGTTCAACATGTCGATACTTACCTTTGTCACGGGTCTGAATCGTCCACGCATCAAAAGAATGTTCTTTTTATAAAGTTTACTAGCAGGTTGAAGCACTTTTCCTGTTTGATCAAACATTGTTGCTTCTGTAATTCCTCTTTTTACCAAGTTTAAAGCTAAAATTCTATTGTCGATGTGCTCAAAGTCTGGACCTTCAACATGCAACATGTCAATTTCTATTCTGTCTTTTGGTAAGTGATGCACCAAGCTGTTGATGAAATAATCCAACTCTCCAGTGGCATGAAAATAAGCGGCATAAATTAAATTTACTCCTAAAATACCTAAAGCTTCTTGCTGTGCCGTATTGGTTTGGTCGTGCATTTTAACATGCAAGATAATGTTGTTTGGTTTTGTATTTGGATTAATTTGAAATCGCAATCCTACCCAACCTTGACCTTGATTGGTTTTGTGGTAATTTAATGATTCAACGGTATTACAAAAAGTAAAGAAACGTGTATGTTCTTTTCGTGAATCTAAGCTAGATGTTACCATTTCATACTCTTTTTTGAGCATGGTAATTAATCTTTCTTCACAAACATAGCGTTTCGCTTTTCCGTAGATGCTGTCTGATATTTTCATATCATAAGCCGAACTCGCAAAAGCAATAGTTCCAGAACTTCCTCCGGCCCTAAAGAAATTTGCTGCAACCTCTTGTCCTGCACCAATTTCAGAGAATGATCCGTAGATACCTGAGTTGAGATTTATCTTTAATGCTTTTTCTTCTGTTGTGAGTCTTCTACGGTCTTCCATGAGTGAATTTAATTAGTAGCAAATAAACTAAAATTAAGGCGCATTTCATAGGTGAATAATGAATAAATAATTAAAAGTTCGGCCAATCTAAGTCGTGATTATTTAAAAAAATAGATTCCTCGTCGTTTCATTTTGTCGGGATGACAGGGTTTCTGTGTTCGGGTTGGGTGTTTTTTTGCTGAAGAGGCACAATGCATTGTGCCTCCACATCAAAAAAACACCCCACATCAAAAAAATCAAGGTGCGCCAGGATCCGAGAAATCAGAATTATTCAAAAACTCATAATCTGTAAGTGTTTTCAAAAAGGATTTAATCAAAGCATGTTCTTGTGCATCTAGTTGAACTCCACCTTGATGTGCAAATTCTATCATTGGGTCTATGGTTGAACTTTCTGTAATTCCAAAAGAATAGTGATTAATCACTTCATCTAAAGTAGAAAACCTACCGTCGTGCATATAAGGTGCTGTAAATTCAATGTTTCTCAAACTCGGAACTTTAAATTTCCCTTTATCGTTGGGATTATTGGTAACTTTCATTCTTCCAATATCGGGGAAGTTGTCATCTAATCCATTGTTTGAAAATAGTCCTTGAACTTCCATTAAAGGACCATCGTGACAGTGTAAGCAGTCACCACCCGTTAAGCTAAAGAACAAATCCATTCCTGCCCATTCTTCATTGGTGATTTGCGTGTATAAATTTTGCTCAAAGGCGTTTAAGGGCAAGTTATTTCTGTATTTGTACATCACATCATATTTCGATTGACTAGAAATAAGCGTTCTTAAAAATTGAGAAATGGCTTTGGAAATATGCGTTGAATCGAAATCTACAACTTTAAAAACACGATAAAATTCATTTTGATATTCCTCTACTGCATTTAATTTTTGTGCCGCAGCGTCCCAGCTTTGATTCATTTCTAATGGATCTCTCACTGGATGTAAAACTTGTTCTTCCAAGGTTTCTGATCGGCCATCCCAAAAATAAGCACTTTGCCAACCCAAATTTACAAGCGACATAGATTGTCGAAATCCAACAGTTCCATTAACCCCAACAGAAAATTGATTGGGATCAGAAAACCCTTTGCTTTGGTTATGACATGAAGCGCAAGAAATAGAATTGTCCAAACTTAAACGAGTATCGTAGAATAATTTCCGACCCAACTCAACCCCTTCCACAGACATTGGATTGTCCTCTGGAATAGGCATCGCAGGAAAATGACTTGGAATTTCAAGCGGGTAAGGAGTTATAGACATATCAACTTCATTCTTCTTACAAGAAAAGAACAAGATTGAAATTAATATGAATATTATCCTTTGTTTCATTTTAATACTATTTCTAATGTTTTCCTACTAATTAGACCTAAACATTATAGACTCAACGCTTTTACGAAATTATCAATAAACTTTTCACTCAAAGCTATTTGCCCTGGATTTGTGTGCGAAATACGCTCCGTTTTGATGTCAATATCTTCTGTTTCTCCGTCAAAAATTTTATATAAATCAAGATTCAAATTTAACTCAAAAAGCTGACTGTTTACTTTCGACCAATCTAGTCCTTGAAAATTAAAAGTTCTCAATAAATCATCGTTTCCAATGTGATAAGCAAAGTTCGTCATTCCGCTACCATCTTGCATTACTGAGGTGTCGGCTTTTCCTTCTAACATTACAAAAATATAACCAGGATTCCATCCCCAATGCATGTCTCCAGAATTCAAAATAAACAAAGGGTCATCTGCTTCTCGTGCAGAAGGGTCTTCATGGTTTTGAGTGGAATCTACTCCGATATTTACACTGAAAGAAGTGAAATCAGTATAATTTCCAACACCTTCCCAAAGTAGTTTTTTGTTGTCTTCGAATTTGTAAATAGCAGATTCAAAAAGCTGTTTTCCATCATTTTTAAAATTCGTCATGATGAAGTTCAGTTTCGTAAATTCGATGGTATAGCCTTCTTGTGTGGTGTAATTTTGATTGAATTCCATTGGAACACCGTTGTAATTTGGAATAATGTTTACTCGCGCTTTTAGTTCCAGTTCTTCGGGATCAACTTCGTGGGGTTGTTTATTGTTGCAGGAATAGAAAACACATGCAAATATTAAAAGAAGAAAGAGCGGGATATTTTTCATAATTTAGTTTTCATCTAAATTAAATGTTTTTTTTGAGAGAATCAAAATGTTTTTTTGTACTACCGCAAAAAGAACTGTTTTTAATTTTGATGTGTTTCCGCCCAGACACTACTTATATATTTTATCATAACTATTTCGAAGAATTAGAATTTTACACAGGATTTATTTCTCTAACATTTTTCTATATTTTCTTTTTACAGATTTAGAGTTTTTGAGACATTCAATAAGTGAAGTAAAAATTTCCTTTTTCATTTCGCCCCAAATTTCATAATCGGCATTTTCAATGGGATAAATTTCTTTTAAAAATGCTGTTTTGTAACTCTCAATTTGGTGACCATAAATATGAGTTTTGAAATCGAAGGTTTTTCCGCATTTTGTTATTTCGATTTTATTTGAAATAACAAAACAATTTAGATTTATTGAGGGAAGTTCAATGCATCCATTATCAATTTCTTCTTTTTGTGGAATTGAATCTTTCCTTGTCGGAAGTGATGCTAAAATATTTTGTTCATTTTGATTTTTTAAAACAACAAAATATTTGGGTTTTGCAGTATTTCCATTTTTGAAATAAAAAGGGTCAAAGTAAATTATGATGCCTTCTTTAAACATCTAATTTGATTCTATAAAATCTAGATAAATATCTTTCTTTCTTTCGTCATGATTGATTAAAGAAGACATATCAATTAATATTTCTGTATTATTAATCACCTCTTTTTCCAATAAGTCTAAAACGGAATTTTCTTTAGCTGTTTTGTGCCATGGTGAATTCGCACGATGTGTATAATAAACCAATTCTTTGGTTGTTTTATTTCCAAATTCACCAATCACGAATTCTAACAAATCAATATCATTATCTGAAAATTCGTCATCATTAAATTTCACTAATGGTTCAATCATCGTAGTGCCCTCTTCAGATGTTCTTTTGATATAGTTTTTTAATAGCGTTACCTCTGAGGAAAGGTCAATGAAAATCTCTTCGGAGACTGGGCCAAATTTCCAAACTTTATATTTCAGATTAAAAAATGGAATTCCACTCTTTTTTATTGATAATTCATCTAAAATATAAATCAGTTTCAGTGCTTTAGTTTTAGATAAACCACTAATTCTCTCAGAAAAATAAATGATTGAGTTACCAACTTTGTCTATCTGCTCGTTAGATAATTTTATGTAAGACAGCTTTTGCATAATGTAAAAATACAAAAAAATAAATTAATAATAATGCGAGTAAATTAGGTCTAGTTTCAGCAATTAAATTCAAACCTAAAAGGATGAAAGTGGGAAATTTTTAATTACACCCAAAGGTTTAACAATTCCGCTACTTGAAAATTCTTATTTTTAAGCAATACTTCAAAAAGTCGCAAAAACGATTAATTAAAATTTCTTTTGAGAATGCAAAACGAAACAATAAAACCCTTAACAATCTACAGCGCTTCTGCGGGAAGTGGAAAAACCTTTTCTTTGGTTCAGAATTACCTAAAATTGACTTTGGGAGATCATGTTTCGCAGAAGAATTTCGGGAAAATATTGGCAATGACTTTCACCAATAAAGCAGCTTGGGAAATGAAAGAGCGTGTTATTCAGGCTTTGGATTGGTTGGCTTATCCTGAAAGGGAAAGTGAAAAGGAAACCAAAAAAGCGAAAATGCTAATGTCGGCAACGCAAAATACAACAGGATTGCAGCCACAAATAATTCAGGAGCGTTCGAAAAGGGTTTTGTCTGAGATTTTACATAATTATGAAGACTTTAACATCCTCACAATTGATAAATTTAGTTTGCGCTTAATTCGAACTTTTAGTCGAGATTTAGATTTGCAAGAAGATTTTGAAGTGACTTTGGATCAGGATGTTTTGCTTGAACAAGTGATCGATGAATTGATGTCTAAATTAGGAAAACCGAATGAAGAAAAGGTGACCAATTTAGCATTGAATTATGCGAAAAGTAATGCGGATGAAGGAGATAAATGGAATTTTAGAGGTAGTTTAATCGAATTTAGTAAAGTCTTGACCAATGAAAAAGACCAAGACTATATTCAGGAATTGTTGAAGAAAGATTTCAACGAAGAAACCTATTCAGAAATAAAAGATGAGCTAAAAGATTTGGGCGATCAGCATTTGAAAAAGTGCATGGAGATTTATCAATATTTCCAAACCTTGGGTACTTCAGAAGGCGATTATCCTGGGAAGTCTCGCGGAATTCATCCCCTATTAGAAAGTTTACCTTCTAGAAATTTAAGCGAGGTAAAACCACCTTCAACAGCGATTCAGAAAACACTGAGTGGAGAAAGCGTGAAAGGAACGCACAATGTAGACGAGCAATTGATGCGCATGATGGAAGAGCTTTTCGCAATGGAAAGCAAACTTTCTGAGCGGGTTTATACGCTAATGAAAATCAAATCGAATTTCTATAATTTGGCGTTGTTAAAGTACATTTCGAAGGAATTAACGATTTTCAAAGAGAAGAAAAACATCATCGGGATTTTTGAATTTGGTCAGCGCATTGCCGAGTTACTGAAAAAGGAAAATGCACCTTACATTTATGAAAGATTAGGAAATCGCTACAATCATTATTTGCTGGATGAATTTCAAGATACGAGCCGATTACAATGGGTGAATTTAATTCCTTTGGTGCACGAATCGATTTCTAACAATTACGAAAACCTCATTGTTGGAGATCCAAAACAGGCCATTTATAGATTTAGAAATGGTTTAGTTGAACAATTTGTGAAGCTTCCAGAAATTTATAATCCGGAAAATGACACCAGTTTCGCGCAGCTTTCAAATTATTTCCTTCAAATGGGAAAGAAAGTTCCTTTGGAAGATAATTACCGTTCTCGAAAGAATATTGTAGAGTTTAACAATACTTTTTTCAAAAGAATGTTGGAACAAATGCCCGCTCATTTTGAAGAATACTATGAAGACATTCGCCAAAACCCGAAAGGAGCAGATGGAGGATTTGTTTCGATAAATTTAGTGGATAAAAAAACGGATAAAGATGATATAATAGAATTAGAACAGGCTTTTCTGTTGGAAAAAGTTGAAAAATGTATTGAGGACGGATTTGATCCTGGAGATATTTGTGTGCTTACCAGAGGAAAAAAGGAGGGGAGACGCTATGCGAAAGACCTCATTGAAGCAGGGAAAGGCTATAAAATTGTGAGTTCTGACAGCTTATTGGTTTCTTCGGACGCATCAGTAGGTTTTTGCATTGATTATTTGAATTTGAGAAGGAATAGTGGAAATAAAACCACTCAAATCAAATTTGCAACCACATTTTACCGCATTCAAAAGAAAGATCCGATTGTAGAATTAAATAACTTTTGGAAAGACGATAAAGTAGGAAGTTTTGATTTTTTAGCCTTCGTAAAGCAAGAATTTGAAACCATGGAAAATCTCTTTTTTCCTTATGAAAATCTTTACGGTTTAGGGGAAAGTTTTATTGCATTGACCGATTTAAGCGAATTGCGAAATCCTTATTTGCATCATTTGTTGGAATTGTTCCAAAACTATGATTTAAAATACGGCCCAGATATTCGTGGATTTATTGATGAATGGAATGCAAAATTGAGGAAAAGCACCATTCAAATGCCAGAGAATAAAGATGCAATAAAAATAATGACCATTCACAAATCTAAAGGATTAGAATTCCCTGTGGTTATTATTCCAAACCTAAGTTGGGCACTAAAAACAAGTTGGGGAAGTCATTTTGTGGAAGCAGAAAAAGATGTGGTTTTGTATTCTAAATTGAGTAAAACCAACGTTCCAGATTATATGATGAGCGCTTTTAAATTGGAATACAACCAATTGCTTTTAGATGAATTGAATATTCTGTATGTCGCATTTACCCGACCAAGTGAGCGTTTGTATGTCATGGCGGAAACCAAGCAACCCTCTGCTAAAGACGGATTTTTCACGCAGATTAATCAGCCACTTTCCTTGTCGGTTGAAACATGGAATGACGAACAAGTCACAGAAAAAACGGAAGAAGTAATCAAATTTGGTATGGAAGAAAAGCAAGTAAAGGAAATTTCTAAAAATGGAGAAGAAGAAACGAATTTCATCCCGAAAGATTTAAGTGATTTCTTGTGGTTTCCAGAATTGACCTTACAAGATGAAGAGGCTTTAGAAAATGAGGTCTTTAACGAGGAACAGCAGTTTGGAAACGAATTGCACTTGGTTTTGTCTGAAATTAGAAAGGATAACCCAATTGATGAGGTGATTTCAAAACTAAAAATGGAGGGGTTAATTGAAGCTAAATTCGAAGCGGAAATCAAGAAAACTGCGATTGCAACTTACAAACTTTTGGAAGATCAAAACTTCGCAAAGAATGCTGATGAAATTTTAGATGAACAAGATATACTCATCAGTGAAACAGAGGCAAAGCGGCCAGATAAAATTTTCATCACAGGAAATAAAGCCGTGGTTGTGGATTTCAAAACAGGAGAGCCATTGCAAAAACATAATTCACAGGTTTTTGCTTACTGCAAGCAATTGAGCGATATGGGATTTGAAGAGACGGAAGGGTATTTGTTGTATACACGGAGTTTGGAGTTGAAAAAGGTGAAGTGATTTTTGATTATAAAACTCGCTATCGGCTTAACATTCAATATTTAAAGCAGTTGTTGACAAAAGTCAACGCCTTGGATTTAAATATTAAACGCGCCTTGCTATCAAGTTTTCTATTTCAAAAATCAGCATGGAGAAATCTCATAATATTAAGTTTATCAGCTATTATGAGTTTTAACTTGGGCAGCTAGCATTGCACAGTGTTTCTCTTAAAACTTATTTCTTTCAACTTAATTAATTATCCAATCAGAATACTTAGTTTTATTCTATAAATTTAAATGAATTATAAAATAAAATGTTAGAATTTTTACTCAGCGGAGATGCTTTGATGGCATTGTTGACGCTTACTTTTTTAGAGATTATTCTGGGAATTGATAATATTCTTTTTATTTCAATCAGCGCGGGGAAATTACCTGATGGACAACGAAGAAAAGCGACGAATATAGGTTTACTCTTGGCATTGGTTCAACGTGTGGTTTTACTGTTTTTTGTTTCTTATTTAACCAAATTAAAAACTCCATTTTGGACAGTTGACACTTCTTGGATTTCCTTTGAATTGAATGTGCAGAGTCTGATTTTAATGCTCGGTGGATTGTTCTTACTTTATAAAAGCACAACCGAGATTATGGAGAAATTGGAAATAGATAAGGAAGAAAAATTAAAGAAAACAAAGCCAAAAACATTAAAAGATGTCCTTTTGCAAATTCTGGTTATCGATTTAGTTTTCTCAATTGATTCTATTTTAACAGCTGTTGGAATGACCAGCGGCTTGCACAGTAATTCAAACTACACTCTAGTGTTAATGATTGTTGCGGTAGTCATTTCCATCATTGTAATGATTGCTTTTGCCAATAAAATCAGAGAAGTGATTGAAAAACATCCAAGTATGCAGATTTTAGGTTTGGCTTTCTTAATTCTGATAGCTTTCTTATTAATTACCGAAGCAGCACATGTTTCTCACGCTATTGTTTTCAATAACGAAGTTGGAGTAATTCCAAAAGGATATTTATATTTCGCCATTGCCTTTTCATTAGGAGTGGAAATAATCAATATTCGTATGAAGAAATCAAAAACAAAGAAGTCGGAATTATCAAATAAAGAAGATTAATTCTTTAGAACACTTTGGTCATTTTATTATGACTGAGGTGTCTTTTTATCGTTCTATAATAAGTAAAGTAATGCAAACCTTGAATGCTATCGGCGCTATTTTGTTTATTTGTGGTTATACGCATCATTTATTATTTCCAGTTCCAAAGTAAATTCCTCAGTATCAAGTGCAACTAATGTCAAGGGAAAGTCATCTTTTCCCAACTTGTAAGTATTAATTGGGTGTACAATCGCACGTTTAGCTTTTTTAAATCTTTTTAATTGTCTGAAGTTGGTGAAATGATAAATATATACGCCAAAATCCATCCCTTCAAATTTGCATAATGGCTCAGATTTAAAACTAACTTCAAAACTCTTGTATTTATATGTCATCACAGTTAGACTGTCACACCAGAAATCTTGACTTTTAATATATCCAGCATCATGGTCAACTATTAAGCGATCATTCTCTTCGTAACTAATAGGAATCGGCAATAATTCAAGTTTTTCTCCATTATTGTTTTTAACAACAATTTTATACCCATTCATTATCATTTGGTCGCCTTTACCATTTTTAATGAAAGCAAATGTTAATGTGCTATCACAATTCATCTCTTGACCGAACAAGGTATATGATAAGCAAATAATGAGAAATGTAGCTATTGTTTTTGTCATTGCGTATAACTTAAAACTTATAAAAATACCCATTCACCCTTTTAATCGCTTTCAAAGTGGTAATTTCGTTTTCTTCCCAATACTTTCTTCCCCAATCCATTTTTGGGTGAAGCGCAATTTCATTGACAATAGCAGTAACATATCTGGCTTCAATTTCATCAATTTTTTTGTAAGGCAAACGCGTGAAATCTTGAATCGTTTTGTTGAAAATCATGCTGTAAAAAGTGGAGGCAATTAAGAAAGAACCCAATTCATTTTGATGATAATCGTCTTCTGCATACAATTCATATTTGGGGTATTGAGCGCGTGTCTTTTCCCAAACTTTTCCGACTGGGGCAACTGCAACTTTATATAATTCACCAAATCGATTATATTGTTTTTGAAGTCTTTCTTGCATTTCTTCGTACTCAATAGAGGTGAGTTCGTGCTCTATATAAATCCCATCTTTGTAACCCCAAGTCATAAATAACATGATTTTGGCATTCGGGTGGTGACGTCGGACACTATCAATAATTATTTTGCCAAATTTTAAAGTTTTTTCCTTTAATTGGTGTTCAGCGTACAAAGGTTCGTAGCTCAAAGCCTGCAACACAACATAATCCCAGGGTTCGGATTTAATCATCTCGTAAGTTTGCGGGTTTTTCGCGTGAAAAGCCCAGTCTTTCCCTCCAGTTGTTGCTTGAGCAGTAAACAAAGATTCGCCCTCCCGTTTGGCAATTTTCTCTAATTTCTTTGGCATCTGATGATTCATTGTGAAGCTATTTCCAATGAATAGAACATTTTTAGTTTGTCCAATTACAAGCATTGAAAAGACGAGAAATAAGAACAATACACAATGCTTCATTTGGAGTTTTTAAGGAATGAATTACGGAGTAAAAAAATCACATTAGCACAAATTTACTTAAGGATTAAAAATTCGTAGATACTGTCCGCCGCCATATTCAACAGCATATCCGCGCAATCCCCATTTTGTATCTCCTCCAATAATAGAGCCATCATATAAAGAAAACTGTGCGTTTGAGCAGGGATCATTCAGCACAAGAAAGTTATCTTCGTCAGGTACCAATCCTGTTTCACAATCAAAACTTCCTTCCGCGGGCGAATGTCTGTCAAATGCCACAAAATACTGCATGCTTTGTCGGTAAACAATTACTCCTTTCGATCCAATTCCAGAAACATAAGCCCAACCTCCAACTCCCTGTAAATCGGTGTAGGCGGGTAAATTCAAATTGACATTCACATCAAATGAGTAATAAGGAACAGGATGTTGCTTGTTTTTTGTACAGCCAAAAACTGTAATTATGAGGAACAAAAAGAATAAACTACGTAACTTCATGTGATTTTATAATTGTAAACAAATTTATAATATTTAGAACGTAATACCTTGCATCATTCGTATTTCATTGTATAACTATTTTATTTGTCGTTTTCTGAAGAGATCACTTTATAACATTGGCATGACAAACAAGTTCAAATATCCAGAATCATTACAAATCCATTTGCAGGAATTCCTCTTCTGTTTTAAAAGTCCAAAGAGGATGTTCTTTATGCAATTTCGATAAATAAATTTGTTCCGATTGTCCTGGGGTTGGAATTAAAATTCCTTTGTTTTTAGTTGCTATTAAATCCATCAAAGTCGAATACCCGGCACGACTAATCACGGTTTTGCTTTTCAACAATAAATTAATGAATTCTGTGTGACTAGGAGAGGGGATAGCCGTAATTATCGCTGAATTTAGACTTGTATCAAATATTTCTTCAGGAACAATAACCGCTGCTTTTTGATTGCTTTGGGTCATTTTCTTGATGAATAAATCGAGCAATTGTTTACTGTACGGAAGCGGACCACTGATTATTCCCAAGTATTCAAATTCTGCTTTTATTGAAGTGGAATTTTCTATTGCTGTTTTTTTAAAACGAGAACAAGTTCCAATAAAATGTTTGTTTTTTAACTTCCCATTACTGAGCTTTCCGCTATATTCCTGACTAATGTTATCAGGAATCCAAATTTCATTGAATGCAGAAAGTAGCTTTCGATTCCACATTTTTGCGAAAACATTCCACTTGGGAACTGGTAGATTGAGTTGATGGGAAATAATTATGCTTTTCACTTGCTTAGAAACGAAACCAAAGCGCTGATCTGAAATGATTAAATCTGGATTGAATTTTTCCACCAATTGCTTCATAATTCTATTTTCTTCTTGAAGAAATAAATGCAAGGAACTAAAGTTCTTAAGTATATCCAAAGTCCAATTCCCCTTTCCATTAAATTCAAAAGGATATCCTGCGTGCGGAACATACCAAATTTCGGGAAAATAATTTCTGTAGAATCGCTCCTGACTTTCATCACAACAAATAATTACTTCGTTTTCATTTGCTAAAAGCCATTGAATTATGGGCACAGTTCTGCTTACATGACCCAAACCCCAATTTAATGGACTCAACAAAATTCGTGAATGTTTTATAGATTTTATGACTGTTTGATGCACGTCAATTAGAAGTTTCTATTTTTGCACGACCAAGTTAGTAAATAATGGCAAAAAACAAACTTTTTAAATTCAGCGAGATTTCGAAAATGGACCACGTTTTAGAACCGTCGGTTCAAATGACGCTCAATAATGAAATTGATTATAAAGGAGAATGGAACTCACGATTCTTCAAAAATGACAATCCAATAATTTTAGAATTAGGCTGCGGAAAGGGGGAGTATGCCGTTGGACTGGCGCGTAAATATCCTAATGAAAATTTTGTGGCGGTGGACATAAAAGGAAATAGAATTTATATCGGAGCCAAAGAAGCGCAAGACGAGGGCTTGGAGAATATTTATTTTCTAAGAACGAAAATTGATTTCATAGATTACTATTTTGAAGAAAATGAAGTAGATGAAATTTGGTTAACTTTTTCTGATCCTCAGCCGAATAAACCAAATAAAAGGTTGACTTCGAAAACTTTTATTGATCGTTACAGAAAGATTTTAAAGCCTGGTGGAATTATTCATTTGAAAACTGATAGTGATTTATTGTTTGAATCTACAGAAGAACAAATCGCAGAACACAATTACAATTGTCTTTTTTCAACGTGGGATTTGTATGGAGATATGGACAAACTGCCTCAAGACAGTCAGGATATTTTGAAAATT
Organism: Brumimicrobium oceani; assembly: GCF_003143775.1. Lineage (GTDB taxonomy): Bacteria > Bacteroidota > Bacteroidia > Flavobacteriales_D > Crocinitomicaceae > Brumimicrobium > Brumimicrobium oceani. Next base: position 13,532 of record NZ_QFRJ01000011.1, on the reverse strand, counting down.
AAAACCCATTACGAGGAATTATTTACAAAAAAAGGTGCTCAAATAAAATATTGTAAGTTTACGGTAAACTAAATTTTACTAATGAAGAATTTTGACACCGTAAGTGAACAAACCAAGGATTTTTTTCAACGGGTTTTTGAAATCACGAGATTAATTCCAGAAGGTCGAGTGACTTCTTACGGAAGTATTGCCAAAGCTTTGGGAACAGCAAAATCGAGTAGAATGGTGGGGTGGGCTATGAATGCCTCTCATCGTGAAAAAGACATTCCAGCGCACCGTGTAGTCAATCGAAATGGTGTGCTCACAGGAAAAGCTCATTTTAATCCACCAGAAATTATGCAAGAACGCTTGGAAAAAGAAGGCATTAAGGTGGTCGATGATAAGATTGTAGATTTTGAGAAGCTTTTTTGGGATCCACAGCAGGAACTGGGGGGGAGTGATTGAGTGTTCTTAGGGGGTGGTTTGTTTCCCGAGTATCTTCGCCGATTTCGCAGATCTTTTTGGGTGGTCGCTGGCGCTTCTTTGTTTCCCGCGGATTTTCGCAGATTTCGCAGATTTTTTTTGGGTGGTCGCTGGCGCTCCTTTGTTTTTCGCAGATTTCGCTGATCTTTTTGGATTATGTGAATGCTATCCCTAATGCCTTTTCTACGGAAATTTTCTTGCTTTTTCTGCGTAATTCTTCTTCTTTCTTCTTCTTCTCTCCGCGCATCTTTGCCCCTTTGCGAATCTTTGCGTAATTCTTCTTCTTTCTTCCTCTTCTCTCCGCGCATCTCTGTGAAACCCCTCCTTTATCTCCGTGTAAAAACCAGTGCCACCGGCGCTCTTTGTGAAACTCCGCTCCTCCGCGCATCACATTCGGCAAGCTTAGTGCAGCGCTTTGCGTAATTCTTTTTCTCCTTCTCTCCGCGCATCTTTGCTCCTCAGCGCATCTTAGCGTCATTTTCCCTCTTCCCTCCGCGCATCTCTGTGAAACCCCTCCTTTATCTCTGTGTAAAAACCAGTGCCACCGGCGCTCTTTGCGAAACTCCGCTCCTCCGCGCATCACATTCGGCAAGCTCAGTGCAGCGCTTTGCGTCACTCTTTTTCCTCCCAACCCTACTTTAAATAAAAAACATCCTTATTTTTGACCTATGGTATTTGTAACAGGCGGAACTGGATTATTGGGTAGTCATTTGTTGGTAGAATTATCTCAGCAACATGATGAAATCACGGCTATTTATAGAAATAAGTCTAAAATTAATACCGTTAAAAAGTGCTTTGAATACTATTTAAAGGAGAATGCTGAAGAGTATTTTAAGAAAGTAAATTGGGTGGAGTGTGATGTACTGGATATTCCCCGCTTGGAAGAGGTTATTCAAGGACACAAAATCATTTATCATTGTGCAGCAATCGTTTCCTTTAGCAAGCGCGATTTCAATCAAATGATGAGCATCAATCGCTTTGGAACGGCTAATATGGTGAATTTGGCCTTGGAATATGACGTTGATAAATTTTGCTTTGTGAGTTCAACCGCTGCTGTGGGAAATAAAGATATACCCGCAGAGATTGAGGTAGACGAAAACGGCAAGTGGATTTTAACGGATGAAACAAGCGGTTATTCAGTTACTAAATACAGTGCAGAGAAGGAAGTGTGGAGAGGAATTGAGGAAGGTTTAAACGCTGTCATTGTAAATCCTTCTGTGATTTTTGGACCAGGGGATTGGGAAGAAAGTTCAATGAAAATTTTTAAAACAATTAAGAAAGGATTGAAGTATTACTCTCCGGGAGCCAATTCTTTTGTTGATGCCCGAGACGTTGCAAAAATAATGGTGGTGTTAATGAATCGTGAAATATTCAATGAACGTTATTTGTGCATCGGTGTGAACACTACTTTTAAACATTTATTTGATTTAATAGCCAAAGAGTTAAAGCAGAAAGCACCCAATAAAAAAGTGAATCCTTTGCTAATGGGAATAACCTGGAGACTTTCTGTGTTGTGGGCAATCATTACATTTTCGAAGCCATTAATCACCAAATCGGCGGCTAGAAACGCTTTTAACACCATAAAATACAGTAATCGCAAAATAAAAGAAGAAATCGGATACGATTTTTATCCAATAGAGGATACCGTAAAGAATGCTGTTCGTGGAAGATTAAGATAATTCTTAAAGCCATGCGCTTTTGAAAATGAGATTTATAATTCATATTATTGTCTTTAAATATGCTGAAGACTTTTTCAAATATTAAAATAAAACGATTTGTTTTTCCAATGATGCTGCTTGCATTGGCTTGGGTGTTTTATAGGCATCCACATGTGAGTGAAATAGCGGCTGGAATTGCAATATTGTTGTTCGGTATGATTATGCTTGAGGACGGCTTTAATGCCTTTGTTCAAGGACCGATGGAAAGGTTACTCAAGAAAATGTCTCAAAGCGTTAGCCGTTCTTTCGGTTTTGGATTGATCACTACTGCCATTTTGCAATCTAGTGGCTTAATTAGTGTTGTGGCAATTTCGTTTTTGAGTGCGGGTTTAATTTCGCTCAAGTCAGGAATAGCAGTGGCTTTTGGTGCTAACTTAGGAACTACATCAACAGCTTGGCTGGTCTCTACCTTGGGTTTTAAGCTTGATATTTCATCTTTCGCTTTTCCCATTCTGGCTTTCGGAATCTTGTTTGTTTTACAAAAAAGCGCTGCCGTTAAAGGAGCTGGATTTGCAATGGCTGGATTAGGTTTTTTCTTCTTAGGAATTGACTTTATGCAGACGGGGTTTGAGACCTATCAAGATAAATTCGACTTGTCTAGCATAACCTACGACGGTTTATTGGGTGTGTTTGTTTTTGCATTTATTGGAATATTACTCACCATTGTTTTTCAGTCGGGTAGTGCTGTAATAGTGCTTGTATTAACCATGCTTCAAAGTGCTCAACTCGATTATTTTAATGCTTTGGCACTGGTGGTGGGTGCAAATATCGGTAATGTTGCAACCATGATTCTTGGTGCATTGAACGCCAATACGAATGGAAAAAGACTTGCAGGAGCGCAAGTGATTTTTAAAGTGACAGCAGGACTTGTGAGTTTACTTTTAATTTTCCAACTAGCAGATTTTGTTGATTTCGTTTCTAAACATGTTGGAGTTGATAAAGAGAACTACGCCATTAAACTTTCCTTTTTTCATACTTTATTCAACCTCATAGGTTGTATTTTAATGATGCCGATTTTGCATTATATAATTAAGTTTTTAAAGCGCCTAATTCCAGATAAAAGCGAGGACAATATGGAAATAGCAAAAGCTAAATTCCTAAACAAAAGTATACTTAAATATCCTCAAACTACCATTCGAGCCCTTCTGGATGAAAGTCGTTATTTGTTTGAAGAAACAACGTTAACTATTGTTGCAAAAGGTCTGTTTATTGACCCTAAAGCAATTAGAAGCGAGGAAAATATAGAGAATATTATAGCGGATGAAGACTCAGAATATGACATTGATGTAGAGGAAATGTACTACGCAAAAGTGAAAATTATTTATGGTAAAATTATCAAATACGCCACCCTTTCCGAAAGTGAATTTGCCTTAAATCCGAAAACTTTGTCTGCTTTTGCAAGGGTGAAAGATGCCAGCCGAAATCAAGTTTTGATTATTAAAAATATTCGCGGTTTACATAAGAATGTGAAGCTATACATGAATTCAGAGAATGAGTACATTGAAGAAGAGTATGAAAAGATTAGAAAATTTGTTGCGCATACTTTAAGACAAATTTATATTCTTCGAAAGAACCCCGAATCTGTTTCTACCATGATGATGATTGATGAAATAAGAGAAGCCGCTTCAACAAGGGACTTATTGCTAAGTGGTCGATTTGAATACCTCATAAGAGAGCATAAAATATCCAGTGTTATGGCTTCTTCCTTAGCCAATGATAGTTCGAATGTAAATGAAATTGTGCTCAAGTTAATTGAATCAGCAGAATTGCTTTACATTGAAAGAAACCACTTGTTGAAATTGGCGGAAGAAGGGTAGTTGTCGTGTTTAAACCCCAATATCTTCATTCCACAACTCTGGCTTTTCTGCAATAAATTGATCCATTAAATCCTTGCATCTTTGATCATCTAGAACGACAACTTCAACACCATTCTCTTGAAGATGTTTTTCTGCTCCAAGAAATGTTTTATGCTCACCAATCACAACTTTAGGAATTCCATAAAGCAAAATTGTTCCCGAACACATCGGACAAGGGGATAACGTAGTGTACAAAACACATTCTTTATATACCGAAGCAGGCAATCTTCCGGCATTTTCTAGAGCGTCCATTTCTCCATGTAAAATTACACTGCCTTTTTGCACTCTTTTGTTGTGACCTCGTCCTAGGATTTTACCATTGTGAACCAATACGGAACCAATAGGAATTCCACCTTCGGAAATTCCAATTTCTGCTTCTTTTACGGCTGCTAAGAAAAATTCATCCATCTTTTATTTATTTAATTTCTGCCAGACACGGTTAACTTTCATCAACAAAGGTAGTCCCTATTTTTAATTTTAGTAATTATCGGGTTGAAAAGCACTTCGTTGATTGTTAATCTTGTCCAAACTTTCTCTTTATGGCTCTTTCTACCCTTACGATTATTGTTATTATTCCAATTGTCATTAGTCCCATTCCGATTCCAGTAGCCAAATTTTCATTAGGATAAACGAATATACCCACGCTTCCAATCACCATTAAAATTAAACCAAGTTTAATGAATTCTTTGGCGGAATACTTTTGTGCAAAAATCCACCTTTCATCGCTTTTCATGGAGCTACTTGTTCTGTAACCATATAGGCTATTAATGTTTTTTGGAGGAAACTTTAACATGAATACTCCAACTAAAACGAATATCGCTCCAGTTAAAGTTGGAATCATGAATAAAGGATTGTCAAAAAACATTATTCAAAGTGTTCATTTATGAATCAATTAATAGAAACTAAATTAAACAAAAAAGCTTACACAGACAGCCTTGTTTGATGTTTAAATTGAACAGAGCTTAGCCAAGCAAATTCAGCTGAAAGGTTTAATTATTCGCTTTCTTTTTCTTAAACTTTTTGTTTCTAAAGTAAGCCAAGATACTCACCAAAATAACAACTACGACCAGTACATAGATGAATTTAGGAACAGGAATGGGGTCTCCGGCTGCATAACTGTGAAGTCCTGATAGATAGTAATTTACTCCGTAGGAAGTCATGATGATAGAACTGAAGGCGAAAACGCTCGTCATATTTAATGTGTAGCGATTGTTTAAGGCTGGAACAAAACGCAGGTGCAAAACAATTGCATAAACAATAATAGAAATTAATGCCCATGTTTCTTTTGGATCCCATGCCCAATAACGCCCCCAAGATTCATTGGCCCAAACGCCGCCAAGGAAAGTTCCTACGGCCAAAACAAAGAGTCCGATAGTCATTGCGCTTTCGTTGATATAGCTCAACTCTTGAATGCGTATGTCTATTGCTTTTTTTGTTTTCTCGGTTTTGATAATCATTAGAATTAACACCATAAAGCCTAAAACAGCTGATAAAGCTAAAGGGGCGTAACTACTCACAATTGTGGCCACATGAACTTTTAGCCAAAAAGAAGATTTTAGAACAGGCATTAAATTCGTGATTTCAGGATTTAACCAATCTAAATAACTCACAAATAATAATGAGCCTGCAAATAAAGTAGCCAAAGGCAAAGCAAAGTCAGATTTTCTGAATGTCAATAATCCGCAGAGCATTAAAACCCACGCTACAAAAATCATCATTTCATAGCCGTTACTCCAAGGTGGATGTCCAGCAATATACCATCTTAGAAGTATATTTCCTGTAAATACTAAGAAACTAATTAAGGAAGCAATTACCAATAAGTTCCACAGGGCTTCAATTAGCTTGTTTTGTAAAAAAATCTTTACCAAAGCGAGGGCCAGCATTAAGAAACCAATGATGAAAAAGACGATAAATAACCAGAAATTCAGGTTCATCTGATTGTACCACAATTCGGCTTCTATTTTTTCATCGCTCGGAATAATTTCTGCTCCCAAGGTGCTTTGGAAAGTATTGATGTAAGATAATTTATCTGTTGCTTCTTTCCATTGTCCTGTCGCTACATCACTAAAGTAAGCCTTAGAAATAGATTTTACAAATTGGCCGTCTTCTTCTGGAAAATCGTTGAAATGGTGATTGTGACTAAACCAGGTGTCGTTTTCATCTAAGCTATTGGGGAAAATACGCAAGTAGTTCCCAGAAAAAATGTTGTATAATATGTTGAATCTTTCATCGACATTTAAAATCTCCTTGTCAAATTCATTGCGTTCTGCAGGCTTTTTAGCGTTTGCTTCTTCTACTTTTTTGGTAAAAACATATTCACCTTCTGGATTAATTAAGTGGTCAAATGAAATAAATCCATCATCTGTAATTTTAAGGGGTTTAAAGAAGTTTCCTCCTTTTAATGGATTTATCTTAATTACAGGGATTTGTTGCCAAGCTCCCGGAGAGACGTGCATTGCGAGAAAGGCCTGGTTTGCGTTTAAGCTAATTTTCTTTCCGTCTTTAATTATGGTGAAAGTGGTTTTACCGTGAATTTTTCTAAGAAATTCTGAGGCCAAAGTATTGATGGGTTTTATTCTTCCATCTAAATCTTGAACTAAAATTCTACCAAATAATTCGGCATGTTGCGGTTCTATTTTCTGACGACTCACTAAATCCATGATTGGAAGAGTATCTTGATTCATTTGCGCATGAATTGAAGAACCAAAAGTAGTCACTAGTAGTAGAGCAATTATTGTGGTTTTAGCCTTTAACTGCTTGAGTTTTTTATTGATTACTGTAAAACGTGATTCTTTCCCAAACAAGGTGAAAAACATGCCCACCATCATTAGGAAATAGCCAATATAAGTTACTGTGGTTCCCAATACATCACGGTTAACGGCTAAAACAGTTCCTTTTTCGTCGGTGTCGTAGCTGGCTTGGTAAAACCTAAAACCGCCATAGTCTAATACGTTATTCATGAATATGCGGGAAGGGATTTCTTGGTCTCCATCTAAAACGGTAACCTCACTGGCATAAGAAGAAGGACTTTCGGAGCCAGGATATCTTTCCATTTGAAACTCGTTGAGCTGAACATAGAATGGTATTTCAATCTGCTTTGCGCCATAGGATAGACTTACATTAATATCGCCAAAGTTAATTTCATGTGTTGTGGGAAGAAAACCCTTGCGATAAAGTAGCATGATTTCCTCTGTTTGATCATTGATTTTAACGTTAAGGACAACTGCATCATCCTTTGTGGGGTCGTTGTCTTGAGGTTTTTCAGCAGAACTGACTAGATCAATTTTTCCTGACTCATGGTAGGATAGGGGGACAAAAGAAAAATCACCTGAGCGGTATAAGGTTCTTAAAGTAATCGGTTGCAAAGTGTCTTGTTTAATTACACCTGCTTTTTGATCGGCCATGATGAAGAAATCTACAGGAAAAGGAGTAAACATTTTAAATGCTCCATTTTCTTCAATTAAGTTAATGACATCGTCTCCTTCAGCTTCAAATCCTACTTTGTGTTTATGTAATCCAATTTCCTCAATTTCGCCTTTTTCCAAAAATACTGTTTCTCTTCCATTACCTGAAGTAACGACCAGTTGAAGCATAGGAACACCATTCTCCTCATCGTTAACTATTTCTGGAATAGCATCTGCAACGAATTGTTGATGACTGATTTCTATGTCTACTCCCTCAAGGTCCGAGGAAATAGAAAAATCGTTATTGGCCAAGGGTGAAAACTCTATTTTCTTTTCTAAATGACGTGTTTTGCTAGCATTGGAAATGTGTGCTTGCAAGTAATTTTGGTCTGAAATAATCATATTGGATTTTGCTCCTTCGCGTATCCTCATGATTCCAGCTTCCGAGGAATAGCGGGTGATTCCAGCACCAATTAGTATGATAATAAAGGAAAGGTGGAAGAGTAAAATGGCCCATTTCTCTTTGCGCCACAATTTATATTTGAAGGTGTTGGCAAAAAAGGAAAGTGCTAAACCAAGCATTACTAATTCAAACCACTTGGCGTCATAAATCTGTATCCATGCAGCGTCCGTTCCAAAATCATTTTCCACAAATGTGGCCACTGCCATTGCTACAGCAAAAGTGAGCAATAAAACTAGGGCAAGAATAGGTGAGGAGAAAATACGGTATAAAATCTTCATCTGTAATTTTTTAAAGAAAAGCTTGTAGAATAGTAGGGTGCACTTTGCTGGTTTCTGGGGGATATTGGAGATAGTGAAAAAGCTATAAATAGGAATTCGATTTTTATCCTTAGACAAAAATCGAATTCCTCACTATTTATATTTTACTTTTGACTTACCTTCTTAGTTTCCATTTTGGCTTCGCGTTGTCTTGCTTCTTCTAACCATTTTGGAAGTTGATTTGTTTTAAATCTTTCCTTGTCGCTTTTTAACTTCTTCATGTCTAAACCGATATATTCCTGCGCTTTTTCTTTTGTAGAAATATCCGGCATTGTTACTGGTTCGTTGTGACCTAAGGAAGCCAAAACTCTTGCAAGTTTTACTCTAGCTTCTGAAGCAATAGCCATTCCACTTCCCATTATTCTACCAATTTCTACAGGTGCGTGGAAAGAAGCTCCGTGAGAGGCTGCAGTGAAATCCCAACGCCACTGTGCATGTCGAATATCCATGAGAATATCTTTCATTTGCTCCTCAGTAGCTCCAAGCTCCCATGCTTTTCCTGCTTCAATGTGTGCTTTCACCAAAAGACCTTCCAGTTTTAATCTGTTTTCTTGCGCTTTTCTTTGTCTGCTGTATACGTTTTCAATAAGTTTACGCTCATCTTCACGGTGACAAACTTGACATGAATTGGCAACATTGTTTAAAGGAGATTGTAAATGGTGGTCTGTAAATTTCTGTCCACCTTCACTTTTATAAGGCATGTGGCAATCTGCACAAGAAACCCCTCTGTCTGCGTGGACACCTGTCATGAATGTTTCATACCCTGGGTGCTGTGCTTTTAGCATTGGCGCTCGACTAATTTGATGTGTCCAATCCGAAAAACCGATGTCATCATAATACTTCTCCATGTCTTCAACCGAAGTTCCGTTTTTCCATGGGAAAGTCAGATAGGGTGTGCCTTCATGTCCGGCTTTTGTTTTGTCGAAATAATATTCAACGTGACACTGCGCACAAACTAAAGATCGCATTTCTTGATGGGTGGATTGATTAATATCCTTCCCCATAGCATCGAAAGCCTCAACCAGCGCTGGTCTTGTGATACGTAGTTTCATGTTGTTTGGATCGTGACAATCTGCACAACCAATTGGGTTTACGACTTCAGAAACATTTTCTGCCCAAGTTCCAGCATAGAATTCACCAACTCCTTTTTCATCCATTAAACGCGGAACATCAGGTCCTTTACATGTCCAACATGTTGCTGGCATTGGTCCGTCCTCTTTAGTTTCAGGAGCACCAGTTCTTAAAGAATTGTGAACATCTTCAATCGCATATGCGTGACCTCTACCTTGATTGTAACTTTTTGAGAAACCATAACCGGCCCATAAAACCACAAAGTTAGGATCCTCCTCTAGCATGTCAATTGTGGAAGAACCACCTTGAAAACTAGTAAAACTTGTGTCTAAAGTTTGTAGTGAAGATTGATATTCTTTAGGGAAGTTTTTTCCCCATTCTGCATTTCTTGGCTCATTTTCAGCGATATCAACCTGAGGAACGTACATGTACTTGGCCTCGCTCTTTCTGTTGATTACGCTGGATGCTAATAATCCCAGTCCAAAGACCACAATTATTGTTACGACGAAAAGAATTTTATTTTTCATTTCTGTTGTTTTAATTATTTGTTTCCATTTCTTTTTTCAACCATTTGGGTATCACCATTTCCTCTTGATCTGTTGGTTTTGGTGCAATGTTGTGTCTGATTGATGACATACCATGTATTGTACCGTGAGGAACTTCTTTATGACAGTCCCAGCATTGTCTGTCTGTTCTGTTCGTTTGGTGATCTTCTATAAAACCATCATATTTTGTTTGTGTTACTTGCTGAACGTGACAACGAATACAGTTGTTTTGCACTACCTCTATCGAAGCGGGTTGCATAAAAATAACATCAGGTTCTGCTCTCGCGGTGAACACAGAAGCGTGGTACAAACCATCTTTTGCTTTAAAATAATAGGAGTTGAAAATATTGTCTTGAGGAACGTGACAGTCATTACATGAAGCCCATTCACGGTGTGAACTGTGATTCCAACTGTTGTACATTGGTGTCATGTTGTGACAGTTTACACAGGCTTGAGGATTGTCTGATAAATAGGAAACTACTTCTGCTTCTCTCATCAAAAAGAAACCAAGTCCGAGGACACATGCTATTGCAAACACTGCAAATGATCGCCATCCAGATCCCTTTTTCGGTAATATTTTATCAAAGATTTTCACTGTTCTCGTCTTGTGTTTATCAAATATACATAATTGTTTAGTTTAAAATAGTGAAAGTGACCTTTGTCACTTTCAGGCGAACTTTAGAAAAAAGGATTAAAGAGTTTTTTGAAGATTGTATTTTTTGTAAATGATTGGTAATAAAGTGTTTTGGCTGTGTTGTTGTGGTTTTTTGCTCTTATCTTTAATCGTTATAAATTAAAGAACCTAGATTTTAAATGGATATTGCGTCATTGAATTCTGCTTCAAAAATCAGTAAAACATTTTCTTCACAGATCAAAAGTTGTACTTTAATTAGCTCAGTTTGGTGTCAAACAAAAAATGCCAGTAAAATTAATTACTGACATTTTTAATGTTAAAATTTAAATGCCTATCCGATACTTTACCCGTAAATACATCTAATCAATGATGTGATTAAGCGGTGAACCGACAAGATCCTTCGCAAATTTCTATTTTCAACAAATTGAAAAAGAAATTTTCTTCAGGATGACATTAGGCTAGGGGCATATCTCAAAGTAGAGGAAAAAACAAAAGCGCGAGAGCGCTTTTGTTTTTTCCTCTACTTTGCCCCACCAATCCCCAAAACTGTCATCCTGACCATTGTTGAAAATTATGATTTTCAACAATGGAAGGATTTTGTCAAATTTAAGAGAAAACCGTTTTCTATTGTAATTTATTAAACTGCTGGTAAAGTTCCCGATAAGCATTAAAATTTATTTTATCTGAAATCTACTTTCTCAAGGCTTCTATAATTGGAGTTTCACCAGAAATAATTTCAAATGTTTGGTTGTGTCTTACATCGTCTTCCAAAGAGTCTACCAGAGTTTTAGCAACATCTGATCTTGAAATTTCGCCATGTTTTCCCAGTTTTTCTTGAAGTTCAATTTTATCCGTTCCATTTTTGTCGGTTAATGCTCCGGGTCTTACAATGCTGTAGTTTAATCCGCTGGATCTTAAGTGTTCGTCGGCATTGTGCTTCGCCTTTAAATAGTCTTCCAATTCGGGCATTACAGAAGGGTTGTCTGCTCCCATTGAGCTCAACATTACAAATTTCTTGGCTCCTGCGTTCTTCACGACGTCTGTGAAATGTTTTGCTCCTTCTTGGTCTACTGCTTTCACGTTTTTTCCTCCCGATCCTGCTGCAAATATTGCTTTATCAACATTTTTAATGGTGTTGGATAAATCGCTTTCTAAATCTCCTAAAATTGTGGAAACATTATATTGCTCAAAACTTTTTTGTTGGTCTGGTCTTCTCACCAATGCAACTGGCTCGTACTTATCTGAGTTTTTTAAAAGTTCTACAACTATTCTTCCTGTTGTTCCATTTGCTCCTGCTACTAATACGCTTTGTTTTTTGTCTGACATTGTTTGTTGTTTTTAATGTGTGTGAATAAATGATTTGTTTAAATGAACATTAAACAGATTCCGCCATTTCTTCATGTTTTCCCTCTGCAATTTCTTCTACTATTTTAGCACAAAAGGCTGGTAAATCATTTGGATTTCTGGATGTGGTTAAACCTTCGTCTACTACAACTTCTTCGTCTACCCAATTTGCACCGGCATTAATCATGTCTGTTTTGATACTTGAATAGGAAGTGATTTTTCGCCCTTCTAAAATTCCCGCTTCTGCAAGTAACCATGGTCCGTGGCAAATCGCTGAAATGGGCTTTTTGTGTTCTGCAAAACCTCTCACAAAGTCAACTGCCTTTGAATTGTTTCTTAATAAGTCGGGGTTAATTACACCTCCTGGCAATATTAATCCGTTATAATCTGAAACAGAAACCTCGTTTACTGTTTTATCCACATCGTATTCTTGTCCCCAGTTTCCATCCGTCCAAGATTTAATTTTCCCTTTCTCCAAACTCACAACATGTGCTGTTGCTCCCGCTTTTTCTACTGCTTTCTTTGGCTCTGTGAATTCTGATTGTTCAAATCCATCAGTTACTAAAATTGCTACTGTTTTGTTCTTTAAATTTTCCATTGTAATTTTTCTTTTTAGAGTTTGTAATTTTCGTTTGAGCCCAAAGTAGGAATAACGAGAAGTTCATTTTCTAAAAATAAATCAAGAGATGTGAAAGAATGTTAGAGAGTAAGATGGATTCGTCTGGGTTTTCTCAGCAGTTGTTGAGGGAAGTTCCTCGAATTTGTAAGTAGCAATGTTGCGCTGTTGGCCGTTCTTGTAATAAGATGGAGAGAAATAACTAGGTTTGAACAAGCTCCATCAGGGATAGTAAAAAAAACACCTTTCACTTTTTCAAAAAAAATGGAGTCACGTTTTCATCAAAGTGGGCCGATTAAACTATTCTGCGTAATTACTCTTTGGTTTTTTTAATCTTCGTAGCATCTCTTCGGCTTCAATTTTACCAATCAACTCCAATTCTGTGCGCGCAATTACTACGCCCAATTTAACTTTTTGTTTAATGTAATAGGTTTTGCCTGCTACCGGTTTTATTGTTAAAATATCACTGTTTTCGGCTACACTGATTATTCTAAATTCTCCTATGGATGCGTCAACATCCCAAGATAAATAGCTATTTGGACCTAATTTCCCAATTATTTTATCATCTTGATAAATATTCATTTTAATTGCAGAACCGAAGCTTGAAGGCCTAAGAACATATATTTGAGCCTTCGTTTCCGAGTTCGACTGAGCTCCAGCGAATTTTACATATTGCTTTGTAGAAGCACAACTGGTAAGTAATAATAGTAAGCTTGTAAAGAAGATTAGTTTTTTCACGTTTCTTATGTTTAGTTAAAAGCAGTCACAATAAATTGTTGTTTCAAGTGTTTGTTTTTAGGTTTAATGATGGATGTAAGGCCAATTGTTTTTGAAAATCATCAATCAAATTTCCCCATAAATTTAATGAATTTTCGTACACTACATGACAAAAATATAACTAATTAAAAATCAGTAAAATAAGCATGGAAATACTTGTTTAAAAGACTGATATTCAGTATCTTAGATGAATAACTTCACTCATTTATCTATGAAAAAGAATACCAGTCCTGAGAGTAAAACTAATCAATTATCTAGTCTTTTAAAAGAGCAAGTTGAAAATAATGGTGCTAAACTCAACAAAGCGAGGCTAAAACTTATGTCA
>NZ_QFRJ01000010.1 GCF_003143775.1 Brumimicrobium oceani | reverse complement strand
ATAAAAAAGCATGGTCATAGAGCTAAATCGGTTTTCAAATATGGATTAGAATATATATCAAGCTTCCTTTTGAACCCTGAAAAGAAAGGATTTAGCAAGGTTTTATTGAAAATTGTCATGTAGTGTACCCTTACTTTTTCAATTTTTGTTTCTAATGGGTTATCCAATTCAATTGACAAATATACGTTTCACTTTTTAAGAAAATCAATTTGGTGCAGAATTTTGTGAATCGAATTTATGTATTTCATTTTTAATTAGTGCTTGGTAGGAAACAGACGATTTTTACAAATTGTATAGATTTTAAGAATTATTTTATTATTATTTCTTTAGGAGATGCCTTAGCATCAGCCGACAAGAAAAAAGATAAAATAAACTTAAAAGATTCAATTTTAAATTTGTTGTGTTTCCGACAAAGCACTAACTAAGTTTTTTTACCACAAGTTTCGAAACTAAAAATTAAATGAAGGATTGAGACAAAAGCGCAATTCCAACACAGATTAAACCAAGATAAATGTATTTTAAAAACGTATCGTCTTTAAGTTTTTTATTAAAATATCTTCCCAATAAAATCGCTGGAATAATGACCGGAAGAGCAATTAAAAAATAATAAATAACCGTAGAGTTCAATAGATCCTTGTACCAAAAACCTATCATTCCGATAATTCCTGCAGGAAGAAAATAAGCTTGTAATGTTGCCCTAAAATGTATTGCCGACCAATTGCGTAGATTTCCATAAATAACAATTGGTGGACCGTTAAACCCATAAGCACCACCAAGAATTCCAGAGATAAAACCACAAAGAAAAAGCCATAGTTTATTGTCGGTTTCTAACCTAAAAGCATTTTTTGAAAACAAAGAATAAAAGGAGTATAAAATGATAAATGTTCCCAATCCAAATTTGATAAATAACTCATTACCATAAATAAGTAAAAGTAATCCGAGAGGGATTCCTAAAGCAGAAAAAATGATTAACCATTTAGCACTATAAAAATGTACTTTTTTTCGGTCTTGTGTCATCACAAAAGCGGCAATAAAAATGGAAACCAAAACTGAAAGTGGCACAGCAATTTCTACAGGAATGAAAAATACCAACAAAGGAACTGCAATTAAGGATTCGCCAAAACCAAAAGTCGAACGCACCAAAGTAGCAACGAAGAAAATTGATAAAATATAGATTGTAAGTAAATCCATTCTTTTGGGAAATTTTAATGCATTTTAATACAAAAGCTACTAGAAAATGCGAATTTAATAAGAAAATGTTCTTTGAGTTGTGGTTTAGAAATTAACACGTTTAAATTATTTATTCCATTAAAGTTTAAAAAACGAAAAACGGTTTAGGAATTAACCCAAACCGTTTTTTATTATTTAATAGTTGTTTCCTTCTAATCTCCATTAAGAAAATCTCCATTCTTATTAAAATTTAATTCAATCTTATTATCAATTTCAACCTCTTGATTATTGTCTTCTAAAGCCCAGCCTGTAATTATACTTGTTGGATAATTCGCTTTCACGTATTCGCTAATTTTAGTTGGAATAACGCTATTAGGAAGTTCATAAATTCCATCAATTTCGATGATTTCCTTTGCTCTATTAAACTCTAGCGAAAAGCTCCCTTCTAAAATTAATTCGTATGTTTTTGTAAAGCCATCTTTATCCACTATACTCTGAACTATCGCGTTGTTCGGGAAATGAGTTGTCGCATAGTCTGTAACTTCACTTGGCATGTCTTCCATTGGAACAATTTTCTCCTTTTGACAGCTCATTAATGCGCCAAAAACAAGGAGTAAACTTAATATCTTTTTCATAATTTCTAATGATTATAATTTTGAACTTGTTCTCCTGATTTCGTGAAAAACACTTTAAAATCTTCTTTACCTCTTTCTAATTCAACTTTGTAAACCTCTTTTCCATTGCTTACAATTTTCTCTACATCATCAATTCGATAATCTGGAAATTTGCTCTTAACCGCTTCACTTACTTTGCTTGGCAGTTCTTTTTCTGAAATATCTTCAGTATATCGCAATAGTTTTCCATCTGCACTAAACCAAGCTTCAAAGTCTTTTGTCCAACCAATTTCAAACTCCACATTATACTCGCCTTTTTTCAATTCCCATTCTATGTCTTCGGCTTTAGGAAATTCTTTTTTGAAGTTGTTTAGAATTACAGAAGGAACTTGACTTTCTGGAATATCTTGAGCGAAAATTGTTCCTGCTCCGAAAATAAATATTGCTAATAATTGAAATGTTCTTGTTTTCATTTTTTCTCTGTTTTTAAATTTATACTACAAACCTAAAACATGAATCTGGAAAGAATTTGGAATTTAAAGCGCTGCTAGAATATTTTTGAAATTTATTTTAAAACAGTGACTGTTTTTCGAAAATTCATAGGTGATTTTCACATTGTAAGAATCACAAATTGCTTTACTGATTGACAAGCCTAGACCTGTGCTTTCTACTTTTGTAGGGTCTTTTTCAAAACGATTAAAAATAGTGTTCGGATTTAAACCCATTTCCATTCCGGTATTGCAGATAATGAATTCATCTGAAGTGAATTGAATATTAATTTTACCGTTTTCTATATTATGGAAAATTGAATTTTTAATCAAATTAGAAATAAGAATTTCAATTAAAGAAGGGTTAATCTTGACTTGTAAATCGTTCAGTTCTTCCAGCTGAATTGCTATTCCTTTAAACTCCAATAACTCTTCATAATTCGATAAGAAAGTTTTAGCGGTTTCATTTACAGAAATTATTTCTTCGTCTAAAAACTGCTTATTTTCAATTTTGGCCATTAAAAGTAAAGAATTATTTAACCTTTTTAATCGACCAGAAATATTAATGACTTCGGCAATGGTAGAGGCATCTTCATCTTTTAAATTTTGAGATTCTAGCAACAATTCCAATTTTCCAATGATAATTGCAATTGGGGTTTGAAGTTCATGAGAAGCATTTTCTGTGAATTCTTTTTGTGCATTAAATGCCTCTTTTGAACGGTTAATTAAAGTATTGGCTGCTGCTTCTAATTGAATAAATTCTTTAACATTTGAGTTTATTTTTATCGACTTTTCATGTTTATCTAAACGATAAGTTTTAAGCTGATGAAGAACATCGTAAAACGGATTCCATACTTTTCTAAGTACCAAATTATTTACAACTATAATACTAATAATCAGAATTATGAATAAAGAAACAACACTCCAAAATGAATCTTCAATTAGGTCGTCTTCTTCTACTAAAGAGGAAATAACGGTCATTTTGTAATAATTATTTTCATGCTCAAATGCCGAATGCAGCACACGAACAGGCTCTAAATCATTTTCGTTGATGCGGTACATCATCGTATCTTTAAAAACATCTCTAAATTCTAGTGCTTTTTCTTTAGAAACAGGATGGATTTTAAAGTTGTTTCCACCAAATTCATTCTGAGAAAGGAGGGACGAATCACTCGGTATTTTCATTAAAATGAGCAAACGATTATTGTCTAATCCGTCATCAATACTGTCACGAATTTCATCTTTTAAATTGAAATAGAATATAACAGACCATACACCGATGATAATAAAAAACACCGCAGAAAGATAGATTAAGGACCGGTTTAAAAGTTTCATTTTTCAGTTAATTTATATCCAATTCCATAAACTGTTTCAATACTTATTTGGGCATTGGCTTCTTCCAGTTTTTTTCTTAAATTCTTGATTTGATAATAGATAAAATCGAAATTATCTGCTTGATCGATGTGGTCGCCCCAAACGTATTCTGCGAGGGCGGTTTTGGTGATCAATCGATTTTTATTGCTTAAAAAATAGTTTAGAATGTCAAACTCTTTCTTGTTTAAATGCACATTCTGATGGTTAACAAGTAAAGTTCTTTCCTGAATATCTAAAATTAAATTGGCCTCTTCAATACAATCTTTTCCTTTAAAATTCTTTCTTCTTAAAACAGCTTTAATTCTTGCTGTCAATTCCGCAATATGAAATGGTTTAGTCAGGTAATCATCCGCACCCAAAGCCAAACCTTTTACTTTATCATCTAATGAGTTTTTCGCTGAAATGATGATTACATTTTCTGATTTTCCTGTTCTTTTTAATTCTTCAAGCAAGTCTAAACCATTTCCGTTTGGAAGCATAATATCAAGCAAAATACAATCGTAATCGTAAATTGAAACTTTCTCAAAAGCTGTTGCATAATCCGACGCAGTTTCAACAACATATTGCTCTTTTAGAAGCGATTCCTTGATGGTTTCACGTAAATCTACTTCGTCTTCAATGATTAAAATTTTCATAGCTCAAAAATAAGACTCAATTTTGGAAAGACTTGGGAATTTTATTTTTCCAACAATTGAATACTCGATTTTTCCTCGTTCAAAAGTCCAGATAGTCCTTTGGTTAAATCTGTAATCAAGTAATTCATGTGTGAAAAATCTTGATGTTGTGTTTCGTCTTTTACGTGATGATAATATTCATAATTTGTGAAATTAAAAGTACAAATTGTTTGCGAAGGAATATTTAATTCTGTGAAAAAAGGATAATTATCGCTTCTTTTAAACAACTCCATTTTGGCTGCTTCACGTGAAAAACCCAACACTTTTTTACCCGAATAATGATTGAATCTTTCTGCCATAGTGCTCCTATTATATCCAGTTAGAAAAGCAGAATAATCTGCATTTTTTAACGGAACACCCACCATTTCGATGTTAAAAACAGCATAAATGGGTTGATTCATACTTTTAAACCGTTTGGCCAGATGTTTAGCCCCGAGCAAACCAATTTCTTCGGCAGAAAAAAGAACAAACAGCACACTTCTTTTTGGAGGATGAGCAGCGAAATATTTTGCCAATTCTAACACAGTTGCAACACCAGAAGCGTTGTCGTTTGCACCGTTGGCAATAGAATCTTTAGCTGATTTACCTCTGCCACTAAATCCTATATGGTCATAATGCGCTCCAATGATAAAAATATCCTCTTTGAGTTTTTCATCACTTCCTTCTAAATAACCAACAACATTATATCCGTACTTGGATTCTATTTTAAAACTGTCTCGATAGCTCGAAAAGTAGGGTTTTATGCCATAATCTTCAAACTCATCGCTCAAATAAGTTGCTGCTTTATCAACTCCTTCAGTTCCTGTATCTCGTCCTGTTAATTCATCTGAAGCCAAGTAAGAAACATGACTTTTTATGGACGCTTCCGTGGTGATGTGCTTTACCTCATCAAGGCTTTTACTTTGTGATGTTTGTTTTAAATTCGCACAAGCCGTTAAACTTAGAATTCCAATAAATAAGAAGT
Source organism: Brumimicrobium oceani (assembly GCF_003143775.1). Lineage (GTDB taxonomy): Bacteria > Bacteroidota > Bacteroidia > Flavobacteriales_D > Crocinitomicaceae > Brumimicrobium > Brumimicrobium oceani. The sequence goes on along the minus strand of NZ_QFRJ01000010.1, from coordinate 133,206 downwards.
GTTTTTTCATAGCTCTAAAGATAGAAATATTGTTGAATAGTGAGGGAGGGGAATTTTACCTTGTTTTCAAAAATTAACCTTTGAAATTCACAACTTCTGCAAGCTCGTAATTAGTGCTTCTTCCTCCAGACTCTTCTTGCTTCAAGATTCCCTTTTCAATTAAATCTTTAATATCTCTCAAAGCAGTATCAGAAGAACATTTTGCAATTTTAGCCCATTTTGAGGTTTTTAATTTACCTGTAAAACCATCCATTAATTTATTGAGCATTAATCTTTGTCTACTATTCAATATAGTTTCCTTGTGTTTTTCCCAAAACTCTGCTTTTCCTAGTCCCTTTATGATTGTTTCCTCAGTGGTTTTTAGTGAACTATACATGCAATTCAAAAACCAATCCAACCATTCCGTGATGTCACCACTGCTGTTTTGAACTTTCTGTAAAACGTCATAATAAGCCTTCTTTTGCTCTAAGATTTGACTAGACAAACTGTAGAATTTTTGAGCACTATTTTCAGAACGAGCGAGTATTAAATCTGATATAGCTCTTGCTATTCTGCCATTTCCATCATCAAAAGGATGAATAATTATAAACCAAAAGTGGGCAATTGCAGATTTAAGTACTAAATCCAATTTTTCTTTTTCTTCCAGCCAATTCAAAAAAACATTCATTTCATGTTGAACTACTTCTGGAGAGGGTGCTTGAAAATGAACTTTCTCTCTTCCCATTGGTCCTGAAACAATTTGCATTTCTCCGTTTCGATAACAGCCAACATCAATTCGCGTTGGCACAGAGATAGTCAAATATGATGGTTATGGCACAGTAATCACCCCGGCAGGCACATTTAATAATGCAATTAGGGTTAATATTTATCAAGAGTATACAGATTCATTTCCTGAAGGCCACTACTTTGATGCTACACTTAATGAATATTATTGGTATATAGCAGGGTATCCAAACCCAATTGTTACACTTATAGAAGTGTCTTTCTTTGGACAACCTCACTCAACCTATGCTGAGTACAGCACCAGTAAGTCATTATCATCACTTTCTGAAGAAAATAAAGCGTTTGAAATCTATCCAAATCCAGCAACTGAAAGCATAAACTTTAGAAGTTTGAACAACTTAGAAATAACTGAAGTGAAAATTGTGAATAGTCTTGGTGCAATCATGAAAATGAAAACGCAGAACAACATGACGGTCAATGATACAAATATGAATGTAGGAGATTTAGAAAATGGAGTTTACTTCGTTAAAATCAAAGCAAAAAATGGAACAATTTTGAACCGTAAGTTTATCAAAAAATAGAAATTAATTTACTTCATAGAGGAGACTGTCAAATCAATTTGATGGCCTTTTTTTATTTTAAAATAAGCGAAAGTTTATACAGAAGGCTGAGCCAAGCTGTTTTCATTGGCTGAGCGTAGCCGAAGCCAACATTTCTTTTCACCATTTGTTACATTAGCAACGAAGATGTATTATTTTTGTTTTCAAACGCACCAAGAATGAAGTATTGCAATGATCCATTTAATCGAACAAGATTAAAAACCCAAGAAGTTACTGTAGGAAAAGTAGGAATAGGAGGGGAGAACCCTATTCGCATTCAATCCATGACGACCAAAGACACCATGGACACGGAGGGTTCTATTGAAGAATCTATTCGTATGATTGATGTGGGTTGTGAACTGGTGAGGTTGACAGCCCCTTCAAAAAAGGAAGCTTATAATTTAGCTGAAATCAAGAAAGGACTGAAGGAACGCGGTTACGACACGCCTTTGGTGGCGGATATTCACTTTACACCAAATGCTGCGGAAATTGCTGCTGGAATTGTAGAAAAGGTACGTGTGAACCCTGGAAATTATGCCGACAAAAAGAAATTCGAAGAAATAGAATACACCGATGCAAGTTACCAAGAAGAGTTGCTAAGAATAGAGGAGAAGTTCACTCCTTTGGTTCTTTTATGCAAAGAAAATGGCACTGCAATGCGCATTGGAACCAATCATGGTTCACTTTCTGACCGAATTTTGAGCCGTTTTGGTGATACGCCTGAAGGAATGGTAGAATCTGCAATGGAGTTCATTCATATTTGTCAGAAAAACGATTTCCACAATTTCGTTATTTCAATGAAGGCCAGCAATACCTTGGTGATGGTGCAGGCATACCGTTTTTTGGTAGCGAGAATGTTGGACGAAGGAAAGGTTTATCCTTTGCATTTAGGAGTTACGGAAGCAGGAGACGGTGAAGACGGTAGAATAAAATCTGCTGTTGGAATTGGTGCTTTACTCGAAGATGGACTAGGAGATACCATTCGTGTTTCATTAACCGAAGTTCCAGAAGCCGAAATTCCAGTCGCTGAAAAATTAGCGCAAAACTACAAAGAAGATGGAATTCAAGAATTTAAAGACGACCACCAACTGCCTTATGATCCATTAGAATACAAAAGGAGAGAAGCGATGGAGATTGCCAACATTGGTGAGAAAAATCCTCCGATTGTCTTTTCTGATTTAAGCGAAAAGGATGTAATTACTCAAGCTAATTTCTTCGGATTTGGATATAATTATTCCAAAACTTTAGACAAATGGACAATGCAAGATTTGGCTGCCGATTATGTTTTTATTGGAGACAAGTCAGTTGACTTTGAAATTCCAGGAATGCTTGGAGTTGTAGCAAATGCTGAAAATTGGGAGAAAAATTATTCAGATAAAAAGCATTTTTACCCTTTATATAATTCTATTCCAGCCAATGGATTCAAAAATAAAACCTTGAACTTTTTAGAATGGAATCCGAAAAACACAGAAAAAATTGATCAAATTCAATTCCTGAATGATGTTGTTTTAATCCTTGAAGCGCCATCGGAAAACTTCACACAAGTGATGCGAAATTTCTACCGCACTATGGTGTTGCACAACATTGATTTGCCAATTATTCTGAAACACACGACTTCTACAAAAGATTTAGAAGCATTTCAGCTGTGGCAATCCGCTAAAATTGGAAGTGTTTTAATTGATGGATTTGGAGATGGAGTTTGGGTGAATTCTACAGAAAAAATTTCACCACAATTGGTGAACACAACAAGCTTTGGAATTCTTCAAGCCACAAGAACAAGAATTTCAAAAACGGAATATATCTCTTGCCCTTCTTGTGGTAGAACGCTTTTTGATTTACAAGAAACAACTGCGAAAATCCGTAAACACACTTCGCATTTGAAAGGATTGAAGATTGGAATTATGGGATGTATTGTGAATGGTCCAGGAGAAATGGCCGATGCCGATTACGGTTATGTGGGAACGCGTCCAGGGAAAATTCATTTATATAAAGAAAAAACGGTTGTAAAAAAGAATGTTCCTGAAGCTGAAGCGGTGGAAGCTTTGATTCAATTGATTAAGGAAAATGGTGATTGGGTAGAGCCGAGGAAGGAGTAGTATTGCTCAATAAAATTCAAACTAAAAAACACGAGCATTTACTCGTGTTTTTTAGTTTATAGAAGTTTAAAATGTTTTAATCTGTCAACACAAAATTAATAGGTAATCTCGCCATTGATCTTACTTTTTCACCTTCGTTTTCAGCAGGAATCCATTTAGGCATATTTTTCACTACTCTAACGGCCTCAACATCTATTTCTTTAGAAACACCTCTTAAAACCTTTATTTGACTTAGAGAGCCATCTGTGTTAACTACAAATTCAACAAAGACTTTTCCTTGATCTCCATTTTCCATTGAAATTTCAGGATATTTTACATTTTCACCGATATAATTCATCATTTCTACGGCACCTCCTGGAAAATTAGCTTCTTTATCCACCTTTTCATAAATTTTTCCTTCAGATTTTTCAGGTTTAGCTTCAGTTAATCCGAGTTGTGAAAAAACCATCATCGGAATGAGTAAGAGTATACTTAAAATTGCTTTCATTGTTCCTTGTTTTTAGTTTATAAATCGCTAGTAAACTAACGGATAAGTAATTAAAAAGAGAAGAGATTTATTTATAAAATTGATCCATTTCTCTGTTTATCAAGCATAAACATAGAAATATTTTTTCGTTTTTCAGAATATAGCTTGAATAAATAGTTTTAATTTTTATTTCTCTTTCGCTTTTCTTTTCTTTTCTTTTCTTGATTTTATAAAAAATCTTCTTCTATTCCATCATTGTACGCCCATTCTGTTTCAAATTTTTTTTTTAAAACTGATCGGATGGTTTGATTTGGTTGTGGTAGGGACGGTTTGCAAACCGTCCCTACGCCATTCCAAAAAGAATTTTATTATCATTTCTTCAATTTACCCCTATTCCTTTACAAGATTATTAAAATTTTACCCCCATTATGTTACAAGATTTATTAAAAATTACCCCTATTCTGTTACAAACAATTAAAAAAAGACTATATTTATATCAAATAAGGCAGTTTAAACATGATAATCGAGCGAAAACACATCCATTTTTTATTAATCTGGAAGAATCAAAAACAGCGTAAACCTTTGATATTAAGAGGTGCGCGTCAAGTTGGAAAAACCACCTTGGTAAAACAGTTTTCGGAAAACTACCAGCAATTCATTTCGTTGAATTTAGAAAAACAACAAGATGCAGATTATTTTGAACAATATTCGGATGTAAACACGCTTTTAAATGCTTTGCTTTTAGAGCGGAAAATGAGTGGAATTGATTCACGTGAAACTTTACTTTTTATTGATGAAATTCAAGAAGTTCCTAAAGCCATTGCATTGCTGCGTTATTTTTATGAAGAAATCCCAAATTTACATGTTATTGCTGCCGGTTCCTTATTAGAACATAGTTTAAGCAAAGTGAAATCTTTTCCCGTTGGGAGAATTGAATATCTCTACATATTCCCTTTGAATTTTCCTGAGTTTTTAAACGCTAATGGAATGGAAGCTTTATTGGAAAGATTAGACATTATTCCTATTGATAAAGCTGCGCATAACGTAGCTAAAAATTGGTTTCATAAGTATGCTTTATATGGTGGAATGCCTGAAATAGTGAAAACTTCACTTCAAAAAGACAATATTCCCAAGCTTCCGAAAATTTATGAAGGAATTTGGTCAAGCTATGTTGATGATGTACCAAAATATGCTCAAAATGACACGTCACAGAAGGTCATTAAGCACATTATGCAAACCGCACCAAGATATGTTGACCAAAGAATCACATTTCACGGTTTTGGAGGGAGCAATTATAAATCGAGAGAAGTAGGAGAGAGCTTTCGGGCTTTAGATGATGCAAAAGTAATTCAGTTAATTTATCCGTGTACTTCTGTTGAATATCCGATTCTAGAAGATTTTAAGAAGAGTCCAAGAATGCAATTTTTAGATACTGGCCTTTTAAATCATGCTTTGGGAATTCATCCACAATTGTTGTCAATAAAAGATTTAAGCACAAGCTATAAAGGCGCTATTCTCCCTCATTTAATTACACAAGAACTCATTTCAGTTCAAGAATACAAATACAAAAAACCGAATTTTTGGGTGAGACAAAAACAAGGCGCACAATCCGAAGTTGATTTGGTTTATTCCTTTAATGGGTTGATTATTCCGATAGAAATAAAATCAGGGAAAATTGGAAAACTGCGTTCTTTACATCAATTTATCGACAAAGCGCCGCACCCTTATGCTGTGAGAATGTACGCTGGTGAATTTAGTATTGAAAACCATGAAACAATAGATGGGAAGCCATTCGTTTTGATGAATTTACCTTATTATTTGGGGACATATTTGGATAAATATTTGGATTATTTGATATCCCCTTAGGCGATTTCCTTTGGATGAAATACGGATGGTTTGCAAACCATTCTTACAGCAAATCTCCACTACGAAAATCCAAAAAAAATATTCATATTATTGAAAACAAATTCGAAATGGAAGAATGCCTCTAGATCTAACCTTGACACCATTAACTTCTGCAGGAATCCAATTCGGCATGTTTTTTATTACCTCGATATATGCATTATCTAATTCTTTTACACCTTCTTCTCTAGTTTTTACCTGCTCAATAGAACCATCTAGATTGACAATAAACTCAATAAATATTCTTCCATCTGGAATAGTTTCAAATTCAATTTTTGGGTACTCTAAATTATCAATAATGAATCTCTTCATTTCAGTTGGTCCTCCTGGAAATTTAGCTTCAATGTCAGGGTAAAGCACGATAGTAGTGTCTTCTACTTGAGAAAATAGAAAGAAAGGGAGAATTAACAAAAAGTAATCTCATAACTTAAAGTTATTGGAGTCTAAAATTAACTGGAAAACGGACTATAGACTTTGCTTTTCCATCCTTATTCTCTGCGGGAATCCAATCAGGCATGTTTTTAACTACCCTTAATAACTCTTCATCTAACTCCTCCGATATTCCTTTTAAAATTTTTGCATTCTTTATTGATCCATCAATTTCAACTGTAATTTCAACAAAGACTCTTCCATATTGAGATTCATTTATAGATGATTTCGGAAATTGAAAACTCTCTCTGATATATTTGTTCATTTCTTCAGGTCCTCCAGAAAAAGAAGCTTCATTATAACTAATATATTCTACAATATTCGAAGTGTCTTTTTGAACTGAAATCGTGTCGCAATTACCAATAGCTTCAGAAATAACAGGATTTCCACTTTGCGAAAAGAGGACAAAGGGAGCCATGAACAATGATATTATGATATATTTTTTCATTTTTTACGAATGCTAATCTTCGATTCTAAATTAAGTTCCTAACTAAAGATACAGAAAGCATTCCAGAATTTAAATCTTCTTTAAATGATAATTATTCTTGTGGTATCGGCGTTTTGCTTTGGGATGTCGTACGGACGGTTTGCAAACCGTCCTTACAACAAACGTCCCTACGACATCCCAAACAACCTTTCCACCTCATTTTGATCAAAGGATTTCTTTTCTTTATCCACACGAATCACATCCGCCGCAACGCTTTTCTTTTTGTCTTGTAATTCCACAATTTTTTCTTCAATCGTGTCTTTACAAATCATGCGGTAGGCCATTACTTTTTTGTCTTGTCCAATGCGATAACAACGGTCGATGGCTTGACTTTCCACTGCAGGGTTCCACCAAGGGTCAATTAAATACACATAATCTGCTTCGGTGAGGTTTAATCCGGTTCCTCCAGCCTTTAAGCTGATCAGAAACACTCGGATTTCGTCGTTATTTTGAAAGTTATTGACCTTTTCCTCACGATTTCGTGTTTGACCATCCAAGTACTCGAAAACAATTCCATCTTGCTGTAATCGTTCTTTTACGAGGCTTAACATTCCCACAAATTGAGAAAAGACCAAAATCTTGTGATTATTCACTTTATCGGTTAAATGACGCACCAATTCATCCAGCTTTGCAGAGTCATTTCCGTAGTCCTTTTCTTTGTCGGCAAGTGCAGTTGAATTACAAATCTGACGCAATTTTGTTAATCCTTGAAGAATATACATTTGCGATTTATTGATTCCCTCTTCCTCTATTTGCTCCAGCAATTTTTGTCTGAAATACTCTTTATAATGGTCATACACTTTCCTTTGTGCTTTCCCCATTTCGCAGTAAATTACACTTTCTGTTTTTGAAGGAAGCTCTTTCGCCACTTGCGTTTTTGTTCTTCTCAACAAGAATGGGTGAATCATTTTTGCCAATAATTCTGATGTGTATTCATCTTGATCTTTGTCAATAGCCTCTGAAAATGTCGACTTGAAATGTTTGATGCTCCCAAATATTCCTGGATTTAAGAAACTAAACTGACTATATAAATCGAAAGTATTGTTTTCAATTGGTGTTCCTGTTAACGCCAATCTGTTTTTACATTTCAATAAACGAACCGCTTTAAACCGTTGAGATTGTGGATTTTTTATGGCTTGACTTTCATCCAAAATCACATAATTGTATTCAAATTTTCGGTGTGTTTCTATATCTTTTATCATTGAACCATAAGTGGTGAGCACAACATCATGATTCTGAATTTCAGGAATCGATTCTATTCTATTTGCACCAATAAAACTCAACACTTTTAGTTTCGGAGCGAATTTTTCTAATTCTGCAAGCCAATTAAACATCAAAGAAGTTGGAGCGACAACCAAATGGGGTAGAGGAGAGCTATCTTTTTTTGGTAAATTTTTTAAGTATTGCATAAAAGCAATCGTTTGAAGCGTTTTTCCTAATCCCATATCATCGGCCAAACAACCTCCCAATTGATTTTCATGTAAAAAAACCAGCCAGTTTAGTCCTTCTTTTTGATAATCGCGCAAAGTGGCTTTTATTCCTTTTGGTTTCGGAATAGCTTTTAAATCTTTGAGATTTAACAAACGTTTTTTCTTCTCGTGTAATTCTTGTAAAAATTTAGGCGTATTTGTTTCTTCTTCATAGAGTTCATCTATGATGTTAAATTGAAAATTAGATATCTCAATCTTGTCCTTCTTTACATTTCCGAGTTTGAAATACTTCTTATACTTTTCAATCCATTCTTTCGGTAATATTCCAACAGTTCCATCTTTCAATTCAACATAATTCGTTTGCTTAATGATGGATTTTTGAATTTGTTTTAAGTCCGCAGTTTGACCACCGAAATCTACCTTTATATCCATGTCAAACCAGTCAGTACCAGAGCTTAAGCCGATAGAAAAAGAAGGTTTATTTAAGTTATATCTAATTGATTTTAAATCATTTAACCCAAATATTCTTATTTTTTTCTTCTTTAGTTTATCCAAGGTTTCCATCAACCACATGGATTCTAAGGCTTCTTCAACGGTTAAATAAAAATAGTTTGATTGCTGTTCAAATTGAGGGTGAAGCGCTTTAAATTCTGCTAAAAATTCTGCTTCAAAATCTTCGTCTCTTTCTTTATAGGTTAAAGCCTTTTTATCCTCCCATAATTTTTCTTTACTTCCAGGAGAAACCAGGGATTCATCATATTTGACAACGGGTTGTAAAACAACATATTGTCCCTCTTCATCCGACAAATAAATATGTTTTTCTAATTCAGGCTCCTCTTGTATTTTAGCGGCTTTTACCCCAGAAAAATCAACCTCAAAAACACGAGATAAAGGCGCTATTACGGTGTTCATAAGATCATCAATTCCCTTGTGAACAACATTCATTTGTGGTTTTTCTAGTGCTTTTAAAATTGAGAAAGCAACTTCACTATTTTTAAAAGGATAAAAGAATTCATTGAATGCAACTCCGAAAGGAGCAATTAATAATTTGGCAGAAGAAATGCCGTAGAAATGATTGTCAATTTTAATTTTAAAATCGAGTTGATAGAAGGGTTTTTTATCTGTTATTTTTAAAACTGGAATAATCTCCTCTTCACTAATTGTTAATTCTGTACAGTGTTTTTTAATGAAAGATTTATGTCCTTGATGAAGGAATAAAGTCTGTTCAGGATTAGTTTCTACAATAGCAGAAAATATTTTAATTTGTTCTTTTACCACATCAATTCTATGGTCAGCATAGCGATGTTTACCAAAACTTTCTGCCAATTGAATTCCATTTAGAATCAAATCTTTGTATCGATTTTTATCTACTTTTGCTAAAGCATCTGAAAAATTATAATCTGAAATCACCTTAAATTTAGTGCTGACTTTAGTGTTGGATTTATCCATTTTCCCTAGAAAAGGGAACACATCATTTATGCTATTTTTAGACTTTTCTAAAGCTATGGCCACTCCATAAACCCCTTTTTCCAATGATTGTTTTGGTAGAAAAAACTCCTTCCTATCAGCATTAAAAAGTCCAAATAAAGAGTCATTGGAGCCCACAATGTTGTTCACCTTCTCTTTAACTTTAACACCATTTGTAGAGATTTCCATTTCAAAAATATCTTCGAATTCTAAAAGTCCATCAAACTCTGAACTTTCCATAGTTCTTTGTTTAAAGCGTTCTTCGAAGTTTACCGTGAAATAATCTGCTCCGAATTTCTTAAAGAAATCCTTTAGAAAAATCATCTTATGAGAACAATTTGTTGCTGTTTTACAAGAACACTTTAAGGCTAATAAATCATTAGATCTATCATAGGTCATCGATAATTGATAATCATTTCGATAGTCTTGATAAACTCCCTCAATTCTGTTTTTATTGATTGAAGTTAGAGTTAGCGGGCTATAATAGTTAGTTCGCGCAGCAAATTCCATTTTATTGAGTTCTTCCACATCGATAATTCCATTCTCATGAGGAATAGCAGTAGTAGGGGAGATGAAAGTTTTCTTTTCAATCATTCTTGTCAAATCTACTTCTTCATCTTCTACCAAATCAATCAACTTGTTAATGGCAGCCACTTCGTGTTTGCAGATTCCTGGACCATTGTAAGGACAATTACAGGAAGTTTTTATGCTGTAATAATTCCTAACATCTAAAAAAATGTCGTAAGGCTCAATTCGCGATCCACTGCATTCAAACAAGAGCTTATTCTCATTATTTGAAATTAGGGTAGGGTAGTAGCTATATGATCTTGCGATGACCGTAAATTCTGCGCTATCTACTAAAAACTCTCTTAGCTTTTCTACAACTAATTCAATTTGATTTGAATTCAAAATTTAAATAATTTGGGTTTGATAAAATTGATACTCTCTTGTTAGAATTAAAAACTACAACTTTGAAGAATCATTTGTACGAATCAAAGGTACAAATTGATTTGAGTGGATTAAGGTAACGAAGACTAAAAAAAGGAGAATTAGAAGATGAATTTGCAAATAGCCCTAAAAAAAACCAAAAAACACCCCGTCATAAATTTAAGATCTCTAAATTTCCAACACAGTAGATCAAAACAAGGTAGAAGTGCGTTAAAAACCATCTTAAAATGCAAAAAACGAACTTAAGTCCGTTTTTTGCATATCTAAAATCGAAAGTACTTCCTTATTATTCACATAATAGTAGGTCTACGTATTTTAATTTCTTTTTTCAAAAACATACACTTGACTTGAGTAGCCATATTTTTTGGCTTTCATATTTGAAATTAATCCACGAAAAACTCCAAACAGTGAAAATCGTTTCTTGTATTTTTCTGACAACATAGAAACATAGAAAGAATCATATTTCATGGGAATTACTTTTTTAAGATCGAAATTAAAATCTAAAAGTAATCGAGAAATATCGTTTTGCTGGAAATGGTAGAGGTGACGTGGCACATCATAGGCAGCCCAGAACCCTTTATAATATCTGGCGTCATGAGAATTCATATTGGGAACAGCGATAAACAATTTCCCTTTACTATTCAGAATCTCCTCAATTCGTTTTAGATCTTTTCGTAAGTCATAAACATGCTCCAAAACATGCCACATCGTTACGACATCAATACTTCCTTCCTCTATATTATAAAGCTCTTCTTGAGAACTACTTCTTACGTGGTTGTTTTTGTGTGCGAAATCTCTTGCATCAGCATCAGGTTCTAAACCAATTCCGTTGAAACCATTATCATTTGCAACTTTTAAAAAGTGACCAGTTCCAGAACCAATATCTAACAAACACTTCCCTTCAGTTACGTTGCTCACCCATTGCACTTTTTCTTTTAGCGTAATATTTCTCACCCTATTGTACAAGAAATTAATTACTCCTTTTTTATTTGAGCTATGAGAAATATACTCTTCAGACTTGTAGTATCCCCCGATTTTATCTCGAGAAGGAATAGGGTTTGTAAAATGAAATCCACAAGAATCACATTCAACTATTTTAAACTCCTCCTGCGTTATCATGTGATCTTTTACCTCAAGAAAATCTTTAAAGTATGTTTCATTGCAAACAGGACAATTTCTAATGGAATTCATTTTCTATTAATTTATAAATTGTTTCACGTGAAACTAACGCCCCAAATATATCAAAAGAACGTTGATATCGCTCGGAGATATACCACTAATTCTAGAAGCTTGTCCAATCGTTTTAGGAACAATATCTGACAGCTTATTTACCGCCTCAGCACTTAAACTACTCAACTTAGCAAAATCCAAACCTTCGGGAATTACTACATCCTCCAATCTATTCAGCTTATTGGCAACATCCTGTTCACGACTTATATAACCGTCATATTTCAACTGAATTTCCACTTGCTCCAAAACCTCTGTTCTTAAACCGGAAGTCACTTCTTTCAGTTGATCACTGATTTCTAACATCTGACTCATTCCTAAATTTGGACGTATGATCAATTGTGAAAGCTTTACTTGTTGATTAATTGGTGAAGACTTCATTGCAATCAACATAGGATTCGCCTCTTCAGGAGTAACACCTATCTTAGTTAATTGTCGCTTCAAAATCTTAATCTGTTCCATCTTCTGATTTACAGAATCCATTCTTTCATCAGAAATCATCCCAATAAGATGAGCAATAGGAGAAAGTCTTAAGTCCGCATTGTCCTGACGTAACAAAATTCTGTATTCCGCACGCGAAGTAAACATTCTATAAGGCTCCTCAGTTCCTTTTGTAATTAAGTCGTCAATCAAAACAGCAATATATGCATCAGATCTATTCAAAGTAAATATATCCTTTCCTTGCACTTTTCTAGCCGCATTAATCCCAGCCATCAGACCTTGACAAGCAGCTTCTTCGTATCCTGTTGTACCGTTTATCTGACCTGCAAAATATAATCCTGACACTAATTTAGTTTCGAGGGTATGCTTTAATTGAGTAGGAGGGAAGTAATCATATTCAATCGCATAACCTGGTCTAAACATTTTTACATTTTCAAAACCTGGAACAGTTTTTAAAGCTTTCAATTGAACCTCCTCAGGCAAACTTGTGCTAAAACCATTTACGTAGATTTCAATGGTATCCCAACCCTCTGGCTCAACAAACAGTTGATGTCTTTCACGTTCTGCAAAGCGAGAAATTTTATCCTCAATGCTAGGACAATATCTAGGTCCTTTAGATTTGATCGCACCATTAAACATAGGAGAGCGGTCAAATCCTGTCTTTAAAATGTCGTGCGTATTTTGATTCGTATAAGTAACATGACAAGGTCTTTGTGAAACCAGGGCTTGAGTTTCATCTGTAAAACTAAACTTACTCGTTAATTCGTCACCCCCTTGAACCTCCATTTTTGAATAATCCAATGACCTTCCATCCACCCTTGGCGGGGTTCCAGTTTTCATTCGGCCTGATTCAAAACCAAGCTTAATTAAGTCTTCTGTAATTCCTGTAGAAGCTCCTTCACCAGCTCGACCACCTCCGTAGTTATTTTCACCTAAATGAATCATTCCATTCATAAAAGTTCCGCTGGTTAAAACCACAGTTTTGGCAATAATTTCCATCCCCATTCGGGTTTTTACTCCCTTAACAACACCGTCTTTTGTTGTGATTCCAACCACCATATCTTGCCAAAAATCGACATTAAGATTTCTCTCCAACATCAACCTCCATTCCTCAGCAAAACGCATGCGGTCATTCTGCGTACGTGGAGACCACATTGCAGGACCTTTACTCATATTCAACATTCGGAATTGGATGGCAGTTTTGTCCGAAATAATTCCAGACCCCCCGCCCAAGGCATCAATTTCACGCAAAATTTGTCCCTTTGCAACACCTCCCATTGCAGGATTGCAGGACATTTGCGCAATTGTATTCATATTCATTGTAATAACTAGGGTAGAAGCCCCAAGCTTACCAGCTGCATTCGCTGCTTCGCAACCAGCATGACCAGCACCTACAACGATAACATCATATTCTTTCAGCATAACTATCTTGTTTCACGTGGAACAAAATTACAACAGTGCTAGATAGTAGTCCTCTTTTTTTCGCATTATCTCAATTTCTTTTGCGGTTTTATCTCCATAACCACACAAATGGAGCAATCCATGAACTAAAACTCTATTTAATTCTGTTTCACGTGAAACATTATATTCTATTGCATTTTCCTCCACACGCTCAAGACTGATTAATAAATCACCACTAAGGATATCCTGAACACAATAATCGAATGTGATAATATCCGTATAAAAATCATGGTTAAGAAATTGAATATTTTGATCAAGAAGCCAATCATCCGTCCCTAACACAATAGATAACTCTGCGAGATTCTTACCTTCTTCTTCACTCACTTTCTGGAACCATCCTTCAACATAATCTAAGTTAGGAGCATCAACTTCTAAAACTTGAATATCAATCATTTTAAATTATTAAAGGTAAGTGTAACTTCGGCACCATTGTTTTCGAAAGAGACTTTATCAGCTAGAGACTTCATTAAGAAAATACCGCGTCCGCTTTCCTTCTCTATATTTTCTGGAGCTGTAGGGTCTGGTAGATTATCAAAAGCAAAACCAATTCCATGATCTTTAATCGTAAAACATAATTCCTCAGAATTTTGTTTAACAGATATAGTGACATCTTTAGTTAAATCTTCCAAGTTTCCATGCTGGATTGCGTTATTAACGGCCTCCGTCACAGCAATCAAAATATTCCCATAATGATCCTCATGAACATCGTTGTCACGGCAAATTCCGTCTACGAGTGTTTCTGCAATGCTTACATTTTTAATATCCGAAGTAAAGGATACAGATTCAATTTCTTTATAACTTGCTTCCATCAATTAATATATATGAAACGTCGATTCAACCTTAGTTAACATTTAAGAAATAAACATTCGCTTTCTCTTTATAATATTTACTGAATGAAGGATCTAGTGTTCTTAGTAATTCAATTTGTTTTTCTTTCTGCTTCTTATACTCCAAGAATTCAATTTGGTTACCATTTTCTTGGTCTTTTCCTGATTTACTTTCTCTTTGGTCGTCTAAACCCCTTTCTTGCATGGCTTTTTCACTCTCTAAAAGTCTAGTTAAAATCTGTTCCTGACGCTCAATTAATTCACTTGTCCAATCTTTATTGATCAGCTTTTCCTCTTGTTCTTCCAATTCTTTCAGCAGGTCGTTCAGTTGATTTCCATCACCACTTCCATCCTTATTCAATTGCTCACGAAGTTCCCTTAATTTCTTTTGCATCGCATTTTGTTGGGCGGCCATCTTTGCCGCTTGCTGAGAATTCATAGGGAGCATTCCACCCGGTTTACTACCTGGCTTATTTCCGTCCGGATTTGAACCCTTTTTCATATCTTCCAATTGCTTTTTAAGCATTTCTTTCATACTTTCCATATCTCCCGGTTTTCCTTGCCCTGGTTTTCCTTTTCCAGGTTTACCTTGACCGGGTTTATCACAACTTTTATTGCCTTGCATCTGTGCCATGCTTTGCTGCGCACTCTCCAATGTTTCGTTAAGGAACAAGGCTAAATTGTTGATACTCGTCATAGCGAACTGCTGTTTAACGCCAAGCTGCCGTTTTTCTCTTTCACCAATGTGAGAAGGAATGTATTTGTATTGTTTTTCAGTTTCTCCAAGTTCCTGTTCAATGAAAGAAGCTATCTTAGGAATTCGATCCGCTAAAGCACGTAAACTATCTTTTACCGGTTTAAGATTATCAATAATTCTACGCTGATCTTTTCCTAGTTCAACAAAAATTGGATCATAACTGTCCGCATTTTTAAATGCTTCCATATTCTCCTCTTGATCGAAACTCATACGCATTAAATTCTCCAATAATGCCCTGAGCGATTCCAAATCCTCCTCTAGTTGTTGCTGCTGACTATCCTGCATTTGTGCTGCCATTTGAGAAGCCATTTCTTCCATTTTCTCACTGGCCTTTTTTTGCTTGTCGCCAGCCGAAGAGTTCTTTTCTTTCTCTAAGTCTTCCTTAGCGCCTGCCATCTCTTCTTTCACATCTTTTGCAGACTCTTCCAAGTCGTCCAAAGAAAAAGGTCTAGACAGCTCCTCATTCTTTTCAAGCATTTCCTCTAAATCATCCTTGAGAGTTTCAAATTTTTTATTTAACTCCTCTTGATTTTTGGAGGCATCCTCTTTATTCATTCCGCTCTCAATATCTTTCTTTAATTCCTCTTGTTCTCCTGCAAGCTCTTCTAACGATTTTTGTAAATCTTCAACGCGCTCCTCGACATCCATTTTCTTTAACATCTCCATGGTTCTGTCCAGTTGTCTATCCATTTCTTCAGCTGACATTTCACCTTCCTCCATTTTTTCCATTAGGTCTTTAGTGTCATTTTGCTTCATCATTTCTTCCAGTTCATCTAACAATTTCTTCAACTCCTCATCAATCAAAGATTCAAGCAAATCTTCTAATTCTTTTTGTTTCTCAACGAGCCTTTCATCCATTGGACTTAGCTTAGATTTTTCTTCGAAGGAAGACTTCATCTTATCCTTTAGTTGTTCTAAACGGCTTTTTAAAGATTCTTGCTGTTTTTGTAAATTTTCTACTTGTTTCTGTTGCTGCCAAGAAGACTTCTTTGAATTAGCCATTTCTTTTTTCAGTCGACTCATTTGTTCTTTAAACTCCTGCGTCTCCCTTAGCAACTCCTTTAAATCTTCCTTTGCTTTATCCTTATCCTCTTTTCTCAACTCATTCAATTCATTTCGCGATGGAGCACTATGTTGAAATACGCTTGACTTAGTGGACTTAGGACCTCGCACACCGTCATTATCATACACAATAAAATAATAACTCACCTTGTCCTCTAATTCTATTGGTAGTTCATCAATATTAAAAGTCATTGAAAAAGGAGATTGATTTCCTGATATTCCCGGAACAGGAATAGACGCTTTTATCTCTTGACCCTCTTTTTTGAGAATGGTGTAATTAAACATTAACCGTGTTAACCCATGATCATCCTTCACAGTACCTGAAAAATAAATCTTATTCTTTTGAACAGAATCATTTGTACTTGTCAAATTAATGACTGGATATTCATCTTTGACAACATCAATACTGTAAAAAGTAGAATCAAACGCGGCGAGTTCTTTATTCTCCAAAATAAAGGACACCGTCGAGCGCGACATTAGCTCTTGTTGAAATCTAAAACCTGTCTGCTCTTTCCATATCATTGTAGTATCAGTAGAAATGATTTTCAAGGATTTTGTGTTTTTCGTTATCCCATTCCAAGTAAGTTGCGTTCCTTCTGGTACAATTAAATCACCCGGATTCTCAATAGATTCTGAAGCTCTTTTCAAATAACTGGGATAATCAATATCTACCTTTAACTGTCCTAATGAAGTTCTCTTTACGACATCAATTGTAAACGTCTTTGAAACCGCATTAGCCGCTTTAAACCTAAAAGGTAAATCACTATTCAAATTATTTAAAGTATAACTTGCTTTGTTATTTGCAGTTTTTTCCATCAAGAATGTCCCGTCATCAGATTCCAAATAAACACGATCAGGAAGTGCTTTACCTGGCAAAGGAATTAAATGAACCTCCACTTTAAAATTACTCCCCTCCTCAATCATTAAATTTTCATTCTTTAACTCGAAAGTGAAATCTGGAGCAATTTCAAAAACCTGATTGTATTTAATTAAACGCTGGGTGCTATCACTAAAGAAATTTGGCGCCATAATTCCAATCAAGACTACGGTTGTTAAAATGGGAAGAAAATAACGCAAGAATTTTTTATTGGCCGAATAATCAATAGCAGAGGTAAAACTCAGAGTATTGAGTTGTTTCGCGTTTTGTTGAATACTCGCTTTTAAAAATTCAATATTTTTTGGATTCGTTTCTGTTGTTTCATTTAGTTGAAGTGTATTTAAAAGTTTATCATTCACTGTAGGGAAAAAATTTCCAATAATATGAGCAGCTTGATAACGGCTTATTCTTTTCCCAAAAGAAAACAGCTTAGATAAAGGAACAATGAAGTATTTAATTAACACATAGCCGTTTAAAGTGACAAAAGAAAAGAACAGCAACGCACGAATAAAAGAATTGAACCGTCCAATAAATTCGAGGCCACTAACCAATAAAAAGGTAGCTAAGAAAATTATGAGAAAAAGAAATAATCCTTTGATCATAAGATTTTTGTAATACTTACGAATGAAGGCGTCAACTTGGCTAATTAAGTCATCAAAAGTTCCCATTTACAGTATATAATTCAGTTTTAAAGAAATAAAAAGTAATTATAACTATAAAACTACGAAAAGTAGAATATATTTTATTGCGAAGAAGTCATAAACGCAACGAATCAACTATCTTTGCCTAAAAATTTAGAATTTATGTCAGATAAATCAGTTCGCGTAAGGTTTGCGCCATCTCCAACAGGACCTCTTCACATGGGAGGTGTTCGTACTGCATTATATAATTATTTATTTGCTAAAAAAAACAACGGTACTTTTATTCTTAGAGTAGAGGATACGGATCAAAACCGTTTTGTTGAAGGTGCAGAGGAGTACATTATTGAAGCTTTAAAATGGTGCGGAATTACTCCGGATGAAGGCCAAGGAATAGGAGGAGACTTCGGACCCTACAAACAGTCGGAAAGAAAGGCAATGTATAAACCTTATGCTGAAGAGTTAATAGCATCAGGTCATGCCTATTATGCTTTTGACACTTCCGAGGATTTAGACAGAATGCGAAAACAAGCCATTCAAATGAAAATGCCCAATTGGCAATATAATTCTGTTACCCGCTCTTCGATGCAAAATTCTTTGACTTTGCCAGAGGATGAAGTTCAGAAAAGATTGCAAAATGGCGATCCTTATGTAATTCGTTTTAAAATGCCGCGTAATGAGGACGTGAGATTCGAAGACGAAATTAGAGGATGGGTTGTAGTAAATACAAATAACCTAGACGATAAAGTTTTATACAAAAGCGATGGAATGCCAACCTATCATTTGGCAAATATAGTGGATGACCACACGATGGAAATATCACATGTAATTCGTGGTGAAGAATGGTTACCATCTGCTCCTTTGCATGTTTTGTTATATGAAGCGTTTGGATGGAATGCTCCAAAATTTGCGCATTGTCCTCTTTTATTAAGGCCTGATGGAAATGGAAAACTATCTAAAAGAGATGGAGACCGCTTAGGATTTCCTGTTTTCCCAATAGATTGGTTGGCTCAAGATGGCGAAAAATACTCTGGATATAGAGAGCAAGGGTATTTACCTGGCGCATTCATAAATATGTTGGCGTTTTTAGGATGGAACCCGGGTACAACACAAGAGATTTTTTCTTTGGAGCAAATGGTTGAGGCTTTCTCTCTTAACCGAGTTAGTAAAGCAGGAGCTAAATTTGATGCTGATAAAACCAAATGGTTTCAACAACAATACTTACGTGCAGAGTCTGCAAGTTCTCTAGCTAAAATGCTACGCGAAGAAGTGGGCGCTAAGCTCGGAGAAGTTTGTGATGAGTATGTTGAACAAGCATGCCATTTAATGAAAGAACGCGCCACTTTTGTTGAGGATATATACACAGAAGGACAGTATCTTTTTAAAAACCCGACGGAATTTGATGAAAAGACTATAAAGAAAAAATGGAAAGAGGAAGCTGAAGAATTAATGGCCGATTGGTCGAAGGAATTAGACGCCATTAAAGAGTTCAAATCAGAGCATATTGAGCAATCATTCAAAGCATTTTTAGAAGCGAAGGAAATGGGAATTGGAAAAGTTCTTCCCTTATTCAGGTTGGTATTGACAGGTAAAGGAATGGGTCCAAGCATGTTTGAAATTTCGGCATTATTGGGTAAAGAAGAATGTTTGGAAAGAATGAACAAAAACATTCCAACCATTGTAGAATTGAAAGCTTAAAACATCATGCAACATACAATTGAAGTAAACGGAATAAAACTATATGCTTTTCATGGCTGCTTGGTAGAAGAAGAAAAAATTGGCGGTCATTACACTGTTGATGTATCCATAAAAACCGATTTTACAGCTTCTTTCGCTTCAGATGAACTAGCTGATACTGTTGATTATGTAAAAATAAACCAAGTAGTAAGAGAAGAAATGGCCATTCGTTCCAAACTTATTGAGCATGTTGGTTACCGAATTAGTAAACGCTTACAAACAGAAATTAAAGGATTAATAACTTCAAAAGTTAAAGTCATAAAACATTGCCCTCCAATAGGGGGCGATGTTAATGACGTGGCGATAATTATTGAAAATTAATTCAAATTTTATTTTCCTTGCAAAAGCAATAGATAAAATGAAATATATTTGTATATTTGCAGTCCATTAAAAAAATGGTCCTGTGGCCGAGTGGCTTAGGCAATGGTCTGCAAAACCATCTACAGCAGTTCGAATCTGCTCGGGACCTCTAGAAAGTCCTTAACCTTAAAAAGTTAAGGGCTTTTTTTTTGAATTAACAATTTAAAAATCAGCAATAATCTGAATATTTAATTCCATTGAAATAGTGAATTTATGCCTCAGATAGCAAACTATTGCTTATTTTTGCTAAAAGCTATAAAAAACCAGATACTAATTATGTCCAACAAAAGTTTTATCGTTCCTCACGATTTTTCAGAGGTAGCAGATTGCGCATTAAACCATGCAATTACAACAGCAAAAGTTGTTGGCGCAAAAATCTTCGTTCTCCACGTTGTTTCTAAAAACAAGGAAATTGCAGAAGCTGAAACAAGACTAAAAGCAATTACAGATTCACACGGATCTAAGGGGGTTGAATTAACTCCAAAAGTAAGAGTAGGAACAATCTTTGAAGATATTGGAGATTTCGCTGCAGAACACCACGCAGAACTAATTTTCATGGGAACTCACGGTGCTTCTGGCTGGCAACACATTGCAGGATCACACGCGTTAAAGGTAATTACTCACTCCACCGTTCCTTTTGTAATTGTACAGCAAACAAAGGTAGGTGAAAATGGATATGATGATATTGTTGTTCCGCTTGATTTACACAGAGAGACGAAACAAAAATTAGCTATCGTAGCATCAATGGCAAAGTTCTTCAAGTCAAGAGTACATGTCATTACACCAAATGAAACAGACGAATTTTTGAAAAATAAGGTCACTGCAAATATTCTATTCTCTAAACGCTTTTTTGAAGAAAGAGGCATTGAAATGACAGCAACCTTGGCTCCTAGTAGTGGATTTGATAAGGAAGTAGTGAGATTGGCTGTAGAAAAAGACGCCGATCTAATTGCTATTATGAATCAGAATAAGAGCAACTACTTGGGTGCATTTGGATCAAACTATGAACAATACATGATTACTAACGATGCATTAATACCTACATTGGTAGTTAATCCTATTGAAACTCCTTATGGAAGCAGTGTCCTGTTTTCTTAAAGAATAATTTTTTTGATAAAAAGACCGTAATGTACGGTCTTTTTTTTTGACTATTTTATAGCAAAAATTCAATTAACAAACCTTTTTTTATCATCGATCGACAGGCGGTCTACAAAGTTATTTACTCCCTGGTAGCTTCTTTATCCAACCACTTTTTCAGCGATCATTAAAACAATCTGGAATACTCCATAAATCTCTGATTAATCTAAGCTATTGCAACACTTAAATCCGAGAAATTAACAAGGCAGAAAAATGCGATTAAGAAGAATCTTTTCTTCCGCTTTTAACGCTATTTAATCCCTGTATTTATCTTCTTTCAGCTTTTGCTTAATCTCCTCTAGGTTTTTTCTTTTCTTATCTAAACGCGTCTCTATAGACGTTCTTGTGAAATATCTGTGTTTAGTTAAAAACCTCACCTGCATTTCATCCCATTTTCTATCGCTATCTATCTTACCATGCTCCCTCAACTCCCTTCTTAATCTGTCCGCAATTTCATGAAAATCATCTCTTCCAAGGTAGTCCAAGTCTGCATCACAAATAATTTCTTCTAGGTTATTCTTTGGTTTGTGTGGTACTTGAGTCACGAAAATGAGTTCTTTAATTCTTTCAATATGCGCTTCTGTATAACCAAAACTTGGAAGAATTTCGGCAGCCATTTTTGCACCAATTGGCTCATTTCTTTCATATTGATCTATAAATCCAGCATCATGAAAAGATGCAGCAGACTTTAATAAAAACAAGTCTTCGTCCGTAATCCCTTCACCTATGGCAATTCTTTCCGCTTGACGAGTGACATCTTTTGAGTGATCAAAAGAATGGTAATGCAGCTTAGGACTTAAATCCTTTTTTAGTTTGGCCAAGATAAAACGTTCTGCCTTATAGTAATTTATTTTGCTGTAATGATGGAGATTGACTAGCTTATGAAAAGATTTATTTGGTTCTATTCCTAAACCATCTACAGATAATTCAGGCTTAATTGAAATCACCTCATACATCATGATTTCCACACCACTTTTAGTTTCTACTTTCCCTATCTTATTGCACTCAAAGTAAGGCTCAATATCGTCAAATGTATCTTGTGTAACCGCTATTTTCTCAGGCTCACATAACTGCTCCATTCTTTGCGCTCTGTTTACTGCATTACCCCAAACGTCGTATGCATAGCGTTTCGTTCCAATCACACCAGCCGAGACTCCACCGGTATTGATTCCTATTCTTAGCTGCCAATATGGTTTTCCAAGTCTAATCTGTTGCTCTTTAAAGTCCAACATATAGTACTTAATTTGAACCGCTGCCAAGGTTGTATTAATTGGGTTTGTCTTATTACGAATTGGAACACCTCCTGCACACATGTAGGCATCTCCAATAGTCTTAATTTTCTCTAGATCATTCTTATCAATAATAGAATCAAACTTTCTAAAATGCATATCCAAAATAGAGACTAAATCTTTAGCATCCATGGTTTCCGCAATTTTGGAAAATCCAACAAAATCGGTAAACATGATCGAAACCTTACTAAAGTCTCTTGCAGCTGAACGTCCATCTTTCTTCAATTGACTGGCTGTTTCTTTTGGCAGTACGTTATTGAGCAATCTCTCAGATTTATCTCTCTCCCTTTCTAACTCTTCTGTTTGTAAAACAAGACGCCCTTTTTGTTGCAGCACTTTTTCATTCATTTTTCTAAGTTCTCGCGTGCGTTCGGCGATTTTCATTTCAAGTCTTACTTGCTGTCTTCTTTCTTTATCTATACTTTTTCTAACTCTGTAGAGTATAAATAATCCAACAAAAACTACAATTATTGTATAAAACCACCACTTCATCCAAAAAGGTCTCTGAACCTCAATGGTTAACTTTGCAGGATATTTAGTCCAATCTCCATTGGTATTTCTTACATAAATATACAATTGATAAATTCCCGGCGCAATACTAGTAAAACGCAGTTCGTTTGATGCACCAAGCTCTTCTTCGACATCATCATCACCAGACATCACATATTTGTACTCTATACGCTCAGGATTACTTAAATCATTCGCGAAAAATCGTAATTTCAAACTTCTTTGCTTATACGGAATAACAATGTGATCTGTGAAAGCAATACTTTGCGTTAGTATTCCATTTTCTTTTGGAAAAATAGCTTCATTTTCAAGTTCAATTCCTGAAAAATAAACCCTAATATTATTATTCACCTGAAAAGCTTCCGACGGCTTTACATAATTGAATCCTTGAATTCCTCCAAAATAAATTTCTCCATTTTTGGATACGAAACTTGCACCAGAGTTTAATTCATTACTCATTAATCCATCCGTCTCAGAAAAGGTATAAACTGCCTCTGATTTGGTATTTAACGCTATCACTCCCTTGTTGGTAGAAATCCATATAAATTGAGGATCGCTTTCAATTGCCTCAATTCCATAAACTACATTATTGGGCAATCCCTGCATTTTATTGAATTGACTTATCTTATTTGTTTTCGCATCAAATTTAAACAGACCATCTCCCATAGTACCGAACCAAAAAACATCATCACTGGATTGAAGAAAGTCTGAGAAATAATCTCCAGTAACTTCATTCAATGCCGAAAATTCATGAGTTTTTGTTGCAGAAAGTTGTTTATTCTCGTCTTTAATTAAATATAACGCACCAGAAGAAGGAGCAACATAATAATTTGCATCCTTTTTAAAGATCAGTCGACAGGCTCCAGCACCAATAGAAGACTTTGTTTTTTCAGTATTAAAAAGATAACGAAAACTTTTGTCTTTTAAATCCAATAAAGCCACACCTGCGCGGGTTCCCAACAAGTACTGACCTTCATTTTTATACTCGAGAAGTGTATAGGTCATATCAAATTCCCGGGAAACATTTTCGCCATGTTCAATTTTTGTAAAACTGTACTTTTTAGGATTATTTTTATCTATTGAAAGAATAAAAAGTCCATCTAAACAACCTACCAGCAGCTCATACTCTGAAAGTACTTTTATGGTGAGTGTTGTAAGATTTTCGTAGTTATTTGGTCTGCGATAATAATGGTAGTAAATGTGATTTGTACGATCAAAGGCAGAAACACCATGATCTGCAGCGATATACAAATATTTTTGATTTTCAGACTCAGCAAATCCCCATATATTTTGAGAAGGTAAACCTTTATTTAAATCAACAGAAACCCCAACTCCTTTAAAACCAACAAACTCCGGATTAAAACTACTTAATCCTCTTTGGGAAGTTATCCATATAACTCCTTGATTATCTTTAAATAAACTCGACAGATTATTAGAAATAATAGCTCCCTTTTGAAAAATATCTGCCGAATAATTGATCACGTTAATACTATCATTTTCATCTTTTGAGAGTTGAAAAAGTCCAGAATTTTCTGATGCCACAAGTACTTTTTCCTTTGAAAGATAGAGTGCATCTACCACCTTAATGTCCTTTAACGCAGAGAAAAAATTATTCAAGGGTTTAAAAAAACTATAACTTTCATCCAAATACAGAACTCCTTCACTGGTTGCAATCACTATTTCATGATCGGGAGATTCTATAAATCCATTAATAATAAAATCATTTTGACTTTTGGCCGTTGGTTGAATAACTTTTCTATTCTTAAACTTCGAATCTGTTAATAAAACCCCTTCAAATTCACTAACAAAAATAAGGGTATTTCTTTTGTAACGAATATCAATTATTTTAGAACTAAATGTTTGGTCATCAACAAGTTTAAATGTATTATTTTGTGTATCGAAATTAAAAATTCGTCCAAACGCTGTTCCAATCCAAATATTACCTTTGGCGTCCTCTGTAATTGAATTTATGTCTAATCTTTCGTTATTGTCAATAGTGTAGGAAGAGAATTTAACTGTGTGTGGATTGTACTTCGTAAGTCCATTATAAGTACCAAACCACATATTTTCGTTTCTATCGGTGAAACTTGTATTGATATATTCGTTTGAAATATCATACCCTTTGTCCCCCGAAAAAACCTCAAAGTTTTTTCCATTAAACCTGTTTATGCCGTCTTGCGTTCCTAGCCATAACGCTCCCAACTGATCTTGCACGATGCAAGACACTGAACTTTGGGAAAGACCTTCAGTAATAGTATAGTTTTTGAACTGTATGTGATCTTGCGCGCTAACGGTTAAGTAAGAACTCAAAAAAATCACATACAGCAAAAAACATTTAAAAAGTAATTTATAATTCATTTATTCAGTGTAAAAACACTTTTTACCGCTCCATTAGTTAGGAGTTGCAGCCGTAATATTAGAATTTTGCATGTCTCTGTCAAATAAATACAAACCACCTTTGTCAGATCCAATTAATTTTAATTTATCCATAATATTGCGTGCTAAAGCTTCCTCCTCTAATTGCTCAGAAACATACCATTGGATAAAATTGTGTGTTGTATAATCTTTCTCACTTAAACATGCATCAACAATATTGTTAATACTTTCTGTGACTTTAACTTCATGATCTAGTAATGATTGGAAAATAGATTCCATAGAGTCAAAACTTACATCTGGTTTATAAATAGCCGGAATAACAGCAGTTCCACCGCGCTCATTGATAAATTTTACCAATTTCAACATGTGTTCGCGTTCTTCATCACTATGTGCATATAAAAAAGAAGCTGTTCCGTTAAATCCTTGGTTTTCTGACCAAGAAGCCATAGATAAATAGAGTTGACTAGAAGAATATTCTTTTTCTATTTGATCGTTTAATAATTTTTCGATTTTTTTATTCATTTTCAAAAGGTTTTAAACAAAAATACGAATTATTAACAACTATAGAACCCCCTTTAAAGAATGGAATTATTCTAATTAACCATAAGTCTTAACTTTTACATAATGCATTAAGTTATCATTAAACTGTAAATTCAACTATATTTGAAGTAAAATACAATAAATGTCAAAATACAAACTCAAAAAAAAAGGATTACAATCCGCCATACGAAAGATATTCGATAGACAACCAGATCAAAAATACAACGCCAAAGAAATCAGTGCAATTTTACAAATTACGGACAAAAACATGCGAAAGCTAGTTTTGTCTATTTTGAACGATTTAAAAAGTGAGAATTTTTTAAATGAATTTCAGAAAGGTTACTTCATTCTCAACGATAGCTTTACTAATCATTTTATTGGAACTGTAGATTCTACATCTAGGGGAGCTGCTTACATTGTAAGCAAAGATCGTGACGGTGATATTTATGTTTCACAGGAAAACATGAATAAAGCATTTCATGGAGATGAAGTAGAGGTTGAAATAATCCGACAGAAAAAACACAAAACAGAAGGCAGAATTACCAAAATAATCAAGCGAAAGGCTGTTAAATTCGTTGGAACCTTGGATGTAAGGAAAAAATTTGCATTCTTAATACTGGACAACAATAAAATAAATGTAGACCTCTACATACCTTTAGAAAAACTTAAAGGCGCAAAAACTGGTCAGAAGGTAATTGCCCGAATGACCACATGGCCTAAAGGTGTTGATAGCCCATATGGAGAAGTCCTTAAGGTAATTGGTTCACCAGGAAACAATGATGCAGAGATGTACTCCATTTTATTCAAAAATGAATTTGAAATAACTTTTCCACAAGAAGTCATTGAAGAAGCTGAAACAGTTGGAATTGAACTTGACCAAGAAGAGGTAAAAAACAGAAAGGATTTAAGAGATAAGCTCACTTTTACCATTGATCCTTTTGATGCCAAAGACTTTGATGATGCTTTATCTTATGAAGTTTTAGAGAATGGAAACGTAGAAGTGGGAGTTCATATTGCAGATGTGAGCCAATATGTGCAACCTGGCACCGCCATGGATGCGGAAGCCCTTAAACGAGGTAACTCAGTATATTTAGAAGATAGAGTTATCCCAATGCTTCCAGAGCAGTTGTCTAATATGGCTTGTTCTCTTCGTCCCAATGAAGATAAATTTGCTTTTTCGGCAATATTTGAACTCGATGAAAAAGGTAATGTATTGAAAGAATGGTTTGGAAAAACAGTGATTCATTCAGATTACCGTTTTGCTTATGAAGACGCTCAAGACGTAATAGAAGGCAAAAGCGATACTTTAAAGGAAGAAATATTGGCCATGGATAAAATTGCTAAAACCATCCGTAAAGACAGAATGAAAAATGGTGCGCTATCTATAGAATCTGAAGAAGTGAGTTTTGTTTTTGATGAAGATGGAATGCCTAATGGTGTGGTTAAAAAAGTATCAAAAGATGCCAATAAACTCATTGAGGAATTCATGTTGCTCGCCAATAAAAGAGTAGCTTTATTCGTAGGAAAACTACCTGGAGATAAAGGATCAAACAATCAATTTATTTACCGTTGTCATGATAAACCATCGCTTGAAAAATTAAAAACATTCTCTGTTTTTATAGAAAAGTTTGATTATGATTTAGAATTTGAAAACGTCAATAACGTAGCACAAAAAATAAACGGTTTATTAGAGAAGATTAAAGATGCACCTGAATATGGTTTGATTCAAACCATGGCCATTCGATCAATGGCAAAAGCCAATTATCAAACAAACAACATTGGACATTATGGTTTATCCTTTGATTATTACACGCATTTCACCTCGCCCATTAGAAGGTATGCAGATTTAGTAGTTCACCGTTTACTCCAAGATAAACTAGACCATAAACAGAAAAACTACGGCAATACACTAAATGAAATTTCTGAGCATATTTCTGCACAAGAAAGAAAGGCGATTGAATCTGAAAGAGAATCTAATAAATTCTTTCAAGCTAAATTTTTACAAGATAAAGTAGGCGAGGAGTTCGAAGGAACAGTATCTGGATTAGCAGACTTCGGAATGTTTGTAAAAATGAACGATAATCACTGCGAAGGCATGATTACAATGCAATCATTACCAAATGGTAGTTACTATTTTGATAATGATAAATTTCAAATTGTTGGGAGAAGAAACGATGAAGTCTTCAATTTTGGTGATCAGGTTAAAGTAAAGGTTATTGGTGTTGATATGTTGAAAAAACAAGTAGATTTAGAATTGGTATAGGGACGCTTTGTAGGGGTGATTGTATGGGTGATTTGCAAATCACCCATACGTAACACCCGAACCATATCACCCACAGGCAATCTTATCAACTCTCTTCTGGTGTCTTCCTCCTTCAAAACTGCTAGTTAAAAATTTATCTACCATTTTAATTCCTTCTTCTTCCGAAACAAATCTGGCAGGTAATGCTATAATATTGGCGTTATTGTGTTGTCTGGCCAATTCGGCCAATTCCACTGTCCAAGTTAATGCACTTCTTATTCCTTGGTGCTTATTAACAGTCATATTAATACCGTTTCCACTTCCACATATTACTATTCCTAAAGTATCCTCATTGTTTTGCACATGAATTGCAACTGGATGTCCATAATCTGGATAATCTATACTATCCTCAGAATATGTACCATAATCCTTAAATTTGTAACCTCGTTCTGTGAAATGCTTAATAATTGCTTCTTTCAACTGAAAACCAGCATGATCTGCTCCAATAGGTATAATTTTAGCTTTTGTCATAACATTGAATTTTTTACAATATTACGTAATTAACAATAGGCTCTAATTATTAACAATGACTTTTTTTTAAATTCTTTACCCCCTGAATATGCTCACTTTTAAAATTCGAGTTATTGACATAGATATTAACAATGTGTTTTTTGATTGTTTATTACTTTCAATAACTTTAGCTTGGATTATCAAAATATTATTCCAAACCAAAACGCAAATGACAAAAACAATAGTAAGTTATTAGTTTTTACATTTAATTATGAACAGGTAGAATGGGTCAATAAAATTCAGAAATGAAAATTACTTATACAGAATTATGAAATCAACAAGAATGTTAACAAGTCTATAAAAGCTTATACAGTAATAGATTAAAATAATTTACAATGTGTATAACTCCATGTATTATGTTTACAACTTAGAAAACAAATAAAACACTAAAAAGTAATGCACCGTATTAACAGTACTATAATAATAGTAAAGAGGTTTTTAAAAAATTTTTCTTTATTTCAATTATATACTCTTTAAGAAAAAAACAAGGATTTGATTTTTCAAGAAAAAAAAACTATCTTCTTTTCTGAGGATACAAGAAAGCTTTAAACTCCCTTTAAATAAGGGCTTCTATAGATATAGAATTCAAATTAAATTTGAAATAATGTAAGTTTAAATGAAGAGAAAAAGAAATAGAATTTGTATATTTAAAGTTGTTTAAATAAATCGGAAATAATATGTCAAAAATAAAAGTTTTAGTCGTCGAAGATGAGTCGATAGTTTCTAAAGACATTCAGCACAGTTTAAAAAGGTTAGGATATATTATTTCTGGCGCTTCAGCAACTGGTGAGAAAGCCATTAGACTTGCCTCTGAGGAACTTCCAGATATAGTTTTAATGGATATCATGCTCAAAGGAGATATGAATGGTATTGAGGCTGCTGAAGTAATAAAAAGAGAACAAGGCATTCCGGTTATCTTTCTTACCGCTTATGCTGATGAAGCAACCTTGGCAAAGGCGAAAATTACAGAGCCTTATGGTTATATTATTAAGCCTTTTAAAGAAATAGATTTACACACTTCTATTGAAATGGCGTTGTACAAGCATCAGAAAGAAAAAGAAGTGGAAAAAGAGCGTGATTTACTCTATTCTATTGTCGAAAACAAGAGTACACAAGATTTTATTTTCGTAAAATCAAACTCGAAATTAGTAAAGCTCAACACAAAGGATATCTTTTTTGTTGAGGCATTAAAAGATTATGTAGTTATCAATACTGCTGATACAAGATACACCATTCACTCTACAATGAAAGATATAGATAAGAAGTTAGGCGATTCAGATTTCATTCGTGTTCATCGATCTTTCATTGTTCGTTTAGATAAAATATCGACCATTGAGTACCCAAATCTTCAATTGGAAAATGATAAAAAATTGATTCCAATTGGAGGGTCTTACAAAGATAAATTGGTGAATAAAATTAATTTGGTATAAGGAACAGCGGTTTTCAATAAGGAATATTCAAAGTATGTATCTAGTACTTTTGCTTTTCTCGTTTTGAAAATGAATTGAGTAAATATCCAAAAAACACTATTATGAAAAATATTTTTTTCCTATCAATTTCTATGATCTCCCTTTCATTGTTTGTTTCATGTAATAAAAATGAACGATATAACTGTATGAATGGTAATTGTATAGAAAGTAAAAATGGTAAATTTAGATCATTAAGTGAATGTGAGGAATTCTGTATTCCAACAGCTGATCCAGTTATATTTAATCCGGATTTAGTTTATGGTGAAGTATCAGATGTTGAAGGAAATGTTTATAAAACCATTTCAATTAACGGAGAATTATGGATGGCTGAGGATTTAAAAACTAGCAGATATTCAAACGGAGATACCATAAATCATGTTATTGATGAGTATGAATGGTCTGTTAGTGCAGAAGGAGCTTGGTGTTACTTTGCAAATGATGTGAATAATGGAGTAACGAAAAGTAAATTATACAACTGGCATGCTGTTAATGATAGTAGAAATATATGTCCAGAAGGTTGGCATGTACCTACTTTAAGTGAATATGAAGAATTAGAGAGTTATTTAGACACTATAAAACCCATTAATGAAGCGGGGAATAAAATGAAATCTACTGGAACTTTAAACTTAGGAAGTGGATACTGGGCCGATCCAAATGAGGGAGCATCTAATTATTCTGGATTTTCAGGTCTTCCAAATGGACTGAGAAATAGAGAGGGGAGTTTTGTGCGAATTGGCTTAACTCATCCCGGAGGATCTGGGAGTTGGTGGACCTCTACGGACATAAATTCTTTTGGTAATTTAAATGGTTTTTCAATTCTATTAACAACGCATAATAAAACACTAATCTATCAAGACCGAAGACAAACCTCTGGTCAATGTGTTAGATGTAAACAAGATAACTAATTACATTTCCTTTTAGGGCACTCATTCTTTTAGTAAACGTTCAATCAGCTCTTTGGTTTTTCGTTTGTAATCTGTATAGATTTTTCCTGTTCCCGGGCCATTAAATCCCGTGTGAATTTTCACGACTTCACCATATTTATTGATAAAAATAGAAGTTGGAAAAGAGCTAATATTATTTAGCATATCAAAGTCTTTCGAGCATTCTTCTTTTGAGGCATCACCTCCTACCAAAATAGGATAATTAACTTCTTTGTTTTGCGTAAATCGATTGATTCTTTTTACTTTATCTTCAAAAGATTCCGGTCTTTCGTATGCAACTGCAATAATTTCTAATCCTAGATCTTTATATTCCGCGTACAAGTCTTTATAAAACATTGTTTCATCTAGGCAGTTTGGACACCAAGTACCTAAAATTTGAACGATTACCACTTTATTTTGTAATTCTTTATTAGGGTAATTATAATCTTCACCCTCGACAGTTTTAAAATTGAAAGAGAAATTATCTTTTACCATATAGGTTAAGGAATCAGGATTTTCTAATTTAAAATTTTCATTTTTAGATCCAATCCAATTTGTTTTGTAGCCACTACCAGATATAAATTCACCTCTTAAAGTATCATTTTTTAATGTTGCGGTAAACAAAAATACATGGGCACCATCAAAGCTAGAAAGCATTAGTTTATTATTTTTAAAACTTCCACTTAAAAATCTGAAATCACCAGTTTCCGTTAAAAAGGTGCCCGTAACTTTATTTTTTTCTTGATTAAAAATCCCTATTGCAGGAAAATTATGTTCTGTATCAGGATCAAATAAAACTTGCCATTTGCCATCTATTTTGTTCTTCATATTTCCACAAAATTTAGGCTGTTCCTTCCCAAAGTATTTTCCGTTAAAATCTATTCTAGCAAATTCATTTTTACGATCGGGATTAACAAACGATCCAGAAATTCGTTTTTCAGACTCAACTTTAAATATTAAAAAGTTCGGAAAACTTGAGAAATAATACTGAAGACTATCATTTTTTAGGATAGATTCTTTCATTAAGACACTTTCTTCTGCATTTATTATAGTAATTTTTTGATCTTGGTTTACTGAAAAAATAAAAGGTAAAACTTTGTTACCAATTAGTTTAAGTTCTCCTTCCCAATAGCCTTCCCTTAGTTCAATAGCATTTCCTGTAAAAAGAAGTGACATAAAAAAGAGCAACAATAAAATTGTGTAGTGTTTCATTTTTTTAATTTCGGTTTTCCAAAAGTAATAGCTTCTTTATATTGTTGCAACCTTTTGTTTAATATTGTAGTCTTTAATCTGAAGTAACGAAATGGATGATGAAATTCTTGTACAGAAATGTGTTTCTGGAAACGGTGAAGCGCAACGCGAGTTGTTTGATCGTTTTTCCCCGTTAATGTTAGGGGTTGCAATGCGTTATATTAAAGATAAAGAAAGAGCGGAAGATGTTCTCCAAGACGGATTTATCAAAGTATACAAAAATCTTCATCGATTTGAACACAAAGGTTCTTTGGAAGGATGGATTAGGCGAATTATTGTTAACACAGCATTAGATCAGCTAAGGAAAAATAAAAAGAGTCAAAACAATTTACAGTTAGACGATTCAAGTTTCGAGATAGTACAAAAAAGTGATGCCATTGGGCGCTTGGAAGCAGAAGTGTTAATGGAAATAGTTCAGCAATTACCCGATGGTTATCGTATTGTTTTTAACATGTTTGCCATTGAAGGTTATAGTCATAAAGAGATTGCAGAAACCTTAAAAATATCTGAAAGTACCTCCAAATCTCAATATTCGCGTGCCAAATCCGTACTTCGAAAAACTTTAAAAAAATATAATATTGAACGATAAAGACGAAATAAAAGAATTGTTTCAAAAGGAACTAGGAAATTACCAAGCAAAGGTAAACCCTAATCTCTGGAAAGGAATACAAGCTGGTCTGGGTAGTGCGGGAGCTGCATCTGGAGCTGTAACATCTTTAGGTTTTGTAGGTAAAATTGTCATAGGTGTTTCAATTGTAACTGCTGCTGTGGTAGGAACATTTTTGGTGGTAAACAATGGTGAAAAATCTCTCCAACAAGAAACATTAGTTTCAGATTTGAAACAAGCAGACACACTTAAAAAAGAAACAGAGAAACTAAGAGAAGTTATAGAATTTAGCCAAGAGATTAAAAAAGATGCTTTAAAAGAGCAATTCAACTTAGTTGAGAACAAGAAAACATTAAATAATGTAGTAACTGTTGAAAAAGAAGATGGGGGTGAAAATTCAAATGCTAAGCACCTAAACGAATCAATAAAAGTTAAAGATAATCACTTGGAATCTATACCCGTTCAAGAAAACAGTGGGCTTGCGCAAACATCAAAAATTGCAGATCAAAAAGAGTCAATAAAAGAGAATTTAGCTAATTCGGCTTTGGCTACTGTACCTGTCCTGGATTCGTCAAAAGAGCAATTTGTTTCAGAATTATCTGAGGTTGAAATTTCAATAGCCAATCAAGAAAATCAATACGTTTCTTTTAAAAGTGAAGGAATTCCTGACGACGCATACGTGGTTTGGAATTTTGGAGATGGGACAATTGATAGAAGTTTAAATCCCGATCATTTTTATTCAGAATCAGGAATTTATGATGTAACGCTTACCGTTAAAACTGACGATGAAGAAGTGAGTAAAAGAATAAGTATTGAAACCATAATTCAGGGAGAAATAGGTAACTTACCTAACGTTTTTACTCCTAATGGGGATGGAGATAATGATGAGTTTTTCGTGAATTGTAAACACATAAGAAAATTCCAATTGACCATTATGGATAATAAACAAAACATTATTTTCACAACAAATGATGTAGATTTCCGATGGAGAGGTTTGAATAAAATTGGTCAACCGGCAAAAGAAGGTATTTACTTTTACATTATTGTAGCGGAAGATGAATCTGGAAATACGATAAATAAGTATCAACAATTACGACTACAGCGATAGTTTAGTTTAAAAATATGAATTTTTAAAAAATCGTTTATTCGCCATAATTTTATTAATTTGGTCGCAGACTTTTATGTTAAAGCACCTGTAATTTTTGTATGAAAAAAGTAATTTTTGCTCTCTTATTTCTATCCATTAGCGCGGTTTCATTTTCTCAAAATCGAAATTTCAGAATGGTTAAGCCCTACAAATGGATGCTTGGTGTTTATTGGAACGGAGTAATAGATGATGGTTTAGGTTCAAGCTATCTTTTGAATACAGATAAATCTTGGAATATTTCAGAGCTACCTACTTCATTGAATTTAGATGTATACTTTTTAAAAGGGATGAGCGTAGATTTTATTGCTTCTGTAAATACCTATAAATTGGGTAAAACAATCGACAAAGATACCACTCGTTCAGGACAATTTATTTCTATAAAATCGCACTTTAAATACAGTTTTGGTTATGTTATGGACCAACAGTGGTTTGATCCTTTTGTTTTTGCTGGAGTAGGTTATACTTCAAGAGAAGCGCTGGATAATGAAGGTATGATAGGTGCAAGTTTTGGAGCTGGATTTAATCTTATGATGATTGGTGGATTTGGTATACAAGTTAGAGGTTCTGGAAATATTGGTTTTTTATCTGGTGAGTCTAACTATGGACATGCTCATTTGGGTTTTATTTATAAAGTTCAGGATTTGGACAAGAAACCAAGTAGATCTTTTACGAAGAAAAAATACCAATGGGGTTTCAAAAAACCTAGATATAAAAAACCGCGTTCACGAAGAATGTAATAGTTTCTTGTGCAATCCCCATAATCCATCATATTCTCCGAACATTTGTTATTTTTGTGTATGCACCACCTTTTTAAGGTGTAAAAATAAACAGTATGCAAAATAAGAGACCAAAGGAAAATGTAAATATAAAATCGAACAGAAAACCTATTCGTGTGGGAATTTCTGTTGGAGATATCAACGGAATTGGACCAGAAGTAATCATTAAAGCACTTCGGAATACTGAAATTTTAGCAGAGTGTACACCCATTATTTATGGTTCGACTAAAACCATGTCTTTTCATAAAAAAGCAATAGGTGATGATTTATTTAACTATCAAAGGGTAACTGATGCTGCTGATGCAATAGATAGAAAAGTAAACATAGTTTCTTGTTGGAACGAAGTGGTTGAAATTCAGTTAGGAAAAGCAAATGAAATAGGAGGTAAATATGCTTTTCTATCTTTAGAAAAAGCAACACAGGATTTAGCCGCTGGGAAAATAGATGTTCTTGTGACTGCACCAATTTCCAAAGAAACTATTCACTCTGCAGGATTCAAATTTCCTGGACATACAGAATATTTAGCAGATTTATCGGGTAAAGAAGATGCATTAATGATGATGGTTTCTGGCGAATTGCGCGTTGCTTTGGTTACCAGTCATATCCCTTTAAAACAGGTGATTGAAGAAGTAACACAGGATAAAATTTTAGCTAAAATTCAAGAATTAAATAAAAGTTTAAAGAAGGATTTTGGTATCATTCGTCCAAGAATAGCTGTATTGGGATTAAACCCTCATGCCGGAGAAAAAGGAGAAATGGGAACAGAAGAATCTGAACAAATTACTCCAGCAATTCAAAAAGCAATGGAAGAAGGAATAGTGACTTTTGGACCCTATCCAGCTGATGGATTTTTTGGAAG
Organism: Brumimicrobium oceani; assembly: GCF_003143775.1. Lineage (GTDB taxonomy): Bacteria > Bacteroidota > Bacteroidia > Flavobacteriales_D > Crocinitomicaceae > Brumimicrobium > Brumimicrobium oceani. The sequence continues at coordinate 97,579 of NZ_QFRJ01000010.1, read as the reverse complement.
TCGTCAATATGCCAGCTTTGATGCTGTTTTAGCGATGTATCATGACCAAGGATTAACTGGTTTTAAATCCTTAGCGTTTGAAGATGGAGTAAACTTTACCGCCGGACTACCAATCGTGAGGACATCACCAGACCATGGAACAGCTTTTGATATTGCTGGAAAAGGTGATGCCAATGAACAATCTATGCGAAGTGCAATTTATTTAGCGATTGATGTTTATCGAAAGCGTAAATTCATAAAAGAAATTAATGAAAATCCATTACCCAAACGCACGGTAAGGGAAGAGAAAAAATCAAAATTTTTCTAGTAGAGTCGCAATGCATTGCGACTCTACGGAAAAAATTTGCATTGCGTCACCACGGAAAACATTTTGCATTGCATGATATTTACGAAGAGGCGAAAATCATTGCGACTCCACGGATAAATAGTGAATTCCTCCTCCATAGAAAAACACAAAACAATTTAAACCCTATCAAAACATGAGCTTAAACCTTGAATTATTAAGTGCTATTTGCGAAGCTCCAGGCGCACCAGGATACGAACAAAAAATAAGAACTTTAATTTTAGAAGAAATTCGTCCACTTGTCGATGAGGTTGAACTCGATAACATGGGGAACATCTATGCCATAAAACGGGGGAAATCTGACAAAAAGGTAATGATTGGTGCACACATGGATGAGATAGGTTTCATTGTAACGCATATTGATGACAAGGGATTTATTCGTTTTCATACTTTAGGAGGATTTGATCCAAAAACATTGACAGCTCAACGTGTTTTAATTCATGGAAAAGAAGATGTGATGGGAGTGATGGCAGCAAAGCCAATTCACGTAATGACACCTGAAGAGCGCAATAAAAACCCAAAAACAACAGATTTTTTCATTGATACAGGGCGTTCAAAAGAAGAGGTAGAGCAGTTGATTCAAATTGGTGATCCAATCACCAGAGAACGTTCATTTATTGAAATGGGAGATTGTGTAAATTCTAAATCTTTAGACAATCGCTTGGCAGTTTTTATTTTGATCGAAACTTTAAAAAAACTAAAAGATAAGGAAGTTCCTTTTGATATTTATGGTGTTTTTACAGTTCAAGAAGAAGTAGGAATTCGCGGGGCAAATGTTGCTGCTTTAAAGATAAATCCTGATTTTGGATTTGGTTTAGATACTACAATTGCTTATGATTTGCCGGGCGCTGCAGCACACGAAAAAATTACTTCCTTGGGTGAGGGAACGGCAATAAAAATTATGGATGCTTCCACGATTGCCGATTATCGAATGGTAGAATACATGAAAAGAACTGCTGATAGACATAATATAAAATGGCAACCAGAAATTCTGACTGCTGGTGGAACAGATACTGCAGGAATTCAACGCATGACTGCGGGGGGATCAATTGCGGGAGCTATTTCTATTCCTACAAGGCATTTACATCAAGTCATTGAGATGGCGCATAAAGAGGATATTCAACGCAGTATTGATTTATTGATTGCTTGCGTTTCAGAATTAGATGGGTTTGATTGGTCGTTTAGTTAACGAGATTATTGGTAAACAGAGCGAGAGTAGAAAGTAAATAATTTCTATTGGTTTATGTTTTGAAATAAATTCAAGTAGTGGATTTTTAGGAATCGGATATAGTTATTTTTTCTGGTCGCAGAAATAGTTAAAACTATTTACTCTGGTGAATCTAAATTTTTTCTAAAAACCTTCTCAGTATATAAATGATTGGCAAATGTGTCAGATTCAATGCTTGGTTCTTTCAAACCCATATCATTTTATTCTTATCTAAACCTATGCTATTTGGAGTTTATATTGATATGGTTTCGTTTTAGCCTTTTGATGAAGGGTGTGTTTTATTCATAGATTTCATCAATTCTTATAAAGTAAAATAAGTTTTTCTATTATTTCACCTGAAATAGTTTCCCTGTTATATAATTTTTATATTTATGGGGAAAAAAAAACACTAATGCTCTATTAATCAAAATATTTAATGAAAAAGATACCTTACGATTTATATATCTACTTGGATGATTTGCGTTCTTTTTTTAAAGGGAATTTAAAGAAAACAGAAAACTTCTTGAGCTGTGGAATGGCTTCTTTAGAAATATCAACGTATTTGATGGGTAGTTTACTTCGGGTCCAAGAAGATAAAAACATAGAGAAGATAGAACATATCCTTAAAGGAATTGAAACACAATTTAATTTATTGAATGCCTATAATTTCAATTCAGAAAGTATAGGTTTTAATGAGGGATATTCAAAAAATATTGAAAACCTAAAACTCCTTGATCTTAAATATGCAAGAAGAATAGATAGGATTACGGAGCTTTATTTTGAGGTTTCCAAAAAAGTACAATTAGGTCTCGATGATCAAATAAACCAAATAAGAGATTATTTTTTCTTGGTTAAATTGCCTGCGAAAAAACATAATAGTGAAAAAATAATTGAATATCCTGATATTGTAGAGGTGCTCAAATTGAATGAATTGGAATATTTTAATTCCGAGGATGAAACCTTTATGATGGTTCATCAAATTTCCGAATGTTGGTTTAATATTGGAATAAACGAACTAAAAACAATTGAAAGGTCTTTAGATAATGCAGAACTGGATAGCGCTGAAATAGAAGAGAAATTTAAACTTACATTCAAGGTTCTTAATTATTTATCTGACAATATTTTATTGCTAGACCTTATGGTTTTAGCCGACTATCATCCATTAAGGGTTGCGCTTAGAGGAGCAAGTGGTGGTCAGTCTATGCAAGCTTATGAGTTATTCAAAATTTCAAAAAAGCTCTTTGAAAAGTTTTTAATCCTTATAGAAAAAGAGAATAAAAATCTTGTTCATATCATAGAAAATCCGAAAACAGAAGGCGATTTACTATCTATTATAAATAATTTTACGCTGCTAGAACGCGGGTTAAAGAACTTTTTCTTTCAGCATTATGTGTTGACTTCAAATATTATTGGATCTGAATCATTTGGTTCAATTGGACATGATTTAGTTTCATTGGTCGGTAAGTTTATTCAACCAATTTTCAAAGAAATAGATCAAGCAAAATATGATTTAACATTAAAAACGAACTATCAATACGGGAAAATAGCAGGTAAATTAATTTTGGAGAAAGAAGACACTATTCCAGCTCCGACAGAAAAACATACTTCGGATATAGATACGATAATTAGAGTAACAGATGCGTATTTTGCTGCCATTAGTAGTTTCAATCAAGAAAATTGGATAAATCTTTTTGCAAAAGATGGTTTTATTGAAGATCCAATAGGCAGTAGACCTTACCATGGTCATCAGCAGTTGGCTATATTTTTTAAAGGGGTAATACGGTTTTTCTCAGAATTTAGCATGACCATTGAAAATATGAACATTGAAGAAGACTGCGTAAAAGTGTTTTGGAATGCGAAGGCAAAAAGTTATAATAATAAAGAAATTAATTACAGTGGTTTAGAGATATTTAGAATTAATGATAGTGGTAAGATAATGTCGGCCCAAGTAGAGTGGGAGCCTGCGATTATCGCCGACCAATTATAAACTAATTATGATTTTAAACCCTTTATATATTGTAAATCAGTTTTTTATTTTTATTATGTTTACATATAAATTTTCTTAAAACATTTGATTTAGCGTTGATATTCGATATATTTGAGAGGTTAAAAATTATTTGATAAGAGCTCAACAGTTTTGATTCGTTTTATACCCAACTTAATTTCTGCTAAGTCTTAAAAATATTAAATGGAGAGATATAATTCAATAGAAGATCTTAAGTTGTTAAGTGAAAGTGCTTTAGAAAGTTCCCTAGCAGGTTTTTGGGACTGGAATATGATTACGGACGAGGAATACCTTAGTCCACGTTTTAAGGAAATGTTTGGTTACAAGGAGTCTGAGATGGAAAATAGTCCTGAGGCTTGGAAGAGAATTGCTTATCAAGAGGATTTACCAGATATGTTTAATGAATTAGAAAAACATATATTATCAAAAGGTAAACTTCCATTTAATGTTACACTGCGCTATCACCATAAAAATGGAAGTACTGTTTGGGTAAGGTGTAATGGGAAAGTAGTTGAATGGGGAGAAAATGATGAACCACTTCGAGTAATAGGTTGCCATGTTGACATCACTGAAGAAAAGAGAATAGAGGAACAATTAATAAAAGCATTAAAAGAACGTGATATTTTACTTAAAGAAGTACATCATCGCGTTAAAAATAATCTTCAATTATTATTGAGTTTATCTAGACTAAAAGACAAGAATGGCAAGATTGAAACACACGAAATTGAAGACGCAATAAATTCTATTGCTATGGCTTATGAGGCTATTTATAAGACAGATGATTTAAACATTGTTTCAATTAAAACCTATATTACGCAAATCATTAATCCAATTATTTTAGGACAGCACATACAGCTCAATATTGATTCAATTGTTTATGAACAAAATATTGATTTTTTAATTCCTATAGGTTTAATAATTACAGAACTGGTTAACAACTCGCTGAAACACGGACGCGATGCTAAGGCAGACCAAGACGCAATGAAGATATCTATAGAGATTAAAAAAGAAGCAAATATACTTAGCTTAATTTACTGTGATAATGGTGTAGGTTACGGAGAGGTGATCAATTCAATTAGAGAAGATAATTCATTTGGAATCGCTATTATTGATGGGCTAACGGAACAGTTGGATGGTACCATAGATTTTTATGATGACTCGGGAGCTTGCGCCCTATTAAAAATTGATTTAAACTCAAGCAGCAGTTAGCGCAGGTTGTGCTGATGGCTTCTGTTGGTACTAACTTTACCGATGCTAATAACTTCAATCGTTACAAAAATATCTACTTTAGTAAAAGGTGGTTGAACTTCAGTTGTAGTAAATGAAAAAGTACTTAGGGTTCTATTTACTTCCTAAATATTTAGAACTAAGAATACCTGGAGCAATAAACCATAGGGCCAATAAAACCTACCCCTCCAAAACCTCCAAATACTTCCGAAAATTGCTATCCACAGAATATTCTTCCACTATAGTTTTTCTCCCTGCTTGACCAATTTCTTTTCTTTTTTCAAGATCTGTCAATAATTCAACCAAACGGGCTTTCCATTCTTCAGGAGAAGAACATAGATAACCGTTTACGGAGGCTTTTACAATTTTGGTGTTTACACCTACGGGAGACAAAATAGTTGGAATTCCGAGGGCCATATATTGCAGCGCTTTGAAACCACATTTTCCCTTCGACCATTGATCTTCGACCAGCGGCATGACTCCGATTTGGAATGTTGCCAAGTCTTTTATTTCGCTTTCTTTATTCCATGGAACAAAATCTAGAGATTTGAGATTGAACTGCGGTTTTTCATTGGAAATCACACGGAAAATGAAATTATGTTCTTTTTCTAATTCGGCTAAAATAGGCACCAAATCCTCTAAATAACGCAAAGTGGTTTGGGTTCCTGTCCAACCAATTACAACAGGAGAATGATTGTAATTGGTAATTAAATTGTGGTGATTTTTTAAATCTATGGTCGTTGGAACAACAGTGATATTCGCATTAAAAGGTCTAGCATAATCTGCCAAATAATCATTTCCTACGCTTAATTGATGTGCCCATCTCATGCAATATTTGACTTTCCAATAGGCTTTTAGGCGATGTGCTTTGGCATTGACTTCACTGTAATTAGGCAACCAAATGGCATCATCGAAATCGTAAATGTATTTTTTGCGTAAAACTTTAGCCACAAACCATTCAAAAATAGGCGGTCCAACATGCGACATTTCTCGGTGAACAAAAAGAATATCTGATTTTTTTAAGTTAAGAATTGATCGTCCACGTTTAAAAAAACTACCAAGCATTCCCAGTCCTTTCTTTACGAAATTCCCTTCCATATAAAGTAATTTCCAAGTTTTATCGTCCAAAAAGCTATTGTAAACAATTTCATATCCTTCTTTTTCTAACAAAGGCAAATACTGCTCAAAACGAAAACGTTGAGAAGGAGCAGTTCCTCTGGGATATGGTGCAAATATGACGATTCTGGGTTTCATAGGTTCAAATTACCATTCTAAAACTACTTTTCCTGTAGATTTTCCAGAAGACAAGAATTCGTGTGCTTTGTTTATTTCTTTCGCATTATAAACAGCGCTAACCTGAGGCTGAAGCTTTCCTTCCATTGCCATGCGAACCACTTCTTTTAAGCAATGTTGAAGAACAAAAGGTTTTGTATCGGCTACTTTAAGCATGTTTATTCCGATTATACTTTTGGATTGCATCATTAATCCAATTGGAATTATAATTCCCATTTTTCGCACGAAATTCAACTTTGAGAAAATCCCCCATTTTTTACCCGACATCTCACTTCCTCCAAAAAGAACTAGAGTTCCCGTAGTTCCTAAGAGTTTCCAATCTTTTTTGAATGTGGAACCTCCAAAAGGATTAAAAGAAATATGAATAGGCTCTGTATTTAGAATTTGCTTTAACTGTAATCCGTAATCACTTTTGTTGTAATTGACAATGAAGTTTACACCTTGTTTTTTTAAATAATCGACTTTAGCTTCATTTCCAATTTTTGCGATAATTTTCACTTCTTTATCGCGCAATAATTGAATTAAAGCTGTACCTACGCCACCTGCAGCGGCATGAATTAAAACATTATCTCCATCTTGAACAGTAGTGGCAACAAAAGCCATGTAGTAAGCTGTAACGTATTGTGTGGCCAAACACAAAGCTTTATTTCCGTCGTAATCTCCAATTTCGGCAACGGCAAAATGTTTGGTATTCACGCACTGACTATAGCCTCCAAAACGAGTAAAAGCGACTACTCTTTTTCCAAGTAATTCTTTAGGTGCGCTTTTCCCAACTTTAGTGATTTCACCTACCACTTCGTAGCCTAAAACACAAGGTAGAGGAGGAGCTTCTTTATAATTTCCTTCTCTTGCCATTACGTCGGCATAGTTAATTCCAAAACGTTCAACAGCAATTTGAACTTCATCTGCTAAAGGCTCTGGAATAGCTAGTTCAGTAAAAGAAAAAGCTTCTTCTGGAGTTCCAAATTTAGTAAGTTGAATAGATAGATTAGTCATTTTTATTTGCTTTGGTTTTTGCACTAATTACGATTACAATCTCTCCTTTAGGCGGAGTTTCTTCAAAATAAGTAAGCAATTCTTGCGCTGTTCCACGGTGAAAAGTTTCATACATTTTAGAAATTTCTCGTGCAACACAAACTTGTCTATCTGGAGCTAAAAATTCTATCATTTCCTTCAAAGCTTTTACCAAACGATGAGGTGATTCATATAAAATTACAGATCTAGATTCCTCGGCAATCGCTTTCCATTTGGTTTGTCGTCCTTTTTTATGTGGAAGAAAACCCTCAAAAATGAAACTATCGCAAGGAAAACCACAACCAACAATTGCAGGAATTATGGCCGAAGCTCCGGGTAAACACACTACATTAATATCGTTCTCTATACAGGCTCTAACCAGTAAAAATCCAGGATCAGAAATTGAAGGTGTACCGGCATCAGAGACAATTGCTGCAGATTTAGACGCTTTTATTTGATCTACTATTCGTTCAACAGACTTGTGTTCGTTGTGAATATGATGCGAAATTAACTGATTTGAAATTTCATAATGTTTTAGCAATTGTCCTGTAGTTCGGGTGTCTTCTGCCAAAATAAAATCAGCTTCTTTCAGCACACGAAGCGCACGTAAGGTAATGTCTTCTAAATTTCCGATGGGTGTAGGAACAACGTATAATGTACTCATATTTTATCTTCTTAAAACGATGGTTTCGTTATCAAGGCATAAAGGTAATTAATAAATGTAAAAGCTTTTATAAGATAAAAGGAAGTATAGATATTGTTTCAGGCAACTAATTCTAAACTATTTTTAGATTTTCTCTCTGACCAGAGAATAATATCAGCATTTTTAGATTTTAGGGCATCAATATATTCACTTTTAATTTCTTTGTCTAAATCATTTATGATTGCAATGGCTTTAACTTCTTTCTTAGTTATTTTCTCTCTCACAGGTTTAATATCATCCCAAGCAAATAAAAAGGAAGACAAATTTGATTTGTTGATTGTGTTAAAAGATTTTAAGACGGTTTCACTTTTAATTTTTGCAATTTGGAAATCAAAATTGAACTCTAATCCTGTGTGTCCTTTTGAAATAAAGTCAGGAGTATAAATAATATTTTTTTTGTCTAAAAAAAGTCTTACATCTTCTTTAAAAACAGTGCTAACATTTTGTTTAGAAAGTACATATAAATCATTAATCTCAATTATAGCAGATAAAAGGTTGTGTTTAGACTGAGAAAATTTCTCTAGACTACTTTCTAAAATTAATTCATCATGTTGTATTTTAACACCATAATTTAATAAAATAGTGTCCAATAAATCCTTTCGTTTCTTTGATCCTTGAATAAATAAACCTTGTAACTCAAGATTAGTCATAGTTTCGCCATTATCACTCAAAATCAATTGATTATTAGTTTTTCGTGCATAAATTTCAATACTGTCATTAAATGCTCCTAAAAACGGCGTGTTTATTACAAACCAGTCAGTATTTATATCTTTTTGGATATAAGTTTTTTCCTTTAACCAATTGTAATAATCATTTACGTATGTATTTACCCAGTTCAAATTATGGCGCTTTGAATATTAATTTTAGAAATTAAGTTTATTTTTTTACCAAAGTTAAGAATTAAATCACTTAGGTCTGAAGGGTGTTTCAAATCTTTTATAGGAAAATCACTTTCAATCAATGGAATAGCCCAAACCAAAGCTTTGTATCCCTCAACATATATGTGCATATGTGGTTCAGTTGGTTTTATCCATTTTCCCGCAAAAGGGACCAGAAACTTGGGTAATTTATCGCTTATCATTGTGGGATTTTTGTGACCTCCTTTAAAATCTATTCTTAGCAATCCTATAAAAGAATTGCATTCCATATGGTGTATTGAAGTCTTTAAAATTATTTTTTTATTAGAACTTATATCAACTCTAAATCTATAATTAAGGTCTTCATTCGATATAAATCTAAGCTTATTTTTTCTTTTTTTAGATCCACAATTTGATTTGGGGTGACTAAGACTTTATTCAATTTTATTAGGTATTCAGCTTCTTGTTGTGTTAGCATTTTAAATGATTTAGATGTTCCGATTTTAAAAACAGAAACAAGTGGTTACTCTAATTTACGAAATATTTCTTCTATTCTTCGCTTATTATTGATTCATTGTTAAATCTTTCAGACTAAAACCACCTAGTTTATCGCACGAAAACTTAATTTTGAAAAGAATTATCCGTAGCTATTATCAAAATGATTCAATGAGAAACGCTTTTTCATACCTATTACAAGTTAAAAGCTTTACGTTTTTTACAGCCCTTTTTGTGAGTCTTTTGATTTTACAAGTCATTTATCAGAATGCTGATTTTGAATTGGTTGAAATGAATAAACTCATTATAAGCCAGGCGACTGCTGATGGGGTTTCTATTCAATCTCGCATTGATTTATTTTATGGTTTAATTTTCAGATTGATTGCTTTACTGTTGATTAATTTGACTGTTTTTCATTTTGTTTTTGAGCAAATTGGCATTCGGAAATTTCAAAAATCTGTTCTATTTTTATTGAGTAGTGCTGGAATTTCAATTCTCATATTGCAAGTCATTGGGGTGAAAACAGAAGTCCTTATTCATTTGATTTTCTTTGTTTTAATCTATAAAATCGTAATTTATGGATTAGCGAACAGTAAAATAAAGTCCTTGAAATTGTTCCGTGCGGAAGTGCTCAGTAATTCAATTTTAGCGTATGGATTTCTAGGTTATTTTGCGGTGCTTTATCTCACGGGAACAGATCTGTTTTTAATGATTTATATTTTATCCGTTTTCTTTTTAACAGCTCTTTTTCCCCTCCTTAAGTATTTTACGAAGTTCAGTATCCGGCAAATAAATTACCTTCTTGTTCCTATCATTTTTCTTTCTGTTTTATCATTTTTAAGTATTGAAATGGTGATGTTTCAATATCAAAAAGGATATGATATTTTGGGATACAGAAAGCTTTATTTGTTGCTATTTTTAGTTTTTTCTATTGTCTTTTATGGCATCATTTATTTCAAAAAGAAAACACTCAAAAATGCTTCTTCTATCTTTAGAAAAGTGCTCGCTCCTTCGGTAATTATCGCTTATTGTTTGTTGATTTATTATTTCCCAATCGCCATTCATAACACAGAAATGTTTGAGTTGGGAAATCCGGCAAATGCATTAATGAATGTCTTTAAATTTGGCGAAATTCCTTTTGTAGATTTCATGAGTTCGCACATGTTTTCTGAACAGTGGTATGGAATTATTTACTCACTTATTTTTGGTTATGACAACAGTTTAGATTTTCAAATTTACTTCTTTTTCAATCGACTTTTGTTTCTTTTAGTAGTTTATGTCGTATTGAATAAACTGTTTAAAAAGCCTGCCTTTTCATTATTATTTGTGCTTGTTTTTCCGTTTTTAACAGAAGTGTTTTCCAATGATTTAATTTTCTGTTTACTTCCATTTTTTATTGTTCAAAACATTGTAAAAGAATCGAAATCAAAACTTTACTTTTATTTATTTGGGTCTGTTATTTTGTTAATCGTCTGGAAAATTGACACAGGATATGCAGCCTTAGTTTCTACTTTTTTCTATTTTATTTTCTTGGCAATCACACAATCAATTAAGGTCAATTGGAAACATTTATTGAAAGGATTTTTGTTTACCGTTTCTATTGTTTTAGCATTACTTCTATCAGCTATTTTATTGCGAGGAGGCGAAACTATTCTGGAAAATTTCAAGACAGCATTGCATTATGTGAGTGGAAATCAAGCGCATGGTTATACAGAAATAGCCCATAATTATCCGCATCAGTTTTTTATTTCATATTTCTTTTTGCCTTTAATTTCAGTGCTTTCTGTTCTTTATATTGGTTTTCGTTTATGGAAAAAAGAAAGCTTATTGAACATCAAAAAAGCAGATCTTTTGATTTTACATGCTTCCCTATTTTTCTTCTTGATTTCGCTTGCCAACGCGCAAAGAGGAATAGTAAGACATGGATATGCAGAAAATAATGATGGTGCAATAATCACCACATTTTATGTTGCTTTAGCCATGTTAATGGTGTTTTTATTCAGAAACCATGTAGTAAAAAACCGACTAACTTTCTTTTATGTCGCGTGTTTTTCTTTGTTTCTCATTTTTAGGTTTTTCCCTTATCAACCAGCGTATGGAACATTTGATAAAGCAATCAAGAAGAATGCTTTTATTTCGTTAAATGTTGATATTGCTGCGAAAACAGAACTGCGAAGAACAAAAGCAAATCACGGGTTTTATCATGCGCAACTCAAAGATTTCAAAAACTTTGTGGATGATAATTTAACAGAGGAAGAAACGTTTTTAGACTTTTCGAATACGCCAATGTTGTATTATTATTCTGGGAAAAAAGTACCAGGCTATTTTTGTCAGAACTTACAGAATAGCATAGATGATTTTTCGCAATTACAGCTCTTAAAATCGGTAAATCCACAAGATGTTCCAATGGTGGTTTTTTCTTCTTACCCGAAATCTTGGTTTGATGAAACAGACGGAATTCCGAATAGTATGCGCTATTATTTAGTGGCAGAATACATTTATAAAAATTATGAACCTTACGCTATTATTAGCAATAAGCGCATTTGGATGGCAAAGGATTTTAAAATTAAAAAGGATTATAACTCATTAAAAGACACTGTTTCTAATGTTCCGGTAGAATATAATTATAAGAAAACAGCACATTTTATTCATGAGTTTTATCAACGTAATGAATTTGAGGATTTAGAGAAAATAAGTGAATGGAAATCCGGATTAAATCAACCAATTTCAATTAGAAAATCATCTAAAAAGACTTCAAATGCTTATCTATTGTTTGAATTTTCAGAAGATTTCGAAACAAGTACAAAAAGCTTAATTTTACAGGATTCTTTGGGAAATAAGCTGGACATGTTTAAGTTTGAAATCAATAAAAAATTAGGAAATAAATACATGATTCGCATTTCAAATAGTTATCATTGGCACAATGGAAATGCAGTTTCTTTTTTATTGGAAGATGATAATTTAAAGGAGTTAGAAAAGATTACTTTGTTTAAAGACGCACGATTTGAAGACTAAACATCAATTAGCAATAGATAATTACCTCATTAAACCAATTGCGTTTTTGATGAATTTTTTGGTGCGAATTGTTGGGCAAATCACAAGGATAGACCATAGTTTAGATAAAGATTTTAAGCACATTGTAGTTTGTAAATTCAAAGGAATGGGAAGTATAATTCAAGCAACTCCTATGCTTGAAGCGTTGCGAACTCAATTTCCTAATGCTGAAATTACCTTTGTTTCTACCAAAGCCAACAAGACCGTTTTAGAGAAAATAACGCATGTTGATTCCATCATTTGTTTAGATGATAAAAACATTTTGAAACTCCTTTCTACGATGTTTTCTTCGCTATTCAAATTGATGAGAAAACGTCCGGATGTTTATATTGATTTAGAGATTTATTCCAATTTCAGTACATTATTCACCCTTTTCACCTTTTCAAAAAACAGAATTGGTTTCTATTTAAGGTCAAGTTCTTTCAACATGGGAATTTACACCCACATGATGTTTTTCAATAATAATGTTCCAATTTCGGAGGTTTATTTGCAAATTTCGCGTCTTTTTGGCGTAAATCACACAAAAAACGAATTGTTTCCATTGCACGAAAACACACCAGAATTTCTTGAAATTCCAACAAAGGATTACATCATTATCAATCCCAATGCTTCTGATTTAAGATTGGAAAGACGTTGGGGAGCTAAGAAATTTAATCAACTCATTTTGAATTTGGTTGAACTTTATCCCGCGATGGAAATTCTTGTTGTAGGAAGTAAAGATGAAAGACCTTATAGTGAAAAAACGCTGGAAGGAATTTCTCATCCCAATGTGAAAAACATGGCCGGAAAAACATCAATTGATGGACTAATTTCTTTAATTCATAAAGCAACTTTGGTCATCACAAATGACACAGGACCAATGCACATTGCCTTCGCTTGTAAAACACCAACTGTTTGTTTATTCGGACCTTGTTCGCCGGATCAATATGGTGGAAACGAATACACGACGGTCATTTACAAGAAAGTTTTCTGTAGTCCTTGCGTTCATGATTTCAATATTTCACCATGTAATGGCGACAATGTGTGTATGAAACTCATCACAGTTGAGGAAGTTTTAACGAAAGCGAAAATTCATTTAGATAATGAGTTCGTTCCAGATTTAGAAAGTAAAAACAAGACGATTTATTACAGCGATCAAGGGCAAAAAACTTTGGGATTGGTGAGGAGGACGCTATAATGTTGATTTCAATAAAAAACTATTCATTATTCTTTCTCCTGTTTTGCGATAGGCTTCAAATTGGTCCACTTCAAAAGTGAATGTTAAAACGTAGGCATTGTCTTCAAGGACATAAAAGTATTGTTCGAACTGTAAATCAAAAACTCCCTGCTGACCTAAATAAATAATTTTATGAAACTCATTTTCTCCAACTTTAATTCTTTCACTTTTTATTATTTTGCCATTGGTTATGATTGTTTTTACTTGAGACTCTGAAATTTCAACATATTGATCTAAGTTTAATTTAAACCCAGATATATCTTGTATCATGAAGTTGACATTCTCACGAAAATTATCAATTTCTGAAGTTAGTGGACTAAAACAAATAAACTCAGTTCCCATTATTCCAGAAGTGTTGAGCTCCCAACTTTCAGGATATTCAATTGAATATAATTCCTCATCTAAAGTAATCCACTTTTGCGCTTGAATTTGAAAAGAAGTGATTGTTATTAATAACCCAAACAAAAAAAGAGTTCTCATATTTTAAAATGATTGATGAAAAGATGATAAATATAAGATTATTTATGCACTTCCTCGATTTCTCTCAAGGTTTCAATTTCCCCCATTTTTGTAGCCAATACACTGATAATCAAAATCTGAATAGCATGAAAAAGCATTAATGGTAATAGCATTAGCCCCATAATACTAGTTTGACCAAACAGCGCTTCAGAAAAAACTGTTCCATGTACCAAAGATTTTTTCGTTCCACAAAACTGAGCGGTAATGCTGTCTTCTCGGCTGAAATGTAAACGTTTTCCTATCCAACCAGTTATGAAAAATACAAGGAAGAAAAGTGCGATTACCAAAAATAGCATTACCAATAAATCAAAGATGCTTAGACTGCTGAAAACCCTTTCTTCGAAGGAATGAACGAAGCTTTTGTAAATGATGAGCAGAATTACACTTTTATCGAATAAATTCAGAGTACGTTTGTGCTTTTGGGCGAATGTTCCAAGGTATTTACGCAACAATAATCCAAAAATAAGTGGCAGCAAGATTTCTGTTCCCAATTGCAAATAAATAGCAGAGAAATCATAAGCAATATCTGTTTGTTGAATGAAAGAAGTCATCCATAATGGAGTAATAACAATTCCTATAATTCCCGAAATACTGGCATTAAAAATAGCTGCTGGAATATTTCCTTTGGCCAAAGAAACCATCACAACGGATGAAGAAACTGTGGAGGGCAAAGCAGCCAAAAACAGCAAGGAAAGCCATAAAGTTTCCTGATTTGTGTCTTTCACCAAAGGATAGAAAGCTACGACTATCAGCGGAAATAGAATGAAAGTACTGGCTTGCACCACAACATGGAGTTTCCAGTTTTTTAGACCACTTTTAATGGCTTCTGTGGAGAGTTTTAGTCCATAAAAAAAGAAGATGAGTGATATTCCTAGACTTGCAATGGTGTCTAAAGGAATTGGACTATTAGACGCACCCAGTTGAGGCAAGAAATACGCCACAATAATGCTGATGATAATGGCGATAACGAATTTGTCTATTTTCATAGAGGGTAAAGATAAAAATTAAAGCATCAAGTTGTAGAGGTAAGAAAGAGAAGAATCAAAACACTATTTCCACGTCGTTTCTAAAATTTCGTATGCTTTTTGAATTTCAATAAATCTTTTCTGAGCAATTTCCTGATGTTCTATTCCTTGGGTGGCAAAAACATCTGGATGATGCAGTTTTACTAGACGACGATAAGCTTTTTTAACCTCGGCTTGCGAAGCATTTTCAGAAAGTCCCATCACACGGAATGCAAGTGCTATCGCAGCGATTCTAGAATTGGAATTTTCTGATGATTTTGTTCTTTTTTGTTGCTGCGTATACATCGCTATAATGCTATCAAAATCCTCTTCTGAGAGTTTTAAAAGTTGGTTTATTTCTTTTAATAATGCTATTTCGTGTTTGTTCATAGCACCGTCAACATTTGATAACTCAGCCAAAAAATACATGATTTGCAAGCGTTGTTCTCGCCTTGGTAATTTTCTTCGCAACCATTTCGAAATTACGCGCAAACGAATAGGATTTTTTAAACTTTCTGTGAACGAACGTCCAAAATCATAATGAGAATGGGGAAAGTGCTTAGAAAAATAATTGTTTAAATAAAGTATTTTCTCTCTATAAGAAGACCTATCTCTGCGAACCATAAGTGCTCCAAGACTTATGTATGCTTCTAATAAAGGATCATGCGGAGGTATTTCCTTCGTCTCATGTTCATTCTTTACTAAATTATGGTCCCACGCCCTGTCATTTGTAATGTTATCAAATATCCGAATGAACACAACTAAGAATGCAAAAAAGAAAACTAACAAGTAAGACATCATTCTACCGAGATTAATATTAGTGTTTTCAGAATATAAGTGATTTAAGCAATGGATTAGTTTTGAAAATTACAACTTAAGTCCTGACGAAAATAGTTAAAATGAGCGTAATTGGTGTTTGCTTTATGTTTTTCACTCGCTATTTTATTTCTTTTTCAGAATTATTGAACTGAAGTTTTATAGATTTATCAACTCATATTCTCTGGTGTAATGTTAACTTTAAATGCATGAATAATATCACTATTTACCTAATAGCGGGAGTTGTACTAGGAGCACTGCTTGGATACAGAAAATTGAAGGAAGCCAAACAAGGTTTCCACAACTCAATAAAGCCATTAAACAAGAACTCATCGAAAAAACCATTTCCAAGCTTATGGAGAAGCATTCTTCAGGACCGTGTTAGCTTTTATAACCGACTTTCAAGAGAGGAGAAAACGGAGTTTGAAAGAAAAGTACACGTTTTTCTTTTGAATGTTAACATCCGAGGAATAAATACTGAAGTATCGCATGAAGATAAAATACTGATTGCAGCGGGAGCCGTAATTCCTGTTTTTCGTTTTTCGAGGTGGAACTATGCCAATCTTAAAGAAGTTCAGCTGTATCCAGATAAATTTCAGATACCAGATTCAACAAGAATGGCGCATGGATTGGTAGGTTGGGGAGCCATGGAAGGAATAGTTATGTTGTCTCGAAAATCTGTGCTTGAAGGCTTTCATGATAATTCAGATAATAAAAATGTTGTGATACATGAATTCATCCATATTCTTGATAAACAAGATGGAAAAATTGATGGGGTTTTAGGAAACTCCATGAACGACGTTGACTTAATGCCTTGGCTCCACATCATCAACATTAAAATGAATGAAATTGATTTTGGAACTTCTACAATTAGAGATTATGGGGCGGCCAATCGTGCTGAATTCCTTGCCGTTGTGAGCGAGTTCTTTTTTGAAAATCCAGAACGATTAAGGGTAGAACACCCAGGATTGTACAATGCATTGGATGCGTTTTATGGAGAGAAAAGTGGAAAATAGAGTTTGGGCGGCATGGTAGGGGTGGTTTTGTAGGGGCGGTTTGCAAACCGCCCTTACAAAACCGCCCCTACCAAAACCACTGACATCATTCCATTTCCACTACCAAATCATCGGCATGCACCATAGTCCCCTCTTTCAGGTAAATTTTCTTGATTTTTCCATCCGTATTTGCGCAAATTGTTGTTCCCATTTTCATGGCTTCAATCACAAATAAACCTTGGTTTTTCTCCACTTTATCTCCTTCTTTTACTAAAATGGAAGACAAAGAACCTTGAAGTGGAGCGCCCACTTCATTGACATTGTTTTTATCGACTTTTTGATGAACAATTTTTTCTACCGCAATGTTATTGTCTTTAATATCAGTACTTCTTGTTTGTCCGTTGATTTTAAAGAATACTGTTTTTTCTCCATCATCATTGGCTTCTGTTACAGAAATTAACTCAATTAACAGCGTTTTTCCTTTGTCTAATTCAATGATTATTTCCTCACCAGGTTTAATTCCGTAGAAGAAATTCTTGGTTGGAATTTGCATCACTTTTCCAAATTTCACATAGTGATCATACAAATCAGTAAATACTTTTGGATAGAGTTTATAAGACAAGAAATCAGTAATTTCTAGTTCACGGTCCATTCCATCGTCGAATTCCTTCTTGAATTCTGCAAATTCTTTATCAAAATCTATAGGCTTTAAATGCGCATTTGGACGATCAGTGTAGGGCTTTTCATCTCTTAGAATAATCTTTTGAATGTCCTTTGGGAATCCTCCAACTGGCTGACCTAAGTCTCCACGGAAGAAGCTAATTACCGATTCTGGGAAAGAAAGTGTCTCTCCTTTTTCCATGAAATCTTTAATCGTTAAGTTATTGCTCACGAGGTATTGCGCCATGTCTCCCACCACTTTAGAACTTGGTGTTACTTTAACAATGTTTCCGAAAAGTTTGTTTACATCGGTGTACATTGCCGTAATTTCAGAGAATCGGTCTCTCAATCCTAAAGACTCTGCTTGTGGCAATAAATTTGAATATTGTCCACCCGGAATTTCGTGAGTAAATACTTCTCCAGTTCCAGATTTTAATCCAGATTCGAATGGATAATAGTAATCTCTAACATCTGACCAATAAGTAGAATATTCATTTAATTTCTGAATGTCCATTTTATTTTCACGTTCTTGGAAACGCATTGCTTCCGCTACAGAATTGAAATTAGGTTGAGATGTCAAACCGCTTAATCCACCCAAAGCAACGTCTACAACATCAACACCAGCCTCAACTGCTTTAATGTAAGTGGCAGACTGAATAGAGGAAGTATCGTGCGTATGCAAATGAATTGGAATTTTAATTTCTGACTTTAGTGCCGTAATTAACTCTGTGGCTGCATAAGGTTTCAACAATCCCGCCATGTCTTTAATCGCTAAAATGTGTGCTCCAGCGTTTTCAATTTCTTTGGCTAATTCTAAATAATATTTTAAGGTGTATTTGGTCTCATCAGGATTCAAAATATCGCCTGTATAACACATCGCTCCTTCGGCTAATCCTTGTGTATTTTTACGAACGTGTTCGATGGCTGGACCAATAGATTTCATCCAGTTTTGAGAATCGAAAATTCTGAAAATATCGACTCCATTTTCCCAAGCTTCTTTAACGAATCTCTCGATTAAATTATCTGGATAAGCGGTATAACCTACACCATTTGAACCACGCAATAACATTTGGAACAAAATATTTGGCATTGCTTTTCTTAAAATACGCAAACGTTCCCAAGGGTTTTCTTTCAAGAAACGCATACAAACGTCGAATGTAGCGCCTCCCCACACTTCCATACTGAAAACTTCTGGGTGATTCATCGCAAAACCTTTCGCTACTTTTTCTAAATCGTAAGTTCGCATCCTGGTCGCCAACAAACTTTGGTGCGCATCGCGCATTGTGGTATCTGTGTAATGAATTTTCTTTTCATTACTCAACCATTTTGAAAATTCTTCTGGACCTAATTCTGTCAATAAATCTTTTGTTCCTTTTGGATACGCAGCTGTTGAATCAAATTTAGGAATATGTGGTTTAATTAGTTTCTTATTTGGGTCGATGATTTTTACATCTTGATTACCATTCACAATCACATCTCCAAGAAAATTTAACAGCTTGGTAGCTCTGTTTCTTGGCTCTCTAATGTTGAAAAGCTCTGGTGTATTCGCAATATAATTTACTGTTACTTTTCCTTCGCGGAAGGTTGGATCATTTAGAATATTATCTAAGAATGCCATATTGGTTTTTACACCTCGCACTCTAAATTCGGCTAAAGCTCTTCTCATTTTACGACAAGCACCATCCAAGGTTCTACTGTTGGCAGTGATTTTCGTTAACATAGAATCAAAAAACGGAGAAATGGTTACCCCTTGATAAACACTTCCTGCATCCAGTCTAATTCCGAAACCACTTCCGCTTCTGTAAGTTGTGATTGTTCCGTAATCTGGTTTAAAATCGTTTTTTGGATCTTCGGTTGTAATTCTACATTGAACCGCAAAACCGTTTGTAGAGATAGACTCTTGACTATAAATTTTGATTTGTTCATCTCCCAATTTATAACCACCTGCAATGAATATTTGGGATTTTACAATATCAATTCCGGTGACCACCTCCGTTACCGTATGCTCTACCTGAATACGGGGATTTACCTCAATAAAGTAAATACTTTGGTCTTCATCTACTAGAAATTCTACGGTTCCAGCATTGCTGTAATTTACCGCTTTACCTATGTCTAGGGCATATTGATAGAGTTTCTGTTTAACTTCCTCCTGTAAATGAATAGAAGGCGCTATTTCAATTACTTTTTGATATCGGCGTTGTACAGAGCAATCGCGCTCATACATGTGAACTAAATTTCCGTGTTCATCACCTAGTAATTGAACTTCAATATGCTTTGGATTCTGAACATATTTTTCAATAAAAACGGTATCGTCTCCAAAGGCTGTTTTCGCTTCTCTTTTCGAATCAGGATAAGCTTGCTTTAATTCATCTCTGTTTTTAATAACGCGCATTCCACGTCCTCCACCACCAGAAGCCGCTTTTAGCATTACAGGATAACCAATTTTTTCGGCTTCTTCAATGGCTATTTCTACTGTAGATAATTCATTTTTATTGCTTTCAATAATTGGAATATTGTTTTCAATGGCTACTTTTTTGGCCATCACTTTATCTCCTAATGATTTCAAAACTGAAACATCGGGACCAATAAATTTTATTCCGTTGTCTTTACAAGCCTGTGCGAAGGCCGCGTTTTCAGATAAAAAACCATATCCAGGGTGAATAGCATCAATGTTGTTTTCGACAGCGACTTGAATAATTTTATCAATGTCAAGGTAAGGTTTGATTGGGTCATCATCTTCACCAATCTGATAAGCTTCATCAGCTTTATATCGGTGCAAAGAATAACGGTCTTCAAAAGTGTAAATTCCAACGGTTCTCAAGCCGATTTCTGTGCAAGATCGAAAAATTCGAATGGCGATTTCACCTCGATTGGCAACAAGTACTTTTTTAATTTTCATCTCTCTATTTTTATGATTTTGGTGTGAAATATTTAACAATAGGCATAATATCGTGTTTTTTAGGCGAAAAAAGCTTCGTTTTCTAAAGTTTTACCTTTTTTTAGAAAATGGGATTCCAATAGTTCAGGGTGTTAATAAGCAGAACAATTTCTAAATTTATTGTTTGTCATGCTTAAAGTTTAACTTTTTTCGGTTGGATATTATTCTTTATCTGGATTTCCAAATAATAAATTTATACCGAAATTAAAATGGACATTTTTTGTGCTTTCTGGATCGATGAATCCAAGAATATTGTCTGAAGAAAGAAAGAACTGAACCGGACCACCTCGCAAAGAAACACCAGCTCCAATACTCCCCAACGATCTTGCATATTGGGAGTAATTAACCGTGGCGCTTAACCATTGTTTTAATTGTACGCTTCCAGAAACAATTGCTGCAGCACGATAATTAGATTTTATAATTTCGTTGTAAAGTGTTGCTCCAATCTTAAAGTTCTTAGTCACTGCATAGGATCCTCCTAAATAAAATCGAGTGGCCAATCCTGTGTTATAAGCTGCGTTACTTTCTTTCTGTACGAACACATCATTAATTGTATCTTGAAGTTGCTCAAATACGGCTCCTGCTGAATCTGTAAAAAGCTGATTAAAATATATTCCTTCAAAACGATAATTAAACTCTTCGACTTCATAGGTTGCATTCTCTGTTTTCCAAGTAATAAATCCTAAATCGAGTAAACTTGCAGAGATTTTTATTTTATCTGTTAGTTGATAATTAACCCCTAAATCTAAAGCTAAACCAAAGTTTTTAAAATTATAGGCATTTTCATAGGGTTGATAATCTTCGGATGCCAAAGAATCGTAGAACGGTTTGACTCCAGAAGTATTGATAATCGCGGAGCCGTCAAAAGTTAAATCGAAAGTATTTTCTTCTGTATGTATTCCGAAATTGCTTTTACGGGTATTTACATTTGCTATTCCAGAAAGAAATTTTATTCTCGTACCCACATCGAGTTTATCATTGATTTCTCTATTAAAACCCAAGGCGTATTCTACATAAGAATTAAGGTTGATTCCTGTTTCATCAAAACTTGCCCGTTTGCCTAAAAGAGATTGCCGGTTTCCTTCTGCGATTAGGGTAAACATATCTTTTGTATAAATGAGACTCGAATTAAAGCGATTAGTTACAGCAAAGCTGAAATAATTTTTCTTTTGCCTTATTCCAAAAGCAAATATTTCATTGTAGCTTTCGAAAGTCAGTATATTCTTATCTTTCATTTTCAGAAGTGCATTTTCGGGATCTATTTTTAAAGAATCTTCTTTCGATTTTTCCGTCAATAAGTCACCCAAATTAAAACCACTATTTGAAGCTCCAAAACTGTGCATGGACAAGCCTGGAATACTCACAGAAACTTTTGCAGAAGGCTTAAATGATGGATTTAAATAATGCGCCTGAGCTGTGTTTTGAAGTCCATAAAGCGTGTAGTTTTTTTGTCCTAACAGCTCTCCTGAAATGAATAGGGAGCAAAAGGCTATCCAAAAAATTTTTATGTTTAAGTTTTTCATAATGTTAGATTTAAGTAATTACATTTAGTGAGTTCAGGATTATAATCCGCATACACTATTTAGTGTCTGGACGGAAACACATCAAAATTAAAAATATTTCTTTTTGCGATAGTTCCCTTCATTTTTAATCGCCTGATGCTAAGGCATCACCTCATAAAAATAAATTCAACTCTCATCAAAAATAATCTATTTTATAAAATTCGTCTGTTTCCGACCAACCACTATTTAAAATAAGCCGTTTTGAAAATTATATTTTGTCATGCATACAATGGATAACCAATCCTAAACTAAATTAATAACTAAAAAGCTACAATCCTAATTATGTAACTTGTTTTGAAAAAATATACTTAAACTCAATCCCAGAAATAAATTTCCAACCTAAGAAAACCCAGAGCGCAAGAACGAGGGAGAACACCCACCCCAGAAAACTTCTGCGTCAATCTGCGAAGTCTGCGGGAGAAAACCCCAGAGCAACCCAGCGCGAGAAAGATCGCAAGCATGAGTGAGAAAGAATGCAAGCATAAGGGAGAACACCCACCCCACAAAACTTCTGCGGCAATCTTATTCAGTCAACACGACGTAACCCGAAATATTTTTCAAAAAAACCTTCTAAGTGCTTTACTATTCAATAGTTATGTATTATATTTACCGATGGAAGGAGAAGTCTTTTATATTCAATAGCAGATATTTGCAGGGTTAAGAAGTAATAAACAGTGAGTAGATTTAGACGACTCCCCACATAAACTAATAATAAATCAAATAACAAAAAAATTATGAAAACCACATTATCAATTTTTATCGGAATTCTTTTAAGTTTAACATTCACATCTTGTGAAAAAGACCTTTTGGATGTTGATTTCAACACAACCATCAAAGAAATAATTGTTGCAAATATTGATGAAGGTCAACAGACCATCGACCATAAAGTACTTTTAAGTCTAGAAAATGAAGACACTAAGGATTATCTAGATAAGCTAAAGGAAGTGAAAATTAATAAATTGACTTACCAAATAGTTAGTTTTTCAGGAAATGAAGATGCAACTGTTGATATAGAGTTTACAGCAGCGAATACTCCATTAAGAAAAGATGCTTTCGTTGTAAGTGAAGCTTTTAATGAAGGTACCGTTTTTGAGATTACAGACCTAGACAAGTTAAGCAGCATTGCGGATGTATTAAAAGAAAACAAAAAATTAGAAACAGGATTCTCAGGTGAATCAGTTTCAAATGGAGAAGGTGTGAAGTTTGAAATTGAAGTAATCGCTGAATTAGAAATAATCGCAAGTCCATTAGAAAAATAAAGCAGGAAATAAACTTTCTTAGCTGAATGAAAAAAGTCTCCATTTTGTAGTGTTTTTGGAGCAATAAGGGGTAAAATAATGAATAAATTTATTCATTATTTTACCCCTTATTTTTGTATTGTATTAAATAGTTTCCTTCTTTGTTTAATTTGTACATTTTCATTGGTTTAACTATGTGTTTTTTTAATTCATGAATATTTTTTTAGAATATGGGTATCAATTGGATTTTACTAATTATCGGAGGCTTGTTTGAAACTGGGTTTGCCATTAGCCTTGGAAAAGCGCAACAAAGCACTGGAAAGGAGCTTTGGTTATGGCTTATTTCTTTCACTATTTGTGTGAGTTTAAGCATGTATTTGCTTTACAAAGCCATGGGTGGAGAAAATGCCATTCCCGTGGGAACAGCCTATGCTGTTTGGGGAGCCATTGGAGCGGTAGGAACCGTTATAGCGGGAATTCTCCTCTTTAAAGAACCTGTTAGTTTCTGGCGTTTGTTTTTCCTGATGACACTGATTATTTCTATTGTAGGGTTGCAGGTGGTGAGCAGTAAATAGATGCGGTTTGTTGGGCGGTTTGGTACGGGCGGTTTGCAAACCGCCCCTACTACCGAACCACCAACAAAGGCATTTTCCTATTTCTAATCAATAAATCATTGGTTACACTTCCAATAAACAAGGATGCAATTTTATTTCCTCCTCTTGCTGAAACTACGATGAGGTCAAAATCTTCCTTTTCTGCATGTTTTTCAATGGCTTCAACAACCGACAAATCTTTTCTGTCCATATACTTAAAGGGAATATCCTCAGGAACTTGATAACGTTTTCTGAATTGTTGTACTTTTTCTTTTAATTGATTTCTTGTTTTATCTATCGCTTTTTCCGTGTTGATATAAGGGAAGAAAAATGATGGAATATTATAAACATGTAAGGCCTCAATCTTCCCTTTTGATGAAGCAATTATGGTTTTTGTAACTTTAAAAGAGTTTGCAGAATCGGCGCTAAAATCTGTTGGAATAAGCACTTTACTGAGCTCATGACGTGTTTTTTCGGGAACCAACAACACATTTGCATCCATCATTCGCACCAGCTTTTGACTCATTGCGCCAGTTCCTTGTAGCGCATCTTTATTTCCCGTGAGCATAATATCGATTTTATATTCTTTCGATAAGTGGGTCAAAATACTTTCTGTGTAATCATCAGAAGTGAGTAAAACAGTATAGGGAATATCTGCGGTGTAATATTGTTCGATGGACCTTTGTAGTTCCTTGTCAATCACCTCTTCAATAGAAATTCCTTCTTCTAAAAAGCTTTCTTGCAGACTTTCTAGTTTGTATTGTTTGATGTTGTGCACAAAGTAAATGTGCTCCATTCCCCAAACTGTGCAGAGGAAATTTACATAGTTGATAAGAATGGGATCCATTTTGGTTAAATCCAATGCTACCATTATCTTTAAATTCGATTTTAAGTCTTTCTTTCCCATCTTTTATGCGTTTTTATCGTCTGTGTTTTCATTACCTAATGGCTTAGAGGTGTCTTTATCTTTTGGTTTTATTTTCGCCAAATTTTTCTTCTCTCTGTCTTTATTCACTAATTCTAAAATGTTTTTTCGATAGTCTTCTCGTTCAATAAGCTGTTCTTTCCGTTCGGCTTTATCATAATCTTCTTTCACACCAGAAAAGAGCGAAAAACACATCATAACCAGCAGTATGGCAAAGGGGAGGCCGGATATGGTAACTGCGGTTTGCAAAGCATTTAGTCCTCCTCCATACATTAAAACCGCTGCAACAAGTCCTGTTAAGGCAGCCCAAACGACTCTCTGATACTTTGGAGTTTTCGCCTTTCCTCCAGAGGTAATACTGTCTATAACAATAGCTCCAGAATCTGCAGAAGTAATAATAAAACTACTGATTAAAATTACACCTAAAACTTTAAGCACCATTGCCAATGGAAATTTATCGAAAAACACATACAAAGCAGTTGAAATATTGTCTCCAACGGCTGCAATCATTTCCATATCCCCTGTTAGAATATCGCGCATTGTGATTCCTCCAAAAGCACTAAACCATAGGAAAGTTACAAGTGAAGGCAAGATAAGAACGCACAATACAAATTGTTTGATTGTTCTTCCTTTTGAAATTCGGGCGATGAATGTTCCCACAAAAGGAGACCATGAAATCCACCATCCCCAATACATAATTGTACGTGTTTTTTGCCAATCTGTTCCGCGCAGAGATTCTGTCCAAGTGGCCATGTCAACGAAGTTTACCAAGTAGCTTCCTAAATTCTGAATATAGGCACTCAAAATATAAGTTGTTGGCCCTAAAATCAAAACCAATAAGAATATGGCTGAAGCTACACGGATGTTCAATTTACTTAAAGACTGAACTCCTTTATCTAATCCTGTAAATGCGGATAAAGTAGCGGCTAATGTTACTGCAATAATTATGACTATTTGGTAAAATAATGAACTTGGAATACCAAAAACATGAGTTAATCCGGAGTTAATTTGGCCAACTCCAAAACCTATAGTTGTTGCCAAACCAAAAAGCGTTGTAATTACCGCCATTATGTCTATTAGACTTCCCATCCAGCCATAAATTCGGTTTCCAAGGATGGGATAAAAAGCAGAACGCAGCGTTAGAGGCATTTTTCTGTTGAAGGTAAAGTAGGCCAATGATAGTCCTACGACAGAATAAATTGCCCAACCATGAATTCCGTGATGGAGAAATGAAAAATTAATGGCTTCTTGCGCAACTAAAACAGGATCTTCTCCTGCGAGTCTCGGCGGATTTAGAAAATCACGAACTGGATCTGCAATACTAAATAAAACCAACCCATTTCCAACTCCAGCACTGAAAAGCATGGCAAACCAAGCCCACAAACTAAATTCTGGCTTTGCTTTTCGTCCACCGATTTTAATTGGACCGTATTTCCCAAAGGCCATGTATAGACAAAAGACAATGAACATATTTACAGATAAAGTATAAATCCATCCTCCATGCTCTGAAACATAGGTTTGAGCTATTCCGAAATAATGATCTGCTTGTTCTTGGAAGATTAATGTAAAACCTACGCTAAAAATTACAACGGCTACAGTTGCAAAAAAAACGGTTTTGTTAACGACCAATCCAAGAAACGTTGATGTACTGTCTTTTCTGGAAACTTTTATTGACATAAGTGCTTGAAAATTTTTTGAAGGCACAAACTATCATAAATAGATTCATTTTGCAAGTTTTTCAAGTTTTTTGAAGAAAAAGAGACGTTTTTTGATTAAATGAAACGGATTTTGGTAAAAAACTGTATTGTTTTTAATTAAAATTCTTAGTAAAATGAGTACCTTCTAATTGTATTTTAATGTTTATCGAGTACCTTTAATCTGTACTTAAACTTTAATTTGGAAAGATGAATTACGTCAAAATCTCTATTATTTTATTGTTAGCACCAATAATGTTCAGTTGCGAAAAAGAGGATTATCCTAATACAGGGCAGGGAAATACAAGGTGTTTTGATCCGGAAATTCCTGGAGATTATTTCCCAGCGTATGCCAATTCTTGGTGGAGTTATTACGACGAAAACAATGAAATATTTGAGATTAAAATTGCCCCAAATTATCAAGAGTGTGAGGGAGAATGTAGTCCAATTCTAGAAAATATGAATAGATGTATTCAAGGAAATGCTTTGCTTCAGCCCTTTTATGCTGGTTTAGGAACAAGCGGTGTAGCTACTTCACCTATATACTCAACGGTTTTGGATTCAGTTTTAATTTGTCCCATTTCATTTGCTACTTTCGAATACCAAGATGCTTTCCTAGGGTCGAATGATATTCGATACAGGAGAAAAGCAACGAATATCGACACAATTATTTCAGTTAATTCAACGGTTTATGACAATGTACTTGTAGTTTATGAGTACCATATCTTCGATTCTTTACATCGCTATTATGATTATTTTGCTAAAGATATTGGTCTGATTAAACGTGATTCAGTAAATGCGCAAGACACAACAGATTTAATTGAAATTTTAAGACTAAAAGATTATTCCATAAAAGAGTGAGTTAATTTTTTTGAGTAGTTGATTTTAAAGAATAAGCAATTCAAAATCAACCATTCTTAACTATAGGTAATTTCAGTAAGCATTTATCACAGAACTAGAAAATTATATTCAAGCCAGTTTTGGAATTCTTGAAAAGGAATGGTTTTTACACCAACAATTATTACTCTTGGAAAAACCCCCAAAATTTGTTTGGTTAGGGCACTTTCTATTTAAAGGGGTATTGGATGGACAACATCAATTCGAAATACGCGATAATGGAGATGGAAAAACAGTTTTTGTACAAAGCGAACGGTTTAGCGGTATTTTAGTTCTTTTTTCCGATAAAAAGTTCGATTTAATCACAAAAAACGGATTTGTTTTAATGACTGAGGAACTTAAAAAATTAGCAGAAAACTGTTAAAATATTTAAAAAAACGACTAGATTTGGTGTCATTAATACTGCTAAATGTTATTAATGCTAAAACTAACACCAAAGATTAAAAAAATTATGAGCCAAACCCTAACATCACGCGAAAGCGACGCTTTACTGAAAACACTTAAAGAAAGGTTTGAGGAAAACGTAAATAGACATGAATCACTAAAGTGGGAGGATGTTTTCGAAAAATTAAAGGCACAGCCAGAAAAATTATGGTCTCTTCATAGAATGGAAGAAACAGGAGGAGAACCCGATGTAGTAGACTATGATTCAACTACAGATACCTATACTTTTTATGATTGTTCGGCAGAAAGTCCTAAAGGACGCAGAAGTTTGTGCTATGACAAACAGGCTCTGCTGTCTAACCCAAAAGCGCGACCAAAAAACAATATCGTGGATGTCGCCGAGGAGATGGGAATTGAAATTTTAGATAACATTCAATACAGGCAACTGCAAGAGCTTGGTATATTCGATGCAAAATCTTCGAGTTGGTTAAAAACACCAGATCGAATTAGAAGCTTAGGTGGTGCTATTTTTGGAGATTATAGATATGATGAAGTCTTTATTTATCACAATAGTGCAATCTCCTACTATGTTTCTCGAGGGTTTAGAGGACTTTTGAAGTTATAGCAGAAGTTTGGTTGTCTTTCTTTACAATCATTTTTTGAATAAATAGATTACTAGGAATGGTGATTAATCCACCATCCTTGTTTCTAACTGTTACAAAAAATATTCCCACATCGCTTATTCGCCCTGTGACAGGATGGTCTACATCAAAGATTTCTATTTCATCACCAATTTTTGCAGGGTGATTAAAAAAGATAATTAATGTAGCGGTAATGTTTGAAATGATAGACCACTGTGCAAAAAATGCAATTCCTAATACGGTAAGTAAAGAAGAAATAAAGAACATTAACTCTGTTTGCTCTACTCCCCAAATGAATAATAATAGGAGTGCGCTAATGGTAATCAAAATTAATTGAATAATCTTCTTGATAATTTTGACCCTAGTTTGTGATTTAGAAAACTTTCTGGCGGCTCTATTCGTAGCTTTTTTGGTGATATACTTAAGTGTGAAATAAGCAATAAGAACAGCAATTGTTTCTATAATATGCAAAGTATATGGTTCCATTTCTTACATTTTTAAGTGCAAAGGTAATTTATTAAACCTGCGAAAACAAAAAAGTCATTCCCAAAGGAATGACTTTTAAAACTAAAAAACTATTACTCATGATAGCACACTACTACTATATTTTACTCTTTAAGCTAGACCATCCGCCACCATTATAAACTTCAAATCCTTCACTTTTCAGTATGTTTTTAGCGCTTCCACTGCGCATGCCAGACATACAACAAGTGATGATGACTTGGTCTTTCTTTAAGCTTTTTATTTTATTCTTTAATTCAGGTAAAGGAATATTTTTGGCTCCCTTGATATGTCCGCTTTTAAATTCACCCGGATTACGTACATCAAGAATTAAGGCACCATTCTTTTTTAATTCAGCCAAATCAACCTTAGGCCCTCCACCAAATAATCTACTTAAAAATCCCATAAATATTATTGTTGCGCCATTTGATAATTAACTTCCATCCAGCCACCGCCGTTTTCACATTCGATGCCATTAGCTTTCAAGAATTGAACTGCTTGACCGCTTCTATTACCTGATGCACAACAAAGAATAGGGTTGTCCATTGCTCTAAATTCTTCTAAACGATTGGGTACTTCCTGTAATGGAATATTGATGCTTCCTGCAACATTTCCACCCATGAATTCCATTTCTGAACGTACATCTATAACCTTTCTATTATTGCTCATGTCTCTATATTTAAGTTTCAAATTGGGTACAAAGGTAAGCATAGGATGAGGTTTTTACAGTTACTTTTGTCACATAAATGTATAGACGAGGAAAAATTTTGAAAATTCCTATAACAAAAACACCGTTCTATACAGTTGTATAAAACGGTGCTTTACTCTTGAACTAGTTTTATTAGTTTATCCGATACTTTACCAGTAAATACATCTAATCAATGATGTGATTAAGCGGTGAACCGACAAGATCCTTCGCAAATTTCTATTTTCAACAAATTGAAAAAGAAATTTTCCTCTCCTTTGCCCCACCAATCCCCACAACTGTCATCCTTCCATTGTTGAAAATCATAATTTTCAACAATGGAAGGATCTTGTCAAATTAAAGAGAAAACCGTTTTCTATTGTAATTTATTAAACTGCTGGTAAAGTTCCCGACAAGCATTTAGTTTTATTACTTTATCACTTTAAAATTCACATATTTCTCCAATACTTCAGGAATTTCAATTCCCTCAGGAGTTTGGTAATTTTCTAATAATGCGGCCAAAATTCTTGGTAATGCCAAAGCACTTCCATTTAAAGTATGGCATAATTGCGTTTTTTTATTTTCATTTCTGAAACGCAATTTCAAACGGTTAGCCTGGAATGTTTCGAATAATGAAACAGAACTCACTTCTAACCATTTTTCTTGTGCCGCAGAGAAAACTTCAAAATCGTAAGTGATAGCAGAGGTAAATCCTAAATCTCCTCCGCATAATCGTAAAATACGGTATTGTAGACCTAATTTTTCCAATAAACCTTTTACGTGGTTCACCATTTCGTCTAATGCTTTCTGAGAGTTATCAGGGTGTTCTATGCGAACCAATTCCACTTTATCAAATTGGTGCAAACGGTTTAATCCGCGTACATCACTACCATAAGACCCCGCTTCTCTTCTAAAGTTTGGCGTGTACCCTGTCATTTTGATTGAGAATTTCTCATCTGGAAGAATTACATCACGGTAAATATTCGTCAATGGAACTTCTGATGTAGGAATTAAATACAAATTGTCTTTTGCATCGTGGTACATTTGACCTTCTTTGTCTGGCAATTGTCCCGTTCCAATTCCACTTGCTTCATTTACCATCAATGGCGGAATATACTCTGTATATCCTGCTTTTTCTGCTTCTGCTAAGAAGAAATTAATTAAAGCTCGCTGAATCTTCGCACCTTTTCCTTTGTAGAAAGGAAAACCTGCTCCAGTAACTTTAACACCCAATTCAAAATCGATGATATCATATTTCTTGGCCAATTCCCAATGTGGTAAAGGTGTTCCAGAAAATTGAACTTTTTGTCCTACTTCTTCAACAGTGACATTATCATCTTCTGACTTTCCTGCAGGAACTATTTCTAAAGGAACATTGGGAACCTCGTAAAGTAACTCTTGAATTTTAGCTTCTAATTCAGCAACTTCTTCTTTCAAGCTTTGCTCTTCCGTTTTAAGCTTTGCAGTTTGTTCTTTTGCTGCATTTGCTTCTTCTTTTTTTCCTGCACCCATTAGTTTTCCAATCTCTTTTGAGATTTTATTACTTTCGGATTGAACTGATTCTAATTCAGATTTTTTTGTACGCCATGACTCGTCAAGCGAAGTAATCTCGTTGATTTGCGCGCTAAAGTCAACGCCACGTTTTTTTAATCCTTCAATTAGGATGTCTTTCTCTGCTCTAATCCTTGTAATTTCCAACATAATGTATGATTTTTCGAATGCGCAAATTTAATAGTTATTGCTTGAATAACGCTGAGTTCCTAAGATTTCTTTTTGATGGTGAGGAACAATGGCTTCTTTTGAAATGGGTTATGGATATAAATGGTTTTTTCCATGTTAAGAATCCATTAATGAAGCTAAAGTTGTTTTAATTCTAATGCTAGTCTAAACTATACTTCTGCTGTAATTTCATAAATTTGAGTTTATTACATGTACTTTATACATCATTTTTACGTCTTTATTTTGATTTAAGAGCACTATGCGAATTTATTTCATTGGCTCACCCCTTCACTGTCCTTATGAACTAAGGAATGTTTTAGAGGGTTTAGTTCAAATTTTGACAACAACTTAATACTTTAATTATGAAACCAATTGCTTTAATCATTACTTCTTTGATGTTTGTCTTGAATGCCTTTTCACAAAACCCATGCAATCTCAATTTTTCAATTGGAAACGATTCGACATTGTTATGTGGGCAAAGCTACACACTGCAAGCTAATCCGGGTTTAGATAATTACTCTTGGAGCACAGGTGCAACGCAGTCGTCTATCACTGTTTCAACATCAGGAGTTTACTCATGTACAGGAACAGAATTAGGAACAGAACTGGTGGTAAATGGAGATTTTTCAGCAGGTAGTACTGGTTTTACCACGGGATATGTTCCTGGACCAGGTGGGTCTTACGGTTTATTGTCTATTGCGGGTTCGTATGCCATTGCTACCTCCCCAAGTAATGCGCACACCAATTTTAGCTTCTGTTCAGACCATACAACCACCGGCGTAGGTAACATGATGGTGGTCAATGGAGCGAGCACTCCCGGTATTAGTGTTTGGTGTCAAACAATAAACGTAGCTCCAAATACCAATTATCAGTTTAGTGCATGGATTGCTAATGCGCTGAATGATCCAAATGTAGCTCAACTACAGTTTACAATTAACGGTGTCAGTTTGGGAAATTCCTTTTCTACTTCAACGACTGCCTGTGTATGGAATCAATTTTTTGAGATTTGGAACTCCGGAGCCAATACTTCGATTGATATCTGTATTACTAATTTGAATAGTTCAGGAGGAGGAAACGATTTCGCTTTAGACGACATTAGTTTTCGTCCAGTTTGTACTTATACAGACCAAGTGACGGTGACTATTCCGCCAAACCCAGTAATCCAAGTAAGTACAAATCAGACCATTTGTGAGGGCGAAAATGTGGATATAACGGCAAGTTCTGTTTCCTCAAACATGAGTTATACATGGACACCTGGAGGGGTTGGTGCAACAATTAATGTTTCTCCAACAACAACATCAAGTTACAGTGTTGTAGGAGAAGATGCAAATGGTTGTATATCAAACACGGAAACCGTTACCGTAAATGTTAATCCTTTGCCAGTAATCACTTTCCAGGGCAACGATACAATATGTGAAGGAACCGCAGAAATAATTACAGCGAGTTCCTCTATTTCTCAAAGTGATTTTATTTGGACGAACAACAATATTGCGCTTCCCACCATTACTGTTGCACCCGATACAACAACGGTGTATGAAGTAATCGCAACTAGTCCGAATGGATGTTCAGATTCTGCAGAATTTGAAATGACTGTTATTGAACAATTAGCAATTGAAATTGAAGGAAATACCGTTTTTTGTGAGGGAGATCAAAACAGTTTGGAAGGCGTTTCTAATTTATCGGGAACAGATTTTTTATGGTTACCTAGAAATGAAACGGGTTCGGTTTTAAACACAACAATCGCAGATTTGGGATGGGTTTATCTTGAAGGAACTCACCCAATTTGTGGAACAGAAATAGACTCGATTGAACTTGTTTTGGGCCAAAAGCCAACAGTTTCATTACCAGACAGCATAAATATTTGCTTAGGCGATGAAGGAAATGTGCTTGCAACTTCCTCTCTTCCCAATTCAGGATTCACTTGGTTTCCTGGAGGAGCTATTGGTGCGAGTCAAACGTTTTCGCCTGCTGAATCAAGTTATTTTTATGTGCAGGCCAATGTTGAAGGTTGTCTTTCTGATTTAGACTCTATTTTCATTTCAGTTAATCCTGTTTGTGATGTTGAAGTACCCAATGTGTTTACTCCAAATGCGGATGGAATTAATGACTTCTTTAAATTAATTTCTCACGAAGGAATTCAGTCCTTAGAGTGTGTCATTGTAAACCGTTGGGGAAATGTCATCAATGAATTTGAGCAACCAGACTTTAAATGGGATGGAAAAGATAAAAATGGGAATTCGATCTTAGATGGAACCTACTTTTACATTATAAATGCTAAAACAATCACAGGAGAAGAGGTGAAGAAGTCGGGGTTTGTTCAGTTAATCACGAAATAATGATTGATGGGGTTGCGCTGGGCGTTTTAATTATCAATGTTCAATGTTTAAGGGGTAACGTGGGTGGCACTGGACGTTAAACATTAATAATTAAACCTTAAACATTATCGCTTAACTCTATATGCCTTTGCTTGTAAATAACTTTGATAACAAAAGGATCTGTTATGATTTATTCTGGTTGATTATCCGAACACAATATTTTAATTATTAAGGTTTAGTGTTTAACGTGGGTTGCACTGGGCGTTAAACATTAATAATTAAACCTTAAACATTACTCATGTCTTCTCATCAAAATTTTAGTAGGGAAATAGGAAACAATTAACCCCAGAACAGTTACAGAGGCGATAATCATAAATGCATCAGACCATGTGGCCAGCATTGGGAAATTGTCTCCAGGTGCGCTAGGCATAGCTATAAGTCCGAGGCTGATTTGAGCGAAAACTACTAAATAACCAAGCGCTAAGCCGAAAATTACTCCTCTTCCCACAATCATTAATCCTTCAAAAAAGAAGATGTTGAAAACGGTATTCTTGGTCGCACCAAGTCCAAATAAAGTTTTTATATCCGCTTTCTTTTCTACGTAAAGCATGGCGATTGATGCGATTAGATTGAATGAGGCCAAAATGAAAATGAACACCAAAATGAAGTAAACGATTAAACGTTCAGATTGACTGGTTTTAAAAATCAATTCATTTTTTTCAAAATTGGTTTTAACTTCAAAATCTTCCCCTACCACTTCTTGAATGCTCTTTTTAACAGAATTCAGATTGTAGTCATCATTTACATCTACATATAGTGCAGTAATATCTTCTCCGTACTCCAATAATTCATTGGCCAAATCATAAGGTATAACCGCTTTATCTGCATTCACTTCTCTATTGAAATTCATGCGAGAGGAAACGCTGACCACACGAACATTTAAAGGGTTTTTACCGGGTCTCAATTTTCCTTCTCGTAAGGGAACATTAAAAGTGATTTGCTCTTGAATGTGGTCTGACATTGGAATATATCCACCCAATTTATCCAATAAATAAGCGCCAAAAATGGCTTGAGGCTTATTGTTGATATACAATTCAGGAACGCCATCTACAAGGTGATTCTTCATTTTAGACATCGTTAAAAAACTAGTGTCTACACCTACCATTTGCGCATGAACCCATTTGTCTTCATGTTTGAGAATGATGACTTCTTCTATGGCACGAGATGTATTTTGAACTCCTTCAACAGCTTTGATTTTCTCTAAATCTATAAAACCTTGGTTAAAAGTTTTTGCTTTAGCAGAACGAATACTGATTGAAGGATCAAAATCGCTGTATAACTTAATTACCATTTGCTCAATTCCATTAAATGCTGAAAGTAAAATCACCAAAGCCGCTGTAGAAATAGCAATCCCCACAACACTAATCATAGTAATGAGGTTGATTACATTTCGAGACTTTTTAGATTTAAAATACCTTCGCGCTATGAATCGAGCAACGTTCATGGCTTACTTTTTTAACAATTCATCGATTTTTTCAGCGTAATCTAAAGAATCGTCAATAAAAAACTCTAAATCTGGAATATGGCGCATGTCTTTTAATCTGCGGCCAACATCACCACGAATTTTTCCTTTATTGATTTGAATGTTTTGAAGAACCTCCTCTTTAGGTGGCCCAGCAAAAATACTCAAATACACACGCGCCATGCTTAAGTCAGGGGTAACACGAACTACAGTTGCGGTTACCATTGCTCCCAAACACAATTCACGCGCATTCTGTTGGAAAACTTTAGAAACTTCCTCCTGAATGACTTTCTCAATCTTATTTTGTCTTATTGAACCCATACCGCAAAAGTAGTCATAATTTAGATATTGAGTAAAGGCATTCAATGATAAACGTGGAGACGAGAAATGATAAAACCAAGAGATGCAAAATGGAAAAACTTAGAGTGGCACAATGATAAAACCTAGAGACGCAAAATGATAAACATAGGAGACGCAATGCATTGCGTCTCCACGTTTGTGATTAAAATTTTTCTGTCCACTATTTAAACTTGAAATAATCCTATATTTGCCATGTATGAAACAATTATCTACAATTTTTAACGCAACGTTTGTATATAAATGGAGGGCAATTGCAACCATTCTTTTCAACCTTTTTTACGTTTTGTTTAACCTTATTTCTTTGGTGCTTTTTGTACCATTTTTACAGGTTATTTTCCCTTCAGAAGATATTGAAATTGTGAATAAACCCTCATTTAGCGGAGGTGGTGTAACTGCATATTTCGAATATGTGAGTGATTATTATAATTATTTCATGGTTTCAATGGCGCAGGAAGATCCGAAAAATGCATTGCTATTTGTTTGTGTTACCGTGGTAATTGCATTCTTCTTCAAAAGTTTATTCCGCTATTTGGCCATTTATCATCAATCGCAGCTAAGAATGGCGGTGGTGAGGGATTATCGCGATAAAATGTTTTCAAAATCTATGAATTTGCCTGTTTCTTTCTTTACAGAAGAAAAAAAAGGAGATCTAATGTCGAGAATGAATAGCGATGTAAATGAAATTGAAATTGCCGTTGTGGCGGTGCTTGAGTTAATCTTCAGAGATCCACTTTCTGTAATTATTACCTTGAGTGTTTTAGTTTATTGGAGTCCATCGCTTACTTTATTCTCGCTTATTTTATTGCCAATTTCAGCGTTAATTATTTCTAGAATTGGTAAAAGCTTGAAACGAACAGCCAGCAAAGGTCAGAAGCAATTGGGCGTTTTATTTTCTTTCTTAGATGAATACCTCGGAGGAATTAGAATTGTGAAAGCTTTCAATGCAACAGAAGAGTCGGTAAAAAAGTTCGCAAACATCAATTTACATCACCAGAAATTAACTACAAGAGCTTTCCGAAAACGAGATGTTTCCTCTCCTTTAAATGAGTTTTTGGGTGCAGTTGTGATGATTTCCATCGTTTGGTTTGGGGGTTCAATGATTCTCGATGGAACAGGAAACGGGTTTTCAGGTGAGGAGTTTATCGGGTTTATAGTTGTTTTTTCTCAACTTTTAGTTCCTGTCCAAAATATCGCAAAAAACAGTGCAAACTTGAGTAAAGCCAAAGCCAGTCAAGAAAGAATAGAGGAAATTTTAAATGCTGATGAAAAGATTTTAGATCCTAAAAGTCCTCGTGCAATTCAACCACTAGAAAAAAGTATTTCTTTTACCAATGTTTCTTTTGCTTATCAATCCGAATTAGTACTCAAGGAATTGAACTTTGAATTACTAAAAGGTAAAACTGTTGCGTTGGTCGGAGAATCAGGAAGTGGAAAATCTACAATTGCCGATTTATTGCCGCGTTTTTATGATGTAACTGCTGGAGAAATCGCTTATGACGGAACCAACATTAATTTGTTTTCGCTGAATGATTTGCGTGAACAAATAGGAATTGTAAATCAAGAATCCATTCTCTTCAACGATACCGTTTTCAACAACATCGCCTTTGGAATGAAAGGAGTAACAGAGGAAGAAGTGATTCAAGCAGCAAAAATTGCCAATGCTCACGAATTTATCTTAGGCATGGATGAAGGCTACCATACCAATATTGGTGAAAGGGGGAATAAACTTTCTGGTGGACAAAAACAGCGGGTAAGTATTGCCAGAGCAGTATTGAAAAATCCACCAATTATGATTTTAGACGAGGCCACTTCTGCCTTAGATACCGAAAGTGAAAAATTGGTTCAAGATGCCTTAAATAACTTAATGAAAAACAGAACTTCATTGGTCATTGCACACCGCCTAAGTACAATTAAAAATGCGGATTTAATCTTGGTTTTACGCAAAGGAGAAATCGCTGAACGAGGAACCCACGAGGAGTTATTTGCCAAAAAAGGATTGTACCATAAGTTGAGTACGATGCAAGGATTGTAGGTACTCAAACACTTGTTGCCCTTTGAGGTCGATGGAGATTCATTCAATATTTATATGACGTCATTCTTTGTCAAAGCTGGAAACTGGCTTTTAATGTTCAATAGAAAAGAACACAGTGAAATTCTATTTGAGTCATTCTGTTGTCAAAGAGATTTATTCGCATAGGTTTTTCAACATCTTTATTGTAAATTTACTTCAAAACTAATAACTATGAATGAATTTCCTCTTTCCAATATTATAACATTGGCTATTGTCATTTTCTTGATTTACGGCATATTCTTCCTTGTAAAACAGCAAACTTCCGCCATAATGGAACGCTTTGGTAGGTTTCAGTCGGTTAGAAACTCCGGATTACAACTTAAAATTCCTTTGGTGGATAGAGTTGCAGGAAGAATAAACCTTAAAATCCAACAATTGGATGTTATAGTTGAAACCAAAACAAAGGACGATGTTTTTGTTCGTTTGAAAGTATCTGTTCAATTCCAAGTAATGAAAGACAAGGTTTACGATGCTTTTTACAAACTCGAAAATCCACAGCAACAAATTACTTCTTATGTATTTGATGTGGTGCGTGCTGAAGTTCCAAAAATGGTTTTAGATGATGTTTTTGAGCGTAAAGATGATGTTGCGAACGCTGTAAAATCAGAACTGAATGAGGCAATGCAAGAGTATGGATACGATATTATTAAAACTTTAGTTACCGATATAGATCCAGACGAGCAAGTAAAAATTTCAATGAACAGAATTAACGCTTCTGAGCGTGAAAAAGTAGCTGCCGAATTTGAAGCAGAAGCGGAACGTATTAAGATTGTAGCTAAAGCAAGAGCCGAAGCAGAAAGTAAAAGACTGCAAGGACAAGGTATAGCAGATCAAAGAAGAGAAATTGCACGCGGACTGGAGGAAAGTGTTGATGTGCTAAACAAAGTAGGGATTAATTCTCAAGAAGCTTCCGCATTGATTGTGGTAACGCAACACTACGACACTTTACAATCGATAGGTGAAGAAACAAATACGAATCTAATTCTTTTGCCGAATTCGCCACAAGCGGGTAGTGACATGCTCAATAACATGATTGCCTCATTTACAGCTTCAAATCAAATTGGTGAAGCGATGAAAGAAGCGGAAAAGAAGAAGAAAAAGAAGAAAGATGAAGAATAATAGGATGGTAAATAAGTCTTTACCTTACTCATAAGAATTCTCCATTTTTGAGCTTATTTTGATTGCTTGTTCAATTATTGTTGAAAGAAAAAAGTGTTTCAATAAAAATGCTTTTCCCCTCTCACTTGAAATATGAACCTAGCTTAATGTCATCCTGAAGCGAATTTCTTTTTTCAACTGGTTGGAAATGGAAATTTGCGAAGGATCTTGTCAGTTCACCGCTGAATCACATTATGGTAGGGTTAGATATATTTACTGGTAAAGTATCGGATA
The DNA here is from genome assembly GCF_003143775.1 of Brumimicrobium oceani. GTDB lineage: Bacteria > Bacteroidota > Bacteroidia > Flavobacteriales_D > Crocinitomicaceae > Brumimicrobium > Brumimicrobium oceani. The sequence goes on along the minus strand of NZ_QFRJ01000010.1, from coordinate 58,734 downwards.
GGCATTAAAATGAATTTTCCTGAAAAAGAGGTTTCTATAAATTCTCTTTTTCAGGACAAATCAAAGTTCAAAATTCTTTTTCTTTTATTGTTCAATTTCCATCGCTACTTTTTAATTACTTTCACTGGAGTAACACCGTTGATTCCTATTGATTGTACTAAATACACACCTTTGCTCAACCCCGTTTCATTAAAGTAAACTTCATTTTCACCTTTAAGAATATCCAACACTTGTTTTGCGATTATTCTTCCATTGAAATCTAAAAGTATAATTTCAGCATTTGAAATCGCTTGTTGACTTTGAATTTTCACTGTTATTTTACCCTCTGTAGGATTCGGATAAACAATCATACTGTTACTTTTTGGAGAACAAGAAACACTGATCGGACCAAAAACTTCTTCCTTTCCATCAAAATCTATTTGTCTTAAACGATAATAATGAATGCCATTTGAGATATTTCTATCTGTTAATTTGTAATCTATTTCATTTACAGAATTTCCAGCAGCGGATAAACTTTCTACAAAATTCCAATTAATTCCATCCCTACTTTTTTCAACTATAAACTGATCTGAATTACTTTCTGATGCTGTCGTCCAATTGATTTCTACTTGCTCCTCACAGCTTGCAGAAAAGTTTATTAACTCCACAGGTAAAGGAGAGTCAGTGGAACCATGTAGCCACAATTCTGAAAAACCAGGAATGGTAAATTGAACATACTTCCCGTTATTGACCTCTTTTACAAATGAATTTGATAAAGTAATATCACCATTTGAGGTTTGAGTATAAACCACTGTTGTACCGTTTCCACAATTGTCTGCAGCATCATCATTTTCGTTTAATCCGTTATATTTACTTAATCTAACATCAGAAACATTTGTAATATCGTCATTCGTGTTTAAATTGTTATTTGCTTCATCCGTAAGTTTATTAAAATCCACATCATAAAAAGGTAAACGTACATTCACATTGTTTTGAGATGGATTTGATTCAACAACTACCCAATGTCTGTTCATTACAGTATTTCCCCAAGTAGGATTAGGAGACACACAAGCTGGAACAAACAAAGGTGCTGGTTCTTCATACATAATCATTTTCACTAAGCCCAAATCTTGTCCTTCTGGATTTATTGAACCTATTAAACTGCCCGAAGAGTGATAGAAATGAATGTAATTGTTTCCTTTTACATAGCATTCAGCAAACTTTCCATTATCGGCTATCTCATTATTCGTTGCTGGTAAAGTAACTTTTGTTGAACCAGAAAGTGCGGATGGGCAAGAACCTGTAACATTATTAGTTAACTCAAAAATACTAAACACTTCTGTTGAACTTGGAGAAACATTCTTTGACCATGTTCCTGGGCCATTTCCATTAATAACAGAATTATCGCTCAAAGTTAGAGTCCATGGTCCATCAACATCTACATTTCCCGAAACCTCTACTGTAGAACCATGACAAGCAGTAAAATCTGCAGTTGTAATATTTCCACTTGGATATTCTTTTTCTATGACTTTGATCACAATGAATCCGTTTTGTCCATCTGAGCTAACATCACCTCCTCTACCGTAGTTCTTTTGGTTGTATTGATGATTTTCCTGTGCTGCTTTTTGTTGGGAATTACCAGGTAAATCACCATCTCCACCAGCAATAGTTGATGCGTTGGTTAATCCTCCAATATAAGAAGATCCACCACCACCGCCTCCAGCACCAAGACTGAAAGTATGACTTTTACCAGCACCACCTCCGCCGCCAAAGTAGCCTCCGCCACCTCCGCCACCTTCAATATTAGATCCATTACTTCCTAATCCTCCTTGAAATTGTGCTCCAGGAAAACCATGGTGTTGACTGTTGTTAGGATTGTTTCCTATACCTCCAGCACCACCTGTGTTTTGGGTTCCTCCTTTTCCTCCCTGTGTGACAGGTTTGGTTAAGTAGCCTTGACCACGAGATCCATGTCTTCCTTTAATTCCTCCACCAGCGCCGCCAACACCACCTAGTTTTAAACTGTCCTGACCTGAATTCCCCCTAGATTCTCCACCGCCACCACCTGCACCAGCAGTTGCAATAACCGTATTTCCTCTTCTAATTTCAGACCTTCCGCCACCAGTTCCAGTGTATCCACCTTGGTAACCACCTAATCCACCACCTCCATAAATTACAAGATTTTGATTAGAATTTCCGTACTTTCCACCTTCACCAACAATGATTAATAGTTTTTCTCCGGGAGTAACATCAAGTTCACCCTCTACAAAACCACCACCCCCACCATGTGTTTTTGCATTTTGGTTAGAAACATCTCCTCCAGCACCGCCAGCACCCCACATGTATACCTTCACCTTTGTAACACAGTCAGGAACAATTTATTCTTGATTGGAACGGGTAAGTTTAAATTCTTGAACAGCGTTTTTGGGTAGGTTTGGATTGCTTGTCGAAAAATCCTTATCCAAAGTATCTGTTTTTATGTAGCTTTCTTGATGGATTTCAATTTGTGAAAAACTGTAGGACGTGCTAGCAAATACGATATAACTTAGAACTATCGCTGTTAAGAAAAATGTGATACGTGGGAATATAATTTTAGTATTTGAGTTTGTCATTTTTAAAGTTTGAGGGTTCTATTTATGAAGACTCCATTATTGTTTTTAAATCTAATTACTTAAAAAGCAAACACATTGATAATTTAAATATAAAAACACAAAATACAAGGTAGTAATTATTAGTGAATAAAAGAAAATGTGATTTTATGATTTAGTAAAATAATTTATGGAATATCATTTCTTCCCGCATCTCAACACTGAACCAATACATAGAAATGATGAAAACAATAATTAAATTAATCGCAGCAATTTTCTTTGTGAATTTTGCAATGGCTCAAGGAGCAGTAGGAGATATAAGAGGTCAAATTTTTGAAGATCCAGATACAGAGAAACCAGCCATGTTTGCTAAAGTTTGGGTGGAAAGAGGTGCTACAAAATTTGGTGCAGATACAGATGAAAACGGAAGATTTCTAATCAGCTCAATTCCCACAGGAATGTATGTTTTAAATGTAAACTATCTTTCTGATTCTATTCCAAGAACTGTTCTGGCAAAGGTAATGGCAGATGGAACAGAAGATTTAGGTCGAATAAACTTCTACGAGGAAGTAAAAGAATTGGAAGGAATTGATGTGATTTCTTATACAGAACCTTTAATCAGTATTGATTTCGGACAAGAAAGAATTAACAGTCTAGATATCGCTCAAAGTGCGGTTAAAAACGATATAAAAGCCCTAATTATGAGCCGAAATTCCGACATAAAAGTCGATGATAACGGACAAATGATGATTCGCGGATCTAGAGGGAATAACCTTGTTTCTTACATTGATGGAGTGAAAATGAATGAAGTAAAATCTGTTCCCAGTTCAGCAATCGGAGCAATTACAATATACTCAAGTGCCATTCCTGCAAAATATGGAGACACAACAGGCGGCGTAATCATCATAGAAACCAAAAGTTATTATGATTTATGGCGTGCAGCGAAATTGAAAAGAAGTGCTGAAGCGATGAAGTAATTGTAGTTTTAATTTGAAGGAAGTGTGGTTTGAGAGAGCTGCACTTTTTTTATTCCTTTATTATTCTTCCTTTACTTATCCATTTGTATTACTTTAGAGAAAACTACTAAACAACAAAACAAATGAAAATAACATTTGCGGGAGCGGCCAAAACAGTTACAGGAAGTAGACATATTGTTCAGTTGTGGGACAATACAAAAATCTTGTTGGATTGCGGAATGTATCAAGGAATGGGGAAGGATACACATGCTTTAAATTCCGAAGATTTCGCAGATCCACTTTCTGTTTCCGCTATTTTACTTTCTCATGCACATATCGATCACTCTGGACTCATTCCTAAGTTTGTGAAAGATGGATTTACAGGACCAATTTTTTGCACCGAGGCCACACATGCTTTGTGTGAAATTATGTTGCGGGATAGCGCTTATATTCAAGAAGCTGATGTTAATTATTCAAATAAACGACACCAAAGAGAAGGCGATGCAGCTTATGAACCACTATATGGATTTTTAGATGTGGAGCAAGCACTAAATCAATTCGTAATTGTGAAGGAAAATGAGAAAACAGCAATAACAAATGGAATTAAAGCGACTTTTATTCCCAACGGACATATTTTAGGAAGTGCTGCGATTTATTTAGACATCGACGAAATCAGCGAAAAACATACATTACTTTACACTGCAGATATTGGAAGATATGACGCTACTTTAATGCGAAATCCGGAGCGACCACCACAGGCAGATTATGTGATTTGTGAATCCACTTATGGCGACCGTTTGCACGACCATACCATAGATGCAGAACAAGAATTATTGAATGCCGTTTTGCATACTTTAGGAGAAAAGAAAGGAAAACTAATCATTCCTGCTTTTAGTTTGGGAAGAACACAAGAATTGGTTTTTGCTTTGAATAAACTAGATTTGCATGGCCTACTGCCTGATGTGAAAATCTTTGTTGATAGTCCGTTGGCCATTGATGCTACAGATATCATGCGCCGATATTCTCACCTTTTAAACCGTGAAGTTTCACGTTTTAAGAAGGGAACGCGCCATGATCCTTTTGGTTTTAAAAAATTGATTTACGTAAAAGAACAGAAATACTCGCGCAGAATAAATGATTTAGACGAGCCTTGTATTATAATTTCTGCTTCAGGAATGGCTGATGCTGGAAGAGTAAAACACCATATTTATCATGGTATCGAGAAAGCCAAAAACACTATTCTTTTTGTAGGATATGCAGAACCAAGTTCCTTGGCGGGAAGATTACAACGAGGTGATAAAATAGTTACTATTTATGGAGACGAAAGAAAAGTAAATGCCGAAATAAAATACATTAAATCTTTAAGTGCCCATGCCGATTACAGCGAAATGCTTCGTTACCTTGAAGGAAATAATTCAGGAAAAGTGAAACGCTTGTTTTTGGTGCATGGCGAAGAAGAGGTGGCCGAACATTTTAAAAAACACTTAAAAGAAAATGGCTATCATAATGTGCATATTCCTGATAAAAATATGACCTTTACTTCATGAAACTTTATGCAAAATATCTTTTGATTTTTTCCCTTGCATTACTCTTTTCATGTAGTGAAGAGGAGGTGATTTTGGAGAAAGTACAGGTAGACCCACCGCTTACTTCGCAATTGGTTAATTGGAGCGTAATGAATAAGGATGGATGGAAAAACATGAGTTTCCCCACTTGGTTTTCTAAGGCTTTAATTGATTCAAATAATATTGAAAACATAAGGATAGGTTTTACCAATTTCAATTTTACAGACAGCATTATCAGCATCACCGACACAATGCCCAACAGAACAATTGAGATTAATTTTGACCAAAAAGGAAGCGTTATAAAAGTGACGATGGTGGAGTTTATTGACGGAATTCAATTGGCACAGCACATTTTTAGTTATCAATCAACAACTGATTCATTAGGATATTCTGCTCCAGCGGTTTCCAGTAATGTAAAATACCGACAGAAAAGTATGGCTTCTTTCTTAAATACTATTCAAGAATTGCAACAATATCAAAGATTAGTTTTAGAAGAATCCGATGAAAAACTGCTTAAATTTGTAGACAAGAGCAGTAAAAAGGGGATTAATCATTACTTCATTCTGGACAGCGCCAATTGGAATGTTTCCTATATAGATTTTCAATTTAAACCAGAAGGAAAACACGTGTTTTATTATGGCTCACCCAAAGATTACACCTCATCTTTTTCACTAGAGAACTTGGTGGAAAAATCAAAGAAAGAAACCCGCGAATATTACCCTTCGAAAGTTTTAAAAAGACAAGAATTTCACACCAACGATTTTATTACAAAACGCTGGTTTAACTATGATTTAGACGGTGTTTTAACAGGGTTTAATGACAGTTTGATCTCTGCCAGTGATGAATTCCTACACAGCGATATTGGAATAATAAAATACCAAGAAAACTTGCCTAAAGAAATTAATTTTTATTCGGCAGAAGATACTTTGAGGAAAACACCGATTAAGAGAATAGGCTTTGAATATTCAATTACGAAATAAGGAATTACGAATTACGAATTTTTGAAATTACTATCTCAGAAATTTATTGTTTTCAATTTTCAATAAGGCAAACACTAATTAGGGTCAATTATTTCTTATGGTTTTTAATTCGTAATTTGTAATTTTCAAATTCGTAATTCACTTGTAGTTGCCCTCTCCCTTGATCCCTTCCGATTTTTTCGGGACAAGTTCTCCAAAAGAGGGAGACCGGAACTCAACCATTGCTTGAGGGTTTTTAAATTGAAAAGTTTCAATAATAGCATTAGGCTTCGTTCTCCAACAAGATCCTACCCATTTATAAAATCAACGATTTTACAAATGGGTAGGATGACAGTCTATAGTAGTTTTGGAGTGAAAAAGGGGGAGAAAAAGTTGATGCAGAGCATCAACTTTTTCTCCCCCTTTTTCAAAATACTCCGCCTCCGACTGTCATCCTCTGAATATTTTATAAATCAACTTGTTGGTAAATAAAATATTTGGAGGATCTAGTTAGTTGATAGAAGATCTCTTTTGTGTTAAAAATAGGTCAAAACCAAGAAAATGATTTGACAAAATTCGTTTTAAATAAACATTTAACCATCTGATTTTCAATAAAAAACCCCGTCAATAATTAAACCTTAAACATTAATCATTAAAAAAATCATATCCTAAAAACCACCCCTTCATTATCATGGTGTTCCTCGTTGATAAAAGCATCCAATAAAACAGCAACTTCTTGTGGAGTTCTGAGCTCATTGTTTTCTTTTAGGTCTACGAAATTTTGGTGACTAGAAAAGTTTTTTGCTCCACTATTTCTAATGGTCACTTGCATTTCTGTATCTACAACACCGGGTGCTATATTGAAAACCTTTGTGGATTTCCCGAGTTCTTTAATTTCTTCGTTTAAAGTTTCTGCAAAAATGTCCATTGCTGCTTTGGTGGCACAATAAGATCCCCAAGAGGGAACTGGGCGTTGAGCTGCACCAGAAGAAATGTTCACGATGGTATCTACATTTTCAAAACCAAAGGTTGATAAAACATAGCTGCAAAGGTATTGAGGGGCAACAAGATTCACCATTGCCATATCCACATAATGCGTGAGAGTTAATTCGTGCGTTCTTTTAATTTCTCCAATTATTCCTGCATTGTTAATTAAACGCACAGGAAAATCTTCTTTAGAAACATGGTCCAAAAGTGCGATATCATACAATTGATTTTTATCCGATAAATCACAAGCTACATGTGTGAAGTTATCGTCTGTAATGGAATTATTTCTAGAAATTCCAATCACTTTTTCTCCTTTGTTTAGGTAAAATTGAGCTAAGGCTTTACCAATACCTGATGATGTACCTGTTATTATATAAATCATGATTCGTTTACGTCAATAAAGCGCTGTACGTGTTTGGCTGTTCCAAAAACCACCAAAGTATCACGCGATTCAATTACGGTATCTCCCTTGGGAACACCGATTACATGCTGTTCTACTTCGTACTGACCTTTCTTTTTAATGTCATATTCGCGCCTCATGGTTACTAATGTCAATTGATATTTATTTCTAAAATCAATGTCTTCTATTGTTCTGTTCAAGGTTCCTTTCGGAGGTTTTATTTCGGCAATTTCGTATTCTTCCGACAATTGAAGGAAAGATAAAATTGAGGGATTTAGTAATTTTTCTCGAATAACGAAAGCGACCTCGTCTTCTGGTGTTAAAATTTCTTTAATTCCAATTTTCTCGAGAATCAGCCTTTGGTCAGCTCCATTTGCACGAGCAATAATTCTTTTGACACCTAAATCCATCAAATGCACAGCCGTAAGAACAGTAGCTTCAAAATTTTCACCGATTGCTACCACAGCGGCATCCATTTCCTCCAGTTTTTGGGAAGACAAAATCTTGAAATCAGTACTGTTCAATGTCACAGCAAATGCAACATCGTCTTTAATGTTCTCAATTTTCTCTTCGTTATTGTCAAAAGCGAAAACCTGCGCTCCTTTCTCTGCCAATCTTCTGGCGATGTTTGAACCGTATTTCCCAACACCGATTACTGCAAATTTGTTAAATCCCATTTTTATATTTTAAGCCAAAGCTTGTTTTAAGTCATTTATTAAATCTTCTGCATCTTCCACGCCCACGCTAAGTCTGATTAAAGAATCTACAATTCCTGTTGCTTGTCGGTCTTTTGCGGGTAAAGCGGCATGGGTCATTGTTGCAGGGTGACAAGTTAAGGATTCTACACCACCTAGCGATTCAGCAAGAGCAAAAATTTTAAATTTCTCCATAACAGAAAAAGCATCTTCTGCTTTATCACTTTTCAAAGAAAAAGAAATCATTCCACCAAAATTTCGCATTTGTTCTGTCGCAATTTCATGATTCGGGTGATCTTTGAAACCTGGCCAATACACCTTGTCCACTTTTGGATGGTCTTTTAAGAAATAAGCCAGATTTTCACCGTTTTCACAATGTCTTTGCATGCGTAAATGAAGTGTTTTTAATCCGCGTAAAACCAAAAAGCAATCCATTGGACCAGCAATTGCTCCGGAGCTATTTTGAATGCGATAAATTTCGTCTGCAATTTGTTTATTGTCTGTAACAACTGCGCCCATTACCACATCTGAATGACCTCCAAGATATTTTGTTGCACTGTGCATTACTAAATCTGCACCCAAATCAATAGGATTTTGAAGGTAAGGTGTAGCGAAAGTATTGTCTACTCCTAAGATTATCTTTTTATTCTTGATGAGTTCAGCAACACCTTTAATGTCAATTATATTCATCATTGGATTGCTGGGTGTCTCAATCCAAATTAGTTTTGTGTTTTCATTCATCGTCTGTTTTAAAATAGATAAATCATCCATTTTAATGAAGTGAAATTTTATTCCATACTTTGCAAAAACAGTAGTAAATAATCTGTAAGATCCACCATAAAGATCATCAGTGGTAATTACTTCATCACCCGGATTTAGCATTTTCAAAACAGCATCAATGGCTGCTATTCCACTTCCAAAACAAGCGCCATATTTGGCATTTTCTAACTCAGCCAAAGCATTTTCTAGGGCATTTCGTGTAGGATTTGCTGTTCTAGAATAGGCATAGCCTTTATGCTGACCCACTTTTTCTTGAACATAGGTGCTGGTTTGGTAAATAGGAGTCATGATCGCTCCAGTTGCGGAATCCGGCTCAACCCCAGCATGAATTGCTTTTGTTCCGAACTTGTAATTGTTTTCTTGCATGTAATTTTTAATACACACAAATGTAAGAAAATTCAAAGAGAAAGGCGATTTAGAATGACACCAACAAGGATTTCATTAAGTAAGAAGGTACTCTTTTGGTGTGATATGTCTATTTAATTTTGTCATCACCTTAGAGGAATTTGATTTGTACAAAAAGTGTTATTTGAAAAATTATATCTTTACGATTCATATAAACAATTTTGAAGCTTTTTTCGAGTTGAAACGAGCACTTGTTGAAGACATAACTACTTAAAATATATTCTACCAGATGAGTAATTTAAAAACTCCAGACAGCATTCTATATCGTTTTCAGGAAAAAGCAAAGTTTAATTTTGTTTGGCGTATCAACATAGTTTTCACTATTGTAGGATTTGCAATGTCAATTTTTACACTTTTGGTTGAAGATCGCTTTTTTATTTACTATCTCATTTTTGTTCTTACTACCTCCACAAGTCTATTCTTATTAAAAAGGTATGGAGCTTATCATCAAATAGCGAGAGTACTTTACCTGGTAGTAACTTTAGTTATAGGAATTGCAATATTTACTGTTCCAGAATCTCTACACCTGCAAGAAGCCTTATGGATGGTGGTGTTAATTCTTTCAGCTTTCTTTACCTTAGGGAATGTTTGGGGCTTCTTTTATCTTGCTGTGAATGCTTTGTTTTATGGGGTTTACTATAACTTTCAATTTGCAGGAACGGCCTATTTAAGTCTTACGATAAGACCAGACGCCTTGTTTTTATTATCTGTTGAATTTGCTGTTGCTATGTTTATGATAGGTTATGTTATGTACCAATATGGCTTAATCAACAAATATGCTTTCAAACATGCCTCCGAAGCTTATGAAAAACTAAATAATGAAAAGAAAATTGTAGACCACCAAAACAAAGAGAAAACTGTTTTATTGCAAGAAATTCACCACAGGGTAAAAAACAATTTACAAGTCATTGTGAGCTTGCTGCGCTTACAATCTAGAGATATTCAGTCGGAAGAAGCTAAAGTAAGTTTCGAAGAAGCAATTACTCGAATTCTAGCCATGTCACTGATTCATCAAAAGCTATACGAAAAAGAGTCATTAATGAACATTGACATAAAGGACTACATTAGTACTTTAATTCAGAATCTTATCGACAGCAGTGCATTAAACAAGCAGATTGATTTTGAGGTGAATTCGAGCCTTGAAAGTGTTAGTGCTAAGAATATTGTTCCGCTGGGTTTAATTATAAACGAACTAGTTATCAATACAGTTAAGCATGCCTTTGAGAAATCAGGTAGAATAGACCTTTCTTTGGTTTCAGGAAAGCAAGGAGAATTTATGATGACTTATTCTGATGACGGAGTTTGGAAAGAGAATCCTAAAAAAACCTTTGGAACACAATTGATTGAAGTTTTTACAGATCAGTTAGACGGAAGTTTTAAAAGGGAAATTAATGATTCTGGAACGCACTATCATTTTGTTTTAAGCGAAGATGATACTGAGTAAAAGACTTCATTGAGCTTTAAAAGGGTTATTATTCATTTAATTGGTGTAATTGTTTGACACGCTAAACCGGCACCCTCTTTGTGTTTATTGTTTGAAGATAAATTGAAGCAATGGGTTGTGTTTTGATAATCAATGTTTTATCCTTTTACGTTGGTATAAGTTCTTCATTTTTAACTAACTAAGTTTCAAATATTGATTGGAGTAAGGATAAATTTCCTAGCTGACCTTAAATTAACCGTTCAATTACCAAATATTGGCAGAATTAGTGTGTTTTCATTGCTTTTCGATTCTAAAAAAAATTACCTTCGTCAACATTTTTAAAATCTAAGTGTTAGCAATCTAGAATGAAGTCAACAGAAAAGTTTGGTACCGCACCACTGGGGAAATTGCTAGCAGAGCAAGCTATTCCTGCTTCTGTTGGAATTCTAACCATGTCTATATATGCGATAATTGATACGATTTACGTAGGACATTTTGTAGGTCCAGAGGGAATTGGAGCAATCACTGTTGTTTTACCCATCACATTTTTGATATCGAGTATTGGAATGGCGATTGGGGTAGGAGGGTCTTCTGTACTTTCCCGCGCTTTGGGAAATAACAAAATGAAGAAAGCTTTTAAAACATTTGGAAATCAGGTCGGAATGACCATGGTGTTGGCCGTTTTCTTTGTTCTTTTGGGTGCTTTTCTTACCGATGATATTATCCACGTTTTCGGTGGAATGGGGGATATTGAGCAACCCGCCATTGAATATTTTACCATTCTTTTAATTGGTGTGCCTTTCTTGGCTTGGGCAATGATGAGTATCAATGTTATTCGTGCGGAGGGATACCCGAGAGTAGCTATGTTTGCTATGATTGTTCCGGCGATTATTAATTTAATTCTTGATCCAATATTTATTGTAGCACTTGATATGGGAATTAAGGGAGCAGCTTGGGCAACAACGATTTCTTATATTGGAAGTGCTGCCTTTACTTTAAGACATTTTCTTTCTGGTAAGTCGGTGTTAAAAATTTCACTAGAAAACTGTAAACCTTCTTTTCCAATCATTAAAGAAATAGCCTCATTAGGCTCAGTAACATTGGCCCGACAAGGTGTAATAAGTGTTCTGGCTGTTGTATTGAATAACTCTTTGTTCTTTTATGGCGGAGAACAAGGGCTGTCCGTTTACGGAATTATCAACAGAGTTTTAATGTTTGCAAATTTCCCAGTGCTAGGAATTACACAAGGCTTTGTCCCTATTGTTGGATATAATTTTGGAGCACGACTAAAGAATAGGGTTCAACAAATCGTAAAAATATCGATTGCTTGGGCATCAGGGATTTCTGTTTTATTGTTTATCATTCTCATGACCTTTGCAGCAAATATTTCAGAATTATTTACCTCAGATCTGGAACTTATTGCGGAAACCACTCCTGTCATTCGAACCGTTTTTCTTGCCACACCTTTATTGGCGGTGAGTTTAATTATTAGTGCCTACTTTCAAGCCATTGGAAAAGCAGGTCCAGCCTTATTTCTCGCCCTAACAAAGCAAGGAATATTCTTAATTCCTTTGGTTTTGCTTTTGCCATTGTACTTTGGATTAAACGGAATTTGGATGGCTTTTCCATTAGCGGATATAGGAGCGGCTTTGGTAAGCTTTGTTTATTACAAAACGAGCAAAACAAAATATCCTAAAACAGTGGAGGCGGAAAGTCCTTCTACATCAGAAATTTTAAGTCATGAATAAATCAATTGAAGAAAGAATTGCAGCAGCGGAAACAAAAGTTTTTAAGGCAGTATTTCCAAACACCACCAATCACTACGACACCTTATTTGGGGGAGCAGCGCTTCAGTTAATGGATGAAGTAGCTTTCATTTGTGCCACAAGGTTTAGTCGACAAAAAGTAGTTACAGTAAGCTCAGACAGAGTAGATTTTAAAAAGCCTATTCCCAGTGGAACCTTGGTTGAATTAATAGCAAATGTTGAAAAAGTCGGTAGAACAAGTATTGTTGTCTCAGTGGAAATTTTTGTTGAAGAAATGTACTCCCAAAAACGTGAACAAGCCGTTAGAGGAACCTTCACTATGGTAGCGATGGATGACAATAAAAAACCTATCGCCGTTGTTTAGCATTGTCCAAGACAAACTCCCACCAAGCACCCATTAACCCAAAAAAAAGCGCAGCGCCTCATCTAAAAAAAACAAGCGAAGCGCCCATAAAAAAGATCTGCGCAATCTGCGAAAATCTGCGGGAACCCCAAAAGAGCGTTTCGATTTCCACCCAAAAAAGATCTGCGCAATCCTTGAAAATCTGCGAAAAAACAAGCGAAGCACCACTAAAATGATCTGCGCAATCTGCGAAAATCTGCGGGAACCCCAAAAGAGCTCAGCGCCCCCACCAAAAAAACACCTAACAAAAGCCATTTACTAAAATATTCTACTTATCTTAATCTAGAAAACTAAAAACCGCAAAATCACAAAATTACTGTTTAGAGCATACCATCACTTAAATTCAAAAATCAATCTAATAAAGGAAGCACCATGACAGAAAATGAAATCTCTTATAAAATTCGAGGAGCAATATTCAGTATATACAACAACCTCGGCCCAGGACTATTGGAATCGGTCTATTCAGCGGCATTAGTCTACGAACTGAAAAAAGCAGGATTAAGTGTACGGAAAGAAGTATCTGTACCTGTTTATTACGAAGAAGCTAAATTAGAATTAGGTTTCAGACTGGATTTGTTGGTAGAGGAAAAAGTAATAATTGAAGTTAAATCGGTAGAGCAATTAGCAAAAGTGCACCACAAACAGGTACTCACCTATTTAAAAATCACCAATCTAAAATTAGCGATGCTAATTAACTTTAATGTAGAAGAAATAAACTCAGGGATCTTTAGGAAAGTGAATGGATTGTAGGGAGGAAGTTCCCCGCAGATCTCGCAGATTTCCGCAGAGGGTTTGGTGTTTGTTGGGTGGGGTTTTCCCGCAGATCTCGCAGATTTTCGCAGAAGGTTTGATGTTTGTAGGGTGGAAGTTTCCCGCAGATCTCGCAGATTTCAGCAGAAGGTTTCGCAGGTGAGTTGTTCTTAAAAATCTAGTCGATTGACAGATTTTATTAAGATATTGATCTTCATGTGATTAGATGTATCTCGTTCAAAAGTATGTCTGTACTCTATAAGAATAACCTCACGAACACTATACAAAAAAGAGCGCAGTACCCTATCCAAAAAAACAAGCGCAGCGCCCCTAAAAAGATCTGCGCAATCTGCGAAAATCTGCGAGAACCCCAAAAGAGCGCAGCGATCCCCACCAAAAAAATCTGCGAAAAAAACAAGCGAAGCGCCCATAAAAAAGATCTGCGCAATTCGCGAAAATCTGCGGGAACCCCAAAAAGAGCGCAGCGCCCCCACCAAAAAAATCCACGATACCCAAAATATCTGCGAGAAAACCACAGAATTAACCTTATTTTTACCCCTATGAACACAAAACGCATCGCCATTTTCGCTTCTGGATCAGGGAGCAACGCAATTAAACTCATTGAACACTTTGATAAAGTACCTGAAATTAACGCAGTTTTACTGTTAACAAACAATGAAAACGCAGGAGTTTTAGAGAAAACAGAGGATTTAATAGATCATGCCGTTATCAATAACGACGGAGCCAATGACGGTTCTTTTCTAACAGAACTCATGCACGAAGAGCGCATTGATTATATAGTTTTGGCGGGATATCTAAGGAAAATCCCAAACGAATTAATCAAAGCCTTTCCAAGGCAAATCATCAACATTCATCCTTCTTTACTACCAAAATACGGAGGAAAAGGAATGTATGGAATGAAGGTACACCAAGCCGTTTTAGCAAATAAAGAAACCGAATCAGGTATTACAATTCATTTAGTAAACGAAATCTATGATGAAGGAGAAATTCTAGCGCAACATAAAGTAAATTTATCATCGAAAGATAGTGCAGAAACAATTCAGAAAAAGGTGTTGGAAATAGAGCATAAAAATTTCTCCAAGGAAGTAGAGAACTACATTCGTAAACAGGGGTAGAAAGAAGATAAAGTGAATTCAAAAAGGAATAACACTTTCCTTTTCATTAATTTCATTCAACCCACTACAATTCCGTATATTTGTGCACTTAAAGAAATTGGAAATGTCAAATCAAGAAAAATTCAGTACGAATAATGCTCCAAAACCTGTTGGATTGTACCCACATGCAAGAAGAGCTGGAAATTTACTTTTTTTATCTGGTGTAGGACCAAGAACAGCTGGTTCAGACGCTACAGACTCTCACGTTCCCGGTTTGGAATTAGACAAAAATGGAAACTTTATAAAGTTTGATTTCGAAGCACAATGTCGCCAAGTATTTGATAACGTTCGCGCCATTTTAGAAGCATCAGGTTCAAGCTGGAACGAGCTAATAGATGTGCAAGTATTCTTGGTAAACATGAAAAGAGATTTTCATACTTACAATAAAATCTATGCGGAGTACTTCAAAGAGAATCAGCCATGCAGAACAACAGTGGAAATTTCTTCTTTACCTACGCCTATTGCTATTGAATTAAAATGTATTGCAACAATTGATTAATTAAAATTATGATTGGATTTATTCTTAGAGTTATCATTGCCGTATCGGCATTGGCTTTTAATGTTTACTTATTTTACATCGGTTCTTGGGGCTGGGGAATTACAATGATTCTTCCTCTAGCAATTATTTGGATGACCTTTTGGAGAAACGAAAATGTGATTATTGCGCTATACCAAATGCGTTTAGGTAAAGTTGATAAAGCATGGAAAGCATTAAATAGAATTAAAGCACCACAGTTTTTACCGAAATCTCAACACGCCTATGTTTTGTATTTAAAGGGAATGCTGGGATTGCAAAACGATTTAGGTTACGCTCAATGTGAACAGTTAATTCGAAAAGGACTGAGCATGGGATTGAGAACAAAACAAGACCAAGCAGTAGCCAATATGCAACTTGCTGGAATTTGTATGCAAACAGGGCGTAAAAATGAAGCTAAAATGCTCTTGGCTGAATCTAAAAAACTAGACACCAAAAACATGTTGAAAGAACAACTTTCAACCATGAAAAAACAAATGGGAATGGTAGCCTCTGCAAATCAAATGCGTCAAGCACAAATGCACAGAGGAAGAAAGAAAACACCACGAAAAAGATAAGTATGGCGGATGATCTTGACATAGTTGTGGGTTCAAAAGAGGAAAAATACATTCGACTTATTCCTCAATTGAAAGCCTTATGCGAGGGAGAATCGAATAAAATTGCTAATCTGGCTAACGTTGCGGCAGCCATCAAAGAGACTTTCAAATATTTTTGGGTCGGGTTTTACTTGGTTGATGATGAAAATGATTCAGAGTTGGTTTTGGCGCCATTTCAAGGTCCAATAGCCTGCACCCGGATAAAAAAAGGAAAAGGTGTTTGCGGATCTGCTTGGGAGAAATCTGAAACCATTGTCGTGGATAATGTAGATGAGTTTCCTGGTCATATTGCTTGTAGTAGTCAATCAAAATCGGAAATTGTTGTGCCCTTAATCAAAAACAACCAGGTAATTGGAGTGTTTGATCTTGACCACGATGAAATAAGTGCATTTGATGAGGTGGATCATAAATATTTAAACGAAATTTGCTCATGGCTCGCGTCCATCTTATAATTTTGGCAATTGCGTCTATTCTTCTCTTTTCCTGCGGACAAGTGGGAACAATTACCGGTGGAGAAGTAGATAAAACTGCACCAAGAATTATTGAAGATAGGGTAGATCCGCCAATGGAAAGTACCAATATCAGTCCGCAAGAAATAGTCATCCCTTTTGATGAATTTATAGAATTTAATAAAGCAGCAGAAAATATTTTAGTCACACCCAACGATGTGAAACTCGATTTCAAAATTAAACAGAAATCTGTAGTACTGAATGTTAAATCTGGCGAATGGAAAAAAAACACTACGTATACCATTTACTTGAATCGGGCGGTTAAGGATATTAATGAGGCCAATGATTCAATAATCGCTTATGTTTTTTCAACGGGAGACTTTTTAGACTCTCTGAAAACAGCTGTACAAGTTGAAAACGCCTATACTGGGAAAACCATTTCGGGAGTTACAGTTGGTCTGTTTTCCGAAAGAATTCAAGACGATACAAGCAAAGTGGAACCTCAATATTATGCCTCAACAAATGATGAAGGAATAGCTCTTTTTCAATATATTAAAGACACTACTTTTTTTATTTATGCGTTTGAAGATGATAACCTAAATAATCGGATCGATCCCACAGAAAGACGAGCGATTTTAAGAAATCCTGCAGTTTTAGACACCGCTTTTGATGTAACTCCTATCATTCGCTTGATGGCTCCAGAACTAAAAGAATTAAGTATTGTGAGCAATGAAGTGATTCCTACAACAACTTGGTGTTTAGGTTTTTCAAGGCCGTTAAATAAAAATGAAGACTTCTCGTTTGTAAGTCCAAAACCAATGTATGTGGAGTGGAATAATGCAAGAGATTCGCTCAGTGCTTTCTACGAATCAAACGAATCTTCAGGTAATTTGTTGGCCGTTTTGAATACTCCTGAAAACAAGGATACAATATCAAAAAAGTATTTTTTCAAGGACAAAAAAGAATTAACTTTTAAAGTAACTAATAATTTAGTGAACAGTAAGTTACTAGCCAATGACACCTTAAAGCTAAAGGCCAACGAAGCATTTTCTTTTTTTGAAAAAGATCCGATTTCTTTCGAAGTCCTTAAGGAAAAAGACACCGTTAAAAGTAGAATAGATTTTGAGGTAATTAATTTTAGTCCTTTGGAAAGGCACATCTTTTTCGATAAAACAAATTTAGAAAAGGTGTTTATAAATATTCCTCCTGTAGCAGTTCAAGGTTTAAACTATGCACTTTCCGATAGCATTAAAATGGATTTTGCTGTTCAAAAAGAAAAGGAAACAGGAGTGCTGATTGTTGAGTTTGATACTGTTCCAGAATATGGTGTGTTGGTAATTCAAAATAAATCTATGAATTATGAAAACCGTGTTGTTTTTGATGGTTTCGAAAAAAAGAAGCACAGAATTGAATTTTTACAACCAGGTAAGTATGATTTTTATTACATTTATGATACAAATAAAGATGGGAAATGGACAACAGGTTCTATCTTTACAGATCAAGAGGCAGAAAAAATTAAATGGTTTAGTGCCAAATCTACTATTAGAGCAAATTGGGAAGTAAAAACAACACTACCAATTAAAATTGAAAAAGCTATACCTGATGAGGAGGAGTAAGACAATTGTATAAAAAAGCTTTAAGAGTATACCTCTTTTTTTATTTAAGTCATGTTTATTTTTTTGCATTACAAACACTTATGATCCGTAAAAAAAGTCAGTATTTTATAGCTATTACAATAGGGTTATTCCTTTTCGTATCAAGTTCAGCAGCTCAAAAAAATAAACTTGAGAACCTTTCCGAATTCTCAGAAGACACTTTATCTGAGACCATTCGTAAAATTCAATTTTTTACTTCTGAAGAGAACAAAGACAGTCTACAATATTACGTAAAGAGAGGATATGACTATGTCGAGCGTTATAATTTTGTTGCGAAACAATCCAATGAAGTTTTGACGCAATTTGCAGATATATATTTCTATTACGGAGAGGAATACTACGAAACATCCGAAACATTCAAAGCAATCATTGGCTACAAGAAAGCAGCCGAGTTGTATGAAGAATTGGGTGAAAAAAGCAAATTGGCAGATGCTTGGTCTGTGTTGGGTATTTTATTTTCTAACATTGGCGATGAGGCTAAGTGCATTCATTATTTAAGTCAATCTATTGAAATTTATATTGATTTAAAGGACTCTGTAGGGATGGCACTTGGTTTTAATAGCATGGGCGAGTTCTATAGTCGTCAAAATAATTTTAGTGAAGCACAAAACTTTGTTTCTAGAGGTTTAGAAATTGGTGAAGTATTGGAGAACCACTATGTGTTATCAATCCTTCAGAATACTAAAGCTAGAATTGAAAGAGAGTCAGGAGATTACAAGGAAGCGATCAAAAGCTATCAAAAATCACTTTCATACGCCAAGCTAATTGATAATGAAGTTAATGTTTCGCTGATTTTAAATAACTTGGGTTCGATTTACGTGGAAAACGATAGGCCTGAAGAAGGAATTGACTACCTCCGCCGCGCGCTAAATATTTTGAATGAATCAAATTTTGAATTTGGAAAAACTTATGTTTTAACCAATATGGCGAAGTATTATATCCTGAGATCAGAAAATAAATTAGCTCAGGAAAAATTAGATGAGGCCATAAAATTAGCGATTAAGACGGATAATCCAGAAGGTGAATTTAATGCTTTGAAGGTGCAACTAAAAATATATGAGCAAACGCAAGATCAGGCTAAAATCGCAGAGGTACTGAACAAACAGCTTGATTATTACAAATTATTAAATAAGAACTTACGTGACCAATTAAATAGAAATACAACGGTAAAATACAAATTAGAAAAGGAGAAGTATAAAAACGAATATAAAGTTTTTAGAAGACAACTCGAAATTGAGAAGGAGCGCGACATTCTTTCAATTTATTACACCACAGCAATTATTTTTATCATTCTATTGGTAGCTTTTCTACTGTTTATAATTGTTCGGCTTAATTCTAGCAATAAGAAAAACAAGATCATCACCAAACAAAGTGAAGAGCGTAAGTTGCTGTTACAAGAGGTTCATCACCGAGTAAAGAATAATTTTCAAATTGTTTCGAGTATGCTGCGTTTGCAATCGTATAATTTTGATAATGAAACTTTACGTCAAAACTTTGAGGAGGCAGTCAACCGCATTAATGCTATGGCCATAGTGCATGACGTTATTTACCGTCAAGAAAAATTTAAGGATATTGATTCAAAAAGGTATTTGGAAAAACTGATAAAAAGTCTCCGAAAATCTGGAGATAGCCGTATTTTAATTACCATTGATTCTGAAGAAATTCCATTTAAAATTGAAACCTTAATTAACATAGGAATTGCTTTAAATGAATTAATTACAAATTCTTTTAAGCATGCCTTTAATCATGAGATTGCCCAGCCAAAAATTGAAATATCTTTACGAGAAATAGGTGATAAGACCTATGAGTTAGTTTATAAAGATAATGGTGTAGGAATCAGTAAGGGAGCTTACGAATCAAGTTTTGGAATGGAATTAATTGAAACCATTATTTCTAATTTTGAAGGAGAAGTGACCTATGCCCCTATAAATAATTGGAGTACACTATTTAAAATCACATTTAAAGAGGATTGATTAGGATAAAAGGAATTTTTTATCTTTATTGCCGGACAAAAGCTGATTTCTTTGTACACCTTAATAAGAAATTACATTTTTATCTAGCCAATGTCCGGAAATAGAAATACGTAAAATTTTGATGTGTTTCTAAGCAAGAACTATTTATATTTCGCTGATTTTTAAAGCTTTAATCTATAAGTGAATTTTATGATGAAAGATCTATAGCTTTGAAAATGAGAAAAGCAAAATTTTTAAAGGACTAAAATATAGCATTAGCGATCAGGGGTGATAAAAAGTGATGATTTCTTAGTTCGCATTCAGTTTGTCCTGATGTTGGGTGCTTGTTTTGAAATTAAGATTTAAGTCACACTATTTTTTAATTTAGGGTATGAAAAACCAGTTATCAGTTATAAATTTATTAGATTGCAACTACTTATGACACAAAAAAAACTCCAATATTATTTGTTGTTCCTTCTGTGTATTCTGACATGGAGAAGTATTGCGCAGCCTAATGATAACGCTCTATCCAAAGAATCAAGGCAGAAATCACTAGAACATATTCTTGAAAAATTAATGTATTTTGATTCTTTGAAAGTAAGCGATAGTGTAAGTTTCTATCAAGAAATAGGAGTAGAAGTTTTAAAGAATACTCCTTTTAATGTGTCACACTCCAAAGAGCAACAAGTCACAATGGCCAGGGTTTATACCTTCTTGGGAGCAGGTTATTATGGTAAGAATGATTTGGCACAGTCAGTTTATTACTTTAATAAAGCAGCGGAAATTTTTAAATCCAATAATGTAAAGTTTGAGTATGCCAGGGCCTTAAATAACATGGCAATTATTTATATTAAAATTGGTAATCAGACCAATTCATTGCGTTCTTTACACGAGGCCACAGCCATCTTTCTGGACATTAAAGATTCTAGTTCGGCTGCTTTAGGCTATAATAGTTTGGCCAAGATTTACCGAGACCAAGGTGATTTGGAGCGTACAAAAGAGTATTTAGACAAAGCGCTAAAAATAGTAAGAAAGATAAGCAATCCTGATGTTTTGGCAAGTGTGCTTAACTCAACAGCCGGTTTAAAAAAGGAAATGGGAGATCTTGAGGAGGCTTTATCATTGTATCGTGAGGCCTTGTCGTTTTCTAACAACGCGAAAAGTGAAATGAAAGCGGCGCTGATTCTTAATAACCTTGGAGTTATTCATAAAGATATGGGAGAATTGAGTGAGGCCAAGCATTATTTTGAACGCGCATATCAAATCGCCGTCGATAACGAATCCGACTTTGGGGAGGTTTTTACTTTGGTCAATTTGGCGGACTACTATTTTTTATCACAGAACTACGATAAGGCTTTTACACTTGCAAACGATGCCTACCAGCTCAGTGAGCGAACAATCAATAACGAGGGCAAATTAAAGTCTGTGAAAATGTTGATTAAACTTTTTGAATTTCAAGAAGACTGGGAGAAAACCGCTTTTTACCAAAAGAAATTGATTCGTTACAACGACATGAGGGAGAAACAAATCATTGAACAAATCTCCTATCAAGAAACCATAAGGTATAAGGTAGAAAAAGAACAAATAATAGCGAAAAACAAAGAGGCGCAGGCTTTGCTGCTTCGGGAGAAAGAACTGCAAAGGTTAAACTTTTACTATATTCTATTGGGAATTGTTTTTGTTGTTTTAATCACCTCTTCTTTAGTGATTTATGCGCAGTTGAGAGATTCCAAAGAAGTCAATAAAAATATTTCAAAGCAAAGTGAAGAGCGTAAGCTTTTGTTGCAGGAGGTGCACCATAGAGTAAAGAACAACTTTCAAATTGTTTCGAGTATGCTTCGTTTGCAGTCCTACAATTTAGACAATGAAGTTTTACGCCAAAATTTCGAAGAGGCAGTCAACCGCATTAATGCCATGGCCATAGTTCATGATGTTATTTACCGACAAGAAAAATTTAAGGATATTGATTCAAAAACTTATTTGGAAAAACTGATAAAAAGCCTCCGCAGATCTGGAGATAGCCGTATTTTAATTACCATTGATTCTGAAGAAATTCCATTTAAAATTGAAACCTTAATCAACTTAGGAATTGCGCTAAATGAATTGATTACAAACTCTTTTAAGCATGCTTTTAATCATGAGATAGCACAGCCAAAGATTAAAATATCCTTGCGAAGGATAGAGGAGAAGAATTTTGAGTTGATTTATAAAGACAATGGTATAGGGATCAGTAAGGGTGCTTATGAATCAAGTTTTGGAATGGAATTAATCGAAACAATTATTTCTAACTTTGATGGTGAGGTCACTTTTGCTCCAGAAGACAATTGGAGTACATTAATTAAAATCACATTTAAGGAGGATTGAGTGGGATAAAAAGATTTTCTTATCTTTATCATTTATACGCAAAAGCGATTTTTTTGCTTTGCATGTGAAGGATCGAACGTTTATTTTTTTAAGAATTGCTCTTTTTTACAGGAGACTAAGAGCGCTACAATTTATGAATACAAGTGATTTTTACATTGGAAAAGTCTTTTGAAGTTCACTTGTTAACAAAAATTATTTTTATGCAAAAAATCAGTGGAATTACGGCTTACTGGTTTCTATGGATTATGGCATTGAGTTCCTACACCATAGCTGCTAACAGTGATGTTCAACCAATTACTAGGGGGAGTGTTAATCAAATTAAGGAAATTCATTCCAAAATTATATATTTTGATTCACTGGCTATTGAAGACAGTTTGGACCATTACGTTAATATGGGTTTCCATAAATTTAAACACTTCAACTTAAATGAAATTGAATCAAAATCAACTCAACTAGAGCTGGCAAAAATTTTTTATGAATACGGAGAAATAAATTTCGATACCAACGAAACCTTTGAGTCTATAGTCGGTTACGAGAAAGCGGCCGAAATTTTCAAAAAATACAATATCCAAGGCAAATATGCAGACTGTCTTACTGCTAATGCCACAAACTACTCAAAAGTTGGGAGCGAACCCGAATCTTTAAAATTAATGAATGAAGCCACATCAATTTATATAGATCTTAAAGATTCTGTGGGGATGATGACGGGGTATAGGAGCATAGGATTGCTTTATAAACGACAAAAAGACTTTGTTAGGGCACACGAGTATTTCAATAAAGCACTAAGCGTAAGTAAGGGTTCTAAAGATTTGGATGGCACAATACACTTGCTTTTGCCCATTGCATTTATACACAAGCAAAATGGAGAATACGACAAAGCGTTATCGTTTTATTTAGAGGCTTTAAGTTTATCTAAAACAAATAATGATGAAATGACGGAGGCATCCGTTTACAGTAATTTGGGTGAATTCTATAAGAATACGGGAGAGTTAGACAGTGCCAAATTCTACATCGATAAAGCCAGAGTGATCATCGAAAGGAACGACTCAGATTATAAAAAGTCCTATTTGTGGTTAAACTATTCGGATTACTATTTCCTTAAAAAAGACTATGAACAGGCTATTTTATATGGTGAAAAGGCATTGGAATTGAGTGAACAAATTAAAAATTCACGTGCAGAATATATTACCCTTAATATTCTCGTAAAGATTTATAACGAACTGGGAGACACCGATAAAATTGCAGAATATCAAAAAAGAATAATTGCGCATTTGTTTGAACATAAGGACCAGTTAAATAAACAAATTAATGAACTGGAAACAGTTCGTTTTAAACTAGATAAGCAGACTATTCTTGCAGAAAATGAGCAAGGAAAAATGCAACTTCAATTAGAGAAAGAGAATCAAAGACGCAACTACATTTACATTTTTGCATCTAGTATGTTTGCGCTTTTACTCACTTTTTCTTTTATTGTTTACCTCAGGTTAAGAACAACTAGGGTGTACAATAAAAAGATTCTTCAACAAAGTGAAGAAAGAAAAATGCTGCTACAGGAGGTTCACCACAGGGTGAAGAATAATTTCCAAATTGTATCTAGTATGTTAAGATTACAGTCATATGGTTTTGAAAATGAAATTCTACGTCAGAATTTTGACGAGGCGGTTACCAGAATAAACGCCATGGCCATCGTTCATAACGTTATTTATCGGCAAGAAAAATTTAGTGAAATAGATGCTAAAAACTATCTTGAAAAACTGGTAGAAAGCATACATAAATCAGGCAACAACAAAATTGACATCACCATAGATTCAGAGGAGATTCCTTTTAAAATAGAAACTTTAATTAACCTAGGAATTGCACTGAATGAGTTAATTACCAATTCATTCAAGCACGCATTCAACGAGGAGATTACGGATCCTAAAATAAAAATCTCTTTAAGGAAAGTGGGAGAGAAAAGCTTTGAGTTGATTTATAGAGATAACGGAATAGGTTATAATCAAGAGGAATTTAAATCGAATTTTGGAATGGAACTAATAGAAACCATAATCACTAATTTTGATGGGGAAGTCTCTTATCTGGCTGAGGAGGAGTGGAATACAGTAATCAAGATTGCTTTTTCTGAGTAGCTGCACTAATCCAAGGTGGTGCTGTAAACCAAATAAAACATAGCTCACAAACCATGAATTGAGATTTATGGTAAAAGACTTATAGATTTTATTATATTTATGCTGTCGGTTAGATTAAGTAAAAATTTTCAAGCATTAACTGAAGCGAAGGAAATAATTATTTCATTGTGCCGATTTAAAAACTACCGTTTATCTACTTTTGAAAGTTAAGGCAGTACAAAGAAATAAAATGAAGTGAGTCGTTCTTCTTACAAAATACTTTTGAAGTGGGTACCACCTAAACAACAACTTTTATGCAAAGAATCACTGGAAAAGTTAAATACTGGTTTCTATGGATTATGATTCTCAACTCATTTTCTTTAGCCGCTAATGATGATGTTCTTCCTAGTTTAGAGGTAGACAATCAACAATTCCGTGATGTTTATGAAAAGCTACTCTATTTTGATTCAATAGAAGGCATTGATAGTATAAATCATTATGCAGAAATTGGACATTCTTTTTATCATCGTATAAATAGCGATACCATTCAGTCAAGAGAAGTCCGCCTAGCTGTAGCGGGAATATTGTATTATTATGGGAACTCCACTCTCCACGGAAATGACCCGATTAAGTCCGTAAAGGCTTTCGAAAAGTCCTCCGCTATTTATAAGGCGGAGAATGAAATGCATAAGTATGCGGATGCTATCCTCGACCTAGCGGTGGCGTATTCAAGAGTAGGAAAAGAACCGCTTTCCATGCAGTTATTACATGATGCTACATCATTATATGTAGATTTTAAAGATTCAGCAGGTCTAACGTCGGGGTACAGAAGTATCGGCATTTTGTACAATAGACAAAAGGACTATGAACGGGCGAATGAGTACTTAATGAAGGCCTTAGCCCTAAGTAGAGATAGTGATAATGTAGATGCTACGGTGTACTTACTTGTTTCTATCGCGACAATGAACAAACGACAAGGTAAATTAGATGAGGCATTAGAGTTGTTTTTGGAAGCCCTTAGTTTATCTGAATTTACCCACGATGACTTAACTCGAATTAATGTTTACAGCAATTTGGCACAGTTTTACAAGAATACAGGAGAGCTGGACAAAGCCAAGGTTTATTTTGATAGAACTGCGGAAATGATAGAAAAGACCGATTCTGATTACGATAGGTCTTATCTATGGTTAAATCTAACAGACTATTATTTTTTGAAGGGGGAATATCAGACATCAATAGCGTATGGTCAAAAGGCGCTGGATTTGAGCAGAAAAATTAAAAATAGACGTGCCGAATATGTTACATTAAATATTTTATTGAAGGTCTACGAAGAAATCAATGATACAGAAAACTTGGCATTTCATCAGGAAAAAGTAATAGATTTTCTTAATGAGCACAAAGAACAATTAAACGATCAGCTCAACGAATTAGAGACAGTAAGGTATAAGCTGGATAAACAGAGTTTAATTGCAGAAAATGAGCAGATTAAGCTGGAGTTAAAAACTGCTGAGGAAGGCGAGAGAAGAAGCTACATTTATATGTTGCTCGCAGGCTTATTTATTCTTTTGCTAATCTTTGCCTTGATTATCGTTTTCAGGCTAAGGACAGTTAGAAAACATAATAAAATCATTACCAAGCAAAGTGAGGAAAGAAAATTACTTCTTCAAGAAGTACATCATAGGGTCAAGAATAATTTCCAAATTGTATCCAGCATGCTTCGACTTCAATCTCATGGTTTTGAAAATGAAGTTTTACGCCAAAATTTCGAAGAAGCGGTCAATAGAATTAATGCTATGGCAATTGTGCATGATGTGATTTACCGACAAGAAAAGTTTAAGGACATAGATGCTAAAAACTATCTGGAAAGGCTTGTCGAAAACCTGAATAAAACTGGAACGACTCCGATTAAAATAGCCATAGACTCTGAAAAAATTCCTTTTAAAGTTGAAACATTAATTAATTTAGGAATTGCATTAAATGAATTAATTACCAACTCTTTTAAACACGCATTTACCGAAGATATTACTGATCCAAAAATTAAGATTTCTTTACATAGGGTAGAGCAGAACTTTTTTGAGCTCGTGTACAGAGATAACGGTGTTGGCTTTATAAAAGAATACTATGAAACGAGTTTCGGAATGGAGCTGATTGAAACCATAATTTCAAATTACGATGGCATTCTGAAACATAATTCAGAAAAAGATTGGAACACTGTGATTAGTTTTACTTTTAAAGAGGAGTAGTTTAAATAACCGTATGTGCCATGGTTTAGTAAGGATAGAACTCAATTATTCCTCTTCATGAAAATGCGCTAAAGTTCAGCTATTTGTTATTCCAATTCGACATCGTTTGATTTAGTCCAATCGTTGTAAAACCTTTAATAAACTCAGTAGCTGTCTTTATCCTCTCTTCCATTTGTTTAGCTTCATCTGCGCTCCATTCACCCAGCACATAATCTACTTGTTGACCTGTTTTAAATTCACTTCCCACGCCAAATCGTAATCGTGCATACTGGGTGGTATTTAAAACGGCTTGTATATCTTTTAAGCCATTGTGGCCACCATCGCTTCCTTTTCCTTTCATTCGTAATTTACCAAAAGGCAAAGCCAAATCATCAGTAATCACCAATAGATTCTCTGGAAGAATTTTCTCTTTTTGAAGGTAATAATTAACCGCTTTTCCACTCAAATTCATAAAAGTCGAAGGTTTCAGTAATATCACCTGTCGTCCTTTCCATTTTGCTTTTGCAACATCACCTAGTTTTATCGTTTCAAAAACGGCCTTACGCTCTTCTGCAAATGCTTCCACCACCTTAAAACCTATGTTGTGTCGCGTGTTTTCATATTTTGCACCAGGATTTCCCAATCCTACAATCAAATACTTCATTTCTATTGGAATATTTTGTTCTTCTTCCTTTTTTCTACCAAATAATGATCTAAAAAACATCTATTTACTAATTTTCACTCTCAACTCCCTTTTCTTCTCCTCTGCGTAACACATTCGGCAAGCTCAGTGCAGCGCTCTGTGTAATTTTTCTTCCTCTCTGCGAATCTCTGCCCCTCTGCGAAACAGAGCGTCATTTTTTCTTTACTTTGCGCACCACATTCGGCAAGCTCAGTGCAGCGCTCTGCGTAATTTTTCTTCCTCTCTGCGAATCTCTGCCCCTCTGCGAATCTTTGCGTAATTCTTTTTTTCTCTGCGAACCTCTGCACCTCTACGAACCACATTCGGCAAGCTCAGTTCAACGCTCTGCGTCATTCTTGCTTTACTCTGCCAACTTCAACATCTCTGGAGTTAAAATTTACCTTAAGCACGTGGGTTCGAAAAAGTATTTACATCAAACCCTGTAATTTCATGATCACATAAAATCACCATTCTTTCGATGATGTTTCTCAATTCACGAATATTTCCGCTCCAATTGGTGTTTTTAAGCGCTTCCAGTGCATCTTCTGTAAATTTCTTACGTGGTATTCCATGCTCGGCGCAAGTCATGGTTAAAAAGTGCTCTGCCAATAAAGGAATATCCTCCTCTCTTTCGTTTAGCGTGGGAACATGAATGAGAATAACACTTAATCGGTGGTATAAATCCTCTCTGAAATTTCCTTCATCAATTTCTTTACGCAAGTTTTTATTCGTTGCTGCTACAATTCTTGGATTAACTTTAATATTTTTTTCACCACCTACTCTTTGAATCACGTTTTCTTGTAAAGCACGCAATACTTTTGCCTGCGCCGATGCACTCATATCACCAATTTCATCCAAAAATAAGGTTCCGTTTTTCGCCAATTCAAACTTTCCTTTTTTCTGTTTAACAGCAGAAGTAAATGCACCTTTTTCGTGACCAAATAACTCACTCTCAATAAGCTCTGCTGGAATGGCCGCACAGTTGACTTCGATAAATGCTTCATCTTTTCGTGGGCTATTATCGTGTAAAGATCGAGCAACTAATTCTTTTCCGGTTCCATTTTCTCCTGTGACCAATACTCGGGCTTCACTTGGACCCACTTTCTCAATCATTTCTTTGATCTTGATAATGCCATCCGTTTCACCAATAATGGATGAACCCTTAAAACGTTGAACTGTTTTCTTCAGTGCTTTTTTCTCTTCAACTAAATTGCTTTTGTCACTCGCATTGCGAATGGTGACCAAAATTCGGTTTAAATCCAAAGGTTTTTCAATGAAATCAAATGCACCAAGTTTAATGGCTTCTACTGCAGTTTCAATATTTCCGTGTCCAGAAATCATAATTACAGGACTATCGACTTTTTCTGTTTGAAGCGCAGCAAGAACTTCCATTCCATCCATTTTAGGCATTTTAATATCGCAAAATATGAGGTCATAATATTGAGACGTAGCCTTGTCTAAACCTTGTTTTCCATCTTCGGCTTCATCCACTTCAAAATCTTCAAATTCTAAAATTTCTTTTAATGCCCTGCGTATACTTTTCTCGTCGTCTATGACTAATATCTTGCCCATGGAGGAATTATTTGAGTTATTTATCAAAAATAGAAATAATTACGAAGAGATACGCAAAGTTCTCACAAAGGTTCGCAAAGAAAAGGGAAGATTGACGCCGTGATTCGCAGAGGTTACGCAAAGTTTCGCAAAGGAAAGATTTACGCCGAGCTTGCCGAATGTGATTCGCAGAGGTTACGAAATGTTCCTCAAAGGAAAAAGAAGAAAGGTTAAGAGTTGTGTAAAAATATCAAGTCCAAATCTCAACCTGTCACTACTGCATTAATAATTAATCCATAAACATTAATCATTACAAAACCCTACCGCATTAATAATTAAACATTAACAATTAGTCATTCTAAAAACCCTATCGCGTTAATAATTAAACCTTAATAATTAATCATTATTTTCGCTCCGCGTAATTCTTCTTTATTTTTTTCTCCGCGTATCTCTGCCTCTCCGCGAAACTTTGCGTAATTCTTCTTTATTTTTTTTCTCCGCTTATCTCTGCCTCTCCGCGAACCTCCGCGTAATTCTTAATAAGTCACCAGCGTAATTCTTAATCTTCAATTTTCTGCTTAATTACATGCAAAATTTCATAAGTTTCTTTGTCGTAGACATAAATCAAGAAGTGCATATTTGCGATATCTAAGTCTTGTGGTAAAACATATGAATAATCGATAATCTTTTTAGTTCCTGCTGCATCCCCTGCATTAAAAGTTGGAATACCAAATGGATTATTGTCTATACTTCCCAAATGCTTATCTCTGTGAACATAAAATTCATTATCGCTATTATCAGGCATTTTTTGCCAGTCAACCAAACTGTCTTGAATTACATAAACTACAGTATTCATATCTATGGCTTCCGAAGTTTTCTTTTCTACTTCAACGTGTAAATATCCACCGTTGGCAGTTGGGTAGTAATTAAAAACAGATTGTAGATTTACTTTTAACACATTGGCGCTAAGAATATTATCTGCCCTGCTTTGCCAAACACCTGATTGAGAAAACATTTCAGCATTGCCCTTTTTTCTATTCACCGTTCCTTGCGGATTACCAAAAAATCCAAACCCTGATTTGAATTCATCACCATAGGCGATTCCTTCTGGATTGGTGTGATCTGTGTAGTATTTTGAAGCGTTTGCATCTGCCGCTTGAAACGAAAGTGTCCCTGGACCTGTGTGAATAGATGCGATAAATACCCTTTCTGGATTATTTGTATGAATGTCGTGCGCAATGTCTGCCGCATTTGGACAAGTGATACAAGTGTGCCCGGTATAATCTTCTATGAGAACATTCACACCGGTGTTACTGTTTTGAGTAAACACAGGATATTCATTGGCTAAATAATCGCTCCACAAACCTTGGTATAGGTTGGTGTCTACGTTAATTGTAGCGACTTTTTCGTAAGGATTTTCTACTTTATCACAACTCGCAAAGATAAAAGAGGCTCCAACGATAAAGAAAATGTATTGATGTAACTTTTTCATTGTTTTAATGTTTAGAAACTGTGAGTAAATGACATGGTTAAACCGTTTGAAGCGGGAACCTCTCTACATATTCCACCGACACAAAACAATCCTTCGTTTTGGCGTCCGTATCCTACTTGAAGTCTGGTTGCACCCCAAATCTTTCCAACAAATACCATAGGATAGTTTATGCGGTCTTCCTCTACAGGATTTCCATAATTTGATTGTAGAATTGCACTAAAGAACCAATCCGGAGAGATGGTATATTCTATTAATCCAGTAGCCCAAGAACCTCTGTCTTTGTTGTTTTTTGTCCATAATCCTTGAACTTCTGCTCTTAAGGTGTGCTTTCTATTGATTTTGTACTCAACATCTAAAACACCTATGTGCGATTGAATTATTCCTTTGGCATCAGTTAGTTTTAGGACATCATTGTTCATTGAAATGTTAAAATAACTGGCTTCAACTGTCCATTTTCTGTTTAATTTACGTTTGATGTTTACGTTCATATCTCTCCAGTACAACAAGTCACTTTTGTCAAATAACTTTGATTCATAAGTCACCCGAGTAGAATCCATTGCATCAATCCCCGAGGTTTTTTTCAATGGTTCATAAGCGGTGGAGAAATTTAAAGAAACATCTGTTCCGTATTTCCCGCCTAACCATGAACCACGCTTAATCTTGTAAATTACATCTGCCTGAAATGCAACCTCTCCATTGGGTTGTGAGGCATACGGATATAAAGTAGCCACCAAATTGTAGGTATGTGTTTTTGTAAGTGGTGGAATAAATCCAATCGTAACATCGGTTAAAGAGGCGTTTCTATCACTTCTAAAACTCATGTTATCAATAGATTTTGCTGAAAGAATGATACCCAAACCTTTTTGAGAATATCCAGCGTTGATAATCATTCCTTTACCATAGTTGTAAATGTAACCATTGTCCTGCGAAGGATCTTGTTCTTTTATGGTGTATTCACCATTAATAAAGAATTTTTTGTACGCTAATTCCAATCGACCGCCATAAGCACCAGTGTTTTCTGGGAGTATTAATTGCGTGTTGTCATCCTCTTGGTATCTTGAAACAAAGGAAGCTCCTGCATTGATTCTGAAATCACTGTTTTCTAATTTTGGAAACCATTGATTAAGGTTGACTTCAGCATCTGCTCCTCTAACTATCCCAGCGCTGTATTGGTTTTTTCCATCCATGAAAGAAAAACGTTGTCTACCGTAAACAGTTTTGATGGTTACCCCCTTGTATGGTCTTAACTTGAGGCTAATACCATTCATCATGTTGTCAATTCCAATGGCGCGGTCTTCGTAAGAACGAAAAATTAACCCCGATCCAAATTGATCGTAGAAATTTCCAACAGTAACATCAATAAGATCATTTTCGTAACCTACATATCTGTATCCTAATCCTGCTCCATCGAAACGATCTGGATACCCTAGAATTGCCGGAAGATAAGCTTCCAATCTCATTCCTGCTTTAAATCCACTATTCCTATAGTTTACGTTGATGTAAGAATTCAGTAGCGCTTTTTCGTCTGGTTGCTCTGCATTTATTTTATCATCATCATTCAGGTATTGAAAAGTACTTTCCATATTTCCCGAAATGGTTCCTTGAGATAAGGCATTAAAACTCACGAATAGGAAAGCAGATCCAGCAAGTAATTTTATCAATTTCATAAAGTAATTGTAAAGAGTGTAAATTTAAAATTAGTCTTTGTTCTCAACAAGTTCTAGTACATGGTCATACAATTCGTATTCATCACCTGGTGCATAATTGTTGTGAGAATATACAATTTTTCCATTTCCATCTACTAAGAAGGTGTGAGGAACATTGTTTACACCCATTGCGCGTTTAAAGTCTCCGTTTGGATCTAATAAAATTTGGTATTCCCAAGCTTTAGAGTCTACATAGGGAACTACACGACTTGCCGTACGCTGATCATCAATAGAAACAGCTACCAATCGAACGCCTGTTTCATCTTGCCAATCAATGTACATATCGTGAATGGCATTTAATTCTTTTTTACATGGTGTACACCAGGTAGCCCAAAAGGAAATAATCATTGGTTTCCCATCGTTTTCTAGTTGAGCTGTATTAATTGTCTCCCCAACCGTGTTTTTAAGTAACATTTCAGGAATGGTCTTTTCCATAAGCCCTTTGGCATCCTCCTGTGCGAAAGAGTTAGCGGAAAAGAATAGAAAAGCAGAGGCGATTAATAAAGATAATTTTTTCATTGTTTATTTAGTTTTATGTTCAGCAACGTATATGCACACTTCGTACCATATTACGCCTAATTTTCAAATATAGGTATAAAAGTGAAAAAAATATAAAAAATGATGATGCACTATTGGAATCCAAAAAGGAGAAAAAGGCTTTTTTGTTGAGGCTGCAACTGAAAAATGAGTAATGTAAAAATCAAATAGTGTAATCTCTTTTTGGTAGTTCTTTTAGTGAGATGTCTTTTCTATTTGATCAACTGTGTTGAAAACATTTTCCATAATAATAAGGAGTACTAAAGTAGATCGAAATAAAAGTAAGACTTTTCAGCCTCCCAATTCTTTAAGTTTTATTCTTGTAAATCTTAATTTGGAATTGTAAAGTTTGGTAACAAGACACGGTTGTTTTAAGTCCAAGGAGTTGACATCAAGTCAATGCGATGTCCAGAGCCTTTAGAAGGAACTGTTTTAAAATGATTCACGATGGTAAGTTGAAAAATACAGCATAAAAAAAGGGAGACTTTTCAGCCTCCCAATTCTTTAAGTTTTATTCTTGTAAATCTTAATCTTGCAACGCAAGTAGCAAGCTTTAGAATCAAAATTACTTGATTACTGAGATACGTTTTGTCTGCTCACCATTCGCAGTTTTAACTTTTACAATGTACATTCCTGACTCAAGAGAAGAAACATCCATTTGTGTTGCTTGAACTCCTGATACAGTTCCCAAGTTGTTTACAGCTACAGTCTGACCAACAGTGTTCATGATAGAAACTGTTACGTCTTCTTGATTTTGTAATTCAAATTCAACGTTTACAACGCTGTTTGTTGGGTTAGGGAATACTTTGAAAGAAGAAGCAAATTCTTCAGTGTTTACACTTACTTCCGTTTGGAATTGAACATCAAAAAGAACCGCAATACCATCACCGAAGTCTGGGTTTACGTCAATTTTAGAAGTACCATCACCTTGAATTCTAAGTTCTGCTGTAGGCATTTGGTAATTGATTCCATCTCCGTATGAGTCAACAATAACCACGTAGTGACATCCTTCGTTAACTGCGTTGTAGGTAACAGTTAAAGGAGCAGCTCCCTGAGGAAGTGTACCAACCTGTGCAAAACCTAATGGAGTTGTAATTCCTCCCGCCGCATCGTTGTGAATAGTTACAAAAGACTCATTTGGAAGTGGGCCTTCGTCAAAAATAATTCCAGTTTCATCTTTGTAAGCATCTCCTGCAAGAACAACATTTACTGCTTTCGTTTGGTCACCAACTCTTAAAACTGGAGCTGGGGCTACAGAAGCTGTAATTTGATCGTTTGAAGTGTCGTCGTTTGCAGATGTGATTTTGATTGTGTAGTTTGTTGATCCAGATGGAGATACTGAACCTAGAGCTATTGTAGTAACATCATAAGGCGCAAGGTTACCTGTCCAGTTTTCAGTAGCAACAGAAGTAGCCCCATCCATTACTTCAATCGTAGCTGAAGTTAAAGGAGCAGTACTAAAGTTTTGTAAAACTACAGACATATTAGCAGAAGAACCAGCACAGAATAGGTTGTCTGATGCGTTAGCGATTAATCTTGGGTCATTTGAGTTTGATGCTGGTGCACCACAAGTGCTTATTCCAGCATAAAGATTAGCTGTAGACTCTTGTCCTACTTCAGTAACTGATCTGTCTGGACAAACCATAATTACTGTTGGGTAATATGCTAAATTGATGATTCCTGCAATAGCATCATCATTTGCTTGTGGGTAAGAAATACCTACTGTCCAATCTCCCATACCTGTATTAGGATCAGAAATGTTACTTTCAGCCTCTCCCGGATCTGCTTCAATACCTAAAACCATCAACTCATCTGTACCATTTGGTCCATACTGCGTGTAAAGGTTTTCTAATGCATGTCCTTGGTGGTAGTTCCAACATGGTGCACACCAATCTGCGAATGCATCGATGATTACAGTTTTACCTGCATCTAAAAGTGCGTCCATGTCATGGGTAGTTCCATTGATATCTGTAAATGTAACTCCAGCTGGCCATATTCCATTGTCAGGAATTTGTGCTGAAGCATTCATTGTAAATGAAGCTGCTATAAATACAGCTACAGAACGTAAAAATGTTTTCATAATTATTAGTTTTTATTTGGTTTATGAATTCAAAAGTAAACTATTTTGTGAAATTTTTAGAAAAAAAATATTAAAAGATTGTTTTACTATTGTAAAGCTATTTTATTGATTTTTTAATAAATCTTAAATTTTATTGATTCCCTAATGTTTTTTCCTATCTTTACTTTCGATTTTATTAAAAACGTATTATATGAAAATAACTATACTCGCGACAACCATTTTATTATCAATAACTCAACTGTTTGGGCAAGGTATAAAAATCGTTGCAGCAAATGATATGACCACAGACCTAAGCGGAACAGCTGTAGAGGTTGTTGGTGATAAAGACGATGCAACCATCTATTATGACTTTAGGGTGATTAGTGAAGGTCAGGACATTAGTGTTAAATACAACAGATTAAGAACTGTAAATAGCGGAAGAGTAGATCAAATTTGTGATAACTCGCTTTGTTATGACGCAGAAGATCTTTATAATTACACGTCTCCTGTTTTAAATCCAATTGCTAACGGAGAAGCTTCTATATTTAAGCCTCAAATTATCCCTGGAGGGAATGAAAGTTGTGCGGTTCACAAATATTTCGTGGTTTCTGAATTTGGAACAATCTATGATTCAATTACTGTCATTTTTAAAACAACAAATGCAGACTGTAATTTAAGCGTAGAGAAAAACGTGAAAGAAACCCCACTAAACATCTTCCCTAATCCAGCGCAAGACTTTGTAACGATTAAAGGAGATGGACTTAAGGATGGAGGAACAGTTGTGTTCTTAGATGCGTTAGGAAAAGAGGTTAAACGTGCAGAAATAAAGAGTGAAAACGCCAAATTATCTGTTAGTGATTTAAAAAGAGGAGTTTACTTTGTAAATATCCGAGGGAATAACGGATCGAAAAGTAACGTTCAGCGCTTGATTATCCAATAAGCACTTCGAATTCATTATAGAAATTGAAGCCCTGGTCTTAAATGATCAGGGCTTTTTGTTTGTATTAAGTTCAAATTATTCTTTTTTCTACTTCAGCAGCTTCTCCACTAACTCAGGAACTCCCTTCGAAGCTGAATCACGAATCACATTAAAATAACTTGGAACTGAAACTTCACTTGGGTCAATTAAATAATACTTCGCGTTGTGTGGAGCATAATTTAGAATCCCAGCGGCCGGATAGACATTTAAAGACGTTCCCACGACAATTACAATATCTGCACTGTTTATTCTTGAAATTGCTTCGTCTATCATGGGAACCGCTTCGCCAAACCAAACTACGTGTGGTCGCATTTGGTAGCCTTCTTCGCATTTATCACCTATTTTAACTTCCCAGTTTTTTTGATGGAAGTATTTCTTTTCTGCATTCGGTCCAGAGCTTTTAACTTTACTTATTTCTCCATGAAGATGAATAACTTTACTGCTTCCGCCTCTTTCGTGAAGATCATCAATGTTTTGAGTTATGACTTCGACATTAAATTTCTCTTCCAATTTAGCAATAGCAAAGTGAGCAGCATTAGGCTTTGATTCATAACATTGTTTACGGCGCATATTGTAAAACTCTGTTACCATTTCTGGGTTCTTATTCCAAGCTTCAGGAGTTGCAACTTCTTCAATGTTGTATTTTTCCCATAATCCTCCGCTGTCTCTAAAAGTGCCTAAGCCAGATTCTGCACTTACTCCAGCACCCGAAAAGACAATTATTTTCTGTTTTCCCATACTTTGAACT
The DNA here is from genome assembly GCF_003143775.1 of Brumimicrobium oceani. Classification (GTDB taxonomy): domain Bacteria; phylum Bacteroidota; class Bacteroidia; order Flavobacteriales_D; family Crocinitomicaceae; genus Brumimicrobium; species Brumimicrobium oceani. The sequence continues at coordinate 22,271 of NZ_QFRJ01000010.1, read as the reverse complement.
CTTTAATTCTTTTGATGTGTTGGTTTTTGTTAAATTTACACCCTTGCACAAGATTTACAAAAACGCAATAATATGGCTAAGATAAGAAAACAAGACGCACTAGACTACCATTCACAAGGTAAACCAGGGAAAATAGAGGTGATACCAACAAAGCCTTACAGTTCACAACGTGATTTGTCATTGGCTTATTCTCCGGGTGTGGCAGAGCCTTGTTTAAAAATTGCAGAAAATCCAGATGATGTATATAAGTACACAGCAAAATCTAATTTAGTTGCTGTTATTTCTAATGGTACAGCTGTTTTAGGTCTTGGTGATATTGGTCCAGCAGCCTCAAAGCCGGTAATGGAAGGTAAAGGATTGTTGTTTAAAATATTTGCAGATATTGATGTTTTCGATATCGAAGTAGATGCCAATGACCCTGAGTTGTTTATTCAGACAGTAAAAGCAATTGCTCCCACTTTTGGAGGTATAAATTTAGAGGATATTAAAGCGCCTGAGGCTTTTGAAATAGAAGAAAGATTAAAGGCAGAATTGGATATTCCAGTAATGCACGATGACCAACACGGAACCGCAATTATTTCTTCAGCAGGTTTGTTGAATGCTTTAGAATTGGCGGACAAGAAAATTGAAGATGTAAAGATCGTTGTTTCGGGAGCAGGAGCTTCTGCAATGAGCTGTGCTAAGTTATACAATTCTTTAGGCGCAAAAATGGAGAATATCTTCATGTTTGACAGTAAAGGATTGTTGAGCAGCGATAGAGATCTAGACGGAAATAAAAAGTTCTTTGGGGAACACCACAAGAAAACATCTGATATGGCAACCGAATTGAAAGGTGCTGATGTATTGGTTGGACTTTCAAGAGGTGGAGTAGTTTCGAAAGCAATGGTGAAATCGATGGCAGATAACCCTATTGTTTTTGCATTGGCAAATCCAGATCCAGAAATAGCGTACAAAGATGCAATGGCTGTTCGTAAGGATTTAATTATGGCTACAGGTCGTTCAGATCATCCTAATCAGGTGAACAATGTATTGGGTTTCCCTTTCATTTTTAGAGGAGCTTTGGATGTTCGTGCAAAATCCATTAATGAAGAAATGAAATTAGCTGCTGTTTATGCCATTGCTAATTTGGCCAAAGAAACTGTTCCTGAAGAGGTGAGTGAGGCATACGGAGAAAGAAGTATTTCTTTTGGTCGTGATAATTTTATACCTAAACCATTAGATCCACGTTTAATTTATCATGTTGCACCAGCAGTGGCCAGAGCGGCAATGGATTCTGGAGTAGCAAGAACCCCAATAAAAGATTGGGATGCTTATGATGCGAATTTAAAACGCCGTTTGGGAATAGACAATAAATTGGTACGTACTATTACAGAAAAAGCAGAGCGCAATCCTAAGCGTGTTGTTTTTGCTGAGGCAGATAACTATAAAATTCTAAAAGCTGCACAAACAGCATACGAGGAAGGAGTAGTCATTCCAATTCTTTTGGGAAGAAAAGAGAAAGTTTTAGCCATGATGAAGGAATACAAAATGGAGTTTCCTGATGTAGAAATCCTCGATCCTAAAGGCGATGATGAGCAAGAAAGATTAGAACGTTATGCTAAAGAATTCTTTGAATTGAGAAAAAGAAAAGGGTTTACAGAGTATGAGGCAAATAAAATAATGCGAGAACGTAATTATTTTGGTGCAATGATGGTTCAGTCTGGTGATGCTGACGCTATGATTTCTGGAGCAACTAGAAAATACAGTGATGTGTTGCGTCCGGCTTTACAGGTTGTGGGAACTCAAAAAGATGTAGACCGTGTAGCTGGAATGTATGTTTTAATTACTAAACGTGGTCCAATCTTCTTGGCAGATACTACTGTGAATTTTGATCCAACAGCAGAAGAAATTGCTGATATGACTTATCATGTGGCCAAAACGATCCGTAAATTTAAGGTGAACCCAAAAATTGCATTGCTTTCTTATTCAAACTATGGTTCTGCAGAAGGGAAAGATGCGAAAAAGATGGCCAAAGCGGTAAAGATTATTCATGAGAAATACCCAACTTTAACTGTGGATGGTGAAGTTCAAGCAAATTTCGCATTGAGCAATGATTTAATGAATGAAAAATTCCCCTTCTCTGAATTGGCAAATAAAGAAGTAAATACATTTATTTTCCCGAATTTATCTTCTGGAAATATAGCCTACAAACTATTGCAAGAAATGACAGATGCAGAAGCAATCGGACCGGTGTTGGTTGGGTTAAGAAAATCAATTCATGTATTACAATTAGGCGCGTCTGTTCGTGAAATAGTAAACATGGTAAAAGTTGCTGTAGTAGACGCCCAAAACAAATAGATATGATTACATACCTAAATGGAAGACTTGTTGAGAAAACGCCCACCGCATTGATTATTGAATGCGGTGGAATTGGTTATGAAGTAAAGGTATCTTTAAACACCTTTTCCACAATAGGGCAAGAAGAATCCATCAAAATCTTTACTCAATTTATAGTGAGAGAAGATGCTCAAATTTTATATGGTTTTGCCACTACGGAGGAAAGAGAAATGTTTAATTACTTAATCTCTGTTTCAGGTATTGGTCCAAATACTGCTATTTTGATGCTTTCTGGACTTTCTCCTTCAGAAATAGCACACGCAATTACCTCAGAAGACGTTGATACAATAAAGGGTGTCAAGGGAATAGGGAATAAAACTGCACAACGTGTTATCGTTGATTTGAAAGATAAAATGTTAAAATTCGAGGTTTCAGGGGAGAATATCAGCTCTTCAAACAATACACTTCGATTTGATGCGTTAACTGCATTGGTTTCACTTGGTTTTGATAAAAAATCAGCGGAGAAAGCCATTAACAAAGTATCGAATGAGCAAGATTCTGTAGAACTTTTAATTAAAGACGCTTTAAAAGTGCTCTAAAGGGAAAATTCAACTGTGAGTAAAAATACACTATATACAATATGGAATGGGTTTTTGATAACCCTTATTATTTCAGCCCTAACAACGGTTTATGGGCAAAATAATCCTGATTCGACAAATTTAAAATATCCAATCAATAATCCGTACGATCCTACTGGAAACGGAAAACAAAGTTTTGATATTGGAGATCCTAAAAGTGTTCAAAAATCTATTGTTTACGATCCGAAAACAGGAAAGTATGTCTTTAAAGAAGTCATTGGAGGTGTAGATTACCGTAGACCATCCATGATGACCTTAGAAGAATACATCGAGTATGAACGTCAGCAAAAAATGCAAAGTTACTGGCAGGATAAAATCGATGCACAAACAGAGGAGGATCAAGGATTAATTCCACCAATAAAAATTGAGAATCCTGGTTTTGCTAATATTTTTGGATCAGATGAAATTCAAATTCGCCCTGAAGGTAGTGTTGAATTATCTCTAGGAATAAACTCTTCTCGTTATGATAATCCAAGTTTACCAGAAAATCAGCGCCGTATTACTCGATTTGATTTCCAACAACAAATTCAATTGAACTTGGTGGGACAAATCGGAACAAAATTAAAATTGGGGGCCTCCTATAATACTGAAGCAGCGTTTAATTTTGACAATGTTACGAAACTAGAATGGACAGGAAACGAAGACCAAATTCTTCAAAAAATTGAAGCAGGTAACGTTTCTATGCCATTAGAAACCTCTTTAATTGAAGGGTCTCAAACTTTGTTTGGGGTGAAAACAAGAATGAGGTTTGGACGATTGACTGTAGATGCAATTGCTTCCACTTCAAGAGGACAAAAGCAAGAAATTAATATTAAAGGGGGCGCGCAAGTACAAGATTTTAAATTAAAAGCAGACGACTACGAGGCAAACCGCCATTACTTCTTAAACTATTATCACCGAGAACACTATGATGAAGCAATGAAAACTGTGCCCGTGGTGAGTTCTTTGGTAAACATTACGCGTATAGAAGTTTGGGTTACAAACCAAACCAATAAAGTCGAAGACACCCGAAATATTATTGCCTTTACCGATTTAGGAGAAGCGAAACCAGAAAATTGGTCTGGAAATCCTGGGAATGCCTCAAGTAACGAATTTCCGAGAAACAATGCCAACGGTCTTTACGAATATGCGAAAAATAACCCTACAATCCGTGGATTCAACAATGCAGTTGTTGCTTTAGAGTCTGAACTTACCGAGCCAGGTCCCTTCCAACAAGCCAACGATTACGAAAAAGTTGAAAATGCAAGAAGATTAACAGAACAAGAATTTACTTATAATGCTCAATTGGGTTTCATTTCTGTAAACCTACCTTTAAATAACGATGAGGTTTTAGCCGTTTCTTATGAATACACTTATGCGGGAAGAACCTACCAAGTGGGGGAGTTTTCAACAGACGGTGTAGTTGGAACTGATGCACTTTTAATGAAGTTATTGAAGCCAACAATTGTGAATCCTAAAAATAAACTTTGGGATTTAATGATGAAAAACGTTTACTCTATTGGAGCATATCAAGTGAGTCAAGAAGGATTTAGATTAGACATTTTATACAATAATCCAAACAATAGTTTATTGGTAAATTTCCTTCCTTATCCAAACTTAGATGACAAACAAGTAATTGATGTTGTGGGGATGGACAGGTTAAATCAGAATAACCGAGCACAACAAGATGGAGTGTTTGACTTTTTACCTATTACATTTAATGGGAATCAGGCCACAAATGGAGGAACGATTAATACCCGAAATGGACGAATTTATTTCAGTACCATCGAACCATTTGGAGAAACGGTGAGACAAGCAATGATTGAGGCTCAAAATCCTCAGTTAGCCAATAGCGTAGCTTTTGATGAATTGTACGACTCTACTAAAATTGCTGCCCAACAAGTTCCAAAGAAAAATAGGTTCTATTTTGTAGGGAAGTATGAGTCCTCTGTGAGTGACGAAATTCCTTTAAATGCATTAAATGTTCCGGAAGGAGCTGTAGTTGTTACCGCCGGAGGAATTCGTTTACAAGAAGGAACTGATTTTACCGTAGATTATAATTTAGGACGAGTTAAAATATTGAACAGCGCCGTTCTAGAATCAAATGCAGATATTAAAATCTCAATAGAAAGTAACTCGGTGTTTGGTTTCCAAAATAAATCCCTCATGGGAACGCATCTGAACTACATGATTAATCCAGACTTTAATGTTGGAGCAACATGGATGAGAATGACCGAAAGGCCAATTACCCAAAAAGTAGATATTGGAGACGAGCCTTTCAAAAACAATATTGTTGGAGCAAACGTCTCCTACAGAACAGATATTCCTTTCTTAACGAAGCTAATCAACTTTATACCTACTATTTCCACTAAACAAATGTCTACTTTAACTTTAAATGCAGAGGTAGCACATTTGATTCCTGGAACGCCAAGGGCAATTTCAAAAGAAGGAATTTCTTATGTAGATGATTTCGAAGGAAGTCAATCCACTATAGATTTAAAGAACTTCTCCTCTTGGAAGTTAGCCTCTATTCCACAAGGACAATCTAACTTGTTTCCCGAAGCAGCTTTAAAAAACAATTTGGCCGCAGGATTTAAGCGTTCTCATTTATCTTGGTATTCTATTGATCCAATGTTCCATGAAAATCGTGCAATTACACCACAACATATTGCCGATAATCCAGAGGAGACGGAAAATATGAATGTTTCCATTGTAAATAAGACAGACATTTTCCCGAATACTCAACCCGCAACAGGTGATATATTAAACCTACCTGTTTTTAATATGACTTTCTATCCAAAGGAAAGAGGAATGTATAACTATGACACAACCAATACAGTAAATACGGATGGTGAGTTCATAGACCCTCAGGAGAGATGGAATGGAATTATGCGTTCTTTAACGACAACAAATTTCGAAGAAACCAACGTAGAATACATTCAATTCTGGATGTTGGATCCATTTAATGAAGATCAAGAGCTTCAAGATCCAAATACGAATCATACAGGAGGAGATTTATATTTCAACATAGGAAATCTTTCGGAAGATGTTTTACCAGATTCAAGAAAGAGTTTTGAAAATGGTTTACCCAGAGAGTTTTCAAACACAGAAAACACAGACGAAACGAACTGGGCAAGAGTTTCAACGCAGCAAGTTGTGGTAAATGCGTTTGATAATGACCCAGAAACCAGAGCAGCCCAAGATGTTGGTTTAGATGGTTATGATGATGCAAAGGAGCGTGAAGCTTTTGCGAATTTCGTAAACTGGGTGCAAACAAATGGAACACTTTCTCAAGCGGCAAAAAATGAAATTCTAGCCGATGTTTCAAAAGATAACTACAATTATTATCGTGATGACCGATATGATTCAAATGAAGAGGGCATTATTCGCAGGTATAAATACTGGAACGGTCATGAAGGAAACTCACCAACTCCAGAGATGTCTGCACAAATTAATAATGATGGTTATCCTACGCAAGCAACCAACACTCCAGACATGGAGGATGTTAACCGCGACAATAACTTAAGTGAATCCGAAAGTTACTTCCAATATAAAGTTTCTTTGCGTCAGAATGATTTACAAGTTGGAAAGAACTACATCATTAACACAAGGGAATATGCTAAAGGAGACAAAGATTACAAATGGTATCAATTTAGAATTCCTGTAAGAAACCCAGAAAAAGCAGTAAACGGTATTTCAGATTTCCGTTCAATTCGCTTCATGAGAATGTTTATGAAGGCCTTTGAAGAAGAAACAACCTTGCGTTTTGCTAAACTAGAACTGGTAAGAGGTGAGTGGAGAAAATTCAGAGAAAGTTTAACTCAACCAGGCGATGGAGTTCAAACCGACCCAGACTTAACCGCTTTTAATATTGGAGCTGTTAACGTTGAAGAACACGATCAGCGTGAACCTATTAAATATGTTATTCCACCAGGAATTTTAAGAGAAGTTGATCCATCTCAACAGTTCCAAAGACAGTTGAATGAGCAATCGATGACCATTGAGGTGTGTAACTTAAAAGACGGTGATGCTCGGGCGGCCACCAAGAATGTAGGAATGGACATGATTATGTACAAGAATTTAGAATTGTACCTGCATGCCGAAGAAGTGGAAGCCACCAATCCGCTGAATGATGAAGACGTTACGGTTTTCATTCGTTTAGGAACAGACTTTAAGGAGAACTATTATGAGTATGAAGTGCCAATGAAAATTAGTCAATGGGGAGTAACTCAGGACTTACAAATTTGGCCAGAAGAAAATAATTTGAGAATTGTATTTGATGACTTAATTGCATTGAAAAAAGAAAGAAATAACGCCTTAGATCAACCAGGTTCTGGCGCTGCATTTAATATCGAATATGCTAAGCAAGTAAGCCACAAACCGGGGAGTTCTGATATTAATAATGTGAATCATCCACCAAGAATGATGAAGGTGAAAGGAAACCCGAATTTAACAGATGTGAAAACCATCATGATTGGAGTTCGAAATCCAGCTCAAAATGCAGATAATCCTTGGAAACCTGATGATGGACTTTCCAAATGTGTGCAGGTTTGGGTGAATGAGTTGCGTTTAACAGAATTCCAAAACGAAGGAGGTTCTGCTGCATTGGCACAAGCTAATTTACAAATCGCCGATTTTGCTACCGTACAAGTTGCTGGAGCATACAGCGGTTTAAACTGGGGAAGCATAGATAGTCGAGTTTCTGATCGTCAGAGAGACACACGTTTAAGTTTAGACCTTTCTGCTAATGCACAGTTGGGTCAATTATTAGGTGAAGGCGCTAAAATGGATATTCCATTCTTGTACACTTATTCAGTGGGAACAATTAATCCACGCTTTGATCCTTATAATCCAGATGTTGAGCTTTCTTCCTATGATGCAGAAGAGCGTAAGCAACGATTAAAAGACGGACGAGATTTCACAGAAAGAAAATCGTTTAACTTTACAAATGTTCGACGACAAAGAAAACCAGGTGCAGAAGCGCATCTTTGGGACATCAGTAACTTCTCTTTGAATTTCGCTTACAGTGAAGATATGCACAGAGATTTTACAACGAATTATGATAGAACGAAAATTTGGAAAGGAGGTGTGAACTATGTTTATAATGGTACACCAACACTTTGGGAGCCATTCAAGAATTCCAAATTTATGGGGAAATCGAAATGGTGGGATTTGGTAAAATCAACGAATTTTTATCTAGGTGCTAAAAACATTAGCGTTAAGAATAACTTGATTCGTAATTATAATGAAAGACAGATTAGAAATAATATTCCTAATACTGATTTTGAATTCCAACCAATCTATCTGAAAAACTTTACGTGGAACAGAAGATTCGATTTCAAATATGACTTAACGCGAAATTTGAAGTTTGATTTCTCATCTAATACGAGTGCTATTATTGATGAACCAGCGGGACAGGTAGATAGAAATGAAAGTCCTGAACTATATAGAGAATTCCGCGATTCTGTAAGAACTCAAATCAGAACTTTAGGTAAAGCCATGCGTTACGATCAAACCTATAATGTAACTTACAATCTACCGTTCAATAAAATCCCAGCATTGGACTTTATTAATTCTAATATTCGCTACAGCGGTTCTTACGAATGGACAAGACCAAACCTAGGACAAGAAGCCTTTGGAAATACAATTCAAAATAGCCGAACTATAAATACTACGGCACAAATGAATATGTTGACTTTATACAAGAAGTCAGATTTCTTAAAGAAAATCATCGACGATGGTAGAGGGGGAAGAGCTTCTATGCGTGGAGCAATGGGCAACAGAAACCTAAACAATAGGGGAGGCAACCGAGGTGGTGGAAATACTAAAAACGATAGTCGTTTGGCTAAAAAAGTAGGAAAACTACAGAAAAAGCTCGAAGAACTTGAGAAAGTTAAAGTTGATCAACTAGAAACCGACGAACTTGTTGAACATCAAAAAGAGTTGGCCAAAGTGGAGAGAAAACTTGAAAACAAAGAGCCAAGACTAGAAAATCAAGAGGAGCGTATAGCAGCTCAAGAAGAAAGAGAAGAAAAAAATCAGGAGAAATTTGGTAAACCTTATCACCCAATTACTGGTTTTGCGGCTAGGGCATTAATGAGTGTAAGAACTATTTCTGGGACCTATACACAAAACGACGGAATGTTATTGCCTGGTTTCAATGAGGAAGCACAATTCTTTGGAATGAACAGCACAATGTTCGGTGACAGCAAAATTAGAGGATTCGCGATAGGGCAGCAACAAAGAAATGTTTTTGGAAACGAAACAGGATTTGAGTTTGCACCTTATGCTGGTTCTAATGGATTTGTTGTAGACACCAGTGGTTTGAATACACAACACACCATCATGCATGCCCAAAACTATAATTTGAGAGCGAGCATTGAACCAATTAAAGACTTGAAAGTTGATTTAACAATGAAACGTAATTTCACTGAAAATACTTCGTCTTACTATAGATTCTCCGACAGTTTGCAGAATTTCGAGAATCAAAGTGAGTTTAAAACTACTACACTGAGTTATTCAACTATTTCTATTCGCTCGGCATTTGAAGTAATGGATAGCGAATTCCGTTCACCTTCCTTTGATAACCTGAGGGCAAAAAGGGAAGAAGTTTCCCAAGTGTTAGGAGAAGGGAATCCATATAGCGTTTCGGATAGCGCAGGATATGTGGATGGTTACGGACCAAGTCAGCAGGATGTGTTAATAGGGGCTTTCTTAAATACTTTCTCAGGAAAGAAAACTTCTAGAAAAACTATTTCACCAGTGAGAAATGTACCACTTCCAAACTGGCAAGTTTCTTATAATGGATTGACGAAATTTGATTTCTTTAAGAAATACGTTCAAAACTTTACTTTGCGCCATGGTTATAATTCCTCTGTTACCGTAGCAGGAATGCAAACCAATTTGAATGCCGAGGTGGATGATGACGGTTATTTATCTGCACGAGATATCAACGATAATTTTATTTCTGAGCAGCAAGTACAAAACATTACTATTTCAGAGCGTTTCTCCCCTTTAATAGGATTTGATGCAACATGGAAAATCAATGGAAACGGACTATTAACCAAGTTCGAAATCAGTAAAGAACGTTCTTCCTCTCTGTCTTTGGCTAATAACCAATTAACAGAAATGATTGGAACTGAGATTGTGATTGGATCTGGATATAAATTCACGAATTTTAGACTTCCTTTAACTTTCCAAGGAAACAAACTAAAACCTTCAGACTTGAATATCCGAATAGATTTATCCATTAGAGATAACATTACTGTGATTAGAAAAGTGGTTGAAAACACAACGCAAGCAACAGCAGGTCAGCGTGTATTCTCAATTCGTTCAAGCGCAGATTATCTTGTAGGGAAAAACTTAACGGTTTCATTGTTCTACGATCAGCAATTAACAGATCCAACGGTAGCAACTTCTTATGTAACTGGAAATATTGCCGCTGGGTTAAGGGTGAGGTTTAATCTAGGTGGTCTTTAAGAAGCGGATGTAATGAAAGGTCAAACAAATATCAGGAAAGCCAGAAGGGGAGACGAAATAGCGCTCATGGGACTTGTCCAAGAATTGGCAGATTTTGAAAAAGCGCCGGATGAAGTTATGAACACACCCGAACAATTGGCCATCGATTTGTTTGATGATAAAATTTGTGATTGCTTCGTTTATGAAATTGACGGTGTAATTAGAGGAATGGCACTCTACTATGTCTCTTATTCCACTTGGAGAGGAAGATGCCTCTACCTTGAAGATTTATACATCCAACCTGAATTTCGCAGAGGAGGAATAGGTCAAAAATTATTTCAAATTTTGGTCGACGAAGCCAAAGAAATGGGCGTGAAAAGAATGGATTGGCAAGTATTGGATTGGAATGAATCTGCAATTCAGTTTTATAAGAAAATTGGTGCAACGCTAGATCCTGAGTGGATCAATGGGAGATTGTTTTTCTGAACGAAGTAATAACAAAGAACTGTTTTTCCCCTCTCGTTTACTCCCTTATTTCTACAACTGTCATCCTGATCTGTTGAAAATTATGATTTTCAAAGATGGAAGGGTCTTGTCAAGTTAAATAGAGAAGCATTTTCTATTGAATTTTATCAAATGGCTCGTAAAGTTCCCGACAAGCATTTTATTATTAAAAATAATTCAGTTTATAGAATTTACTAAAAGCGTTGTTATCACTGATTTGTAGAGGGCTCTGTCGATAGGGAATATTTAATTAACATTTATTTACAAAATAAATACCATGGTAAGTGATACCGGGAGAATAAATTTAGTATCTTTGCAGTGTTAGGTTTCATAAGTAGTAGTGTTTGATTGGAGATAAGGGCGCCCGCCTTTATCTCCAATTATTATTTTAGGACACTTTGTTACTATGCATGCCTTGCCTTGCTTTACATCACATCTTTTTATCCTTAACAAATTGTTTTCGCCAGGCTACACAAGTTCTTAGCTATAGTTCTGTAATAGGATATGGATTTCGGCAACCAATGAAACTCCAAAAGCTTACCAAATATTATTAGCAGAGGTGTTTATGAGGTTTTACACAGAGATAAAGGAGGGTTTTCACAGAGCTGCACGGAGCATTGCCGAATTTGAGGGGCAAAGAGAAAAAAGAGGTGGTGAAGTAATTATCAACGACGAAGCCCTCAACGAAGCTAATTACCAAAGGCAACCGTTTACTATGAAATGTCGTCATCAGAAGGAGACTTAGAAGTTTATGACTTATCTGGACGAAGCGTAGCTAAGCACAATTTGCGTTCAGCAAAGGACGAAGTTGCGTTGAATACCAGTAAATTTCAAGCTGGAGTTTATATTGTTGTCCTTCGACAAAGTAATGGACATACAATGCAGCAAAAGTTGATTATTGAATAAAAATAATTTGAAATATTAATAACCATAACGGGGTAGGGTTTACCTACCCCGTTTTAAAATATAAAACCATGAAAAAAATACTACTATTAAAAATCATGTTATTATCAACTTTAACTATTTCAGCCCAGTGCTATGAAACCTTGACTTTTGGAGGTGCACATACTATAGGTCAAAAACCTGATGGAACACTTTGGGGTTGGGGTTGGGGAGCTTGGGGAGCCTTGTTAACAACAAACATTGTAGAACCCAATCCAATTCAATTAGGAATTCAAACGGATTGGAATAAAGTGACTAATGGACAGCATAATACTTTTGTGATTAAAGATAACGGTACCCTTTGGGGAGCTGGAGGTAACGAATTTGGTTCCCTGGGTGTTAATTCACCGAATCAGTTGTTTACTTCATTTCAACAAATAACAACTTCCAATGATTGGGTGAAAGTCTCTCCATCTAGCTACTTTACGTTGGCTTTAAAATCAGATAGTACGATATGGGCTTGGGGTCAAAATAACAATTACCAATTGGGTAACTCTCCCGCTACACCGGAGCAATTATCCCCTATTCAAGTGGGAACAGATACTGATTGGGCGGAGATTTCAGCGGGTACCAGTTCTACTTCCTTTGCTATAAAGTCTGATGGTACAATTTGGGGGTGGGGCTCAAACCCTTCATCAATTATTGTCATGGGTTCAAGTACTTATACTGTTGCTACTCCAACCCAAGTTGGGACAGATTCCGATTGGTTAACTATGAGTTTAGGGCCACAGCACATATTGGCTCAAAAACAAGACAGTACCTTGTGGTCATGGGGGGGGGGGGTAGGTCTAGGAATGGGAGGTACTCCCAGTGTGACTAATACACCTCAACCAATTACTACAGATAAATGGATAAGTTTCACTACTGGAATTAATACTTCATACGGAATTAAAGATGATGGGACATTATGGGTTTGGGGTCTTAATTCTCATGGTCAGCTAGGAGATGGAACCACAACTGACCGTTTAGTGCCTACTCAAATAGGTACAGACTCCAATTGGAGTTCAGTACAAGCCAGAAACTCCTTTATAGTGATGGCTACCAAAACAGATGGAACTGTTTGGTACTGGGGTGGCAGAAATTACTACGGTGAATATGGTAACGGTTTAAGTTATGGAACAACTTATATAATGACGCCTACGCAAACCCAAGGTATCTGCGTAACCTCAACAACAGGTGGCGGGCCAAGCTATACACCTTCAACAATTGGAGCAGTTACTGGAAGTGATCCAAGCGGTGTAGGAACATCTGTCGGAGATAGCGTTAAAATTTCAGGTGTTGTGCATTGCCAAAACTTCAGCAGTTCAGGCTATGACATTACACTAATTGATTCAAACAATGATGGAATTACACTTTTTAGTCCAACGGATATAAACGGCTACATCCCCACAGAAGGAGATGAAATTGAAGTGGAAGGAGAAATCACACAATTTAATGGACTATTGCAGATCAAACCAGATATTATTTCTGTTCTTCAACAAGGCGCTGCGCTTCAGAGTTCAACGCTTACAATGGTTCTAGATGAAACAACAGAAAGTCAATTCATAAAATTAGAAAACTTAGAACTGGTAAACGGTGAAACGATGTGGCCAACTAATGGAAATATTGAAGTCACCAACACAATTGATACATTTACGGTTTACATTACTGGAGCATCTGCATTATCAGCAACACCAACACCAGGCACCTATTTCCATTTAACAGGAATAGGAAAACAAGATGATGCTTCAATTCCTTATGATAGCGGTTATCAAATTTATCCATGCGGAGTTGATCCTTATTGTGATATAGATGTTTCAACGACTTTAAGTAATGAAACAATTTCGGTTGTTGATACAGGCCTTGCTTATCAATGGATAAATTGTGCAGATAGTTCAGTAATTACAGGAGAAACAGGAGAAACATTCACTCCAACAGCCAATGGAGATTATGCGGTAATCATCACCCAAGGTCCTTGTGTGGATACTTCTGCTTGTGTTTTTGTTGATGTGCTAGGAATTGAGGATAATGAGTTGAATGGAATTTCAGTTTATCCTAATCCAATTACAGATGAGTTAAACATCAACAATGAAAACGGAGCGTTGCTTTCTGTTGAGATGATTGATGCAAAGGGAAGTGTTGTGGTTTCTAAAAAGGCTTCGAAGAGTTTTAGTTTTAATACTGGTGAATTGAACAGTGGAGTTTATATATTGATTGTGAGGTCGGAGAAGTCGGTGAGGACTTTTAAGGTGGTGAAATAATTACGAATTGGTCAGGCTTGAAGAGCGCCTTCGGCACTGGTTTTTACACAGAGGCAAAGGAGGTTTTTCACAGAGTTACACGGAGAAGAAGGTGACGCGGAGTTATTTGGAGGTGCGGAGGTTCGCAAAGAGCGCCTTCGGCACTTGGTTTTTTCACACCTGTGCTGAGCCTGCCTATGTAGAGGGACACGGAGCTTGCCGAATTTGAGATTTTTCCTTTGTTTCTTCAATGGCTTCTAAAGGCTCAGTCATCGGGATTCTCTTCGATGACTTGTCGAAGGCACCGAATTCGGAGGGAGATTTCTTGAGGAAGAAGTGGAGGTTTTTGGCCTCTTCTTCGTTGTTAAAAATGATATTATTCTAAAAACGAAGGGCTTTGAAAAATTTAAAAAAGAATACCATTTTCTCCTGCGGTTTATTCAACTGAAGGTAAAGTTCCCGATAAGCATATTGTTTTTGTACACAAATTGGACTAAAAAACAGGTTCAAAATTAAACGCTTTTGTCAATTATTGAATTTTGTCTGCATTCATTTATCATTCTTGCAATTAAATAGCTTGAAAACCGACTAAAATCCATTAAATTCGCATACGATTTCTTATCTTTTACCAATTATAAAAGCAAAATAGTCTTTTTAAAGGATTAGAAAAAACACAAGAACAAAAGGATTTAAATGAAAAATATTCGAAATTTCTGCATCATCGCACATATTGACCACGGGAAAAGTACTTTGGCCGATAGATTATTACAAGCAACCGGAACAATTTCTGACCGAGATATGCAAAATCAGGCGCTTGATAGTATGGATTTGGAGCGAGAACGTGGAATTACAATTAAGAGTCATGCCATTCAAATGGATTATGAGCAAGATGGTGAAAAATACATCTTAAATCTTATTGATACTCCAGGTCACGTAGATTTTTCTTATGAAGTTTCTCGATCTATTGCAGCTTGTGAGGGAGCATTGCTAATTGTTGATGCATCGCAAGGAATAGAGGCACAAACGATATCTAATTTGTATTTGGCATTAGAGCACGATCTAGAGATTATTCCAATTCTAAATAAAATGGATTTACCGGGTGCAGAACCAGAGGAGGTAACAGACCAAATAGTAGAATTAATAGGATGTGATCCTTCAGATGTAATTCCAGCTTCTGGGAAAACAGGCTTGGGTGTTGATAAAATTCTTGAAGCCATCTTAAGCAGAGTTCCAGCTCCTGAAGGAGATCCGAATGGACCTTTGCAAGCAATGATTTTTGATTCGGTTTTTAACCCATTTAGAGGTATTATTGCTTATTATAGAATTATGAATGGCGCTCTAAAAAAAGGAGATAAAATTTTATTCTTAAATACTGGTGCAACTTACCATGCAGATGAAATAGGGATTTTAAGAATGACTCCCCAGCCCAGAGATGTCGTAAAGACAGGAGATGTTGGATACATCATCTCAGGAATTAAACAAGCAAAGGAAGTTAAGGTAGGAGAAACAATAACTACATTTGATCATCCTTGCAAGGAGGTGGTTAAAGGTTTTGAGGATGTAAAACCAATGGTTTTTGCCGGAATTTATCCTGTTGATACCGATGATTTTGAAGAGTTGCGTTATTCAATGGAAAAATTACAACTGAATGATTCCTCATTGGTTTTCGAACCTGAATCTTCCGCTGCATTAGGTTTTGGTTTCCGTTGTGGATTCCTGGGAATGTTGCACATGGAAATCATACAAGAACGTTTAGAGCGTGAGTTCAATATGACAGTGATTACCACTGTTCCAAACGTTTCCTACTTCTGTTATACCAGAAAACATCCAGACGTAAAACAAATTGTAAATAACCCATCCGATTTACCGGATCCTTCAACCATTGAAACAATTGAAGAGCCTTATATAAAAGCACAAGTAATTACAAAATCTGAATATGTAGGGCAAGTAATGACGCTGTGTGTTGAGAAACGTGGAGAACTACAGAATCAAGTCTATTTGACACAAGATAGGGTAGAAATTACTTTCAAAATGCCAATGGCAGAGATTGTATTTGACTTTTATGACCGTTTAAAGTCTGTTTCAAGAGGATATGCTTCTTTTGATTATCACCCGATTGGCTACCAAGTTTCGGACTTAGTAAAATTGGATGTTTTATTGAATCATGAACAAGTAGATGCGCTTTCTGCTTTGGTTCACCGCAGTAACGCTTTCGAATTAGGGAAGAAAATCTGCTTGAAGTTGAAAGAATTGATTCCGAGACAACAGTTCGAAATTCCTATCCAGGCAAGTATTGGAGCTAAAATTATTGCCAGAGAAACCGTGAAAGCACTTCGTAAAGATGTAACCGCGAAATGTTACGGGGGAGATATTTCTCGAAAAAGGAAATTATTAGAAAAACAAAAGCAAGGTAAGAAACGTATGCGTCAAGTGGGTCGAGTAGAAGTTCCGCAAGAAGCATTCTTGGCTGTTTTAAAACTAAACGACTAATTAGAATAAAAGGACATTGAGCGAGTTACTACTAAAAGCGATTGTTACAGGATTAATCTTAAGCGTTATGCTTGGACCTGCATTTTTTGTGCTTTTAGAAACCAGTATAAAAAAAGGAATTCGTGCCGCCTTGGCTTTTGATGCGGGTGTTTTAATTAGTGACATCATTTATATCATTATTGCCTATGTTTTTATTCAGCAAGTAGAGGAGCTTTCTAGGGGAGGAGACAATGCACTGATTAGGGCGCTGGGCGGATTGTTATTTATGGTTTATGGCTATCTTACATTCAACAAAAAAGTAGATACAGTTGAAGTAAAAAAGACCAAAAAAGTGAACGCCGACCCAAAAGATTACTGGATTTTATTCATCAAAGGTTTGCTGCTTAATTTAGCTAATCCTTTGGTGGTTTTTTATTGGTTTTCTGTAATGGCGCTAGGGCATTCAGGCGCTAAGTCTGCTCTTTCGGGTGGCGAAACCTTCTTTTATTTATTCATCGTGTTGTTAACTTTCTTCACTATAGATGTCGTGAAAATTGTAGGTGCTAAAAAATTACGACCATTCATTACAATCACACTTTTGCGTTCGCTGAATAGAATTACGGGAACAATTTTGATGGTGTTTGGCGCGTTTTTGGTAATCAACAGTATTGTGATGTGGTTAAGATAAAGTGTAACTTTTCTCAATTTCGTGTTATATGAATACGATAATTTAGTTTCTATTATGTACAAAACAATTTTACTTTCAATATTTGTTCTCCTTCTTTTTGATGGAAATAGTCAGTCAAGAAAAGAGAGAAATCTTTCTAAACGCCAGTCATTTTACTATGATCCGGCCACAAGAACACAAATAGAGAGTCATGGATATTACTACTCCGATGATTTAGGAGAAACTACTGAAAGACATGGGAAATGGTCCTTTTTTAATAGGGAAGGCGTTTTAGTGGAAGAGCGCCATTACGATAGAAATAAACTACATGGCGAAGTAGTAAAATACTACGGAAAGGATAAAATTAGAAGTATTGGATATTTTCATCAAGACCAGCAAGATAGTATTTTTATAGACTTTGCGCTAACTGGAGATACTACGCAGGTGGGCTATTTTAATTTGGGCGAACCATCCGGAAAATGGCGTTATTTCTATGTTGATGGAGCATTGAAAATGGTAGAAGAAATAATTAACGACACCTCCTATGTTTGGCAGTTTTATGGAGCTGATTCAGCACATACACAAACAATTATTGATGGAGATGGTGAAATGGCAACTTATTTTGGGAATGGTCGATTGGAATCTTGGTACAATTATAAAGATGGATTGCGCCACGGAAAATTTGAGGAAGCTTCTGTAAACGGCTATTACTTAATGAAAGGCGCTTTTATTGAGAATAAACCCGAAGGAAAATGGGAATACTATTACTATACAGGAGATTTGGAGAAAATAGCTTATTATGAAAATGGAAAACTGAATGGCGATTATACCTACTATTTCGACAATGGACAGGTAAATGTTGAGGGGAAGTTTAAAGAAGGTGAAAAAACAGGGGAATGGATTTGGTACACGAATTCTGGCGTAATTGATATGAAAGGCGATTTTAAAAATGGGCTCCAACATGGAACTTGGATCTATAATTTTCCTTCTGGTGAATTGTCTTATCGCGCGAGATACAAAGCAGGTGAAAAGTCTGGAAAATGGACCTATAACTACAGAAATGGAAAGAAATTTAAAGTGGGTCATTTTGAAGAGGATTTAAAAAATGGAAAATGGACCACTTGGTATGAAGACGGTACACTTTTAATGGAAGGCGATTACAAGAACGACCTCGAAGAAGGGACATGGAAAAATTATTGGGAAAACGGTCAATTAAAAAACCAATCTGATTTCACAAAAGGAAAGTTAAACGGAGAATGGTTGTCATTTTATAATGATGGAAAACCACTTTCTAAAGGGTTTTACGATCAGGGACAAAAAACGGGCGAATGGACTAGCTATTTTAGTAACGGAATGCCCAAAGACATAGAGAACTTCAAGGTGGTAGAAAAGAAATCGAAGGTTAAGTATGGCCCCACCAAAGACAGAGTGGTTCGCGTATCTGTGAAACATGGCCCATCCGTAGAGTATTCTCAGAAAGATTTTGCTAAAACACAAGAGGGAAAATATAAGAATGGAGAAAAGCACGGAACTTGGACAGTATACCACCCAGGAGGCCTTTTACCCGCAGTAATTTCAAACTATAAAATGGGCGAGCTCCATGGTAAAGTTAAAACCTACGAGTTCAGAGGAAATAGAATCATTTCGGAAGCAGAATATAAGGATGGACTAAAACACGGAAAGGTAAAAATCTACAATGCAGAAGGCAAAGTGGTGAAGGAACAAAATTTTAAAAACGGAATGCAAATCATCGAAGGAACGAAATCAGGTTCATCGTTTGCACCCATACGCTAATGTTTGATTTGTTTTTTATTGTAGAGACGCAATGCATTGCGTCTCCACAATAAAAAAACATTGCATGTCAACACAAATCAAAAACATTGCATGTCAACACAAATCAAAAACATTTCATGTCAACACCAATCAAAATACCATTGCCATGTTTACAAATCAACACCATTACATGTTTACAATCCAAAAACCATCATTCCTACACCAAAGTAAATAAATAGCCCTACAACATCATTTAAAGTGGTAATAAACGGGCCTGTTGCCACCGCTGGGTCTATCTTGTATTTGTGAAGAATCAAAGGGATTAATGTTCCAAAAATAGCGGCAAAAAAGATCACAATAAACAAGGCGATACTTACTGATATACCCAGTTTTATGTCTTGTAAAAGCCAGGTAATTCCAAAGATAAAAGTTCCGCAGATCAGTCCGTTGAGTAAACCAAGAAGCGCCTCTCTTCTTACCCTAGACAAAATACTACTGAATTGACTTGTTCCGTTTGCGATGGATTGCACAACGATTGCACTGGACTGCACTCCAACATTTCCTCCCATTGCGGCTACCAGCGGAAT
The DNA here is from genome assembly GCF_003143775.1 of Brumimicrobium oceani. Lineage (GTDB taxonomy): Bacteria > Bacteroidota > Bacteroidia > Flavobacteriales_D > Crocinitomicaceae > Brumimicrobium > Brumimicrobium oceani. Next base: position 2,719 of record NZ_QFRJ01000010.1, on the reverse strand, counting down.
AAAAAAAGCTAAGGAAGGAATGGCTCCGATTTGCATTTCAAAATTTCCAATCACTTGAGAACCCAGAACCCCTCCCAACAAACCAATCATTAACCATGGAAGTCGGGCGCGAGACATTTTCAAAATTCCGGCATCATGCTCTACATTTTCTGAGATCCCAGACGCCATTTGGAAATCTTTGTCTGCCTCCTCACGAATAACATCTACGATATCATCAATGGTAATTCTTCCCACTAATTTCTTTTGCAAATTTAAAACAGGAACAGAGACCAAATCGTATTTATCCATCACCCTTGCTACCTCTTCAGAATCTTCGTTGGTAAACACGTAAGCCATATTTTTATTTTCATAAACATCTCTCACAATGGCTTTTGAGTTGGCAACCAATAAAGATTTTAGAGATAAAGTACCGACTAAAACATCATCATTATCCACCACGTAAATGGTATGCACTTTATCTACCTCTTCCGCTTGTCTGCGCAGTTCGATAACACAACGGTTTATGGGCCACTCGAGTTTTGCACGAATAAACTCCGTTTGCATTAAACCCCCGGCCGTATTTTCATCGTAATTTAGAAGGTCTACTAATTCTGACGCATTTTCGCTGTCCATTTTAGAGATGACCTCCAATTGCTTGTCGATGGACATCTCACCCAAAATATCCACAGCATCATCAGAATCTAAGTTTTCTAATTGCAGTGCAAGTTGATCGGAATTGAAGGTTTCTACGAATTTTTGACGTACATCGTCTTCCAATTCCATTAAAACGTCACCCTGCAAGTCGTGATCTAAGTGGGCGTAAACAAATTTCGCTTCTTCTGTATTTAGTTCGTCTAGAATCTCAGCAATATCTGCGGGGTGCAGATGGATGATGGTATCATTAATGAAATTGCTTTGATTTTCGGCAATCCAATCTCTGATTTCATCTAAATACTCTCTAGTTAATTCGAACTGCATATAAAAAAGATTTGCACAAATTTACAAAAGAAAAAACTAGGAATTTTCTGCAAGTACATAAAACCTTGAGTTTTTTGATTGATTTTATAATTTGAATGAAAGCTCATCAACACTGCGCAACGAAAGATTCATGGCTTTAATTCTTGAATGGGTTGATTAGTCACAGCGTGGCGAACTGTTTTTTGCGCTATTTGCCCATCGCTTGCTCTACAATTTGCGTTAATTCAATAAAATCATCCACACTCAATGTTTCAGCGCGTTGTTTTAAAAATGGATGTTCTGGGAGCAAAGAAACATCAAGAATAACTTTTAATCCATTTCTAACCGTTTTTCTGCGTTGGTTAAAAGTAGATTTAATCACCCTCTTGTACAAATCTTCATCCACAGGGAGGTGAGTTCGCTTATTTCTTAAACAACTAATTACCCCAGATTTCACCTTTGGTGGAGGGTTGAAAACATTTTCATTCACCGTAAAACAATATTTAATATCGTAATAGGTTTGCATTAGAACGCTTAGAATACCATATTGCTTCGATCCTGGAGGCTCTGCGATTCGTTCTGCAACTTCTTTCTGAAACATTCCCATAATTTCTGGAATTTGGTTTCTGTATTCAATACAATGAAAAAGAATTTGCGATGAAATATTGTAAGGGAAATTTCCTACAACAGCATAAGGCTTTCCGTCAAAAAATTGTGAAAGAACTGTTTTCAAGAAATCATCGGAGTGAATTTTACCTTCAAGTTGAGGGTAAGCGTCTTTTAGATAGGCAACAGAGTCTCTATCGATTTCCATTACGTGCAAATCTGTTCCTTCTATATCCAAGAGGTATTTCGTAATTGCACCCATTCCTGGGCCAATTTCTAAAATATTGTTGGCGTTCTGAAAGTTTACGTATTGGTCTACAATCTTCTTGCATGTATTGATATCCGTCAAAAAGTGCTGACCTAAATGTTTTTTTGGTTGTACGCTCATCCTATTTAAATTCTTGAAGTACAGAAAGCAATGTTCTGAATGAAGCGAATTTCCCTTGGAATTTTTCTGTGTGTTCTTGTTGTAATCGCGGAGAGTGTTTTTCCTGATAAGTATCCAAATCCTCTTGAGAAATAGCGGTATACATTATTGCATAAGTTACACCACCTTCTTCCTCACCGTGAACACGACAAATTTTGCTATCTCTAAAATGACCCGTTGCCATTACGTCTGGAATGTGTGTTTCACGCATCCATGTGAGCCAATCTTCGGCAACGCTCACATCCAGACTAATTGTTACATTATATACTACCATGTTGCAAATTTACGAAAGTGTATTTAATAGTTAGGGCTTGGGGGTTAAAACAGATAAAACTTATTTTAGAATGTTAGACTTAAATTAAATTTCCTTTCATAAGCTCGGCATAAAACAACAAGGCGCATTACTCAATCCTTTGAATTTATGAAGAGGAAGGAAAAAGAATAGATCCCTCGTCGCTTAGCTCTGTAGGGATGACATGAATTTGGTTTCTCTCGAAGCCTTATAATATAGACCTGTCATCCCGACAAAATTTTAATTCTTGCAAAAGAATTAAAATGCCGAGGAATCTCTTTTAAATTTCTCAAAGTATACAGGCAAAGATTTACTTTAAATTCGTGAAAAAATGGGTCACATTAAATTTAAGGGGATTAAGCAAATAATTTCTCTAACCTAAACAGGAAAAAAGATGTATCTGTCACGCCTCTTAAATTTGCTCTAAATAATTTGATTTTAGCATTAAAAGACTCAGC
>NZ_QFRJ01000001.1 GCF_003143775.1 Brumimicrobium oceani | reverse complement strand
ACTCACCTCAAGATGAGAAATCTTTTAAGGGCCGTGGAAGACTACCACGTTGATAGGCTACAGGTGTAAAGACAGTAATGTCAAAGCCGAGTAGTACTAATAACCCGTAAACTTATAGTTCTCTACTGTTACTATTTCAATCACCCAATATTTTCATAGCAACCAAAATATTTGTGTTAGCATAGCTAATCAAGATTTTCGGTGTCTATTGCAGCAGGGTCCACCTCTTACCATTCCGAACAGAGAAGTTAAGACTGCTTGCGCTGATGGTACTGCCCTTTTAAGGGTGGGAGAGTAAGACGACGCCACTTTTTAAAAACCTCATACAGGAATGTATGAGGTTTTTTGCGTTTATGGAGATTTGTTTGTTTATTTGTTGTGATAATGATTTTCAGCCGACGGATAGGGTTTTCGTTTTGCTATAAGATTCTGGTGAACCTATTTCTAAGAAAATCTCATTTGTTTGTCTCAGTTTTTTGATTAATACATTAGGTTATAGTCAGAGCGACGTAACCTAGAATAACTTACTTTATACAGCCATTATCTTATTCTTTTCGTATTCATTGATTGTTGGATTTTCTTATCGCTAAGTAACTTAAGATTTTGTAACTCTTCAATATTCTATTGTTCGCTTTAGTTCATATTTTGAGTAATGTTTATGTTCCTATGAATGTAAATCATTCAAAATTTTGCATCAAAGGATTTCAAATTAAAATTAGCAAGATATTCTTAAAGTGTAATGTGTCTGAACATGTGATATTTTAGAGTGATTATAAGTATTGGGGATGATCAAATTGTAGTTCTTACTATAAAATTCTAGTGATTCTGGCATTATATTACTCTTCATTCTTAACTTTGAAATGTGGAAGAAAGAAAAACATATTTTGTAGACGTTATACTACCAGTACCTATTAACAATGCGTTTACGTATAGAGTTCCATTTGAAATGAATGGTCATATCAAAACTGGTGTTAGGGTTGTTGTACCCTTTGGAAGGTCTAAATTGCAGACTGGAATTATAATTAAAATTCATGAAATAGTTCCTGAAGGTTATCAATCTAAATATGTGGAGGCTGTTTTAGATGAGACTCCCATAATTACTGGTAAACAATTTAAATTATGGAATTGGATTTCAGAATATTATATGTCTCCCCTTGGTGATGTAATGAATGCCGCTTTGCCTTCTAATTTTAAATTGGGTAGTGAAACAAAAGTGTTATTGCATCCAGAGTTTGAAATGAACTTGGATCTGCTCACCGATAAAGAATATCAGGTTTATGAAGCGTTAGAGATCCAGAAGGAACTGGACTTAAAGGAAATCTCTGATATTCTTGGAATTAAAACAATTCAACCCGTTATAAAGGCTCTAATTGAGAAAAGAGTGGTTATTACTCAGGAAGATCTAAAGCAAAAATATACACCTAAGACTCAACTTTTTGTTGAACTCTCTGAAGATTATCAATCGGATGAGCAATTAAAAGCCATTATTGAGGTGTTCAGTGAAGATAAACGCAAGAAAAAACAATTGGAAGTTTTGTTGACATACATTCAATTGGGTGGGTTTAAACAAGGTGTTTCTAAGCCAATTTTACGAGCTGATATGATAGAACAAGGAGTATCTGCCTCATCTATCAATACGTTGGATAAGGATGATATTCTAAAAATTAGAAGAATAGAAATTTCTCGATTGGAGTCTAAAGAGGACGCCGATAAGGAATTTATGGAATTGTCTAGCGAACAGCAAAGGGCGTTAAACGAAATTAGAGAGTCATTCACATCAAAGGATGTTACACTTTTACATGGTGTAACGGGCTCAGGGAAAACTGAAATTTATGTAGAATTAATTCAAGAGCAGTTAGATCAAGGTAAACAAGTTCTTTTTCTTCTTCCTGAAATCGCGTTAACAACTCAACTAATTCAGCGTTTGCAGCGATACTTCGGAGATAAGGTTGGGGTCTATCACTCAAAATTTAATCAAAATGAAAGAGTTGAGATCTGGAATTCCCTATTACATAACGATACATCTAAATTCCAAATTGTTTTAGGTGCAAGAAGTGCCGTTTTTCTACCTTTCAGAAGCTTGGGACTAATCATTGTTGATGAAGAACATGAGTCTTCTTTTAAGCAATACGATCCTAGTCCAAGGTATAACGGAAGAGATACTGCCATAGTTTTACGTGCTTTCCATGAAGCTAAAGTTTTGTTAGGTTCAGCTACTCCTGCTTTGGAAACCTATTTTAATGCTGAAGAGGGAAAATATGGTCTAGTAAAATTGGACAAACGATTTGGAGATCTTCAGATGCCAGAAATTTTTACAGCTAATATTAAAAAAGAAAAATTGCAAAAAACTATGCAATCAGATTTTTCTGGTTTCTTGGTAGAGCATATGAAAACTGCTTTAGAAAATAAAGAACAGATTATTCTCTTTCAAAACAGGAGAGGTTATAATCCGGTATGGGCATGTGAGGTGTGTGGCTGGAATCCGCACTGTAAAAACTGTGACGTTTCTTTGACCTACCATAAAAATAGCAATATTCTAAAATGTCATTATTGTAGTTATTTTACTCCGCCGGTTGGTGCTTGTCCAAAGTGTCAAAGTAATCGGTTGAAAATGATTGGATTTGGAACGGAAAAGATAGAAGACGAATTAAGTATTATTTTACCTGGGGTGCGTGTTCAGCGATTAGATTTAGATACGACACGTCAAAAAAATAGCTATGAAAACATTCTAAGGGATTTTGATGATAGAAAAATTGATATTCTTGTGGGTACCCAAATGGTAACTAAAGGACTTGATTTTGATAATGTGAGTCTAGTTGGAATTCTCGATGCAGATATGATGCTAAATCGTCCTGATTTCAGGGCTTTTGAAAGAAGTTACCAATTGATGTCTCAAGTGGCAGGAAGATCTGGAAGAAAGAAAAAACGTGGAACTGTAATTATTCAAACCTACGACCCTGATCACTGGATCATTCAGCACGTGATTAATCACGATTACATGGGATTATATAAAAATGAATTGATTGAGCGTAAAAATTATTTTTATCCTCCATTTTACAAAATGATTAATTTGACTTTAAAGCATAAGGATCCGAACAAGTTAGATATGATGGCGGCCGATTTGGCTGATAGAATGAAACAAGTTTTTGGAAGTCGTGTTTTAGGACCGGAATTTCCTGTGGTAAAACGAATACAAAATAGTTATTTGAAAGTAATTCGATTAAAGGTAGAGCGCGATGCTTCAAATAAAAAAGTAAAAAAAATACTACAGAAGAAAATAGATGAATTTTATAGCCTCGCACATAATAAATCTGTGAGATTAGTCATCGATGTCGATCCTATTTAAGAATGGATACGTATTTTAGTATCCTAATTTTCTTAAATTGCTAATTGATGTTTCATAAAATTATCAGTGCTATTCTTATGAACTTTTTATAGGTTAAAGCTTACGTATCCTTTGCGCTCTAAATCCTCTTCAAAGTCAATATCAGATTTAGCTTCTAGCAAAAAGTAAGAAGATTGTTTTTCTTTTATTCTCAAAATAGAATCAGATAATACATTTGCTGTACTCCAAGCCATATTGGAGAATAGAGTAGGGCTAAGCTCTTTCATGCCAATTAAGTAATAGCCACCATCTAACGCTGGACCTAAAACAAAATCGTTTGAATCCAATTGCGTAAAGGCAAAATTTATATCCTGCTCGTTTATTTCTGCACAGTCAGATCCTAACACGATTACTTTTTCATATCCTTGATGCTTGATATTTTCGATAGCTGTACTCATCCTTTGGCCTAAATCTCCTTTACTTTGGATGCTAAAATATGTTTGCGGACTTTCCCAGCGTTTTCGGTCTACTAATGTATCTGTTGAGTAGATAAACAAATCTGCTTTGGAAGCCTTAGCTATCTTTGCTGTGTAATCAATGAGCTGAACGTATATTTCTAAAGCCTTTTCATCACCTAAGGTTTTGGCTAGCCTAGTTTTGCATTTACCCAATTCTGGATTTTTAGTCATTATGATCAGGGCATTTTTTGAATTCATTTTACTGATTTTTTTAAAATATTATGCAATTATTGAAAAGCTAAAGTGCTACAATTTGAATTTATTCTTGTTATGTTGTTGTTCCTTGACAACTTGAGCCTGCCCCAGCGGTGCAGCCATAGCAGTGCTGTCCAATCATTATATTCCTTTTTAAGAGTTCTTCTTGGTCAAATTCACTTACATGTTTTCTTTTACCTAAAACTTTTAATTGTAACATTTGGTTAAAATCACAATCGTACAAATAACCTTCCCAATCGACAGAAATTGTATCTCTACACATGACGTTTTCAGCGGCAACAGGGTTGTAGGCGTTAATTAAAGTTTCCATATAGCTCTCGTATTTATTGGCTGCTAACAGAAAATCTAAATATCTTGAAATCGGGAGGTTTGTTATAGTATAAAGAGAATTGAATTCAATGTTCCAATCTGCTTTTAGACTTACCTTATAATCTTTTTCTAATGCAGATTGTTCCGGAGGTAGACTTGCTCCACCCGGATTAAAAACCAAATGTAAATTTAGTTCAGTGCCTTCAAGTCCGTAGCCCAATTGGTTTAAGATGAGTAAGGATTCAATAGATTTATTGAAAACCCCACTTCCTCTTTGTTTATCCACGTTCTCTTTGGTGTAACAAGGCAATGAAGCGATTACTTCTATTTTATGCTTTTTGAAAAATTCGGGATAAGTTCTGTAGCGCTTGTTAGAAACTAGAATGGTTAAATTACTTCTAACAATCGTTTTTACATTTCTTTTTGTTAGTTCTTCTACTAACCAAAGAAAATTAGGATTCATTTCTGGAGCTCCTCCTGTCAAGTCTACCGTGTGAACATCGGTGCTGTCAATCACGTTGAGCACATGTTCCAAAGTTTCCTTTGTCATAATTTCCTTTCGATCTGGACCAGCATCAACATGACAATGTTCGCATGTTAGATCGCACATATACCCTAAATTAAGTTGTAGAATGTTTGTTGTTCTGGCTTTCAGTGGAAATTGATTGTTTTCTTTTAGTTTATCAATAAATTTTGTTCCAACCAATTGATCTCTTTCAAGTAATTCAATTTGATTTTTGGCTTCTGAGAGGTAACTTTTTCTACGTTTTAAAGATTTTAATTTGTCTTTCTTTAGGGTTTCTGCCATATTATATTTTTGTTCTAGTTTAATTACAACGTATGTTGAGCATAAAACTAATGAAATTGTTTAGAATGTTTGTAAATAGACAAAAATACTTGAGATATTATCTGATTTTGCGTCATTAGTTGCGTTTAATCATTTTGGTCTAAATTATAAAAAGGTGGTTGTTCTCTCACTTGTAAATTTTTCAAGTTAGTATTCTTCTATTTTGAGCTCCGTTTTCTTTCCATTTTTAAAACAAAATGTAAAAAACCTGAATTGACCGTCTTTCTCTTGTAAAGTTAATTCAAATCCTTTATTGTTGGTCTCTATTTCTAAAACATCATAAAGTTCTTTAATTGAAGTGAAATTCATAACAGAATGTTCAAATTGTTGAATTAATAATTTTTCTGTTTGGTTTCTAATTAGATCTTCATTGTTTAACGCTTCAAGTAGAATTCTTTTTTGGTTTGTTTCTAATTTAGAATGATTACCATGGATTAATATTTCAACACTACTCCCTAGAAAACTTCGTTTGGTTTTCCATAGCACTTTTGTTCCTTTATTTCTGTAACTTTTTAGTGGCCCTAATTCAGTGTCGGTGATCATTAATTCTTTTTTCCTAAAAATATTCTTGAAAATTCCCATGAAAATATTTAATTGTTTAGCTGTCAGTAATCGCGGCGAAGTTAGAAATATATTATTTTACTCACGGACTTAGACGTTATTCCGTTAAATTATGGTGATATCTCAAAATATGGAAGAACTGCATTATTCATTTAAGCTGCTATTCATGGGGTAAAATGTCAATTTCGTCTTTATATTTTTCCGCCCAGTTTTCACCATTCTTTCGAATCATGTAATTTTTGATTTCAAAATTATAATCTTTAATTCCCCTGAGTTGAGAGCCAGTCACTTTAGTCCCGAAATTTTCAACTGTAAATCCATATTTTTCTCTGATTTCCATGCAGCGCTCACCGCAAGGCTCAGGATCACCAATTTCTACTATAACTGGAGCATCGCGTAGAATAGCAATTTTTGCGGTTAAATAATTATAACGATTAAAAAGTCCAAATTGCCAGCCCACTAATCCAGCAAATAGAACAACAATAATGATGTTTCTTTTTCTTCTTCTTGTCATAGTCCCATGAGTTTCAACTAAAGATATAAAAACTATTCCTATTTATTTTGGAACTTGATAAATAATTGAATTTCTATACTAAAAACAACGCTAAAGAACGGGAGCTTAGTCTTTTTTTATTTTCTGTAAATAAATTGAAATTCGATTACTTTATCTTCTTCTGAAGGCGTTGGTGTAAAGTGTATGGCGTTACTTCTGACAAGCTCGATAAGCCCTATGGATTAGTATAATCTATTCCAGAATTTGGAAATAATCTTTACAGATTTTAAGCTGTTTTCCTCCTCTAAGGTTATTAAACCAATTTGTTTTCTTCTTTGATCGATTTTTAAAGGATTTTCGTTCTTTCTAGTTTGCTTAAAGGAGAAAAATCCAAAATTACTGTGTTTACTTTTCCCAAACTTTACTTCAAAGTCTGAAATTGTAGCGAAATGTTCATTGTATAAATTACCCTTTTGAATTTCTTCAAACAATAGAGAATTGAAAGAGGTATTGGGTTTGCTGTAGTGATGAATGAAAATTACAATGGGCATTCCGGCAGATAAGTTATAGTCTCCAATTTTAGGATGCATTGCTTTGGTGTCGATTCCAATTAGTTTTTCTCCTGGAAAACCATGCTCTCTTGTCATTTCAATAATTCTGTGAACTTGATTTCTATTTAATTCCTCCCACTTCTTTCCAATTTTAATTCTTCTGAACAGAATGCGACTATAGTATTCCTCCCTCAAATCTTGATCGACCTTAAACATCTCATTCATTTCTTTTCTTATCTCATGATTAATGGACTCCAAATAAATATTGGCTAGACTGTCTTTCTGAATGGTAATTTCTGTAAAAAAGTTAGCACCTTGATATTTTTCAAGATTCTTAATGCTAGAAATTAATTGAAAGCTTACTCCTTGTTTTAAGCCTCTTCTGATGAAATAGTTTAGTCTAATCGTATCGTTTTCAAATGCTGATATTTCAATGGCATTGTAACAATCCCTAGCAAAAACAAAATCATACCTTATGAAAGTTTCATAATAGAATTCTATTCCATTCTTATGATTTCCCAGAGCGATTGCCTTTCGTGCTTTATTTATCCCTTGATAATAAGAAGAATAATCTTGGGTAAATGCGAAACACGCAGTTAGACTGAAAGTGATAATGAAGAGAAGCTTTCTCTTGATGGACATTTGTTCTAAATCAATGGATTAAAAAATATTCAAATCAAAATGTTGACAATTAGATTTCTATGTTTTCGGCATTGAGAAATCGCTACTGATTTTAATGCTTAACGCATCAAGGGAGTAGAATCAGAATTCGCTATTTGATTACTTCTTTTTTAATTGCGATTTGAACTTTCTTCTTTCTTTCCTTCTTCAATTATTTCTTCTGTTTCAATATTTTCTTCATTGGAGATGCTTTCTTTTTCATCATTTTGGCTGTTGTCTTGCTTGTCTAAATAAAATTCACAAAAAATAGGAAAGTGGTCTGATCCTATGTTTTCCAAAACTTTTAATTCTTTTAGGAATATTGATGGACTATGATAGACTAGGTCTAGTGGTGCTCTTAATAGCCAATATTTCGCGTGAAAGGATGCTAGAATTCCTCGGCCATGTCTTCCATCTATTAAAGCACTTTTTTTACGAAAATAGTTTGAAATTTTTGACCAAGCTACAGTGTTAAAGTCACCTATTACCAAAACGGGCTTGTCTAACTCTTGAATTCGTTTTGCAATGCACATTAAATCGCCATCTCTTTCTTTGGAGTTTTCTTCTTCCGTTGGACTTGGCGGAGGAGGGTGAACGATAAATAAAATTAAATCTTCTCCATCTTCCGTTTTTATATGTGCTTCAATGCTTGGTACATCGTCGGCAACAAAGTAATGAGTCGTAATTTCTTCAAAGGGTATTTTGGAATATAAATGCATTCCATAGGTGTTTTCTAAGGTGATCTTTTCGCTATGAGGATAATACTCTTCCAGTTCTCTCATCGCTTTTTCCCAATCTTTATTGCTTTCTATAGTAATAAATAGATCAGGATCTTCCTTTCGAATAAAGCGTTTGAAACGATCAAATTCCTTGTTGAATTGATAAATATTACTGGAAATAACTTGAATACTTTGCCTGTTTTCGCTTTCTCGATTCTTGGTCTTAAAGAATTTAGTAAAACGTGAAAAAATATAAATGTGATAAATTAAGAATGCAAATTGAACGAGTGCAACCACCCAAAACAATGTTGTTCTCTCGGCAAAGATAAATATTCCAAAACTTGCAATTATTTGAAGGACAAAAACTTGTAGGCTAACAAATTCTGAAGCGCGAAAGACCCAATGCGTGTGCTTAATAAAGGGCAACAAACTTATGAGTATAAGCAGTAGTGATAATGAAATAAAGAATAAATCCAAAATTTTAGTTTATACAAAGTTATTATAATTGTTAGAATGGAACCTATTTCTTTCATTTTGGATTTTCTGATTCTGCTTATCAGCGCTGAAATAGAACACATGACGTTTTTGTTAAAATTAAAAGAGGGCCTTGTTTTAGAAATTCCAACCCATTCCCATGCTAAACAACTCTGATAACTCCCACATTTCAGAACCGATAAAGTTGTTAGGGTCGGTGTTATTGTAAAACACCAAACCGCCACCTAATTTTGTGGATAAATAGAGGAAGTCGGTGAAATTCACATTAACTCCTATTCCAAAATTATTTTCTAAAGCCCAAACTGGCCCTATAAAATTTTTTGATAGGGTATAGGCATAATCGGATTCCGGCTGAGGATAGGGAACAAGGGGGAATAAAGCATAATAAGATTCGTGTCGAATATGAGATTTGGTGATTTGAGCTTGATAAAATGTAAATAATTCAACATTCGTTTTTTTTAAAAGGACAAATTGTGCTCCAAATTCCAATCCTATATGTTCTTTAAAGTCGAGAGCCCAAAAGGACTTCTTAAAAAAGTGTCTTTGACCTGATGGAAATGAAATTTCTTTATTGAAGTTGTATTTGATTCCTGCGAGAACAGAAAATTTGTTCCATTGATATTTCGCCAGTATGTTTTGATTTCTTCCAATATGAACTAGGTTGAAATTACTCTCAAAACTCAATTGGGCAAAAGAAGAGGTGGTAAAGAGCAATAGTAATCCAAAAAATAGCCGTAGTTTTTTCATACAACTAGTAACGGCTTCATTATTTAAATATTGTTTATTGTGAAATGGCACTTTTGATTTCCTCCAAAGGTTTTATTTCAGCTATTATCTATTGTCGCTCAATTCTTTAAATAAAATTTCGATCTCAGAAATATCAGGTTCTTTTTTCATCCATTTTTTTCTTTCTTCCTCTGTTTTCATCCAACGATACATCCAAGAAATGCCTTTAGCTTTGTGATAATTGCTTTTCTGAGCATAAACAGGGTCTAGCAAGGCTTCCTCCAAACTTACAAAATTGTATTTTTTGCTTTTGAGATGCGCAATGATCTCGACAAGATAAGCTTCATTCAAATGACTGTCATGACAAAGAAAAATTTGATTAATTTTTCTTCCATATTTTTCCATAGATAGTGAATCGAAGAAATGAAAAAAGTCTAAGCTTGCCTCTACGTAGAGCTGCCCAATCTCTTCGGCTTTTTCCCATTCTGAATTTGCCAAATAATAACGATAAATGTAGTTGTACACCCAGTCTGCACTTTCAATGGTAAAGGGAGTGCTGATATAATTCCGTGTTTTGAGTAAGTTATTTATTTTGAATTGAGCAAGAGAGTCTTGACCCAAGTCATTATACGGAAAACGGAAATACTGAATTTTTTTATCATATTTTTCCGCCATTGAATTGAGAAGCGGCTCGCCTTTGATTAGGTCTTTTTTGAATTCTTCAAAACCAACCTCCGAGTATTTTGAATGTCCAAAAGTATGATTTCCAAGTGTGATATAATCGCGTTTAGCCCATTCATTCAATAATTCTTTATTTTTGAAAATGGAGTCTTGTTTATATATCAAACCCTCATTTACGAAGATGCAAATGGGAATACTCAAAGAATCAAGTTTGTTCAACAAAATTGAATTGTAATTATTGGCTTTAAAAACCCGAGTATTCGGAACATCATCTATGGTAATGGCAATTTTCGTTTGTGTGTAGAGTGGATTTGAAAATGAAATACCTATTAAAATGAGAAGTAAGTAAAGATTTTTATGTTGCATATTAAATCTCATTCATATATTTATTGTTATCTGACTTTGTTTTTCCCCTCTCCTTTGCCCCACCAATCCCCACAACTGTCATCCTGATCATTGTTGAAAATTATGATTTTCAACAATGGAAGGATCTTGTCAAATTTAAGAGAAAACCGTTTTCTATTGTAATTTATTAAACTGCTGGTAAAGTTCCCGATAAGCATTTTATTTTCTAAAATCATGCAAGAATATCTTTTAACAATACGATTGGCTAAAACTCCGAAAGTAATGCATTTGAATTTTACTTATGGTTCTCATCATGAAAGGATTGACTCATTTTGAATCCATCTCTGTTGTAGGAACTGGGTACAAAATTACCATCTAAGGCAGATTATGCAACAACACTTATAAACCGCCTTTTTATATAATCTAGGCTGAACCCTGAATGCTAAAAATGAATATTTTCAAAATTTCTCAGCTTTATTTTTAAGGGATTGATGTGCTTCACATTATTCAACAAAGAAATTCATAATTTAAGCGTAATAATCCAAGTCTACAAACTCTTCCAATCGATTGGTGTAATCAAACTGTAAATCTTCGTGAAGTGCCCCAATTTTTTTGATAATTGCCATGACTTGACGATCAAATAAATTACTTAGCAAAATGTTGTCAAAAATGGATGGTTTTAAGGCGTTTAATCTTTCACAAAAATAGAGTAGGAGCTCAACTTCCGTTGCTTTATTCTTAGAAAACTTTATGTATTGTTTAGTTTGTTTTAAAATTTTACGAATGGTTTTTTTCATGTAGAAATAACTCTGGGTATTCATTTCATCAAAAAGTTCATCCATTGATTCCTTTACACTTTCAATATACCCAGCTTCATCGTCTGCTTGAAAAAGCAAATACGTCATTAAGGCTTTGTTCTCCTTTTTGAATTTCCCTAAATGCAAACAAACTTCAATGAGTTCTTCTTGTGGTAAATGTTTGAGTTCTTTTTTAATGGAAGCAATGGATTCTGTTTTCATAGCTTGAAAAAGGAGAATGTAGTTTTTTGTGTAAAGTTAAAGATTTCGAAACAAATCACTCTTATGGAGCTTGTTCGTATTTAACTTATTAATTTGCTTAGATTTTCTTTTTGACTCTAACTTTGAAATTGCCTTATCATTCTTGCAAAAATATAGAATGGAATACTCCATATCATCTGTAACACTAATCATGTTTTTGTCTAAATCTGTAAGATAATTTTTGGTGAAATCTATTTTTTGTTTTTCATAGTACTTCTCTTCAAGTGTTTTTTTTATCTCTATTTTGTCCGAATTAGATAAATATGGGAAGGTATAACTGTAGAAAAATAATCTTTCTTTGTAAAAATGAAATTCAAGTCTAGCTTTATGAAAACCAATGCGTTTTTTATAGTACAGAATTTCTGTTTCTTTCATACCTTCATTCTTCATGGTGTAAAATGGAGTACCATATTCTTTTATTATTTGCTTTGTAGAACTGTGGGCATTATAATTCAATTTTTTGTTGGAGGAAATCGATTTCATTGATTTAAAAACTTCCATGAGTCTCAAATAATATTTTCCATTGTAATATTTAGTGGATATAGACTCAAAATAGTAGTAACTGTTTTTAGAGTAGAAATAAGGTTTTTTAATTCCAATGAGTTTTGAAAACGTATATAACAAGTGCAGTGTCTTCATATTTATTGATCAAAAATCGTTAAATGAGCTTCCTAAATTAGAACAATCTGACGTTGACTTATGAAAGATTTAAATTTTTCGACAAAACATTCGTATTTATCGATGAATGTATGTTTGTCAGGGTTGAAATCAAAAGATGGAATTTTTAGTTTTCTTTTAACCTTTTCTTGTAAAATACTCAATGGCATAAGTATTTAACTTCCTAAAACTGAATGGTGATAACCCGCTACTTTTTATTATAAATTACAGGCATTTTACCTTTCCATTTTTCCCATAAACCCTCACTGGTCAATAAAAGAGACATAAAATGAGCAACATTGATTCGGCTTACTTTTCCCGCCTTAAAAATCGCACTTTTAATGGGTGAAGGGTGAATTTCGTAGGGTGTTATTTTTTCATTATTTATTAAGTCATCTGGCCTAACAGCTGTCCATTCTATGAATTTATTTTGTTGTCCAATTTCCGTTCTCAAATATTCTGCGGCTTGCTCATTATCCACATGAGGCGGAAGAATAAGTCTCAAAAGAGCAATTACTATTTTTTCTGGAAAGGAGACTTTTTCATTTAAATCTAAGTTTCTGTTTCCTGAGGTATTCATTAAAATGTACTTAGTTGGCGCCTGTGGTTTATTGGATAAAACGGCTTCACATAATCTCCTGGTAGCTTCCGTTACTAATTTTCTAGGCTCACCATAAATTCCCTTAAAACTCAGGTTATGACCTAAGCAAGAAATAATTGCTTGACATTCAGCGGTTAATTCTTGCATTTCCTCATCACTAAAGTCCAAAATACTGGCTATAATAATTTCCAAATTTTTATTGCTTTTCCAAGAAATTGGCAAATTTTCAGTCGATCGGACTACAATTTTTACATTATAATTTTTAGACAATAATAGGGTGACCAAATGCTGTCCTGTAGCGCCGCTTGCACCTACAACTAATGCTTTCATACTTTTTTTTAAGTTGGTTTGATGGATAACTAGGCTTACCAGTTTTAAGGTGAAATTGTTAATATCGGGTCAATCTTCCGATAATCTCCTCGTGATCTGGAAATAATTCGACCAGTTCTTTTTTTGATTTCATTTCAAAATCTTCAAAACTAAATCCTGGCGAAACCGTGCATCCAGCTAAAGAATAGGAGTTGTTTTCTAAAACTTCGGAAGCGAACCAATCACCACCTTCTACAATTCGCTGGGGCAACTGACCTTTTTCAAAATCTCTTCCTATAATGTGTTCATGATAAGCCCCGTCCTTCGTAATTACATGCAATCGAATAGGAGAGCCGTCATAAAAATGCCATATTTCATCTTGTTTTATTCTATGAAAAGCGGAAAAATTAGCTGATGTCAGTAAGAAGTAAATTGTGGTTGAGTAATTTCTTGATCCTTTATAGTTTTCTCCTAAGTTCTCTTCAGTGATTTCACCAACACTTCTATGGGTTTCTTTAAAATATCCACCTTCAGGATGTTCTTGTAAATCTAATCGTTCAACTATGTCTTGTATTTTACTCTTCATTGTGAAATTGTTTTTGTGCTGTGAAATTAATGTTTTTCTATGATTAGTGTCTACTTCTCTTTAATACTGCTTTAATTTTGAAAATGATTTCTCCAATAATTATAATAAGTGCGTTACCAAGATAGTTCGTAAATGGAAGGAGAATTTTCTATACTGGAATCCTAGCTAAGCCCACAGAGTGAACCATATGACGAGAATAACAATTTGTGTATTTTATTGAGTCCGTCAGTTGACGAATGATCCAAACCGGAATGATTACTATCATTATCCTAGATTAGTTTTCTTGGTAACCCAAATATATAATATTCGACATCGTTTTAGCATTAATACAGCTACCGACTGAACTGATAAAAAGAAGAATCAATAAATTTGACATTGTAATATAAGTTTAAGAATGAATTGAGTGACAGATTATATTAGATAGTCTCCTTTCTAGAGATCACCATATAAAAAGACAAATCCTCTTCAATTTCTCTAATTTTAAGCAATCCGAAAGCGCCAAATTCATTCTCAATAGATTCCTCATCATAAAAATAAAGATTCAAGCCGTTGTGGACTTCATATCTATCCTGGCTAATAAAGTTTCCTGTTCCATAGTTTGGTGAAGCCTTTGAAACAACTACAAATATCATATATCCGCCGATTTCAAGTTGATTATAACAATCTTGAATTAATTTTTTTCTGGCTTGGCTGTCCAGTAAATGAATCAGCGCATAACTGTATATACCGTCATATGTACTTTCGTCAAATGGCATTTCGGTAACTGAACCATGATAGATTTTTGTATCTGCTTTGAAGTGTTTTCGGGATTTCTCAATTGCTGTTTTAGAAATCTCAATTCCGGTAATCTTTATTCCATTTTCGATAAAGACTTGGGCGTTTCTTCCGTAACCAAATCCAGGAATGAGTATGTTTTTGATTCCTTTTTCAATAAAGAAATCATTGGCAATTAGCGTGGAAGGAGTAGGGTTTAACCCCCACATTTCTTTGTTGCTCCTAAATATTGATTCCCAAATTTCAGTCATATTTTTGGATTTAAATTATATTTTGAATTTAAGGAAATGGTTTTTAAAATGCAATAAAAACTAAAAGTAGCAATTTAAGCTGAAAGGAATAGATTTAGAATTATTTGAATTGAGCCAAATTATCTAAACTAAGTATCCTATCTTTGCACAATGCAATCCAAACTCCTTTTAGTTATTCCGCCATTTACTCAGTTAAATACTGCCTATCCTGCAACGGCTTATCTTAAAGGTTTTCTTGAAGACCATTCGGTTTCTGTTGAACATATAGATTTAAGCATTGAGCTTTTTACATCAATTTTTACTTCTGAGTTTTTGCATTCAATTTTTCAAGAAGCAGCAGAAATGCAGAGTTTTCACCATCCTTTGGTAAGGAAATACAAGAAAATGTATATTTCTAGAGTGGAGGATGTGATTCGTTTTCTTCAAAAAAGTGATATTGAAACAGCGCACAAAATTCTTGCAGATGGTTTTTTACCTCAAGGACATCGTTTGTCGAATATGAATACAGAAATTAAATGGGCTGATGGAGAAATTGGAATTATTGATAAAGCCAAGCATTACGCCACATTATTTGTAGAAGAAATAGGAGATTTTATTCAAGCTAACGTAGATGAGTTTTTTGCTTTTACAAAATATGCCGAACAAATCTCTAATGATTCTTGTAGCTACGATCAACTAGACGAATTTCTAAACTATGAGCCCACAATTATTGAGGATAAAATGTTGGAAACTTTCGAAAAGCAAGTACTAAAGCATTCGCCAACTTTGGTGTGTTTTACTGTTCCTTTTCCTGGGAATTTATTTGCTGCCTTGCGTTGTTCACAGTTCATAAAGCAGTTTTATCCGCATATTAAAATTGCAATTGGTGGCGGATATTGCAATACAGAGTTACGTTCATTAGAAGATCCTAGAATATTCGAATGTGTCGATTTTATTTCAATGGATGATGGAGAAGGACCGGTATTGAAGATCGTCGATTATCTTGAGGGAAAGGTTGAAATTGAAGAATTGGAAAGGACTTATGTGCTAGAGAAAGGGAGGGTAGTTTACAAAAATAAGTTGCCCAATACGATTTATCATCACAAAGATCTTCCGGCACCAAATTATGCTGGATTGCCGTATGACAAATATGTTTCATTTTTGGATATTGTAAATCCAATGCACAGAATGTGGACGGATCACAGGTGGAATAAATTAACAATTTCACATGGTTGTTACTGGAAGCAGTGCACTTTTTGTGATGTAAATTTAGATTATATCGCGATTTATCAAAACACAACTGCCGATGCTTTAGTAGATAAAATCGAGAAAATTATTGCAACTACCGGAATTACAGGTTTTCATTTCGTAGATGAAGCTGCTCCACCAAAAATGTGCAGGGCATTATCTCTAAAATTGATGGAGAGAAATGTGAAAATTACTTGGTGGACCAATATTCGATTTGAAAAAACCTTTAGCGCCGAATTGTGCGAATTAATGGCAAAGTCGGGTTGTATTGCCGTGACCGGAGGATTGGAAGTTGCCTCGGATAGACTTCTAGCAAAAATGAAAAAAGGTGTGGATATTGCTCAAGTTTCAAGGGTGACCAACAACTTTTCCCAACAAAATATTATGGTTCATGCTTATTTAATGTTCGGATTTCCAACTCAAAATGAGCAAGAAACAATTGATTCCTTGGAAGTTGTTAAGCAATTATTTGAAAAAAACTGTATTCAATCTGCTTATTGGCATAGGTTTACCACCACAATACACAGTCCGGTAGGGAAGAACCCAGATGATTTTGGTATTAATATTATTGGGCCTCCATTTAAAGGCTTTGCACAGAATGATTTATACCATGAAGATCCAACAGGAGCAGACCATATAATTTATTCAAAAGGATTAAATCTCGCTTTGAGCGCCTACATGAATAATTCAGGATTTGACAAAGAAATGCAACATTGGTTTGATTTTCCTGTGGTTCCAACAGCGCATCCTAAAGATTTGATAGAAGGATTTTTAAAGGAGGAAATGACGAAAACAGTTGCTGTGGGTTAATGAATGAAACAAGACATTTTTTAGACCATACTGAGAGTGGAAAACTCCAAGTAGGTCTAAAAAAATCATGTTTATCTATTTCGATTTTATTCAAAAACTTCGTTTAAGTGATAGTTAATGAATTTACTTCCAGCTAAATACATTCCTTTGGCATACTTTACACCATCCGGCTCTAACCACTTTGTTTTTTCACTGTAATTACTTCCTCTGATGGTAACAATTGGATTGATTGAAGTAGCGGTTGCTATCGTTTGGCTTGAATAGGCAACCACTTTTTCTTTTGGAAGTACATCATTTATTTCTAAATCAGATTTCATGATTCCCGTGTATTGAGATTCAGCACTTCCTCCAATTTTTAGTTTCCCTTTAGTGAATTGCACAAAACTTGATAAGCCAACAGATTGTTGTGATTTATCCACGAAACTAGTTAAAGTAGTTCCCGTATTTTCATCAGAAACGGTAAATTGATTCGCCAATCTATAGTTTACAAATAACTTCACTTTTGCCTGATTTCCAACATTCCAATCAGCTCCTGTTTCTGAAAAAATGTAATTTAAAGAAATGTCCGCAATTAGAGCATCGTTTAACTCTTTTGATAAATTTTGTGGCACCTTTGAAACTCCACCAAACTGATTAGTAAATGCTGTTCTGTCTTTATAATAAAATGAATAGCCTGTTGGAACTACTGATAAAATTCCCGTCATGTCTGTTTCAAATATTGTAGGTCCAGTCATGCTTTTGTATCCTTGGTAAACTTCAGTTTTCCCAGCTTCTTCAGCGGAAATGATCTCGTAACCTTTGCCTTTCATTTCCTCTACAAATTCAATGTATAATTGGTCTGCCTTTGATTGTAAAGCCTCTTTGTCAAGGGATCCTAAACCAATAGCCGCTTTTGCTTTCGCAGCATTTTTAATGGTATTTCTAAATCCACCAGCTTTCTTTTTATCTATGGCTTCTTTATAAGTTTCGAAATTTATTGTAAAACTGGCAATGTATAGCTTTTTAGAGCCTTTATTGAGTAGTTTAGCTTTGTAAGTATTGTCTTTTGGCTTAAAATCTCCCAGTTCTTGTGCGTTTAAGGTTGAGAATAATAGAATTATTAACAAGCTTAAAATAGTGTTCATCGTTTTCATATTCTTAGTTTAAATATTTAGAACAAATTTAGGGCTGTAACTAAAAATTTGAAATACGGCATTTGCCTTATCTTTGATGTTTATTTGACCTCGTTTTATCACTGGATAATGACTTTTCTAATCAAATTCAATGACTCCGTTCTCAAATGAAAAAAGTAAATTCCACTATTTTGATTACTTAAATCAACATCAATATTACTTTCAGAACTAAAAAACCTCTCTAAAATCACTTTTCCTTGAAAGTCTAAAACACTAATGGACAGTAGGTTTTTGTTGTAATTATTAATGTTCACAGTCCCAGTAGAAGGATTAGGAGAAATTGATACATTAAAGTTCTCTTGCTCCTCTAAATTAGTAGTTCCATTTGTGCAAGGAATGTCCGATTCGTTGTCATAAAAAAGCTGCACATCTGAAGCTAAATCAATTATCGATTGAACATTTTCTAAGTGGTTTCCATTTCTAGCATAAGTTATTGCGAAAGATTGTTTCATTGTATCGCCGATATTGAAACTGCCAATATTTATTGATGACAAGGCTTTTGCTTCTTTTATGGGATGATTTATGCTCAGCGCACTCCATTCCGAAGCGATATTTGGATTACCAGAAAAAACGTATTTTGTTGGATTTCCATTTGGGTTTAGCCATAAACTTCCGTCAGTTTTCAATCCATTCATCAAGTTCCATTTTTGTGGAACAGTAAGTCCGAAACCTTCATACGGAAGGCTAGAAGTCATGTCCTTGTTGAGACTCACAATTCCAATTGCTGGAGGATTTACTCCATAACCGAGTGATTGTTGAGTATCTTCATCATCGTTATCTGCATTGTAGAAATAGCTTAGGTTCTTCAGTGAATCCGAGCCAAAATAATCATCCTCAGGGTTTCCAATGTCGGCATCTACGGCTATACTGTGAATAAATTCTGGGTAATTTATATTGCTTTTATTGATTGCAGAAATATCAATAAATGTGACGTCGTTTAAATAATCCCAAGTTTTATATTGGTAAAACATGTAATGAATTTCCATTCCGACTGAATCAGTATTTGTATAAGAATGAGATTCAGCAGCATCATTTTGAATCATATATGTTGCACAACAACCTTTAATAATTGGATAATCGCCAGCCATTGGATTATAGGAACCATCACCATTATTATCGAAGAATTTTGCCAGGTAATAGGATTGACCTGAATTGTCATCTCCATGCGCTGGCCAATTATTTATTGTCATGATAGCCTCGTTGGTCAATGGATAAACTTCATTACAGTTTGGGTCTAAATTACATTCATAAGTCAAAATAAAATTATCAATGTCAGTTTGACAAATACTCCAAATTGAATTTCCCCACTTGGCTTGATATTCTGGAGTGTTATATGTTCCAGGATCAGAAATAGGTCCATTGAAAACATCACTTCCTTGATTTGGCATTCCTCCTTGAACGAAATGAATATCACCTTGACTGTCAACTGCTGCGAACCAAAATTGAGTTGTGTAAATAGGTGACAAGCCAGAACCTTTGGGGATTTCATAGCCATTTTGTTGATTTACAAAGTCATAAAAGAAAGTTCCAGCATCGGATATCTTTGCTGAAACATTATTGTGATCTAGAGTTGAAGAATTTATCTGTGCATTTAAGGAATTGACGAATAAAATGGAAATCGCTATTAAAGTCGTTTTTATTAGTTTCATAATTCACGTTTTTTTACTGGATTCATCTGACTTGATGAATTACCTAGGTACACGAGAATTTTGAAGGGAAGGTTGGATAAGTGTTTTTTGTTAGAATCTATTTATTTCTTCAAAATGTCAAAACGCGCTGTTGGTTTTGCTTCCAATCTTTCTTCTCTGATTAATTCACCAGTTCTTTCACAAATACCATAAGTTTTGTCTTCAATTCTTTCTAATGCCGAATGCAATTCTCTCGATTTACGCTGAAGTCTACTGATTAACTGCTTGTTTTTGGCTTGTTGCTGGAAGTGTTTACTACTTTGATTAAATGCTACGTTTGTGTTCGCTCGTTTTTCCTTTTGAATTGCTCTTTCTTCTTTTAGTTTACTAAGTTCTTCATCTATAATGTTTATTTCTTTATCGATAATTGATTTGAAATTTTCAAGTTTTTTTGGACTGAATTGTGTTTTGTTGTCTGACATTTTGTTTGTTTTTTTGGTTTGATTATTAAATCAAGAAGAATTATGAATGCGCTTAAAACTAGAGTCAGTTTTATAATTTACATTAATAAATTTCTTGATTATGCCATAATATAGTGATTTTAGAAGCTTTTTGGTGAATTATTATGATTCTTTGTGAATTTTGCGGTGTTGAATACAATGGCTCTTGCTTTCACAAAATGAGTTTTTAGCTCAGAAACATCTTCTCTATCGAAGCCCATAACTAATACTTTCCTTAAATTTGATCCATATTTAAAAACTCATGAATGTTAGATTTTCAGAACAATACTTTAAACATAGATGATTTGCCCCGCTTTGAAAAAGTCGAAGGAATTGCTGTTGATTCTAAATATTTGAAAGTTTTACGCATTCTATACTTGTTTTGGTTTTTGGTGTTTATTGGGGCCTGGTTGACTGTTTTTTTGACTGCTAGCCCAATAAAAGAGCTGTTTTTTGTTCTTTTGGGAATTTTAGTCATCCTCTTCGCTCTAATTATCACAGAAATAGAAAAGGGATTTTCACGAAGAAAATTTGGAATTAGAGAAAAGGATATTCTGTTTCAAAGAGGTTTTTTTGTTTATAAAGAAACTTTAGTTCCCTATAAAAGAATACAGCACATTGAGCTCCGACAAAGCTTGCTCTTGAAGGCGTTTAAATTGTATTCACTTAAAATCTACACCGCAGGATCATCCTCTGGAGATTTAAGTATTAAAGGTCTAGATCAGATCAACGCCGATAAAATTAAGGCTCAAATTCTAAAAGTTGCAGACATCGATGAAGACTGATTTTTCAATTCCAAGACGTCAAAACCTTAGAGGTATTCTCGTAGTTTTTCTAATGGATTTAGTAAAAAGTCTTAGACAAAATATCTATGTTTTTCTTCCGCTGTTGAGCAGTAATGTGCGGGAAAATCACTTGGGCAAAGTATTCATTGTTTTAGCTGTACTGTTGCTTCTGCAAATGCTTTATTCCTACAAAAGTTATTTGAATTTTAAATTTCATGTCCAAAATCAACGCTTTTTATTAAAGCAAGGCGTTTTTAGCTTTAAAGACACGGATATTCCTTTCGACCGAATTCAAAATATTAATATCAACCAAAACCTCATACAGCAAATGTTGAATGTTGTAGGAGTAGAGATTGAAACTGCTGGACAAAGTACTGCTGAAATTAAGATTAAAGCTTTGAGTAGGGAAGTGGCGATGGAACTCAAAGAGGAATTGCTGAAAAATGAAACAAGCATTCGCTCTGAAAATAGGGAGATTATTGAGAACAGCGGAAATTTAGAAAATGACTTGGAGGACCATTTACAAAGTGAAGCCGACCATAAAACACAGCACAATAACTTAGCTTCTAAACCGTCTCTTTTGTTTAATTTGAATATTTGGGAGTTGTTAAAAGTTGGAATTAGTTCGAATTACCTAAAAGGCTTTGGATTGGTTATTTTCTTTATCAGCACAATCTTTCAATACCTTGAGGAATTCTTCGCCAGCTTTTATAAAGTAGATTTTGAAAACACCTACTTAACCCAGCTTTATCAAACTTTTACTTTTTTAGTGGGCTTTATCATTTTTCTGTTAATAGCCACTTTTATTGTAACAGTGGGAAGAACGGTTATTAAATATTATGGACTTCAAGTCACCAAAAAAGACAATGATTATGAAGTTGAATATGGTCTTTTGAAGCGCGTAAATCAAATTATAAAAAAGAATAAGGCACAAGTTTTTGAAATTGAGGAAAACCCATTAAAGAACCTCTTCCAAATTAAAAATGTATTCATTAGTCAAGCTTCATCGCAAGAATTGCGCGATAAGAAAAAGATAGGAGTGATAGGAATTTCAGATGCTAATTTAAATATCCTTTTTACCTCCCTTTTTGATTTGAACTATCCGCAGCAATTTGTGAATTTTAAAAGTAGTATGCGTTTAATGTTCAGACTGTCATTTGCTTATGTTTTGTTGAGTTCGCTCATCGCAACGGCCTTATTCTTTTTACAAGGCTGGCTATTTAGCTTAGTAATTTTGCTTATGCTATTTTCAGTTTTCGGGTTTATCGTCTATAAAACAGTTCGAAAAAGTCATATTGGTGTAAATGAAAATCTCATCGAAGTGCAGTCTGGTTCTATTCACACGAATAAAAAGTATATCGCAGTTCACAAAGTTCAATCCATATCCATTCAGCGAAACTTTTTTCAGCAAAAAAACCAACACGCAGATTTAATCATTTATACAGCTTCTGGGAAAGAGCGCATCAATTACTTGAAGTTGGAAGAGGTTTTACTGCTTGTAAATTATTTGAATTTTAAAGTGGAGGAGAGTGAGTTGGGTTGGATCTAATAATTTAAAAATTCAATTGATTTTCACCCTCCATCAAAACCACCAAACTCTCTCTGTCCATAGGATTACCAATACTTGTTTCGATGTCATGTTTTAATGCATTTAACTCAATCTCAACCACACCTTTGTTTTTTACTGAAATCTTTGGGTTCTCTTTCATGAATTGCAGTGATTTAAGCAACACATACATCACCGAGTTGTCGTGTTTTGAATACAACCTGATGGGTTGAATAACCAACCTCATGAGCTCGCTGGCGGGAATGCTATAATCTGTGATAACCAATTTATTTTCCGTGACATATTTGGAATATTTTTCTGGAAACTCAAGAAACTTGTTCATTAATTGTCCAATTTTATTAATGGCGTTTATTGCTGTTCCAGGATCGTTTATACCTGGAGACATTGCTTTTACCGCGATTTCCATTAATTTAATCATTCCTGTTACATTTTTATCGCTTTCGTGTCGGTCCGAGGAAATATCAAAGCAAAAAAGAAGATTTTCTAACTCTTCCTCAGTAATGAATTCTCGCACTTTTAAAATTGGCATTCCTTCCCAAATGTGCTGATTTATATAGGGTAGTAGAATGAAATGGTTGTCCTTACATTTTAACGACTCTTTGAGTAATGAAGTGTCAAAACCTCTAAAATAGCCAGTTCTATCGATTTTTATAGTTAGCCAATTTTCTGAATTTTCAGTATTCATTATCACTTTTGACTCTTCTTGTTGCTTTAGTTCTTTATCCAAATAGGAGTTGGTAGAAGCATGAATTTTATCCACTATGTTGTGAATTTGGATAGCAACAGAAATACTGTTGATAAAATAAACGAATAGGCCAATACAAATTAAACTCGCTAAAGCGGCAAGCATAGTCGATAAGCCTAATGAGTCTGATTCAACTCCATAAGCGCCTAATGCTGTGATTAAAATGATACAATAGAGTAGTGTTCCAATGTAAAATCCTAAAATGACTTGATGCTTTTTATTGGAAATTAAACTAGGCAGTAACCGGGGGGAAAAGTTGGATGAGGCTTGATTGAGCACCACCATCACCATAGAAAAGCTGAAAACCGTTAATGAAATTATTCCGCCAATAATTGTAGAAAGAATAGCTCTTGCAGTTTCAAAATCTTCGATAAATATATACGGTATATCTTTTTTAATTTTGTCGATAAAATCATGACTCTCAATCTCAATGCTTAAAACGGCAACCGCTAAAAACGCGAGACTGATCAGCACCGGATAAAATGCAATGCTTTGAATGATGTATTGATATTGCTTCTTGAAGAATTTAGTTATTTCTCTTTTCATACAATAAGGAGTAGATTTATTTAATTTTAGAGTTTTCTTGTAGTTTTTAACCCTGCAAATGACTGCCAAATATTAAATATAGCAATTTGAAGCGGAGTAAGGTAGCAAAAGACTCCGGATTTCAAGAAAATTAGTCTTTATTAAGAAGGAAGTACGAAATGATAAACGGAATAAAAATGACAGAAGGTTCCCGCTAGGACACAAAAGTGAAAAATGGCATGATTGAATTTTATTTTCTTGATACTGTATAAAATTGCTCCAACTGTATAAAACACTCCACCCAGAAATAGCCAAAATAATCCTCCAGAGGACAAGCTTTCAATCAGTGGTTTTATGGCGAAAATAATTACCCAACCCATTAAAACGTACATAATTGTAGAAAGGATTTTATATTTTCCGGTGAAAAACAGTTTTAAAGTTACGCCTGTAATGGCCATTCCCCAAATCACTGCAAAGATTGTCCAACCCACTGTCCCTTCTAGTGTGATTAAAGTAAATGGAGTGTAAGTTCCTGCAATTAAAACAAAAATGGCTGCGTGATCGAAAATCTTTAGCTTTCTTCTTTTCTCAATCTCTTTTGAATTGTGGTAAAGCGTAGAAGCAGCATAAAGGATGATCATGCTAACACCAAAAATTGTGACACTGGTAATGTGCCAAGAGTTCCCCATTTCAGCAGCCCGAAAGATTAGGAAAAACAAAGCAACAATGCTCAAAAAAAATCCAAGTGCATGAGAAAGAACGTTTAACCTTTCTTCTTTGGGTGAGTAATCATTCATGTAATTGTCATTTTTTGCTAAGTTATAATTTTTATCTAATTCGCCTTGTTTTCATTAATGTTTACAGGGCTTTAGACAAAATGAAAATCTACTTTCCATACTTAAAAAGCATGACGTTTCCTTTTACAATTCCTCTTTTGTCGCCTTCACTAGAAATCAATAAATCGCCATTTTTGAAGAATGCTAGACCTTCTGGTTTGTAGTATAATTCTGCGGGTAAGGGATAGACAGATTTTAAACCCTGCTCATTGTAAATGGTTAAAATTCTATCGCTTGCTGCAAGGATATAAATTTCTCTGGTGATGGGGTGAATCGCGATTTCAGAAGGATTAAACATCACATTATTCTCTTGCATATCTGTTATTTCTTCAGCAATTATTTTATTAATTTCCAAAATATCAACTTCAAGGAGTAAGGAGGTTTGTGCGGGGTAATCAACAGGGAATTGATAAAGGAATCTTTTAGATTCAGGTTGGTTTAATGCAGCATCTTTACTAATGGTAAGAAACTGCTTATTGCTCTCATCAAATGCCAAGCTTTCAAAATTAAATGAATTCAAAGAGAGCATTTGTTCCTTAATTTCTGTTTTGTTTTTGTAATTGAATGTAAAAATTTTCCCATCACTTCTTAACACATAAACGAGTTCTCCAATAACGGAAACCCCTTCAAAATCGCCAATATCTGTAAATCGGTGGATGTTTTTAATCTCCTCCTGAAGAAAATCATATTCGAAGACCGCTCCAAGTTCATCTTGAACACAAAGTATTGATTTTTCATCTTCAGATAATGCGATTCCTGAAACCTCTCTTAACACATCGGGCAAGTTATAAACCTGTGCTGGTGAGAGAAAGTTGTATTCTGCATTTTGAAATAAACTGCTTTTGCCTAGCTTATCAATCGTCCAATTATCAGAGCTTACAATAGATTTTGATTTGTACCATTTTCCCTCGGTTGTGAAAAATAAATTCTGTTCTAGTCCATCTTTTATGATTTCTACTTTAAAAAAAGAAGTGTCATTTGTGGTAATTAAAGAGATTTCATCCAATAACCAACCTTCATATTTCTTGCTTAATTTTTTCTTGATTTCTTCCTTAGGAATTGTGTTGCTTTCCGCTTTAGATTCGATGAATAAAACTTTCGAGTTACTGATTCCAATTTCATAATACTTTCCATCGCAGAGGTACTCTATTTCCACATAGTCTTCTTTATTTTCTAATTTTAGAATATCTGCATTTGGACATTTTTCATAAATGATTTTGAAATATTCGTTCTTTTCAGAATTGCTGATATGGTCACCAGTTTTTTGACCTATACAAACAAAAGAGCTAAGAAGTATTGCGAGAAATAGCGTTGTTTTCATTTTCAGTATTTTATATTAAGTTGTTAGGTGTCACTTGTCTGCTTTCTAGTCCTTTGTTTTAGAATCTACAAACATAAACCATACGCTAAATTACGTATTCTTTTTAAATCAAGTATAGGATTGAAATAAAATTTAAATAGCTAATTTTCATCTAAAATGGATAACCAATCGCAAAGTTAAACACTGGTTTATCGGCTTCAAATTTCCAATCCGATTCGGGGCGTTTTAATGGTGCGGCAAAATCGAAACGAATAACGAATCCTTGTACATCGACCCTTAGTCCAACACCCGTTCCGATACCAAATTGTTTGTGGAAATCAGATGTGAATTTTCCTCCTTCAAGATTATCGCTCAAATTCCAAATATTTCCTGCATCGAAGAATAAAGCGCCTTTTAGGACAGAAATTAGTGGAAAGCGGTATTCAAAATTCCCCTCTAAACGAATATCTCCTGATCGGTCGAAATATAAATCTCCTTCGGTGTCGGGATTATATGTTCCAGGACCAAGTCCGCGAATATCGAAGGACCTAACACTGTAGGATCCCCCTGAAAAATATTGTTTAACGTAGGGCAGAGAACTCGAATTTCCGTACGGAACACCAATTCCACCAAATACTCTACCCACTAAACTATGACCAGATTGTGTTAACCTGACATGATAGCTTAAATCTAAATCTCCTTTTATGTATTGCGCATAAGAAAGACCAAGAAAACTTTCAGTTGAATCTCCTTCTCTAGTTTTACCAAATAAACTTACTGCGTTTCCAGCCAAATCGAAATTAAACCTTGCGTAAAGTCTCGCTTTTCTATTCGGATTGTTTAATTCGTTGTAGGTGAAAGTATAATTTAATCCGGCGATAAATTGTTGCTCAAAGCTTCTTTTTAAGAATGGATTCCCGTCTAATATAGAATCGAATATTTCACTTCGTTTACCCACTTTAACATAATTCACTTTGATTGGTTCAATGTGGTGTGTTACCCATTGATTGGCGTTCCAAATATATCCAAATGAAGCAGAGTAGGAGTTGAGAGTGTAAAGTTGAGTTCTTCTCATGAAATCATAACCGGTGCTTATTCTGGTTTTCGGTATTGCATATTTGAAATATTTATCAAAATTACCTGGGAAAATTAATCTTGGGAAAGTTATAGCCGCATTTAATCCTAGACGTAAGCTGCTTGAACCATTTGTGTTTCTACCGAATTGCTTTTCGTAACCAAAATTACCGCGGGCAGAAAAACTTTCGCCCCCTTTAAAAATATTTCTGTTTAAGTAGGTTAAACTTAGATCAGGTCCAGTAAAATCATTAGATTTTGTAACTCCCTGTAATTCTGATCTTAAGGAACGTTTGTTTAACGGTGAAAGGGAAATTGTCGTTTTTAAATGTCTTAATTTGAGACTGTCTTCACCAATGGGTTCGATTTCCTCAAAATTAATATTTACAAATTTATATGTTCCAATGGAAGAAATTCGCTGACTGGTATATTTTGATTTGGTAGGGTCGAATCTATCTCCTGGTTTTAAGAGAATAAATGGATCGAGTCGGTAAGGTTTAAAGAATAAATGATTCTGGATAAATTCCACTTCATTAATGCGTGTCGTGTCTGCTACATTTCCAGTAGTGTCTTTTGAGACGTTGGGATAAACTTCAACATGATCAATAACATAAGGTACTTTTGATTTGAGAGGAACTCCTTCTTTCAATTTTAGATAGAGATTAAAAGTTCTATTGTTGTTTAAGTTCGTATCGGCTTGAAAAAGTATAAATGTAGGATTGAAATTATAATAGCCAAGATCTTTCAAATATTTATCGATTCTTTCTCTTTCCGCCTTAAAAGCATCCAAATCATAGCGGATGCCTTTCTTTAAAATG
Organism: Brumimicrobium oceani; assembly: GCF_003143775.1. Taxonomy (GTDB): domain Bacteria; phylum Bacteroidota; class Bacteroidia; order Flavobacteriales_D; family Crocinitomicaceae; genus Brumimicrobium; species Brumimicrobium oceani. The sequence continues at coordinate 648,211 of NZ_QFRJ01000001.1, read as the reverse complement.
GTTTCGGAGAGTGCTTTCTCTAATTGATAATAGATTGGTACATGATTTGCTTTTTCCAGAGAATCCACTTCGACAGTATAGTTTTCTAAATGATAAGCTTCTCCAATGGTGACGGTGTAGTTTGTTTTAACTGTTTTTGAAATGCTGTCTTTTTCAATGTTCGAAGAAGTTCTGGTGTAGAAAAAACCGCTATTCTCTAAACGATTTTCTAATAATTCTTGCGTCTTTTTAACGTTGACATCTGAAAAGTATGCGGGCTTTTCTCCAATCTTTTTGTTTAGAAAGCGGATGATGAAATTAGGTTTCTCTTTTTGTGCTTTATAATAGTAGTGAAGTCCAGGGTATAAACCCAAAAACTTTGTGTTTGGGTCAGGATAGAGTAGACTCTGCAATTCGCTTTCTAAGCTTGAAATGTCTTGATTGCCTAGTGTATCATTTACCTTAACTTCTCCTCCGCGAAACAGCATTTCACCTTCTGGAATGTACTTTTTGACGCTACAAGCAGAAAGCATTGTGATCACCAAAACAACAATAATAACACGATATTTTCCTAAGTTATTTAGCATTATTCCTCCTCTTTTTTACCGGTTTTAGTGCTTGTATTTTTACTTTTCTCCTTTTCATCAGAATTAGAGTCTTCTCCATCTTCTTTTATTGGTTTTTCGCTAAATAGTTTATTCCAATGATTAAATTGTCGCTGAAAAATTAGCGCTATTCCATTCACATAAACTTGTCCGTCTATCACGTTTTCGTATTCACTACTTCTAAATCCTTTCAGCCTCCAGCGTCCATCTTTTGTTAAAAGATATTGGATACTGGCATTCCCCACAACAGCGTTTTCCTCTCCAGCTTGTGCATCACCTTGCACGTTAACCGTACTACCCACTTGAACAATTAAGCGATCGTCTAGTAATTTTTTTTGAGCACTTACGTTTAAATCTGTTCTTTCTTCTGCTGTTTCTCCTTGATAATCGGTGTAGCTATTTAGTCCAAAATTCAATTCTACGCCAGAATTCCCTAATAATTTGTCAGAGTAGGTATTTAATTGATCGGAAATGGCTTGATTTATGTTTTTCTGTACTATTCTAGCTGTTCCTCCATCACTACCATCAGAGCCTGCGTTGGGGTAAAATTTCTTTAATACCAAAAGAGAAAAGACTTGTTTGTTCAAGGCATCTTCTTCATTGTTGACTTGTTTAATTCTGCTGTAAACTGTTCCATCAATTGCGCCACGAGCATCTTCAGGCATTCCCAAATTGAAATTCAATCTGGGTTGATCTAGTTCACCATTTACATTTAAATAAACTAAGAAAGGAAGTCTTTGTCTGTATTTATTTTTCACCTCTTCACTGGCTCCAGAAGTCTGAGAAGCCATAAGGGCAGAGGCTGAAGTTTCCACTTTGTAGCTCGCAGTAACGTCCATTTCAGCATCCATTGGACTTCCTCCAGACCAAGAAATATTACTTCCAGGTTCTAACTCAAATTCTCTTTTCACCAGGTTGTACAGACTTAAGTTATAATGCCCTTTGTTAATGTTGTACCTTCCGCTCAGTGTGGTTCTTCCATTTCTGGCAATGTTGAAATCTAAATCTCCATCACCAGAAATATTTAAGTTATCTCCTGTTCTAGGATCAACAATTACATTGAATTCAGAATTTTTCTCAACTTTCAAATTAGCGTGTAATTCGATTCCTCCGAACATAGTGACTTCTGTAGAATCGTCTGCTCTGGTTAAAATATTGTCTGGATTTTCCTTATCTACAAATTCGATAATCCCTTCACTTTTCTCAATTTGCGCTTGTGCATCTTGAAGGACGTAAGTGAAATCGGTATTTTCGTTTATCGATAAGTTCATGTCAACGACTGGGAAATTGAGGTTTCCTTTTATTGTTCCGTTCATATCAAAATCCAAAACGCCATAAAATTCCTCGTTGTCTTCTTGGGTTGAATTTATAGGCTGAAAATTCTTAGCGTTAATTTTTAAATCAAAGTCTGGATTAGCCATATTTTCCGTTGAAATTCCTCCATCTAAGGTGAAGCTATTATTTTGTTCATCTTCTATTGAGAATTGATTTAAGGTAATGTCTGAATTGTCTATCTTAATCTTATCATTGGCCAATCTGAATTTAGAGTTCAATTGTGTAACATTAAATTCGGCTTGGTTAAATTGTATATTTCCTTTATAATCTGGATTGCTAAGATCTCCTTTAAGCGCAATTTCTCCTGAAATATTTCCTGAGGCTTCATTCAAAGTTTCTCCGGATATAATTGCAATGGTTTCAACTCCAATCTTGTTTAAATTCAACATGAAATCAAGTTCAGATTCTTTGTTTTGAAATGCATAATCGCCTTTCACTTCTAAATCAATATCCTCTCCCTTAATTCCTAAATCAAGATTATAATTATCGCCACTTTCAGATTTTGCTTTTAGAGAAAGCTCGCCCAATGGCGCTTGTAGTGCGGTTAAATCGGAAATTCCAAAATCTACATTTAAACCGAAGTTTTCAAAAGGATCGATGGCTACAATGTTTCCTTGCATGTTTCCTGTGGCCAATAATTCATCCTTATTGAAAAGTGCGAGCAAATTGGCCAGTTTGAAATTCTCAAATCCTACGCCTATATTATGCTGTGATGTCTGCACTAAATCATTGGCAATTTTAACGCTTTCATTTCCTTTGCTGAAAACAAAATTTTGAGCCAATAGCTGATTATTTTCAATTCTTAATTCATTGTCTGTAGGAATAGACCAATTTTCCCCTTGAAAAATAAGCTTCTCCGGATTGATATGTACCTTTAAATTTGAACTTTTCCCAGTAATTCCAGTTTTTAGCACATACAATTCTTCTTCACCATCAAATGAATGGAAGTGTAAATTCAATTGCTCATTTTGAAAGTCACCATCAAAATAAGTTCTCTTCATTACTAAAGGTCCAGCGTCGAGTTCATTAAAACCGAACTTGAATTTTGCTTCTTTATCGGATGCGTCAAAATTCAATTTTAAGCTGTCAATGGTGTTGTCTGCGTAATTCAAATAGGGTAAATCTAAATTGGCTATGAGCTCTTTTTCTTCTTGATTGAAGTCAAGATTTAACTCCAAAGTATCCATTGTTTTAATCTGGGGAACGAAAAAGCTAGTGATTAATTTTGTCTCGGACAGCTTCATGTTTAATTGAAGTTCAACAGGATTTTCAAAATTATGCTCATGGTCTAATGAGTCGCTAAAATAGCCTTCCATTTGATGTTGAATCGCCTCTGTAATTTTTGCAATCCCAGTATTTGCCCTTAACTTTCCATTCAAAAAGTCACTTTTAATGTCCATAGAAGTACTGTCTGTTGCTGCGCTAGCGCTAATGTCAACAGGTCCTAAATAATAATTATCGTTATCATAAACAGCTACTCCCTCCGTAATTTTCGTTTCGAATTTAAATTCATCTGCATTACCTTCAAAATTGGCCATCATCAAGACTTTTGCCCTAATTTTCTTCTCAGTTAAGCCTAAAGCATACAAATCAGCGCCTTCTAATTTTAAATCTAAATCGATTTTTGGTTGAACTGAGTCTAATTCAATTTTAGAATCTATTTTTAAGTCTAAATTTTCATCTTGATAACAAATATTGACATCACCTTTTCCGTTTTTCAATTGTCCATCTAGCTCTAATTCAGAAAAATCATATCCGCTAAATTCTAGCTGAGAAAAGTTTGAAGTTAATTTTGCGTTCAAATCATTGATGTCATTTCCTTTTCCATTGGCTTTCATTTCAAAAGCGATTGTACCAATTTCTGGATTGTTAAGAATTTTGCCTAATTCTAAATCAATCACATCGATTTTTGCATCGAAAGCAATTTCATTTTGCTGCTTAAATTTACCGTCAACGTTCACTTTTCCCTCTGGAATAGTAAGTTGTAATTGCGCTATTAAATCATCAAGTTTTCCGCTGAAATTACTTTTTAATTGTACTGTTTTTGGAATAGAAATGCCTAAATCTTCCTCTGAAATGATGTTGGTAATATCTGATTTCGTGGAATTGAAGGTAAGACTTTCAACATCGGCATATAATTGGTCAGCATCAGTTAAGTTTTTAAACTGTCCATTCGTTTTAATTTCTGTGTTTTGTCCCCAATTCACCTGAAATTTGGAAAGATCCATTTCCTTAAGTTTACCGTCTGCTTTAATTCCACCGATAAATGGATGTTTGGCTAATTTATTTAGATATTCATTTTCCTTTAGTTTTGGAGCAAATTCAAAAGCGTCGTTTAAATCAATAATAAATTGTTTCAAATTCAAGTTTAATTCAGACTTTTCTGGAGTTTCTATAAAGCTTTCCAAAGATGAAAACTGTGCTTTTAAATTTAAATCAATGGAACTATTTCCTGTAGCTACAATAAAATCATCAATCGAAAAGGAATAGGGATCAAGTTTTGCAATAAGTGCCAATTTGTTCAATGTAATACCGCTTTCCTCTTTAAAAGATAAATTTTCAAGCTTTAATTCTGCTGATTCTTCTTTGCTCAATAAGATGCCATTTGCTAAAAAGTTGAATTCCTTCAAGACTATATAATCTGAATTTAAACTATTTAATTCGGCTGGTTTTTTGCCTACTTGATAGTGCAAATTGTTGTTCTGAAGTGCGATGGATTCCACCTCAACTTTCCAGTCTGGCCAAATAAAGGCCTGCGTTTTTTGAGATGGAGTAGGAGCTACAGTTGAATCTTCTACTTTTGGAGTTCCTGTGATGAGTTGAATGTTTGAATTGTTCAACATGAATTTCCCCACTTTAATGTCTTGCTTTGCTAAATCAGCTTTTGGAACTTCTAATTCTAGCTCATCTAAATCAATATCGGCAAACATACTGTCTGGGACAGATTCGTAATGCGCGCTAACATTTTTCAATTTTAAATTATCGAGACTTAAATAAGGAAGCGTAGACTCTGTGGTGTCCGAAGGAGCACTTGCTTTGGTTTGAATGTAGCTCACTTTAGTATTTTCCAAAGCCATTTCAGCGACTTGAAACTTCATTTCTTCCAAATCAATATTTCTACCTTGAAAATGGAAATTACCCAAATCAAGATTGGCTTTCATTCCGGTAACTTCATCATCATAAATCACTTTAAAATCAGTGAAATCAATAGAACCTACAGAGATTTTTGGAGGTTTACTACTTGTGGTGTCCGATTCTGGAGCAGGCTCTGTGTTTGTCGTATCAGAAGCAAAGGCATCTATCAAAAACTGAAAATTAAAGCCCTCTACTGTATCTTTACGAATTACATTTGCACGAAGACCAGTCCATTCTAATCCATCAATAGAAATTGGATTTCCCATGATAATTGGCCAAAGAGGAATGTCAACTTGTAATTTTTTGGAATAAATCAGCGTATCTCCTTTGTTATCTTCAAGAAATAAGCCTTGCAAATCGACGTCACCGCCAAAAGTGATGAAAAGTTTCTCTATTTCAACTTTGCTTTTGGTTTTCTCTGAAACAAAATTGGTGGCTTTACTGACAATGAAATCTTGTCCCCAAGGACTGCGCACAATAAGCACCAGTGTAATAAACAGGATAATGAGAACAAGTAAAATACTGCCCAATATACGTAAGACACGCTTCCACCAAGGTCGTTTAGACTTACTGCTCTTCTCATTTGATGTTTCTGGGGTTTCTGCCAATTTTTTATTTTAGTATTCTCAAATTTACACTTTCTCTTTGTTGTTCGCAACGCACACGGTGTTTAGTTGTTTAAAAAAGCATAAATTTTAATTTCACCTATCTTAGTGTATGCTTGGGGACTCATTAAAATTAAACACATATCTGATATTTTACCAGTAAATAAATCTAGTCCGGCATTTGATTAGGCGATGAACGGATAAGATCTTTCGCAAATTTCTATTTTCAACAATGGAAGGCTCTTGACAAATTAAAATGAAAACTAATCTGTTTTTCAAAACTCCTTTGGTTCCGACCTATTTATTAATGAGCGCTACAACTTCTGCTTTTTAATGAGAGCGAATAGCTTAAATCGACTAAAGCACTTTCACTACTTTTCTTGGTCGAGAAAAAATGTATTGAAGTCCTAAAGAAAATATGATTAACGTAACACCCATCCAAGATGCTAAATTGAAATCTTCGGATTCGTTGAAGAAAAGAAAGGCGAGAATTATTCCGTAAATTGGTTCAAGGTTAAAATTTAAATTTACTGTAAAGGAATTGATGGTTCGTAAAGAACGATTTAATAAGGTGTACATGAAAATGGTGAAAACCAAAGCCAAAATAATGAGGTAGAATAAATTTGTGGAATCGGGCAATGTGAATTGAAATTCAGTAAATGAAGCAAGAAAAAGTATAATTATTCCTAGACCAATTGTTCCGCCAGACATTTGAAGCATGGTGACTTTCATTGTATCATGTTTTTTGACTAAGCGCTCATTAAATAAGGTGAAAAGTGAAACCAAAATGGAGGAAATAATCCCTAAAATAATCCCTTCTCGGTATTGACTGTCGATTCCAAAAATCAAACTTATTCCTACTAAACTAAGGGCACTTAATGCTAGATTGTTTAACGAAAGTCGGGTTTTATTGATTATCGGATCCAATAAGGCGGTGAAAAAACTCGCCAGACTTAAACACAAAACTCCAAGAGAAACGCTAGAGGCTTGAATACTTCCAAAGAAGAAAACCCAATGAAGAGCGAGCAAGGCACCATTGGCGAGCAGTAGGAAATTCGCTTTTGAAAACGAGAGATCCATTTTGTTTTTCTTCCAAATGGAGAGTACAATAAGAATCAAGATGAATGATGAAAACAAAACCCTATAAAACACCAATAATGTTTCGTTTAAGGTGATTAATTTCCCGAAAAGCCCACTGAAGCCAGCCAAAAGAATGGCAAGATGCATTTCAACATAAGATCTGTTCATTTTGACTGTGTAATAATATAAAACAAAGAATAAAAGTAGTCTAATAAATCGATAAATTTCAAGTTCGGAGTTGAAATTTATACGCTATAAAACAAAAAAGGGAAGTTATAAAAACTCCCCAAATTTAAATGATGAATTATCGTTCTTTAAGTGATATCTAACTTGTACTTTGTGTTCAAACTTGAAATGATTTCTTCTTCATTCAATTTATTCTCTTTTATCAGACTATTGTATTCATTTTGAACTTGAATAGCCATTAAGGTTTCCTCCCAATCAATTGTATGGTCTGGGGCGTAGGCCTTAACTATAGCTTTGAATTGAGAAATAAACTCTTCATTCGTCACGTTTTTGGTGAACAATTTAAGCGCCCATTTTGAAACGTGTTTCAACTCGATATGATCTGAAACTTTTTCCCCAATTTTCCAATCAATCGTGTGTCCAATCTTTTTTAATGGAATCCTGTAGGAAAAATCTTCATTATCTATTGATAAATGAATTTGGTTTTCGAATAGTTTCTGTTTAATCATTTCCTTTCTTTAACGCGTTGATTTTATCCGCAACTGCTTTTGCATCAACACAAAACTTGTCGTCACCTTCTAATTTCCATTTACCGGTTTTGTTAATGTAAAACTGAACAGTTTTCTCAACTACCTTGTCATAACCGCCAAAAGAATCCAACATGTTTTGAACTTCTTCAAGATAAACAGCTTTCGTTGTTCCTCCTGAACCTACTTGCGTCCATAATTTGTTGATTCGTTTAGACTTCTCCTTATAGTTTTGGCTTAAAGACTTGTGTGACATTAAGAATAATGAAAGTGCTTTAACTTCTGGAGACGGTTTTTCTGTATTTTTTGTCATTATGTTGTTCTGTATATTTTAAAAGCACAAATATAGTTCAATAAAGTCAGCGGATTAAATAATGTATGGCATTATATAAAAATATGCCTATAGGAATCTTTACCAGTAGTGAAATAATCTATTCTCTATTTCTTAGCAAATGGTTTGCGCTGTAATGGAACGCGGGACTTCGGCAAGCTCAGTCACCGCATAACAGATGCAAGCAACGCGGATAAACACTAATTTCTTGCGTCTTGAAACCTAAGTTTTGTTATATCATGAAATTAATAATATGCCATATTTCATAAAACTCTGTTTTTTATGGAGGATTGAATTTTAATTCTGAATATACTGGTAAAGTATCGGATACGCATTATAAAAAATTGTTGTAAAAGCGATCTTTGTTTTTAGAAAAATCTCAATTTACTCACTCGATTTCTGTAAGGATTGAAATTTCGAATTTATCACCAATAGCAAGTGATTTATAAGTTGATTTCTGTGAAATATCCAAAGCTTCATTTTCACTGTCAGGCAAGCCTAACCAAGGTTCTATACAAAGAAAATCTGCTCCCGGTTTAGACCAAAGTGCTAAATTTGGATAGTTTGGAAAGCGAACAATTATTCCTTTTTTAGCATTCTTTTTTCGCAAACGAACAAAATCAAATTCTATATTGGAAAATATTAGGGCATCTTCATTAAAAAGTGTTTCTGAAAGTGCTAATACACCCTTTTGAATTGAAATTTCCTTTTCAGCAGTTGAAAGCAATCCCGTTTCGCCTAGCTTTTTAGACTGAAGATGATTTTCTTGGGGAAATTCAACCACATAATCTGATAATTGTAAATTTTCACCCAAAGGACAAGCGTAAGCCGTATGTCCACCACAAGAAAAGAACAGCTCTTTAGAATCCTGATTTTCTAAGATATATTTCATTTCCAGTCGCTTCTTTTTAAGGGAGAATTCTACGGTAAATGAAAATTTAAATGGATATAATCTAAGTGTTTCTTTCGAATATTTTAAGGTGAAAGTACAAGTTTTAGGATCAATTTGATTGAATTCTAAATGCTCATTATTTCTAATGATTCCATGTTTTGTCATAGGAAACTCTTTCCCTTCAAAAACATGTTTGTTTCCTTTTATGTTGCCAATGGAAGGGAACAACACAGGCGAACTACTTCCCCAAATTGATTCATCAATTGACCAAATAAATTCTTCACCTGTCTGCTTGTTTTCTAATGAACGAATTTCAGCACCTTTAGATTCTATTTTACAAATCAAAAAATCATTTTCTATGGTATGCAGCATAATTGTGGTTTTTAAAATTTTTATTGTCAATTCCTCCCTCGAATCCAGTCAGTTAACCAAATTCCATTTCTGTTCTTAATATTTTATCCACGGCTTGTCTATATTTTTGAGGATTCTGTGCTTTTTTGATTGCTTTAAAAGTCTTATGCGGATTAGAAGTAGTTTCCGCAAAATACTGCCAAAACCCCTGCATTTTCATTTTGATTGGCGTAGGCCCAGACAAGTATTCATCGTACTGTTGGTAAATGGTATCGTGAAATTCGGAGAAGATTTCCCAACGGTTTTTTGGGTATTCTTCTGTGTTGTTTTTAATCATGCTGGGCAGAAATGGATCAGCAATCAAACCCCGTCCTATCATGAAATGATCAAGTGTTGAAAAACGTTTTGAAATCTCTTTAAAAGCTTTAACGCTTGTAATATCTCCGTTATAATACAATTTGTGTTTTGTTGCTGTCACACATTTCTCAAAAGCGTCTAAATCAACTGGACCCTTGTACAATTGTTTACCAATTCGAGCATGTATAGCGATATTTTTAAGTGGATATTTATCTAAAATTGGAAAAGTATCGAGGATTTCCTCTGGGTTTTCATAACCCATTCTCATTTTCATTGAAACAACAATGTCGGATTCATTGTGGGCTTTATGTAAAACATCATCAATTTTAGCGGGCTGACAGATCATTCCTGATCCCATTCCTGATTTTGTAACCATGGGATATGGACAACCTAAATTCCAATTCAATTCGTTGTAACCCAAACTCTGAACGTATTTTACAACAAATAAAAACTCATCAGGGTCATTGGTCATCACCTGAGGAATAATATCCAAAGTAGAATTGTTTTCTGGTGCTAAATCTAATTGATATGAATTTTTAATCACCATTTTACCTTGTAATCGAATGTACGGAGCATAAAAAGTATCAATTCCACCAAAATAATGATGAAAAGCATTGCGAAACCTGAAGTCTGTAAAACCCTGCAATGGCGAAGAAAGTAAAACTGGAGTCATAGAATTATTTGAAGGACAAATATAGAATTTTACTTCTTGAGACGTTAATCTTTAAAAGTGTTTTGTGTGTTTTTGTCTTCTACAGATTTAGTAATGCCTCCTTAATTTTGAAATGTAACTAAGTGGAGAAGATAAAATTCAATTCAATTTCGAGGTCCCTTTAGATTTTAATAGCGTTTTTTATCCAATTATAATCCGACTTTTAGCATTTCACAAAAAACTGTCCCTATCTTTGCTGAAAAATATTACAATGTCAAGACTTTTATCCGATTTAGGAATCAATCCACAGTTACAACAAGCTTTAAACGAATTAAAAATAACTGAAGCTACAGATATTCAAGAGCAAGTTATTCCATTAATCCTCAATAAAAACGAGGATATCGTTGCACTTGCAAAAACTGGAACGGGTAAAACAGCAGCATTCGGTTTACCGTTAATTCAAATGGTAGATACTGAAAATGAAAGTATTCAGACAATTGTTTTATCACCAACGCGTGAATTAAGTCAGCAGATTTATAATAATCTAAGGTCGTTTACAAAGTATTCTCCTGAAGTGAAAATAACTTTGCTGACAGGAGGAGCACCTTTAAAAACACAAATAGAAGAGTTGAAGTCACCAACTCATATCGTTGTCGCTACGCCAGGACGTTTAATGGATTTGTTGGAGAAAAATGCCTTGAACCTTAAATCGGTTAAAAATTTAGTTTTAGACGAGGCAGATGAAATGATTCAAGCTTTTAAAGATGAGTTGATTTCATTAATTAAATCCTTGTCAAAATCTAGGAGAACGCTTTTGTTTAGCGCCACAATACCCGGTGATTTGAAGGACATCGTACATAACTACATGTCGAAAACAGCAATTACTGTTGAGTCGGATAGAGTAAGTATTGGACACGAGGGAATTGATCATCAATATTTGGTCGTTGAACCCATTGAAAAGCTAGATGTTCTTCTTCATTTTTTAAGTACCCAAGAGGGAGAAAGAGGAATAATTTTCTGCCGAACGAAGGCCGCTGTTAACAAATTAGCCAAAAACTTGGCGATTCGTAAGATTTCATCAGGTGCTTTGCATGGAAGTTTAACGCAGGGAATTCGCGATAGGATTATGGATCAATTCCGTGATGGACACATCGATATTCTTGTTGCTACGGATTTAGTTGCAAGAGGAATCGACGTAAAAGGATTAGGATATATTGTTAATTATCATTTGCCAGATACGTATGAAGCCTACGTTCACCGTAGCGGTAGAACAGGAAGGGCAGGAGAGAAGGGACTTTCTATGACAATTCTACAAAAAGAAGAAGTTGCAGAAATAGCTGGTTTTGAAGATGAATTAGGAATTCAGTTTAAACCTGTTGAAAAAGCTAAAGAAGAAGATATTGAATCTAATAACACTTTGGTTTGGGCGAAAAAAGTATTTAAAACTAAACCTAATCGTCAGATTTCAGAAGAGTTAAAAGAGGAGGTTAAAAGCATTTTCAAACACCTCACAAAGGAGGAACTTATAGAGAAGGTTTTGGCGAATTATTGGAGAGAAAACAATTAGTTTTCTTCGTTAGAAAGATTTATAGTTAGCCTTAGCATCAGGCGATTAAAAATAAAGGGAACTATCACAAAAAGAAATATTTTTAATTTTGATGTGTTTTCGTCCAGACACTAGTTGGTTTAAAATCTTTTCAATTCAATAAAAAAAATCATCTCATTTTTGAATTCAACATAAACAAATGGCAAATAATATAAAATCGCAGCAAGAAATTTTAGAAAAGTTAAATATTAAAGGTTTAAACCCAATGCAACAAGATGCCAAAGAGGTGATTGAGAAAACGGAAAATACTGTCGTTTTATCACCTACGGGAACTGGGAAAACCTTAGCTTTTTTATTGCCTTTGATTAATTTGTTGGATTCTGAAATTGAAGAACTTCAAGCTTTAATTATAGTTCCTTCTCGAGAATTGGCCATTCAAATTGAACAAGTTTTTCGTCACATGGGAACTGGGTTTAAGTTAAATGCCGTTTATGGAGGAAGAGCGAAATCGAAAGACAGAATTGAGCTAAAGCACACACCTTCCGTTTTAATCGGAACTCCGGGGAGAGTCTTAGACCACTTTACGGATGAAAGAATGAACACGGATGCCATCAAATATTTGGTATTGGACGAATTTGATAAGATTTTGGAAGTAGGGTTTGAACAAGAACTAACTCAAATTCTTGATTATTTACCGAATCTAAAAAAGCGAATTTTAACTTCAGCGACTTCAAATATTACTGTTCCCGCATTTGTGAAAATGAATGAAGCCAAAACTTTAAACTATCTTGAGAAAAAAGCAAGTTCCAATCTTGAGCTTAAAGTGCTTGAAACTTATGCGGCACAAAAGCTTGAAACCTTAGTGAAACTGTTAAAACACGTTGGAAATCAGAACGGAATCATTTTTTGTAATTTTAAAGCATCAATTGATGAAGTGAGTGAATATTTGGAAATGCATAGAATTAGCCACAGCTGCTTTTCCGGAGGAATGGAACAGATGGATAGAGAACGTTCATTGATTAAATTTAGAAACGGAAGCACACAAGTTTTGGTAGCCACAGATTTAGCTGCTCGCGGATTAGATATTCCAGAATTGAGTTTTATTATTCACTATGAATTACCACATGCCATGGAAGAGTTTACGCATAGAAATGGACGAACGGCAAGGGTTTCAGCGAAAGGAACAGCATATATTTTAAAAGACAGAACGAAGAATTTACCAGATTTTATTCGAAATACTTCAACTTTAGATCAGCTCAAAAATGCGGGCATAACTACTTCATTCTTCACGACATTGTTCATTTCGGGAGGAAGAAAAGACAAGATTTCCAAAGGAGATATCGCAGGAACTTTCATGAAAAAGGGCGGTTTATCAAAGGATGAACTTGGAATGATTGAACTCAAGCAAGATTGTTCTTTCGTTGCAGTTCCACTTAAAAAAGCCGATGAATTGGTCGATAAACTGAATAACACTTATTTTAAAAAGAAGAAAGTGCGAATTTATGGGATTTAGACGATCGTCCTTCAACAATCTTTAAGGTTTTCAATTTGCTTTTACTTCTTTCAATGCTATCTTTAACGCATGAAAAATAAGTCTTTTTTACCTTGGATTATTTTGTTTCTGGTAACCTTAGGAAGTATTCCTGTAATTCTTCATTATAAAGGATTTACATCGGCAAAAATCGTTGGAATAATCGTTGTCATTGCAATTGTAGCGGCTTTATGGTTTTGGAGAATCAATACCCGAAAGAAATCCCCGAGAAAACCTAAGGTTTCATTGTCCGTAAACGATAAGCATTGGATGAAAGAGTACATTTCATTCTACAAACGTTTAAATAAAGAAGACAAGCTTATTTTTGAAGATAGGGTGGGCATTTTTATTGCAAATGTAACGATATCAGAAATTGGTAAAGAAAAACCTGAGAAAGAAACTTGTTTGTATGTAGCTGCTAGTGCGGTAATTGCATTTTGGGGTTTGCCTTACTACAACTACGGAAATTTAAGAGAAGTTTTAGTTTACCCTTCCAATTTTGATATGGATAACTCCTTGAATAAACACGGAATTGTAAACGGGAAAGTACACCATGGTGGATTGATGAATAACACCATGATTTTATCGCTGCCAGCTTTAGTCAAAGGATTTCAAATTGATAATGACAAGAAAAATGTAGGAATCCATGAGTTTTCTCATCTTTTGGATAAGTCGGATGGGGCAATAGATGGAATTCCAAACTATCTCGGTGAAGAAGATAAAAAGATTTGGGTTGGATTGATGAGAGAAGCCATGGAAAACATTAGAAATAATGACTCAACTATTCCTGCTTATGGTGGAACGTCAGAAGCAGAGTTTTTTGCTGTGGTTACGACTTACTACAAAGAATGTCCGAGCTTATTAAAAGTAAAGAACAGACCATTATTTGAATTTCTTGACGAATATTTTAACCAAAACAAAAAGTAATTGTCAATTTAAAATTAGAAATTGTACAATTGTCAATTATCCCTGGAAAATTAGTGATTTCCAGCTGTTTTAGACCAGATATGCTTTTTTATCCCCCTCCAAATCTACCTCAATTCTATCTTGCAGTGTAGTAGAAAGCGTTAATCCAACATAATCGCATCGAATAGGGAAGCTTCGGTGTTTTCTGTCTACAAGAGCAACGGTTTTCACACGTTTTGTAGGACGTTCCAATAATTTAATCAAGGCATATTGCATTGTGCGGCCAGAGTTAATTACATCATCGACTAAAACAATCGTTTGGTGGTCGAAATGTTCTAAAGAAATGCTTGTAGAAATTTCATGATCTAGTGGACTTTTTTTGTCAATACTTAGCTCGCTGACATTGATTTTTTGCTGACCAATCGCCTCTAATCTTCTTCCCAGTTCTTGGGCTATTTCAAAACCGTTTCCTTTTATTCCGACAAGAAAAATATTTTCGTCTTGAAAATTGTTTTCAACAATCTCGTAGGCTATTCTGTCTAGTTTTTGATTGATTTGTCTTTCGTTGAGTACAATTGTTTTCATTCTATTTATCTTTTCCTATTTCTAATCCATTGTTGAAATTCTGCAGCATTTCTATTGTGCTGAGCTAATGTTCTGGCAAAGTTATGTAATCCATCTCCTTTTGGTTTTGCGCACATGTACATGTAGTTATTGTTTTCAGCATTCAAAACAGCGTCAACAACATCTGCAGGAGGTATAAATATGGGACCAGGCGGTAAACCTGCATAAATATAGGTATTGTATGGACAATCTCTGTCGCGATGTTCATAGGTTAGTCTTTCAACTCCATCTAATTCATCGCCCCAACAAAACCTAAAGGTTGGGTCAGATTGCAATTTCCACCCTTTACGAATTCTATTCAAATACAATCCTGCAATTGTTTTCCATTCTTCTGGGTACTTGTCTTGTTCTTTATAAACGATTGAAGCCAATGTTACAGCGTCAGACTGACTACTTAATCCCACTTGTTTTAATTTAGTTATTCTGTCTGGAGTCCAAAATTTTCTAAATTCTTCAGCCATTTTAGAAACAAATTCTTCATGGTCTGTATCCCAAAAAGCACGGTAAGTATTTGGTAAAAATAGAGCACCTATTTTAGCTTCATTAAATCCATATTTTTTTAAGATTGAATCTGATAAAATGTAATTTACAAAAGTAGTGCTGTCCATTTCTATTTGAGTAGAAACTTTGCTTGCTATATCTTTGATATTCTGACAATTATTGAATGTTATTTCAACTTCTACTTCTTTGTTTCCGTTACCTAAGCTATTCAGGGTAAAACCATTGATTAAGGTGTTGTATTTTGTGTTGGGGTCAATGATATATTTTCCTGAGCCAACTTTGTTATCTTGAAATTCTTTGTAATCCAACACTGCCTGAAAAGCATCTGCATCATCAATAATTTTGTGATTTAATAGGAGGTTTTTTAATTCTTCAATACCAGTTCCTGTTGGGATATAAAAACTAGTTTTTTCTGTGTTCAAACTCTCCTTTTTTCCACCAAAATAAGCGTCGATGCTCGTACAGGAGTTCAAAAAAATTAAAAACGTAAGGAGTAGGAAGTAGTTTGACCTTCGAAGTTGCTTATTCATGTTTTAGATAAATTTTTGGTAAAAATAAGCATCGATTGCCTCATCTTGGTAAAGATACCAGTTTTTTCTTGTTCCTGTTTTGATAAATCCTTCATTCTCAAATAGTGAAATACTTGCTTCATTGTCTGCTTGAATATCACAAAACACTTGCAGTAAGCCAATTCTTCGTGATGCAAAGCCACACATGAGCTCCAAGGCCTCCTTCGCGTAGCCTTTATTTCTATCGGCCTTATTCGCAATTAATACTCCAACTCCAGCACGCTTGTTTTTAAAATCAATGTTAAACAAGTCTATCGTGCCAATGGCTTTGTCGTTTTCAAAAAGGCAAATTATAAGGCGCATTTGTTGATTTTGTCTTACATGACTCGCGTTTTTTACGTAGTGTTGAATTTGATGAAGCGAAAATGGAGCTTCAGATTCGCTGTAACGCCAGTTTTCTGTGTCATTTTCCCACAGCAATAGTATATTTACATCATCTTCTTCTATTTGTCGAAGATATATTTTCTTTCCTTTTAGCATTGTAAGTCAAAGATAAGATTTTCGTTTTCATTTAGTCAATAAAGCTTAATTCCTTTCATCGAGGCTGGACAGTAAGTTTCAAACATATGGTTGTTTTGTATCCATCAGTAATTCATTGATATAAGGCTTTAAGTAAAGTTCTGGGTTTTGGTAAATCTACAATTAAATTGTAATCTCGCCATCAAATACTTTCGTTGCTGGTCCGTTAAGATAAATATCATCGAAAGTATCAGAATATCGTTCCGCTTTTACATGCAATTCACCACCTTTTACAGTAATTTTCAAATCTATAGATTCTATATCTAAAACCAAACCGTAGGCAATTGCAACAGCTGTAGCGCCAGTTCCGCATGAAAAAGTTTCATCTTCAACTCCACGTTCGTAGGTCACCATTTCAACATGATCGTTGGCTAAAACTTCAACCAGATTAACATTGATACCTTCTTTTTTATAGGTTTTTGAATAACGAATTTCTTTTCCGTATTCCACAATATTTTCTTCGTCTAAATCAGCTGTGAACTTTACATAATGCGGACTTCCAGTATTCATCACAAAAGCGGTTTCATCCTTCTGAATTCCTTCAACTTTATTCATTTTTAAAGTCACTTGATTTTCATGAACAGCTGCAACATGAAGGCCATCAATGGCTTCAAAAATCGCTTTGTTTTTAAATAATCCTAGTGATTTAGCAAAATGTACAGCACATCTTGCACCATTTCCGCAAAAGCTTTGCGTTCCGTCGGAATTGTAATAGGTCATTTTGAAATCAAGGGTAGGGTGCTCAGAGATTAGAATTATTCCGTCTGCACCAATTCCAAATCTACGATCACATAGGGTTTTAATTTGCTCATCAAGCAATTTGAAAGTTTTATTTGCTGTGCAATCCACCATTATAAAATCATTCCCTGTTCCTTGATATTTTGTAAATGAAAAAGTCATCTTAATTTTAAAGTCTTAAACTGTTTAGATTTTTGAAGCACAATACTCATCGTTTCTGTGTTGAGTAAGATTTGATTTTCAATTTTGTCCAATTGCAAAGAAATCGATTCACTTGGATTAAAACCAAATAATTTTAGTCTATTTCTTGTTAATTCATATCCTGTAATATTCAAAGGGCTTTGCCAAAACTCTACAACAATTTCTTTTGCGAAAGCAGCCGTTTTAAGTTTCAGAATTTCAGAAACATCCGAGGTGTCTGAAGGAGCAGCGCTTAAAGCTATAGTTCTTTGTGCAATTAGCTCCTCCATAATAATTACTTCTTCTTGTTCATTTTCTTCTATAATGTCATTTCTATCATCCGCTAAAGTCAAGCTGTCAGTCATAATAATATCAGTAGAAGTTGTTGAAGAATCAACTTCAGCAATAACGGTAACGATTTTTTCAACTTCCACTGTATCTCTTACAATTTGCTTTTTGATCTTTTCAATTATGATTTTCTCAGGTTTTTGTTCTGGGGTCTCCTTTTTATTAGGCTCATAGTTAGATAGATAGCCTATTCCGATGCCGGCCACTAAAATAAATAAGTATACAAGTATCTTTTTCATTAAGTTATACTATGGTAAAGTGCTTCAAAAGTACATAAAAAGAATGAATATTATGCTTAACAACTTTTAACACAGAACGAATCACTTTCAAACGGTTTTGGTGTTAATATTGAAGAGATCAAATCGAATCCTTAAAAATTAAGAAATATGAAAAAAAATATGAAATCAATAGGCTTAGGTGTTTTAGGAGGCCTTTTGCCATTAGGTGTGTTTTTTATGCTGGATTCTACTAGTTATTCAGCATTTACAGAAAATCAGGACTATGCAACAGAACAAATTGAACCATTAGTAGGAACTAAAGTCAACTTTGCAGCATCGGAAATTAATGAGAAATTAGATTTTACCAAGGCCAGCGAGGAAAGTGTACACTCTGTAGTTCACGTTAAAACCAAAGTGGTCCAGTCTTATGTTCAAAGAGATCCGTTTTTAGAGTTTTTCTACGGACCAGGAGCAGGAAGAGAAAGAAAGCAGTTTGGAAGTGGTTCGGGTTCTGGAGTAATAGTTTCAAATGATGGTTATATAGTGACAAATAACCACGTTATTCAAAATGCAAGTGAAATTCAAGTAACTTTAAATGACAATACAACTTTTGACGCCGAAATTGTGGGAACAGACCCTTCGACAGATATTGCGGTATTGAAAATTGATAAAACAGGTTTGCGCGCTATACCAATCGCAAACAGTGATGATGTAAAAGTGGGGCAGTGGGTACTCGCAGTAGGGAATCCATTTAATTTAAACTCTACTGTTACTGCTGGAATTGTCTCTGCGAAAGCGAGAAATATTAATATCATAGGAAGTCAGAATAAGGAAATCATGCCTATTGAGTCTTTCATTCAGACAGATGCAGCGGTTAACCCAGGGAATTCAGGAGGAGCTCTAATTAATACGCAAGGACAATTAATAGGAATAAATACAGCTATTGCTTCACAAACAGGAAATTATGCTGGATACTCTTTTGCGGTTCCTTCTCGATTAGTAGCAAAAATAATGAGTGATTTAATTGATTACGGAATGGTACAACGTGGTTTCTTAGGTGTACAAATTCAAGAAATCACTCAGGATTTAATCAATGCTAAAGATTTAAAAGACGCTAAAGGATTATATGTTGCAGGAGTAAATGCCGATTCTGGAGCTGAGAAAGCAAAAGTGAAGGAAGGTGACGTGATTTTGAAAGTGGGAGCCAAGGCAATTAATTCAGTTGCGGAATTACAAGAAGAAATCGGACGAAGAAGACCTGGTGACATTGTTACTTTGACTTTGAGAAGAGATGGAGATATAATTACCAAAGAGGTATTGCTGAAGAATATTGATGGTAACACAGAATTAACTTCTAAAGATGAGTTAGAGAAATACTCTGCCTTAGGGGCAACATTTGCTGAATTGTCAAAAGAAGAAAAAAAGGAATTAAATATTTCTAACGGAGTTAAAATATCATCTATATCTACCGGAAAGTTAAGATCAATTGGATTGTCGAAAGGAATAATTATTACCAAAATGAACCATGAAGATGTAACAAGTGTAGAACAGCTTACAAGCGCACTTAAAGATAAAGATCAAAAAGGTGTACTATTAGAAATAATGACAGAAAGCGGCAAGAAAGACTATGTTGGGTTTGGATTGTAATTTGATTTAAACCTTTTTATAAAAGAAACGCTCTTGAATTAATTGTTCAAGGGCGTTTTTTGTTTATCTTGTGCTTTTTCAAAATTGGGATGGAGGAAGTTTTCGAAAGAGAAATACTTAATTTGTAGGTCAAATTAAGATTTTGCCTTCACTTATATTTTGTAGTATAGTTTAATTGGTGTAAATTTGCCAAACTTTATTTCCCATTATTAAAATAAGGATTAGAAAAACATGAGACAGCTTAAAATTACGAAGTCAATCACTAACCGCGAAAGTCAATCATTAGATAAATATCTACAAGACATTGGTAAGGAGGAATTGATTACTGCCGATGAAGAGGTAGAGTTGGCACGAAAAATCAAACAAGGTGATCAGCGCGCTTTAGAGAAATTGACAAGAGCGAACCTTCGATTTGTTGTCTCCGTTGCAAAGCAATATCAAAACCAAGGGCTTACACTTCCAGATTTAATCAATGAGGGTAACTTAGGTTTAATTAAAGCAGCTCAGAAATTTGATGAAACACGAGGGTTCAAATTTATCTCCTATGCCGTTTGGTGGATTCGTCAATCTATTTTGTCTGCATTGGCAGAACAAGCACGTATTGTTCGTTTGCCTTTGAACCAGGTAGGTTCATTGAATAAAATTAACAAAGCATTTTCTCGTTTAGAACAAGAATACGAACGTCCACCATCAGCTGAGGAATTGGCAGAAGCTTTGGAAGTTCCAGAAGATAAGATTAAAGAAAGTATGAACGTTTCAGGACGTCACGTTTCAATGGATGCACCTTTATCAGCAAATGAAGATGGTGGAACATTAATGGATGTGATGGCGAATGCTGATTCTCCAAAGGCAGATACATTGCTGATGTCAGAATCACTTCAGCGTGAAATCGAGCGTTCCCTTTCAACGCTAACAGATAAGGAACGTGAAATTATTCGCTTGTTCTTTGGAATAGGTATGAATCACGGACTTACTTTAGAAGAAATTGGATCTAAATTTAACTTAACTAGAGAAAGAGTTAGGCAAATTAAAGAGAAGGCTATTAGAAGACTGCGACACACTTCGCGAAATAAACTTTTAAAGGCTTATTTAGGATAAGAAATTTCGGGGCTGCTATTATTAGCAGCCCCTTTTTTATACGCATTATTATAAAACCAAATCATAAACAAAACAATATGAGTACTTCAAACGGGTATGAAGAACAGTTAGACGCTCACGTAAAAAGAGAAAGAGCTGCTGTAAAATTAGCCAGTAAAACAGGACAACTTCTTTATGACAAAGGAGTGGAGTTAGTATTATTTAGAAACCACCTCGTGAGTTTAACAGTTTCTGAGATTATGAAATTGCATGATTACTCGCAAAAAGTAGTTCAGAAGCCGATCGATGTGTTCACAACATCTGCTCTTGCAGAGGCACTTTTATCTATCGATTTAGCTCCATCAAAATTAGATATTGGACGTCTAGCTTTTGAATACAATGATGTCAAAGATCAGTTTAGTGATGAGCAAGCATTTTTGAAGGAAACACTTAAAGATTTTATTGGACAAGATAAAGCCAAAACTGAACCGCGTGATGTAGTTTTATATGGTTTTGGTAGAATTGGTCGTCTTGCTGCTCGTGAATTAATTAAGCAAGCAGGTAAAGGACAACAGTTACGTTTAAGAGCCATTGTGACCAGAGATGTATCGCCAGAAATTATTAAAAAACGTGCAGCTCTATTTGTAAATGACTCTGTTCACGGAGCTTTTGATGGTATTGTTGATGTTGACACGGAAAATAACGTGTTAAATATTAATGGAATGAAAGTTCAGATGATTGAAGCAAAAAATCCAGAAGATATTGATTACACAGCATACGGAATTAATAATGCATTAATCATCGACAATACAGGAGTATTTACGGATAAAGAAAGTTTATCAAGACACTTGAAAGCAAATGGAGCTTCTCGTGTAATTTTAACTGCGCCTGGAAAAGGAATTCCAAATATAGTGTATGGAATTAACCAAGGAACATTGGATATTGAGAATGAAAAGATTTTCTCTGCTGCTTCTTGTACAACAAATGCAATTGCACCGGTTTTAAATGTAATGAACGATAAATTTGGAGTTGTTAAGGGACACATCGAAACTGTGCATGCCTATACAAATGACCAGAATTTATTGGACAACATGCACAAAAAACCAAGAAGAGGTCGTTCTGCAGCAATAAATATGGTAATTACGTCTACGGGAGCTGGTAAAGCGGTAACGAAAGTTATTCCAGACCTAGAAAATAAATTAACGGCTAACGCTGTTCGTGTTCCTACACCAAATGGTTCTTTAGCAATTATTTCTTTGGAATTAGATAAAGACGTAAATAAAGAAGATGTGAATGATGCAATTAAATATGCCGCATTAAACGGTAATTTGATTAACCAAATTCATTACTCAGTAGATGAGGAATTAGTTTCTAATGATATTATTGGAAATACTTGTTGTTCAGTGTTTGATTCACCAGCAACTATTGTTTCAAATGATAATAAAAACGTTGTGCTTTATACTTGGTACGATAACGAGTTTGGTTATACCAAACAAGTGATTCGTTTGGCAAAATATGTAGCCAAAGTAAGAAGACTGATTTATTATTAGGAATAGTAAAAATGTAAAAATAATTAAGGGCGCACTTTTGGTGCGCCCTTTTTATGTTTTTATGTTTTTATGTTTGGTGTGCGTAGGTTTGCCCTATTAGGGCATGCCTACTGCACATCCAAAACCGTTAATTCATATTCCAATACTGTATTGGCGGGAATAACATCTGAACTTCTATCAGCATACCCTAATTGTGGTGGGATGATGATATGAATACTTCCGCCTTTTTTTAACATCATGAGCGCATCTTGCCAACCTATTATTAATTGACTCACTGTGAAATTTAAAGGATCATTTTTTGAAATTACTTGAAATGAATTACCAGATAAGAAAGAGCCTTTGTAATAAAATGTGACATGATCCTTATATCCAATAAATTCTTCTCCCTCTCCTTCTTCAAGGATAGAATAGTAGAGGCCATCTTCAGTTCTTTCCATTTGTAATCCTGTAGAATCAATGTAGTGCTGGATTTTTGCATCGAAAGAATTTAATTCTTCTTCAGAATAAGTAGTACAACTCATGAGCGACAGAACGATTACCAATAGACTTATCCACTTCATAATTATAATTTTACTGGAGTTAATATATAACCTTCGGCTTTTAATAATTCAATGACACCTTGTGGTCCCCCCAAATGTGCCGCTCCAACAGCAATAAAGGCCGTTTTTTTCTTAATTATTTTTTGAATAGGCGCAATCCAGTTTTGGTTCCTTTTGTTTAAAAAGTCTTCCTCAAATTCAGGAGAACTCATATCCGAAGTCACAGCGAATTCATAAATCTTATTGATGTCCTGTGATAAATAAATATCCACTAGTTTTGTCATTTCCTCTGCTCCATTGTCCTCAGCTCTCAGGGCTTCCATAATCATATTAACTTGATCTTTATCACTTAGGTTATCGATAAAACTCATTTGCTCCTCAACAGTCTCAAGTCCCAATATTTCAACATCATTTGTTTTTGCAATCTTTTCTAATGACATTTCATAGCTTTGAGGATTTGCTCCAAAAGCATCTTTTGTAAAGAGTTGCACCAAAACAAAAGGCTTCATTTTACCAAAAGCCATTCGCATTTGCTCCTCTTCAAACCCCAAGTTTTCTTTGGTATAAGTAAATATAGAATCGAGTTGTTCCTCTGAGAAATAATCAAACATCGTTCCTGAGTCCAACATCATTAACTGCATGGCTTGTAATTGTTCGCTTAAACCACCAATTTCCATGACCAAGATATCGGAAGTCTTTACTTTTTCTTGTAATGTTTCAGGAAATAAAAAGTCATCATTCGGAATTAAATGCATTGTTCCAAAGATGTAAGAGGGAGATTTTACTTTTTTCCCTGTGATTTCCCATAAAAGAGAATTGCTTGGTGTTTCTTGAGCTATTCCAAACTGAGTTATTAAAAATAGGCTTGTAAATAGAGCTAAAAAGAATTTCATATTTGTTTTTTTAATTGAACTAAAAAAGAATTTTCGTCATCTTCGAGCAAAGTTAAGGTGAGTCCTGCTGCTTTAGCGAATTTCTCTAGATTTTTTACATCAAGGTAAACCCAATTAAACCAACCACTTTCTTGGTCTTTGTATTTCATATTAAATTTGAATTCGCCATAATAATTGGCATTCAAATCTACCCAAAGTCCACCTTCTTCGTCTTCAAATACATTTTGAACATCAGTAGAGTCGCACAGAATAGAGCCACCTGGAGCCAAAAGTGAGGCTACATGCTCTAAAAAGGGTGTAACTTCATCATAAATCCCGGCTAATCCTATACCGTTCATCAATAGTAGAATTGTGTCGTACTCACCAATATTGAACTCTAATATAGGGGTAGAATAATGCTTTACTTTTGGTAATACTTCTTCTAGATAACGATGAGCAAGCGGACTTATTTCAAGTGTACTTACATCAAATCCTTTACTTGATAAATATTTAGCATGCGGACCAGCTGCTGCCCCGACATCTAAAATTCTTCCTTTGCAATGTTTCATTGCAATAGCTTCTAGCTTGGGGAAATCCTCAAACGCACGCATTAAATGGGCAATAGGAAGGAAGTCGTCGTCAATTAAGTCGGATTCAACAACAATATCTTCAGGGTTATTTTGGGTGTGATAATCCCAAATGGCATTCCCAATCGGGTCTTTTTTATTCATGTTTGAAATAAGCTAAATGTCGTAATCGTCTATATTGTCGAATTGATCATTTCCAAATTCATCCTTAAAGTCGTTAAAATCATCAAATTCGTCTGCATTTGGGTCGCGGTCAGTCTCAAATTTCATGTCTTCCAAATTTTTGGGACCTTTGTCTTTAATTGATTGAGGAATTTCTCCAACCTCCAAAATTAATTGAGGGTGTTCAATTTCTTCATCAGTTATTTCGTGTAATTCAATTAGGAATATCCACATTGACAAAAAGTCGTGAACCAAGATGAACTTTTGACGGTTGTTTTTAATTCTGTCTTTTAAGAGGACGGAATTCATTTCAACAGGTGATTCTTCTTCCTCAATTTGTCCAAAAGACATATCCATTAAGGAAATTTCCTCTCCTTTATTCCAGTCTTCATCACTCATGAAAAATGATGCCATCTGATCATTTGAAAATCCAAATGCATCCAATATAGTGTTATAGAAATGTTCAAAATTAAAATCATCATTGATTAAAATATCTCTGAATACTTCTTTGTCTTCAACACTATCGAGTAAAACCCTAAATTTAAGTCCTGCCATATAAACGTTTCCTATTGAACAATCAGCGAAGTTAATAGTTTTCTATCTTTTCAAACCCAATTCTGCTCCTAAATTTAGCATCATTTCAAATGCTTCATCATAGTCGTTTTGAATTTCGCCTTCTAGAATAGCCTCCTTGATCCTATTTTTAATGGTACCAATCTCGCTACATGGTTCAATGTTAAAAGTCTCCATGATTATTTGACCATCGATTGGAGGTTGAAAATTACGAACACTGTCCTTTTCTTCAACAGTTTTTAGTTTTTCCTCAACCTTCTTAAAGTTATTACGGTATTTTTTAACTTTAAAATCATTCTTAGAGGTAATGTCAGCATTACACAACATCATTAAGTCTTCAATGTCGTCACCTGCTTCATTCAATAATCTTCTAATTGCTGAGTCTGTAACATCTCCTTTTACCAGAGCTATTGGACGTAAATGTAAGCGAACCAATTTTTGAACATATTTCATTTTAGCATCCATGGGAAGCTTCATTCGTCTGAATATTTTGGGAACCATTTTTGCTCCTAAATCCTCATGTCCATGAAATGTCCAACCTGTCTTTTTATTGTATCTTTTAGTAGGTGGCTTCGCAATATCATGCATAATTGCTGCCCATCTTAACCATAAATCCTCTGTATTTTCAGATATATTGTCTAATACTTCTAAAGTGTGATAGAAATTGTCCTTGTGGGAATGTCCGTTAATTGTTTCAATTCCTGCCAAATTCACCATTTCTGGAAAGAACTGATGGAGTAGGTGTGTTGAATACAATAGTTTGAACCCACGAGAAGGTGTATTGCTCAAAACAATTTTATTAAGCTCATCGACAATTCTTTCCTTAGAAATTATGGAGAGTCGTTCTGCGTTCTCTTTGATGGCTTTTAAGCTCTCATTTTCTATTTTAAAATTGAGCTGCGTTGCAAAACGAATGGCACGCAACATCCTTAAAGGGTCGTCAGAATAGGTTGTTTCTGGATCAAGAGGAGTTCTAATTACTCCATTTTCAAGGTCTGCAATTCCGTCAAAAGGGTCAATTAATTCTCCGAAATTATCTTCGTGTAAAGATAATGCTAAAGCGTTTATTGAAAAATCTCTTCTTTTTTGGTCTTCATCTAAAGTTCCGTCTTCCACAATTGGTTTTCTAGAATCTCTGTTATAAGACTCCTTCCGAGCACCAACAAATTCAATATCTAAATCCTTATAATTAAAATGCGCAGTTCCAAAGGATTTAAAAGTAGTTACTTTCTTGACACGTAGTTTTTCTGCAACTTTTTGAGCTAATTCTAGTCCATTGCCAACAACCACAATATCTATGTCTTTGGAAGGTCTTTCCAAAAGTAGATCTCTCACATATCCGCCAATAACATAAGCTTCCAAGCCTAATTCGGTGATGATATCTCTTGTTACCTTAAAAACGGGGTGCTTTAATTTTTCCTTGTAATTCATTTTCATTTCGGGTGCAAATATACTTAACTTTTGGGAAAGACAGAGAAAGTGAAAGGAAGTTGGAGTGGATGGGAAAATTAAGAATTACCAATTTTCAGTGTTTTGTAGATAAATTGATTATTCAATTCTATTTTAGAAAAGAACTTAGCTATACGCTCTGATAAATAAAATTGTGATTCTTATATCAACTTGTCGTTGTTCTATTCAAATTCAATTAACCTTTATGAATGATGGTCTCTTTATTGTTCACTATGGATTATCATCTTTTTTATCCTAGGGCTTTGACCTTCTTTCAGGTTATAATGGGGGCAGTTTAAGAAAGCAGTATTCATTTTCTATACTACTTCCTTAATCCGTTATAAATTCTCTTCAATGAAGAGTTTATAAACTCATTCAAAAGATCAAAATAAAGTAAGGTAATTCTAGTAAATCGTTTACTGACCCAAAATCAGATGAAAGATAATTCCTATACAACAGTAGGGGGAATCTGCAATCTGAATCACAAATGCTTAGTCGTATTCACCACCTGAATCCATCCATAAACTCCTTTATTCTTAAAATTTGTATAATTCAATACCATGCTTTGTTCTTCGGCTATTCCGTTAAAGAAAACAACAAATTGCCAGTTGTTTTTCTCGTGGAGGATTTGGTATACTGCACCTTTTTCATAATGAACCATTAGGTTGCTTTCTGTCCAATCTTCGAAAGCATTTTCACTTACAACCGCAGGTGACCAGCGCAGTGCTGTCTTTTCATCAAGTGTGTGGTACTTGTCGGAGAATGATACCTTTTCTGGGAAAAATGGACCTACCATATCTCCAGAATCTCTACCTACAAAAAACCTATCGCTTACTTTTAAGTTGTCCTGAACTTTTCTAATACGGTACACATTGTGACTCGCGCTTTTACAGCAAGGGTATTTATGAATATATAGAATCACTTCATTCGTTTTTGGATGAAGTTTGTATGCTAGTAATCTCCCAACATCGCTAAAAAGGGAGCGCTGATTTCTCTGCTTTTCAATATTGAATATTTCAACGTATTCTCTTTCGTCCAAATCGTTTTTCAAGCCTTTAAATAAAAGAAATGGTTGCTCACCTTGTTTTAGAGTGATGTAAAACCAAAGTGATTTGTATCTGCTCCAATATTCCTCAAAACTATTGGTCTGTATAGTTAAGTCATGTCCGAGCTCATTATAACTGTGCAGAATCTTAACTTTTTCTTCAATAGTTTCATCCTGAGAAAGAATTTTATCAAAACTAGTAATCCCATCGTTTACAAAAACTTCGTGAGGAATGTGAACTAAATTTGGATTCACCTGAGCGTAATAATTGCTGATTAAAGCAGTAAATATTAAAAGTATGGATATATTTTTCATGCCGTTAAAATAAAAAAAAGGGAGCATTTGAACACTCCCTTTATTAGTCTAATTATAAAAATCACTTTTCGTCTTCCTTCGAATCATTCACCTTCTTTTCTCCCTCAATCACTTCAGTTGACAGACCATCCTTTTCCTCATTTAAAGACATTTTGATGGTGTCGCCTTCTTTAATTGAAGCGTTGATGATTTGTTCTGCTAATGGATCTTCAATGTATTTCTGAATTGCTCTGCTTAAAGGCCTAGCCCCAAATTTTGCATCGTATCCTTTATCCACAATAAAGTCTTTAGCGTCTTTATTTAACTCAATGTTGTATCCTAAATTATTGATTCTCTTATATAAGTGAATCAGTTCTAAATCAATAATCTTATGAATATCTTCTCTTTCAAGTGATTTAAATAAAATCAAATCATCCACACGATTCAAGAATTCTGGAGAAAATGCCTTGCGTAATGCGCTTTGAATTACTGATTTTTGATCATCTTCCGTTGAGGACAAACGTGCTGCAGTACCAAAACCAACACCAGTACCAAAATCTTGTAGTTGGCGAGCTCCGATATTCGAAGTCATGATGATAATTGTGTTTTTAAAATCAATTTTACGACCCAGACCATCCGTCATGTGTCCTTCATCTAATGCTTGAAGTAAAATATTGAAAACATCAGGATGCGCTTTTTCAATTTCATCTAATAGGATGATGGAGTAGGGCTTTCTTCTCACTTTTTCTGTGAGTTGACCACCTTCTTCATAACCTACATATCCTGGAGGTGCTCCAACTAACCTTGAGATGGAGAATTTCTCCATATATTCTGACATATCTACACGGATAAGCGCTTCCTCAGAATCAAACATTTGTTTTGCTAAAACTTTCGTTAACAAAGTTTTACCCACTCCTGTTGGTCCTAAGAAGAAAAACGAACCTATAGGTTTGTTTGGATCTTTAAGTCCTGCTCGGTTTCTTTGAATGGCTTTAACCACCTTGGCAACAGCTTCATCTTGACCGATTATCTTACTACGTACTTCTTCGTACATTTTTGCCAGCTTACCGCTTTCTTTTTCTGCAATTCGCTGAACTGGAATTCCAGTCATCATGGCAACAACATCAGCCACGTTTTCTTCTGTTACAGTGACCTTGTGGTTTTTAGTATCCTCTTCCCATTTTAGTTTTTCTTCTTCTAATTCATCTTGAAGTTTCTTTTCCGAATCACGTAATTCTGCAGCCTTTTCATATTGCTGAGACTTGATTACGTCATTCTTCTTTTCTTTAATTTCTTCAATTTTACCTTCGATATCGATGATTTGTTTAGGAACATTGATGTTGGTTAAGTGTACACGAGAACCAACTTCATCTAAAGCATCGATGGCTTTGTCTGGTAAATGGCGGTCAGAAATATATCGGTCCGTTAAAGATACACAAGCTTTTATCGCTTCTGGTGTATAGGTAACGCTGTGGTGGTCTTCGTAACGCTCCTTAATGTTATTTAATATTTCAATGGTTTCCTCCGCAGTAGTTGGCTCCACTAAAACCTTTTGGAACCTTCTTTCTAAAGCTCCATCTTTTTCAATGTGCTGACGATATTCATCCAGTGTAGTTGCTCCAATTGCTTGCAATTCGCCTCTTGCCAAAGCTGGTTTGAACATATTGGAGGCATCCAAAGATCCGCTTGCTCCACCGGCACCAACAATCGTATGAATTTCATCAATAAATAGAATTACATCTCTATTTTTTTCGATTTCAGCCATCACGGCTTTCATGCGCTCTTCAAACTGACCACGGTATTTAGTCCCTGCTACAAGGGAAGCTAAATCTAACGACACAATTCTTTTGTCGAATAATACGCGCGAAACTTTTCGTTGCACAATTCTTAAGGCCAATCCCTCTGCAATTGCACTTTTACCTACTCCAGGCTCTCCTATAAGAATAGGATTGTTCTTTTTCCTTCGAGATAAGATTTGACTCACACGTTCTATTTCTTTTTCTCGGCCCACAATAGGGTCTAATTGATCATTTTCGGCGAGTTTTGTTAAATCCCTACCAAAATTATCAAGCACAGGTGTTTTTGATTTGGTATCACCTGCTTTTCTAGCTCCTCCAGTTGGTCCAGATCCTCCAGCAAAGCCGGCATCACCGCCGCCATCACCGGTCCCTGGGAACTCAGCTCTTGGATTATTTTCTTCTAACATAGCTTCAATTTCATCTTTAATGTTGTCATAAATTACTCCATATCTATTCAAAGTTCTACATGCAACATTGTTTTCATCTTTTAGAATGGACAACAATAAATGCTCTGTTCCAATTACTGGACTTTTAAATAACTTTGCTTCTAAATAGGTTATTTTCAATACTTTTTCAGCTTGCTTTACTAAGGGTATGTTAGTTAAGTCTTTTGCTGAATTATTTGCGGACTTATTAAGGTACGATTCTATTTGATATCGAATTTGTTCTAAGTCTAGATTAAACTCTTTTAAAACACGAATGCCCAAGCCTTCTCCTTCACGAATTAGGCCAAGTAATAGGTGTTCGACGCCGATATAATCATTTCCCAATCGAAGGGCTTCCTCACGACTGAAATTGATAACGTCTTTTACTCTTGGCGAAAATTTTGCTTCCATAGTTTTACGAATATACATAAATTTTGTGTTGTTATCCTATCCCAAAAACAACACATTCAAAAATAAAACGAATAAACAAGATAATGGTTTAAGTTCTTCACAATTATTCACAGATTTTTGTTTATAATTTATGAAAACCATAACCCCTAACTTGATTTAAATCCTTATTTTCGGGCATTCTAAACGCACGCAACATTCGTGCAGTAATAAATTAAATGACAAGATGGCAGAAGGAGAAAGAATCATTAAGATTAACATCGAAGATGAAATGAAATCCGCTTACATTGATTACTCAATGTCAGTTATTGTTTCGCGTGCTCTTCCAGATGTACGTGATGGATTTAAACCAGTACATAGACGTGTACTCTACGGAATGCAAGACTTAGGAGTTTACTCCAATAAAGCACATAAAAAGTCAGCGAGAATCGTTGGTGAGGTACTTGGTAAGTACCACCCTCATGGTGATAGTTCTGTTTATGATACTATGGTTCGTATGGCGCAATATTGGTCATTACGTTATCCTTTAGTGGATGGACAGGGTAACTTTGGCTCAATGGATGGTGATAGTCCAGCTGCGATGCGATATACCGAGGCGCGATTAAGGAAAATATCTGAAGAAATGTTAGGCGATCTCGACAAAGAAACAGTCGATTTCATTCCTAATTTCGACGATAGTTTAACAGAGCCAACGGTTTTACCAACAAAAGTACCTAACCTCTTGATTAATGGAGCTAGTGGTATCGCTGTGGGTATGGCAACAAATATGGCACCTCATAACCTAACAGAGGTAATCAATGGGACAATTGCTTATGTCGAGGACAAAGAGATTGAAGTGGATGGCTTAATGAAGTATATCACTGCACCCGACTTCCCTACAGGTGGTATAATTTATGGTTATGACGGTGTGAAATCTGCATTTGAAACTGGAAAAGGTCGAATTGTTATTCGAGCGAAAGCCATTATAGAGGAGAATAAACATGGTCGCGAGCATATTGTGGTTAGTGAAATTCCTTACCAGGTGAACAAAGCGGACATGATTAAGAAGACCGCAGACATGGTGAATGAAGGTAAAATCGAGGGTATTACTGATATTCGAGATGAATCTGACCGTAACGGACTGCGTGTAGTTTATGAATTGAAAAGAGATGCTATTCCTAATGTGGTCTTAAATAAGTTGTTTAAGTATACTGCGTTACAGACTTCGTTTTCAGTTAATAACATTTGTTTGGTTGATGGAAGGCCGGAGTTGTTGAACTTGAAAGAGATGATCGCTAAGTTCGTTGATTTCCGTCATGAAGTTATCGTTCGAAGAACAAAATACGAATTACGAAAAGCTGAAGAGAGAGCGCATTTATTGGAGGGATTAATTATAGCATCTGATAACATCGATGAAGTTATAAAAATCATCCGCGCATCAAGTAGTCCTGACGAAGCAAGAGAAAACTTAATCAAACGTTTTGAATTGTCAGAGCTTCAGTCTCGTGCAATTGTAGAAATGCGATTGAGACAGTTAACAGGACTTGAACAGGATAAACTAAGAGCGGAATACGCTGAATTAATGTTAACCATTGAAGACCTTAAAGACATTTTGGCCAATGAATCTCGTAGAATGGCTATTATTAAGGAGGAACTAGAATATATTCGTGAAAAATACGGTGATGATCGTCGCTCAACTATTGAGTTCTCTGCTTCAGAAATGAGAATTGAGGATTTAATACCAGATGACGAAGTTGTTGTGACTATTTCTCATGCAGGTTATATTAAACGTACAAGTCTAAGTGAGTACAAGGTTCAAAATAGAGGAGGAACGGGTTCTAAAGGCTCAACAACAAGAGATAAAGATTTCTTAGAGACAATTTTTGTTGCAACAAATCACAACTACTTAATGGTATTTACCGAAAAAGGTAAATGTTTCTGGATGCGTGTATTTGAAGTTCCAGAAGGAAGTAAAACCTCTAAAGGAAGAGCAATCCAAAACTTGATTAATATAGAACAAGATGATAAGATTAAAGCTTACATTAACGTTCAAGATTTAACTGACGAAGAATACGTAGACAATAACTTTATTGTTATGTGTACTAAGAAGGGTATAATCAAGAAAACAAAATTGGAAGCATATTCTAGACCTCGATCAAATGGAATTAATGCCATTAATATTAATGAAGGTGATGAGTTGTTGAGTGCTAAGTTGACCAACGGTTCACAGGAAATTATTTTGGCCAAAAAATCTGGTTATGCTATTCGTTTCAATGAGTCAACTGTTAGAACAGTGGGAAGAAACTCAATTGGAGTGAAAGGTGTTACAATGAGTACTTCAGATGATGAAGTAATTGGAATGATATGTTTAGAGCCAGATAGCGAAAACAGTATTTTAGTGGTTTCTGAAAACGGCTATGGTAAGCGTTCATTCTTTAATGATCCAGAAACTGGAGATCCAATCTATCGTGTAACGAATCGCGGAGGTAAAGGAGTTAAGACACTTTCTGTTACGGAAAAGACAGGTAATTTAATTGCCATTAATAATGTAACAGACGAAGATGATTTAATGATCATTACTAAACGTGGAATTACTATTCGTTCAAGAGTAGATCAAATTCGTGTGATGGGACGTGCAGCACAAGGTGTTAGGGTAATCAACCTTTCTAAAGGTGGTGAAATTGCAGCTGTAGCAAAAGTTCCTAAAGAAGACGAAGTAGAGGAGTTGGAAGAAGAAGTTATTGATGAAGAAGTAGTAGGTTCTGACGATAATGCCAATGATACACCTGATGAATCCGATGAGAATGGCACAGAAAATGATACTACAGAGGAATAAAAATAAAAAACAGACAAAATGAAATTGAATAAAGTAAATTTAGGAATCGTTTGTGCATCACTTTTTGTTGGTGTTCAAGGATTTTCACAAAATAGCAACGTTGTTTCTGCTGCACTTGAGTTTCAAAAATATGAGCCTGCTTTTCAAAAGCAAGATTTAACTAAAGCTAAATCTTATTTGTTGGAAGCAAAAAAGTACATTGATCCGGCAATGACTGATGAATCTACAAAGACAGATCCAAAAGCAAATTATTACAATGCTGTAATTAATTATAGCTTGGTTGAAATGGCTGGGTTGACATCAGCTGAAGATTTAGAAGTGTACAAAAATGACTCTATTTTGGATGTTATTGAGCAGTCTATCAAGCATACAGAGAGCAAAAGACGTTACAAGTCTGATGTTGATTTATTCTTCAACCGCAAAGTAGGTCAAGCTGTTTCTGTTGGTGAAATGATGTTTAAACAGAAAAAATATCAGATGGCCTACGCAGGATTTGCTGGGGCATATCAAGTGAAGCAAATTGCGAATATTCAGGAGGAGCGTGAAGCTATGAGAACCAATGCAATTATTGCTGCAAGAAACTACATCGATACGTTGAGTAAGTCTGGTGAGCCGGAAAAAGCGATGGAATTTATTTCTGGAGCACTTGAAATGTTTCCTGAAAGTGAAGATTTAGCTATAGCAGGTGTTAATATTGCCCTGGATAATGACGATCTTGCCAAGGCCGAAGCGTATTTTGATGCTGCAGCAAAGTCATCTCCAAACAATAAAGTGTTGTTCTCTAACATGGGTTCAATTTATTTAACTGCCGCAGATAAATCCTATGCAGATTTTGCTGCGATGGAAATTACAGACGAAGGTTACCAAGCAAAATCTGATGAAGTAGAGGAGTTGTATGCTAAGGCGGAAAGCAACCTACAGCGTGCAATCAAGATTGACCCTGAATATGCAGAAGCTGCATATAACCTAGGTGTTCTTTATTTAGGAAGAGGTGAAAAACTAAAAACTACTGCAAGTCAGATGGATTTCAATAATCCTGATTATGACAAGGTAAGTGCAAGAAGTCAAGAAATGTATAAAAACGCAATAGCACCATTGGAAATTTACATTAAGCAAGACCCTAATAACTCCGGCGTATTAAATGTATTGTTTCAGGTACATAGAAATGCTGGAAATACTGAGAAAGCAATAGAGTATAAGAAACGCGCCGATGCCGCTGCAGCTGAAGGAAAATAAGTTGTGAATTGTATTGTGAAAAAGCTGTTACTTAGGTAGCAGCTTTTTTTGTTTAATGAACAAAATTTTGTGACTGTCATCATGATGGGTATATAGGATTCATTTTAATTTCTAAGTTTCATAAAAAGTGAAAACCATAAAACTGGCATTTTCAGTCGATAGATAAACTCGAGAGATTATTTTTGTTGACCTGTTATTTTTTGAGACCTTCAGAAATAGAGATGTGAATTGTTATTATTGAAGGATTAGCCTTTTAAACACTTAGAGGACTTTTAAGAAATTATCCGCTATTTATTCCAAACTTGCTCAATGAGCGAGAGCTACATACTGCTAAAACTACTCAAAAGTATATTTTATAGGACAACTGCCTAATTAGATCGAAATAAGTACTTTTGTTCAATCCTATTTGACTTTTCTTATAAAGAACTATTGCTAATAGGTGAAATAGAAGGAATCCTTCCCTCAGAAAATAAAAATTTTTCCGAAGGATCATTATAATTTATTCTAGTTGAACATCGGAAGGCAGTGATTTGATCATCAAACTGAATTTTTCAATTTTGTAGGTAAGAAAAATGTCTTTTACAATCTAGGACTTATATGGATAGCGCTATTTTACTTTTATGCATTTCAAATATTTAGTACTGCTTATTTAGAATGACAGGCTATTTGATTAACTGTTTTATCAATTTATTTAATTTTTTTTAAGATTTGGTCTGCTATCAATGAACCTTTTTTATAAGTTATTGTTTTGTATGTAATTAATTTCACTCATTATATTAGTTGATATAAAACACCGACAACATGATTAATAAAAACGCAAAACTCTGGTTTATTGATAATAATGAATTATTTAGGGGACTTTCCTCTGATCAAAAAAAGTCGCTACAGAGTCTTTTTGAAGTAAATCAATATGCTAAAAATGATTTTCTATTTCGTCAAGGAGACCCAATGGATAATGTATTCTTTGTTAATAGTGGTAGGGTAAAAATAATTAAACATTCTGATTCAGAAAAAGAAAGTATCAAGCGTATTTTGAATGATGGTGACTATTATGGAGAGCATGCTGCAATAGATTCTACTTTGTTTGTCAATCATACTGATTCTGCCAAGGTGATGGATAAAAATACCATTGTGTATTCTATCCCTACAGCAGAATTCAAAAGTATAAGTGTAAGAAATCAGCGAGTTTATCAGAGGTTGGTCAAAAATATGTTAACAGACTATCGTAGACTAGATAATAGATTGGAGTCTGTAATGCTGAAAAAATCTAGAAATAGAGTCATAGATTTTATTAAAGAAATGGCAGAAGATATTGGGAAACCCGTAGGATATGAAACGCTGATAAAACACAATTTGACACATCAAGAGATCGCAAGTTTAACTGGAATTTCACGTCAGAAGGTAACTACTATATTGAACGAATTCAAACAAGCGGGACTAATTCACTTGGAAAGAAATTCTATTTTGGTGCATGACTCGAAATTATTAGCGTAGAAAAGATGAGGAAAAAAAGAGTTTCATAACGTAACGCCGAAAAGCAAACATGAAATAGAGAAAATTGCTCAAGTTAATGTCGTGAAGCAGATTTATCTTGGGTCTTTACTTTATAGGATAATGAAAAAATAGTAATCAACAAAAGCTGTACAGCTTAGTAAAAAATATCGGAGGGATCTGTGAATTTTTACCGGATAAACTGGATTTGTCGGCCTGATATAAATTTTTAAATCTCATTGATTGCTTCATTGATTATCTCAACTGCCTTTTTCGCTTCTTCCCAATTCAATGTCAAGGGAGGACTCAATCTAAAACTATCAGGGTGCGACAAAAACCAAAAAGAGATTAAACCCTTTTCCATGCATCCCATAACGATTTTGTTCACAATTTCTGCGTTTTCCATATCAATGGCAAACATCATTCCCACTCTTCGAATTTCTTTAACGAGATTATGTTTAAGTAGTTCATCTTCAATGAATTTACCTATTTTTTCAACTTCATCATAATCAATTTCAGACAAAACTTTCAATCCCGCTGCAGCCGCAGCACAAACAACTGGGTGTCCACCAAATGTAGTGATGTGTCCTAAAATAGGGTCGTGGCTAAATAAATCAAGTTTTTCTTGACTGCTAACTAATGCTCCAATTGGCATTCCACCTCCTAATGCTTTTCCCAATGTTAAAATATCTGGAACAACTCCAGAATGTTCAAAAGCGAAGTTTTTTCCTGATCTTCCCATTCCGCATTGAATTTCATCGTAAATGAGTTGTGCTCCAGTTTCATCACATCTATTTCTTAGTGCTTTTAAATATTCTGTTGAAGCTTGTCTCACTCCAGCATCTCCCTGAATAGTTTCAATAAAAACACCAGCTGTTTTTTCTGTTATTTTCTCTAAATCTACAATGGAGTTGTGCTCAATAAAATTAATTTCTGGTAAAAGAGGTTCAAAAGGCTTTTTCTTAATTTCCTTACTCGATAAGCTTAAACTTCCATTAGTACTTCCGTGATAAGCGCCAAAACAAGAAATAATCTCTTTTCTTCCGGTAACCCGTTTAGCCAGTTTGATTGCCGCCTCGTTGGCTTCTGTTCCCGAGTTAACGGAATAAACGGCATTTAAAGAATTGGGTAGTAGTGCTGTTAGTTTCTCCGCCATTTCTAATGGTGCATCTTGAATAAATTCGCCGTAAACCATTACATGTAAATGTCTGTCAATTTGCGCTTTTAAAGCTTCGACAACTTCTGGGTGATTATGGCCAATATTATTAACAGCAACTCCTGCAATCATGTCTAAATAAGATTTCCCTGATTTATCATAGATATAGCTTCCTTTGGCATAATCTACATCTATTAAAAAAGGAAAAGGACTGGTTTGTCCCTGAAGTTGTTTAAATTTTTCAGCTTTGGTTAAAGATGCTTTCATTAGAAATTAAAATTATTTCGAAAAAGTAGAATTATGGATGCAAGTAGAAGAGGAGTAGGTGAAGAAAACAGTTCTCTAGAATCCTATTCCAAAGAACTGTTAGAAATCAAATATTATTTACGTGAAATTGCTTTTTTTGCTGCTTTAATCACATCCGCAGTATCAATGTTGTATTTGGTCATTAATTCATTTGGAGTTCCACTTTCACCGAAAGTGTCATTAACACCAACAAATTCTTGAGGAGTAGGATTATTTCTGCTTAAAACTTGTGCTACAGCATCACCTAATCCGCCGTTAATCATGTGCTCTTCAGCGGTCACCACGCAACCGGTTTTCTGAGCAGATGCTAAAATTGCTTTTTCATCTAAAGGTTTTATCGTGTGCATATTAATCACTTCAGCATCGATTCCTTCTTTTGCTAGTTCTTGAGCAGCTTCAATTGCTTTGTAAACCATATGGCCACAAGCGATAATTGAAACATCTTTTCCTTCAAAAATGGTATCTGCTTTACCAATTACAAATTCTGCATCATCAGCAACAAAAATAGGCACTTTTGGACGTCCAAAGCGAAGATAAACAGGTCCATCTAAGTCTGCAATTGCTTTTGTTGCTTGTTTAGTTTGATTGAAATCAGCAGGAACAATAACAGTCATATTCGGCATCATTTTCATCATTCCGATGTCCTCCAAAATTTGATGAGTTGCTCCATCTTCTCCTAGCGTTAATCCAGCGTGAGAAGCACAAATTTTTACATTCTTTCCAGAATAAGCGACAGATTGACGTATTTGATCATAAACTCTTCCTGTAGAAAAATTAGCGAATGTTCCAGTAAAAGGAATTTTTCCGCCAATTGTCATTCCTGCAGCCATACTGATCATATTGGCTTCAGAGATACCTACTTGGAAGAAACGATCCGAGAAATCATCTTCAAAAGCATTCATTTTTAAAGAGCCAGTTAAATCTGCACACAATGCCACTACATTTGGATGAGATTTACCCAATTCGTGCAAGCCTTCTCCAAAGCCTGAACGTGTGTCTTTTTCGCCTAAAATTGTGATTTTCTTTTCCATTATAAATTTATCGTTACTGTTTTGTTCGAATATACGTTAAAATCTTTTTGTTTAGAATAGCTGGTAGATTTCAATTCTTTTTGTCTGTAGACAACTTTGTACTTCCCCGGTTGAAGGATGAAGGTGTTGTTTAAGGTGTTTTCTAATAAGTCACAAACCCATTCTAATTCATTGTTCTTCTTGATTTCGAATACTTGGGCGGTCACAATTTTGTAAGCAGAGAAGTTCACCACTCCTGGTGCATCCAAAGATATTGTTTGTAGCCTGCTTTGATTGACCTTTACACTAGCGTATCTGCGGGGTAATGTAAGTATTTCTATTTCATAATCTCCCACAATATAGTCCTGAGTGGTATTCAGTTTTTGAACGTTTAATGTAGTGGTTTTTCCTTTCTGCATTATGCGAGCATCAACGAAATCATATCGCGAGGGCTGATTAAATTCAACTTTAATCTGACCTTGAGGAGTTGGTAATTCTATTGTATTGTGGGTGTTGCGTTGAATTTTAATTCCTTTCTTTACTTGTGGAGGAAGTGTTTTTGCAATTAAATCGTATTGAATACTGGGATCTAAAACTAAAGTATCTGGCAGTTTCTCCTCATTTAGAGTATGCATATAAGTGTACTTTAAGTTCTTGGTTCCTGCCTCATACAAAAACATGGTAATATCTGTCTCCAACGGTTTTCCATCTATTGTATTCAAGTTGATTTGTACCGTTGTATTTACGAGTGCTTTGTTTACTACATTCTTCAAAACTGCTTCAAAAGCCATTGGATCTTCGGCAGATTTATAGTTTCCGTAGCAATCAAAGTGAGAGAGATAAGACATATCCATTCCTAAACCAATCACAAAAGGACTAATTGTTATGCCTTTTGCCCGTAATTTATCTGCAATCACACAAGGTTCATCATCACAAGCTTCAATTCCATCTGTAATTAAAATGATTACATTTCTAGAGCTTTTATTTGGAAAATCATCAGCTGCCTGTTCAAGAGATCTTGCAATTGGAGTGGTTCCTTTGGCACGAATGGTCTTGATTTTATTCAGAACTTGTTGATGATTGTTTTTTGCAAAAGGCACTTCTAGTTTGGTATCTGCACAATCTTGATAATTTGCAGTGATAGGGGATTGGTGACCATAAACGCGTAAGGCGATTTCCAAATTTGGAATTCCTCGAAGACTATCTACCGAGTTAGAGAGAATTCGTTTTGCTGTGAC
Source organism: Brumimicrobium oceani (assembly GCF_003143775.1). Lineage (GTDB taxonomy): Bacteria > Bacteroidota > Bacteroidia > Flavobacteriales_D > Crocinitomicaceae > Brumimicrobium > Brumimicrobium oceani. The sequence continues at coordinate 608,817 of NZ_QFRJ01000001.1, read as the reverse complement.
AAATCTGGCTTCTTTCCCCCATTTTTTATTCATTGAATTAGAAGCGTCAAGAACAAAAAGTACACGCGTTAATTCTTCTTGTGCATAACTAAATCCAGCAAGAGTTATAAATAACGCAATGATTAACTTTTTCATTCTTTCACTTTTTTCAACTGATGTTTTATTAGTCTAGTAATCGCCTAAAGTTTCTTCTAGTTGATTTAATGCACTTTCTAATTGTTCTGCATTTGGAGCAGCTCCATGCCATTTGTGAGTTCCCATCATATAATCAACTCCTTGACCCATTTCTGTTTTCAGTAAAACCATAACAGGCTTTCCTTTTCCAGATAATTCTTGTGCTTTTTCGTAAGTAGAAATCATTTCTTCCATGTTATGACCATCAACTTCAAGTGTTTCCCAACCAAAAGCTTGCCATTTCTGTTTCAAGTTTCCAAGTGAAAGAACATCCTCTACATCACCATCAATTTGTCGTCCGTTATAATCTACAGAAGCAATTATATTATCAACGTTTTTAGCAGCTGCGTACATAGCAGCTTCCCAAATCTGTCCTTCTTGCAATTCACCATCACCCATTAAAACATAAACGAATCTATCATCTCCATTCAGTTTTTTTGTTTCTGCAGCACCAATCCCCATTGAAAGTCCCTGACCTAAAGAACCTGATGCAGCTCGGATTCCTGGTAAGTCATGGTCTACACTTGGATGTCCTTGCAAGCGAGAATTCAATTTTCTGAAAGTGGCTAATTCTGAAACTGGGAAGTAATTTGCACGGGCCAAAGTACTATACCAAACTGGAGAAATGTGTCCATTAGAAAGGAAGAATAAATCTTCACCTTCACCATCCATGGTGAAATTTTTAGGATCTTGTTTTAAGATTTTGTGATACATAACAGTAAAAAAGTCGGCACAACCTAAAGAGCCACCTGGGTGACCAGAGTTTACGGCTGCTACCATTCTTACAATATCTCTTCTTGTTTGTGAAGCGTATTGCTCCATAGTTTTAATATCCATAGCTTATTTGTAACAAATTATTTTGTTTTACAAATCTAGACTTAATTTAGAATATCTAAGTGGAAATAGCCCTTAATTTATTACTACTTTTACACAAAATAGGATTATAATGTGCACCGTAAATGAAATGATAGGTCATTTTAGTGAGAAGCTAAATGATATATTTACAGAGAGGGAGAAAAAGCAAATTGCCAAAATGTTCTTAATGCATTACATGCAATATGATGCCTCGGAAATTTTACTGAATAAAGACAGTACTATACCTCAGGGAGTTGAAGAGAAGTTGGAAAACTCGATTATTCAAATCAATAAAGGTAAACCAGTTCAATACGTGTTGGGTTGGACTCATTTTTACGGTTTAGATTTAATAACAGATCGTAGGGCCTTAATTCCGAGACCGGAAACTGAGGAATTGGTAAATTGGATAGTGGACACATGGCAAGGTAGGAGTCCAAAAATTTTGGATGTGGGTACAGGCTCTGGTTGTATTGCATTGTCTTTAAAATCAGCTATTTCAAAGAGCAATGTGTTTGGAGTAGATGTTATTCAAAATGCCTTAGATTTGGCCAATGAAAATGCGATTCAGCTTAAAATAAACGTTCAATTTGATTTTGCCAATGCACTAAAACTACATGATTACTCCCATTATAAATGGGATTTAATTGTTTCCAATCCTCCTTATATACCCTTAGACAATAAAGAGCAAATGAAAGATCACGTGTTAGATTTTGAGCCGGAATCTGCTTTGTTTGTCCCCAACAATAATCCACTTTTGTATTACAAAGCGATTTCTCTTTATGCGCGAGATCATTTAGTACCAAAGGGAAGTTTGTTTTTTGAAGTACATGAAGAAATGGCGAAAGATGTAGAAGCTGTTTTGAAATCTTATGGATTCAATCAAATTGAAATTCGCCAAGATTTACAGGGTAAGGATAGAATGATTCACGCACAATTTTAAAGAAAAATGGATAGAAAAGAGGCTGTAAAAAGAATAGAAGATTTAACGAAAGAATTAAATCATTACAACCATCAATACTATATAGAGAATGTTTCTGAGGTTTCGGATTTTGAGTATGATCAAAGATTAAAGGAGCTTCAAGATTTAGAGAATAAATTTCCTGAATTAGCGGCTGCAAATAGCCCTACCAAAAGGGTTGGCGGTGATATTACTAAAAAGTTTCAAACGGTAAAGCATGATTTTCCAATGCTTTCTTTGTCCAATACTTATTCTGAAGAGGAAATTGTGGAGTGGGAAAATCGCGTAAAGAAACTGGTTCCTGGAAAAGTCAATTATGTTTGTGAATTAAAATACGATGGTGTAGCTATTGGAATCCGATATGAAAATGGTGCCTTAGTTCAAGCTGTAACCCGAGGAGATGGAACGCAAGGAGAAGATGTTTCAGCAAATGTGAAAACAATTCGAACAATTCCACTAAAATTAAAAGGAAATTACCCTGAATCCTTTGAAATTCGAGGAGAAATATTTTTCACCTTGGATTCGTTCAATGCTTTAAATAAGTTAAGAGAACTTGCTGGTGAAGAGTTGTTTGCAAATCCAAGGAATTCAGCTTCTGGAACTTTGAAAATGCAGGATTCTAAAGTTGTTGCAGAACGAGGATTGGACTGTTTTCTATATGGAGTATACGGTAGAGATTTACCTGCCGAAGGTCATTTTGAAAGTGTTTTGAACGCAGGTGAATGGGGATTTAAAATTCCGAGGGTAGAGAAAAAATACTTGAAGAAAACAGATTCTATTGAAGGAATCATGGAGTTTATCCATTATTGGGATGAACATAGGGTGGATTTACCTCTGGAAATTGATGGAATAGTCATAAAAGTGGATGACTACAGTCAGCAAGAAGAACTAGGAAGTACGGCTAAATCTCCACGTTGGGCAATCGCTTATAAGTTCAAAACAGAACAAGCTAGCGCAAAACTTGAGGTGGTGACTTATCAAGTAGGAAGAACAGGGGCGGTAACTCCAGTTGCTAATCTTTCTCCGGTCTCTTTGGGAGGAACGATTGTTAGAAGGGCCTCTTTGTATAACGAAGATCAAATGAATAAACTCGATTTGCATGAAAATGACACGGTTTATGTTGAAAAAGGCGGTGAAATTATTCCAAAAATTGTGGGTGTAGATTTAACACAAAGAGCTGAAAACGCTGAAAAAATAAAATTCATTTCCAATTGCCCTGAGTGTGATGAACCTCTGAAAAGATTGGAAGGAGAGGCACATCACTATTGTCAAAATGATTTAGGTTGTCCTCCACAAATAACAGGTAGAATAATTCATTTTATATCCAGAAAAGCAATGGATATTGAAGGAATCGGATCAGAAACAGTGGAACAATTATTTGCGGAAGGACTGATTCATAACAGTGCCGATTTATATACTTTGACTTTTGAACAGATTGCGGGACTGGAAAGAATGGGCGATAAATCTGCGAATAATTTATTGAAAGGTTTAGAGGATTCAAAAAAGATTCCTTTTGAACGTGTACTTTTTGCTTTGGGAATTAGACATGTTGGTGAAACTGTCGCGAAGAAAATTGCAAAAGCGTTAAAGAATATTGACACCATTCAAAAAGCTTCTTTTGATGAATTGATTGCTATTGACGAAGTTGGAGAAGTTATTGCTATTGCGATTCAGCAACATTTCTTACAAGAAGAAAATATACAAATTGTGGAAGGCTTAAAATCTGCTGGTTTACAATTTGAAATTGAAGAAAAAGAATTAGACAGTGCTGTTTTAGAGGGGAAATCTATTGTGGTCTCTGGAGTTTTTCAAACACTTTCTCGAAAAGAACTAAAAGAAGCGATTGAAGCCAATGGAGGTAAAAATGTTGGGAGTATTTCGTCCAAAACCTCATTTATTGTTGCAGGAGAAAATATGGGGCCGGCGAAATTAGAGAAGGCCGAAAAATTGGGCGTTGAGATTCTTTCGGAGGCTGAGTTTATGGAGATGATAAAATGAATGAATAATGAAAAAAAGAATCATTATAATTTCGGAATGGAAAAGTGAAAAGGAATTTCAACAGCTAAAGAATAATGTTGAGAGAAACATATCTAGTGCGGAATCATTTTATTATTTACTAACTGTAAATCAACCAAAAAGCATAGCTGAATTACCTCAGATTGAACAAGTTTATTATCTTTCCAAGAAGGATTTTAATCTCTTTGGAAAGATCAAAACACCTAAATTGACAGAAGTTTTAAGTACTTCAAAAGGTGTTTTGATTGTTGCAATGGAGAAAGATAATTCTTTATTAAAATCGGTTTTAAAGCATTCTAAATTAATAAGTGTGGGAATGGAGCAAGAAACTTTAAGTAAATTTGATTTGTCATTCAGTGATTCAAGTTTGTCGGAAGGTAAGTTGTTCAAACAGATAAATAATTATTTAATTAAAATACAATTATAATGCAGTTTAAAGGAACGGGTGTAGCACTTGTAACACCATTCAAAACAGATGGAAGTGTTGATGAAATAGCTTTGCGAAAACTAGTTAGTTTTCAAATTGAAAATGGAACAGATTTTTTAGTCGTGCAAGGAACAACTGGGGAAACTGCTACGCTAACAGCAGACGAGAAGAATTTTGTTTTGGCTACTGTTATTGACGAAAACAACGGAAAGTTGCCGATTTTATTGGGAATGGCAGACAATAATACAGCTGCTTTAGTTGAAGAAATTAAGAACTTTGACCATGAAGGTGTAGATGGATTCTTAAGTGCTTCTCCACATTATAACAAACCAAGTCAACGTGGTATAATAGCTCATTTTAAGGCAATTGCAGAAGTGTCAAAAAAGCCAATTATATTATATAATGTTCCTGGAAGAACAGCGAGTAATATGACGGCAGAAACAACTTTAGAACTTTCAAAAGTTGAAACCATAGTTGGTATTAAAGAAGCTTCTGGAAATTTAGAGCAAGTAATGCAAATTTTGAAAAATGCACCAGAAGATTTTGCTGTGTTGTCAGGCGAAGATGCACTAACAATGCCATTGGTTGCAATGGGTGGACATGGGGTTATTTCTGTTGTTGCCAATGCATTACCAAAGCAATTTTCTACAATGATCAATGCTGGTTTTACAGGAGATTTAGTTACCGCAAGAAAGCACCACTTTGATGTTTTAGATATTACAGATTCCTTTTTTGCCGAAGGAAATCCATCAGGAATAAAATTCTGCCTAGAATTGATTGGAATTGGGACCGAAACCGTTCGTTTGCCTTTAACCACAATTAGCGAAGAATTAAAATCAAAAATGAAAAGTCAGTTAGACTTAATTAAGTAGTTTAAATATAATTATATGCATACATTTAATGAGCAAGGAATTGCTAGAGTAAAAGAAGTTCTAAATTCTTCAAAAAAGATAGTAATTGTTGCACATAAATCCCCAGATGGAGATTCCATAGGAAGTTCTTTGGGATTATTTCATTTTTTAACAAAGTTGGGGTATGATGTAAAAGTTTGTCATCCTGATCCTGCGCCATATTTCCTAGAATGGATGACAGGAATTGACCAAATTATCGATGCGGAAACGCGCTTAGAGGAGGTTTCTGAACATGTATCAACCGCAGATGTAATTTTCTGTTTAGATTTTAACGCAATGAGTCGTGTAGGAGTAATGAAAGACATGATGATTGAAAGTGCTGCTTTTAAAATCATGATTGATCATCATTTGGATCCAAGCGATGAGTTTGATTTGTTGTTTTCGGAAACTTCTTCTTGTTCAACAGCACAATTAATCGTTGACTTTATTGAAGCTATGGGGAACTCAAATCTTCTAGATGTAAATATAGGAGAGCCCTTGTATTGTGGAATTATGACAGATAGTGGTTCATTTCGTTTTCCAAGTGTTACGGCGCATACCCATGAGGTAATTGCACAATTAATGCGTGGAGGAGTCCAACCTTATAAAATCCATGAAGCTGTTTTTGATACCAATACTTTCGAAAAATTGCGCTTAAGAAGTTATGCCATTAACGAAAAAATGGAAATTTTGGATGAGTTTAAAACTGCTATTATTTCTTTGGATAAGTCTGAACTAGAACAGTTTAACTATGTGAAAGGTGACACAGAAGGACTTGTAAATGTTGGTTTATCTATAACAGGAATAAAAAAATCTATATTTTTGACTGAAGGTGATGGAATAATTAAAATTTCTTTTCGTTCGAAAGGACAAAATAACCCCGTTAATGTGATGGCCAACACCTACTTTAATGGAGGTGGTCATGCGAATGCATCGGGTGGACGATGGGATGGAAACATGGAAGAAGCAATTGCTAAAATTAAAAGTGTGTTGCCCGAATTTAATTAAAAACCAATGGTTAAAAGATTCATTTTATTTAGTAGTTTTTTTGGACTACTTTTTTCATGCGAAGATAAAGCTAAGGAACTTCCACCAGAGCCTGAATGGTCGGTGGAGCATTCTACAAAAATGAATGAGCAGTTCACCAGAGAGGATGAAATCAATATTCGCTTATATTTATCTCGGCGTGAAAATTGGGAAATGAAATCAACAGGATCTGGCTTGCGCTACTGGATTTATGAAGATAAAGAAGGGCCGACTGCAGAAGCAGGAGATAAAGTTGATGTGAAATTCGAAATTAAAATGTTGAATGATTCTTTACTTTATAAAACTGAAGATAAAGAGTTAAGTACTTTTAAAGTGGACAAATCTGATATCGAAACAGGGGTAATGGAAGGAATTAAGTATCTCTCTGAGGGTGATAAAGCGAAATTAATTATTCCAAGTCATATAGGGCATGGCTTACTTGGTGACTTTAAAAAAATTCCGCCATTACAGGTTTTGGTTGTTGATTTAGAATTAGTTAAAATATATTAGTATGCGATTTTTATTGATTTTTATAGTATTAAGTTTTGGATTTGCTTCATGTGAAATTGAAGGAGTTAAAACTTCAACTGAAAATGATGAATTACAAAAGGAGAGCAGTGATTCAGTAGAAAATCTTGAGGAAATTTCGGATACACTCTCAAAACCAAAAGAAATTGTCATAGATAAGGCCAGCGATACTTTAAAATTGAAAAATGGAGTAAAGATCACCTATTTCAAAAAAGGAAAAGGTGAAAAGCTTCAAAAGGGCGAAGTTGTAATGATTGATTATAGAGCGAAACTGGAAGATGGAACTGTTTATGATGGGAATCACAAAGTGAAAAAACCCAGTATACCATTTTTAGTAGGTTGGAATCAACAGACTTCTGGTTGGGATATTGCAATGCAAGAATTACGTGTAGGTGACGATGTAGATATTTTTCTACCTTCAAAATACGCAAGAGGAAAATTAGGAATCAAAGGATTAGTTCCACCAAATGCCAATAATATTCTTTCTATGCGTATTGTAAAGAAATTTAAGCCAACTACGGAAGTAGATGGTGTAAAGATTTGGAAATATGACGAGCTAAAATCACCTGGAGATTCAATACAAAAAGGGGATAAGGTGTTGATCAACTACTTTGTAAGTTCTGAAAGTAAACCAAGATACGACAACAGTTATCAAACAGGAATGCCCTTTGAGTTTGTTATTGGCGATGGAAATATTGTTCCAGGATTACACAAAGCCTTGCTTACTGCTAGAGAGGGTGATAGATTAATGATTTACATTCCAGCAAAAGAAGCTTACGGAAACGAAGGATTAATTGAAATGGTGAAGCCAGGAGAAGATATTTTCTACGATGTTCAGGTAGCGAAAGTTAATTAGATTTAGCTACGGATTTTAATTTTTTCTTTGCGAATTACTCCTTTTCTTCTCTTAACTGTGAGGCAATAAACGGTAGCTTAGGAGCTAAGAAATAACCAGTTAAACTAGCAAAAAGTATTGGAGTTAAATAAGTAAAACCGGTTAAAGTTGCCACAAGAATTGTTGTACTCATTGGCGTTCTTGTTACAGTTGAATTTATCGCAGCCATACTACAGATTATTGCTAAAGAAGCATTAATATCTGGAAATATTTCGGAGATAATAAGTCCAATTGTAGCTCCAACAAAAAACAGTGGAATAATAAATCCACCTCTCCACCCAGAGGTAACAGTAATTGAAATAGCCATTATTTTAAAGAATAAAATAGCAATCAACATCCATAAGGTATATTGAGTTGTTAAAAGTTCGTTTACTTCATAATGACTAAAATATCTTGTGATAGGAAAAGCGTATGAGATAAGCCCTAAGATTACTCCACCAATCATCATTTTAATATAAATAGGCATAGTTTTCCATTCGAATATCTTTTTGAAACTTTTTGTGAGGTAAATAAAAAACCAGCCAACAGCCGCAGCAATAATTCCATAGAGAACCGCTAATCCAAAATCAAACATTCCTTCGTATTCATAAACTGGAACATGCCAAAGTGCACCTAAGCCCAGACTTATAACCAATGCAAAAACAACGTAGCTGAATAAACTAGAAACCAGGGCAGGAGTGATGGCTTTGTAATATTGAACGACATGTTTATGATGTAAAATTTCTAAGGCGAATAAACTTCCTCCAAGTGGAGCGCCAAATAAAGCGGTAAATCCTGCTGCCATTCCTGCGATACTCATAGAACGCAATTCTTCGCCTTTCAATCGAAATAGTTTTCCCATCCATGTTCCTGTTGAACCAGTAACTTGTACTAAGGGAGCCTCTGGACCCAAGCTTCCACCAGAGCCAACACATAAAAGTGAAGATAAAATCATTGAAGGATTTCGTTTGGGATCTAGTTTTCCCTTGTTGAATCGAATATTATTGACAATCAAAGATATTTCACCTGGATCTCCAATAATATGAATAATAATCCCAGCCAATAGGCCCGAAATTGTCATTGTAGGGATGACTAACCAGCCGTCAAATTGCCCGAGGAAATGAACAACCACTTCTAAAACAATCCAATAAATACCTGCAATTAGTCCGCCCATCAATCCCAATAAGGCCCACAGAAAAAAGTACGACTAAATAGAAAAGGATTAAACTTTATAGGTTGGTCAAGAATATTAAGATAATTAACGAGTTTTCTTCTACTTTTTAACCTCACCTCAAATGACTTTTAAAATTGGATTCGGTAAAAGTAATCATTTACTTAAAGAGTAAAGGATGTTTTAGTCTTTAAAAAATGAGCTTCGGAATTCCTAATCCCAATATTCTATTTAAATCAAGTCATCTTGTAAAACTCGGCTATCATTAGAATTTCTACAAAATCATATATTGATAAAGTGATTTGTTGATAGAGATTAAGTGTTTGTTTTGCCTTTGTAATAATATATTAAAACTTAATGCCTATCCGATACTTTACCAGTAAATACATCTAATCAATTATGTGATTAAGCGGTGAACCGACAAGATCCTTCGCAAATTTCTATTTTCAACAATGGAAGGATCTTGTCAAATTTAAGAGAAAACCGTTTTCTATTGTAATTTATTAAACTGCTGGTAAAGTTCCCGAGAAGCGTTTAAAATTTAATTGAAATTCCTCCATTAAGGAACGGACCTTCACCATAGCCAACAGAAAGATTTACTCCAATTTTGTCAGTGATAAAGTATCTAGCACCAAGTCCTAATTTTACTGCTAAATTGTGATTAAATATATTGTCATTTTCTTGATACCTTGGGATATAGGTGATTTCTGTTGATGTGCGAATTGCTGCACCAATGCCTAGTATCCCATGTAAATCAAACTTTTTCGAGTTCTTAAGGAAATGATAATTGAAAGTCACCATTCCTGCAAGCGTTTGGTATTCGGTTTGTTTGGGTTCACCAAAACTTAGCGTAGAAACCTTATAATCGGAGTAGCTCGCGTCTAAACCAAGACCAACTCTATTGTTTATCATATATTCTGATCTAATTCCAATAGCTTGAAATCCGCTAAATTTCATATAGCCATCTTCTCTTTCAAATCTTTTAATTGCATTTCTATTGCTTAGTTCGTAAATTTTAGGTGATCCTATGTAAGCATCAAACAAAAAGTCCCCTTTGCTCAGTACTTGTGCGTTGAGTGAGTTTAATCCTGAAACAAAAAACAAGGAAAGTAGACTCACAGAAATAATTTTCAATTTTCTCATGGCATATTTTTTATTCGATAAAGATTTTAACTTTCAAAATAGTTCGGTTAAAATATAGTTAATTAATAGATTTCAAATTTAAATAAGTATTCAACACCTTAGCGTTAAAATATGGCAACAAAATATAAAGTTGAGGAGCTTATGCACTTTTATCGACACTTTATTTCACTAATTTTAATGAAATTATTACGAATTACGTGGAAGAAATTGGTAGATTTATATAAAGCGAATTTAAAAATTATACATCATGAAAAAAGTGAGTTTAGCGTTATTAATATTTGGTCTTTTTAGTTGTGCAACAATTCCTAAAAAGGCAGAAGCAGTGAAAGAATTTGACGCGGATAAGTACCTTGGGAAATGGTATGAAATAGCGCGATTCGATTTTCGTTTTGAGAAAAACCTTAATAATACAACAGCTGAATATTCGAAAATGGATAATGGCAAAATTAAGGTAGTGAACAAAGGATATAATTACGTTAAAAAAGAATGGACATCAGCAGAAGGGAAGGCGAAGTTTGTTGAAGATCCGCAAACAGCGATGTTAAAAGTTTCCTTCTTCGGACCGTTTTATTCTGGATATAACGTTATTGAATTAGACGATGATTATAAATATGCTTTAGTGGCCGGTGAAAGTTTAAAATACCTTTGGATATTGTCAAGAACTCCAACTATTCCAGATGAAATTAAACAGAAGTACATTAAAAAAGCACAAGAAATTGGTTATGAAACTGAGAATATGATTTGGGTAGAACACGATTCTAATGGTTAATATTAAGTCGTTAATTATCAACGTAATAAAGATATGGATTTAAAACTTAAAATTCTAGTAATTACTCTTTTTCTATTCTCCATTTTATTGCGGTCTATAGGCTTCTATGATACGTTTTATGGAATTGAATTTCTTAAAGATTCATTCGGACAGCAATATTCTGATTTTGGGAGTCTAGAAAACATTATCTATTTTATACCTGCTTTATTTTCACTCTCAGGAATACTTCTATATTACTTTTGTTACAAAAGGCATTTAAAAGGTAAATACTTTAATGCAAATGAAATTATTGATTCTATTTTAATTCTGTATGTGTTTTTTGATGTATCCATCAGTATAATGTATTGGGTGTTGGAGAATACAATTTATCGTTTTGGGTAATCTTTTATTATAATTGAATTTTCTACCATTCAAACATCCATAATCACGCATAAATAAATCTTAATGTTTTTCTAATGTAAGGATCCACCTACTGACATTGAATTTGGTTATTTTCGCGGAATGAAATATATATTTATCCTTTTTATCGCGCTTTCGTCTTTTGTTTCTGCACAAGATGAGACTTTATCCATTATTTCTTATAACCTTTTAAATTTCCCAGATGGGAGGAATGATTGTGGAAACAATACAGTTGTACCTAATAGGGCGGATACATTAAAGAAAATTACAGATTATCTTCAACCAGACATTTTTGTAGCTTGTGAAGTGCAAACTCAAGCGGGAGTTGATGCGGTTTTAAATGATGCACTTAATGCGAATGGAAACACGAATTATATAGCTGCTAACTTCAATGGAAACGGTTATTTACATAACGCTATGTTTTATAACTCGAATAAATTAACGCTTAAAAGTCAACATGTGGTTCAGAGTTCTCCTCGCGAAATTGATCATTATGTTTTGTATTTAAACGACCCCAGTTTAGCAGTGTTTTTCGATACAACTTTTATTGAGGTGTACATGATGCATTTAAAAGCAGGAAATTCTAATTCTAGCGAGGCACAAAGAGATGCTCAGACCCAGATTTTGATGAATTATATGGCCAATCGTCCAACGGATAGAAATGTGTTTTTCTGTGGAGACATGAATGTTTACAGTTCGAATGATGACGGTTATCAAAACATGATATCAGGTTCATTTGCGATGAAAGACCCTATCAATACGCCTGGAAATTGGAACAATAGTGGTACTTATGCAATTCATCACACGCAATCAACTCGAACAAGTGCTAATTTTGATTGTGGTTCAAAAGGAGGAATGGATGATAGATTTGATCAAATTTTAGTTTCGCAAAATGTAATGAACAATAATGATAATGTTCAATATCAAACAGGAAGTTACAGAGCAGTTGGAAATGATGGAAATCACTACAATTCAAGTTTAATTTCTGGTTCAAACAGCATGTATCCTACAAGTGTTGTTCGCGCATTATATTATATGTCGGATCACCTGCCAGTAGAATTAAAGGTAGATGTTACTTACCCAACAAGTAACGGATTGGCCTTGGTTCCTAGTCAAAATAACGTTTCTTGTAATGCTGGAAATGACGGAACGGCAACTATTACACCTAATTTAGGTCAGGCACCCTACACTTTTCAGTGGGATGCAAATGCTAATAATCAAACTACACAAACAGCGAGCAATTTAAGTGTAGGAACTTATTGCGTTACGGTAACAGATGCTTTAGGTGAGGTGGATGATTACTGCATCAATATTACAGAGCCAGACCCAATGGTTTACAATACATTTATTTCACCAGACAATTCAGGAAATTGTGAGGGAAGCATTCAACTTTTGGTCGATGGTGGAGTAGGACCTTACACCTTCGAGTGGACGGATATACCATCAAATACAAGTTCAGCAGCAACAGATTTATGTAAAGGAATTTATGAAATCACAATTACCGATGCGAATGGTTGTGAATTGGTAATAAACCCAGAAGTTGGAGGAATAGTGGGACTGACATCAGAATTTAATGAAAATTATAAACTGAAATTATTTCCAAATCCAGCCAGTGAAAAATTAACAGTAAATACAGATAAAGTAATTCAAGCGATTAAAGTTCTGGCTATCACAGGAAGAGAAATGAATGTGAATTATCTAAAAGTAAAGGATAATTTATATAAATTGAATATTTCCAATCTGAAAACAGGCACATACCTTGTGATGATGAAAATTGAAGGCGTTTGGATGGGGAACAGGTTTGTGGTACCGTAGGCTTGCCCTATTAGGGCATGCCTACATTACCACAACACCCTGCCATTCAAAACCACAACACCCTGCCATCCAAAAACCACAATTCACATATATCTTTAAAATCAAAAAACGGGAAACATCAATGTTTCCCGTTTTTTAATGTTTTTGTTTAAATATTTTTATTTAATGTAGGCATGCCCTAATAGGGCTTGCCTACATTAAATAAAAATATTTACAAATGGATAACCTCTCCATATGCTGCAGCCGCTGCTTCCATAACCGCTTCAGACATAGTTGGGTGAGGGTGAACTGTTTTAATCAATTCTTCTCCAGTTGTTTCTAGTTTTCTAACCGCTACTAATTCAGCAACCATTTCCGTTACGTTCATTCCGATCATGTGACCACCTAGTAACTCTCCATATTTAGCATCAAAAATTAATTTTACAAAACCTTCTTTTGCTCCGGCAGCACTTGCTTTTCCAGATGCAGAGAATGGGAATTTACCAATTTTTAATTCGTAACCAGCTTCTTTTGCTTGCTCTTCAGTATAACCAACAGATGCAATTTCTGGTGAAGCATAAGTACAACCTGGGATATTGTTATAATCTAAAGGCTCTGGGTTGTGTCCAGCGATTTTCTCAACACACAAAATTCCTTCTGCACTTGCTACGTGAGCCAATGCTTGTCCAGGAACACAGTCACCGATAGCAAAATAACCTGGGATATTTGTTTGGTAGAAGTCATTTACCATGATTTTACCTTTGTCAGTTGCAATTCCAACATCTTCTAATCCGATGTTTTCAATGTTTGCTTCAATTCCAACAGCAGATAAAACAACATCACATTCGATGTTTTCTTCTCCTTTTTTAGTTTTGATATTTACTTTGCAAGTTCCACCTTTAACGTCAACTTTCTCAACAGAAGAGCTTGTCATTACTTTAATACCTTGTTTCTTCAAGCTTTTCGCCAATTCTTTAGAAACATCTTTGTCTTCAACAGGAACGATATTGTCTTGGAATTCAACAACTGTAACGTCCGTTCCAAGAGAGTTGTAGAAATATGCAAATTCAATTCCAATAGCTCCAGAACCAACAACTACCATTTTCTTTGGTTGTTTTTCTAAAGTCATTGCTTCTCTATATCCGATAATGTTTTTACCGTCTTGTGGAAGATTTGGCAATTGACGAGAACGCGCTCCGGTTGCGATAATTATACCTTTTGCAGCAGCATAAGTTTCCTTTTTACTATCAGCATCAGTAACTTCAACTTTTTTACCAGCGATAACTTTACCTGTTCCGTTGATTACGTCAATTTTGTTCTTTTTCATCAAGAATTGAACACCTTTACTCATTCCATCCGCAACGTCACGACTTCTTTTGATGATTTTACCAAAATCAGCTTTAGCGTCTTTTACAGTAATTCCGTAATCTTCCGAATGATTTAAATAATCAAAAACGTTCGCACTCTTCAATAAAGCTTTTGTTGGGATACAACCCCAGTTCAAACAAACTCCACCAAGTGATTCTTTTTCAACTACAGCAGTCTTCAATCCTAACTGTGAAGCACGGATAGCCGTAACATAACCTCCTGGTCCACTACCAACAACAATAATATCGTAACTCATATTCTTAGATTTTTCAATTTTTTCGTAGTGCGAATTTAATGATTTATGCTTAATAATAGGGAAATGGCTTGTAATTTTTGGATAGATGGAAAAGGAAATATGCTTCCTAGTAAAACTTATGGTCGTCTTTATTAAAAATTAGGGTGACTATTTCAATATTGGATTGCTTGATTCTATATATTAAAGAAACATTCTTATGAATTACACACTTTCGAAGGCCTCTATATTTGCTTACAGGTCAAAGGCGATTATTTAGGATTAGCCTATCTAGCAAATTATTTGTTAGTTCCTCAAATTTGAATGCAACTTCGATATTCCATTTTTCTAAAATGTCATCGATGATGTGTTCATAGGCTAATTTTGATTCATCTGACCAAACAATCATTTCGTCTCTGCATTTAAAATCCTTTTCTTGATTGCGTTTCGAACATCTTGATCTTTATGGATGTTGCTGTTGTTAAGATCATCCAAACCTCTATCAATAGAAGCTTTGTTTTCAATTCCAAGGTCATCCCACCAATCTTTCTCTTCAACCACTTCAACAAAATCTAAAGTTTTGAGGTAATTAATAAGTGCGATTGCTTTTGAATCTTTTTCTAATATTTTTATGCTGAAGCTATTCATGATTAAAAATAGGATTTTATATGTACTTACTAAATTGCACTATTGTTTTGATAAAAACAAATAGAAAGGGTTTCAAAAATTATTTGGAAGATTGGCCAAGCCGAAGCTCAAATTATTTTTAACTTTATCAAAAAACAAAATATCCATGAAATTCACTTTCGATATAAAATCTCCGCAACAACAATACATTCAAATTACAGCAGAAATAAAGGTTACAGGAAAGGAAACAACAGTTTATTTTCCAGCTTGGCGACCGGGTAGATACGAATTAGGAGATTTCGCAAAGAATGTGAATCATTTTCAGATTTTTAATGGAGATGGTTCCGCTTTAGATTATCAAAAGACAAATAAAAATACTTGGATAGTTCAAACTGAAGCTTGTGAAAGTATTACAATTAAATACAGTTATTATGCAACAGATTTAAATGCGGGTTCAACATTTCTCGACGCTACTCAACTGTACGTAAATCCTGTAAACTGTTGCTTGTTTACTGATGAAGTTTATAACGACCCAATTGAAGTTCAGCTAAATATTCCCGATTCTTGGGAAGTAGCTCACTCATTAAAAGTGGAGAATAAGGTTTTTACAGCAGCAAACTACGATGAATTGGTTGACAGTCCATTTATTTGTTCAGCGGGATTACAAAAAACAAGTTTTGAAGTTCAAGGTACAACTTTTTATGTGTGGTTTAATGGCCTTATAAAACCAGATTGGAAACGATTAGAAAAGGATTTTATCGCTTATACAGAAGCTCAAATTAAAGCTTTTTCCAAATTTCCTACGGACGAATATCATTACTTAATTCAAATTTTACCTTATCAAACTTATCATGGTGTGGAACACTCAAAGTCTACGGTAATCACGCTAGGACCGAGTTATGCCGTGTTTGAGGAACTCTATAAAGAGTTGTTGGGGGTAAGTTCGCATGAATTATATCATACTTGGAATGTGAAATCTATTCGTCCAAGTGAAATGATGCCTTATGATTTCAAAAAGGAAAATTACTCGAAATTGGGTTATATCGCAGAAGGGGTAACAACCTACATGGGAGATTTAATGTTGTATAAAGGTGGCGTTTTTAATTTAGAGCAGTATTTGCTTGAAATGAATAAACAAATCCAAAAGCACATGGATAATTTCGGGAGATACAATTACTCTGTGGCAGATTCATCTTTTGATACTTGGCTAGATGGTTATGTAGCTGGGGCTCCAGGAAGAAAAGTTTCTATTTATACGGAAGGTTGTTTGTTGGCTTTTATTCTTGATATTCACTTGTTGAAATTTACCAACAATGAAAAAAATCTAGATGATGTAATGAAAAGCATGTACCTCAATTTTGGTGACAAAGGAGTTGGAATTACTGAAAAAGACTACCAAAGTGAGATTGAAAAGGTGACTGGTGTTTCCATGCAGTGGTATTTTGATGATTATATTAATGGAACGAAATCTTACACTTCACTTCTAAAAGAATGTTTAGAAACGATTGGATTAAAATATCACTCAGAACCAGTAGAAAGTGATTTTGGAGCTTATTTAGGAGCGAAAATCATGGAAATGAATAATGAAACGGTAATTACCGCCCTTTATCCAAGTGGTGCTTTGGATTTAGCTGGTGCAATGATAGGCGATAAATTAATATCAATCAATGGAGTTTCGGTTAATACGAATGCAGATCGTTGGGCAAAATACTTCAGAAATGATAAAAAGGAGATTTTAGTGAATAGAAAAGGAGTTTTGGTGAAAATACACTTGGCTACTTCTGATACGGTTTATTATGAGCGTTATTTTATAAAACAAGTTTCGAATATGAGCAAAGAACAAAGCTATGCTTTTGATGGGTGGAGAAGAGTTTAGATTAACTTTTTCAAAAGTGGACATTGTGAAATGCAAACCCTTGTGATACAAAACTGAAAACTATAATTAATGCCTGAATAAATGCTACAATTGTTCTAAATGTTTTCATTATTGCTAATCATTGATTTTGATTATGACATTTTTTGTAAAATCAAATCCTCCCTTTCTCCGACAGCATAATTGAGATGGCTTTGGTAGAAGGGAAATGAGAGAAAATAATTACCATAATTACAGTGATGGGTACACTTAGAAACATTCCGGTAATTCCCCAAATTGCTCCCCAAATAGAAAGGGCGAAAATGGCAACAAAAGGACTTATATTAAGCGTATTACCCGCTAATCTTGGCTCAAGGATATTTCCCACTAAAACTTGAATTCCACCAACTATTCCCAAAACCAAAAATCCTTTTGTAAAATCACCAAACTGGAGTAAGCAGAAAAACACAGGAAAAAGTGTGGCAATTAATGATCCAATTGTAGGAATAAAGTTTAAAAGAAAGATGAGAAAGGCCCAAAATAGGGGGGCATCAACACCTATAAAATACAAAGCTAAATAACTAGCGGTACCAGTAATTATACTAACAAAAGTTTTTAGTCCCATATACTTGGTCACAGATGTATCAATTTCACGCATCACTTTAGATAATTGCCTAAAATGACTCTCACGAGAAAATATGATTTTTAATTTGCTAATGAAATAGGTTTCCTCCAGTAAAATGAAGGAAGCGTAGAGTATGATAATAAAAGCATTGCTTACTAATCCGGTCAACGATTCAACGATTTTTTGAAGTAGGTTTAGAAAGTTGAAATCAACACTTCCTGACTTTACATACTCAAGCATGTTGATATCAAAAAAATCATTTAGTTGAGTAATCAAAACCTGCACATTTCCCTCGTAGGAGGAGTATGACTTTGTCAAAGTATTGATATTTACCATGAGCATTCTGGAAATAAGCAGAAAAATCCCCAGAAGAAAGACCGATGGAATGAGGTTTTTTAACCACAGCGGAAAAAAGCGATTTACAAAACTAATTTTATTTAGAAATTCTCGAATAGAACGAACAATGAACCAAAGTAACAAAGCAAAAACAAAAGGAATAAGAATGGTTTTTCCTACAACTAAAATAAAGACAATAGAAATTGTAATTATAAAAAAGTATGCTGTTTTTTTCATTGGTGAATAATTATGCTGTTTTTCTCGTTTTCTAAGCGTTTGTTCTGCGAATATCAGATTTTTGAATGGATAAATCTACCTTGACTTAATTTTTTACAGGAATCCATTCACTACCAATTTTTTTACGCTTAACAGAATTACCAATTGGTAATTCAAATAATTCATTGAGTTTTTCAAGTCATCTAACAGTAACACAATAAGCATTAAATCATCCGATCAACATCCCCTAAAAATAAATCTCAATCCCAACATTAAAGCCCAACGCAAAAGCTTTTCTTACATAAGCAGATTGTGAATCATAGTTGTTTGTTAATTGTCTGCGTCCTTCTAGCATTGCGTAAAAACCATAGTGGTCCGAAAGTTTTATTTGTGTTCCAATGGTAGCTACTGCATCAATTAAAAAGAAGTTGAATTTTTCAGATTCAATAGTTTCAACAGTGGATTCGTTATTGTTTATATCTAAGGTAGTTAATTCATTTTTCATCCCTAAAAACGCTTTGGGAATTACACCGACTCCTCCATAAAACGAGATTTCATTACCATAACTATAAGCAATGCGCATAGGGAAGGAGATGTGACGGTAGGTGTTTATATAGCTGAAAACGGAATCCGCTGTTCTAAACTCATAAGATTCTCTATTACTTGCATAGCCCACACCGATTTCTAATTTTAAATCTTTTGCTATTCTTGTCCTAACCCCCGCATTAAATCCTGTTGTCCATTCACCAATTTCTTCCTCACGATAATTTAAAGGTTGTGCAAAAATTCCGTCATTAACATCTAGTGTGCGATAGGTATACGAAGGACTAATCCCAAAATAAAGTTCCGTTCCCGTTTTTGGTTTTACTACTTTTTTGGTGACAACTTTTTCCTTGTCCTCAATCGTTTCATTGTTTGTAATGATTTGGGAATATCCAAAAGCGCTAAGCGTTAATAAAGAGATTGTTATAATATATTTCATGATATTTTAATAAATCTTGGGAATTAGTAAATGGAAATTTAGCTTATATTTAGCTAATTAAAGGAAAATTTTAAAATTAAATACCCTCAAAACCGTTTTATGTCAACAAATAAAGATAAAAAGAAGAAATCTATAGGTAAAAGAATTCTCCAAATTATAGGAATTACATTTCTCTTATTAGTTATCGCCATCGTCCTAATCCCAATTTTCTTTAAAGATGATATAAAGGAACTGGCCTTAAAAGAAGCCAACAAAATGTTGAAAGCAGATATTGCAGTGGGAGATTTTGACTTAACGATTTTCTCTTCATTTCCTAAAATGACCCTAGCATTTGAAAATGTTTCCGTAACAGGTCGAAATGAATTTGATGGAGTGAAATTGGTTGACATGAAAAGTTTTGAAGCCAAACTTGATTTCTGGAGTGTCATTAATATGGATGACATTGCTGTTCGTTCGGTGAGCTTGATTCAGCCAAATATTCATGTGAAAGTTTTAGAGACAGGTATAGCCAATTACGATATCATGAAAACTTCCGAAGAAATGGTAGAGGAGGAAATTGACACTACCTCTTCACCTTTCAAATTTGCATTAGAATATTATGAAATCAAAGACGGAAATATTAAATACGACGACCGTTTAGGAAAGATGTTTGCAGAAATTAAAAACCTCAATCATTCCGGTTCTGGAGATATGACAGCGGATGTTATAGATTTCGAAACGAAAACGAAAATTGATGAGCTCACATATAAAATGAGTGGTGCGACTTATCTATCGGAAGTAAAGACTGATTTGGTGATGAATATTCTGATGGAATTTAAAGAGGGAAGTGATAAATTTACTTTGAAAGAAAACGAACTTCAACTAAATGCTTTGAAATTATCTTTTGACGGATTCTATGAAATGTTTAAAGGCTATGATGAAATGGATTTGAAATTAAAAGCTGATAATACCAGTTTCAAAGATTTACTTTCTTTAATTCCTGCATTTTACTATACAGGCTACGAAAGCATGGTTGCTAATGGTTCTTTAAGTTTAGATGCTTTTGTAAAAGGAAAATACGATGATGTAAATTACCCTGCTTGGGATGTTGCCGCAAAAGTAAATAATGCTTCGATTGTTTATCCTGATATGCCCGCCTCAATCGATAACATCAATATTGTGGGAGGATCTAAATTCCCAGGAGGAACAGAATTAGACAAAGCTACTGTAGATGTTGATCAATTTAAAGCGACTTTCGTTGGAAATTCAATTGACGCCAATTTCTACATGAAAAATCCTATGACAGATCCTTATTTGAAGTCTAAGATTCATGCAGATATTGATTTAAAAACCTTAGATCAGGTTTATCCAATGGGTGAAGGTGAAAAATATACAGGGAAGCTAACTTCAGACATTTCTTTAGAGGGAAGGATGTCTACTATTGAAAAAGAGGAATACGACCAATTTAATGCTACGGGAACACTAAATTTAAAAGGTTTTCATTACGCATCCGCTGATTTACCTGCTCCGGTTGATATTCAAGATTTATTGTTTGAATTTTCTCCGCAACAATTAAAATTAGCCAATTTGAAAGCAACAATGGGGAAAAGTGATTTCTCTTTAAACGGTGAAGTGAAAAATTATATTGGCTATTTATTTAATGAAGGAGATTTACAAGGAGTTTTTAATTACCATTCCGATTTATTGGATATTGATGAGATTATGCCGCCTACCTCAACTACAGATGAAACAACCACAACTGATGAAGCAACAGAGGCCAATACTACTGAGAGCGAAGTGGAGCCAATTCTCGTTCCTAAGAAAATTGACTTCGTTCTCAATTCGACAGTGAATAAAATTAAATATGATGGAATGGATATTAATGCCTTATCAGGTAAGGTCATTCTGAGAAATGAAGAAGCTGTTTTACAAGATGTAAGCATGCAAGCATTAGGCGGAAGAGTTGGATTAAATGGAAAGTACAACACCCAAAATAAAGCCGTTCCAAAAGCAGAATTTAGTTACAGTATTAAGGACTTAGACATTCAGGAATTAACGAAGAATTTTATAACCATTGATAAGTTAGCTCCAGTTGCGAAATATACTTCTGGTAAAATTTCATCTGACTTTTCAATGACAACCAGTTTGAAGCCGTCTTTCGAGCCTGTATTTGAGACCTTGATGGGGAATGGATCGTTCTTCTCCAACAAAGTAGTAATTTCAGGTTTCGAGCCATTGGAAAAATTAGCAGAAACGATTAAAATTCCAAAGTTAAAGCAGCAAACTCTCGACAATCTTAGGGCTACATTTGAATTTTCCGAAGGTAAGGTGAAAGTTAAACCATTTGATATTAAGATGGGAGAAATCACAACCACTGTAGGCGGAACAACTTCTTTCTTACAAGAAATCGATTATGAATTGAAAATGAATATCCCGAAAGAAGAAATTCCAGGAGATGTACTGAAAATTGCAGAACAAGCGATTGAACAAGCAAAGAAAATTCCAGGTTTTAAAATGAAAGAATTACCTGCTAATATTCCTGTTACCGCTTTCCTAACCAACACAATTCAAGATCCAAAAGTGAAAACCAACATGAAGGAGAAATTGATGGAACTTGGAGGAGACGTTAAAAGTGGTGTAAAAGATTTAATCGATGAAACTGTTGATAAAGCAAAAGACAGCATCAAAGGAATTGTAGATGACAAGGTGAATGAAGCCAAAGCTGAACTCGAGAAAAAGAAGCAAGAATTGTTAGATGCTGCGCAGAAACAAGCAGATAATATAAAAGCAGAAGGTAAAAAGTTGGCCAATAAAACCAGGGAAGAGGCAGATAATGGAGCTCTAAAACTGATGGAAGAAGCAGGGGCAAATCCTTTGAAGAAAAAAGCAGCAGAAATTGCAGGGAAAAAACTAAAAGAAAAAGCAGAAGAAGCAGCAAAGAAAATAGAAAACGAAGCCAACACAAAGGCTGACGATGTAATGCGCAAAGCAAGAGAAAGGGCTAATAATTTGTAAAACAATAGAACAAATGAAGAAAAGGAAGGTGAAAGCTTTCCTTTTTTTGTTAATATAAACCCAAGAAAACCCGAAGAAAAAACAAGACCATAGCACCTCCGAAAAACATCTACAAAATCACCGAAATCAACGGGAGAAAAAGAAGCGAAGCGACCCCAAAAAGATCTGTGAAATCACCGAAATCCGCGTGAGAAAAAGAAGCGAAGCGACCCCCAAAAGATCTACGAAATCAGCGAAAATCCGCGGGAGAAAAAGAAGCGAAGCGCCCACCAAAAAGATCCACGAAATCTGAGAAAATCAACGGGAGAAAATAAAAGTCAAACCAAACCAACCCCACCATTTCCAATGATTTTAAAGTATTATTTCTCATATGGCCTTAGATTTGACCAAACATTATTATTTTAGCATTCCTAATCACATAAAAATAAATTTGATGATAGATAAAATAAAATTTGGAACTGATGGCTGGAGAGCAGTAATCGGAGATACTTATACAGTAAGAAACATAGCACGTGTTGCTGAAGGAACCGCTAAATGGGTGAAAAAACAATCAGACGAACCAACAATAGTTATTGGTCACGACTGTCGTTTTAACGGTAGACTATTTATGGAAACTGCCATAAAAGTGTATTTACATCATGGAATCAAGGTGTATTATGCAGATGGATTTGTTTCTACACCAATGGTGTCTATGGGAACAAAGCAATACGGCGCAAATATTGGGGTAGTGCTAACAGCCTCTCACAATCCACCTTCTTATGGAGGGTACAAACTGAAGTCAAATTTTGGAGGCCCACTTTTACCAGATAAAATTCAAGAAGTAGAAGACTTAATTCCTGACACTGTGGATGCTGAAATTTTATCGGCAGATTTAGATCAAGCAATTGCAGATAAAAGATTAATCAAAGTTGATTTAGAAACAACGTATATAGATGCAGTTAAAGAAAGCTTCGATGTAGAAGCAATCAAGAATTCTGGATTAAGATTGGCTTTCGATGCAATGTATGGATCTGGACAGAATGTACTCAAACCATTGTTTCCTGAAATGTCTATGCTGCACTGTGAGCACAACCCAGGATTTATGGGGCAAGCGCCAGAACCAATTGCAAAGAATTTAAAGGAATTAGAAGCCTTCATAAAAGCGGATGGAAACATCGACGCAGCTTTGGCTACTGATGGAGATGCTGATAGGATAGGTCTTTACGGTAAAGATGGAGAATTTATAGATTCTCACCATATTATACTTCTTTTGATTCACTATATGGTGAAATATAAAGGAATGACTGGAAAGGTAGTTACAGCATTTAGCTGTTCACCGAAGATTGCGAAAATGTGTAAACATTATGGATTAGATCATCAAACCGTGAAAATAGGCTTCAAGCACATCGCAGGAATTATGATTGACGAAGATGTACTTTTAGGAGGTGAAGAATCAGGTGGAATTGCCACTAAAGGACACATCCCTGAACGTGATGGAATATGGATGGGAATGATTATCTGGGAATTCATGGCGAAATCAGGAAAATCATTAGCCTCTTTAATTGATGAAGTATATGAAATAGTAGGCGCATTTAAATTTGAAAGAAGCGACTTGCACATCAGTGAGGAATTGAAACAAGAAATCATCAGCAATTGTGAAAACAATGCCTACGCTTCTTTTGGTAAATATGAAGTACAAAGCGTTGAAACAATAGACGGATTTAAATTCTTTCTGCCCAATGATAGTTGGGTAATGATTCGACCTTCAGGAACAGAACCTGTATTGAGGGTTTATGCTGAGGCTATTGATTTAGATGAAGTTCGTGTTATTTTAAAAGCAACAGAAGATACTTTACTTAAAAAGTAAAATGGCGGGCAATTCAATTGGACATACATTCAAATTAACCACCTTTGGCGAATCTCATGGAGAGGCCATTGGTGGTGTAATAGATGGTGTTCCTTCTAATTTCAACTTAAATTTAGAGGCCGTTCAATTGGAGTTAGACCGCCGAAAACCTGGACAATCAGCAATTGTTACGCAGCGCAAAGAGTCCGATTCTGTGCGTTTTCTTTCAGGAATATTTGAAGGAAAAACAACCGGTTCACCAATAGGATTTGTAATTGAAAATGAAAATCAAAAGTCTAAAGATTACAGTCACATAAAAGAGATTTACCGCCCTTCACATGCCGATTTTACCTACGATAAAAAGTATGGTTATAGAGATTACCGAGGAGGAGGGCGTTCTAGTGCACGTGAAACCGCGAGCAGGGTAGTGGCTGGAGCAATCGCTAAGCAGTTTTTGAAATTTTTAGGAATCGAAGTAAACTCCTTCGTGTCCCAAGTAGGAAAATTAAAGCTAGAGGGCGACTTAACCCAGATTTCTTTGCCAAAAGAAGAAAATATTGTCCGTTGTCCCCATCCTCAAATGGCAGAACGCATGATTGATTATATTAAAGCCATTCGTAAAGAGGGAGATACCATTGGCGGCGTTGTATTCACTAGAATCACTGGAGTTCCCTTTGGTCTAGGTTTACCTGTTTTCGATAAGTTGCATGCCGATTTAGGAAAGGCAATGCTTTCAATTAATGCAGTAAAAGGATTCGAATATGGGTCTGGATTTGCTGGAGTTGAAATGAAAGGGAGTCAGCACAATGACATTATACAAAGTGATGGTTTAACTGCAACAAATCACAGCGGCGGAATTCAAGGAGGAATTTCAAATGGTAATCCCATATATTTCAGTGTAGCCTTCAAACCCGTTGCAACGATAATGCTTGACCAAGAATCGGTGAATTCTAAAATGGAAAGAGTGAAAGTAGAAGGTAAAGGACGCCATGATCCTTGTGTTGTTCCAAGAGCTGTACCTATCGTTGAAGCTATGGCGGCCATCACCTTGTTAGATCACTATTTACGCAACAAAATGACACAAATTTAAAATATGTCGAAAGAAACCAAAAAAAAGAAACTTGCTTTGCATTGGAAAATCCTAATCGGAATGGGGTTAGGGGTTTTATTTAGTTTGATTTTATTGAGTACTTCTTGGGGAGCCTCTATGACAAGCGTTAAAGTTAAGGGTGAAGAGTTTCCAATTTCAAATGCAGAATTGTTTGTGCGCAATTGGGTGAAGCCTTTTGGAAACATGTTTATTAATGCCTTAAAATTAATTGCAGTTCCGTTAATCCTAGGATCATTGATAAAAGGAGTTTCTGATTTAAAAGACATTTCTAAGTTGTCAAAAATGGGGTTGAGAACCATTTTAACCTATTTGGCTACAACGATTATCGCAGTTTCAATTGGATTGTTAATTGTAAACCTTGTTCAACCTGGAAAAACAATTACTGAAGAAACCAGGGAGAATTTAATCGAAAATTACAGTGGAGAAGCTGGAAAACGAATCTCGAGCGCAGAAGAACAGAAAGAAAGCGGACCTTTGAGGGCTTTAGAAGACCTAATTCCAGACAATATTTTTTCGGCAGCAACGGATAATGGCAATATGCTTCAGGTAATCGTATTTGCCATATTTTTTGGAGTAGGACTAATTTTAATTCCAGTAGATAAATCTGCTCCAGTTAAAGCTTTTTTCGATGGATTTAATGAAGTCATTTTAAAACTTATTGACCTCATAATGCTTGTTGCTCCAATTGGGGTTTTTGCTTTAATGGCAGGACTTGTGGTGGAATCTCCAAGTCAAGACTTATTCGTGGCCTTGTTGTGGTACGCCATCAGTGTGGTCATTGGATTGTTACTGATGATTTTAGTGTATGTAATGTTGGTATGGATTTTCACTAAAAGATCGCCTAAGTTCTTTTTAAATGGAATTTCACCCGCACAATTATTGGCTTTTAGTACCAGTTCTTCCGCGGCAACACTTCCAGTAACCATGGAAAGAGTAGAGGAGCACTTGGGAGTTAAAGAGGAAGTTACCAGTTTTGTTTTGCCTATTGGAGCCACAATTAATATGGATGGAACTAGTCTTTATCAAGCAGTAGCTGCTATCTTTATCGCTCAAGCATTTGGAATGGACTTAGACCTATATGCTCAACTCGGCATTATAGTCACGGCTACTTTAGCAAGTATCGGTTCGGCAGCAGTTCCAGGAGCGGGAATGGTAATGTTGGTTATAGTACTGGCACAGGCTGGAATTCCAGAGGCAGGTTTAGCGTTGATTTTCGCAATTGACAGACCTTTGGATATGTTAAGAACCACTGTGAACGTTACCGGGGATGCATCTGTTTCAATGCTAATTGCTAAGTCTGTGGGTAAACTTGGTGATCCCTCTGTGAAGGATTGGGATGACCACTACAAAAAAGAAGTGATTTAGTTTTTTAGATTAGGCCAAGATAAATTTTATCATAATTGTGGCTGCAGCAAGCTCTTGCGCATGCCATTCTTTATGAATTATTTTTGAATTTAAGGTATTGTTTAACTTCAAATTACTTTTAAACTTTTTAAGCCCTAAATTGTTGATAACCCCGTTGAAAAACCTTTGTTCCAAGGCCGTTAATCGTCCTTAATTTCGTATATTTGTAGGTGTCTCAATTTTTAAGAGATACAGGATTACATTTTTAAATTATTTGTAAACAAATGAGTGAAACAGAAATAAATAAAGACGATTATTCTGCGGATAATATTCAGATACTTGAGGGATTAGAAGCTGTAAGAAAGCGTCCTGCAATGTATATTGGAGACGTTGGAGTGAAAGGATTACATCACTTGGTGTATGAGGTAATAGATAACTCTATTGATGAGGCGATGGCAGGTCATTGTGACACGATTCGTGTTTCTATTAACGAAGGAAATTCTATCACAGTAGAAGATAATGGACGTGGTATTCCTACTGCGATACACACCAAAGAAAAGAAATCTGCCTTGGAAATCGTAATGACGGTTCTGCACGCAGGTGGTAAATTCGATAAAGATACTTATAAGGTGTCTGGTGGACTCCATGGTGTAGGTGTTTCTTGTGTGAACGCTTTATCTTCTGACTTATCAGCTGTTGTGCACAGAGATGGGAAAATTTTCCAGCAAGAATATAAAATTGGTATTCCACAATATGACGTAAAGGAAATTGGAACTTCTGACTTAAATGGAACAATTGTTACTTTTAGTCCAGATCCAAGTATATTTGAGGAAGTACATTACAATTATGCTACCTTAAAAGCACGTATGCGTGAGTTGGCATTCTTAAACAAAGGATTAACCATTTCAATTGCTGATAATAGAGAAGAGTCTAAGGACGAGGAAGGTAATTCGCCAGCAGAGACTTTTCATTCTGAAGGAGGTTTACGTGAATTTGTGAAATTTCTAGACAAAAGTAGGGAACCACTGATTGAAGAGGTGATTTACATGGACGGAGAGAAAGATGGAATTCCTATTGAAGTAGCAATGATGTATAATAGCTCTTATACTGAAAATATTTTGGCCTACGTTAACAACATTAACACACATGAAGGAGGAACTCACCTTACTGGTTTTCGTCGTGGTTTAACAACTACCTTGAAAAAGTATGCAGACGAATCAGGATTGTTGTCAAAAGAAAAAATTGAGATTGCTGGGGATGATTTCCGAGAAGGATTAACAGCAATCATCTCAATTAAAGTGGGAGAACCACAATTTGAGGGACAAACAAAAACAAAATTAGGAAACAGAGAAGTTCAAGCTCCTGTTTCTCAAGGAGTATCGGAAATGTTAACCAATTATTTGGAGGAACATCCAGCTGACTCAAAAAGAATCGTTGAAAAAATAATTATTGCTGCAAGAGCGCGTAATGCTGCGCGTAAAGCACGTGAGATGGTTCAACGTAAAAGTGTTATGACGGGGAGTGGTTTGCCAGGTAAGTTGGCCGACTGTTCTGAAAAAGATCCTGCTATTTGTGAAGTATTCTTAGTCGAGGGAGATTCGGCGGGTGGTACTGCAAAACAAGGTCGTGACAGAAATTTCCAAGCGATTATGCCTTTGCGTGGTAAGATTTTGAATGTTGAAAAAGCAATGCAACATAAAATCTTTGAAAACGAAGAGATCAAAAATATCTATACTGCACTTGGTGTTAGGGTAGGAACAGATGAAGATGCGAAAGCATTAAATACAGAAAAATTAAGGTACCACAAAATTGTTATCATGTGTGATGCCGACGTCGATGGGGCGCACATTGAAACTTTAATTTTGACTTTCTTCTTCCGTTACATGAAAGAATTAATTGATCAAGGATTTATCTATATTGCAACTCCACCCCTTTATTTATTGAAGAGAGGGGCAAAACAAGAATATGCTTGGAACGATGACCAACGTGATTTAATTATTGAAAGATTAAGAGGTAATGCTCCGAGGTCTTCTGTTGGAATTCAACGTTATAAAGGTCTTGGGGAGATGAACGCTACTCAACTTTGGGATACTACAATGAATCCTGAATTTAGAACGCTTCGTCAAGTAACTATCGATAATGCTGCGGAAGCTGATAGTATTTTCTCAACATTAATGGGAGATGATGTTCCACCAAGAAGGTCATTTATTGAAGAAAATGCAAAATATGCAACGATAGATACCTAGATTTTAGGATTACATTGGATATTTTAAAAAAAAGTAAAGCCGTATTCGAAAGAGTACGGCTTTTTTAATTCTAACTAAATTACTTTGCTAAGGTTTATGAACTAAGATTTAAACTCATGAAAATTTCACTCATTGCGAATTGCGTATTTCAGCAAATCCCGAAATAAGGTTAAACACCTTAATCTTGAATTCTCTTTGTAGCTAAATAGATTATTTCATGGAGTGTGATTTTGATATCACCTCAAAACGTAAGTTACTTGTGACCGTTTCAACTTGTTCTTAAACTATTGAAAAATCCCAAATGATCTTTAAACGAGCTCTATTGAAGTATCGTTAAGTTTAATCTTTTTGTTTTTATATAAGTTTCCAACCGCTTTTTTAAAAGATTTTTTACTCATTCCCAATTCGGTTCTAATTAAATCTGGACTTGATTTATCAGTTACAGTGCTCACGCCACCATTTTCTTTGAGGTAGGTGAGAAGTTGCTCAGAAAATTCGTCAAATTTCTCTAAACCTATTGGAACTAACGAGATATCTATTTTCCCATCTTCGCGAATAAATTCAACAAATCCTTTTGTGCGCTCCCCGTTTCTAAGAGGTCTAACCAAGCGATCTTTAAAAATAAGACCACTATATTTTTCATTCACAATTACTTTTCTTCCTAAATCTGAAATTTCTGCGATGAATAAATCAACTTCATCACCAGCTTCTAAATCAGTAACTTCATTTTCTAAATATCTGTTGATTCTTGCAGAGCCTACTAACCTATTGGTTTGCTCATCTCTATATAGGCGAATGAGGTAAACCCCCTCTTCAACCATTTTGGCAGTTTGTTCTTTAAAAGGAACAAGTAAGTCTTTTTCTAATCCCCAATCAAGGAAGGCTCCAAAATTACTTATGGCCTTTACCTTTAAGAAAGCAAAATCATTGAGTTCTATTTTCGGAGTTTCGGTAGTCGCGACAGGTCTATCTTCGGAGTCATTATAGATGTAAACATTAACAATTTGATTTTCCTCCATGTCATTTGTGAGGTATTTATTGGGTAATAAAACCTCAAATCCCTCATCATCTTCTAAATATGCTCCAACACTTGTGAAACGGTCAATTCTTAAGTCTGCGTATTCTCCTATATAAACCATAATCAATTTTTACTCCTGCAAAGTTAACCTAACTTTTTTAGTAATACAGTTTTGATAGTAACTTAGCATTAACAATTAAACAAGGAAAATTACCTTCATTCGTAATCAAGTTCTGTGTGTATTTTTCAAACTGAGAGAATAAGCTAGCAGAGTGGTGCGAAACCGCAATCATGTCGCAATGGTTGGCCTTGGCATATTCTACAACCACCATATGAAATGCTTTTTTCTCCTTCAAAATATGAACCTCAGCATCAATGCCTTTTTCTTCGAATTGATTCTTTACCAAAGAAATCCTTACCTTTAATTGCTGCGATAATCTTTGATCAGATTGGTGTTCGGCAATAACATGTATTTTACTCTCAAATGTTTTGGCGATTTCTCCAGCAAAATGAATAATTTGCAAGCTTTCTTTAGAAGTGGAAATAGGTACAACAATATTATTTAGTGTTTTTCGCTCCACGCCATCTTGTACAACTAGAAAAGGAACAGAAGAGTTACTTACAACTTTCATGGCGTAAGAACCGAAAAGCTTTTGCATTCCTTTGGCGCCGTGGGTTCCCATGATTATTAAACGGGCATTGTTTTCCTTCGCTATTTCTGAAATGTCTTCAAATATACTACCTTCAACAACTTTAGCTTCAATAGTTATGCCTTCTTGCACATTTTTTAGCTCAGAAATTACTTTATTTAATTTACCTAAAGCTTTGGTTTCCTTAGTTTTACTGCTAATAATATGAAGTAGTAAAATGGAAGTGTTTCTGGGTTGTGCTAAAAACAAAGCATATTGCAAAGCAGCGTCTCCAACGCTTGTAAAATCATGTGGTACAACGAATAAATTAGCGCTCATAGGTTTTCAAAATTTGTGTTAACCAAATATACGGAAAATTATGAATAAATTATCAGAAAAAATAATTTGTTGCTTGCTCAAATCTGCTCAAGAATTGTAAGGTGAAAAATGAAATGGTTGTCAAATATGAAATACCTATTTATAGTTGGTAAAAATATAGTAATCCTTAATGTCAACAGGTATGAATGAGTATTTGACTGTATGGGGCACAATGTGATGATGACACAGATTTTTTATAAAAAATTATCATTTTTAACGTGCAGTTGGTCAATGTGTTAGTTTAGACCTGTTAAATTAATGAAAATAATTATCAATTTTTAAGCAACCTTAACAAATCGATGTACGTCTTGATTGCAAGTATTAACACTACTACTAATGAAAGCTTAAAGATAAGTCCAAGAAATTGGACTTATTTTTTTTTGCACGTGTATACAAAAGCAGGAGGCAAGTTGTTTGCAGTGAACTGGATAGAAATAGAATTAAAGATTTTATTTAATAGTTTTCTGGCATTTAAGGAATACTGAAACTGTATATATTGCCCTTCTGTTTTAAGCGCTATTTCTGCCGATTTTAAAATACGCATGGTTAACTTTTGATCAAAGTTAGTAAGTGGAAGAGATGAAATGATGACATCAGCATAATCTTTATTGTCTTCCTCCAAATATTTCCTCACATTTGCAGCGCTATCATTAATCACTTTTACTCTGCTATCATTTTTATACTGTTCCATAAGTTTTTCAAAAAATGGACCATGTAACTCAAAAACATACAAACTCGCTTCAGCGTTCATTTCCTCAATGATGCGCCTTGTGAAAACCCCCGTTCCCGGACCAAATTCAACAATTACATTTGAATTTTTAAAGTCAACATTTTTCAACATTTTGTTGGCCAATGACTTAGAGCTCGGGCGAATAGCACCGACTGTTTTTCGTTCTTTAAAAAATTCCTTCAGAAAATTGTCTTTCTTCTTGTCCAAGTGATCTAGTTGTTAAATGTTTGTGTATTGTTTTTGATAATTCCGATAGCTTTACCTTTCATATTTTTGCCAAAGTAAGGTGAGTTTTCACTTTTCGAAAGATTTGATTCCTTGTCAAACACCCATTCTATTGTGGGATCGAAAAGAGTTAAATCAGCGAAATTATTTTCTTTTATGCTTGTATCTAGACTAAAATTAGCAATTTTTCGTGGTTGAACCGAAATTTTATCAATAAAATCTGCTTGATCAGCTAGGTTTTTGTCAACTAAAGAAGCATAAAAAGTTTGTAAAGTAATGCTTCCAAATTCAGCATTATCAAACTCAATATCTTTTTCCTCTACAGTTTTCGGTTGATGGTTTGAGACAATAGTATCAACTGTGCCATCTTTTATTCCATTCCAAAGTGCAATTCTGTCTTCTTCTCTGCGATAAGGTGGGAAAACTTTATGGTTGGTGTCATAATCTAAAGTATCTAGTTCCGTAAATAACAACTGATGTAAGTGAACATCACAAGTTACTTTAGCCCCTTTTGCTTTAGCTTCCTTAATTAATCTTAGTGATGCTGCGGAAGATATACCTGAGAAATGTAATTCACCATCCGTATATTCCAATAAACTTAAATCTCTTTGTACTTGAATTTGTTCACCAATTGCAGGAATAGCTTTTAATCCTGTCTTTAAAGATGCTGTTCCTTCGTTTACTTGACCACCTTCACTTATGGATTCGTTTTGCGGAAAGGAAATTATTTTCCCACCGAAATTTTTAACGTAGAGTAATGCTCTAAATAAAATTCCAGCAGAAATAAAATGGGTGTTATCAGTAAAAAGACGAACTCCTACCTTATACATGTCGTACATTTCTGCAAGACTATCTCCTTTTGCAGATTTTGTAATTGCACCGAGCGGGTACAAATCAGAAATATGCTTAGCGCTCTCGGCCTTTAGGTAATTGACCTGTCCTTTACTGTCTACTATTGGCGATGTGGTAGGAACAACGAAAACATGTCCGAATCCTCCATCTGCGGCGGCTGCAAGACCTGTTTGAATATCTTCGTTGTATTCGAATCCGGGATCGCAGAAATCTGCTTTTAAATCTACCCAACTCTGGGATACATAAAGTTCATTACTAGAAATTTCTTGTGCTTCTTCATCCCTTATTGAATCTGCAATTTTGGAGATTTTTCCATCGACAATTAGAATGTCCTTTTGCTGATTGAAATAAGCAGAAGCCTTGTCTAAAATAGTTGCTTGTTTAAGTAATATCTTCATTTTATACTTTCCAAAAGATGAGTATGAGCATTTCTAAAAGAAAAAACGTTAGCGCCAAAATTAAGAGAATTCTCCAAAATTCACTGTGTTTTTCAAGTGTTAATTGCTGAATATCTGTAAGGGTTGAAATTCCTTTTGTGTTTATATTTTTAACATCTAAATTTTTAAAAAAGCTTGTTATTTCATTTTCAGTGGCGTAATTCATTTCGGATTCATAACGATTGTAGTTTAAAGCTAACTTGCTGAGCTCTTGCTCACCATTTAAAATCGTGTAGACCCCATCTTTTATGGATTGATTATTAATGGCATTGCGCACGGAAATTGATGTAAATCCTGTGTTTTGAGTCATTTCAGGAATAAATTCTATCTCCTCTTGCTTTAAAAGTACAGCGCTTTCTTTGTTCTTGGGCATTCTCATTCTGTAGCTATCAGATGAACCAATTGTTAGCGATAATGGCAATTGGTCCTGACTTCTTTCACCGACTCTTAAAAGTAAAGATGAAAACAATGCTGATTTACCAAAATTATTGAAATCAGGATGAATGGCAGAGTAGAGCGCGTAGACGTTTTTCCCGTTTGCTTGTTCAACCATAAGGGGCATAGCATTCTCGTATTGAATCAATAAGTTATAGTTGCTATTATTATAAATGGAAGAGCTGATGTATTTTTTTAATGGTGGCATTCTGATATTGTCTACGTTCTCATCGAACATGCCTGTGAAAAAACTTAGCTCAGATGAAATTTTCCCAATTCTAATTTCTTGGGCGGAAGTCTCGCGGTATAGTGGTAGTTGAAATGAGCTCATCAAATTATTGTAAGACTTTGCTTCAAAATTTGGAGACGGAATGATTAAAATATGTACTCCATTGGCAGCTAGTTGATTTAATTGAGTTTGAAGTCCTGAAGAAATAGCGTTGATTTCATTCAATACAATAAGACTGGCCTCATTTAATTCATTACTTTTTAATTGTCCAACGAGGCTTTCCTGAACAGTGTAAAAATCATCTGTGGCATATACCAGTGCTGGAAATGAAGTTGAATTTTCATCGTTTATGACCAAGACATTTATAGATTCTTCAACATTGTAAGCGAAGTGAAAACTGTTGTCGAAATATAAATTTTGGTCTATAACTTCTACTGTTCCTACTTTTGTTCCTGAAGATTTGTCGGTGTAATTCATTTTAACAACAGTGTTGTTATTCGGTTCTAAATCAATCAGTGATTGGCGTCTATTTCCACCAACATTTAAGAGGAGCTCAATGTTAGTTAATTTCTCATTTCCTGTATTGTGAACGCGAATATTCAGTGAATTATTCATGTTAACACGCTGAAAAGGCTGGTCAAACCATATAGAATCTATATACAAATTACGTTTGATTTGTGGTTCAAGCTGAAGAAATGAATATTGCGCTGTAGTATCTATCCGTGCATCTGTATCTTGTAAATCTTGATTTTGAAAATCAGAAATCACATAATAATGCAAATTCCCTGAGTAAGCAATTGAGCTTAAATACTCTTTAATACTCTCCAATGGATTTGTGATTTTTCTAGAAATTGGGGAAAGACTAATGTCTGCCAACTTATCTTCCAATTCAGAACGAGTAATTATTCTGTGTTCCGTTCCCGCAAGTGCATTGCTTACTAAAATATAGCGCTGACCTTTAGGATAAGCATCTGCAATTTGTTGCACTGTGGTTTTGGCTTGATTCAATAAATCACCATTACTTCCTTTAGCAGACATTGAGTAGGAGTTATCCAAATAAATAGGGATAAGGTTTTCGTAAGATTTAGATTGTGTTGATGTTGGAATGTAAGGTTGAGCAAAAGCCAAAATTAATGCTGCGAAAGCTAACATTCGACAAGCTAAAACGAGATAATGTCTTAAGTTTTTTGTTGCATTGGTTTCTTTTTCAACTTTTTTAATAAACTGTAAACTGGAGAAATATAACTTTTTGTATCGTCTAAAATTGAACAAGTGAATGATAATCGGGATGATTAGCAATAACAGTAAATAGAGGATATTTGGGTAAACAAAATTCATCCTTTCAAAATTAATAGAATTCAGTGGTTTGTTTGTGGTTTAGCAGAATTTATTTTTCCAAAATTCAAACTCAGTAAAGCTATTCTATAATACCTGTTTAGAATAGGTGTGATTTAACAGAATTGTAATATATTTACACGTCATCAAACTCGAATGCTGTGATCCACGTTGAAAATAAAAATCTAACATGTTAACACTACTCTCAAAGCTTTACTGGAAAATTTATAGTTGGAAAATGGCAGGTGCACTCCCAGCTGATTTAAAAAAAGCAATTTTAGTTATTGCACCACATACCAGTTGGGTAGATATTCTTGTGGGCTTTGCGGCCCGATCAAAAATGGGAATAAAAGATGCCAAATTTATGGGCAAGAAAGAGTTGTTTGAAGGTCCATTTGGTAAGATTCTAAAAAATATGGGAGGAATTCCAGTCGATAGAAAAGCAAAGCTTGGAGTAGTGGAGCAGGTAGCCAAATATTATGAAGAAAATGAACGTTTTTTTGTAGGTGTTTCTCCCGAAGGAACGCGAAAACGAGTAGATAAACTTAAAACAGGCTTTTACCACATTGCAAAAACAGCAAACATTCCAATTGTTTTAATCGGTTTTGATTTTAAAAATAGAGAAGTGGTGGTGGGAGATCCTATTTATCCTTCCGGAAACGAAGAGGCGGACATTAAGAAGTTTATAAATTTCTTCTCAACTATTCAAGGTGCCAAGCCGGAGTTTGATTTGAGACATCTGAACAAGGTATAAGCGCTATTATTTTTTCTTTAATGTGAATAGCCAGGGATAGACTTAAATTATCATGGCTTGTTTTTATGTTATTTAGGAGAATGCCTAATTGTTTTTTATCTAAAACTGCAAAAAATCAATAATTCACATGTTTTCATTGGCTTTTACTATATTTGAGGCTTTTCTTTTTAATCTCTATAATCTTATCATTTTATGAACATTTCTGACTTCCTAACTTCCATTGTTCCATTTGATTCAGCAGAATTGGGAGATATTTTATCTTGTTTCGAAAAGAAGAAGTTTTCTAAAAACACAATGCTAATTGAGCAAGGTGAGATATGTAAAACGCTCTATTTTATAGAGAGTGGAATTGGGAGAAGTTATTTTTTAAAAAAAGATGGTAAGGAGGTAACGCAATGGTTTTTTGGGTCGGGAAAGTTTATGTCTAGCGTAGACAGTTTTTTTCAACAAACGCCTAGCCTTTATTATTTAGAAATTATAGAAGATTCTGTAGTGTATTCGATTTCGAAAAGTAAAATGGATGAGTTGTTTTCTAAATACCACAAAATGGAACACTTTGGTAGACAGGTTTCTATTGAAATGTTAACCAAAGTGGTGAATAAACTCAACGCAATACAGTTTCAAACGGCAAAAGAACGTTACGAATATATGTTAGAAGAATTTCCTGATATTTCTCACCGTGTGGCACTTGGACATATTGCTTCTTATCTTGGAATGACACAGGAAACTTTAAGTCGGATAAGACGTTAAAGCGCTTTGGCGCTTAAGCGCGGGGAGAGGTTTCTAGGGAGAGTTTTTAGGGAGAGGTTAGGGATACAAAATCTGTTAAAAATTTTAGTGGTTTTTAGTTTTTGATTTATGTCAAAGGAATAGGTATTCTATCTCTAGATATTTGCATTGAATTATTAAAACTAAAACAATGCAAGTAAATCAATTATTAAAAAGCCTAGTGCTTGTTCCTTTTATTGGGCTTGTTTCGTTTTCTGGCTTTTCACAAGATTTGGATCCTTATCTCCAAGAACTGATCAGCAAAGGACTAAACAAAAGTCAAACGGTAAAAATCAACGACATTAATGAGGAGCAAGCAGCGTTAGATCAGCGATTAGCTAAATCTACTTTTATTCCTAAGGTAACTTTGAACGGAAGTTTTACACGTTTAAATGACGACTTAACATTCGATCAGGAAACACAAGAACTTTTAATGTCAACCCAAAAGTTATTGATCAAAGAAGCTGTTGGATTGCCATTTAATATGCCATTTCCAGAAGGAATTGAATTAAGAGACGCTCCAAATCTGCAGGACAAAAACATTTTAAAATCTTCTGTTGATGTGGATTGGGTTTTATTTAGCGGAATGGAGGCTACAAATGCAATAAAAGCGAGTAAACATAAGGCTTCTTCTTTGAATTATTTAGGATTGGCTGAAAAAGATAAAATCGCAATTCAAATTATTACAGCTTACGATCAATTGGCTTTGGTAAATGCCTCTGAAAAGGTGTTGGTCACTTCTGAAGAGTATTTAATGGAGCAAGATAACTTCGTGAAAAAAGCAATTCAGAACGGTTTGGCTACTCCGATTGGCAGAAAAAAAGTTGAATTAGCGCAACAACAACTAGAAGGTAAGAAGCTTGATTTTCAGCACAACAAGATTCTATTAATTGAACAATTACATCAATTGACAGGGGAAGACAAAGAACGCTTGAAATTGATGACTCCAAAACTTCAAATGAGCGGAATTAGTAACAAGTCCGAACTTGAAAAGAGAAACGAAATCAAAGCGCTAGAGGCAGCAGAACAAGCAACACTTTACAAGTCGAAAATGGAGAAAAGTAATTTTATTCCTAAAGTAGCGCTGAAAGGACATTATGAATTTTTAGATGAAGGATTATCGCTTCTAGATCCGAAATGGTATGTTGGCGTAGGTGTAAAGTGGAATATATTCGACGGAAATCAATCTCGCATAAAAGCAAAGAAAACAGAACTTGAAAGTTTAAAATACCGCGAAAGAATTGAGGAAGCCGAGGAAATGATTGCATTAAGTGTAATTAATGCACAATTGAATTATGAATCTAAAATTCAGTCGCTTAAAATAGTTGAGAAGGAGGTAGAATTGGCTCAGGACACTTACGATATGGTGAACAAGCAATACAAAAGTAATTTGGCGTCAATCAATGATGTTTTAGATGCTTTAACAGCCTTAGAAAAGACCAATTTCAAATATCAAGAGGCTGTTTTTAATCAACGAAAAGCAAACACAGAATTGCTTCATGCAAAAGGAGTTTTAAACTATTAATCATAACCATTAAAGAGAGAAAAAATGAAAACAATTAAAATAATCATCATGAGCAGCATCGTTATATTTAGCGCTAGCTCATGTTCAACCAAGGATAAAATTACGCCAAACAGAGGGAAAGTAAAATTTGAAACTATTGCTGTAAGCGGAAAATTGGCGGGTAGAGTTGCTAAAATATATGTTGAAGAAGGACAACAAGTAATGAAAGGCGATACATTGGCATTCATTGATGTACCAGAAGTTTTAGCCAAAATGATGCAAGCCGAAGGAGCAATAATGGCTGCTGAAGGTCAATTGGATATGGCGTTTAACGGAGCAACAACTGAGCAATTGAGTCAAGTAGATCAAAAACTAAAATCTGCACAAGCACAGTTAGATTTCGCACAAGAATCTTTTAATCGCTTGGAGGGAATGTACCAAGATTCTTTGGTGAGTCAACAACAATTTGACGAAGTGAAAATGAAATTAGCGATGGCTAAAGCTCAAGTTGATGCCGTTGAAGCCAAGCAACAAGAAGTAAAAAAAGGTGCACGTTCTGAGCAAATTAGTCAAGCAAAAGGTCAATTAGATCGTGCTTTAGGAGCAAAAGAAGAAGTTACAGTTGCATCGAATGAAAAATACTTGATTGCGCCAGCCGATATGTCGATTGAAACAATCAGTTTAAAAGAAGGGGAGTTGTTGACACCTGGATATACAATGTTTAACGCTTACAAAAGAAGCAGTGTATATTTTCGTTTTACTATTCCTGAATCTAAGATTTACGATTTTAAAGTAAATCAAGAATTAACGTTGACAAATCCTTACACAAAAGAAGATTACAAAGGGAAGGTTGTTGCGATAAAACAATTGGCACATTATGCTGACATCACAAGTACAGCGCCTTTGTATGAATTGGATGAGTCTATTTATGAACTAAAAATTGTTCCTGTTGGAAAAGTGGATGAGCAATCATTTTACTTAAACAGTACAGTTTTGATTAAACAATAAAAGCCATGAAAAAATTCATAGAATTACTCCGAATAGAGTTTAAGCGTATTTTTTCAAACAGTGTTTTAATGGCCATTTTCTTTGGAGCGCCAGTACTTTACGGGTTCTTGTTTGGATATGTTTACCAACAAGCCAAAGTAGTGGATTTACCAATTGTTATCGTTGATCAAGACAGGAGTCCGATGTCTGATAAATTCATCGATGCTTTTCACGACAACGAAGGCTTATTGGTTAAAGACGTTCGTTTTTCTGCTGGAAACATCATTGCAGAAATGCCAACTGAACAATACGCTGCTGTTATAACATTACCTAGTGATTTTGAAGCACAATTATTACAGAAAAAACGTCCAGAAGTTCATGTAGATTTAAACATGGCGAATATATTGAATGCCAATACGGCGAGTAAAAACATTCAATCTGTTTTGATGACGCTGAACGCAGGAATAGAGATAGAAGGCTTGAAAAAACAAGGAATGCATACAGATCAAGCAATGACTTCTTACGAAAGTTTCAAGATTAACTTTAATAAATTGTACAATTCTACTGGAAACTACGTCACTTTTATGTTGCCTGGTTTACTGGCTGGAATAATGCAACAAATCATCTTTTTAGCGATGGCTTTGGTTTTTGCACGAGATTTTGAAGATGGGTATTTTGGAAAACTAGTGAGTTACAGTAAGAACTCATTGTACCACATATTCTTAAAAGCAACGCCGTTTTTATTAATGTTACCAATTATGTGGTTCGGAATTAGCTTTTTCTTGCCTTTCTTTAATGCGGATGTTTCGATATTTAATGTACCAATGATGGCCTTAGCTGCCTTGTTAACTTTAGCATCGATGGCAATTGGGATGTTGTTTTCGATTGCAATACCAAATCAATTAAAAGCAACTGAATTATTGATGGTAATTTCTACTCCAGCATTTATTTTGAGTGGATTTACTTGGCCAACAATGGCAATTCCTGCAGCGATTACAAATATTGCGCAGTTTATTCCATTGACACAATTCCTAGAAGGATTTAGAAAAGTAGCCTTTTATGGTGGTGATATGTCGTCTATTCAATCAGAAATAGGAATGTTGACTTTGATTACTTTGGTGGCATTTGCTGCAATGCTTGTTTTATTGCAATTGAAAATCTATTTATTCAATAAGAAAGCAAAAAAGAGTAGTGCGCTTATTGAATCGTAAAATATAAAAGGTTTTGAGGAACAATTATAAGTTTTAATAATTCAAGAAAACTGTTCCTTGAGTGGGGTGGAATTAAACGAATCTAGTAGAGAAGTTTGATTCCACCCTTTTTTTTGTTGGATCAATAAAAAAAACTCCGTCCAAAACTGAACGGAGTTTAAAAAACATAAGTTTTAAAATCTAACTCACATCAACATCTTTAATATCGATATTTAGGGCTTTAGCTACGCCTTCTCCATAAGCTGGATCTGCTTTGTAGCAATTTCCAATGTGTCTTTTTTGGATGAATTCTTCAGCACTTGTAATATTCCTAGCTGTATTTTCAAACAAAACTTGTTGCTGTTCTGGCGACATAATTCTGAATAAATTTCCAGGTTGTGTGTAATAATCATCATCTTCTCGGTGATCGTAGTGGAAAGCATCTCCTTCTAGCGGTGAAGCAGGTTCAGCAAATTGCTTACTTTCAGACCATTGTCCGTAGCTGTTGGGTTCGTAATGAATTGTTGAACCTTCGTTTCCATCAACGCGCATTGCTCCATCTCTGTGTGGATTATGGAATGGGCATTGCGGCTTGTTTACTGGGATTTGGTAATGATTTACACCTAATCTGTAACGTTGAGCGTCTCCATAAGAGAACAACCGACCTTGTAGCATTCTGTCTGGCGAAAAACCAATTCCAGGAACAACGTTTGCCGGATTAAATGCAGCTTGTTCAACATCCGCGAAATAGTTTTCTGGGTTTCTGTTCAATTCAAACTCACCAACATCGTGTAAAGGATAATCAGAATGTGGCCAAACTTTCGTTAAATCAAAAGGATTAAATCTATAATCTTTGGCGTCTTCCTCTGGCATAATTTGAACTTTCAAGTGCCATTTTGGGAAATTTCCTTGCTCAATGGCTTCAAATAAATCACGTTGGTTACTTTCTCTGTCTTTTCCAACAAGTGCTTCAGCTTCTTGATCGGTAATGTTTTCAATTCCTTGCGCAGTTTTGAAATGGAATTTAACCCAGCTTCTTTTATTGTTTTCATCCAAAAAGCTAAAAGTATGACTTCCATACCCATTCATGTGTCTGTAAGACTTTGGAATTCCTCTATCACTCATCGTAATTGTTACCTGATGCAAAGCCTCTGGAAGCAATGACCAATAATCCCAATTGTGATTTGGACACCTTAAATTTGTTTTTGGATCACGTTTTACCGCTTTATTTAAATCTGGGAATTTATAAGGATCTTTTAAAAAGAAGACAGGTGTATTGTTCCCTGCTAAATCCCAGTTTCCTTCTTCGGTATAAAATTTCAGAGCAAATCCTCTGATGTCTCTTTCCGCATCAGCAGCACCTCTTTCTCCAGCCACTGTAGAGAAACGAGCAAACATTTCTGTTTTCTTACCAATTTCAGAGAAAATTTTGGCTTTTGTATATTTCGTAATGTCGTGAGTTACTGTAAAAGTTCCGAAAGCACCAGAACCCTTGGCATGCATTCTTCTTTCTGGAATAACCTCTCTATCAAAATGCGCTAATTTTTCCAAATACCAATAATCTTCTATCAGCATTGGTCCTCTTTTACCAGCAGTTTTAACATTCTGATTTTCTGCTATTGGTCTTCCTGAAACTGAGGTAAGTTTTTTCTTTTCTTCTTCTTTCATATTGTTGGTTTTATATTCTATGATTTCTTGCTGCCGTTTGCTGACACTTTCGCTAATTTAGTAAAAATAAGATTGAAAATAGTAACAGTTATCAGAATTTTGATTCAGATCTCTGAGAAACTCAAAATGTTGAAAATACAAATTCATTTCATTTTGAAAGAACAATTTCTAGTTTCTGTTTATTGCAGAAAATCAATGGATTTTTGTGATGGTTGGTGTTTCAGGTAAAGGAATCGCAGAAAAGGGAGAATCTTGTATGAGCGTTAATTCTTTATCAATTTTTTAATCTGAATGACATCATTGTGATAGATATGTGCAAAATAAACTCCTTTTTTAAGCATGTTTAATTGAATTTCATCAACAGAGAAATGTTTAGAAATTACATTTCCAAAAGCATCATAAATAATCACTTTCTCAACTATTGT
Organism: Brumimicrobium oceani; assembly: GCF_003143775.1. Classification (GTDB taxonomy): domain Bacteria; phylum Bacteroidota; class Bacteroidia; order Flavobacteriales_D; family Crocinitomicaceae; genus Brumimicrobium; species Brumimicrobium oceani. Next base: position 566,471 of record NZ_QFRJ01000001.1, on the reverse strand, counting down.
ACTCAGCTTTAAATGTGTATTAAGAGGATTTGGATGAATGTTAATTGAATTCTCAATGTTATTTGAAGTTAGATTCAATGGTGTTTTTTCTACTTCTATTGACCATAATTTCGCAGGAAAAACAATTGGATTTGTTCCATTAGAGGTGGAAAGTTTTTCATTTGAAAGATACAAGAATGACAGTGTAGGGGTGGTGTCATAAACAGCGATTCCTTCGATTTGATTTCCATAAGGAGTTATGTTCGCAATTTTATCGGAGATTTTTCCAGAGAAAATATCAAAACTTTGTACTGGAATGTCATTTATAGTGTATAGGAATGGAGCTTGAGTTGTACTGTATCCGCAAAGATAAATTTGACTTTCATCGGGAGAAATATCTGCTCCGGTAATTAAACCATTTGTATTGAAACTACTTTCGAATTCAGCGATATGACTACCAATCGTTTTGGGAATAGAATAAACATTGACCGTATTATCTGTCCAGTTTTTAGAAAAAATCATTAGCCTTCCTTTGTAAACAATCATTCCTTCAGCATCCCAATTTGTATTGTTGTACTGCGGAGTAAAATCAATTTGATCGAGATAAGAAAAAGAGATAGTTTCAGCTGTGGCAGAATTATCCATTTCATCGAAATCTTCTTTTGAAATTCTATGAATCTTTAAATTGGTTCTATTTCCGGCATTATTACCAAAATCTCCAATGTAGATGTAGCTTGAGTCTTGGGCGATATCTTCCCAATCAATATTCGTAGCATTGTTAATGATAATGGTTCTAACAATTGCTCCAGAAATAATGTCGATCTCATACAGTTCAGCTTCATTTCCGCTATCATTAAAGCTAATGAGCTTATTGTTGTAGAAAAGTAATCCAGATGTTTCGTCTAAAGTTGGAGTTTCAAGATGGGTTAAATTCGTAGCGGTTTGAGAAGCTAGAGAAAAGCTAATCAGCAGAACAAGTATGAAAGCAATCGTGTTTTTCAAGTTTTTATTTGGATATAGTAATGAACTCACAAAATACTAAAAAATGATTGCATTCTTGTTGATTATTTGAGGTCTGATGAAACTTTAATAGCTGATGGAAGGATTTATGAAAATTGAAACGGGCTATTACATTTTCCATGTATTTATTCTGAGTTTTAATTATTCTAAATGCTTACCCGATACTTAGGAGTAAATATATCTAATCTATCAATAATGTGATTAAGCGGTTAACTGACAAAATCCTTCGCAAATTTCTATTTACAATCAGTTGAAAAAAGAAATTCACATCAGGATGACATTGGGGAAGGTCATATTTCAAGCGAGAGGAAGAAAGCAAAAGCGCTCTAGCGCTTTTGCTTTCTTCCTCTCGCTTGCCTCTCAACGCCCACAAGTGTCATCCTGACCATAGTTGTAAATTATGATTTTCAACTATGGAAGGATCTTGCCAAGTTAAAAGAGAGTACTTTTTTAAACAGCTGGTAAACTTCCGGATAAACATTTATTTTCATAAAAAATCTTCGAAAACAGCCCTTTTTGAGCCATTTTCGAAGGTTTCTTTTAAACATGAAGTGCTTTACATTTAAGGTTTTTATAAATTCAAAAGACATTTTAATTAAAATTAATTCTAACTCCAATTCCATGTCGGAAGTTTACACTGTTGAATGTTCCTAGCTCTGGAATGGTGTACACATTTAAAGTAGGCTGAACCTCATAAAACAAGTGTGCTTTTTTCCAAAACTCTTTTTTGTTTCCTATTCTAAAATCAACACCAATAGGAATATAGGCTGAAAATCCATAATTTGTTTTGTTCTCAAAATTTTCATATTCGTCATCTATTATGTTTATGTCTCGCGGTTGATTGTTTACAGAAAACTCATTAGTGCTTTGCTCTTCTTTCCAATCTTCAGAAAAATAATGTATGCCGGTTGATGAATTTATAGAAACTCCAGCAGTAAAACCGATTCCACTGAATAAAGACCATCTTGCTTCATGGTCTGTTCTAAAGATTAATGAGGCATTGAGTAAAATCTGTTCTGAATTGTAATTCATGGAATAACGCTCGGCATATACAGAATCAATGTAAGTTTCATTTCCAGTTTCTGAGGATGTTAAGGTATCGAATGGAGTGCGTTCTTCTCCATAGTTATAAGTGCTTAAACGCGAACCGGATGAGTAGGTGAGTCCCAGTCTGAGGAGCGGATTAACTTTGTACCTTGTTTTGTTTTTATCGCTGAATTGTATTCCTAATAACACAGAAAAACTTCCATTACTCAAATAGGAGTAGCCCTGATTTTGATTTATCAGCGACATATCATTTTGTAATAATTCTGATTCTGGAGCTAATTCTCTAAAATCATTAAACGAACCAAGATTCGTGCGTTCAAATGATAATCCGCTGTAGAGTATGAAATCTGAAATTTTGATTCTTTTAACGGGTGTCTCAGGGCTTTCTTGACCAAAAGAGATTAAAGACGATGAAATCAAGGAAAGAAGAAGTAAGCAGTTTATTCTTTTCATTTTTTAAATTTTTTAAGTGAGTTCAGAGCAAAAGTCACCACCTGAATGTTAATATAGGGTTAAATTTGAAAACGAACAAAGATTGGTTTTATTGTGAACCCAATTTAAGAAAGCGATCGGAATGGTTGTAGGCCTATTTTACGCTAGTTTTTTATTTCCAACAATAGAATTGCAGCTTCTTCACTACCCAGCTTTTTTGCTTTCTTTAATGCCTTTATTGCTTCGTTCTCTTGGTTTGAACACAACAGGAGTCGACCTTTCATAAAGTGAAAAAAACCTTCTTTTGGAATAGCATTAATGCAGTTCTCAATCACGGGAATTGCATCACTGCATTTATTCACCATTTCCATCAAAACGCAGTAGTTAATCCTTGGCATAAAGTAATTTATCTCACTTTTGCCTATGGCTTTTAAATAGTTTGCTTCAGCGGAATCCAGCTTATTCATTTCTTGAAAAGTCCATGCGATGTCATTATAAACGAACGCCACATCTTTTCGGTATTGTAGACTTTGTCTGAGAACGCTCAAGGCTTTGTCCCATTCTTGCATTTCCCTATGCACATATACCAGGTTTTGTAGTGCTAAGGTGTCCTTTTGATCTAGGTCTAACAATGTTAAACAACTTTGAAGGGCTTTATCTGCTTTGCCGAATTCTGGAAACGAACTACAGGCATAATGCAAAGCAAGGTTTTCATAGTACTTCTCTTTGTCTAGATCTTTGCCTAGTTTGTAATACTTCTCTGCATTAAAATCGTGATTGTGCTGAATAGAAGCAAGGTCAAAATAATTACTCAGAACAGAATCGTTGTCTAAAACATTGTGCACAAGCCAAAAACCAAAAAATGAACCTGCATTTTCTGAGTCAATTAACCAAGCTTGATTAAATCTTTTCATTGCAGTTCTTAAATCTAATTTATAAAAATAATCAAATCCTAAATGCACAAATTTTGCAGCAGCAGTAGTGCGAGAATCAAAATCGCTGTCTATCGTTCCAAGAAACTCATTATCAGCCTCAATGTATTCTGAACCTCTCTCAATATAAGGTTCGCCAAACATGGGAATCAAATTATGTCTTCCCAAAGTCTGGATCTGTTCAAGCTGAACCTTGTTTTGAGCATGGGAGGCTAGGGTAGAAGTGAATAAAAGAAGTATTATTACAAATTTCATGGCGTAGTTTTTTGAGAGATAATGTTCTGCACATTTTAGTACAAATATCAACTTAATTGCTTATTGCTGCGTATTTTTCACATTTAATTTATTGCACAGCTAAGTGTTTTCACAATACTACCACTAATTAGTGGTTGGTCGGAAACAGACGGATTTTATAAAATAGATTATTTTTGATGAGAGTTGAATTTATTTTTATGAGGTGATGCCTTAGCATCAGGCGATTAAAAATAAAGGGAACTTTCGCAAAAAGAAATATTTTTAATTTTGATGTGTTTCCGTCCAGACACTAATTAAGGATCAGTTGGAATCAAACACTGTTTTTTGCTCCAAGAACTATTCACCTTGTCATTCTTTGGAGAATTAAAAAATCTTAGTGATTTATTTTTCGAGGAATTAGTTACGGTTTATTCCCGTAATTTTCTGCGTAGGGAAGAAAATTGGCTTTTACATTATGCGAGTTTAAAGCTTGTTCCTGTAATTTATTGAACTGCTGGTAGAGTTCCTGACAAGAATTAAATTTAGAATTGGAAGGAGAACATTTTCTCAACAGCAAACTTCGGCTGAGGGGTAGCAGCGGCATCCTCTGACGCTTAAGTCAGAGATATAGCGGATAACCCGACCCATTCAATTCTTTAGGCACACTTTTTTAATGGTGTTATTCCTGTTAAAGAATTGAATGAGGCAGCCCCAAAAAATAAAAAGGCTTAGGCTAAGATTAATGCAGCTCGTATTTGAGTTTTTAATGCAGTTGTAATTCTAATTCTGGCTGATGTTCTTTTGTTACATCAGCTTCTCTACGATCTATTAATAGTCTGGATAACGCTTGAGGGTAACCTCGCTCTTGGGTGAGTTCTGCTGCCAAAACATCGATTTCTTTCTTACGAATGGAATCAAGAATGGCGTTATCTGTTGATCTGTTTTCGATGACAGAAATAATTTTCTCCTCTTGAATTTTATCTATAATTTGATTGGCAACAGTCAAAGCAGAGGAAGCCTTCACAATTTCGCTTCTTGCATAGGTGGTGTCGGGAAAACTCACTTCTCCAACCCTCAAAGTGGCATCATCACCGGGAATTTGCTGTGCTCCGAAAAGAGGCGGACCTCCAACTGTGGCCGATTTAAAAGCAGGAAGGTATTTTGATACGCCTTCAATAGCACTTTCAGTTCTGGAGTCAATATCGGCCTTTTTCCATCCTCTGAAGAGTTTGTTGTCAATGTCATCGTTGAATTGTGGTTGCGCTTTGTCTTCCTTAGATTTGATCAACCCTCCTTTAAAAAGAGTAATTTGCTCTGTCATTCCATGAATTTGATAATAATCCTGACAATAAGGAGTCAGTTGTACCATTCCTCCAGGAGTTCCGCGCTCGCCATGGAATATGAGTTCAGGAATCAATCCATCAATGGGTTGCCATTTGGATACATAGGCCGCTTTAAACTCGATTAATCTATCTGATTTTATGTGAAGGGAATCATCAATTTTCCCAGTTTCAAATCCACATGAATTCACCAAGTACTTGACTTTGTAAACTTCAGTTTCTGTATGAATTTCCCAATTGTAGTCTAAGTTCTGATTGCGGAAGTCTTTTACTTCTGTAACTTGGGTATTTGTTTTAAGCGTACAATTTTCTGCTTTTTCCAAGGCCAATTGTGCTTGAGCTCCCAGTCTAAACATGTTCCATCCATACTCCTGAACGATAATAATTGGCGTTTTGAGCTGAGTATAGTCTACAAGACTAATGGCATTGGTGAGCCATTGATCTGGTGTACTTGGATTTTTAACACTTTCGTTTCCAGATAAACGCTTCAAATCTTCTTCTGTGTAGGTTTTGTAATATTCATCTGGATTGCCAAGTATTTCATTGCGTGAGTCTTCAGCGATTAACGACTTATAATAGTCCACCAACATATCCAACCGGCTCTGAATATTTTCTACGCTGTATTTCTGTGACTTCGGAATGCTAATAAAAGTAGGCCTTTCGTCGATAGATTGCGGAAATAAACGCGCCATTTCAATGGATTGCTTCATTAAAATTCGGCATTGTTCATCTGAAATATCAGGATAAAGATTTCCCCCCGCGTGCAAATGGCAGAAAGGCGGACCATTGACAACACTATTTTCTTGTTCGAAAAGTACATTATCGATTCCATATTTACCAAGTTCCAAGGATGTTACAACACCCGAAACTCCTCCACCAATTACACCTACATTGTAAATTTTGTTCATTTTAAAAATAGCTTTGTAAATCCTCAAAATTATCAACAACTACTGTTGGGTTGTAATCAGAAATATCCTCGAAATAATTATATCCGTAGCTTACACCAATACTTTCCATTTTGGCGTTTTGTGCAGCAAGGATATCGTTTTTGGAATCTCCGACCATAACCGTTTTTTCAATTGTTGAATCTAGTTCCTTAGCTAAATGAACAAGCGGGAGTTCATTTGGTTTTTTTTGAGGCAAAGAATTTTCTCCAATCCATTTTTTAAAGAGCCCTTTAATTTGAAGGGTTTCTAAAATGGGCGCTATAAATTCAAAAGGTTTATTGGTGCAAATTGCTAGTTTGTAGCCTTTTTCATTTAGGTATTCCAGAGTGCTTTTCACGCCAGGATACAAGAAAGTATCTTTACAAGTTATTTCTGTATACGCCGATAAATAAACATCGAAAGCTTCATTAAAATCAATTACGCCTAAGTTTTCACTTTGCAAGGAAGCTTCTAGTGCTCTTTTAACAAGCGGTTTTGCTCCGTTTCCAATGAAAGGAGTGACTTGCTCAATGGTTAGGGTGGTCAAATTATAATGCGCCAACATCACATTTAAAGCAGATGTCAAATCGGGAATACTATTAATAAGCGTTCCATCAAAATCGAAAATGATTAGTTCTTTGTTTGTAAAATTCACTGTGTTTTTTTTGTGTAAAGATATAGATTTATTGGGGTAGAGGGTGATTTAAAGGTTTGAATTAGTGAGTTTAATTTAGGATATAGTGATTTTGGAGTTGAATTTAGTAGTGCTTTAGACCTATAAAATCAGAATTATTCCAACTCATATAAATCATACCGATTAACATCCGGTGCTGTTACATTTCCATAATCAATATCGTAAGGTTCATCAACAAAGTTAATGTACTCCAATAATTCCTTACAAAGTTCGCTTTTATCAATATCATAATTATATCTTCTTAAAAACAGTTTTCCTTTTCCTTTTAAACGGAATTTGACCTTAGTTTTTACTCGAACACAGTATCTTTCGGATTTAATATAGTAATCACCAGATTTCGAATGAAAATAAATTCCTATCTCATTCTCCTTATCTTTTGAAGATATTTGGATATCTAGATTAACTAAGTCTTCAAAAGCCTCAATTGAGTCAACTTTCATATAATAATTGAAAGAGTCAATCTGAAAATAATCTTCGTATTCACTGAAGTTTAGCACATGTAAATGGTATTTTTTTACTAACTTAAGATTTTTAGGCTCTTCCGTTTCAATTAATTCATACTTAAATTTAACACCACATAATTCGTTGGAAAGCTCTCCATGTAAATAATATCGTACTGGTTTGTTCAGTTTTTTTCCTTCATACTTTCTTGTAGCATAATAGGTATTTAAAGATGTTGAAACGGATTGAATATTTGCTCCAAAAAAATTAGAATAAAATGTACCTCTAAACTCATCAGTTTCATCAGGACCGAATAAATCATAATTATTCTGACCAAAAATAATAAATGAGTGTATAAAGATTGTTATTACTATTAATGTTCTTGACATAGTTAAAACTAATGTTTATAATTTAAATTGACAAGGTTTTATTCCATTTCAAATATCTAAAAGAAACTGAATTGAATTTACCGGAAGAAATAATTGCAAGTAAAATCTTTGTGATAAGAGAAGTAAAAGTAATGTTGGATAGCGATTTAGCGGAACTTTATCAAGTAGAAACAAAACGTTTGAATGAACAAGTTAAACGCAACGACATGCGTTTTCCAGAAGATTTTAGGTTCCAGCTTAATGAAAAAGAATGGGAATACTTGAAGTCGCAATTTGCGACCTCAAGTTGGGAGGTAGAAGAACACTGCCATACTTCTTCACAGAACACGCAATTGAATTATAACCTAGTGGTGGTTAGATTTTAAAAAGATTTCTATCTTTAAGAAATAATTCGTTTTGATTCAGTCAATCACAAGATGAATCCATACTACTGCTAGATTTTGCTTTAACTATTCCATCTGGCAGGTCTAAAAGAGCAAAAAAGTAAGGTTTTAAATACTTATAAAAATGGTGAAATTCTATAGGAAGGAAGTTATCAAAATGAAGTTCTGGAATCAACTAAATGAAGAAATCCAAGTTACTTATAATACTGTTTAATAATCATATCATGAAAACATTGTGTTTAATTTTATTTGTTATTAGTTTTAATACTTTTGGGCAGAATATTTGTCTTAAATTAGACAGTATCAAAATTACTTATATTCCTTTGAATATCGTTGACCCAATCATATATTTGGATGAGTATGATGTAAAGCATTTTGACAAAGAATTTGTTTATTTATGTATTATAAAGGACTCTTTGTTAATTCTTGAGCAATTTACTAATATTGAATTCAATGATTTGGTCTATATGAAAGATTATATGGATACAAGATTAGTAATAGAAGTATTTAGCCACGATAAAATCGTAATGTTACTTTTGATGAATAATAAAAAACAGTTTTCTTTTGGTGGGGATTCAAAGCTTTTATTTGAAAATGAAAAGTTATTTGATTGGATTAAAAGGCTTTCATTAGAGAATCTTATCTATTACCCCGATAATGTACCAAAGGTCCATAAGTAACACTTACATCGTATTCTTTGACTAAAATATATAACTTAGGTATTACCTAAACGGAAGTGAAAAAACGAGATAGTAATTTCAACTATTCAAAACAACATATAATGAATAAAATAATTAGACAAATGGTTGATGGCAATTTTTACCTCATGTATTTTTGAAAGTAGTTTTACCTGAGCCAATATTTATTTTAAAGTCTGTAAATGATGATTAATTTGTTTTTGCTTTTGAAAAGAACGTATAACATAATGTACGTCATTGAATATAAGTATTTCCAAAGAATTTGGGGGAGCTTTACGTTTAAAAAAAACATTATCCCTTTTAATGTTACTTTGACAATGACTTTAAGTTTTGTATGTTTTTTTTACAGCATAATTTTATTTACTGATTTTATAATTGGACAAAATTTGTTTTTGAACTTTTTTAGCAATAAACTATTGATATATATATTGGTAGGTTTAGTATTAGGTCTACACCATTATTACTACGAGTATAAATCTAAGTATTTATCAGTGTTAAAGGCTTATGAAACTTTAGAAATATCTAAATTGAAGTACATAACTTACTTTATATTAACTAATTTATATATCTACGGTTCTATTATTTCTTTAATTGTATTTTCAATGCTTTCTGTAGATAATTCATAATCTTCTGAGTACACTTTCGCTTCGGCATACACCTTAAGATACTCCCAAGCTGCCACGAAAATTAGCGAAGCTTCTCGTGGCCTTGGGTTTCCATACATAAACCTCTTTTAAGAACCATAATCCCCAAGTAGTCCCAATTGAGTAAACCTTAACAATACAATCCAAAACTCCTCTTGATTTCTTTACCCAAACTTCAAAAACAAAGAACTTCAAAATCAAAGTAATCCTAAAAATCAAAACAATCACAGTACAGACAATTTTATTCCCCCAAGCTCCCCCAAGATTCAGCACAGCTTCTCGTGGCCTTGGGTCTCCAAACATAAACCTCCTTCTAGAATCATAATTCCCAAACTATCTTATTTGAGTAAATTTTAACAATACAATCCAAAACTCCCCAAGCTGCCGCGAGATTTAGCGCAGCTTCTCGTGGCCTTGGGTTGAAAACTTCTAAAACTAAGAGTTTCAAAATCAAAGTAATCCTAAAAATCAAAACAATCACAGTACAGACTATTTACCCCCCATGCTACCACAAAATTTAGCGCAGCTTCTGGTAGACTTGACACAAAATACAACCCTTTTCCTCTTGGTCGCCACCTCAAAATCCCTATATTTAAACTTTTCCAATTCAAAAAAGAAAAGTCCTTCATGAAAATCATCAATGCTCATCAAAACAACCTAAAAAACATCAGTTTAGAAATTCCTGAAAATCAATTGATCGTGGTGACAGGATTATCTGGTTCGGGGAAATCTTCTTTGGCTATGGGCGTTATTGCGAATGAAGGTTATCGTTACTTTTTGGAGAGTTTGCCAGCTTATAATCAACAAAATGGTTTGGCAATTCCAACTGCCGAAGTGGATGAAATTAAAGATCTTCCTCCGGTAATTAAGGTGGAACAGTCCAAACGGTTTCAATCTACAAATACAACTTTTGGAACGCTTTCTGAATTGACTGACGTTTTTAGAATCTTGTTTGCGCGTTATTCTGCGGAACATAAAATGAGTAAATCTTTGTTCTCTTTTAATCATCCGAGGGGTGCTTGTGAAGTATGCAATGGAATTGGTCAAGAAGAATATATCGACTTAAATAAACTTGTTGGAGATGAAGAATTAACTCTTCGAGAAGGAGCGCTAGTCACCACTTTGCCAAATGGTTATATTGTTTACTCTCAAGTAACAGTTGAAGAATTGGATAAGTTGTGTAAAGCGCATGGTTTCAGTGTAGATATTCCATGGAAAAACCTTTCTGAAGAACAAAAAGATGTGGTTTTAAATGGAAGTGAAAAGATTAAAGTTTTCTATGGAAAGCACAGTTTGGAATCTCGCTTAAGGTGGACAGGATTTAAAGCGAAACCAAGAGAAGAAGGTTTCTATAAAGGTGTTCTTCCCATTATGCAAGACATTCTGAAACGCGATCGCAATGTTAATATTCTGAAATTTGTAAGCTCCAGGTTGTGTCCAAGTTGTCAAGGTGCCAGAATAAAAGCGGAACAGCTAAAATTTAAATGGCAAGGCTTTAATTTCGATGCTTGGATGAATTTCCCATTGGTTGAACTATATGAAAAGCTTGAAATTCAAAATTTAAACGATGGAGAAAAAGTACTTGTAGATAAAATTAGAGTTCAATTGTATGACTTGATTCGCTTGGGAATGAGTGAATACAAGTTGAGTACAGAAAGTTTCGAAATTTCATCGGGTGATGCACAAAGAATCAAGTTGATCAATCAGGTAAACACTAATTTACAGGGGATTCTGTATGTTTTTGACGAGCCATCCATTGGACTTTCAGAAGCTTATCAAAAATACTTATTGCATATTTTTAATCGTTTGATTTTGAGAGGAAATACCGTGATGGTAGTCGAACATGATTTGGATTTTATAAAATCTGCAGATTGGATCATTGAATTAGGACCTGAATCGGGAATCAATGGAGGAGAAGTGGTTTTCAATGGTTTGGTAAACAACTTTCTAAACGCCAAGGAGTTAAATAGTCCGACTTTAAATGCTTTGAAAGAAAGTAAAATTCCGGCAATTCATTCGCCAAAAGTCGAGTTAGAGACTTCTTTTCAACCTTCACTTAAAAAACTGACTGTAATTACCCGAAAAACAGCTCAATCGATTCATATAATTGAAGAATTCTGCGATAAAAATGATTTGAAAAATATCACTGTTTCTGATCAACCCATTGGGAAAACTCCGAGAAGTAATCCCTCGACATACACTGGAATTGCGGATAAAATAAGAGATTTATTAGCGAAAACTGCCACAGCAAAAGAATTGAAATTATCAAAAGGAGCGTTTTCGTTTAACAATAAAGTCGGTCGATGCGAGACGTGCGAAGGAGCAGGTGTAATTACACTTTCGATGAGTGTTTTGGGGAATATCAATCAGAAATGTCCAACATGTAATGGAAAACGCTTTAAAAATGAGGTTTTACAAGTAAAATGGAACGAGAAGAACATTTCAGAAATTTATAATTTAAGTATCGACGAAGCTTTTGCGTTCTTTTCAACGGAGAAGAAAATCACAGATGTCTTGTCCTTAATGATTCAGTTGGGATTGGACTATATTAAATTAGGTCAGCCTTCAAACACATTATCAGGAGGAGAAGCGCAACGTGTGAAATTAACGAAGCATTTTGCGAAGAAATCTCCAAAAACCATTCTGATACTTGAAGAACCGAGTATAGGTCTACATCAACAGAATGTCAAACAATTAATTTCCGCTTTACATCAATTAAAAAGCAGTACGGCAGGAATTATTTGCTTCGAAAATCATCAACTTTTTCAATCTGAATGTGATTTTTTAGTTGATAATTCGTTAAAAGTTGATCCAATTGAATTTGAAGATGAAATTCAGCAGAATAAAGAAGTAATTTCAATAAAAGGGGCGCGAACTCACCATTTAAAGGACATTAATTTAGACCTGTCAAAGCATCAATTAACCGTAGTAACTGGAATTTCTGGTTCAGGTAAATCGTCATTGGTGATTGATACCCTGCATGGTTACGGATTACAGGAAATGAGTAAGCAATTTTCGAGTTATCAGCAATCTCGCGTAGGAACGGCTTTTCAATTCGATGTAGACAGCATCACAGGATTAACTCCCACAATTTGCATCACGCAGAAGCAAACCAACTACTCTCAGCGTTCAGACATTGCTAAGCAAACAGGAATTGACCAAATTTTGCGTTTTGCTTTCTCCCGAAAATCTACTTTTGAAGGAGAAGATTTATCTGCAAGTCATTTTTCGAATAACCATGAATTGGGCAGGTGTGCCGTTTGCGAAGGAATTGGCGAAGAATTATTGCCGGACGTCGATAAAATTGTTTTGAATTCGAATTTAAGCGTCTCTGAAGGATTGTTCGAACACAATAAAGCTTTGGATTATTATGGAAATGCCGGGAGTCAGTACATGGCGATTTTAAAAGAAATTGGAACACAACATGACTTCTCACTTGAAACGCCATTTAATGCACTTTCCGAACAACAAACAGAACTTATTTTTAAGGGAACAGGAGAAAAGATATGGGAAACGAATTGGAATTATAAAACGAAAACCAATCAAGGAAGTCAGGCTTTATCGATGAAGTGGGAGGGAATCTTCAATTATTTGAAAAATGAATATTACTTAACCCGAAAGAATAAGTTTACGAAAAATCTACTTTCCTTGTTTTCACAAAAAGAATGCAGTGTTTGTCAAGGAAGTGGATTAAAGCCAGAAAGATTGACTGTAAAACTAGCGGGGAAATCTATTTTTGATATCAAATCTATGCATTTCTTAGAGTTGCAAAATTGGCTCATTTCAAATTCCAAAAACGATGAAATTGATGGTAAATTAATCGCTCAAATTCAACCTTTTATTTCGAAAACGATTAAAAGAGCAGAGCAGTTACACATTGACCACCTACAATTGACACGAAAATCGGCAACGCTTTCAGGAGGTGAGAATCAACGTGTGGAGCTGATTAAACAATTGAATAATCCACTCAAAGGAATTACCTATTTACTCGATGAACCTTCTGCGGGATTATCCAACGACAATATTCCAGATTTGATTGGCATTCTACAAGAGCTGGTTGCGAAAGGAAATACCGTAATTGTCATCGAACACAACAAAGAAATCATGCTGTCTGCCGATTACCTTGTGGAATTAGGTCCGAATTCCGGAAAGTACGGAGGAGCAATAACATATCAAGGTCCACCAGAAGGCTTACTCAAAGAAAAAGAGTGTCATCCTTTCTTGAGAAATGAAATAGCTTCTGTTGAATTAGCACCTTCAAAAGAACATATTTCGATAGCTAATTTAGCCAAACATTCACTTCAAAAAGAGCAATTGGATATTCCAGTGGGTGGAATAACAGCCATCACCGGAAAGTCGGGCGTAGGAAAAACGACTTTGGTCAAGGAAATCTTAATACCAAGCATAGAAGCAGGGAAGCCAGTAAATTGTGAACAATTTCAATTGCCTAAAAAGTACGCAGGAGTTCATTACTTCGAATCGAAGAAACTAAGAACGCACTCAGCCACTTTATTGGTAGATTATCTGGGAATTTTGAATGAAATCACGAAAATCTTCGCAAAAGAAACAAAGTTAAAAGCCAAAGACTTTTCCTATAAAACGAAATCTAGTCAATGTCCAATTTGCAAAGGAAAAGGTTTCATTGAAACGAGTTTAGACATTGCAGCAAATGCGATTGAAAAATGTGAGGAATGTGAAGGGAAACGCTATCAAAATCACATTTTAGAATATCGAATAAAATCGAAAAACATTGCCGACGTGCTAGAATTTAACCTTTCAGAGATTCAAAATTGGTTTTCAGAGTACAAAATCTCCTCTAAAACAGTAAGATTCCTTGAGCAACTCAGAGAAATCGGTTTAGGTCATCTTTCTTTACAGCAAACCGTTCAATCCTTATCGTCAGGAGAAAAACAGCGTTTACTCTTACTGAATTGGCTTGATGAAAATCCTAAAAACGAGTTATTTATTCTCGACGAACCGAGTATAGGTTTGCATTATTCAGATATAGATTTATTGTTAGGAATTTTAGAAAAACTTGCAGTTGAGAATGATGTTTTGGTGGTAGAGCATAATTTGTATTTGTTGGGTAGAATAGGGAGTCAATTACGAATTGAAAATTAAAAAATACGAATTTTAGAAAATGTACTATCCTATTAGGTTGTTAAATAAGACTAGAATTTTTCTACGTACAACTTCTAAGCTAAACGAAGCTACCGCGAGCTTGTAGCTCGTGGTCTTCGTTTAGCTTAGAAAATTTCTCTCTAATCAAAAACCTTTTCCCCTTTTTTCAACCAAACTCCCCACGTTTTCGAATAAGCGTGAACTTTCATGGTTTCTTCTCCTTCTAAATTATACACAGGTTTTCCTTCGTTTACCCATTCAAAAATACTTCCGTACATGTTGCTAACATCAGTATAGCCGGCTTCGATGAGTTGTCGTGTTACATTTTCACTTCTCGCTCCAACAGAACAATACGCAATAATTTTAGTGTCTTTTTCTATCTCTTGAACTCTGGAAATTTTAAAATCATCATAACCCACCCAAACGGCGTCTTTGATGTGGCTGACGTTATATTCATTCTTTTCACGTGTATCAATGAAAATCACCTTTGAATTTGTTTGTTTTATACTATCGGCTTGGTCTACCGTTAATTCAGGTACATCATTTTTAAGCATCGATTTCAACATCGTGTTGTAAGCACTGCTTTGCACTTTCTGAGCAGCACAGGAGGAGATGAAAAATGATATTAATAGAAATAGAAAAATATTCTTCATGGATAATTGTAATTTTTTTAAGGGAAATTTAGCACTTCTTATTCAATAAATCATATTTAGTGCCAATTGAATTCACTTGGCTATTCTTAAGTTCAATTCAGGAAGTTTTGAAAGTTGATGAGTCATGTTGTTTTTCAATTATTTTAACCTTTTACTGTTGTTTATGAGATATCAATATAATCAATTAACAACTCAAAATCCTCTGCTTTTCCATTGGCAATTAAAAAGCTAAATTGTTCAATTCTATCAAAATTGAAATTCGGGATATCCAATTTACGGCCTCTAAATTGTGGATAAAAATCCTTGATTAAAAGCTCAATGGTCTGCCACTCGCCATTGGTTTCAAAGACCTGTACATAAGATTCTCTTTGATTACTCGATCCTTTCAAGCGGCATTGATAAGACTTTCCATCACCGTTAATTCTTAAAACGACTTTGGAGTTAGATTTTTCTAGATCTATATCTGTTGGCAATTGAACCGAAGCAAAACCTCCATTGTTCTCTAAGGAAACACTGCCAGAGAAAATACCATGATTTTCTTTAGTCATCTCAATTGAACTTTGAGAAAGTCCTCCCATTACGCCATCATTGACAATTCGCCAATTTTTAATAGGCGCTTCTTCAGAAAAATTGAAAATATTAATTGTTCCACCACTCATAACTAGAATTAAAATTACTGAAATTAATTGACTCCCCATTTCTCTTTGAATTAAATTATAAAACAAAGGAAAGAAGATTAAGTTTTAAAAATCGAAGTTCTGTTTTTATCTAGAAGGCAGACAGGAGAACTTTGTGTTGAAATTTGTGACAAAAGTCGTGAACTTTAGACCCTGAACTAAAATTATTCTGGATTTATTTTAACTTTAATGTTCCAAATATAAAACTAGAAATATGAGGATATCTTTATTAATGGGAGTGCTGATCCTGTTTTTTTCAGCAGAAACAGTATATGCCCAAAAGAAAAATAAGGGGGAAGAGGAGAAAAAAGAGAAAAGTAATTTAGAGAAAGCGGTCTCTAGTCTAAAATTCAGAAGTTTAGGTCCAGCTTGGTGTTCTGGTCGAATTGGAGATTTTGCGTTCAACCCAGAGAATCCCTCGGAATATTATGTGGGTGTGGCCAGTGGAAATCTATGGAAAACACAAAACAATGGAATTACTTGGAAGCCTATTTTTGAAAACTACGGAACTTATTCAATTGGAGTGGTGGAGATGGATCCCAATAACACGAACGTAATTTGGGTTGGAACAGGTGAAAACAATCACCAAAGAGCTCTGGGATACGGAGATGGAGTATATAAATCTATCGATGGTGGAGAATCATTCAAAAATATGGGATTAAAAGATTCTCGTCAAATTGGCGGAATCGTGATCGATCCAAGAAACTCTGATGTGGTGCTTGTTGCTTGTGAAGGTTCTGTTTGGGGATTAGGAGGCGACCGTGGACTCTATAAGTCAAAAGATGGTGGCGAAAACTGGAACAAAGTTCTAGAAATCAGCGAAAATACAGGAGTGAATAATATCGTAATGGATCCTTCAAATCCCGATATACTTTACGCAACGACGGAACAAAGGAGAAGACATCATTATGGAAAAATTAATGGTGGGCCAGAATCTTCTGTTTACAAAAGTACAGATGGTGGAGAAAATTGGAGAGAAATTAAAAAAGGCTTACCAACTGTTCATTTAGGTGGAATGGGAATTGCAGTTTCACCTGTTGACCCGAATGTAGTCTACCTCATTATTGAAGCTGCCGAAGGAAAAGGAGGTTTTTATCGTTCTTTAAATAAAGGAGAATCATGGGAAAGAATGAGCGGACACCACAGCAGCGGTCAGTACTACAACGAAATCACTTGTGATCCGGTGGATGTAGATAAGGTGTATTCAGTGGAAACTTTCACGCATTACACAGAGGATGCTGGTAAAACTTGGAAAAGATTAGGAAACAATAATAAACACGTTGACGACCATGCGATATGGATCAACCCAAAGAATACCGATCACATTATCATTGGTTCAGATGGAGGTATCTATGAAACATTTGACCACGGCGCAAATTGGGATTTCAAAGAAAATTTACCGGTAACACAATTTTATCGTCTCGCAGTTGATAATGCAGAGCCTTTCTATAATGTTTACGGTGGAACGCAAGATAACAACAGCACTGGCGGTCCATCTCAAAATACTTCATCCAAAGGAGTTACTAGTGACGAATGGATTGTTACGCTAGGTGGAGACGGATTTTGGCAAGCCATCGATCCAGAAGATCCAAACATTGTTTATTCGGAATATCAATATGGAAATATGTACCGCTATAATAAAACCACAGGCGAAAAAGTGAACATTAAACCAAGGGAAAGAAAAGGAGAAGAAAGCTACAAATGGAACTGGAATACGCCTTTGTTTATTAGTCCAAACGATAGTAAAACGCTTTATGCTGCAGCAAATAAGGTTTTCAAGAGTACAGACAGAGGAAACACTTGGGAGGTTATCAGTGAAGATTTAACCGCTCAAAAAAATCGGGACGAATTGAAAATAATGGACAAATACTGGAGTATTGATGCAGTGAAAAAACATGTTTCAACTTCACTTTGGGGAACATTGGTAGCCTTGGACGAATCTAGAATTAAAGCAGGTTTAATTTATGCAGGTTCGGATGATGGTGTGATTTCAATCACTGAAGATGATGGCGCAAATTGGAGGCAAGTAAAAGCAAAAGATTTAGGCGTTCCAGAGTACACTTACATCAGCGATATTCAAGCAGACAAATTCGACGAAAACGTGGTTTATGTTACTTTCGACAATAGAAAAATGGATGACTTTAAGCCTTATATTTTCAAAAGTTCGGATAAAGGAAAAACTTGGAAATCAATATCTTCAGTTTTACCAATTAATCAAACAGTTCATACGATTCAGCAAGATCATAAAGACGCTGATTTATTGTTTGTAGGAACAGAGTTTGGTGTTTTTACGTCGTTGGATGGTGGTGAAAATTGGACTCAATTGAAGTCTGGAGTTCCAACTATTGCAGTAAGAGACCTTGCGTTACAAGAAAGAGAAAATGATTTGGTTTTGGCTACTTTTGGAAGAGGATTTTATGTCCTAGATGATTACTCTCCATTGAGAATATTATCTCAAAATTTAATTGAAGAAAATGAAGCGCATATTTTCCCAATCAAGGATGCGAAAATGTTTGTTCAAACGAGCAGCAGAAACAATCAAGGCTCGACTTATTATTTTGCTGAGAATCCTGAATACGGAGCGCACATTCGCTATTATTTAAAAGAAGCTCCTAAATCTTCTAAAGTCCAAAGGCAGGAGAAAGAGAAGAAGTTGTTTAAGAACGGTGAGTTTATTCCTCAACCTTCTTGGAGGGATGTTGAACTTGAAAAACTCGAGGAGGGAGCTCATTTGATTTTCACGATTAGAGATGCAGAAGGGAACGCGGTGAGAACCTTGACCAAAAAAGCGAGCAAAGGAATGGGAGAAATTGTCTGGGATTTAAGACTTCCTTCTCCTAGACCAATCATTACAGACAAATTTAATCCAGCAGCGGAAAGCAAGGCAGGATGGCCAGCGATGCCAGGAAAATATTCTGTAAGCATGCAATTGTGGAACAACGATTCACTCACCGATTTGGTAGCACCAGTTTCTTTTTTAGTGGAGAAGTTATTTGAAGATGATTTAACTGCTGCCGAGAGAAAAGAACTGGCTGATTTTGATCAAAAAGTTACGAATATGGTAAGGGTTTCTTCAGCTTTGAACAGTTCTATCAAAGAATCACAGAAAAAAGTCGCTTCAATGTTGCAAACGATGTACAATATGGAAGAGATTCCAACAAAGGAAGTTGCAAAGGCGAGAGAAATAGCGAAACAAGTGGAAGAGCTGCGATTTAAAATGGAAGGTGTAAAAGCGAAAGCGAGTGGAGAAGAAGTACCACCAACACAAGTCTCTATCAACAACCGAGTGAGTGCAGTGGCTTATGCTAGATTTGCCTCAACTGGACAAGCTACAAATACTGAGAAAGTAGGTTATGAAATTGCTAAAGAGGAGTTGCAATCGGTTATGGACGAATTGACAAATCTTATTGAAGATGATATCTCAACGATAGAATCTAAACTTGAAGGAATGGGAGCAAATTGGACTCCAGGAAGTGTTCCAAAGTGGTAAATTTGTAAATTTCTAAAATAGTGCTTGGTCGGAAACACAACAAATTTAAAATTGAATCTTTTGAGTTTATTTTATCTTTTTTCTTGTCGGCTGATGCTAAGGCATCTCCTAAAGAAATAAAAATAAAATAATTCTCAAAATCTATACAATTTGTAAAAATCGTCTGTTTCAGACCAAGCACTAAATAAAAAGCCTTCGATCATGTTAACAGTGACGGAGGCTTTTTTATTTAATGCCTTTTCGGAAATAGTTGTTTTTTGTATATTGGAGAGGCTGGCCTTTTAAGTCGCAGATTGTAAAAGCCAATTTTCTTCTCTTCGAAATTTAAAATTTTATACAGAGAATTAAAACATTGTCTTCAGATAATGAACAGGAATAAATTATAATGCTTATCGGGAACTGTACCAGCTATTTAATTTACTACAATAAAAAGTACTCTCTATTAACTGGGCCAGATCCTCCCAGGGTTGAAAATTAAGATTTTCAACCCTGGAAGGATGACAGTTGTAGGCGCTGGTAAGCAAGTGAGAGGGGAAAAGCAAAAGCGCTCTAGCGCTTTTGCTTTTCCCCTCTCACTTGAAGTATGACTCTAGCTTAATATCATCCTTCGCAAATTTCTTTTTTCAACTGCTTGGAAATAGAAATTTGCGAAGGATCTTGTTAGTTTACCGCTGAATCACATTATGGTTGGCTTAGACATATTTACTGGTAAAGTATCGGATAGGCATTTAAATTATAACCGATCCTTCTTAAAATAAAATCTAAGAATTTTCAAAAAGGCCTTTTTTAGTTAGAAAACTTGATCCTGTCGATAAGTGTTCTGAATAAAACCTTTTAGCAAACGGCTCATCTTGTTAACCCTAAAACAAAAGATTGCTTAGTGGTCTTATTCCAATTGAAGATAAAAATAGAATGTAGTCAAAGGTTAGAACTTAATCAATCTTTTATTATGCTTAAAATCAGTTGTTCAGATGCCGATAATTCATAATCTTCCTTAGGCTCTTTAAAAGGATTTTCGAGAGGAATAACTTGTTTGTCTACTGATTTAAAAATTTTTGGATGAACATAATAATCTTTACAAACGGTTGGGGTATTGCCCAATTCTTCTGCAACCATTTTAATGAGGATGTTGCTAAATTTCTTTCTTGGAAATTGACTACTTTGTTCAATTGCTTGTGGGTAAAGTTCCACTGCAAGTCTTGTAGCAACCCATGTTCTAAAGTCTTTACTTGAAAAATTAGTACCTATAATTTCGCTTATGAAATCATTAACGTCACTGCTGTCTATATTTTGAAAACTCCCAGATTCATCTTTGTATCTGAAAATCTCATATCCGGGCAATTCTGCACTTTTTTTAATCATTTTAATAAGACCCTCATCATCAATGCTTACTTCTCTTTCCTTATTGCTTTTCCCTTTGTATTGAAAGATCAACTCTGATTGATTTATCGTTAAGTGTTTCCTGCGAAGTGTAGTAAGTCCATAAGTTTCATTTTTCTGGGCATAATATTGATTCCCAATTCGAATTCCGTATTCATCCAAAATAAGTACTAATAAAGCCAAAATCTTATCTTTTGTCCATTCTTCCAGCTCAATGTTTTGATAGCAAGTCTTTCTTATTTTAGGCAGATGACGGGCAAATTCCTCAATGCGATTAAACTTCTCTTCTTGCTTTAGCTTTTCCCATAAGGAATGATAAATGTATTGCTTTCTTCCTTTGGCATCTCGACCAATGGCTTGAACATGGCCGTCATCAAATTTGCAAATCATAACTTCATCCCACATTGGCGGAATAACAAGCCCTTTCAATCTCTTTAAGATTTTCTTATTGGTAATTTTTTCGTGATTTTCGTCAATAAATTGATAGCCTCGTCCTACTTTTTTTCGTTGAATGCAAAGTGCAGTATCATCAACATGTTTAAGTTTAACTTTTTTCATTGCTTTTGTGTTTCAACGTCTATACATAGAATGATTTTAATATTAGATTCAAACGTTTGTGCCGAAACAAAGTTCAGAGAGAGGTTTTTATTTGACTAGTTTTTTATCTGGACTTCCTCAAATTCAACATCATCAATTGATTGGTCTTGACTTTTATTGAGGTCCGTAGAACAGTTACCTCCAAAACAATTTCCTGAAGCGCAACCAAAAGCAAACAATCCCATTGCAGCAAAATAGCCACCAAATAGCACTCCAATCCATTCACGACTCATGGCAGTCTGTACAATGATTAAGCTTCCCATGATTACATAAATTGCGCGGATAAATGTCCAATTATTAAGTAGTCTTTCTTTCATACCGAATTTTTAATGTCTAAAATTACTTTGTTAACAATTACAAGCGAGTAACAATTGTAACAGTTTACCTGAAGATTTATTTGATCGAAGGACAATTTAAAGGATGTTTAAACAGGGTTTAATCACTAACTTTCCAAGCCAGCCAAAGTATTAGGGTAACAACAATCAGCGCTCCAAGTGAAATTCCACCGATAAAAAATTTGATTGCACCCACAATAAAAGTAAGCACTCCAATGATGAGGGCAGCAATGACCAAAAGGGAAATGACGAGAATCTTTTTCATAATGTTTGTTTTTAGTTATGCGAGTTGTTTCAGTTTAATGCGCTTTAACAACTTGAGGTTTAGTTAAAGATGCTCAAAATTTCTCATTTGCAATCTTCCCTTCACTTTTTTTATGATTTTATCAGCATTTGTAAATAGTGGTTGGTCGGAAACAGACGAATTTTATAAAATAGATTATTTTTGATGAGAGTTGAATTTATTTTTATGAGGTGATGCCTTAGCATCAGGCAATTAAAAATAAAGGGAACTATCGCAAAAAGAAATATTTTAAATTTCGATGTGTTTCCGTACAGACGCTAAATAACTTCCCATTAAATCTTCTAAATTTTCAGTGTCATGCAATTGATCATATCGAATATCACAGGTGTAGAGCTCCATTCGCTGTTTTTCGGAAAGTTGAATATTAAAAACAAAAGCCTTGTAGGAATCGTCAACCAATCCAATAAGATTAACAATATCGAGTGTAGTGGAGGCTATTTCAGCAGTTTTATGAGCTTTTATTTCATTGAGAACATGAATTATTTCAGGAGTAAATATCCCTAAGGAAGAATCGTAAAACTGTGAAAAACCTCCATTTGTAACGGCTTGATTCATTTTCACGATGATATAAACCATTTTCTCTGGAACGGTTAAATGCTGAACTGCTTGGTAGGATTCCGACCAATTTTCCCCAGTAAGTTGGGCGCTTTCTAATTGTTCTTCTGCTGACCTGAATAGCCGACTGATTAATGCTCTATTTGTGATGTTCTCCATGTTTGTCAAAGGTAGCAATTCAGATAATTTTCAGGTGGAAACCCTAAGGATATTATTTTTAGATTTTTAAATTCCTGAAAGCATACACTTTATCGGTTCTAAATGAACTGCACCATCAGTAACTTACAGAAAGCATTTTACTAAAAAAGCCTCCACTAAAAAATGAATGCTCCTTTATTTTTGAGAATTATGTTGATTTCTTAATTCTTCAATGCTTTCTTTATCCTGGTCAATTTATTTTGTCTTTCTTCTAGCTTTATACTGGCTTTTTCAAGTGCTTCTTCTTTTTCTGCTGCTTCTTTTGTCAGTTCTTCAAGTTCCTCATTTAAGTTCTCTATTTCTTTATTATTTTTTGAAATATCCTTGTTTAGCCCTTTAACATCTTTGCTTAAGTCTTTCACTTTTTTTTCAGTGTCTTTGACCTGGTCTTTGTAATAATCTGGAAGATAGGAATTCAAAAATTCGCTAAGCATCCTTTTCATAGTCTTGTATTCCTCAGGTGTTTCAGTTTTGCTTATATAAATGTCATAACCAAATGAGGCAAACACTTTCATTTCTGAACCCACTTCGTTTTCTACAATCTGGGTATAAAAATTCATTCTTTTAGAAGACAGTTTTTCAATAATTACATCCTCTTTGTAAAGTAAATCCTTATTCGATAAAAAACCGATTCCCTTAATTTTAAAGTCATAATTATCTTTTAAAAACGACTTCCAAGCTTTTTTTAAAGGTTTCGGCTCTGGGTCTAGATTGACATACAAAGAAGGTCTATTTCCGTCATTGTGTTCAACAAATCCATCTTTTGGAATAGGGTCTTGTGCATGTGTTGCCTTTGTAAAGCCTAACATTAAAAGTGTTACTAAACTAATTTGTAGTAAATAATTTATTTTTTTCATTGTATTTTATTTGAGTGGAGAAAATCTCCCGTTATTGTTTTATGTACATTTTTCTACGCACTTAATATAGCAACTTATATGTCTTAAGTCAAGCTAAATGGAGGGTTTTAGCGAGGTTTAAGTGTTAATAAAGCCTAATGTAGATTGGTAAATTCTTTGTTTTTAAAATTACAACATTCATTTAATTGTTTGGCATATAAATTTTTATTGGTGTTTTTAAGTTGAACTTTTCGAGTTCTATACAGAATTACAATACATTTAAAACGGAGATTATTGGATTCCTAGCAGAAGTCAGTTGTCAATGTTTTCTCATTTGCATCTAGTATCTCAATCTCCATTTTCTAAATTTGTGAAAAATCAAAAAAAAAGTAAAGAATTATGAAACAAATTTCTGTATTAATTTTAGGTCTTTTCGCCACATTTTTTGTGCATTCACAATCTGGTGTTCTTGATCCCACTTTTGGACAGAATGGCTTTGTGACCACTGTTATTAATGGAACTTACAACTTTTCCAATGCTACGATAGTTCAGAATGATGGGAAAATCTTGGTTTGTGGAAGAGCAGGTGAGCCTTCGACATACAAAGCAACTGTTGCCAGGTATAATACTGATGGAAGTTTGGATAATTCTTTTGCAAACAACGGAACTTTGGTTATTCCAATTGGAAATGCGAAGTCTTTTGCAACTGATATTGCGCTTCAAAATGATGGTAAAATTGTGATGTCTGCCTATACTTGGAACGATGTAAAAGGAGAATTTGCTGCTATTAGAATAAATTCAGATGGTTCATTTGATTCAACTTTTGGAAATCAAGGTGTTCAATTGATCTCAAATTCAGGGAGTGCAGTTACACAATCTCTCAGGATCCAAGACAATGGAAAAATCTTGTTGGCGGGGTATTATGACGATGAGTTTGCAGTTTTACGATTAGAAACAGATGGAACAATTGACAATAGTTTTGGAGTTTCAGGTTGGGCAATCACCACTTTTGCTGGGGCTTCTTCATTTATTGAAGAAATAGAGATTCAAAATGATGGAAAAATCATTCAAGGTGGTCTTGTTTTGTCTTCGAGTCAGATTTTTGAAATGGGAATTGCTCGTTTGAATACTGATGGAACGATAGACCAAACATTTGGTAGTCAAGGAAATTTGAGGTTTAATATTGGAAATGGTAACGACTTTATAACTGGAGTTGCAATTCAGAATATATGAAAAGTGCGCTATCAAAAGGTAGCGCACTTTTTTATGCAACTGTATTTCCTGCAATAATTTCAACTATTCTGAAGATTCCAGCTTGTTTAACCAATCAAACATTTCCTGGAAAGCCTTATTTCGGACAGGTTCTTTGGATAGAAATAAATCATGTAAACCATCTTCAATTTCGAGTAAAGTTACCTGTGAACCTAATTTTTCACCGACTCTTTTAATGTCTTCAATATCCAACACAATATCTTGATGTGTAGCCTTTTCAGAATATTTTGAAATTCTCTCTGAACTGCTTGAATGCATGACCAAAACAGGGGATTTTATGTCCGATTTCTTTAAGTTTTTGTGCCCTTTTCTAATTGCACCAATCCATTTAAAATAAGTGGGGAACCCTTCGATAGGCTTCCAATCCAAATTAAAACTCCATTCTCCATAATAGTCCTTGTGAATACTTTCAGCATAAGCTGGAGAAAGGGCTCCTTCGATTTTGGA
Organism: Brumimicrobium oceani; assembly: GCF_003143775.1. GTDB lineage: Bacteria > Bacteroidota > Bacteroidia > Flavobacteriales_D > Crocinitomicaceae > Brumimicrobium > Brumimicrobium oceani. Next base: position 541,447 of record NZ_QFRJ01000001.1, on the reverse strand, counting down.
ATATTTAAAAAGTCCACCAATTGGTTTTGAAACTGTTAAAGCAGCTGCTTTTTCAATTGCGGACATATTGAAATCAAAAAATGGTGAATTAAGGACAAGGGCCTTTACTAAGTCTTTCTCTTCACCATAATTCATATAGTTGGAAGTAATTAATCCACCTGTAGAATGGGCCAATAAAATCACTTCACCGTTACTTGTCTCATGAATTTGACGAATAGCCAATGTCAGTTCTTCATAATATTCTTCAATGCTTTTACAATAGTTTGGATGCTGATGTTCCATTAAAGAACGTCCATATTTTCTCAGGTCTAACGCATAAAAATCAAATTCATTCGCGTTGAACTCTTTCCCCATGTGACCATGAAAGAAATAATCTATAAAACCATGAACATACAAAACGCTTTTTCTGTTTCCAGCATTAGCATTAGAAGAAATTAGAGTTGCAGTAACTTCGCCTTCATAATCTGGTTTTAAAGTAATGGTTTGTGATGTGTATTCGTTGTATGAATCCATGACATTTGAATTATTTGTATTTTCTTGAGCCATCAAAGAAAACGAGAGCGAAAAAATGAATACTGAAATAAGAGTTTTTTTCATGCTAATTTTCAATTTAATTATGTTTCTATCCATGGGATTTTAGGAAATGCGAAAGTAAATCAAAAAGCCAAATAAAGGGAGATTAAGGCATTGATAATTCAGATAGTTATTAATTAAAATATATAATTGATATTTCTGTTGGATTTGGCATGAATTTCAAGACTTTGACAAGAACTGATTTCAGGATAAGTTTATTAAAATAAAAAAGCACCCATTCCGAAGAAATGAATGCTTTTCTCAAGTAAAAATAGTTATTTCTTTAAAAATTTCAGCGCTTTTCCATCTTCAAATTTCAATAAATACATTCCCTTATTCAATCCTTGAATATCTAATTTTTCATTCTCTTTTATTACAGAATCGAAAACCTTTACACCTAAAACAGTGTAAACAGAAACGTTTTCGGGTTTTGTGATTCCTTTAACCTGAATGAAATCATTGGCAGGGTTGGGGTAGAGGCTTACTTTTTGAATTTGCTGAATATTGTCTACACTCAGCACAAGGTGTTCATTATAATTATGTGTAACCCTTGTGTCTTCCTCATAACTTCCAGTTAATGTGTCATAATTATAAGTAGTACTCGATAAAACCTTATTCACATGTGCAAAGTCTTGAAACAAATAGCTATCTGGTTGATTATTTATAAAGGGATGTGCATAATTTGCCATTTGTTCAGACATGTCATAGTCATGAGTTGTTTTATAGTGTTCAGACGTAGTATCTCCAACGTATTCCGTAATGCGGTTGTAGTTAGCATCTAATTCATAACTGATGTTTATAAAGTCCGTCCAAACAGAATTAGTATAATACTCAATTTTGTTTTCCCTAATTTTATCATTCGAATCGTAAGTCAAAATATGTCTATAATTATCTTCCCAAAATGAAGTACCATTAAGCGTTAACATTTTTGCTTGAGTAATTTTGTTACCTGTGTATTGAAGAACTAATTTACGATTATTGTTCCATTGATTTGCATCTTTGAAACTGTAATCTATGTTAGAAATTTTTGAATTCTGATAAGAAATTTCTTGCTTATTGAATTCCTTCCAAGCAGAATTTATTTCCTCAAAAGTAATAAACTCAATTAATTCACCGGAAGCATTATAATTGCTTTCATACTTCGCTACATTCTCCAATACGTCGGCAGTATTATCCCAAACCTTTACTATTTGCTCTGTAATTTTATTGTTAGCATTATAAGAGAAAGTTAATATTGAACTTACTTGATAAAAAGATCCATTCCACAAATAATAAGTTATCGATATGAGGTTATTATTGCTGTCGTATTCAAAGTCTGCACCTCCTGTTGTATACCAATTGGATCCATTGAATTCTTCTAAAATAGAGGATTTTAATTTGTTTTGACCGAATAAAGAAAAAGAAATAACAGCCAAAATTAATAATAGTAAATTTTTCATAATAGTGTTTTTTAATGTTCAGTAGTAAAATTAATGCAATAGGTTGTTTTATAAAAGAACTATAATCAATAGTTTAAAGATAAATATACAGGTTTAAATGATTTAGTTTTAGATGAGCTTGTTATTAATTTAGTTCCTTATTTTGAATTTTACCCGCAGTTTAATGAATTACCATTCCACGTGATCTTTTTAGAGTGCCAAAAAGCTAATCATTTTGGATGATGAAAGGACAAGGGAGTTTTCCTAAACTCTCCCAAGCCGATTTTTATCGGCATCCTTTCTCTGAACTTTGGTTCTATTTCATTTCCCCGCTAACACCCAATCCAAACAAGGCAAAATCATACTTACAAGGATCATTTGCATCCATTTTCCTCAAATTCTCCATTAATTCCTCCAAGGCTTTCCAATCGTCTTGTTTTCTTGTGATTAATCCAAGTGTTCGGGCAACATTTCCGGTGTGAACATCAAGAGGAACGTTGAGTTCGTTCATTCCAATTGTGTTCCAAATTCCAAAATCAACACCGTTGTCGTCTTTTCTGACCATCCATCTTAAGAACATGTTGATTCTTTTAGCTGCGGAACCTTTTGCGGGATTAGCGATGTGTTTTTCGCTTCTTTGTTGGTGTGACGTTTCAAAAAATGCTTTGCGGAAGTTGATTATTCGTTGTTTAACGCCAGATTCAGAAGGTTTAAGTTCAAACCAAGACTCTAGCGATTCATGCTGAGAATAGCAATTTTTTAAAGCACGGAGAACAAAATCTAAATCGTCTGTATTAAATGTTCTGTGAACAAAAGCCTTTTCAGAAAGCATTCCTGTTTCATAATTCATGACATAATCATAAGGCCCGTGATTCATGATTTCAATCAACTTATTTCCATTGTCGATAATCATCTTACGTTTTCCCCAAGCGATTAATGCAACGATGAATCCAATGATTTCAATGTCTTGTTTTTTTCGAAATCGGTGGGGCAGAAGAACGGGGTCGTCTTTAATGAAATCAACAGTGTTGAATTGTTCTACCTTTACATTAAGTAAATCTTTTATCTCCTTGAAATCTAGATTAAATGAATCTTCCATCTGCCATTTCTAATTTACGGTCAGAAATATCTGCGAGCTGCGTATTGTGTGTTACAATTATGAAAGTTTGACCAAAATTTTCACGTAAACTAAAGAACAATTGATGCAGTTCTTCGGAGTTTTTTGTGTCCAAGTTTCCTGATGGTTCGTCTGCTAAAATCACCTTAGGAGAATTCATTAATGCACGAGCAACTGCTACTCTTTGTTGTTCACCTCCAGAAAGGGCGGAAGGTTTGTGGTGATCTCTATTTTTTAAATTCAAAAAAGAAAACAATTCTTTTGCCCTTTTTTCTGCTTCTTGCTTTTGTTTTCCTCGAATCAAAGCGGGTAGAATTGCGTTTTCTAACGCTGAAAATTCGGGCAATAATTGGTGGAATTGGAAGACAAAACCAATAGATTCGTTTCTAAATTGAGCCAATTGTTTTTGTGATAATTCAAAAGGAAACTTTTCTCCCACCTGATATGTTCCTTGATCTGGTCGCTCAAGTGTACCTAAAATTTGGAGTAAAGTCGTTTTACCTGCTCCTGAAGACCCTACAATGGATATAAGTTCTCCCTCTTTTACTGAAATATCAATTCCTTTCAGTACTTTTACTTGGTCGTATGCCTTTGTTATGTTTTTGGCTTGAATCATAGGAGACGAAAATAATATTTAATTTGTGTATAAACTGGAATTAACTTAATTTTGTTGACACGAGATGGAAAATTTTGAACAACAATATCCCCAAAAGCCGATTTTAATGAAACGGAAGAGCGGTGGTCACATTTCTGTGACTGTTCTTTCTATGGTTATTTTTGCCATAACCTTTTCCTTGATATTGGACGATTACTATCTAATAGCTATACTGTTAGGTGTTTTGTTGTTTCATGAATTAGGCCATTTTTTAATGATGAAACTTTTCAATTACGAAGAATTGAACATGCTTTTTATTCCGTTCATGGGGGCTATGGTTTCCGGAAGAAAAAAAGAATACTCACAAATTGAAAGTTCCTTGATGGTGATCGCGGGACCTTTACCTGGTATTCTATTGGGTGCTTTCTTGCTGCTGTATAATTGGACTGAACCTTCCTCATTGTACATTCAACTGGGAGTTATTCTCATTCTTTTAAATGTGATGAATCTTATTCCCATTGACCCATTAGATGGTGGTCAGCTCATGCGAATTTTATTCTTCAATAATTATGAATATGCACAGTTGATTTTTACCGCGATATCTTCCTTGGCCGTTGCTGGTGTGGGTTTATATTTTAATTCTTGGCTAATGATTATTTTCGGACTTCTACTAGGACTGCGTATAAAAAACAAGAATAAATTGTACCTCATTCGTAAGGACATGAAAGAGGACGACATTGAATATGAGTCAAATTATGACGATATTAGCAATAAAACCTATTCCAAAATTAAGCGTATTATCATCGAACATACTCCAGTACTCAATGAAATAGAAGAGTACAATGAAGAGGAAAGGTACAATCAAATCGTGGCCAAACAAGTGGATGGAGTTTTGTTCCCACCAACCAAGAAAGATGCCTCAATTGCGTTTAAGCTGTTTATGCTTTTCCTTTGGGCTGGAGGAATAATTCTTTCTACTTATGCAATTACTGCCATAGAATTCAATTCAATAATCAATGCGTTTCAAAATAGGTGAAAAAGTTGGCTTCCTAAGAGAAGTTGGAGGAGGAATAGTTCAATCCTACAAAAATGATCAAATTGTTATCGTTGAAGACGAAACCGGCTTTGAGCGTGAGTTTATGGAAGAGGATCTAAACTCAATTATTGGTGATCAAAGTAATATTCTGAGCAGTAATTTCGACATTAATGACGTAATTGAAGAAACAGTAAGCTATTCCGATGATCTTGGGGATATAACCAAAAATAAAGATTTCTGGGAAATTGATTTGCATACCCATGTATTAATGGAAAGTGAAAGAGGTTTAAGCAATGGACAATTGTTAAGTCACCAACTTTTAGAATTTAAGCGTTTCTTTAGAAAAGCACGCGAAAAAAGTATTCGTAAGCTTGTGGTAATTCATGGAGTGGGAGAGGGTGTGTTGAAAAGTGAGATTCGTCAATTTCTAGAAGGTAAAGAGGGAATCGATTTTTATGATGCTGACTTCAGAAAATATGGAAAGGGAGCTACCACCGTAGAATTATTCTATCGCTAGTCAGCCTGCCTATTCTATCTTCTTAATTTGTTGTAGAAAGTCCATGTTGAGCTGCAGTTCGCTAATGAAGAACGATAAATTACTCGAATTCAACCAATGCTTAATTAAAAATCATCCAATCATTTAGCACCGAATATGGCTTTAGGCAAAACATATATGCTGCAGAATTGTAATAATGGATAACAGAACTTTTAAAACATAAAAACAACAGAAAATGAAAACAATAACTTTAACATTACTTTTAGCCGTTACAAGTCTTCTCTTTGCTCAAAACAAAACAATTTACGATTATGAAGTTGAGACAATTGATGGTGAAATGATTAGTTTATCAGTGTTTAAAGGCAAGAAAGTGATGATTGTGAATACGGCATCAAAATGCGGATACACATCTCAGTACGAGCAATTACAGGAATTATATGAGACCTATGGCGGAGACGATTTTGTGATATTAGGTTTTCCATCTAATGATTTTCTGAAGCAAGAACCTGGAAGTGATCAAGAGATTGCAGCATTTTGTCAAAAGAACTACGGAGTTACATTTCCAATGATGTCCAAGATTTCTGTAAAAAATGAAGATATGGCACCACTTTATGGATATTTGACTTCTAAAGAAATGAATGGAAAAATGGACTCTGATGTAAAATGGAACTTCCAAAAATATTTAATCGGTGCAAATGGACAAGTAGAACAAGTTTATTATTCAAAAACGCTTCCAACTGATGCCGCTATAATTGAATGGATTAAAAATTAATTTGTTTTCACGCAAAGATTAAATAACACCAATAATTTGCGTTTTTCGTGAATTATTGCTTAATTTTGTAGCATTGGATTTGTTACACCAAAGCAGATATTTTATCATGCACAACTAATACGCTTTTAGTAACTGAAAGCACAAAATATTTTAAAAATATAAATGGGTAGATCGCAAGAATCGTTTAGTAAACGTGAAAAAGAAAAGAAAAAAGCAAAGAAGAAGAAAGAAAAAATGGCTAAGAGAGAGTCTCGTAATGAGGACAACAATCAAGGCGGATCTTTGGATGACATGATTGCTTATGTTGATGCTTATGGAAACCTAACAGATACTCCGCCAGAAGAGCAAGAGAAGGTAGTTGAGGAAATAGAAGCAGAAGACATCGTTATTGGTGTTCCAAAGAAAGAAGATACTGGTGAGCCAGATGTTAACGTTGGAACGGTTGCGTTTTATGATAGTAGTAAAGGATTTGGATTTATTAACGATAATAATTCAGGAGAAAAATACTTCTTCCATATTAACAATGTTACATTCGATATAAAAGAAAACGACAAGGTAACCTATGATATCGTGAGAGGTAGAAAAGGTATGGATGCTGTGAATGTAGCATTGGCTTAGTCGTTTTTTTCTTAATAAAATATTTAAGTCCATTTTAAAGTTTAATTCCTACTGGGATTATACTTTGAAATGGATTTTTTTGTAATTATTAATTGCATTTAGATCGGCTTCTACCAAAAAAAAGGTTGCTGATTAGAAATCAACAACCTTAAATAACGAGGAAATTTGTAAACTAATTACGCCATTTCAACATCTTTTTTAGATTTTCTATACAAGCATGTTGTAAAAATCTTTCTTTTACCAAATCTGAATTGCTTGTCTGCATTTACAAATTTGATGTATAATGGTTTAGAAACTCCAAAATATTCGTAAGTACTCCCGTTTGTAAACTCAACCTCTAACACTTGATTTTTCCACTGAAAATCTACAATTCCACATGTATCAAGAATATGTTCGTATTCAACTAAGTTAGCTTCTTTAGTAGCTGGAGCAATACTGATCAAGAATTCATAACCCTGAGTAATTTCACGACTTTTTTCTTCCGCTAAAGCAGATTTTTCGTCTTCTTCCTGAAATTTATCTGGGTGCCATTCTTTTACTAAAGAACGATAAGTTTTCTTCAATTCAGCTAAATCGATTTCCGATTCAATATTAAAGAGTTTTTTGTATTGATTAATACGTTTCATTGATTCAAATTAAAATGTGTGCAAAAATACGCACATTATTCTCGGGGATTTGTAAGAATTTGATATTTCTTTTTACAAAAGTTCTTTTTAACAATTCAAATTCACTATAAAACCATTATTCCCAATGCTTAAACAGTATTTACATTTAGTTCTAATGGATTTATTCTGGCTAGTTTTATAATCTATGATCTTAATTGAAGCTAAATGATTGTCTATTTGATTTCAATGTTATTTAAATGGACACTTTCTGTTAAAAATCTAATTTACTTAACTTTATGAGCACCAGAAGACGACATGTTAATAGGACGACCGAGGTTAATCCTTATTACGATTTAAACTGGCAAAATTAAAAGCTTAAGGAGAATTTAGTGTTGGATTTTTATCTTCTTCTATTCACCATGAATAACTGCTGGGATGGCGGATAATCAGTTTTTTAAAATGCTTTTTTTAACAAATAATCATCAATCTAGCTTCGCCATCCTTTTCCACCGGCGCTCTGTGCAAGCATGGTAAAACAGGATTATCAGGATGATCGATGGCCAATTTCCATAGATTTCCTTTGCCTAAACTTGTGATATTGGCCTTAGGCAGAGCTTGATAATGTAGATCAAAGAAGTATTCACTTAAGAACTCTTCAAATCCTTCATCAGGTCCAGCGTATATCTTTTTGAGTTCTTTTCGAATTTCTGGAACGAGTACTTTTTGGATTCCTTCATGGTTGGGCAAAATATCGCTCGGTTCGCCGTAATAAGTGCAAAGAAATGTTTGTGATGGAATAGGGGAGCGGTCGACATGAAAAGAATAGACATCAGTTGGGAAAATTGGGAAGGAATCGTCGCGCTCATAATTTTTAATTAAGTTGAGAATGGGAGCTGCGCCAAATTTTTTTAAGTTCTCAAAGTCAGTAAGGAGAACCTCACGTGCTAAATTGGCCTCCTTACTTAAATTTAACGCACGAAGTTCTTCTAAATCTATTTCCTTCATATTTCCCTCGCATTCTATTTTCTCAACAATTTCCGAAAAATTGCCCAACAAATTGCGTTCCCAGCACATTGCATTGATTTCTCCTTGAAATGGAGTAGTGGCAAGGGCTTCGAAAGTATGAACTTTTAAAATTTGATTTGCTTTTTGGGAGGAAGCTGACATACGCTGGATTTTAGAATTGTAAAAAGTGAATTAAATTTCAAAAATAACTAAAACAGTTTTCTTTTTATTCAGTTGGTATTTCTAATCAACTGAATTTTATAAAATAGATAGGATTACCTATTAATGAATAATTTTACATTAGCAATATCTATGAATAAAACACCACATCGTATCTTAATGCTTCTTTTGATTTACTTCACATAAACCGTTTTGCGATTCACAAACTCCATTATTCCGTCCTTAGACAATTCTCTTCCGTAGCCCGAAATTTTTGTTCCACCAAATGGTAGTCTTGGATCTGATTTTACCAATTCATTGATAAAATAAGCACCGTCACTTACTTTGTCGACATGACTCAAGGCCAATTCAACATTTTCCGTACAAACTGTTACACCTAAACCAAACTTAGATCGCTCTGAAAGTTCAAACGCATGCTCGATAGAATCTGCTTTTATCATAGCGGCCAAGGGCCCAAAACTTTCTTCATCGAAAGCGGCCATTCCTGGTTTAACATCCCCCAGGACAGTTGCCTCGTGATGACAACCCTCTTGGTTTCCGCCATAAATTAGTTGAGCACCTTGTTCAATTGAATTGGTGATTTGCTTTTGTAATTCATCTGCTAAATCTTTTCTTGCCATTGGTCCAAGGGTTGTCTCTTCGTTCATAGGATTGCCTGACTTTAAGTTTTTCACTGCAGCTGTAAATTTTTCTACGAATTCATCGTAAACTCCTTCAAGTAAAATAAAACGCTTAGCAGCAATACAGCTTTGACCACAATTCATCATTCTGGCCGTTAATGCAATTTCTACGGTTTTATCAATATCTGCGTCTTCCCAAACAATGAATGCGTTGCTTCCGCCTAATTCTAACAAGGATTTTTTAATGTGTTTTCCAGCCAGAGCAGCAACCGACGATCCCGCTTTTTCGCTGCCTGTTAATGTAATTGCTTTTACCGCGTGGTGAGATACAATTTGCTCGGTAGCATCATGACTGACGATTAAATTTTGAAATACATTTTTTGGATAACCCGCTTTTTTAAAAACGTCTTCAATTAATTGCGCGCAACCTATTACGCTAGAGGAATGCTTTAATAATCCCACGTTTCCGGAGGTTAGAGTAGGAGCGGCATACCTCATGACCTGCCAAAAAGGAAAATTCCAAGGCATTACGGCAAATACAGCACCTAAGGGTTGATGAGATACAAAACTTTTTGAAGCATCGCTTTTAATTATTTCATCCGCTAAAAATGATTCTGCATGCTCTGCATAATAGTCACATACGCTTGCACATTTTTTCACTTCGTTTCTGGCTTCTGAAATCAATTTCCCCATTTCAAGGCTGATCATTTTGGCATATTCTTCGACATGTTCTCGTAAAACTTGACCCGCTTTTTTTAAAAGGGTACAGCGTTCTGAAAGTGCGACTTTGCTCCATGATTCAAAAGCTTTTTGACTATTGTCCAGTTTTTCAGCTAACTCATCATCTGTCAAGCCTTTATATACACCAATTGTTTCTCCGTTATGCGGATTTATTGTTTTAAACTCCATAGTTATTTTTAATTAAATTTCTTCTAGTTAATTGTCCATTAAACCTTAACCAATTTTCATTTTTGCTTAAAATTCAATATCCTTGCAGTTTGAATTCTTAAAAAAGTATAGCCTAGATTTAGAAGACAATAAACTCGATAATATGACAAAAATCAACAAGATTTTTCAATGAATTCTAAAATTAACCAAAGATTTCCATAATGCACAGCAATGGGAAAATATCTAGTTAAGAAATGATAATGAAATGATAAACGTCGTTTGAGCGTGTTCATTATAATTGGTTGTTGGGTTGGTGATTTTTTAGATGTTCAAATTCTAAGAGGATTCAACTCAAAATTCTGAACCCATGGTAATACTAACAACAATTTTAGCGTGCGGAATTATCTTGAGTTCATTTTTTATTAGAACACAATACTTTGTTTAAATAGTTGTGAATTGGGAATAACAGACTGAATGAGTTCAAATGCTTTGAGTGAATTTAAAGCAAGAGTTTTAAAACCAAGCGCATTATTAAATCTACATTGGAAAATCTATTGTGTTGGCGTATATTCACTAATTTATATTTGTCCTATAATTAATATTATGTTAAATAGAAATTCCTAACTAAAAGAGACCGTTCTTTCAAACAGTCTCTTCTATTTATATCCTAACAAATAATGCTATTAATTCTTCTTGACACACGCTTTACCATTAAGCCTTAGTTTTTATCCTTATCATCTTTGTCTTTCTCGTCTGTTGAACTAAATAAATCCCAAGTCACCTGCTGTGCCGGCTTGTCTTTGATCGGTCGTCTAGATAAACTTCTTCTTCTGGGTGCTGGTTTTGGTTTTTCCTCTATTGGTGGTAAAATATCTTCTATACTGACAACAGCTTGCGTTTCCTTCTTCAATGATTCTGAATTCGTTGCTGCTTTTTTATTTGAGGAATCCTCTTGTTTATCTGTTTTCTCAGGCTGAACTTCTTGGACGGATTTAGATTTAACCTTTTTAACGGGTTTTTTCTTCTCTACAGTAGGTTTTTCCTTGATCGCCTCAGGTTTTGGTGAACCTCCTTTTGGTTGGTCATCATCTCCGTCGTCATCTCCATCATCCCCATCATCGCTGCTATCATCGTCATCCTTGTCAGAATCGTCATTTGAGTCGTCATCGCTTCCTTCTTTGTCATGAGCTGCTTTTGAATTGTCCTGATTTTCATCATCCGTTTCCTCTTCATTTTCCTCTTCTGCAACTTCTGTAGCCTCTTCCTCTTCATCTGGCCAAGGTGTTTTTCCTTCAATCGGATGGGTCAATTCAATCTCTTTGACCTTTAGCTTTTCAAGCTGATTACCAATAGATTTCATTCCTTTAACGTCAATAAATTCGTCTATTCTGACGAGTCTATCTGGCAAATGTTTAGTCGCTTTCAAGAGTTTATTGTAAACAATCCTTACTTCAGGCTCATAAGCGGTAGAAACTGCATTAAGCTCCGTTCCTTCTGTTTCAGGAATAAAGGGCACTCTTCTGTCCGTCGTTACTTCGCAAACAAATCGTTTTGCATAGTGAATTTCCTTTTCAGGATCGTAATAAACGGCAGAAATAGCGTGTTCAGGCTTCCATTTTTCGATATGAATCATGTCATCCCCAAAGTGAATGGTTAAATCGAAACTTGACAAACGATATTCACCGTTTTTGTATAGTGTCAATATTTTGTCGTCACCTCTAAATTGACCTAAAAATTTCCCACGTTGATCATCATTTAATCGACCAACAATATCATCGTACCAAATTTTTCTTGCTGCTAAAGTAGATCCACCGACCTCTTTTTGCGTTACTTTTGAAATCGGCTCTTTACTAATAATATTTCCTTTGGCAGAACGGCTTTTTATCAACTGTTCTCCCAAATCTACATCTAATTTTAGCTTTTTTAAATGGGTTCTCGCTTTTAAATGAATGGTCACCACTTCCCTTTCACCGTTGGGATGTGCAGAGAAATAATGCAATTTAGATCCTTTTTTACCCGTGGTTAAATCATATTCTTTATCTCGCGTAATTGAATTCACTAAGAAGCGTTTCATGTAAGAATTTCCAGATTTTCCATCTTTATAAATCACATGATAAACCGTTCGCTTATCCCCTCTTTTCCATACCGCCGCATGAAGAATGCCTTTACCTACGAATTTTTTATCGGCTACTTTGGTAATCATCATTTTACCCGTATCGAAGAAAACGATGATATCATCAATTTCAGAACAATCTTGAATATAATCGGCCTTTCTCAGCTTATAACCAATGAAACCTTCTTTAAAATCAACATACAACTTTTCATTAGCAATAATTACTTTTGAAGCGTTGATGTTATCAAAAACTCTGATCTCCGTTTTTCTCTCCTTTCCTTCCCCGAAACGTTTTTTCAGGTCTTTAAAGTAATCGATAGAAAATTCAATAATATTCTCAATATTTGAAATAACCTGTGCTAATTCATCTTCAATTTTTTGAATGATTTCATCTGCTTTAAACTTATCAAATTTAGAAATTCTCTTGATCTTAATTTCTGTCAATCGGATAATATCGTCTCTGGTAACTTCTCTTTTTAAGTGTTTTGTGAATGGTTTTAATCCAGTATCAATAGCGGAAATAACACCTTCCCAGGTTTCCTCCTCCTCTATTAAACTGTAGACTTTATTCTCGATAAAAATTTTCTCCAAAGAGCTAAAATGCCATTGTTCTTCCAGTTCTTCTTTTCGAATTTCTAATTCGCGTTTAAGTAAACGAACTGTATTGTCTGTATTGTGCTTTAAAATCTCACTCATTCCCAAAAAACGAGGAGTTTCCTTATCAATTACAGTTGAGTTGGGCGAAATGGACACTTCACAATCCGTAAATGCATAAAGTGCATCAATTAATTTATCTGGAGAAACATTACTGGCTAAGTGAATCAAAATTTCAGCTTCCGCAGCAGTATTGTCATCAATTTTCTTGATTTTAATTTTCCCTTTGTCGTTGGCGCGTAAAATAGAATCAATTAAAGAAGAAGTATTCGTTCCAAAAGGAATTTCTGTAATACTTAAAGTTTTGTTGTCAATCTTATTAATTTTCGCACGAACTCTCACTTTTCCTCCGCGTAAACCATCGTTATAATTGGTGAAATCGGCCATTCCTCCCGTAAGGAAATCTGGGAAAATTTCGACTTTCTTTCCACGCAAATGGTTAATCGAGTTATCTATTAATTCTATAAAGTTATGCGGTAAAATTTTACAGGCCAACCCCACGGCAATTCCCTCTGCTCCTTGCGCCAGAAGCAAAGGAAACTTCATTGGCAAATCCTCAGGTTCTTTATTTCTTCCGTCGTAACTCGTGAGCCATTCTGTTGTTTTGGCGTTGAATGCCACATGAAGTGCAAATTTGGATAAACGTGCCTCAATGTAACGTGGCGCGGCCGCACCGTCACCAGTCAGCGTGTTACCCCAGTTTCCTTGCATGTCGATCAGCAATTCTTTCTGACCCATTTGCACCATAGCATCTCCAATGGAAGCGTCACCATGCGGGTGATATTTCATGGTATTTCCAATAAGATTTGCGACCTTATTGTATCGTCCATCCTCCAATTCTTTCATGGAGTGAAGAATACGACGTTGCACAGGTTTTAGCCCATCATTTAACCCCGGAACTGCACGTTCAAGAATAACATAAGAGGCATAATCTAGAAACCAATTTTCATACAGTCCATCTAAAGAGATGATGTTTTCATCTACCTTTTTGATTCCGTTTACATCGCTCCCGTCCTCTTCAGGATCATTGGAAACTTCTTGATTGTCTTGGTTTTCTTGGTCTTTATTGTCATCATTTTCAGAATCTGGAATGTTTTTGTTTTCCTCATCTTCAGAATTTTTGTCTTCCGCCATAGTTTATGATGCTTTTTCTATTTTTTCCTTATCACTCTTAATCTCTTCTGCGATATCTTGCTCTACTCGTAAATTTTCAATGATAAATTCTTGTCGAGAGGGTGTGTTTTTTCCCATGTAGAAAGAAAGAACCTCTTCAATTGAAGCGCCTTTACTCAACATTACGGGTTCTAAACGAATATCTTCACCTATGAAGTGCTTAAATTCATCTGGAGAAATCTCCCCAAGTCCTTTAAATCGTGTAATCTCTGCTGTTTTTCCTAGGTCATCCAATGCCTGCCTTCTCTCTTCCTCAGAATAACAATACCTTGTTTTCTTTTTGGTTCTTACTCTAAATAATGGTGTTTGAAGCACATAAACATGATTTCGCTTGACCAAATCAGGGAAGAAACGCAGGAAAAAAGTCAATAACAACATACGAATGTGCATACCATCCACATCGGCATCTGTTGCGATTACAATTTTGTTGTACCTCAAATTATCCATGTCGTCCTCAATATCTAAGGCGGCCTGAACCAGATTAAATTCTTCGTTCTCGTAAACTACTTTCTTGGTTAATCCGTATGTATTTAAAGGTTTACCACGTAAACTAAAAACCGCCTGTGTGTTTACATCTCTGGACTTCGTTATAGAACCAGAAGCTGAATCTCCCTCGGTGATAAATAAAGTAGTTTCTTCACGACGATCGTTTTTCATGTCCGTTAAATGCACACGACAATCACGAAGTTTCTTATTGTGTAGACTCGATTTTTTCGCTCTTTCTCTTGCTATTTTACGAATTCCAGAAAGCTCTTTACGTTCTTTTTCTGATTGCTTTATTTTATTTTCTAAAATCTCTGCTGTTGTAGGATTCTTATGCAAATAATTGTCAAGCTTTGTTTTTAAAAAATCATTTATAAAAGCACGCATTGACTTTCCTCCCGGTTCAACGTCCTGCGAACCTAATTTTGTTTTTGTTTGTGATTCAAAAACAGGTTCCACAACTTTAACCGATATTGCGGCAACAATGGATTGCCTTATATCTGAAGATTCATAATTTTTGTTGTAAAAATCCTTGATTACACGCGCCACAGATTCCCTGAAAGCACTGTGATGCGTACCGCCTTGGGTTGTATGCTGACCATTGACAAAAGAATAATAATCTTCTCCGTAAGTTCTTCCGTGCGTAAACGCCACTTCGATATCATAACCTTCCAAATGAATAATTGGATACAAGGGATCTCCATCTTGGTTGTTTTCAAGTAAATCCTTAAGTCCGTTTTTCGATTGAAATTTCTCACCATTGAAATAAATCGCTAATCCTCTGTTCAAGTAACAGTAATTCCAAATCATTTTTTCAATGTAGGGAACTTTAAAGGCAAACTTCTTAAATATTTGTTCATCCGGATAAAACTCAACAAAAGTCCCATTGCGTTCATCCGTTTTTTCAATTTTTGGATCGTCTGTAAGCACTCCACGCTCAAAAGTAGCGCTTTTCTTTTCTCCATCACGAACAGAATACACCATGAAATGACTACTCAATGCGTTAACAGCTTTTGTACCGACACCATTTAGACCAACAGATTTTTTAAAGGCTTTTGAATCATATTTACCCCCCGTATTTATTTTGGAAACTACATCTACGACCTTACCCAGGGGAATTCCTCGACCATAATCTCGAATGGTCACCTTACCCTCTTTGGCTTTAATGTCAATTCGTTTTCCATTTCCCATGACAAATTCATCGATACAATTATCGATCACCTCTTTCATGAGAATGTAAATTCCATCATCAGCAGAAGCACCATCTCCCAGCTTTCCAATATACATTCCCGGTCGTAGACGTATGTGTTCCTTCCAATCGAGTGAGCGTATATTGTCTTCTGTGTAATTATTTTCTTCTGCCATATTTATAACGCGTGTTTTGAGTATGCAAACAAATATACTATCTATTCTTAGTTTTTTAGCACCAAATCGATTAGTTTATAAACGATGAATAGTTAATATGAGCATGTTTCTTGTTTTATTTTTCGTGACTAAGATAAGAAATTTATTTCAATTTATTTTACATTTTTATGCACCCTTGTCCGCTCTGATTCATCAAGTGTAAAAAATAAATCCTTTGTAAATTATTCATGAGTTTTCTATGCATACATAAAAAATATAATTAGTTTAGCGTATGGAAAATAATGAAATAAAAACCAGTTTGAGTGAAATGCTCAAAATCCGCTATCCTATTATAATCGCTCCTATGTTTTTGGTTTCGAATACCAAAATGATTATTGCGGGAGTTAATGCGGGTGCTACAGCGGCTGTTCCTGCTATGAATTACCGGACTACCGAAGAATTGAGAGCAGCGATTCGTGAAATCAAAAATGCGGTTACTGGTCCTTTTGGAATTAATCTGATTGTCAACAAAAGTAATTTTACTTACAAGGAACAGTTGGCGGTTATTTGTGAGGAAAAAGTAGATTATATCATTACCAGTCTAGGCTCACCAGAAGAAACAATAAATCAAGCCCACAAGAATGGAATTAAGGTGTTTTGTGATGTCACCAATCTAAAATTCGCAAAGAAAGTTGAATCTTTAGGAGCTGATGCAATAATTGCAGTGAACAAAGAAGCGGGTGGTCATGCGGGAAATATTTCCATCAAAGATTTGGTTCCAGAATTAAAAAAGCATTGTAAAATTCCTGTTATTTCTGCAGGAGGGGTTGGAAATGGGCATGAGATGCGTGACGTTATGAAACTGGGTGCTGAAGGTTGTTCCATTGGTTCTATTTTTATCGCAACGGAAGAATCTGACGTCAGCGAAGAATATAAACAAGCTTGTATCGACTATGGGAAGGATGATATTGTAATGACTTCTAAACTTTCTGGAACACCATGCACAGTTATAAAAACGCCTTATGTTGAGAAAATTGGAACAGATCAAAATTGGTTAGAACGATTACTGAATAAAAATAGAAAACTTAAAAAATGGTTTAAAGCGTTTACTTTTTTACGTGGAATGAAACAGCTGCAGAAAGCGGCTTTTAGTGCAACCTACAAAACCTTATGGTGCGCTGGACCAACGATTGAGAATGTAAATTCTGTTCGCCCAATCAAAGCAATTATTGATCAAATTGTAGAAGAATATCATGCAGAAAAATAAGATTTCCTTAAGTAGGATGCGCAGATTACTTTGGTTAATGGGAGTGGTGAAAATACCTATGATTGCCTACGTTCGCCCTAAACTAATGTTTTTAGATGAAGAAAGGTCTCAAGTGAGAATCAAACTCAAACGTCGCACAAAAAATCATTTAAAATCTATGTATTTCGGAAGTTTGGCCGTGGGAGCGGATATGGCAGCTGGATTACATGCTTTTTACTTTGCCAGGCAATCGGGAGTGAAAGTTTCTTTTGCATTTAAAGCCGTAAAAGCAGAGTTTCTGAAACGCGCCATGACTGATGTTTACTTTAATTCTGACGAAGGTCAATTGGTGAAACAAGCTTTCGATGAAGCTCTGTTAACTAAAGAAAGAGTAAACAAATGGGTTAAAGTTGAAGCGAAGAATACAGATGGTGAAATAGTTGCTGTTTTTGACATGGAGATTTCGGTGAAGGTGCTGTAGGGGCGATTTGCAAATCGCCCCTACACCAAACATTCCCCAAACATTTACTATTTTTGAACCAAAACTCAAACAAAACAATGACAAAATTTCAAGGTACCACAAATTATATAGCATCTCACGATTTATCTGTGGCGGTAAACGCTGCAATTACATTGGAAAAGCCATTATTGATTAAGGGAGAACCTGGAACAGGAAAAACGCTGTTGGCGCATGAAATTGCAAAAGCATTGGACAAACCCTTGTACACTTGGCATATAAAATCAACTACAACTGCTCAACAAGGATTGTATGAATATGATGCTGTTTCTCGTTTGCGAGATTCGCAATTGGGGAATGATAAAGTGGATAATATCGCTAACTACATCAATAAAGGGAAGTTATGGCAAGCTTTTGAGGCAGATGAGCGCGTTATTTTGTTGATTGACGAAATTGATAAAGCGGATATTGAGTTTCCTAATGACTTATTACTGGAACTCGATAAAATGCAGTTTTTCTGTTATGAAACCGGTGAGGAAATCATTGCAAAACACCGTCCAATTATCATCATCACATCGAACAACGAAAAGGAATTACCTGATGCTTTCTTGCGTCGTTGCTTCTTCCACTACATTTCTTTTCCTGACCGCGAAACTTTGAAAGCAATTGTTGCGGTTCATTACCCTGATTTAGAAGAACAACTGGTGGAAAGTGCAATGAAATTGTTTTATGCCATTAGAAATCAAAGAAATATTAAGAAAAAACCTTCAACAAGTGAATTAATCGATTGGATTAAACTCTTATTAGTTGGGAAAATCAATGCGCAGGAATTAGATGACGTAATGGCGGGAAATGGAAATACACCATTTTTGGGGGCCTTACTTAAGAATGAGCACGACAAAGCTTTGATTCGATAAAAATAGGAAATCATGTTTTTAGACTTTTTCTTATTGCTGAAACAGAAAAATATTCCAGTTACCCTGCGTGAATATTTAGATTTACTGGCTGCATTAGAAGCTAATATTGCCGAATATAATGTGGATGATTTCTATTTTCTCTCGAGAACTATTTTAGTGAAAAATGAAGAGCATTTAGATTTATACGACCAAATTTTCGGGGTTTACTTTAAAGGAATTGAACAAATCAAATCTTCCGATATTTTGGATATTCCGGATGAATGGTTGCGCAAAAATGGTGAGCGTTTATTTTCTAAAGAGGAATTGGAGAAAATTAAAAGTCATGGAGATCTAGAAAGCTTGCTCGATAGAATGGCGGAGCTTTTAAAAGAACAAAAAGAACGTCACCAAGGGGGAAACAAATGGATTGGAACAGGCGGAACTTCTCCTTTCGGTGCTTATGGCTATAATCCTGAAGGTGTGCGAATTGGACAAGATAAAAGTCGGCATGGAAAAGCGGTGAAAGTTTGGGATAAACGCAGTTTTAAAGACCTGAGTCAGGATGAAGAGCTCGACACCCGAAACATGAAAATGGCACTTCGAAAGTTGAGGGTTCTTAGTCGTGAAGGCCGAACAGAAGAAATAGATTTAGACAAAACCATTCGAAGTACTGCTAAAAACAGCGGAATGCTAGAGGTTGAAATGGTTCCATCAAAAAAGAATGTGGTAAAAGTGCTTTTACTTTTCGATATTGGTGGCTCTATGGACGACCATATTGAATTGTGTTCTCAACTTTTCTCGGCGGCAAAGTATGAATTCAAGCATTTGGAGTTCTACTATTTCCACAATTGTCTATACGAAAATGTTTGGAAGCAAAATGAACGCCGTTGGGATGAAAAAACACCAACCGAATCAATTTTCAACACATTTAATGAGGATTATCGCGTTGTTTTTGTTGGAGATGCTTCAATGTCGCCCTATGAGATTGTATCCCGCATGGGAAGCGTAGAACATTATAATAATGAAGCGGGTCAAGTTTGGTTAACCAGAATGATTGAACACTTCCCCTACTTTGCATGGCTAAATCCTGTTCCAAAAGAAGATTGGAAATTCACACAGTCGATTGGAATGATGCAAAAAATAATGAAAGACAGGATGTTTCCCTTAACGATAAACGGGATTGAGGAGGCTGTGGATGCTTTGAAGAGGAAGGCTAAGTGAAAAGAGGTTAAGCGGAGATTCGCAAAGGAGCAAAGTTTCGCAGAGGGATGCAGAAGAATGACACAAAGTTTCGCAAAGATGCCGAGTTTCGCGGAGGAAAAAAGGAATGACGCAAAGATTCACTGAGGGGCAAAGTTTCGCAGAGGAAAGAAGAATGACTCAGAGTTTCAATACCAAACCACGTTAATCATTAATTAATCACTAGTTTCTTCACTCCGAACTTTGCGTCTCCTTAGGGCCCTTAGCGGTTAATTCACCCCGATCACTTCGCGGAAGGGATTCCAAATCATCCCACGTTAAACATTAATAAGCTCCTGAATATCGGCGAATAACCCATTCTGTCGTAAATAAGGCTACAATAATCAGCATCAACCAAATATAGTCGATGAGCTTGTGGTATGTGCTCGATTCATAGGCTACTGGAACAATGTCATCTCGTTGATTGATATCATTCAAAATACTTTGATAGTCAGTAAGCATTGCAAATTTACCTTGACCATTTTCGGCCATTTGCATCAACAACTGGTGATTTGCCTTTGTCGCTTGTTTTTCCAACGCTAAGTCTTTCACTCCAAATGTTCCTTCTTTAGCGAATGTTTCTCCATTATACCTTGTAGAAGCCTTCCATGCGTAGCGACCTGCTGGTAATTGACCTAAATTTAGGTTGTATTCTTTCTCTAAAGCCAAGAATGAATAATCAAAGCTTTCGCCGTTGGGTTTACTTAATTCTAATTGAATAGTTGGATCTGTTATGGCTTCGTAGCTTTCATTATAAAAAGAAGCTTTAACGATAATTTCTTCTGTACTCGATATCAAGGATGGTAACTGAACCCTCAAGCGTGTGGTATTTTCCTTTAAAATGAGGTACTGAACTGTTTTATGGACGATCTCATTAAATTGTTCTTGATTTTGGTTCTCTTGATAATCGGCAAGTCTCCAACTCCATAAGCCACTTCCATAGGTAACAGCGTATTTACTGCTCTGCTTGCCCCCAAAAAAGATCAAAGGGTCACTTTTTTGAATTGCTCCTAATCTTTGGAAAGCTAGAATTGAAGCATTATTAGAATAGTTAACCTTGCCGTAATGCGCGTTCAATGGCGGGAAATTATCAAGCATTTTTCTGGCCTCGGTAGACAATTTGAATAATGTGAATCCTTGGTTGTAGGCTGCTCCGTAGTTATCAGCAGACCCAGTTGTGTTAATGTTAGCTGATAATTTTAACTGAGCTATATCAAATCTAGAAGTTTGGGCGGTAATGATGTACCAGGTAGGAATACCCTCCGATGTAATGCGTTCAAATGCCTTTGGATTTTTAGCTACTCCGGGGGCATGCCAAATAATTAAATCGAACTTTGAATAATCGCTTGGAAGATTATCTTTTGTGACTGTTTTGATATCTAGGTTGTTTTCTGTCACTAAAGCACTTTTAATAGCTCCTACATCAGGATTTAAAGCTTCAGCGATAATTAACACATTACTCCTATCGTCTAAAACTTCGACGTAAAAGGTTTTTTCATTGTTGTCTAAGTCAAACTCATTCTGAATAGCTTCAATACTTACTGTATACTCATGAATTCCAATGCTTTTCGCATCCAATAAAAAATCTGTTTTTATTAAGCTGTATTCGCTCTGTTGATGATTTAGCGTTTTTGAAGCAATTACTTTACCTTCTTTCTTCAACTCCAACAAGAACTCTGTATTTGGGGTTTTATTCCCTTCAACGCTAATTTCTACAGGAAACTGGTTGTCTAGAAATGCAATTTCATTTACGGTTACATTTTTTACTAAATGGTCAACTTTTTGAATAGTATCGCCAACCGACAAGGTGTAAATAGGTGTTTTCTTAAATTTTTCGGCAACTAAGAGCGGCGTGGAACCAGCATTAAAATTGCCATCTGATAGCAATAACAAAGCTCCAATATTTCTTCCGTAATAATTGTCAAACACATTGTTGAGTGCATGACTTAGGTTTGTCTCTTTGTTATTATAGTGCAGTGAATCAGTTTTTTCTAAGTTCTTATCTAAAGTGATAGTTACATTCTGATAATTCTTTTGAAACTGTGTAATCGCTGTATTTATAAAGGATTTACTTTGCTCCTCAACAGATGAACTGTCTGCATAATTCAGCATTGACTCCGAATTATCAACAACTGTGATAATCAAAGGCTGATCTACTTCACTTTCCACTCCTTTAATCAAAATTCCCAAAAGAAGAAGGCCCACCAAAAATAAGCCTAAACTTCTTAGAGTAATTAAAAGATATCGCTTAAAGCCAGAAATGTCTTTAACCCAAGTTTTTTTTCTGTACAACAAAAAAGAAAGTGCGACTGTTACAACTGCCCAAGGTAGAAGCGTCCACAAAGGTATGTCGCTAAATATTTCCGTCATTTTAGATTAATGCTCTACAGATTCCTTTCCTGCTAAATAAGCCGATAAGTATTTGAAATCGTGCGTTAATTTGCCGTCTTTGGATGTTTGAGAGCCCCGCTCGATAATGCTGTGTGGGTCTTCACCAAAAAGAGCAGGCAACACATTTTTAATTAACTCATTTCCAAAATCTATTGCGGCATCTTTAGGAAGTTCACAAGGCAAATTGTCAACCGCCATAACTGCAATTGCGTCAGATTCTCTAAAATCTACTTCAGACTCCGTTTCTGGATCATATCCGTAAATAGGGTTGGCTATGGTGCTTGGACGAATTGTTGATGCAACTGGTCCATCAATGTCACAGGATATATCTGCTATCACCGAAACACGTCTATCTTTACTTTTAAGCTCATCTCTGCTTACCAGGAATGGAGAACCATTTTCCCAGTAGTGACATGCGATATACAAATCAGCTTCTTTTAAATAACGGTTAAATGTAGAATGATGACCCGAACCGTCTTCAAAAAAGGCATCTCGGTCAAATTCTTTCTCATCATCTCGCGCAACATAGTCAGCGGTTCCTAAATGAGTGAATACAGGTTCGTCAAAAACATCATCTAAGAATTCTTCTGGGCTAACTTCGGTAATCGGAAGTTTATTGATTACTTCTAGTGCACCATGTCCTACTCTACCAAATCCAGTTATGACAATCTTAGTGTCTTTCGGTAATATTACTTTCTCTAATTCACTTTCCATTTCTTTTCTATCCGCACATTGATGAGCTGGTTTTAAAGTATAAAGAGCGTTTTTGAGTCCATAGGTTAAAAACCCATTATAACAGCCTACAATTCCTGCGTAACGTCCAAAACCAATAATTCGTTTATCATTTTTGTCTGTTAACACTTCATAATCCGTTAATTGAATTCTTCTTTCTATGATCGCTTTCAACAAATCCCTGTTATAAGGCTGTTCCTTGAATGTATGGGAAAAGAAAAAGTATTGCTTTTGGGGAATTAAGTCTTCTATATTGACTTCTTTAACCCCCATAATGATATCACAATCTTCTAACGAATCTACAATAGGAATACCTAAATCAGAATATTCATTGTCCTTAAAAGCCCTTACTTCGCTTTTTTGTACAACTAATTTAACATTCGGATACTCTTCCATTACGCGGAGGCATTGTTCTGGAGAAAGTGGCACACGTGCATCTGGCGGATTCTTACCTTCTCTTATGATACCAATTTTTGTAGTCATTATTTATGTGTTTTTACAAAAATAGCAGAATAATACGATTTTAGGAACTGCACGGCGTTAAAACTATGACCTTAGTACTAATCTTTATCAGCGAAAATAGGAATTGGTGCTTCTCGTTTTCTTTGGCCTTTTAAATACGAAAACTGGAAGAGAGGAAATAGATGGGTTAGATTTTCAAGAATTCAACTATTCTGTACAGAATGACTTAGTATTGATGCCAGCTTCTCGTTATTTTAAAAGTGATTTTTTTCACCCAAACATCATAGCTATAATAATGATGATTGGGTGAAAAATGGGTATCCTTTTCAAGTGTGTTACTCAAGATAATCTAGGAAGCTCAATGAGTTCATAGATCATGAGGAAAACATTTCCCAATTCACTTAATACCGGAATTCAGGATGATCATGAATTGGGAGAAAATAAACTTTTTGCATAAAATAAAGTGTGCTGTATAGCGGCTTTTGGAGAGATCAACTACTCCTCTATTTCAGCTTCTTTTATCTTTTCTCTCAACTCTTTATTTTTGGTAGTTAAGTTCCCAAATTTATACGATAATGTTAAGTATAAACGGCGCGTGGTCCATTTATAATTGGTCTCTTGAACGATGTCTCCATCGTTTATTTCAAAATAAAATCCTTTTTGATCGAAAATATCAGAAACCCTCACTCCGATAACCATTTTTTTCTCCATTAAAGTTCTCGTAAATCCTATGTCTACACCGGGACTTCTTTCATAAAAACCTTGAACTGTGTAGCGTGGTGCGATGTATTGCGCATTGATCTGTAAAGCTGTGGTGTTATCAAAAAATGAGAAGGTTGCATTCAGCTTGGCGTCCCAGCTTACTCCTTTGTTGCTTAGTTGGGTTCCGCCAACATTGGCTGATAATCTACTTTCATAGGCGTTAACAGATACCATATTTCTCCACCAGCTAAAAGGTGAATATGTACCAATCAATTCAACACCATAATCATAGCTTTCGTCAACATTAGTGAAGGTAGTGACACTGCGCCCGTCATCATAAAACTGACGAATACGCTGAATTCTGTTTACCGTTTCTTTAAAATAAAGAGTACTTGTTAAGCTTCCTTTTTTCCACATTTTTTCGTAACCTAACTCATAAGAATTGATGTACTCTGGTTGAATTTCCGGATTTCCTCTCATCAAGTTTAAAGGATCGCTGTAAATTGGGAAAGGGTTTAATGACCTCGTGCTAGGACGATTAATTCTTCGGCTATAACTCGCAAAATATTCTCCCTTGTCTTTGTCGCCATATGTTACATGAACTGATGGGAAAAAACTGAAATAATCGTTTTGAAATGATTCATTTGTGGTGATTAACCTTGGTTCTGTGTAAGCTTGCTCTAACCTCACTCCTGCTTGATACTTGAATTTCTGCGATACTTGGTGACCTAAAATCCCATAAACTGAGAGTATTTCTTCATTAAAAGCCAATTCGTTATTTACATTTAAATCTGGAATTACGGTTTGTGTGAGGGTGTCGAAATACTCTAAATAGTTAGACTCATTTTGACGATTAATGATGGCTTGGAGTCCTGTTTCGTATTTCATGTTTTCATTGATGCTCCTTTCTAAATCTGCGGACAGTGTAAATTTATTATTACTGTCATCACGTAATTGATTTTGAAAGCGATAATTGTTACTACTTGGTGTTCCATCGGGATTGAAATAATATTCTTCAAATTCGCCGATTGAACTTTCGTCCCCCAAAGACTGTGTGGCAGCCAAAATCAAATTTCCGTTTTGGTCATTAAAGTCTAATTTATAATTCGCGTTTAAATCTACAGAATTTCTGTTTCTCGGGTCGTAAACTTGTCTGTCCCAATATTGAAAAAGAAGGTCGTTGTAGAACAATTCATTCGTTTGCTTTCCATTTCTTATTCTATCGGTGTAAGTTCCAGAAGCTGAAACACCAATCACCTGATTTTCTTTTATGAAGAAGTCTGCCCCTATTTTACCAGTATGAGACTCTCTAAAATCTGTACCTAGCCTTTTTTGGTTTAAAAACTCTACAGTATCGCCAAAGCTTGATCTTCTTTTGTTAAAGTTGTTTCTATACCCTTCCCTATATCGATAGGAGTAATTGGTATAGAAATTTATTTTCTCATTTCTAATATTAAATCCAACCGTTGCACTGTACAAGTTTTCACTTGCTGCAGATAATTGAACATTCGTATTTATTCCTCGTAATTTTTTCTTTTTTAATACGATGTTTATGATTCCCGCTGTGCCTTCTGGGTTATATTTGGCAGATGGATTTGTTACCAATTCAATGCGCTCAATTGCATTAGCTGGAATTCCATCTAAAGCACCATCTCCACTGGATAAAGCACTTTGTCGGCCATCGATGAGTATGGTTACGCTTCCACTTCCTCTCAGCGAAACATTTCCGTCATTGTCTACTTCAACTGATGGAATGTTGTTCAACACTTCTGTTAATCCGCCGCCCACAGCTGTCATGTCCTCATCCACATTATAGGTTCTTTTGTCAATGCTAGATTCCATTAAGTTGGTTTCCCCTTTAATCACCACCTCCTCAAAGTCCTGACTTTTTAAAGTGCTCATTTTAACATTTCCGAGGTTTTCTTTACGGTTCTCTTCTGAAATTTGAATGGAATTAATGGTGAGGTCTTCAAATCCAAAAAAGGACAAAATTGCATAGTACTCTCCAAAAGGAACAGCATTCATTGAGATTTTACCTGAAGACGAAGAGTAATCACCAGAGACAACGGAAGAGTCTTTCGGAGAAAAAAGTCTAAAATTTGCATATTCAATTGCTTCGTTGTTTTCATCCACAACCTTCAGGGTGATTTGCCCTTGTGAGAAGGAGGTAAAAGCAAGAAATAAAATAGTGAAACTGAGTATAAAGCGCATAAAAAAAAATTGAGCTACGAAATTAAAAATTGGAATTGGTTTGTAAATTAATTTAACCTTATAGTAACGTCTGTATCGAGGAACAGCTAAAGTAAAAAGTTGTTTACTCCTTCCTGAATTTATCCAACAAGTGGTTCAAGGTCTTCACCTCTTCTGAACTTAGGTTTTGTCTGAAATAGTTGTCTTCAAATTGCACATCCAACTTCGCTAGTGTTTCTAGCCCCAGTGCTGTGATTTCGATGTTTACAATTCTGCGGTCCTTTTCACTTCTTGAGCGTTTCACAAAATCTTTTGCAATTAATTTATCTACCAGCCGTGTCGTGTTTGGTGATTTTTCAACCATTCGGTTTTTAACTGTTTTAATGCTCAATCGCTTGTTTGCTCCTCTTAAAATTCGCAAAATATTAAACTGAGCCAATGTCAGGTCAAAAACTTCTAATTGATGGTTGTAGTATACGCCTATATAGTTCGATGTATACCTAATGTTTATGAGTGCCTTATGATGTTCATCCTTAAAATTGGCGGTTATAATTTCTTCGATTTTTTTCATAATGGCGCAAAGATAATTACCTTGGTAACATATTCAAAATTATAAGCTACTATTGAATCATTCTAAATAGTGGTTGGACAGAAGCATCACACCATTAATATTGATTCTATTGCTTTTAAACAGGGTAGTCTACTTTTGACTGGTGCATAATTCTCCCCAAGAGTAAACCTATTCTCTTTCCCGCTTTTAAGTGGGAATAAATTTCATCTGTTATGAACTTAGCCACAAACAGAAAGCCCCTTACCTTTAAATTATTTCTACAATGAATGCCGACATTAAAAATTTAATAATTAGTTTTAAAAAATGGGAAAACACAAGTTACTCTATTGGATTGTTCAGCTGGTCGCCTGGGGGGTGCTTTGTGGAATTATAGGTATAGCGGCCTTTGTTCAAGGTGAGCTTAGCTTTCGCACTGGCTTAAAACTAATGGAGCTTTACCTGCTCTTGATCTTCTTTTCAAATATTATCCGATGGGCATTCATCAAAAGAAGTTGGCTGAACTTAAAATTAGCTTCATTAATCCCTCGTGTTGTTACTTTATCATTTTTGCTTTCTACTTTGCTAATGCTTATTACCAGTTTAAGCACTGTAATTTTTTATGGTGAAGGATGGATTCCATTTTCTGAATTCATTATCAACTCTCTACTCTACTCATTATTTTTAATTATGTGGAGTGCAGTTTACTTAACTTATCATTTACTACAGAAATCGAGACTACAAGAAATAAATAACTTAAGGTTGCAGGCAAGTCAGACGCAAAATGAGTTAAAAGCCTTGAGAGATCAGCTGAATCCTCATTTTTTATTTAATTCTTTGAACAGTATAAGAGCGTTAATTGAAATTGAGCCCACTTCAGCAAAGTCGGCCATAACTACGCTTTCAAGTTTATTGAGAAATTCACTTATGTTGGGTAAAAAATCATTTATAAGCTTAAAGGAGGAGATGTTACTCGTGGAGGAATACCTAAAGCTTGAGAAGATTCGTTATGAAGAAAGGTTAAGTTATACTTTAAATTGTGAACCTCAAAAGAGTATTCAAATTCCTCCATTTTTAATTCAAAGTATGGTTGAGAACGCCATTAAACATGGAGTGTCTAAAAAATTAAAAGGAGGTGAAATAGTTGTAAATGTCTATTTACGTGAGCAAAATTTAATCATGGAAGTGATCAATGATGGAGAATACAATGAGCGTCAAAATCATGGAATCGGGATAAAAAACACAAAACGAAGGCTTGAAATATTATATGGACAAGAAGCAGGTTTCGGAATAAAAAACAAAGAAAACAAAGTATATTCGCATATTTGGATTAATAAAAAGAAACTAATAGAACGAAGTTATGAAAGCAATAATCATTGACGATGAAAGATTGGCAAGACAAGAATTAAAGCTCTTGCTGGAAGCACACAAAGATACAATCACGATTATTGGTGAAGCTACGAATGGCAAGGAAGGTATTCAGCTGATTAAAGAATTGAATCCTGATTTGATTTTTTTGGATATTCAAATGCCTGAGATGAGTGGTTTCGAAATGCTAAAAAACCTAGAAGAAATACCCAAGGTTATTTTTGTAACAGCTTATGATGACCATGCAATTGAGGCTTTTAAGGTCGATGCATTGGATTATCTGCTGAAACCTGTAGAACCGGAGTTGTTGAAAGGTACCATAGAGAAATTAGAGAACAGTCAAGAGGAAGATTTCTATTCACCTGATGAAAACCACAGAACAGAGAGAAAACTTACGATTAGTGATCATATTTTTTTGAAGGATGGTGAGAAATGTTTTTTTCCAAAATTGCAAGATGTACGTTATTTTGAAAGTCAGGGAAATTATGTGCGAGTTTTCTTTAATGATGAGCGTCCAATGATTTTGAGAAGCTTAAATGCTCTTCAAGAAAGGTTGTCTACAGAAGACTTTTTTAGGGCCAATCGAAAGTATTTAATCAACATTCACCACATAGAAAGTATAGAAAATTGGTTTAACGGTGGATTAAAAGTTAAGCTTTCTGATGAAAAAGAAATAGAAGTCTCCCGCCGACAAACAATAAGGTTCAAGGACATCATGATGCTTTGATTTTATGTAACATTTTTAACATTAAATATGCATATAATCATTTTTCTCTGTGTTTTTTGAAATGTAAAATGTAAATTTGCGGACAACAATTGAGAGAAACAATTTAGTAATGACAAATATATTTATAGCCAACCTAGATTTTGGAATCACTTCTGATGACCTTAGAGCCACTTTTTCACAATTCGGTGAAGTTACTTATGCACATGTAGTGTACGACAACAAAACCAAAAAGTCGAAGGGCTATGGTTATATTGAGATGGAGGATCTTTCTCAGGCCAATACAGCGATAAATCAATTGAACGGAATGGAGGTTAATGGTAGGGTTTTAGACGTAAAACTAGCTACGCCTAAAGAAAAACGTCCGCAAAACATTGATAAGCCAAAAGATAATTTCACTTCCAAACCTTCTTCTGCGCCAAGACCAGAAAGAAGATCTGAGGACAGAAATCCGGAGGAAAGAAAGTCTAAGGTGGTGAAAGAGGTAAAAACAGTGGAGAGAAGAGTGATGCGACCAAGAAGAAAAAAGAAAGAAGATTAAGCAAAGCTTTTAAATTATTGAATGAGGTGCTTCATTCTAAATTACAAATTGACCGACTATCTGATAGATCGGTTTTTTTGTTTTAGAACATTTTAGTCAATTCTTACAGGACATTGCGCAAGCCAAGATTTCAGATTCAGCGCAAGTATCACTGTTTGACCGTCAAATAAGATAAATTGTTCAATAGAGATTGAATAGCCAAAGAATTAAAAAGCTGAAGGATCGCCTATAAAGTATTCACAGAATATTCAGCTTTTAGTTAATCAACATGTTTACCCTTGGCAAGACAATAATAATTATTTAAATAAATCGGGATGTAGGTATTTATAGTGCTCTAGTTTGTCTTGTATATAAACAATCAGGTCATAATCAGATGCTGTTCTTAGGAAGTGTTCATCGATATTTAAGAAGTTGATGAAAGCCATAAACTGCTCTTCTTCCAAATAAACCACATCATAAGAAACAAAAACACGCAGCAACTCTTTCACAACGTTGTTGATGTTGTCTTGATGTTCCATTTCTGCCACTTGACGTTTGGATTTTGCTTTTTGACTGAACCTTTCGTATAAAAAAGTAATTGGACTACTCAATGCATTAACACCCGTAACAGTCCTCGTCTCTCTCATGCTAAGCTCCTCGCGCTCCGCTTTAATTTTTTCTAAGGACTTTATAGGATAAATTTGAACTTCTTCAAATTTCTGAATATTTGGGCTCAAATAAACGAGGGTGTCAATTGAACATTTATTCTGTTGCGGTATATCGATAAACTTTTTACCATAACCTTTCACTGAAAACGCAATTCTATCTCCTGGACGAACATAAACAGAAAAATCTCCATTAGGCCGACCAAAAACTCCTTGCTGAGTGGTAATGTTGATGACCATTAAATTATAAAAGCTTTGCGCCATGGCGGTGTCCTTTACAGATCCTTTTAAATATATTTCTTCGCATTGCCCTTGAGCAAAACTCCAACTACCGAAAGCTAATCCAATGGAGAGTACTGTTTTCTTCATGCAGTAAATATATTGAAAATTATTATCGAATTGATACGTTTACATTTGTAACATAGTTAAAATAATATAAAAACACACTTGTATACTTTTGTAAATCAATACGGTTGTAAGAAAGTAAATTATATACTTTTGTAAACAGAAATAAGAATTCTTCATTGTCTAATAAATACACAATTGTAAATACCGACATTAAAAATACGTCCTTATCTCCATCATTTTGTTTAGACCCAAAACTTGTGTAAATTTGCATTCTCAAAATTTAGCAATGAAACGTGTAGTAGTAGGATTATCAGGAGGTGTAGATTCAAGTGTCGCAGCATACTTGTTAAAGGAACAGGGTTATGATGTTATTGGCTTGTTCATGAAAAATTGGCACGATGAATCAGTTACACTTTCCGATGAATGTCCTTGGATAGATGACTCTAATGACGCACTACTGGTTGCTAATAAGTTAGGAATTCCTTTTCAGGTGATTGACCTAAGCGAAGAATACAAAGAGCGTATTGTAGAATATATGTTTGATGAGTATGCTGCAGGAAGAACACCGAATCCGGACGTGCTGTGTAATCGTGAGATTAAGTTTGATGTGTTTATGGAACGGGCAATGGAATTAGGTGTGGATTATGTGGCTACGGGTCACTATTGCAGACGGAAAGATAATGCAGACGGAAGTGTTAGCTTAATGGCTGGGCTGGATAGGAATAAAGATCAGTCTTACTTTTTATGTCAGCTGAATCAAGATCAGTTAAGTAAAGCCCTCTTCCCTATTGGGGATTTACAGAAGGATGAAGTTCGCCGCATTGCGAGAGAGCAAGATTTAATAACGGCGGATAAAAAAGATTCTCAAGGACTTTGTTTTATTGGTAAAGTCAGTTTGCCAGAGTTTTTACAGCAACAACTTAAAGTGAAAACAGGTAAGGTAATTGAAATCGCTGAGGAGCTGCCGGTTTTATCAGATTTTCATAATATCCCACGTGATTTTGACCACATAGAGGAATTGGTCAGTCCTGTTCATTTTAAAGAAAATGATGGGATTGAGGTTGCGACTCATCAAGGAGCTCATTTTTATACTATTGGACAAAGAAAAGGTCTTGCAATTGGTGGGCGTCCGAATCCATCTTTTGTAATTGAGGTAGATACGGTGAATAACTTGATTTTTAGTGGTCAAAAAGATAGTCATAAGGCTTTAAATAAGCCTGCTTTAAAAATTGATAGTAAATCTCTTGTGTTTGCTAATTTAAACAATCAGTTCAAAGAAGGTAAAGTTCTTCATGTGCTCGTTCGGATTCGTTATAGACAAACTTTGCAAAAAGCGCAAGTCTTGCGTAAAAACAGCTATACCTACGTTTTATTTGATGAACTTCAAAAAGGCATTACACCAGGGCAGTTCTGTGCTTTTTATGATGACAATGACGAATTATTGGGTTCTGGTGTTATTAGTGCTTAGCTACAGTTTCTTCAAAAGTCCCATCGTTGTAAAATACAAGGACTTTCGTTATCCGTCTTTTATTTTCACCAATCGACGCAGTGATTGAACTTGGGCTTGTTTTTCCTTCATAGGGAGCGGATTCCTCCTCCTTGATTGTTGGGGCTACGGTAAAGTCACTTAAGTCCTTGTTGTCTTTCTCAGGCGTTTTCATTGTATTGACTTGCTCCGTATTTCGCCCTATTTTCTTCCCCGTGATCAACCAATCGGCATTCACCTTGGGAAATGTGGTTAAGATCTTTTGAATAAAATCTATGCTAGGCTTGTTACGCCCCGCAAGAACATGAGAAATACTAGAGCGTTGAACTCCTATTTCATCTGCAAATGATGCATTTGTCATTCCGTTCATTTTTATTACCATTTGTAACCTTTCGCTAATTGACATAAATAATTATTTGATGTAAAGTTAATGGTTTTGCGGAATAAATTACAAAAGTAAACTATATTTTTATTTCATCTTTTGCATATCGTTTAGATTTGTAAATAAAACAATGTTACATTTGTCAACTTATTCTTGTTGCTTTCTATTTGGTTTTGTGGCTTGTGTTAATGGCTTCACCTCCCACCAACAGGTTGTTATGTGCTAGTTTAATGTAGATTTACATTCTTTTTTGATGCGTAAATTATTGAATTTACTGATTTGTGTACTCCTGCTCTACTTCTCTACTTCTTCAAAGTTGCATGTCACGTTGTGTTTTTTTTACTGTTCTACATTTTAAGGTTTAAACAAGCTAAAAACTATCGATTTCTACTGTACTTTTGAGTTGCGGGTAGCGTCTTCATTCAGCTTTCCTCCTTTTTGTCGTAATTTCATTTGGAATACGATTGCTTTTAAAAACAAACCAAGGACTTTGTTAATCATGAAGGTTAAAGTTACACAAGCTTTTAGTAGAGTTAATTTGAATTGATCATCAGTATACTATCTCTATACTTACAAAGCTTCATTGACTTTCGAGGTTAAGAAAGAACTGACATTATAATTTTTAAGATGAATGATGAATAGAGTTCAGTTTCAAATGAATTGGTCTTGTTTTTATCTTATTCGAGTTAGAATGATCTATACTTACGTGCTGGATTATAGTTTATCCTCTTTGGCACATTACCTTATGGTTAAGAGTTTTATTTTGTAGAGAGTTAGCCTTGTTTGTAAGTAGAATACCTAATAAAAATTTGACATTGTAGCTTTAGGATTTAATTGCGTAAGGTCTCATACTTTATTCGTGTCTTATTTGTTAGAGTTGTGGGTTAAATTATAAGGACTAAGTCATTCTATTATGCGAAGGCTTCAAGATCATGAGTAACAAATAAAAGAGGAGTTTTTAAACTCCTCCTTAAATAAATAAAACAACGTTAAACTATAAACAAATAAAAACTTAATTCTTTGAAAATCCACATGTAAGCAATTGATCTTGTTCAATTTTTCGAGCAGGATACTTGCTAACTAAATCCATAATTTTTGAAATTTCAATTATTGAGATTGATCGCTCTTCTCTTTGCGCTTGATGTTTTTCCATTCGTTCATTGGTAATTACCATGCGATTTAGTGCTATTACATATCGATTCCTCATATCTCTCTGTTTAAAATAACTTCTCGTTGTTACGTTCAATCAATCAATAAGTTACAATTTTCTAAATAAAATTAACATATTTCAATAATTTTCTAAATTATAACTCGAGGATATATCGTGTATTCTGTTGTTTATCAAATCAATAAGGTGTGTATTTGTTTTTTACATTTTTACTAGAATTTTCATTACTTTCTGATTCTAAAAGCATTCCAAGAATAAGAATAAGAATGTAAAATGGGAATAAAATTATCTTTATCAACCTTTTTAAGATGTACTTATACGTTTTTTTGGACTTGGTTTTGATTTTGCCAGATTTATGCGCGCTTGTTTTTTCAACTCTCTCTTGTGCCGGATTCGAATTTTTTCTTTTGTATTTAAGCTGTAATTTAGATTTAGTTTTTTTCTTGGGTTTTTTAGGCTCATCTTCTTCGTTGTCTAGTCGAAAAAATCTATTCGCTCTATTCATCAAGATTTCAGCAATACCATATTCTCGAATGTTGGTTAAAGAATACTCTTTGTAGCTTAATAAAAATTGAAACATTAGTGTCTTCAATTGAATTAATAAAGAAATACTTAATTCTGTGGCTTCTTGCTTAACTATTATTAGCTCTGACTTGAGGTCTTCTAATAAAATTCTATTGTCTTCTGAGAGGGTTGCTTGCATGACTATTATTGTTGTTGAATGCAAATATCCGGAGTTTGGTTGTAACTTTTTGATGAATTAAGCGGTATACTAATATTAAGTTAATTCATTAAGCTTAATTAAGCAGATTAAGTAATGAATTAAGTTAAGTTTTTCTATTTTTGCTAATTCTTGAGACTTGCTGGTACATATCACCCCATCCCCTATATTCTTGAAAGGGTAACTGAGTTTTTACCCGGTGTTACTGTCGTATCTGCTATTTGGCTCGATTACGACAAGCAAATTTATTCTACAAACGAGGGAATCCCGCTGAATAATTACCTAAAAGTTAAGGCACAAAACATCAGGAATACACAGCTAAATTCAGAATGGACGACTAATCCGGAACCGTTTACTGAAGATAAAAAATCAAAAAATCAATTGACTTTTGAAGATGAGGATGAGTTGAACGTATTAAGGTTATATTTTCCCTCTCCCATCGATAGTTTTAAAGATGTAGTCTCTATAGCCTTTCCTCAGAACGTTTTTCTGAAAAGTTTAAATAGCAAATTCAAAGGAATGAGCACTCAGGAAAAACATATCTTGAGCCATATTTTAAGTTCGATATTTTCAGCTGAACACACTCGGGTGGTCCAGGAAAGAGATTTCTTGGAAAGTGTGCAACATATAAACCGAAAGAAAGATTTAAGAATTAAGCAACTAACTGATGATTTGAAATCTACAGAACAGTTATATAGCTCGTCGATTCGAAATATTATTAACGATTTCAAAAATAAGTTAGAAAAAGAACTCAAGAAATTATTCGTTATTAATAATGAAGTAATTTTCAAGTTGGCGAAGGAGCGTTTAACTATAGATCAGATTGAGTTGATTATCAAAAATTCTGTCTATTTAGCTTATAATTTAAATATTTCGGATGATACGATTCAAGTTACAGTAGATCATGTCCAGTTAAATAAACTGAAACAACCTGAAAACAAGCCGAAGACGACTATCAATCAAAACGACGGTAAAACTTCATTCTTACTGGATAAATACGAGGAGGCTGCTTTACGTGCAGCAGCGCTTGGGCTTTCTATAAATGGAAAAAATGTTGCAGCACAGTTGGATCCTCCAGTTACACCTCCTGCGATAACAGATGCCATCAAGAAAAAGAAATCTAAAATTGCTTATCTGCTTCAGCAATATCCGGAAAAATGGATGAATATTCGTAAAGCTATTCGACCAATATCATTACTCGATCAGTCAAGTAATCAAAATGCTAGCACACGTGTAAGTAATGTTTCTTGATGCTTGTAGATGAGTAAGATTTGTACCTTTAGTTCTTTGGTAGTAAATCAATTAATAGACTTGAATTAAACTATAGGTTTTTCTATTTAAAAACAAGTCGTTTTGTTTAAAGCCCTTATTTTCTTTAAAACTAAGTGCTTAACAGCTCTTAAAATGCATTTTTTTGAATTCTTCCTTTTTCAGATAAACATCACACAACTACTTTAGGTGTTTGAATTTTAACACTTGACTACAAGGTTTTTACAAATTTAATTGTGAAGTCTGAATTATTAAAAATTGCAAAAATCAATTTTGTATTGGATATCAAAATTCTGTGCGCATAAACTTTCTTAAGCAATCTATGTTTTAAAGTGAACATTTAGTTATCATTTTGAGGTCTAATAAAAATACAACGCTTCAATCAACAAATAAGCATTATCTTTGAAATGTAAAAGTAAAATAAGATGAAAGAGTTTGATATCCCAGAGTTTTACCGCTCTCCTATTATATCTAAAGTTAAGAATTTGCGTAAGGTGGCAGATCCTAGAAAAAAAGATTTTACACCAACCATCCTTAACTTTGGGCCAGTACGCTTCCATATCGCCAGACATTTTGGGTTTTGCTATGGCGTTGAAAATGCAATTGAAATTTCTTACAAGGCCATTGTTGAAAACCAGGGTAAACGTATATTCTTGCTGAGTCAAATGATTCATAATCCAAATGTGAATGCAGACTTGTTGGATAACGGAATTAAATTTCTCCAAGACACGGAAGGGAATGAATTAATTTCCTTTGATGAATTAAAGCCAGATGATGTAATTATTATTCCTGCTTTTGGCGCTCCATTAGAGACTGTTGTAAAACTGGAAGAGAAAGGTGTAGATGTTAAGGCGTATAATACGACTTGCCCCTTTGTTGAAAAAGTTTGGAACCGTTCCAAAAGTCTTGGTGAGTCTGATCATAGCATCATTATCCATGGTAAACATAACCATGAAGAGACAAGGGCAACTTTTTCTCACAGTTCCTTTAATGCACCTTCTGTTGTTGTTCGCGATATTGGAGATACTGTTTTTCTAATGGATATTGTTATGGGGAATAAGCCGAAAGAGAGTTTTTACACTTACTTTGAAGGTAAATATACCGAAGGCTTTGATGTCGATGTTCATCTAGATAAGCTTGGTGTGGTTAATCAAACTACAATGTTAGCCTCTGAAACACAAGAAATCGCGGACTTTGTTAAAGACACGATGATTCATAAATACGGTCTGGATAAAATAAAAAGCCACTTTGCTGATACCCGAGATACCCTTTGTTACGCGACGAATGATAACCAAAATTCTACTTATGGATTAATGGAGTCTGATGCTGATCTTGCGATTGTGGTTGGTGGATACAATAGTTCAAATACCACGCATTTGGTTGAATTACTGGAAGAAAAGTATCCTTGTTACTTTATCAATACCGAAGACGATATAAAAAGCAAATACGAAATTAAGCACTTCAACATTCACTCAAAGGAGCTGGAAATAACGAATGGTTTTCTTCCAGAAAACGATGTCTTAGATATTGTACTAACCTCGGGAGCGTCTTGTCCGGATGCTGTTGTAGACAGAGTTCTTCATAAAGTTTTGTCCTATTTCAATGATACAAAGTCAATTGATGATGTGATTGCAGCAGCAGCAAAAAATATTTAATAAATTATATTGATAATGCTTGCAGACTAAAATCAAATTACTAATTTTGCTGCGGGGTAAGTTATGTACGACTAGCTCCCTCTGAATCCCCCAGGACAGGAATGTAGCAAGGGTAAGAGGTTGTAGCAGTGCGATGCATGTTGCTTACCCCACTTTTTTTTTACCTCCTCCTCCACTATTTCATTCCTTTTTTTACATTAATAAATTTCATTAGCGCTTTCTACGGCGTCAGGCCCTGAACCGTATGTAAACTGTATTTGGCTCATTTTCCGAAGAAATAAGATGAGCCTTACTTTCCTTTACAATGCTATTTTTTGATATTTTTCAAGCATTGAGGGTAACCTTTTAAGGAACAGTTGTTTAAATATGTTAAAATTCGACAATTAGAGTTTTAATTCTTGGTTATGCAATCATAATAAACTACATTTGTAGTGATTTAGGTGGTTAAGTTAGGTTGATATGCAAGAGGGAGAAACGCCAGTTTCTTCCTCTTGTTGTTTAATAGCGCTTGAGTGCTTTTTAAATAAGCTTCTTCCCCTGAAATTATTTTCACTTTTAGAAACCAAAGACTTAAACCATTTTCTGTAAGCGCTTTATATTTCATCCAATCCATACTTCATAATTGAGTTCTTTTCTCCATTGCAGAATATTGAATACACCATTCTCACTGTTTCAATAGGGACGCATAAAAAAAGATAAAGATTTCATTCAACTCCTAAGTATTGTTGTATCTTTGCCCCCCGTAGTTACAAATCTATTTATAATGTCAAATTCAACGAAATATATCTTTGTAACTGGTGGGGTTGCATCCTCATTAGGGAAAGGAATTATAGCGGCTTCATTAGCCAAGCTTCTTCAAGCACGCGGTTACTCAACAACAATTCAAAAATTAGATCCATACATCAATATTGATCCTGGAACTTTAAATCCATACGAACATGGCGAGTGTTATGTGACGGATGACGGTGCCGAGACTGATTTAGATTTAGGTCATTATGAACGTTTCTTAAATGTAACCACTTCTCAAGCCAACAATGTTACCACGGGTAGAATCTATCAATCCGTGATTAATAAGGAGCGGAGAGGTGAATATTTAGGAAAAACTGTTCAAGTGATTCCGCACATTACAAACGAAATCAAAGAGAATATTCAACGTCTTGGAAAAGATGGGAAATATGACATTATTATTACAGAAATTGGAGGAACTGTGGGAGATATAGAATCTCTTCCTTTCGTAGAAGCCCTAAGACAAATGAGATGGGAGTTTGCGGATGATTGTATAGTGATTCACTTAACATTTGTTCCTTACCTCAAAGCTGCTGGTGAATTGAAGACAAAACCAACTCAACATGCAGTTAAACAACTTTTGGAATTAGGTGTTCAACCCGACATTCTTTGTTGTAGAACAGAGCATAAATTAGACTTAGAGCTACGTAAGAAAATTGCACGATTTTGTAATGTAGTTCCGGAAGCTGTAATTGAAGCAATGGATGCTGATACGATTTATGATGTTCCTTTAATGATGCAGGAAGAGGAATTGGATGAAATAGTTTTAAAGCGATTAAATCTTTCTCGTAAATCTAAGCCTGATTTAACTTCTTGGAATTCGTTTTTGAAAAATTTGAAAAGTCCAAAATCCGAGGTCACAATTGGATTGGTTGGAAAATATGTTGAATTAAAAGATGCTTACAAATCTATCAATGAAGCATTTATTCATGGTGGGACAGCTAATTTATGCAAGGTAAATTTAGAATGGATTCACTCTGAAAAAATCACTAAGGGCAATGTCGAAGAAATGCTTGGTCACCTTGACGGTGTTTTAGTTGCTCCTGGATTTGGTTCTCGTGGAATCACTGGGAAAATTAATGCTGTTCAATATGCAAGGGAAAATAAGCTGCCTTTCTTGGGTATTTGTTTGGGAATGCAATGTGCAGTCATTGAGTTTGCAAGAAACGTAATTGGTTGGGATGACGCGCATACTGCTGAAATATCTCCAGATTCAAAGCGCCCTGTCATCAGTTTAATGGAAGAACAAAAAACTGTATCTGACATGGGAGGAACAATGCGTTTAGGTCAGTATAAATGTGAATTAAAACCTAATTCTAAAATTTACGAAGCTTATAATACAGAAGTTATTAAGGAGCGCCACCGTCATAGATTCGAGTTTAATAGTGAATTTCTTGGGGAGTTTGAAAAAAATGGTATGAAAGCCACAGGATTTAATCCGGACACCGGGTTGGTTGAAGTGGTTGAAGTAGAAGACCATCCTTGGTTTGTGGGGGTTCAATTCCACCCAGAATACAAAAGCACAGTAGATACTCCACATCCCCTATTCAAAAGTTTTGTGAAGGCGGTGTTGGATAATAAAAAATAATAAATTTTAGAGTAAAGAGATAAGAAAAACAGTGTAATGGATAAAAATACAATTATTGGTTTAGGTTTAATCGGTTTAATACTGGCGCTTTTCACCTTTTTTAATCAGCCTTCGGAAGAAGAGCTGAAAGAAAGAATGGCGCAACAAGAACAAATAGCCCAGCAACAAAAAGAAGCAGTTGAAAAAGCAGACGAACAAAAGAAAACTACAATTGAAACTGATGAAAAAGCAGAACCAGTTGCTCTTTTAGATGAAAACGGTAACACAGTTTTTGATAGTTTAGGTAATACTGTTTATAGAAGTATTGATGCTGCGCCGACTAAAAAAGAAGGAGTTGTTAAAGCCAGAGATGTAGAGGAAGAAACTTATATCTTAGAGAATGAAAAACTCAAAGTTATTTTAACGAATAAAGGTGGTGGTGTAAAAAGTGTATTCCTAAAAGAACACCAAACTTATGATGATTTTAGTAAAAATACGGGAACAGATAAGATTGATCCACTTGAACTTTTTAATGAAGAGGTTGCTTCTAATGGTTTGAGGTTCAAAACAAATGAAGGTGAACAAAATACGACTGGAATTGCTTTTGAGATTTCAAAAAATACAGACAACTACATTTCTTTTATAGCCAATTTTGAAGACGGTAAGTCAATTGAACAAATTTATTCGATTACCCCAGAGCAATACCACATCAATTATGAGGTGAAAATGAATGGCTTTGAAGGTGAAGTTAATTCAGATCAAGTTTTCCTAGATTGGCATGTTGAACTGTTGAAAACAGAGAGATTACTTTCTGAACAACGCAGAATTTCAACCATCTTCTTTAAAGAATCAAACGGCTCATATGATTACCTTTCTGAATATTCCGATGATGAATTTAATGCAGAAACGAATGTTGATTGGGTTGCTTTTAAACAAAGTTACTTCTCTTCTATCATCATGCCAGATCAAAGTTTCAAGAAGGAAGGTACGAATTTCAAAGTAACAAATTACGAAGAAGGATCTTTTAAAGATTCAACTCATATTAAAGAGTATAGCTCTTCTATGAATATAGGAATGAGTAATACAGGTTCTGGAAACGCTGAGATGAAATGGTTCTTTGGTCCAAATGATTATGATTTATTAGAATCTTATGCTAATGGTAGTGAGGATATCATTAATTATGGTTGGGGATTATTTAGATGGATTAACATCTATGCAATTCAACCCCTATTCGTATGGTTAGCAGGTTACGGAATGAGCTTAGGTATTGCAATTTTACTATTGACTGTAATTATCAAACTAATCCTTACTCCTATTCAATGGAAAATGTATGCTTCTTCTGCGAAAATGAGAATTTTGAAGCCAGAGGTTGAAGAAATCAACAAAAAATATCCTGAAAAGGATGATGCTATGAAAAAACAAATGGAAATGATGTCACTCTATCGAGAGTCTGGTGCAAGTCCATTGGCGGGATGTATTCCGATGTTAATTCAAATGCCGATTTTGTTTGCAGTTTTCCGCTTTTTCCCAAGTACCTTTACCTTGCGTCAGGAAGGCTTTCTTTGGGCTGAAGATTTATCAAGTTATGATTCTATTTTAGATTTAAGTTTCAATATTCCATTTTATGGTGCGCACGTAAGTTTATTTACCCTATTAATGGCGGTAACCACTTTGTTTTACACTGTTTTAAACAGTAGTAACATGCAGCAACCATCACAGCCGGGAATGCCAAATATGAAAGTTATCATGTACTTCTTCCCTATTATGATGATTTTCTTCTTCAACAATTATGCATCAGGATTAAGTTATTATTACTTCATCTCAACGTTAATGTCTATTTTAACTATGGTGATGATTAAGAATTTCTTTGTGAATGAAGATAAATTGAAAGCAAAAATGGCCAAACGCCAAGATGCGAGTAAAAAGGAAGGAAAGAAAAAAGGAAAATCTAAATTCCAAGAACGCTTAGAGCAAATGCAAAAAGCACAGCAAGAAAAACTAAAAAACGGTAAGAAGTAATTTTCTATTTCTTTATAAAATACAATGAAGGGCCTTATTCTGCTTAGAGTAAGGTCTTTCTTTTTACATCAAGAATAAACATTCTAGCATTATTTATTGTTAAAGCATCATCTTAAAAAAACTATCTTGAAAAATAATAACACATTTTATTCTAATCTTTCAAAATTACTACCCACTGTACTGCTCTTATTAGGGGGTATTCTAGCTCATTCGGTAACAGTGTTTGGACAAGAAAAATCTGCCACCTTGATCATTGAAGTGGTTGGAATGAGAAACAACACTGGTAAGATTATTGGCAGTGTATTTAATTCTAAAAGTGGCTTTCCTGGAACTCCCAACTTGGCCAAATATTTAGTTGAACAGGAAATTACTAATAATTCCAGTAGAATAAAGATAGAGAATGTTCCATTTGGTAACTATGGCGTTAGTTTAGTTCATGATGAAAATTCAAATCAACGGCTCGATACTAATTTTATTGGAATCCCAAAAGAAGGTATTGGAATGAGTAATAACGCTGAAGGAAGCTTTGGCCCACCTAGTTTTGAAGAAGCTAGTTTTGAGTTTTCTAAGAAAGCGCAGACTATTCAAATCAGGATAAAGTACTATTGAATAACGCTTTAAGTAGGTGTTTTAAATGAATAGTTTTGTTTCTGTGAACAATTCAGCTTAATTCAGAGAGAAATGTACTTTCTTCCAGCTGACCCTGAAACTACTTTTAAGCTTGAAAAAAGTCAGGGTGTGAATCGCGCTGAAATTACAGTTTAACAAAAATCTAATGAAGATCACCCGCTCTTGTCTATCTTGTAAAGCTCAAGAAAAACAATACATTTTCAGTCAATTATCAAGTGGACTAAGTTTCCTGTATTTTTTAGACAATTTTAGTTCATAAATAATTTTCCAAATCAATTTTTTCATTAACTTACTTGGGAAATTAAAAAATGAATCTATGCTAATAGAAATTAATAACAACAACATCGATAAGCGACTAATCGATGACATTGTAAGTGAGTTAAAGAAAGGTGAAATTATTATTTATCCAACGGATTCAGTCTATGCGATTGGTTGTGATTTAAAGAATAAAAAAGCCTTGGAGAAATTGGCCAAGTTTAAAGGAATGAAA
Organism: Brumimicrobium oceani; assembly: GCF_003143775.1. Classification (GTDB taxonomy): domain Bacteria; phylum Bacteroidota; class Bacteroidia; order Flavobacteriales_D; family Crocinitomicaceae; genus Brumimicrobium; species Brumimicrobium oceani. The sequence goes on along the minus strand of NZ_QFRJ01000001.1, from coordinate 499,097 downwards.
CTGAAAAATTCAAAATTCTCCATTATCTGTAAAGATTTAAGTCAGGTTTCAGAATATGTGAAGCACCTTCCACAACCAACTTTTAAATTAATGAAACGAACTTTACCTGGTCCGTTTACCTATATTTTAAATGCATCGAGTGAAGTGACAAAACTATTTGATACCACGCGAACAGAATTGGGGATTAAAATACCTGACAACAATATTGTTTTAGAAATTGTTGAAGCTTTGGGTAATCCTTTAGTAACTTCTTCATTAAATAATAATGAGGATGATATGCTGGAGTATTTTATTGATCCCTATAAAATATACGAACAATTTGATGATCAAGTAAAAACAATTATAGACGGGGGTCCAGGAAAGTTAGAGGCGTCTACTGTAATAGACTGTACTGGAGATGCTCCAGAATTGATTCGTCAAGGTGCTGGTATTTTATAAAATGATATAATGTAATTTTGACAATGGGTTGATAATTGATATCAGCCCATTTTTCTTTTAGATTATTATGCTAAGCTATTTGTTGTTAGATTGCCTGAATACCAGCTTGATTAAATGGCAGCATGAAAATTCCAAGTAGATAATTGTAAGCTGGGAAGGTATTATTTTTTCTCCCTTGAGCTAAAAACAAACCAGTGACTATCCGTTTACCTAATCATTTTTCAACTTCCAGATTTTAATTTTTCTGTCATCACTGACAGTGGCAAAAGAATTTTCAGAAATTTTGGCGATTCTATTAACGGTGTGCCGGTGTCCCCTATTTTTAAATTCTATTCTTTCAATAATGGAAATATCTTCAGTGTTCCAAAGCTTAATACTTTTGTCGAAACTAACAGAAACTAGATTTTTCTTATTATTTAAAAATTCTAAATCGTAAACCGCATAATTATGAGCTGGAATAGTTAATAATTGTTTTTCATCTTTCCAATTCCATTTCTTTATGTGGGCATCTTTTCCTCCGGTATATAAAAAATCACCATCAAATAAAGCGCAGTTTGCCCCTTCTTTATGTGCTGTTAATTCATTTGTCTGATTGAAGAAAGATGTTTCTAAAATTCTAACGATTCCATCCTGACCACAAATAGCTAAAAATTCGCCATCTTCGCTAAGGGAAATTTCTCGAATTTTACCACAATTATAAGGAAGGGTGATCAATAAATCAAAAGTTTCAGAGCTCCATGCACAAAAAACACCATCTTTATCACCAGAGTAGAAATGTCCCTTTTTCTCATTATGAATTAAAGCAAAAACACCACTTTTATGCTGCGTTAACAATCGTATTTCCTCTTTCTTCTCTGTATTTATAACATGAATTCCTCCATTATTAGTACCAACAGCCAAAAGATTATGTTTTTTTGAAAAAGCAATATTATAGGATGACCTTTCTAATTTTACAGCGAATTTTGTTTGTTCGCCAGTCTTTGGGTTCCATTGTGCAACATATTTGTCAGCACTTGTTGTAAATAGGAAAGGATCACAAAAAATAACATCGTAAATTGCACCATTATGGCCACTAATAGATTTTATATTTTCTAATCCCTTCATAACTCTAGATTATTGATTTTCTTCCTCTTCTTCTATATCGTCAGAATTAACTTGCTTTAAACGTGTTGCATAATCTTCTGGTAGATTCTCAAAGAATGTATCACCACGTAAGCCAATTCTTAAACATTCTAATGGAATAACTTCATGTGGAGCAATATTACCAAGGTTTACGTTAGCTCCAAATAATTTAATAAACCAAACTTGTTGATTTTTAATTGGTGCTTCCCAAAGAATTCGATTGGGTTCAATCTTAGCGATAATTTTGTTAATCAAAAAAGTATGCGCTGTTCCATTAGGTCTAAAAACTCCAACATTTCCACTTTCTCTACCTTCAGCAATCACTTTCCAAGATCCGGCTTCCAGCTCTGTACTCATCATTTTAATCCATTTATTTGGAGAAATTAAAATACCAGAGTCTTTTGATCCAACTTCAGATAAAACCGTTCTGTCTTTGGCCATGGTGTGAATTAGTTCACACTTTTTGTCATGAGGAATAATGATAGAACCATCAGATATTTCAGCCAAATCTAAGTCATACTTATCTACTAATCGCAAATAATCTTCAAACATTCCTCTAGCATAAAATGCCTCGAATAATGTTCCTCCAAAGTATGGCCTAATATTATTGGATTTGTATAACGCGATTTTTTCTTCTAAGTCGTTGGTAACGAATGCTGTTCCGAAACCAAACTTCACAATATCTGTAAGGTGCTTGTTCGCTTCTATAAAATCTGCTGTTTGGGAAAGACTTAAGCCTTTGTCCATCATCATTGTTAATCCCTTTTCCCGAGGTTTTTCGGGTCTTTCAGGAATAAAAGGTAATTCAAAATTTTTCATTGTCTTTACTTTCGTCAAGTTCATGTAACCTATCTATAAAATAAGATGCCTTGCTCATTTCTGGAAAATGCAAAAATAAACTTTTCGCCAAAATAGCATCATTTTCTAGGACTTCATCAAATATCATCATAGATTCAGATTGATTTCCTACCATCCAATGACAATAACAAAGCACCATTTTAGTTACATTATTATTATTGAGTTCTTTATTCTTTTCAACTGCTTCAAAAACTAATTCCATAGATTGTCCTGCCAAGAAAGAGAGATAATCTATTATTATTTCTTTTTCATTTGGCTCTAATTGGACCGCTTTTTCGTAGGCCTTGAGCGCTTGTTCTGTTTGGTTTTTATTTTCGTAAGCGTTAGCGAGAGCTCTCCAAAAATCTCCTTTTTCGGGCTCTAAATCGACAGCTACGATAAGCTCTTGAACCGCACGCGTGTGATTTTCCATCAAATCGCTCATTATTCCCTTCCCCAACCAAGCGTCTGCCAGCTGCGGCAATAGAATAGTGCTTTTGTTATACATTTGATAGGCTTTTTCGTAATCTGCCAACTCTTCGTAACATTCTCCCATGGAACAAAATACCATAGGATCGTTTTTATCTAACTCTAAACATTTTTTATAATATTCTAATGCAGACTCTATTTTGTTGGCGTCGAGATAGGCATTGGCAATATTGTATAAAGCAGGAACAAAATCGTCTTGTATAACAATAGCATACTCATAAGCCCAAATGGCCTCATCGGTTTTGTCCATTTTCGAGTAAGTATTCCCTAAATTGTACCAAGTGGTATAGGAATACGGATCATTGTCTATGTAGGATAAAAAGCTCTTTACTGCATTGGCATAATCTCCAATTTTTTCATAGCAGTGTGCCAATTCGTAAATTAACATATCGCTGAGAAAGCCCTCGTCTATGGTACCATTTATGACTTTTATCGCTTCAATGTAGTCGTCTTTACTTTCCAATTCCATTGCTAAGTCTATGGCAATATCAACTTTTTCTTCTCCTGTGGCAACAAGAAGAGCTTTCCTGAAATATTTTACTGACTGATCGCTGTGCTTCAGTTGACTGTAGCATGAGGCGATAGACAGCAAGACATCGAGATTATTGGGCTCCAATTGCTCTAAATTAATTAAGTTTTTTAAAGCTGAATTGGTGCTACCCGTCATTGACATAATTTGGGCCTGACGGATGATAATTGTACTATTTGTTGGGAAATGTTGAAGCGCTTTTTCCGCAGCCCATTTGGCTTTTTTTAATTGGTTTGAAATCATCAAATGATCCAATATATATTCAACATCATCAGAATCTATATAAATATATTCATCACGTTGATACATTTCATCAAAGTTGGCTAAACTTCTTTGATAATCATGGTTTAACCAATCGTCTTCATTTTCTTCTTCAAACATGTCGCTAAGATAAGAAATTCTTATTCAAATGTATCTATTATAGTAGCGAAACGCTGTATTCTACAAAATTAAAAATGTGCTGAAATTTCTTCCAGCACATCTCATTTTTGTTCCTATCCTACTCCCGTATTTGCTTTCGGTGGAATACTCAATATAGTTTCTTGATTCATAGCTTGTTCCAAGGTTCCTTCTTTTTTTGCGTAAACTGCTGTTAGGTGTTTAAAAACATCCTCTTGTCTATCAGGAAATTTACTCACAATCTCACTAGATAAGTGTTTATTTAGTGGATCATGCCTATCAAAAAACTCATTTAATTTTTGTTCGTACATTTCTGGTGTGTAATTCATAATCTTTTTCCTAAAAAGTAGATAGAATGTACCGAAATATCAAATTATTCAACAATTGTTAACAATTCTACATCAAAAACCAAAACAGTATTTGGTGCAATTGGACCAGAACCTGACTCTCCATACCCTAGTTTTGAAGGAATTAAAAGAACTCCCTTCCCTCCTTCTTTGAAATATTGAATTCCTTCTGTCCAACCTTTTATAACACCTTGCAAATTAAACGAAATTCCATCTTCATCACTTTGGTCAAAAACTGCACCGTCTGTTGTGTAGCCTTTGTATCTAACCCTAACATTATCATTTGCTTCTGGATGATGCCCAGTTCCTAGTTCATTGATCACATAGTACAAGCCCGTGCTTGAGCGAACGGCATCAAGCTTATTTTTTGAAATATACTCCTCAATTTCTTTAATATCTTCATCAAATTGCTCTTCTGTACTAAGGCTTTTCTCACAAGATGTGGTGAAAACCAACATTCCTAAAGAAGCCAATAATAGTATTTTTTTCATTTTATCTTTTTTTCCAAATTTAGTGATTAGTCCTCAATTGTAGTTTATATTTTTAAAATTGATTACACAGAGTGAAACTAATCCAAAAGAAAAGAGGGATCAACGTTTCCGCTGCTCCCTCCTTCAATATTACTTTGTAAATAATTCTAGAATCTCCATCCTAAACGTAAAGATGCCTGAGTACCAATGAATGATTCTTCATAACCAGCCATTTTAATATCATTTTGGAAATCGCTACCCCCTGCTTTGAACATATCAGTTCTTTCTGAATCTTTGTAGTTGAATGCAGTTATACCAACACCTAATTCAGCTCCGATGTATACATTTTCTACAAAATAGAAATCCATACCTAGACCAATTATACCTCCAATTAAAGTGTAACCTCCTTCTGACTCAAAAGAGTGATCAGCATTGTATCCAGCTCCCGGAACTACAGCTCCATCGTTATATGCAGTACCTGTTACTTTCTGAGTTCCAAAACCAAAATTAACTCCTAAATAAGTGTAAGGATCTAATTTTTGAGTTCCTACGAAATGATACTCCGCACCAGCTTGAATGTTAACTGACATTCTATTGATTTCTTGAGTTCCTTCGCCTCCTGAACCGTCCATATTTTCATAAAAACGATTTGTTGTAGACATTGCACTTCCAAGTCCGTCTCCTAAACCAATTTGTAAACGCGCAGCAATATTGTTGTCAACAAAGTAGCGACCTCTTAATGCTGGTGTAGTCCAATTCATTCCGTTTCCGAAATTCTCAATAAGAGTAGTCTCAATTGAGAATGGAGTTGCATCTGTAGCCTTTTCTACATCTGCAAATGTCTGTGCGTTAACATTACTTGCAAACAAAGCAGAAACAGCTAAGCAACCTGTTAAAATAACTTTTTTCATAATTATAAGTTTTAATAATTCGTTCTAAATATAGTAAGTCTGGGAACTAAATCATAGTAATTCATTCAATTCTTTCAATAGCTCAATGTTAATAACCTTTCAATCAATAGATTTGAATCAATAATTTTAGTCAATTTTAATTTTTAAGCCATCAAAGGCAGGCGAAACAGAGTGTGGTAGCTTCGCTGAGATCTCTTCATGGGTTCCAAACAAATGGGAAATATGGGTTAAATAGCTTTGTTTAGGATGTAAGTAATTGATTATATCTAATGCTTCCTCTAAATTTAGGTGTGATACATGCGGTTCTTCACGTAAACAGTCCAATATTAAAACCTCGACTCCTTTAAGTTTCTGAAGTTCCTCAACAGGTATTGTCTTTACGTCTGTCATATAGGCAAAATCACCAATGCGATAACCAAAAACGGGCATTTTATAGTGGTAAGCTAATATAGGAGTAATCATAGGTCCATCTGGTAATTGAAAAGGTTCGTTACCAATAATATTAATTTTAACCCGAGGAACACCTGGATATAAGTTAGCACCGAAAGCATAATGAAACTCCCTTTTTAACGCTGTTGAAACAGCTTCATTGCAAAAGAGTTCCATATCTCGACCCTCCAAGAAATTAAAAGATCTCACATCATCCATTCCTGCAACATGATCCTTATGTTCATGTGTATATATGACAGAGCGAAGACTTCTTACGTCTTCCCTGAGCATTTGTTGTCTAAAATCAGGTCCTGAATCAATTACATAGTTTTGATCATTGTAGGAGATTAATATTGAACTTCTCAAGCGACTATCTCGCGAATCTGTTGACGAACAGACCTCACATTGACAACCAATAACAGGAACACCTTGTGAGGTTCCTGAACCCAATACGGTCACAGTAAACTTATCTTTCATATCCCATAAAAGTATAAACTAATTCTGTTTTAAATATAAAATAGCACAAAAAAGCCCAGACAAATTTGTCTGGGCTTTCAATATAATAAAATAGCAAGTTTTACTTCACTACTTTGAAAGTTTTAACTCCGTTAGCAGTGCGAACGTTTACAAAGTAAATTCCTGCGTTTAACTCAGCAGTATTTACAGTAAAATTACTTGCAGACACAGAAGAAGTATAAACTACGCTTCCAGTTGTTGAAACAAGTTCTACAGACTCAACTAAACCATTTTCGTTTGAAATATTCAATACTTCATTTACAGGATTAGGGTAAACTGAAATACCTGCGAATTCGTTACTTGATAAACCTACGTTATCTATAACACCACAAGGGAAAATCTGGTAACCTTCAGTGTAAGGGTTACTGTTGTCATATTGTTTCCCAATACCTGTTAAGCTGAATGATCCTGTTGGCGTTGGTGTATTCACTAATGAAGATGCGTAAGGAACTCTCACCATAAAAGTATTTGTTCCATCAGTTACGTTAATGTTACCATTATCTGGCCATAGTGCTTCACCATCTACTAAAGTTAGGTTTTCTAATTTGATAAACTGACTTTCAGTTGATTCATCCAACACAGTAACAACAGTTGGAGTTTGTAAAGTAGCTCCTTGAGAAACAACAGTAATTGTCATTGGCTCTATTTGAAGCAAACCAAAGTATTGACTGATTTCTCCTTCAATTGTTACTTCATCTCCTTCAGTTGGTACGAATCCAGCAATATCACTAGAGCTAAAGATGTTAATTCCATCGTTATTATCATCAATTAAAGTTAGGTCATATCCTGAACCTGCTCCTCTAAAATTATTACAGTGAAGAACACCTGTTATTGAAACAAATTCTCCTAAAGAAGTACCAACACCGTCAGCATCCACACCAGTAACATCGGCAATTGTGCTTGCTGTAAAGTCAACGATTTTTCCTTCAAGCGTTACATTAACATCTGTTGCGCCAGCTGAAGTAATTAATAAATCACCATTTGAAGGATTAGCCGCTGCAGTTCCGTTCAATTGAACATAGATTGTAGTTGCAGCAACAGTTCCTGTTCCAAAAGGAATAGTAACTGAGTTTCCAAATCCTGAACCAGAAGTAGTTGAAATTTCGTAGTCTCCAGAGTTAACCGTTACAACGATATCAGCAGTTAAATCTACACCTGAAACATCAAAAGACTCTTCAGAAGAAGGGTTTCCTAGGATTTGGACAAAACCACCAACTACTCCTGCAGAAGCAGATAATGTTGGAGTTCCTGTTGCAGTATGGATATAAGAACCAGCGTTTGCAATAACTTCAAAAGTTGTTGTTCCACATTGTCCGTCTATTCCACCGTTATTGAATGTCCAGTTAGCTTCAACAAAAGTTCCATCAGGACCAGTATAGTCATTTCTTTTTGCGTAACCATCTTTGTATTCCCATGTCTCTCCTGTTCCATCTACTGCCTCAACACCATAAGTGTCAACAACATTAGAAGTTGCAGTTTCGATAATTCTTAATCTATCATCACCATTAACATTCATAACTGAACCAACTACTGCGTGTGAATTTGTAACATTAGGAAATTCAGTAGCAAAACTTGGGTCATCTGCGTGAATGTAAACAAATTCATCTGTTATCGTTCCAATTGGAGATAAATCATAAGTGTTACCCCATGTAGTCCCAGCATTCATTTGATTTTCTAGAGAGTAATTTGAGAAATCCACAGTTCCCTGCGCATAAACTTCAAGTACCTTTGGTACACCTCCTGGGCAATCACCATCCATGATCATTGTAATGATTGGTGTTTGTGCCATTACTGTTGATGTGAAAAACAACATCATTAATAAGTAAATTTTTTTCATAACTATTTTTTATATGTTTGACTACAAAATTAAGATAAGTTCTCTTAAGGTGTATTAAGTTAACATTAAGTCTTTTCCAATAGTTATTAACAATAAACTTGATGCAGGCTATTCCGCAATGATAATTGTTTTGGTGTCATACCCAAAGGCTGAAAAGTGGCCAAGTGCTTCTTTGGACCATTGATTAACTGGATTTGCTGGTGCAGCAGAAACTTCTGACCCTGATGCAATAGCTCTCAATTGATTCAGGTAGTTATATGTTTTTTCACTGTAAGAATTCAATTCAATTTGGACTGTATCCCCCACTTGATAGAGCTCTGAGAAGATTGGAACGCTTTGGGTATTTCCTTCAGAAAAGCTATCATCAAAAAGAAACTCATCTCCCAATTCTTTTCTGTATTCTCCGTTTACTTTACGAATTGCACCGTAATAGTTTGATCCAAAAGGATCTGTAGCATTCATGAAAACAACATAACCTTCTTCAGAAAAAGCGGAGGCCTCCTGAAATTCAGTAGATAATGAATCCAGAGGAACCACATTTTTCAAGTAATCTGATGCTTCGTATGTTTCTCCATCCACTACAATTTTTATTGCATATTCGCTATCAAAGATGGGTACATAGTTCTCAAACAAATAAGTCCCATCTCCTTGGTCAGCAAGTGGAGTAGACACTCCATTTTCATCAATAATCTCAACCTGAGCTCCTTTAATTTGTGGATAGTTTTCAGCTGAGAAAACATCAATGGTTTTAGAAATTCGAACCCAAACCTCTTCCTTTGTTGCGTCGTACCTCGCTTCTAAAACGATCTTTGGTTCTGTGTCATCTACTTTTAAATCAATCACTTTTTGACATGAGGTAGCAGTTAACAAAAATAAAAATGTGATGTAAAGTATATTTTTCATTTTATTTGAAGTTAAAGTTGTAAGTAATTGATGGAATCATTTTAAAGAGTGCTGTTTGAACGGCCTGTGTTTGTCCTGTAGTGTTTCCTTCGAAATCATCAACAAAACTAACCGAGAATGCATTTTCTCTGTTGTAAACATTATAAATGGAGAAACTCAGATTGTGTTTGTAGTTTTTTCGTTCTTTTAAATACCATGTCAGCCCTAAATCCAACCTGTGGTAATCTGGAAGTCTGTTGGCATTTCTTTTGCCCACATAGGGTACTTCATAACCATTCATTTCATAAAGTGCACTTGGGAAAGTTACCGCATCGCCGGTATAATAAACGAAGCTTGTACTCACCACAAACTTCTTGTTAATTTCATAGGTTAAAACTAAATTCACATCATGAATTCTGTCTTGTCTTGCAGAAAACTCCTCTCCTCCATCGATATCATCAAATGATCTCAAAGCGCGTGATAAGGTGTAATTTACCCAACCAGTAAAAGCACCTTTGGTTTTCTTTAGCTGAAATTCAACTCCGTAAGCTTTACCCTTTCCATAAACCAGTTCTCTCTCAATCTGACCATTCAATAGTAAGTTTGCATTGGGCTTGTAGTCGATTTGATTTTGCAACCACTTGTAATAGGTCTCAACAGAAACCTGGTATTCATCTTTCTTGAAATTTTTGTAATAACCTAATGCAATTTGGTCACCTATTTGAGGTTTGACATTATTTGAAGTAGGAACCCATACATCTGTTGGACTACTCGTTGTAGCATTTGTTAACTGGTGTATGTATTGAAATATTCTGTTGTATCCGGCTTTTACTGAATTACTTTCGTTAATGATAAAACTAGCAGACAATCTTGGTTCAAATCCTTGGTAATATTTAATAGATTCCCATGAACTATAAGATCTTTCAGTTAGAATATCTCCATTCTCAGCAAATTCATAGGCTGTTCCTTTCCCCATGTAATTGAACCCTGAATATCTTAATCCATACATCAGAGCCCAACGATTTCCAATACTTTGTTCGTTTTGAATATAAGCACCTAACTCCAAAGCATGACGTTTATCTAATTCAATTTGATTGAATCCTACATTTTCTCCACTTTCTAAAACACCTGGCTCAAAAGTGTGGTGAATTCCATTGAACCCAAATTTGAGACTATTATTAGAGTTTAAGAAATAACTATAATCTTGTTTAAGATTGAAATCTCTGATAGAGGAACGAATTCCAAATCCATCTTCCCCTTGCCCAATAGTGAATTCATAATCAAAGGAACTGTAAATAAATGAAGTATTTACGAAAAGTTTGTCGTTGTATAAATGATTCCAGCGAATAGTTCCTGTTTTGTTCCCCCAATTAAAACCAAAGTCTTCGCTAAGAGCAAATTTATCTCTTCCAAAATATCCTGAAAGATAGATCCTGTCCTTGTCACTGATTTTGTAGTTTACTTTAGCGTTTAAATCATAGAAAAATAATTGAGCATCTCTAATGTCTTCATCAGGAGCAAAAACCAAGAATAAATCTGCGTAACTTCTTCTCCCTGAAATAATAAATGAGCTTTTATCCTTTACAATTGGTCCTTCCAGTGTTAAACGAGATGAAATTAATCCTATTCCACCAGACGCTGCAAGGTTTTTATTGTTTCCGTCTCTCATTCGCACATCCATAACAGAAGAGGCTCTTCCACCATATTCTGCGGGTATTCCGGATTTATATAAGGAAACATCTTTAATGGCATCTGAATTAAAAACAGAGAAAAAGCCTAACAAATGAGAGGCGTTATATACAGTAGATTCATCTAAAAGAATAAGATTTTGATCTGCTCCTCCACCTCTTACATAAAAGCCAGCACTCCCTTCTCCTCCACCTTTGACACCTGGAGTTAACTGTAAGGTTTTCATTACATCTTGTTCACCAAACAAAATAGGGATAGTTTTTATCGACTGAGGATCTAAACGCGTCACTTCCATTTGAGCAGAAGTTATGTTATCGTTTGTTCTTTTAGAAGTTATGTTGACTTCTTCCAATTCCTGCACTTCTTTAGACAAGAAAAGCTCTAAGTTGATTACAGTGTCTTGGGTAAAGGTTAAATTCAGAATTTGCTCTTCAAAACCCGAACTTCTGTAAATTAATTGGTGCTTACCGCTTGGTATAGAAAGGGAATAAAAACCATAAATATTTGCCTTTGCCCCGGTATTCGTCATGTCAGAAACTATAACTGACGCGCCAAAAAGATCCTCTCCATTCCTACCGTCAGTAATGCTCCCGCTGATGGTGATATTTTGAGAAAGTAAAGGAAAGATTGTTACGATGCAAAATACCAGAATCAATAAGCTTTTTTGTTTCATTTTTGTTTTTTATTTAACTTAATTACAATTAATTTTGTAAAATGTTTTAGGTTTTATTTAACTGTTGCTCTTTAACGTTTTTAAAACATCATTCAGTGTTATCCCTTTCGACTTTAGCAGTACTAAATAATGCAATAATAAATCCGCACTTTCTTTAGAAAACAACTCTTTGTCCTTATTCTTTAAATCAACAATCATTTCAATAGCTTCTTGCCCAAATTTCTCGGCAATGTGATTCTCACCGCGATCAAACAAGCTCGATATGTAAGAATTGTCTTTAGGGTTTAATTTTCTATCGTTAATCTTCTTCTCTAGTTGATTACAGTGTCTTGGGTAAAGGTTAAATTCAGAATTTGCTCTTCAAAACCCGAACTTCTGTAAATTAATTGGTGCTTACCGCTTGGTATAGAAAGGGAATAAAAACCATAAATATTTGCCTTTGCCCCGGTATTCGTCATGTCAGAAACTATAACTGACGCGCCAAAAAGATCCTCTCCATTCCTACCGTCAGTAATGCTCCCGCTGATGGTGATATTTTGAGAAAGTAAAGGAAAGATTGTTACGATGCAAAATACCAGAATCAATAAGCTTTTTTGTTTCATTTTTGTTTTTTATTTAACTTAATTACAATTAATTTTGTAAAATGTTTTAGGTTTTATTTAACTGTTGCTCTTTAACGTTTTTAAAACATCATTCAGTGTTATCCCTTTCGACTTTAGCAGTACTAAATAATGCAATAATAAATCCGCACTTTCTTTAGAAAACAACTCTTTGTCCTTATTCTTTAAATCAACAATCATTTCAATAGCTTCTTGCCCAAATTTCTCGGCAATGTGATTCTCACCGCGATCAAACAAGCTCGATATGTAAGAATTGTCTTTAGGGTTTAATTTTCTATCGTTAATCTTCTTCTCTAATTGCTCTAAGATTCCATGTTGGTTAGAAAATGTATCTCCCCAAACAGTCATTTTTCCCTCCTCTCCAATTGCTTGAATGGGCTCAACTTTCATGAGCAATACCCTCTCGTCTTCGTCTAGCTCGACTCCATGAAAAATAAGTGCATTCTTGTCCTTACCTTTTGTCCAAAGTGCTTGCTTTTCATTAGAGAAAAATGTGACTTCCTTTGTTCTCAAAGTAATGTCGTAAGCTTCTTCGTTCATGTAGGCAAACATGAGAACATCATAAGTATTTACATCTTGAATGATTACGGGAATTATTCCATTGTTTTTGTCGAATTCAATTTTCATAATCGTGTTTTTAATCTTAAAATGAATCCTTTGAACTAGATTCATTGCAGGGATAAAGATAAATCAATTTTGGTGATGAAAATGACAAATAATGATAATAAACAGTTTTGAACTATTAAAGGTGTTCTGCCTATTCGAATGGAGGGAGCTTCATAAAAATGATTACATCAATGCGAAATTAATATTGTTCTTTTAAACGAAATTGTATCCGTGGAAGTAAAGACAAATTAAATACTATTTGGATTACTCCCTGAGTTAAATGAATAAATAGCGTTTAGATTTACCAATAATAACACAGCTTTCAACCTTTGTTCCTGCGTAATTATCATTAGAATAATGAAACTCACCTCCTAGTTTCACACAGAAAATATAGAATAAAAACTGTTTATGAATATTCTATAACTTGCTATCTATTAGGTTGAAAAAAGAAAAGATTGCTCTACAACCTATAAAAGCAGGATGTAGAGCAATCTTTACATTTAAATTTAATTATAGAAAACCGAGCTTTACTTTTTATGCAACTGAGCAAAATCTTTAGCGTGGTAAGTCAAAATAGCGTTTGCTCCTGCTCTTCTCATAGACAATAGCGTTTCTTGCATTGTAGCGTCATAATTTAACCATCCATTATTTGCAGCGGCTTTGACCATAGCATATTCTCCTGAAACATTATATGCTGTGATTGGTAAAACAAAATTTTCCTTCAATGAATGAATCACATCTAAATAAGCCAATGCTGGTTTTACCATTAAAAAGTCTGCTCCTTCCTCGATGTCTAACATGGCTTCAAGCAAAGCTTCTTTCTTGTTGGCAGGATTCATTTGATACGTCTTCTTATCTCCGGATTTTGGAGTAGAATCTAAAGCATCTCTAAACGGTCCGTAAAATGCACTTGCATATTTTGCACTGTAGGCCATTATGCTTGTTTGATCGTAATCATTATCATCTAGCGTTTCACGAATTATAGCAATTCTTCCATCCATCATGTCTGAAGGTCCGATAATATCAAACCCTGCTTGTGCTTGGGCTAAACTCATATTGGCCAAAACGGGAAGAGTTTCATCGTTTAAAATGATTCCGTTTTCAACTATTCCATCATGTCCATCAGTGCTGTATGGATCCAAAGCAACATCACTCATTAATGAAATTTGAGGAAAACGCTTTTTAATTTCTGTAGCTACTTTTAAGTAAAAGTTCTTTTCGTCTGCACTGTATTCCCCTCTTTTAGTTTTGTATTTCTCTGGAACAACAGGGAAAAGCACAAAGTTTTGAATTCCTAATTCAACACATTCTTCGATTTCAGAAAGTACTTTCTCAGTTCCCCAACGAAAAATACCAGGCATAGAGGCGATCTCTGATTTTTCATCTGGATTTTCGGCTACAAACAATGGGTAAATTAAGTGTGAAACGCTTAAGTTCGTTTCTTCAACCATTCCTCTAATGGCTGCTGATTTTCTATTTCTACGTGGGCGCTGATACATATCTATAAATTGTTTTTAATTAAAATCTAATCAATTGAATTCAGCTTACAAATTTAGGACAAAAAGGGCTTGGTTGCTGTTTTTATGCTAAAAAGTCTGTGAATTACCAGTGATTTGAGCAATAATGAACCAATTGAAACCAAACCTAAACTGTAAAAGCCTAAAAGCAAACGCTTTTTTACGAGGAGCTAAATCTTACTGTTGTTTAAATTAGTTGCTCAACAATAAATGATTTGGCCCAATATGAAACAATGGTTTTCAGCCACATCGCGAGTCCACAGGTGAGGCACGAAAATACAGATATTCGAATCTGGTTAAAGTCAGGACAATCTGCGAAAAAAATAAGTCTTCGATTAAGTATAAAAGAGTTAGCAACTAATTCAAATCATTCGTTAATTTTGTGATAATTCGACTGGCTCTTCACCCTATTTTAGTAGTTTAGAGCCAAAGAAAAACAGTAACTTTCTTTATAAATGAATAACAAAGCATTGTTTTTGACAAAGAATATACAGCTTCTTAAGAGATTAGGAATCATTTTGCTGATGATGAGTTTGTCTAGAATTATCTTTTTCATTGTAAATTCTGATGCATTTACTGGGGTTAAGTTCTACGATTTTCTAGTGGGAATTTGGATGGATGCAATAACCATAGGAATGTACGCTATTCCATTTTACATATTTTCTCTATTGCCTTTTCCAATTTATCAGAAAAAAGGCTATCAAACTTTTCTAAAAACGATTTTTCACATTACAAACTCCGTGATCATCGGCTTCAATCTAGTGGATGTTGAGTATTTTAAGTTTACCGCAAAACGAAGCACCGCTGATTTGTTTTCCATGGTTTCTACTGGAAATGACATCAATCAATTATTCGTGACTTTTATGATTGATTTTTGGTGGTTAATTCTAATTTATATTTTAATGATTATTATTAGCAATTGGCTCTACAACAAGACGATCAATTACGGGAATAAAGTGGGAAATGTTTATGTGGATATTCTTAATTTCCTTGTTGTGTTTGCGTTACTATTCATTATTGGTCGTGGCGGATTGGCTTACAGACCCGCAGATATGCTAACAGCATCTCAATTAACAAACCCTGATAAAACGGCACTTGTTGCCAACACACCATTGTCCATAATAAAGACGATAGGTAAATCTTCACTAACGGAACAAAATTTCTTTGAGGAAAACAGTGAAAAAATATACGCCCCGATTCACAAAGGAAGCAAAGAGCATCAATTGCGAAAGGATGTAAATATAATGGTGATTATTCTAGAAAGTTTCGGGAATGAATGGATTGGAAAAAAAACAGGAAAGGAATTCACGCCATTCTTGGATTCATTATTGGATCAATCCCTTTATTTTGACAATGCTTTTGCGAATGGGAAGAAATCCATAGAAGCTGTTCCTGCTATTTTCGCGGGTATACCAAGTCTACTCGACAACCCCTATATTTCTTCGGCTTACGGAACGAATGCGATTACAGCATTCCCCCAACTTTTGAAAGAAAAAGGCTATTCCTCTGCTTTCTATCATGGAGCAACAAATGGATCGATGAAATTTGATGTGTTTACAGCGCATTTGGGATTTGATCATTATTTTGGCAGGAAAGAATTTGACAATGAGAAACATACCGATGAAACTTGGGGAGTTTTAGATGAATATTTCATGCCTTGGACAGCGAAATCTATTACCCAAGAATTGAAAGAGCCATTTATGGCTGGATTGTTTACATTGTCTTCCCATCACCCCTACTTCGTTCCTGAAGAACACAGGAATAATTTGCCAACAGGAAAACATCCAATGGGTAAATCTATTGCTTATGCAGACATGAGTTTACGTTTGTTTTTTGAAGAAGCAAAAAAACAAGACTGGTATGAGAATACTGTGTTTGTGATTTGTGCAGACCATACGCCAGCAGGAACAACTATGCGATACAATAGGAGAATAGGAATGTATCAAATACCTATTGCATTTTTTGATCCTCAAGGTCAAATTAAACCACGGGTGAATAGTCAATTGTTTAATCAGATAGATATTATGCCTAGTCTTCTAGATTTAGTAGGGTATTCAAAAGATGTTTATACTTTCGGAAACTCCTATTTATCTAACCAAAACGAAGCCTTTTCAATAAATTATATTGCCAATTCACACATGTTGTTTAAAGGTGACTACATGCTAAACTTTGTTCATGATAAAGCTACTGGCCTATATAACTACAAGACGGATACACTCATGATGAAAGATTCACTGTCGTTTTATCCCGCAGTTGAAAAAGAGATGACCGAACAGTTAAAAGGAATTATTCAGCGTTACAACAACGACTTGATTCACAATACGATGAAATTGAAATGAAAAAGAGTATTCGTTTTATAATTAATCCGATTTCGGGTATTGGTAAAAAGAATATTTTACCAAAATTGATTCAGAAGTACTTGGATCACAAGGTTTTCACCCATGACATTGTTTTTACCGAACACAGAGGTCATGCCAGAGCACTCAGTAAAACAGCTGCAGATGAGGGTGTAAATATCGTATGCATTGCGGGTGGAGATGGATCTGTAAATGAGGCAGGCACAGCTCTAGTGGGCACGAATACTTCCTTAGCTATCTTGCCCACTGGTTCAGGAAATGGTATAGCTCGTCATTTGGGCTTGTCGCTGAAATTAAAAAAAGTAATTCAGCGCATCAATGAACAGCAGTTTGATTTTGTGGATACAGTTACCATTAATGATAGAAAAGGAATTGGGGTTTCTGGATTTGGATTTGATGCTTTAATTGCAAAAAGATTTGATGAATATCATACCCGTGGGTTTCTGAGCTACATAAAATTGGTGCTGAAAGAGTTTAGAAATTATGAAGCAATAAGTGTGGTTCTAAATGACAAAGATGAATATAAAAATTTGCTGTTTTGCAGTGTTGCTAATACTTCTCAATTTGGAAACGGATTTTATATATCGCCAGAAACCAATATGAAAGATGGACAATTTGAAATAGTGATAGTTGAATTGCCTCCTACCATGGCTTTTATCGGTTTACTGCTCGCTTCTGTTCGCGGAACAGTTCATAAATCCAAATATGTAACGCTCATTCAAACGAGTGAGGCTCAAATTAAAGTAAAAAACAATGCAGCCCACATTGATGGAGAGCCTGTCAATTTAAAGGATTTATCTATCCAATTAAAGTGTAAGCCTGCATCATTATCTGTAGTCGTATGATAGCAAAATTAGAACCATCTTGGGAACGGGTTTTGAGTGAAGAGATTTCCAAAGATTATTTTAAAGCATTAGAAACTGAAATTTCAAAAGAATACGAACAATGTACCTGTTACCCAAAAAGAGAAGAAATATTTGCTGGTTTCAATTTCACTCCTTTTGATGAAGTGAAAGTGGTAATTATCGGACAAGACCCATATCATGGCAATGGTCAAGCGAATGGTCTGTGCTTTTCTGTGAATAGGGATGTTACCCCTCCACCGTCATTAATCAACATTTTCAAAGAGTTAAATCAAGACTTGGGAATTGCATTTCCTAACAATGGAGATCTATCTCATTGGGCAAAGCAAGGCGTTTTGTTACTGAACGCTACTCTAACTGTTAAAGCTCATGAAGCAGCTTCGCACCAAGGAATAGGTTGGGAGCAATTTACAGACAAAGTGATTCAAGTCATTTCAAAAGAAAAGGAGAATGTGATTTTTCTTTTGTGGGGTGGATTTGCAAAAAAGAAAGCAAAACTAATTGACGCCAGCAAGCATTTTATTCTTACCAGCGGTCATCCTTCGCCATTAAGTGCTAATAGAGGTTATTGGTTTGGAAATAAGCATTTTAGTCAAACAAACGAAATCTTGAAAAAAAATGGAAAAGAAACTATTAATTGGGAGAAGCAAGTAAAATGATAGGGACGATTATCATTTTCCTGCTTCTAATATTCCTATTTTACATTTTTATCAGTGCTTCATTTTTCAGATTCTACCATTCTCTACAAAGCTATAATAGCCATTATCACAAACGATTAAGTGATCTAACACTGGCATATCTATAAGTTTTCCGAATTCAATAAAATTTCTGGTTAAATTTATGTCTTGCTTGCTGGGGATTAACCTGCCAGATGGGTGATTATGAGCGAGAATGCAGGAAGAAGCTTTCATATCGAGAAGTTCTTTAAAAATAAGTTTACCATCTGCCACTGTTCCAGAGCGACCTCCTTGAGAAACAAGTTTGTTGCCTATTATTCTGTTGCTTCTCGACAGTCCAATTACCCTGAATTGTTCATGGTCTAGGTCCATAAAGTCCTGCTTAATGAACTTATACACATCACTTGCGTGTCCAACTTTGGGATTTATGGGAACTTCAGTTTCTGCTCTTCTTCGTCCCAATTCCATCACCGCGATAACGCTAATTGCTTTTGCTTCGCCTACTCCAGAAAACTTCATAAGTTCTGCCTGGTTCATTTTACCCAGATGATAGAGATTATCCTTATTTGCGGTTAGGATTTCTTTTGCTAATTCAACAGCTGATTTTTTTCGTGTTCCTGAACCCAAAACGATAGCCAATAACTCCGCATTCGTTAAGGAGTTTCTGCCTTTATGTTGAAGTTTTTCGCGTGGTCTGTCCTCTTCTGCCCATGATTTAATTGTGGTGGTATTCTTATACATTTATCTTAATTTAGGTTATTATTAGAATTAAGATAGTGAAATAGTTGAAATACACAATGGTTGGTGATGTTTTTTATTGGGAATACCCAAATTTTATTTGTAGGCATGCCCAATTTTTTTTTTGTAGGCATGCCCAAATTGTTTTTGTAGGCATGCCCAAATTGTTTTTGTAGGCATGCCCAAATTGTTTTTGTAGGCATGCCCAAATTGGGCAAGCCTACAAAAAAATGCTGCTCCAAATTGGAACAGCATTTTAAATATAATTCTAATTAAACTATTATGCGTTTGCTTTCTCTCTAATCAAGTTCAAAGCACTTCCCGCCTTAAACCACGCAATTTGCTGAGAATTGTAGGTGTGATTCAACTTGATGTCCTCTTTTGAGCCATCAGCATGAACAAGCTCTAAGGTAATCTGCTTGTCTGGAGCGAATTGATCTAAATCTAGGAAATTGAAAGTATCATCTTCTTTGATTTTTTCGTAATCCGCTTCATTTGCGAAAGTCAAACCTAGCATTCCTTGTTTCTTTAGGTTAGTTTCATGAATACGCGCAAAAGATTTAACTATTACTGCAATAACCCCTAAGTGACGAGGTTCCATTGCCGCGTGTTCACGTGAAGATCCTTCACCATAATTATGATCTCCAACAACAATTGATGGAATTCCAGCAGCTTTGTATGCACGAGCCGTAGCAGGAACTTCACCTTTTTCACCCGTTAGTTGGTTTACGACTTCATTTGTTGCTTTTCCGAATGCGTTAACCGCACCGATTAAACAGTTATTTGAGATATTATCTAGGTGCCCACGGTAACGTAACCAAGGTCCAGCCATAGAAATATGGTCAGTTGTACATTTTCCAAATGCTTTAATTAACAGTCTCATTCCTGAGATATTCTTACCATCCCACTCTTTAAAAGGCGTCAATAATTGTAAACGCTCAGAATCTGGTTTTACAACTACCTCAATACCACTACCATCTTTTGCAGGTTCTTGGTATCCGTTATCTTCAACATCAAATCCTTTTTCTGGCAATTCAGTTCCTGTTGGAGGATCCAATTTAATTTGTTCTCCATCTTCGTTTGTTAATGTATCCGTTAGTGGATTAAAGTCCAAACGACCAGCAATTGCCATTGCAGCCACCAACTCAGGTGATGTTACGAAAGCGTGGGTATTTGGATTTCCGTCCGCACGTTTCGAGAAGTTTCTATTGAAAGAATGAATGATTGTATTTTTCTCTTGCTTATCAGCTCCTGCTCTGTCCCACTGTCCAATACAAGGTCCACAAGCATTTGTAAATATTGTTGCATCTAAATCTTCGAATACGCCCAATAAGCCGTCACGTTCTGCGGTAAAGCGTACTTGCTCAGATCCAGGATTAATTCCGAAATCAGATTTTGTTTTCAATTTTTTATCTACCGCTTGCTTTGCAATTGAAGCTGCACGCGTTAAATCTTCATAAGAAGAGTTGGTACATGAACCAATCAGTCCCCATTCAATATCTAAAGGCCATCCTTCTTTTTTTGCGACTTCACCCAATTTATCGATAGGCGTTGCTAAATCCGGAGTAAAAGGTCCATTCACATGAGGCATTAATTCGCTCAAGTTAATTTCAATTACTTGGTCGAAGTATTTTTCTGGTTCAGCATAAACTTCTGGGTCACCAGTTAAGTGATCTGCTACTTTATCTGCTAACTCAACAACATCTGCACGATCTGTTGCTTTAAGGTAACGGCGCATAGAATCATCATAACCGAAAGTTGAAGTTGTTGCTCCAATTTCAGCTCCCATGTTACAGATTGTTCCTTTTCCAGTTGCAGAAAGAGATTTTGCACCTTCTCCGAAATATTCAACGATACAACCTGTTCCTCCTTTCACTGTTAAGATTCCAGCCACTTTTAGAATAACATCTTTAGACGCTGTCCATCCGCTCAATTTACCTGTTAATTTAACTCCAATTAATTTTGGAAATTTAAGTTCCCAAGGCATTCCGGCCATAACATCTACTGCATCAGCACCACCAACACCAATAGCAACCATTCCTAATCCACCAGCATTTACTGTGTGAGAGTCGGTTCCAATCATCATTCCACCAGGAAATGCATAATTTTCTAAAACTACTTGGTGAATAATACCTGCACCAGGCTTCCAAAATCCAATTCCATATTTATTACAAACTGAACTTAGGAAGTTAAATACTTCGTTATTTTTATTTAAACTTTCTTGTAAATCTTTATCAGCTCCTAATTTTGCTTGAATAAGGTGATCTGCGTGTGCGGTAGAAGGAACGGCTACCTTATCTTTCCCCGCTTGCATAAATTGCAACAAAGCCATTTGTGCGGTAGCATCTTGCATTGCTACTCTATCTGGAGCAAAATCTACGTATGAACCACCACGCTTGAACTCCGTATCTGCAGCACCATCCCAAAGGTGAGTGTAGAGAATTTTCTCTGACAAGGTCAAAGGCTTGTTCACTACTTTTCGTGCCGCAGCAATACGTTCTGGGTATCGCTCATAAACGGCTTTAATCATATCAATATCAAAGGCCATAATATATTTATTTTGTATTTAAAATTTAATTTTTTTAAGCATGGCGAATATAGCAAAATACACCTTCAATAGCAAGCTAAGAAAAGCTTTTATCTTAAACTATACTTATTTATACGCAATCAAAATACTTAACGAAATAGATCAAGGCTCTGTTTGTCTTGAAATCTTCTGCTTGAACAGAAAGGAACAAGTCCTGAAACTAGGGAAAGCGTTTTGTATTTTGACACACGATTCGCCAACTGAAAGCGCTACTAAAAGGACTAACTGCTTGGAATATTTTTAACGAAAATATGTTTTGATCTACTGTTTGGAGCTTGACGCTCTTCAACTTCTATAGTTCCAATAGAGTTAATTAAAGGTGTTAGCTTGTAGAAACCAAAATTTCTTGGGTCAAAATTAGGTTGCTTTTTGTTAATTAAAGAACCAACATCTCCTAAAAATGCCCAACCATCATCGTCTGCACAATCGTAAATGGTTTGTCTGATGAGACGAGTGACCGTAGGCGTAATATTTTGTACCGTTTTCTTGGTCTTTGATTTCGATTTTCCCTTCCCTTTTTTATCGTCTTTCTCATCTACTTCGTCCGCTTTTAGAATTTCTAGGTAGATGAATTTATCGCATGCCACTATAAAAGGCTCAGGCGTTTTCTTCTCCCCTATTCCAATCACATATTGACTTGACTCTCTCAACCTTGTTGCTAATCTTGTAAAATCTGAATCTGAGGAAACTATACAAAAGCCATCCGTTTTACCCCCGTATAAAATATCCATAGCGTCGATAATCATCGCAGAATCTGTTGCATTTTTACCTTGCGTATATCCATATTGCTGAATGGGTTGAATAGCATTTTCTAATAAAATACTTTTCCATTTGGACAAGTGTGGTTTCGTCCAATCACCATAAATTCTTTTAATTGATGGAGTTCCGTATTTTGCAATTTCCTCCATCATTTCTTTGATGTATCGGCTAGGTATGTTGTCGCCATCTATTAAGACGGCTAAATTTGAATCTTTATTCATTTAATTTAATTTGATTAGAAATGCTTATCCTTTTTTCCAGAATTGCCACCATTTCTTGTTTTTTCCGCTTGGAATTTCATCATCCTCCAATTTATTTTTAGCGTTTTCACCTCCAAAGGTCTCTATCTCGTTGCCGTATTTGTCAAATACATGCTTTTCTATTAACTCACCCTTTTTATAAAAAGCTTGCAGCTTGAGCTTATCATCCGGAAAACGCTCCATAAATTCTCCATGTTTCAATCCTTTTCTATAGGTACTCAAAGATTGAATATGTCCTTGTATATAGAAAGATTTAAAAACTCCTTCTTTGACGTCATTATCCCAATTTTCTGTTTTTAGAAGATTCCCGTCGTTATAGTAATACTTCCATTCACCATGCTTTTTGCCTTCATTATATAAGCGTTCTTGCAGTATATTTCCCTCGTAAGTGTATTCTACATATGCGCCATCAAAAAGTCCTTGTTTGTAGTTAATTTCAGTTTTCACCTTAGAGTCAAGGTAGTAATCGGTTTTTAACCCATCCAACAAACCATTGGCATAATTCTCGATTTTAAATGTATCGCTCTGATAAACTGCATATTCAATAAAACGATCTGCATTGTCAATTGTGATTTTATATTTTTCGGTTCCTGTTTTGTATTGACGGAAAAATATGGACTCTCCATGCTTTTCGCCATTAAGGTAATTGATATGCCAAGCCACCAATCCACTGGTATCATTGTAAAAAGTCCATCGGCCATTCTCCTGACCAACGATATGATTTCTTACTACTTGCGGACAACCAGACTCATAATAAGTGGTATCAATTCCATCCACCTTTCCACCTGAAAAACTAACCAATCTTTCTCTCAAACCATTCATGTGACAGGTTTCACAATCTCCTGAATAAGGATTTCCTGTTTTACGGGTAAGAATTAATTTAGAATCTGGGTCGACCTCTAGGTTCTCATTACAATCGAGAATATCATCATTGTCTTTACATTCCCAATTGACATATTTTTTTCCAAGTCTTTCAGCTGATTTGCTAAAGCAAGGAGCCCTTCTCACATTATTAATTTGCGAAAATAATAAGGAGGAGATGATAATCATTAAAAATGTAAGTGATGTTTTAATCATGTTGTTTCTTCGAGTTGTTTAAATGCTTCAATAAATTCAGGAAAAACTTTAACACTTGAATTTGTTCGGAAATCAAAGCAAACTAATTTAGAAGATCCTGTTGTACGCACCTCTCCTTCCACCGTTACTTTATATCCGAAAGTGAAACTTTTTTCTCCAATTTCGATTAAATGTAATGAAATCTCAGGGAAATCATGCAAGAAAATTGGTTTAAGGTAAGTTACTTCGTTTTTAACAAGTAAAGTCCCTTGTTTCTTATAATCCCATTCTGCTCCTACCAATTGTCCGAAATGGTGCATTCTTGCCTGCTCGAAATAACTAAGGTAAACTGCATTATTAACGTGGCCCATCATATCACAATCGGCAAACCTTACTTGAATTTTCGTTGGTTTAATCATCTGTCTAATTTTGTATATTTTGAATTATTACTTACAAATTCTGGAACTATTTGCTTCATTTGAGCCACTATGGCTTCGTTGTTCTGACTTTCAAATAAAACAATTAATTTCTCAATCTCAGCTATTACTCCTTCAGGGCACGGGCAGTTTCTGGCTCTTAGAATCTGCTTATGGTGCGTGGGTAGTGCATTCTCTTTATCTGCCAAAAGCTCTTCATATAGTTTTTCCCCTGGCCTTAATCCCGAAATTTTGATTTCAATATCTTTGTCTAATTCTAGGCCTGATAGCCTTATCATCTTCTTCGCAAGATCTATTATTTTAATAGGTTTACCCATATCGAAAACAAAAATCTCTCCTCCGTCTCCCATGGCTCCAGCTTCTAAAACCAATTGACAGGCTTCAGGAATAGTCATAAAATAGCGGGTAACATTTTCATCCGTTACCGTTAAAGGGCCGCCTTGCTCTATTTGTCTTTTAAACAGCGGAATTACTGAACCATTTGAACCCAAAACATTTCCAAAACGAGTGGTTACGTAAAGGGTATTCGACTTTTCATTCTTTTTCTGTGCGTATATTTCAGCAATTCTCTTTGATGCACCCATCACATTAGTGGGATTCACGGCTTTATCCGTTGAGATAATTACCATTTTCTCTACCTTATACTCATCTGCTAAATCTACTATAGTTTTTGTACCTAAAACGTTCGTCTTTATAGATTCAGACGGATTATCTTCCATTAAAGGGACATGTTTATAGGCAGCAGCATGAAAAACTATGGATGGCTTCAAACTTTGAAAAACATTTTTCATTCGATCTAAGTCATAGACACTTCCAATAACTACCTCTACATGATCAGAAAGCTTATTCGCTATTAAATCATTATGCAAATCATATAAACCGGATTCCCATTGATCTAATAAGATCATCTTTTTTGGCTTATAATGGATTACCTGACGTGCAATGCCACTTCCAATAGAACCTGCAGCTCCGGTGATAAGTATGACTTTTCCTTTAATTTGTTTTTTTACCTCCTCTACTTCTAGATTAATAGGGTCTCTACCCAATAAATCATCAATGTTAATTTTACGAATTTGATTTAAACTAAATTCCCCATTAATCCATTTTTGAAAGCTAGGAACACGTTTTACAGCAACATTTTTTTCCAAGCATAACTCTACAATTTCAGTAATGTTCTTTGTTGTAGGTTTTTGAATCGCCACAATCAACTCTGTAACCTTGTATTTGTCGATTATTGAAGCTAATTTTTTTGAGTAAAAAATAGAGGTTCCTTCGAGTCTATTGCCTTCTAATT
Source organism: Brumimicrobium oceani (assembly GCF_003143775.1). Taxonomy (GTDB): domain Bacteria; phylum Bacteroidota; class Bacteroidia; order Flavobacteriales_D; family Crocinitomicaceae; genus Brumimicrobium; species Brumimicrobium oceani. The sequence continues at coordinate 473,758 of NZ_QFRJ01000001.1, read as the reverse complement.
TCTTATTGTCGTCAAGAAAACCAATAATTTTAGAATGGATTTTTGGATCTTTTTCAATTGTACGCTTTGTAATTAATCCAGAAACACCAGAACCATAAATTAAAATGTTCTTGCGCTCTTCATCTTTTGGTTTACTGAGTTCGAAATACAATACTTTAATCGTAAAACGAAGTCCAATCATTAATAGCAATGATGCCAAAAATTCCACAATAATTACCGAAGTAGGTAATATAAACCTGTGATCGAAAATAAAGAAACGAATGGCGCTAACCACCGAAATGATTAGACTGTAGGTGAGCAGTGCAAAAAATATTCGTTTTACATCTTCTAATGAAGTATGCCTTACGATGCCCTTGTGAATCTTGAAAAAATAAAACACGACAGGCTTGAGAAGTATTACAAACAATAAAACTTCTTTTAGAATATTCCATTCCTCAAGAACAGTTTCGTAGTCAGCATAAAAGTCAAACCGAACTAAATAAGCTATACTTAGCGCTATCAGAGCAATAAGTATGTCCATGAGCATGACAATCCATCGTGGTGTATTGTCAATATCCAAGATACTAGCAGTAAATTTAGTTCTATTCATATGTTTAATACGTTAATAACTGAGTCCTTTAAGGAGCGACAAACAAATGTTTCGCCTTATATTAAAGGACTCAGTATTAAAATATTTGTTTTGAAACTTATGGATGATTTTACGCAAATACCTCCTTCAACTCCCCTGTCATGTGATTGAACAAGTTTGTTAATGGCTTTTTAACCATCATTTTTAGAAATGCATTCACCTCTCCATCAAAAGCGATATACCCTTCAGTTTTGCCGTCCACATCATCCAGATGAACTGTTAATTTAAAAGGAAATGGAGATTTTTCTCCAGAAACCATCTGAATAGCCTTGTTTGGGTGTAAATCACTCTGAACAAGAGAAATTGTAATGCCTCCTTGAACTTTAAAAGAACAATCCGTGGCACTTCCTTTAAAATCTTTAACCTCATTTTTCGGTAATAACTCACCAAGATTTTCAGTATTTTTTAAATAATCAAATACTTTATCCACTGGAGCATTAACGATTGATTTATTGCTATCTATTTTCATTTTATATAATTATTTGCCCCATGTATCTGGCGAAATACGCCATTCACGAAGTGATCCCATTTCTTTTTCAGATACTGTACCTTGTTTTAAAGCAATATCTACCATCACCTCATAGTTAGACAGTACATTTAATTGACAGTTTGCCGCTTCAAAAGCCTTTGTTGCAGTCTCGAAACCATAATTAAAAATTGCGATTACTCCTTTTACATTCAGTTCCGCAGCACGTAAGGCCTCAACAGCTTTCAAACTGCTACCTCCAGTAGAAATTAAATCTTCAATGACTACTACATTAGAACCTGTTGAGTAATCACCTTCAATCATATTTTCCAATCCATGTCCTTTTGCCGATGAACGAACATACACGAAAGGAACACCCAACTCTTGCGCTACCAGCGCACCCATTGCAATTCCACCCGTAGCAACACCAGCTATAATATCTGGTTTACCGTACTCTTCTAAAACTGTTTTGGTGAATTCTTGACGAATAAACGTACGGATTTTAGGATAGGAAAGCGTTTTTCGGTTATCACAATAAATTGGAGATTTCCAGCCAGAAGACCATGTAAATGGGTCTTTAGGTTGAAGCTTAATTGCCTTAATTTGCAATAAATATTCTGCTATCTTTGCAGCGTTATCAATATCATTAATCATATTCGCAAATGTATAAAGTTTTTGTCGATAATTTATCGATTTGCTTTCAAAAAGATTCTTTCTTTAAAAGCAACATCTCATCAGATTTTTTTCCAACGGTTGCAATTAACAAGTATAAGTCTTTTTTAAAAGAAATTGAAAGATTAAATGTTAAAGAAGAAGTATTTATTCAAAGTCCTAACCCTGTTGAACAAGTAAAAGAAGTTTTTGCCGATTTTGAATGGATTGAAGCCGCTGGGGGAATTGTTCAAAACACTAAAACCAAAAAGCTTTTATTCATTTTTAGAAATGGACTTTGGGATATTCCAAAAGGCAAGATTGAAAAAGATGAAAACCCAAAAGAAGGAGCAATTAGAGAAATTGAAGAAGAATGCGGTTTGAAAAACCTAAAAATTACAAGTGAACTCTCCCCTACTTATCATGTCTATTTTGCTTACGGCAAACACTTTATTAAAAAAACTTATTGGTTTACCTTAGAAACGAAGGAAGAAAAAGTTGAGCCTCAAACAGAAGAAGGAATTACGGAGGTTCAATGGTTTAACAAGTACGATTTATCCATTATTAAGAAGAACACTTTTGCCAGTATTTTAGAAGTGATGGAGGAGTTTTCTTTTAAGAGTAAATAATATAGCGCCTTTGCTTTTCTTCAGGATGAAATCAAAAAAAATATTCTAACAGTTACTGGATTCTAGTCTAGGTATTTATTCGATATGATTTAGTATGTTTTAGTTTTAGGCGCGTTCCATTTTTTAAATCTGACGAGTCCCTACGAAAATGACGGCATGACTTATTTAAAAAGCATGGGGCACATCGATTTCATTTCTTTACAAATAGAAATTTAGATGAAACGGAAATCAACTCGCCTATTCCTCTGCTTTCCCTCCTTTGTTTTATTGGTATCAACAGGTTGACGCTTTCCTTTAAAATCGATTTCTAATTTTTCTGCTTCAATACCTTGTTTTTTGAAATAATCCCGAATTGCTTTGGCACGGCGCTCCGACAATCCTATGTTATACTGATCTGTTCCAACAGCATCCGTGTGCCCTGTAATTTCAACACGTAGATCATGAATACCATCCAATACTCTAGCCATTCTATTTAAATAATCAAAAAATTCAGTTTTGATTTCAGACTTATCATGATCAAAGAAAATAGGCTGGAATTTAAAATTTAGCTGCTCAATCTTCATTACTTCTGGCGCGGGATAACCTTTTGCATATAGTTTCAAAAATCGGTGTTTCCACATGTGAGTAGAGCTAGGCTCCTTTTCCAAATTAACCAAATGATTGGAGCGAAAGAAAAGTACCTCTCCTTGTATGTTCCGACAATCTGAGCTTTTAAACTCTCCTATTAAGTAAGCCGTCGAATCGTTGTATTCCAGTTCATAATTAAGTTTGCAGATTGGAGACTTTCTGCTATTTGAAGAACGACGCACTAGTTTTTCTGTTAATGTCAATTTACTCCCACTTTGCTGGCCTTCAATTGATTTGACTGCAAATTCTACATCATTCAATAATTCAATACGAGATAAGCCTGTTAATTGTTCACCACTTTTCTCAATGGTTAAATAAATAACATCTGCTTTTTCAACATCCTGTCCGTTAGAAATTAATAATCCAGACCAGGTTCCCGTAAAATCTTGTGCCATTGAGTTAAAAGCAGCAATCAACAGTATTAAAAGTAGTTTCTTCTTCATGGTTAATCACAAAGATTCAAAAAATGTTCCATTTAACAAGCTACAGTTGGGTTTTAAAAGATTTTTTTGTGGTTAACGGCGATCATACCAGTTCTTTATAACGAAAACAACTAAATAAAAATCAAGCCTTTGAAGCTAAATCAATAATAAACGATAATCGAAAAAAGATTCAGTCGGAAACCTGAGACCTCCTCTGCCGTTTGACTCTTGCGCAATGACAGATGGTATATATAATTGATTGGGGAAAGTGACTAATCGATTGTCTTGCAGAAAATAACAAGCAAAAAGAACTCATTAAAGTACTTGATCTTTTAGGAAGAGAAACCAAAATCAAATCGAATACTGTCCAAATTTACCTATATAGCGATGGTTCTAGCGAAAAGATGTTTAGAAATGAATAATTTTTTAAATTTACAAAACAATTGCGTTCACAGTATTCTACAAAACACTATTTACCATGAAAAAAGTATTCATTTTAGTAAGCTGGTTATTTTTGATTCAATTAGAACTAATAGCTCAAGATCAAAATGACAGATCTCAAATTATTGAACAAACAAATACAAAGGCACTGAATGAATTCGCAAGTAAAAAAAGCAGCCAATATGCACGTTTTTCAAAAAAGGCGATTGAGCAAGGGATTCCAACAGAAATCTTAAACAAAAAAATGAAATAGAATATTTAGCTGGATTTGATAAAAAGGGAAATCCGATTTATGATTCCGATGACAATGTGAATGCTGCAATATCAAGTCGCGTAAGTAAGATTTGGACTGGAGGAACTAGCGGTCTTGATTTAAGTGGTTTAGGAATTCAAATTGGACATTGGGAAGCTGGTGGTCTCGCTTTAACAACGCACCAAGAATTAGCAGGGAAAGTCACGCATGCCGAAAATGAAGCGGTGAGCAGTCACTCAACTCACACAGCTTGCACTATGATTGGTGAAGGTATTGATCAGGATGCTCGGGGATCAGCTCCGAACGCTACAATAGTTTCCAGAAGAAGTAACAATGATGAAGCTGAAATTGCCAGTTTCGGTGCTTTAGGTGGCCTTTTGTCCAATCACTCCTACAGCACAGGAAATCCTAACGGTGACATTCCACTCTATGGTCATTACACTGAAAACGCCGCAGAATGGGATGAAATTCTTTTCAATGCTCCTTACTTAACTTTGTGTAAGTCGGCAGGAAACACGAGGAATGACGGCGTAAACACGGGAGACAACGGTTATGACCTTCTTTATACTGTTGCAACTTGCAAAAATCTGCTCACGATTGGTGCGATTAACGATGTTTTAAATTATACAGGCCCGCAATCTATTACCCATTCTGCGTTTAGTACATGGGGACCAACAGATGACTGGCGAATAAAACCAGACCTTACGGCAAACGGTGTTTCGCTATATTCCGCAGACGATGACAGTGACACAGATTATACAGTTAAAAGCGGAACCTCTATGTCTACTCCCTCCGTTACTGGTGCAATAGCACTATTACAGGAGCATTATCACAATCAGAATTCGGTATACATGAAAGCAGCGACTGTAAAAGCATTGCTACTAGGAACTACAGATGAAGCAGGAGATAACGATGGACCAGACTTTCAGCATGGTTGGGGATTGATAAATGCTGAACGTGCGGCAGGGGTGATTTCTAATCACGGAATTACCTCCAGAATAAATGAGCTTTCTTTAACCAACGGAAGCACTTATACTGCGGATATAGAAGTAGATGGAAGCTCTCCTCTATCGCTTACAATAGCTTGGACAGACCCCCAAGGTACACCGGTCAGCACTGGCATTTTGGATAATTTGACTCCAATGTTGGTAAATGATTTAGATGTAAGAATTACTAAAAGTGCAGCAGTCTACTATCCTTGGAAAATGACTCCTAACTCCTCCTCCAACAATTTTGATTTTGCAGCAACGAAAGGAGATAACTTTAGAGATAACGTTGAGCGAATTGATATCAATAGTTTGCCTGCAGGAATCTATACAGTAACAGTAACTCATAAAAATACTTTGGTAAATGGATTTCAAGATTTTTCTATGATGATTAATGGGATTTCTCCCAACCAAGTGAGTACGGAAAATTTTGGACAAGGCAACTCTTTATTGGTCTACCCCAACCCTTCCAATAAAGGGTATTTTAACGTGAAAATATCAAATGATTGGGATGTGGACAATTACGAAATTCAAATAATAGATTTGTTAGGTAAAGTTAGAATGAATAACCTTTATTCTGAGCAGCAAGTAAAGCTCAATGTTTCTCATTTAGATTCGGGAATTTACATTATACGCATAAAAACCGAAAAAGGAGAGTATAAACAACTTTTGAAAATAGAAAATTAAGCTTATTAGTATCCATAAATCAATAGACCTCATGAATAGAATTTCTTTATTTGCTTTTGCTTTCTTCCTATCTACTTTGGCATTTTCACAAGAAAGAGAAGCAAAAAACAACCATTTGGAGGTAGCATCAGGACTTATTTTAGAAGCCTTTAACTCCAATAATTATGGGATGAGTTTTAGTGGAGTCCTTGGGGATAAATTTTGAGATAAGATAAAACCAAATTGAAGTACTAGACTTTATTTTGATGTGATACTTGTAAATGAAGTAATTGCAGCTCCGAGATTCAAAGTTTCGTACAATTACCTTGTATTTTTTGGTTAGAGAACAGATTTAAATAATATGCTCGCTAGAGTCATTCTTGAACACCTGTTGTGTAACTTTTGTCGCTCAAAAAAAAAGTAGAATTACTTATTTTTATCAACGACAACAAAAATATAATTCATGAAATTATTACAACTCATGGCAGCTCTCGCTACTTTTACTTTACTTTCTTGCGGTAATCATACTAATGATACTGTACAAGCAATAGAGGCAAATTCAAATCCACAAATCACCACATCAACAGTCTCTGATGATATTGCACTAATTAGTTTGAGAAATAATTGCTATGCTTGTCATAATCCCAAAACAGAATCGCATGATGATATTTTAGCACCACCACTTGCAGGGATAAAACGCAGGTACAAGAAGCAATACCCTGATGAGCAAAGCTTTGTTGAGCACATGACCGAATTTATAGATTCGCCCTCGGAGGAAGAAGCATTAATGAAAGGCCCAATAAAACGCTTTGGTTTGATGCCAAAAACTGCATTATCAAAAGATGAAATTAAAGAACTAGCTAAATATATCTACCATCACCCAATCGAGGCTCCGAAATGGTTTCAATCCTATTTTAAAGAGAAACACGGCAAGGAATAACTCCTTTAATCTCCAGCCGATACTTTAATAATAAATGGCTAATCAAACATGAGATTGAGCGGATAGCTGACCAGAAGCTTCACAAACTTCTATTTTCAGCAAATTGAGAAATAAATTTAGAAAGGATGACACTGGACTACAGGTATATTTCAATATTTTTGAATAGAGGTTAATTCTGTAAAACCGCGAAAATCGATTAAATTTAAGCTAAGGAATGGTCGACAATTACAAAAGCTATTTTTTATAAGCAATTTTTCTCCTGTAATTATAGTTTCTTAATTTCTTTACTTTGATTCTCATGCCATCAAAAAGAAGATTTAGGATAAGGATTACCGCAGCCAAGATCAAGGTGTACATTTCAAAATTTAGCTCTGAATAAGCAAATCCTCCCAATAATCCACCAAGAAAGAAAAACGAAATAATGTAGACCCTTAAGCGTATCGACGCTTTTATCTTTTTTCTGTTGGGATACTCCTTTTTAAAAAAGAGGTAAGAAAGCTCTATCCCTAAATCAGTGAATAATCCAGTTAGATGCGTTGTACGCACCACTGCATCAGAGACTTTCGTAACATAGGAGTTTTGAAGTCCCATGGCAAACAAAAGTAGGCATGCAATTAAATCAGGAAAAGTAGTGAGGTAAATGCTTGCTATGATGGCAACAAAAATCAATATTAGAGATTCTATAATTACAGGAATTACATAAACATTTATTCTATTGTTATTTCGGAAAAATTCAATGAGAAAACTAGAAGCAAATGAACCGAACAAAAAGGAGAAAATATATAAAAAATAAATTGTTCCGTGCCAAAACTCTAAATTTGCAACATCATTGATAAACAAGGCGAAATGTCCAGTTACGTTGGTCGTAAGTTGTTTTAGAAATAGGAAGCCCGTTACATTTACAATTCCAGCAACAAAGGACAATACGATTGCTAATCGTAAATTATCTTTCATGGTTACTCTCCTATTTTTAAGGCTATACATTATAAATAAAACTTTTGTGGACGATGAGGGACAAAATTAATCTAAATAGCGCCCAGACAGAAAATCATCCTAGATAATTTACAAGAACAATTGAATCTGAATCAGGACCGTGTAATATTAAAACGGAATGCATAAAAAAAGCTTTCCAGAACTGGAAAGCTTAAAGGTATTATTTGTTATTTCGAGCTTACTTTTTAGATTTCGCTTCTTTTTTGTTGACCCATTTGTCATTTTTAAGCTCACCTAAAACAGTAACATCTTTAATTCTGTTGTAGTCTTCAATAGCCATCAACATTTCTTCTTTCGTATCACGTCTAATTTTGATACCATTTGCTTTAGATCCTTCGTTTCTAACTTCTATATAAAAACCATCTTTTAGCTTTGCTGGTCTTGTTGGCGGTCTACCCATAATATATATTTATCTTTAATATTAATAAAAAACTAATCGAGAAACCTCGATTTTTACTAAGATAGAGAACTATAATTACAAAACCAAATTTTTAATTGCAAAAATGATTTCTAGAAGCTTTTACTTTGCATTGCACTAAAGATTAATAATTTAAAAAACAGTAGCTTAAGCTTAATAAATCATATTAAATTCTTTTCTAAAGGAAGAATCCCTTTTTTTATTTAAATCCCAATAAGGCAAATCATTTACACCTTTTAGCTGATAAATAGATGTTCTCACTTTACCATCTGAAACCGTTGGGTAAGATTCCTCCCAGCCCATTATTCTATTATCGAATTCAGAAGACAGGAAAAATCTCACCGAACGTCTTAATTCTGGAATTTCATACACATAAAACAATCCAGATTCAAGAGAGTCCAGAGAACCCAATGCTTCATAATTCTTCATTTCTACATGTGATGACCGTAGAAATGAAATACTGGGAAAAACTGTAAAATCACCCACTGGAAGTAAATCCGTGGATAGTCGTGCAATATTCATCAAGTTATCTTCCATGACCACATAATCCATATGAAAGCTGGAGTCTCCTTCTGATTCGAAATATGATTTTTGTTCAAAATTAAAACCTCCCTTGTTATTGACTTGCGTAAAAGATTGTCCACACCAATCTTGACTCCCCATTGTAATTTTCAACGGATACATTGCATCATATTTTTCTACCGGAGTAAAAACAGAGGTGAATTGAGAATAGTCGTATAATCCTGTTTTAAAACGATCGATTCGATTCATTTTTAAAACTTTCACACTATTTTCGGGAGTTGGACTATCTGCCTTCACTTGCTCTTCAATTAAAAAGGGCTCGGTTACAAATATCAGGACCGCTTCTCCTTGATGGTTCTCTTCGCTATACCTTGCTTTTCTTAAAGTATAAGTTGCAATTTCGGCCTTTCCAGAAAAATAATCTACATTAAAAGTATTGTTACTCAATTTCTCTTTAACAGGCTCTTCTTCTAAAACATGGTCTACCGCAATAGGCGCATCCACAACGGTAACTGTTTTTTTAGTTTCCGCAGTTTTGTTTTCGCATCCCAACAACAGCATCAAAAATGGTAATAAATAATAATTTAGCTTCATAATAGTAAATTTAATGTACTTAAAAGTAGGCAATTAAATTGAATTAACAAGTTAAGCAAGAGTTTTTCACTCTTTATACAAATTGTTAAACTGCAAAGGTTAACTCCAGTTACCTCATGCTCGAAAGGATTAAATTTTAATCTAAATGAATTGTTTTCCCCATTATCAATCATACTTTTTTAGCTTAATTTGTCAAGTTTACCATTATACCGCGCCCATTACACTAAAATATTCATATTTTTGATAAAAAAACAATAACGTCGAATATGACCGATTTCTATAAAGAATTTTCAACAACAACACTTCCCGAATGGTTGGAGAAAGTCACCAAGGATTTGAAAGGGAAAAGCATAGAGGAAACCCTGCATAAAAAACACCCAATTGAAGAGTTGTCATACACTTCTTATGGACTAGCAAATGACAAGAAAGATTCCCATACAACTCCTGGCCAACCAAACTATATTAGAGGAGGGAAAACAAACAATAACGACTGGGTAAACAATGTTTTTATTCCACAGGGGACACCTGAAGAAATGAATACTTTTGCCCTCAAGCAATTGATGAATGGAGCAACAGGAATAACAATAAACCTCGGTAATTTTGATATAGAGCAATGCGAGATTTTGATCAAGGAAATTGGTCTAGAACACATCACATCTACATTCTATTATTCCACTAAAGAACAGCATGATTGGCTAAGTCAAATCACTTCAAATAAGAATTTAGACTGCACCACTTTTAATATTAGTAATCAAGATTTTATAGAAATAAAAAATACCAAAAACTACATCGTAAAAGGAATTGATGTTCAATATTCTGGGGGAAATATTCACCAAGAAATTGCTTATGCACTGCACCAAGGACATGAATCCCTTTTCCTGTTAATGAGTAAGGGAATGAGCATTGATGAAGCCGCGGCTCAAATCAAATTCAAACTTGGAATTGGAAATAATTTCTTTTTTGAGATTGCTAAGTTCAAGGCATTTCGCTCACTTTGGTACACAATTATAAAGTCATACGAGCCAGAAGATCCTCGTTCTGCTATAGCCTACATTGAAGCAGAGACCGGTTTTTTAAACAAATCATTAAAAGATCCTCACAATAATTTACTACGCCAAACAACGGAAGCTTTTGCAGCTGTTTTAGGAGGAGTGGATGAGTTAACCGTCAGACCTTACAACGCTTGGTCTACTGATTCGTCACTACAGAAAACTCAAAGACTTGGGTTAAACCTTGCTCTTTTACTGAAGGAAGAATCCTATTTAGATAAAGTTATTGATCCATCTGGAGGTGCGTATATCCAAAATGAACTGCTAAATGCTGTGAAGGAAAAATCGTGGTCTACCTTCCAAAAACTGGAAAAGGAAGGAATAGAGTTTTTAAAATCTAGTATTAGAAAGATTGCAAAAATAAGAATACAACGCACTAAAGAAAAGATAGATACACACATTGGGATAAACAAGTACTTCAATCCTTCTCCGAATGATTCGGAATGGAAAATTGAAGAATTAACTCCTTTTGGAGCACCACTGGTTTTAGAAAATGAATGTCAAATTGAAGAAGAGGTATGAATAAAATAGACTTTAGTAAAGTTTCTCCAATGGAGATTGAGGAGAACACATCTCACAAGGCTGAAAAATCACATGACACAGCAGAAAAAATTGATCTAAAATCTTTTTATCAATTCAGCGATATTGCCACTTTAAAACAGCGTCACTTCGTATCTGGAATACCACCTTATTTGCGTGGGCCCTACTCAACAATGTACACCGCGCGTCCGTGGACGATTAGGCAATATGCAGGATTTTCAACAGCGGAGGACTCTAATGCATTTTACAGAAGAAACCTAAAAGCAGGACAAAAAGGACTTTCGGTAGCTTTTGATTTGGCAACTCATCGAGGCTACGACTCAGACCATGAACGTGTTGAAGGAGATGTTGGTAAGGCTGGTGTAGCGATTGACTCTATCATGGATATGAAGATTTTGTTTAATGAAATTCCATTGGATAAAATGTCTGTTTCGATGACAATGAATGGAGCTGTGGTTCCTATTATGGCGTTCTACATTGTGGCTGCTGAAGAACAAGGTGTCGATAAAAGCTTACTATCAGGTACTATTCAAAATGATATTTTGAAGGAGTTTATGGTGCGGAATACCTATATCTACCCTCCTCTTCCTTCGATGAAGATTATATCAGACATATTTGAATACACTTCTCAAAACATGCCGAAATTTAATTCGATTTCTATTTCGGGTTATCACATGCAAGAAGCTGGAGCAACCGCTTCTATTGAGTTAGCATACACCCTAGCTGACGGCTTAGAGTATTTACGCGCTGGAATAAAAGCGGGCTTAAAAATAGATGAATTCGCTCCAAGACTAAGTTTTTTCTGGGGAATTGGTATGAATCAATTCATGGAAATCGCAAAAATGAGAGCAGGTCGTTTGTTATGGGCCAAAATTGTAAAGCAATTTAATCCAGAAAGTGATAAATCCTTAGCTTTAAGGACACATTGTCAAACATCAGGTTGGAGCCTTACAGAGCAAGACCCGTTTAACAATGTAGGAAGAACTTGTATAGAAGCCATGGCCGCTGTTTTTGGTGGAACTCAATCTCTACATACAAATGCTTTGGATGAAGCCATTGCTCTACCTACCGACTTCTCAGCTAGAATTGCACGAAACACACAAATCTATCTGCAAGAGGAAACAGGAATTACAGATTTTATAGACCCTTGGGGTGGAAGTTATTATGTTGAAAAGTTAACTGACGAACTGGTTGATAAGGCTTGGGAACTCATACAAGAAGTAGAAGGACTCGGTGGAATGGCTAAAGCTATTGAAACTGGTGTTCCAAAAATGAGAATAGAAGAAGCAGCAGCAAGAAAACAAGCCCGTTTAGATTCAGGAAAAGATGTTCTGGTTGGCGTAAATAAGTACCAATTAGACGAAGAGGAAGAGATGGAGATTTTAGAAGTCGATAACACCAAAGTTAGACTCTCTCAAATTGAACGACTAAAAGAATTACGCGCAAACAGGGATGAGGACAAGGTCCAATCTGCATTAAGGGCCTTAGAGAACATTGCAGCAACTGGAGAAGGAAACATTCTGGCCGCCGCTGTAGATTGTGCACGAGAAAGAGCAAGCTTGGGAGAAATCTCTTCTTCCTTAGAGAAGTCTTTTGGAAGATACCAAGCCACAATTAGATCCATTAGTGGAGTATATTCAAGCGAATCTATGAAAGACAATGACTTTAACACAGCCAAAAACAAAGCGGAGGAATTCTCAAAACTAGAAGGACGACGACCTAGAATAATGGTTGCTAAAATGGGACAAGACGGACATGATAGAGGTGCAAAAGTGATCTCCACATCATTCGCAGATATTGGGTTTGATGTAGATATCGGTCCATTGTTTCAAACACCTAAAGAAGCGGCAAAACAAGCTGTCGAAAATGATGTACACGTCGTTGGCGTTTCGTCTTTGGCTGCTGGTCACAAAACTTTGGTTCCACAAATCATCGCTGAATTAGAGCGCTTAGACAGAGGCGATATCATGGTTGTGGCAGGAGGAGTTATTCCACAACAGGATTATAAATACCTCTACGATGCAGGTGTATTTGGAATATTTGGTCCAGGAACTAAAATTTCTACATCTGCTATTAAAATTCTTGATTTACTAATTGAAAGCGCTAAATAAACTAAATGAAAAAGAACCAATCTTTGGATAAAATAGCGAAAATCTTTTTTATCATTATCTTCATTGTGCTCGCACTTTATTTTTTCACATCGGTGCTGATGCCTATTATTTTCTCCGCAATAGCCTCGCTTATTCTACTTCCCATTGTGAAGTTTTTTGAACGAATTGGGGTAAATAAAGCGCTTTCCGTACTTTTAACAGTGTTCATAACCATTGTTCTCACTTCAGGAATTATTTTCGTTTTAATTTTTCAAAGTCAAGCCATTGTTACGGAATTACCAAAAATGATGAATGAAAATGAAAATTTTTTAAATCTTGACTCCAACGATTTATCCGCTTCTAAAATCAGTGAGATGATTTCTATTGAAAAGGAAACGCTTCAAGAGTATCTTTCTGCAATAAAAGGAGGTTTAATCTCTTTTTTAGAAAGTGGATACAAGGGACTATCAAATATGTTGATGTTTTTAGTCACCTGCCCTGTTTACATTTTCTTCATGCTCCTTTACAGGAATAATGTTTACCGTTTCGTTAAGGAGTCACAAAGAAAAAGTAAAGGAAATAGTGATAGCGACGAAGTTATAGATGATGTAAAACATAACCTTTACCAATACATCAAAGGCATGCTAATCGTTATGTTGGTGGTTGGAACACTTACCTACCTTGGACTATTGCTCCTCGGAATTAAATACGCTTTGTTTTTGGGTATTCTAACCGCTTTACTTACACCACTTCCTTATATTGGTGTTATAATTAGTGCTTCAATCCCAATAATCTTGGCGATTCTCACGAAAGACTCTGCTTGGTACATATTTGGTGTTGTGGCTGTTTTTGCCTTTGTCCAGTTTTTAGAGGGGAATGTCATCACTCCAAAGATTATGGGAAGTAACGTAAACATCAATCCCTTGATGATTATATTAAGTCTGGTTATTTTTGGAGCTATTTCTGGGTTGTTAGGAATGGTGCTTACAGTTCCAATTCTGGCCGTTATAAAAGTAATAGTAGACCACTCCCCTAACCTAAAACACTGGCAGTTTCTGATGGAAGACAAAAAATCCTGACTTTTCAGTAAATCATTGCATCAATGTCTATAATATTATGTATTATTATAGGCAAACTATTAATTTGATTTAAAAATTATATTTAAAATTTAGGCATAGTTCTTGATTTTGAATAGCTAAAATTTACAATGAAAATGAAAACAATTTTTACAGCACTTACAGCATTATTAATTTCATTTAGTGTTTTCTCACAGAACGATTACTCTGACCTTTTGATTATCCAGGCAGATACAGATTGGGAAAAACTAATTAAACACGCTGAACGCTACACGCAAAAAGGATCAACAGAGAAGGATGCAGAACCCTATTATTATTTAGCTTATGGACTCTATAAAATTTCTTTTCAAGCAACACGCAGTGACGCCTACAAAAATGCTTACAAAGAGTCGTTCACAGCAATCGGAAAAATGTTGCGTTATGACAAATCTGGTGATGTACAAGCAGCTCAAAGTGAATTTATCAATGAAATGAAACTCTCCTTATTAGAAATTATTCAAAACGAAACAGATAATGAAGAGTACAGAAGAGCTTTTGGTTGGGCTATGCGCTTATATAAATTTGGTCGTGACTATGCTCCTGCACTTTACATTGAAGGCGCTTTAAGAAGTAGGAATAATGACCAATCAACGGCGAGAATTAAATGGGAAGAAGGTAACAAACTAACCAAAGATGCACAAATCGGAGACTGGTCTGAAGCTGACCAAAAATTACTCATGCTTGGTTTATATGAATCAGCAAAGGCTTTAGTAGATTTGAGACAACCGGATAAAGCGAAGGAAATGATGGATATTGGCGCTCCGTATTTCGAAGAAGATAAAAGGTGGCAAGCACAATACGATGAAATTGTTAACTAAACCTTTGATCCATACAATATTGAATCCCGTAACTTTTCAGCTACGGGATTTTTTTTATTTGGTCTAATCACAAAAAAATATGGAGGAAAAATTCGAAGAAACGGTCACTTTACAGTCAAGAGCAGCCTTTGGAATCTAAGAACAAACCATAAAACTATACTTGACATTACTTCAAACTCTTTTACAAGCTGAAAAATAAGGTCTAAAAATATATGGATTAACTGAATACAAGGGAGTTCGAAATACTATCATTTTTTTGGGAGTTGAGAAAGATCGGGTAATAAGACATTATACTCCCAAGAACAGCAGGATCTCAAACTAACGCTGAATTTCAGAAATCTGGAAAATAGTTTTGAATTTATCTCCTGCGCTTAGCTTTTGAGAAAACATTTGACTGATTTATCGGTTATAAGCCCATTGTAAACTTCAATTTATTTATGTTTGTAATATGGAATTTAAACTTGTTTCTCCTTTCGAGCCAATGGGCGACCAGCCTCAGGCGATTAAAGAATTAACCGCTGGTGTTCAAAGCGACACTAAGCACCAAACACTACTCGGAGTTACTGGCAGTGGTAAAACTTTTACCGTGGCCAACGTGATTAAGGAAGTGAATAAACCCACTTTGATTCTATCGCATAACAAAACTTTAGCTGCCCAATTATACAATGAGTTTAAACAGTTTTTTCCTGAAAACGCTGTTGAATATTTTGTGTCCTATTATGATTATTATCAACCAGAAGCCTATTTACCTGTTACAGACACCTTTATTGAAAAAGATTTAGCCATAAATGATGAAATTGAAAAATTAAGACTTTCAGCGACCTCTGCCCTACTTTCAGGTCGTAGAGATGTTATTGTTGTTTCATCTGTCTCTTGTATTTATGGTATTGGAAACCCCAATGAGTTCGAAAAAAGTATTATTCCTATCTCTGTGGGAGATACAATTTTGCGCAATAAATTCCTTTTTAAGCTAGTAGAGAATCTATATTCTCGTTCAGGGGAAGAGTTTAAGCGTGGAACATTTAGAGTAACTGGAGATGTTGTGGATGTTTACCTGGCTTATGCGGACTATGCTTTGCGCATTGAATTCTGGGATGACGATATTGAGGGAATTTACACGATTGATCCAGAAAGCAATGATGTAATTGACGAATTAAAATCTATTAATATTTATCCTGCGAATATCTTTGTTAGCTCACCCGAAACAACTAAGGCGGCTATAGAATATATACAAGATGACATGGTAATTCAGGTTGAGAAGTTTAAGGATGAAGGGAAACATGTTGAGGCGAAAAGATTACTTGAGCGAACGGAGTATGATCTTGAAATGATTCGTGAATTAGGATATTGTCAAGGAATTGAGAATTATTCCCGTTACTTCGATAAGCGATTACCAGGAACAAGACCATTCTGCTTACTAGATTATTTTCCAGATGATTTCTTAATGGTGGTGGATGAAAGTCACGTAACACTACCACAAATTCGTGCAATGTACGGCGGAGACAGGGCAAGAAAAATCAATTTGGTAGAGTATGGATTTCGCTTACAAGCCGCAATGGATAACCGACCACTAAAATTTGAAGAATTCCAGTCTATTGTCAACCAAACGATATATGTGAGCGCGACACCAGCTGATTTCGAAGTGGAAATGTCCGATGGTGTTGTGGTAGAACAGGTGATTCGCCCAACAGGTTTGTTAGACCCGGAAATAGAAGTTCGTCCCAGCCTTAATCAAATTGACGACTTAATAGAAGAAATTCAGCAACGTATCGAAATCAAGGAAAGAACATTGGTTACCACTTTAACCAAAAGGATGGCTGAAGAACTGCAAAAATATTTGGACAGAATGGGAATTCTCTGTCGCTATATTCATAGCGAAGTGGATACTTTGGAGCGTGTGGAAATTTTACAACAATTGCGTCAGGGCGTTTTTGATGTCCTCATCGGTGTGAATTTACTTCGTGAAGGCTTAGATTTACCAGAAGTAAGCTTGGTAGCCATTCTGGACGCGGACAAAGAAGGTTTCTTAAGAAATGAGCGTTCTTTAGTTCAGACGGTAGGACGTGCTGCAAGAAATGTCAATGGAAAAGTAATTATGTATGCAGACAAGGTTACAAAATCCATGGAACGCACCATTGACGAAACAAATCGGAGAAGGTCAATTCAACAAGCTTATAACGAGGCCCATGGAATGGTTCCAACCGCTCTAAACAAAACCAACGAAAACGCTTTCCATTATCGAACTGAGGAGGAAGACAACAGTATGATTGCCGCAGATCCTGTAGAACAGTATATGGCTGTTAATGAATTAGAGAAAAGTATAAAAAATGCAGAGCGTCAAATGAAAAAAGCTGCAAAGGATTTAGACTTTATGGAAGCAGCCCGTTTAAGAGATGAAATGTACAGATTACAAAAACTAGTAAAAACAAAAGAAAATTAGCGTTAAGATTACAGTAAGGTATAGCCTTAGAACAGCCATTAGAAATTACGAAAACCATCAACTAATTAAAACGCGCTTTAAGATGTGATTTATGAAAGATAATATCATAAAAATTAGTCAATGGGTACTGCTCTTACTGATTATTTCCTTCTTAGCAGGAAGTATTTCTGCACTTTTCTTAGAAAGTTTAACTTTAGCTACAGCATTAAGGAGCAATAATCCCCTCTTTGTTTATCTACTACCTCTTGGTGGACTCTTGATAGGACTGTTGTATTACCATGGCGCAAAAGGTGTTGAAGGCGGAAATAATTACCTCATTAGAGAAATGCATCACCCGCAAAAGCCCATTCATTGGAAGATAATTCCTTTGGTATTTATCGGTACAATAGCAACACATTTATTTGGTGGTTCCGCTGGTCGTGAGGGAACAGCTGTTCAAATGGGTGGTGCGCTTGGTGATGGGGTAAGTCACTTTTTTGGCTGGACAAAAAAACACCGAAAACGATTATTAAGAATGGGAGTTGCAGCAGGATTTTCAGGAGTTTTCGGGACACCTCTTGCAGGCGCAGTATTTGCATTCGAATTGGCCCGTGACAAAAAACTTAAGCTAAAAGATTCCATTTGGGTCCTTCTCTCCTCCTTTGGCGGGCATTTTTCTTGCCTTCTATGGGGAACTCATCACACCCAATATTCTATTAAAAGCTTCCCGGACATATCTGTGAACACCTTACTTTCAACTATTTTAGCTGGATTAGTTTTTGGGTCAGCCGCTTTCTTTTTTAGCAAATTCAAACATTTGTTTACTCAATTATTCAGTAAAGTTCCCATTCCCTATTTGAGGCCTATGATTGGAGGATTTATACTACTCGTGCTTTACATCTTTTTTGATATCAACGCTTATTTAGGTATGGGTATTTCTGAAATTAAAAGTGCATTCACACAACCTATGGAGAAATATAGCTTTTTTATCAAGCTAATGCTGACAACTTTAACATTGGGAGCAGGATTTAAAGGCGGAGAGGCCACCCCTTTATTTTTCATTGGTGCAATGTTGGGAAACTTACTTTTCTTAATTATTCCACTACCAATGGATCTTCTGGTAGGAATTGGATTTATTGCTGTTTTTGGGGCAGCAACAAACACCCCCATTGCAAGCACATTAATAGGCGCAGAGTTGTTTGGTTTCAGTGGAATTATTTACTTCGGTTTAGCAACAGCAATAGCCTATTTGATTAGCGGGAACAACAGTGTTTACAAGGATCAACAAATTATGTTGAAAAAAACATCTCTTATTAAAAGAAAGTCCAGTATGCCTTAAATCCGCCAGTGATTTTCATAATGAAGAATCCTGATGCTATTGAGATGAGAGATGCACTATTTTAGGTGATTCAGATAAGGGAAACGATTGCTAAAAGAACTGTTTTTTATCATAAATGCTTGTCGGGAACTTTACCAGCAGTTTAATAAATTACAGTAGAAAACGGTTTTCTCTTAAAATTGACAAGATCCTTCCATTATTGAAAATCATAATTTTCAACAATGATCAGGATGACAGTTTTGGGGATTGGTGGGGCAAAGTAAAGGAAAAAACAAAAGCACCTTATTCAAATTAGAACAAGGTGCTTTCAATTGGAAGTCGAGTCTATTCGGCTCAACTTGTAATTTGAATTATTGCATTTTGTTTAAGCGCAATGTCCAGTCTTCTCTTGTTTTTTGAACTTTTTCTTCAATCGCTTTGAAGTCCTTTTTGTTTTGAGCTTTTTTGATTTCGCCCATTATTTCTTCTTGAAAGTTAGCAGCATCGTCTATAAACGCATCAGATTCAGCTGTTTTTGCATCATTAAATAATTGTATACTGTAACATTCATCCACAACGTCATAGATCATTCCGTTGATATTTTTTTTCAAATCTCTAATATTTGCCATTATTCATTTTTTTTAAGTGTTTCCACACCGTTATTAAATCGAAGTAAAGTTAATCCTAAAGTTTTACTATTCAACAATATTTAGTGATTTCAATTTTATTATTTTAAAAACAGAATTTAAATACTTGTTTTATAGATAAATATAAAATAAATTTAAGCCGCTGGTATTTAGCTCAATAGCCAATTTTCATATTGCCAAAAAAGATGGAATTATTTGAATAAATAGGCTTAAAAAATTATGATATTTTAATTGGACACTAAGCTAAATCATCTTAATTTTGGGGTGTTTAAGAAATGGAATATGAAAGGATTTTTGAGAGATGATTTACTGTTAAATTTAAAGAATATTACTGAATCAAATATTGCACTTGTTTCGAAAAAATGCGTTCATCTGGGTGATAATCAGTTGAAATGGAAACCTTCAAAGGACAGCTGGAATATTCAAGAAGTTTTATCTCATCTCAACAGTTATTCTTCTTATTACCATCATATTTTTATTGAAAAAATTCAGAACACTAAATACACAAGCTCTAAAGAGAATTTTGTTCCTTCTCCACTCGGTAGAAGTGCATGGAAATCCATGAAATTAGGAAGGCTGAATAACATAAAACGAAAATTTCGTGCTCCGAAAAACTTAAATCCTTCAATTACCCCAGAATTAATAGACCATGACCCGGTGACTAATTTTGTTAACAACCAAAAAGACTTAATCAGCATATTAGAAAATGCTGAAAAAGTCAGTTTGAAAAGAGTAAAAATTCCTATTTCTATTAGTAAAATGGTTAGATTGAGATTAGGTGATGCACTTATGTTTGTGATTTATCATAATGAAAGACACATACAGCAAGTGAAAAACGTGCTCTCTCATCCAAATTTCCCAAAGAAAGTATGACAACTGGAATTAATGCAATGTGCGCCCTTACAGTTATTCCTGTTCGAGCAAGTCATGATGACACTTCAGAAATAGTTACGCAATTGCTTTTTGGTGAAGCCGTCACAATTATTGGAATTCATAATCAATGG
Source organism: Brumimicrobium oceani (assembly GCF_003143775.1). Classification (GTDB taxonomy): domain Bacteria; phylum Bacteroidota; class Bacteroidia; order Flavobacteriales_D; family Crocinitomicaceae; genus Brumimicrobium; species Brumimicrobium oceani. The sequence goes on along the minus strand of NZ_QFRJ01000001.1, from coordinate 453,522 downwards.
ATTAAACTAAGGATACAACATGACGATTATGAAGGTTGGGTAGACAACAAGCAGCTTTTGAAATTATCTGAAGAGACTTTCCACAACTTGAAGAAAATAAAAAGCAGACAAACTGAAGCGCTGCTGGAATTAAATACGCCGTGGGGTAAACAAAATATCTTGCAGGGTTCTTTAAATATTTCAACTGAAAATAGTTTCAAAATTGAAGAGAAAAAATTTTCTTGGATCAATACACCACCAAGCGCAGAAATAAAAAGGTTTTCTGCTCAAAACATTCTAGAAATAGCACACTCCTACTCCAACGCTCCATATCTTTGGGGAGGACGCACAGCCTTCGGAATTGATTGTTCAGGATTTACCCAAACCGTTTTTCATCAATTAAATTTTTCTCTACCAAGGGATGCGTCACAGCAGTATTTAATAGGTTCGAAAGTTGCGTTTGACGAACAAAAACCTGGCGACTTAGCCTTTTTTGTATCTGAAAAAACAGGCAACATTCACCATGTTGGAATTGTACTTCCAAATCAGGAAATAATTCATGCACACGGTCGGGTTAGAATAGATCAACTAACCGAAGAAGGCATCTATAATGAAAACAAAGAATACTATTCACATAAATTAATAAGTATCAATCAATATGACATCTAAAATCAAATTACCAACACCTTCAAATTTAGGTTTAGTACCCAAGAACTTAAAGCACCTTAGAAAAGAAATTAATATGATTTTAAAATCGAAATCGAAAATTGTTTATATTGTCAATCCTAAGAAAGATTAGTTATTCTAGGAAGAGTGATTATTCAGCTATTTAAGTCAAGTCATAAGGAAAAAGTAAATCTCATGTGGCCTGAAAAAATGGCGTACTATTTAAAATTAGAATAAAAAATAAAGGAATGAAAAGAGATAAGGAGATCTTTGATCTAATTGAACTGGAAAATGAACGTCAAGTCCACGGAATTGAATTAATTGCATCGGAAAACTTCGTAAGTGAAGAAGTAATGGCTGCAATGGGTTCTGTATTAACAAACAAATATGCCGAAGGATTACCTGGAAAAAGATATTATGGAGGTTGTGAAGTGGTTGACAAGGTTGAGCAGTTAGCCATTGATAGATTATGCAAGTTATTTGGTGCCGAATGGGCCAATGTCCAGCCACATTCAGGCTCCCAAGCCAATGCTGCAGTAATGTTGGCCTGTTTAAAGCCAGGAGATAATATTTTAGGCTTTGACCTTTCACACGGTGGACACCTCACACATGGTTCATCGGTAAACTTCTCAGGAAAACTATACAATCCTCATTTTTACGGAGTAGACAAAGAAACTGGACGTATCGACTACGATGCTTTAGAAAGAAAAGCAGAAGAAGTTAAACCTAAAATGATTATCGTTGGCGCATCAGCATACAGTAGAGACTGGGATTATGCACGTATTCGAAAGGTTGCTGATAAAATAGGAGCTTTAATTTTAGCAGATATTTCTCACCCAGCAGGTTTAATAGCAACTAAACAACTGGCCAACCCAATGGAGCATTGCCATATCGTTACTTCTACTACACACAAAACTTTGCGTGGACCTCGCGGAGGAATTATTATGTTGGGTAAAAACTTTGATAATCCTTTCGGAATTCGTTGGAAAAATGGAAACTTGAGATCAATGGCTTCTCTATTAGATGCCGCAGTTTTCCCAGGAACTCAAGGTGGACCATTAGAGCACGTAATCGCTGCAAAAGCAGTTGCATTTGGTGAAGCGCTGGATCCAAAATTCACAGAATACCAAAAACAAGTTGCAGCCAATGCAAAAATTATGGCCGCTGAATTCGTTAAATTAGGGTACAAAATAATTTCTGAAGGAACGGACAACCACAGTATGTTAATAGACCTACGTTCAAAAGGAATTACAGGAAAAGATGCTGAAATTGCATTAAATGATGCGCATATTACAGTAAACAAAAACATGGTTCCTTTCGATACAGAATCTCCTTTTGTTACTTCTGGTATTCGTATTGGAACCCCTGCAATTACCACTAGAGGACTGAAAGAAAAAGAAATTCCTAAAATTGTTGAATTGATGGATAAGGTGATGACAAACATCAATGACGAAGCAACAACTAAAGAAGTAATTGCCGAAGTTAAAGCGATGATGTCCGCTTATCCCCTCTTTAAATATTAGCATTTAAATGACATTAATAAAAAGAGCATCTGACTAATCATTTGCTCTTTTTGCTTATTACTTGATTTTTTAAGTAGTCTATAAATTATTCGTTTTCAAACCGCATATTATGAAAACCATTAATAAAAATCTAGCAAAAAAACTTATTCCACTTGTCAATAAAGTGTCAGACAATGACCCTATTCACAGCAGTTTGAAACAAGCATTATTCATCTATTTTGATTATGGATATGAAACAACATATGAATTATACACGCTAATGTACGAACTCATAGAGATCATTAAAGAGAAAGATTTAGGAGTTTATGATGGCAATGAATTAGCACTAGACCACAGCGATGGTATCATGTATATGTATGGCCCAAGTGCAGAGAGACTCTTTAATGGTATAAAATCTACATTAGAAAAAGTTGATTTTATGAAAGGAGCCAAAGCAAATATGAGATTTGGCCCTTTAGAAGGTGGCAAAAATGAAATTACGGTTCAAATCAAATAATCCATTTTAAATAATAAGTAGCTGTGGTTTGCCTTTGATGAGTCGAAAGACTTTAGTATTTTTGCTTGAAACAATATCAAATCAATAATAAAATGATTAAAGCAAACGACCCGTCATTAAAATCTTGGATTGACGTAGATGGAAATTCAGATTTCCCTATTCAAAATCTACCTTTTGGAATTTTCAAAACAAAACAAGACAAAGCCCGTGTAGGGTCAAGAATTGGAGATAAAGTAATTGACTTAAATGCATTATATGTATTGGGTTACTTTAAGAATTTACCTTTTAGTCAAGCTGACTTTCAATCAGACGCCCTTAATTCAATTATGAAAAAGGGAAAACAAGCAACCACTGATTTAAGAAATCGCTTATCGAAATTGTTTAGTTTAGAAAACACAGATTTATCAAATAACAGTCACCATGTTGATCAGGTATTACATGATATTGATCAAGTTGAAATGATGATGCCAGTGCAAGTCGGAGATTATACGGACTTTTACTCCTCAAGAGGTCACGCAACAAACGTGGGTACTTTATTTAGAGATCCAGACAACGCGCTTTTACCTAATTGGTTATGGATTCCTGTGGGATATCATGGAAGGGCAAGTTCAATTATTCCAAGCGAACAAATGATTAAGCGACCAAAAGGACAAACAAAACCAAATGATGACCAAGACCCAGTATTTGGCGCTTCTAAATTACTAGATTTCGAACTTGAAATGGCATTTGTAACATTTGATGGGAAACCATTAGGTGAAAACATTACAACAGATGAAGCCAGTGATTATATTTTTGGAATGTGCATCATGAATGATTGGTCTGCACGCGACATTCAAAAATGGGAATATGTTCCTCTAGGTCCTTTCTTAGCGAAAAGTTTTGCGTCATCTATCTCTCCATGGATAGTAACAATGGACGCCTTGGAGCCGTTTAAAACCAAAGGGCCAAAACAAGACCCAAAAGTTCTACCTTATTTAGAATATAAAGAAGACGCACATTACGACATCAACTTAGAAGTAGGAATTGTTCCTGAAAATAGTGAGGAAACAGTAGTGAGTAAGTCCAATTATAAATATATGTACTGGAATATGTCTCAACAATTGGCGCACCACACAATCAACGGTTGTAACGTTCGCTGTGGTGACATGATGGCTTCTGGAACAATATCTGGAGACGAGCTCAGTTCTTTTGGTTCAATGCTAGAACTAACTTGGAGAGGAACTAAACCTATTAAAATGAAGGATGGCTCTGAACGTAAATTCATCAACGATCACGATACGGTGGTTATGCGTGGACATTGTAATGCAAATGGAGTGCGTATTGGTTTTGGAGAAGTATCTACAAAAGTATTACCAGCAGAATAACTTATTATACAAGAATTGAGTGGAAAACAAGCCAGAAATTGATTTAGAAAAAGAACGCAAGGAAATCTTAAACGCGTTCAGAAGTTTACTCCGTGTTACTAAAAACGGCAGAACACGTGAAGAAACAAAGCAAATTCGTAAAGCATTTGACGTAGCAGTTGAAGCTCATAAAGATATGCGACGCAAATCGGGTGAACCATACATATATCACCCGATTGCGGTTGCAAAAATCTGTGCTGAAGAAATGGAATTAGGTCCAACCGCAATTATCGCTGCATTGTTGCACGATACTGTTGAGGATACTTACATTACTTTAGAAGACATTGAAGAATCTTTTGGGCCTACGGTTCAAAAAGTTATAGATGGTCTAACCAAAATTCCAGAAGTATTTGACGAAAACATCTCAATACAGGCTGAGAATTTCAGAAAAATGATTCTAACCATCTCTGATGATTTAAGAGTGGTACTGATCAAGTTGGCCGACCGGCTACACAACATGCGTACTTTAGAAAGTATGCGTCCTGACAAACAATTAAAAATTGCCTCTGAGACCAACTTCTTATACGCACCTCTGGCCCACCGATTAGGATTGTATACCATAAAAAGTGAACTAGAGGATTTGTGTTTACGTTACATGAATCCACAAGCATATCGTGAAATTAGTGGTAAACTAAAGTCTACACAAGCCGTTCGACAAAGATTCATTCGTCGATTTACTCACCCGATAAAAGAAGCCTTGACTAATGAAGGATATGTTTTTGATTTAAAGGCAAGAACAAAATCTATCGCTTCTATTTATCGAAAAATGAAGAGTAAGGAAATTCCTTTTGAGGAGGTTTTTGACTTATTTGCCATTCGTATTACATTGGATACACCAGAAGAATTGGAAAAACCAGACTGCTGGAGAGTGTACAGTATTGTTACCGATTTTTACCAACCAAACCCCGACCGATTGAGAGATTGGATTTCAACACCGCGTGCCAATGGTTACGAATCGCTTCATACAACAGTGATGAGTCCGCAAGGTAAATGGGTTGAGGTTCAGATACGTTCACAAAGAATGGATCAAATTGCTGAAAAAGGCTTAGCAGCTCATTACAACTACAAAGAATCAAAGAACGGTGAGAATAAATTTGACCGTTGGATCGGAGAGATTCGTGATTTAATTGGCAATCATTCTGAAGACGCCATGGATTTCGTAGATGAATTCAAATTGAATTTATTCAATGATGAGATTTATGTATTTACTCCAAACGGAGAGTTACGCGTATTGCCCACTGGTGCAACAACTTTGGATTTCGCCTTCGATATTCACACTGACATTGGTTTAACTTGCATTGGTGCAAAAGTGAATAAAAAACTTGTTCCACTTAGCCATCAATTAAAAAGTGGTCATCAAGTTGAAATTATTACTTCGAGTAAACAAAGGCCAAACGAAGAATGGTTAAAATTTGTCGTAACTGGACGTGCCAAACAAAAAATTAAAGCTGCCTTAAACGAGGAAAGAAATAAAATTGCTGAGGACGGTAAAGAAATTTTAGAGCGCAAATTTAAACAACACAATATTCGCTTTACGAGTGAGAATATTTCAGTTTTAGAGAAATACTATAATGTTACGACGGCAACAGATTTATACATTCGGATTGCCAAAGGTAAACTTGATTTAACTAAATTACGTAAGATCAAGAATGTAGCAGGTACTCTAAGTATCGAGAAAGAAACTGCTGTAAAAAAGGTAAAACATGCCACTGATATCAGTAAGCGAATTGACAATAAGAAAGATACCTTAACCATTGGTGATGATTTTAAGGATATAGATTACGACTTTGCAAAATGCTGTAATCCCCTACCCGGTGATGATGTTTTTGGATTTATAACTGTAAGTAGCGGTATTAAAATTCACAGAACAGATTGTCCCAATGCAGAAAATTTAATGGGTAAAATGAATTACCGCTGTATTTCTGCAAGATGGAAAAATCAAGCAGTGAAAGAACACCTTGCCAAGTTAAAACTGATTGGTATTGATGATATTGGTATTGTAAATAAAATCACTCAAATAGTTTCTTTCCAACACAACGTAAATATGCGTTCCATTAGTTTTGAATCTAAAGACGGAATATTTGAAGGTAAAATTCAGGTATTGGTAATGGACAAATATCACCTAAATGAATTAATCGATAAATTCGAAATGACCGAAGGTATACAGCGTGTAGAAAGATGGGATGATTTATCGCAAGAAGATGAGGCCGATTATTCACATGGATAATGAAATAAAAAGAACTTTATAGACCTTACATTGTTTACTAATCGTTATCCTTATTCAGTTATATGAGTTATCGCTATATTATCTTTTTTTCAATTATTCTGGTTTCGTTTATCATTCTCGATGTTTATATCTGGAAAGGATATCATAAAACAGTCAAAAAGAAGTATTTTAGAATTTTCAAGTGGTTCATCCCACTTTCCTCCATGGTTTTTCTATCGGGGTTTGCCTTAAATTTCTATCGTGCTTCAATAGGAATTGTAAACGCCAGTGCTGTAATCAATATATTCTTTGGTATTTCATTGGGTTTTTTTATTGCCAAAATTTTAGCTGCGTTGTTTCTTTTTTCAGAAGACATCTTTCGCATTTTGGCGCTAATTAAAAATAAAATAGCTCCAAAAAACGACAACTCAAAACTCTTTGCGAGCAGAAGAACTTTTGTGCGCAACATTTCTCTAGGAGTGGCTGCAATACCAGTTTTAGGAACAATATATGCCGTTACCAAAGGAAAATACAATTTCCATGTAAAGCGATTAGATTTATCCATGAAAAGATTACCGCTTTCTTTCGATGGTTTAAAAGTAGTTCAGTTTTCAGATTTTCACGCGGGAAGTTTTGACGATGTAGATGCCGTTCAAGAGGGCTTGTCTCTTATTAACGAGGCAAATCCAGACTTAATAATGTTCACTGGTGACTTAGTGAATAATCGAGCCGCAGAGATGATTCCATATGTAGAGGCACTCAAAAATTTATCGGCCAAATACGGAAAGTTCGCAATTTTAGGCAATCATGACTACGGAGATTATGTTAAGTTTGAGAGTGAAGAAGCAAGGCAAAATAATCTTGATGAATTAGAAAACATCTTTAAAGAATCAGGATTTACTTTGCTTAAAAATGAGAACATTCAGATTGATAACGGCACAGACGCTATTGATATAATTGGCGTAGAAAACTGGGGTCAGGGTCCATTTCCAAAGTATGGCGATATTGATTTGGCCTCAAACAGCATTCCTGCAAGTAGATTCAATATAGTATTAAGCCATGACCCAGACCACTGGGAAAATATTTTAAGAGAGCACCCGAAACAATTTGACCTAACTTTGAGCGGTCACACCCATGGATCACAAGTAGGTGTTGATATACCGGGTTGGAAATGGAGCCCTGTGAAGTATCGTTATAAAAGATGGCTGGGGCACTATACAGAAAACGATCAGCACCTTTTTGTGAGTAAAGGTTTTGGTTTTTTGGGCTTTCCAGGAAGAATAGGGATGTCACCAGAGGTAATCAGCTTTAAATTACATAGTGAAGAAGTTTAGCTTCTTGTTTGTGCATCTTCCCAAGCGGTCCTCTTGATTTAATCATAAAGGAACGATTTATGACCTTGGATTCATAAATAAAATAATATGCCTATCGGTATCTTTATCAGCAAAGTAGTAATATCAACATTATTCCGAAAAAATGATTAAGCGCTGTAATGACATGCTGATGACACGGATGCTTTGGGCTTAGGCAGCAGAACTGCGAGCAACGCGGGTACTCGTGGATTTATCACTTACTGTAAATTCGGATGAACGCGGATTGCTTGAGGTCATTAATATTAAATATTTTCTTACCATTCACAGATATAAAAACACAGCTAGTTTCGTAAGAAAACCTAGGGTGCTGTTAAGGAATTAAAACAGAATTCTAGGCTTCGGGTAAAGTATTCGATAAGCATTTAAAATAATAAAGGAAATAATTCATGATCAGAGCTTTAAAAAGGTTTCATTATTGCCTAGGACAAAGCGCTCGAAAATTACAGTTTATCTAAAATTGTAAAATCCTTCTAATCCTTAATATCTATTAGGATCTTCACCAGTAGTAATAGTTCGAACTCTTACCCCTACCCAATGCTTTCCGTTTTACTGTAACGCAGATGACAAGTGCCTTTGAAAGGCTCACTCGCTGTTTTAGCAACTCGCATGTATTGTGATTTGTTCCAGTTGATGATCACAAGACAATGTTTTGAACAACAGTATAGAATTTTAAATTTTGTAAGGAAGAAAATGGTCTTTACCGACTGCGACTTAAAAGGAGAGCCTATTATTTTAATTGATAAAATTTACTATCCGCTTCGTTTGTGAATTTTTAATATTATCTTTAAAAATTCGCATCCAAAATCTACTATTTTAGAATAAAATAATCAAATGAAGAAGAACATTTTTATCATCAGTATGCTATTTATCGGACTGAGCTATGGAAGTTTAGCTCAAGAAGGTGAAGAAGAAATAGAAAAAAGCAACACAATTGAATCTCAATTCACAGAGATGATTGAGAGCTCAAACTCCTACCAATCATTCAAGGTGATTAGTAAATCCAAGCTTAATGTTTTACAAAGCAATATTCAAGACACAGTTTCTTCTTTTGAAAAAACAATTGCGGAGTCTAGAGACATCATTGCTGAACAAAAAAGTAAGCTTGAGAGTAATGATCAAAAGATTCAAGAATTAAATATTGAACTAGAGTCTACCAAAAAAAGCGTTGATAGCATAGATGTTTTTGGAATTCAAACGCATAAATCTACCTATACGCTGATGATGTGGAGCATCGTAATATTCTTAACTATTTTATCAATTATACTTTTCCTTGTCTATCAGAAAGGAAATAGAAAAACCAAGAATGCGAATTCAAAATTAGAAGAAACACAAAACGAATTAGAAAGTTTGAGAAAACGTTCTTTGGAACGTGAACAAAAAGTACGTCGAGAGTTACAAAATGAAATCAATAAAAACAGTATGCGAAAGGATTAATTTTTGATGTTATTCCCCACAGTAAATTACAATAAAAAAGCCTTCTTAGAAATACAGCATTATTCTGTAATTCTAAGAAGGCTTTTTATTGATTAACTTTGGTATTTTAACTATTGCTCTGCATGTTTTAATATAGATGGCACCAATCCTCCATCTACTAAGATATCAGTTCCCGTCATAAATCTAGAGTCATCGCTAATCATAAACTTCACCACGTCTGCAATGTCACCAGGTTTTCCAGTTCGTCCTAGAGCGGTCATGCTTAACATTTGATTAATAATCTCCGGATGCTCTTCAGCTGCTTTTAATCCCATTTTTGTCATAATTACCCCTGGAGAAATAGAGTTAATTCTACTTCCTTTTTTACCAAAACGCATTAAATTGTCTTCTACAATTAACATTACTCCGCGCTTAGTAAAATTGTACATCATACTTGAATCATCCTTTACAAATTCTTTAATTATGGCTAAAGAACCTTCATCAAGCGGATTTCGTAAAGCTTCATCATATTTATCATTCGCAGGAATGGTGTGCCCCATCATTGAAGAGAACAGAACAATAGAGGTATCTGCTTCGGCTATTTCGTAAGCAGCATCGACAATAAGTGCCGTACCACGCAAGTTGATGTTAAAAACCTTATCAACGTTATTCACTGTTTCACTAACACCAGCAGTATGAACTAACCCTCCGAAGCTTCCTTGCTTTTTAGTAAAGGCGATTAAGTTTTTTACTTCTTCTTCCGAAGTAATGTCACTTTTGAAACCTATCGCATCGATTCCATTCTTTTTATAATTTTCCACAGCCGTGTTTACGACATCCTCTGAATAATCAGAAACAACGATTTTAAAATCTTTTAATTTATTTCCAGTGGCAACACCTAAACCTCCTGCTCCACCTGTTATTAAAATTACTTTTTTTTCCATTTTTTTTATTTTTAATTTTTCAAATCACTCCTTTCGAAGCGCCTTACTCTCAAATAGTGAAGTTAGCAATATATAGGTGTACCCTCTTCTTTTTAAACATGATATAAATCAGTTTAGCAATTCTTAACAGGAAAATAGAGGCTGGGCCTCATGATTAAAAAATCCGTGTGCATAACTTATTTATAAATCTTAGGAAAAGAATGCTTCTATCTTACAATTTCCTTATTTTTGTCCTTTAAGATTGAATACATGGAGAGTGTACAAGAAACAGTTAAGAATATTTTTTCGGCATATTTAGAAAAAAACGGACACAGGAAAACTCCTGAGCGTTTTGCTATACTTGAAGAAATATATAATTACGAAGGTCACTTTGATATAGAGTCACTTTATATTAAAATGAAAAACAAGAATTATCGCGTATCTCGTGCCACATTGTACAATACCATTGATCTATTGCTAGCTTGTAACCTTGTCCGCAAGCATCAGTTTGGTAAAAACATTGCTCAATTCGAAAAGTCACATGGATTTAAGCAACATGACCACCTGGTTTTAACGGATACAGGCGAACTTATTGAATTTTGTGATCCGAGAATTCAGAACATTAAATCTACCATTGAAGAAGTATTCGGTGTTAAAATAAATCACCATTCGCTTTATTTCTATGGTGTTAGAGATGAAAATGCAGGTAAAAATTCAACAGATAAATCTTAAGCAGTGAGCTTTTCTACACAATTAGAAATACAGTCTTCAATTTGCATCCTTTTCTTTTCGGGAACTATTTTGACGAAAGAAAAAGTGGATGAAACCTTGGCAATAGTTGATCATGAGTTAGAAAATGGTCAAAAAAAATTCATTATAGATTTAAAAGAATTAAAACAAATCAACAGCAGTGGTTTGAATTTAATACTACGAATATTTACACATATTCGAAATAAGGGAGGAGAATTATTTCTAATTAACGCTAACAAAACCGTTAGTGAACTTTTTAAAATATCTAAGTTAAATACAGTTTTTAATATTTCGGCAGATAAACAAGCTGCCATTAACCAATTAAATGCACCAGAGGCATGAGTAAAGTAGACGTATTATTAGGATTACAATGGGGTGATGAAGGAAAAGGGAAAATTGTCGATGTTTTGACTCCCAAGTATGATATCATTGCACGTTTTCAAGGTGGACCAAACGCAGGCCACACCTTAGAATTTGATGGAATTAAGCACGTGTTGCACACTATTCCTTCTGGAATTTTCAGAAAAGATACTTTAAACATCGTAGGTAACGGTGTTGTAATTGACCCCGTTATATTTCAGAAAGAAATTGAGAACTTGGCGCAATTCGACCTACCAATCAAAGAAACTTTATTGATTTCGAATAAGGCTCATTTGATTTTACCAACGCACCGTTTGCTAGATGCAGCTTCGGAACAAGCAAAAGGGAAATCTAAAATTGGATCAACACTAAAAGGAATTGGTCCGACTTATATGGATAAAACAGGACGTAATGGAATTAGAGTTGGTGACATCTTCACTCCTACTTTCCAAGAAAAATACGACAGTTTAAAAGAGAAACACAAAGGAATGTTGGATCATTACGAAGGTTTCGAATATAATGTAGAGGAGTTAGAAACAGCATTTTTTGAAGGAATCGAACTGTTAAGATCACTTACGACAATTGACAGTGAGCATTACATCAATCAGGCGATGAAAGAAGGTAAGTCAATATTAGCTGAGGGTGCTCAAGGTACCCTTTTGGACATCGACTTTGGAAGTTATCCATTTGTTACCTCTTCAAACACAATTACTGCCGGAACGTGCACAGGTTTAGGTGTCGCACCAACAAAAATTGGTGATGTAATAGGAATATTTAAAGCCTATTGCACTCGTGTTGGATCAGGTCCTTTCCCTACCGAACTACATGATGAAGTTGGTGAAGAAATTCGTAAAGCTGGTGGTGAGTTTGGTGCAACTACAGGTAGACCAAGACGTTGTGGGTGGATAGATTTGCCAGCATTAAAATATGCCATCATGATTAATGGTGCATCTGAACTTTCCATGATGAAATCGGATGTTTTAGACGAATTTGAAGAAATTAAAGTTTGTACACATTATTTAATTGATGGCAAGAAAGTTGATTATCTTCCGTTTGATATTACGGACATTGAGATTGAACCAATTTATGAGTCCATCAAAGGCTGGAATACAGATACAACAAAATTGACTTCCTTTGCTGATGCTCCAAAAGAACTTAAAGATTATGTTCATTACTTGGAGAAACACCTTGAAGTTCCAATTGCAACAGTTTCAGTAGGTCCAGACCGAAGTCAAACTTTGAACAACAGAAAATAATTGAGAACAAAATTCAACATATTTAAAATTGCGCTTCTCATAGGAAGCGCAATTTTTTTGTCTGTAAGCACTGCGCATGCCCAGAAATATATTGAATTATTAGAAGGTTCTGAGGAAATTCAATTGGATGGGACAACAGGAAATTACATCGTAAAAGGAAATGTTGTATTCAAAAAGGAAGAAACAAAACTATATTGCGACTCTGCCTATTACAACCTTGTTCGTAACACCGTTCGGGCTTTTGGGAATATTCATTTAAATAAAGAGGATACGCTAAACATGTTTTGTGATTCTCTTTTTTTCGATACCAAAAGAGATTACGCCAAGTTGTATGGAAATGTTAGAATTCGAGACAATGAATATAAACTCACGACTGACTCCATAGATTACGATTTAAAAAATAATGTTGGGGTTTACAAAAACAAAGGTGTAATCACAAGTATTTCTTCCAGCGACCGACTTAGTAGTGACATTGGCTACTTTTATCCAGATTCAAAACAGTTCAATTTTAGAAAAAATGTAATCTACACCAGTAATGATTTTACTGTTGAATCTGACACCCTAGAATTTAACGCCAATTCAAAAAAAGCTTTTTTCTATGGCCCCACTTATATTAGCAATAACGAAATTAGAATGTACTGTGAAAAAGGATGGTACGACTTAAATAATGACGAAGGTGTTCTAGAAAATAACGCTTACATTGATCGAGAAGATCTACACATTAGTTCAGACAGCCTCTTCTACTCTGCTGCCGATAGTATTTATATCGCGAAGAAAAATGTTGAAATTATTGACACAACAAACAAAATAGGCTTTCAAGGCGACTACGCTGTGAATGATGACCGAAAGAAATTTGCATTTTTGACAGGGCATGCACTTGCAAAAAGGTTTGGAGATCAAGACACACTATATATTCATGCTGATACATTGTACAGCTTTTCAGACTCCGCTGGAAAACCTCAAATCATGCAAGCTTACAGCAATGTGAAACTCTTTAGAGGAGATATGCAAGGCCTTTGTGACTCCTTAATTTATGATAAGGTTAAAGGTGAAATGAACATGTACACTGAACCTACATTATGGGCGCAAAACGCTCAATTAACAAGTGATACAATTACAATTTATGAAACTGATGACCGTATTCAAAAAGCATTTTTAAGGAAAAATGGTTTGGTCGCTACTCCAGTGGATTCAACAAATTACTTTAATCAAGTGGCAGGAACTTTTATGACCGCTTACTTTGATAGTACTCAAATTCGAAAAGTAGATATTGATGGAAACGCTAAAACACTTTACTTTTTAGAAGATGAAGAAGAGACTGATACTGTTATTGTGGTAAATCGTCAAGGAATGAATCGAATATTCTCATCAAATATCAGTTTAAGATTTGTAAATGGTGATATCGAAACAGCTACTTATCGCGAGAATCCAGATGGAATCGTTTATCCGATATCCGATATAGATAAAAAGGAAGAGCGTGTAGAGCAATTTAAGTGGAGTGTCGATAAGAGGCCACTAAGTTGGCAAGACATGATTTATTCAGACAAGGAAAAATCAGATATTATTTTATTATTCAACAAAATAATGGCATTTATTTAGACTATGAAATCTTTTCTCAAAAAGCTAAATCAGATTATTCCATTATACCTCACGATAATTGTCAACTTCCCACTTATTCTTGGCTACTTTCTTAATTCCGATTTGGTGGCTACCCGATTAATTGCAATCAATTTTCTCTATCAAACACTGTTCGTTCTTTTCTATCGAGCAGCAAATAATGTTTTGATTTATAGAGTTGGATTATTCATAATTAGTATTATTTCAATTCTAGAAAGCTTGCATTGGATTATATTAAAAGGTCCTTTATCAACCTCTAGTTTGTTTGTCATTTCTGCCACAAATTTTGAGGAAAGTCTGGGTTTTATGAGTATAAAACTGGATCAGAGTCTATTGCTCATTATTCCTTTACTCATCATTTCTATTTTAGCCTTCAAGAAGAAGCTTAGTGAAAAGACAAATATCAATAATCCTTACCTCTATAGTATATTCCTATTGGTGTTTTTAGCTTTTGTGATTGAAAATGCGGTGAACAACAGATTAATTCGAAAAGGAGTTCCTAACTTCATTAAAGTTGCCGTGACTTTTGAACAACAGTTGGACTTGTTTAAATCTGCCAAAGAAGGAAAAGCAACACAAAAAGTCGAAGCTAAATCAGAAGTAAGGGAACAAACCATTGTTTTAATTCTAGGTGAATCTCTCAACCGAAATCACATGCAATTGTATGGCGCTGAACAAGCTACAACTCCTTTATTAAGCCAGAGAGAAGACTTATTGGTATTTGACAATGTTGTGTCCTCCTACTCCAACACGATTTCCTCTGTTTTAACTAGTTTGTCAGAAACAGCACTAAATAATGATATATCACTAGACCAGGGAAAGGATGTAATTGATGTTTTTCACAGTGCTGGATTCACCAATTATTGGATCTCTAACCAAACACCTATTGGAGTTTGGGAGAATTTAGTAACAGTGCTTGCAAGAAAAGTAGATCATCCCATTTTTGTAAATCTCTCCAGTAGTAACTCTATGGAATCTACGCTAACGAATTCTTATGATGAATTACTGTTTAAACCCATTCAAAACATCTTACAGACTGATGATTCTCTAAAGTTTATTGTAGTCCATACAATGGGAAATCATTCCTCGTATAAAAATAGATATCCAGCAGACTTCGATTTATTCAGTGGGAAAGACAAGCAATCACAAATTAGAGCAGAATATCATAACAGTATTTTATATCATGACCACGTTGTAGATTCCATTCTAAACATTGTCGATACATACTGCGAAAACGCCATAGTTCTATATACCGCTGATCATGGGGAGAATGTTTTTGATGAAGGTGGCAATCTGGGACATGACTATGCTGGAAAACTACCTAAATCAAATGTAGAAATACCCTTCTTTGTATGGTTTTCTGATGAATCTCGAACAATGAATAAGCGTAAAATCGGTTTATCCGATGAAAGAAAAACCGTTCCTTATGTTACAGATCATTTATTCCACACATTGATTGATTTAGCGAGAATTCAAACACCTTTATTAATAAAAGAGAATAGTATTGTGAACGCTAAATTTCAAGCAAATAGAAAAAGGATTTTAGAGGACGGAAAGGATTATGATGAGGAATTGTAGAATTCTGAATTTGCGAATATTCACAAGTAATTGATTACTCAAATCGCGTATAATTTCCAACCGTTAACTTTTGATTTATTTTGTGATTATAATACATTTGGCGAAGTATTAAAACAACTTAAACAATTAAGCTTTCATCATTATTATGATCTTGTTAATTCCTCATCATTTGATTTAAAGCAGAGGTTTTTATAAATCCTTTCAGCGATAAATCTTCTTCTAAAGCTTCCCATTGTATTCCAACCCCTCCATTTATTAACTTATAGTCAGAAAGTTGAGAATTATTCGCTTTTTTTAATCTAGGGTAATCTGACAATTTTGCTTTTAAAACATTTCCATTATTAAAAATGAGCAATAGTAAATCAAGGTCCTTATCAATATGTAAGGTTTTAATGCAAAGCTTTTGTTCAAAAATTAAACGATCTATTGAATCACTTGATCTTTTATCGTCTTTATTATTCAAAGTATTCATAGCAGGCTTTTATTAAGGTTTCTTTATGCTCAACAAGCAATTTTAAAATATCTTTCCTCTGCCGTTTAGTAAATCCATAACTGTAGGTCTCTTCTAATGGATACAACCAAAATTTTGAATTCCCTTAAGCTTTAGAAATATGGATGTAAACTGACTCCCCATTTTCATTGCTATAAATAAAAACGATAACCATTTACAATTATAACTGTTGGCATAAACATAAAGTGACAACTATTTTATTCATCGAGCTTTGATCATTCTGAATTTTTTATGATATATGAAAATGGAATACCAAGATTTACATCAAATCATGAACTAAATTTAAAATGATATTTCATTAAAAAATCGGTCTAAATATTCTAAATTTACCCACGTTCATCCAAGCGTCTAACAATCTCCAACATCCAAATCACACTTACTGCAAACAATGCAAACATGATCCAGGAGATAATTTCGAACATTCCAATTTCAGTAAAATTGAGCCATTCCATAATTTCTGGAAAAAATGCAAAGCAAGATAATTGAATGATGCTGGTTACGATTCCAACCCAAAAGAACCACCTCAATTTCCCTATAATCGCAGGAACCATCGAGATGGATGAAGCAACAAAGTTGGCCATTAACCAAGGAGATAAAACAGCGGCAATTTCACCTGATAATCTCCATTCATTTCCAAAAACAAATTCAAAAATTGGTACTCCCCAAATGTAGATTACCGAAAAAGGGAGTATCCCAATTGCTGAAAGAAGAATTACAGAGCGTTTTAGTATAGGATATATTTTTTTCTCCTGAGCGAAATCTGCAGAAATTCGGTTATATAAAACTTGTCCAATTGCAACCCCAATCAGCAATAACGGAATTTTAAGCATTCGAAAAGAATGGTCATAAGAACCAAACAAAGCTGTACTTAGATAAATCGTTAGAAAAAAAGCAATGAGCAATTCTCTGCTGGCATCAATTAAGGAATGGGGCAAATTAACTTTAGGAAACTCCTTGTACTGCCTTGCAACTACGGATTTTCGAAGTTTTGCTCGTTTATTATTGATTTTATAAATCCCTACAGCATCAAGAACAAATACGAAACTCCCCACAATTAGTCCCAATAAAGTGGAAATTGCTAATCCCAACACTCCTAATCCCGCGAAGCCAGCCAACAACTTTGCTGTATTTGTGGTTGCCGAGGTCAAGAGTGTAGAAATAGTAATATTCTTAAACCATTTCATTCGAATTGCCCAATGTCTACCAATACTTATAAACACAGTAAAACCGGTAATTGCGCTAATTAAAACGACATAAAACAATAAATTTTCCGTCTCATCATTAAAAAACCAAAAAGCAATTCCACTGATTATAGTGAGACCAATCGTCCAAATCAATATTCTTAGTGCTAACCTGTAAATTTGAAAGGCGTGTGCATTCCTTTTTGGTAACGGAATGGCGTATTCATACCTCGCAGCACCAATAACAGCGAGGAAGGCAACAATTCGCATAATAATTCCAAACTGCCCAAAATCTTCAGGAGAATATAGTCGGGTTATAAATGGAGTGAGTAAATAGCTAATTCCTTGCGCCAATACTGTTCCAGAAGAAAGTACCAGTGCAGATTTGATCAACTCAGACTTCAAATTGATTTTGGAACGCATTTATTGATTGTTTATTAGAAGATTAAGAAGTGTTTTTTGGGCTCAAGTATTACTCGAACCAAATATCATTAACCACTTCAGATCCAGCAAACTCATTTACTCTTTGAATAATTACACTCCTCCCGTAATGGAGTTCATCCCGCATTACCGATGAATTTAATTTAATGTGTAATACTTTGTTTCTAATGTAAATCTTTTCGGTTCTATTGGCTATCCCTTTTCCCATCATCTCTGGCCAAGCATTAATGATATCCATTTCCTTCATTTTACCTTCCAATCCCCAAGCCTTCATCATCCTATCAATGATTTTATCTATTCCTTGGTCTTTCTGATTTCGCTCTCTATCGCTCATACACTTGCAATTTTCGTCTCCGTTTCAACTATAGAATTCTCCTCAATATGAAAAGCTTTATACTCTATTTGATTATTTTCAAAGATAGTTGCAATTCTTTGTTTATCGGTATCTGTAATCAAAACTTGTCCAAAATCCTGATCACTTACCATTTGCATTAATCTTTCCACCCGACCGTTGTCTAGTTTATCAAAAATATCATCTAAAAGCAGTACAGGCTTTCTATTTAGGCGAGACAATAACCACTCGTACTGCGCCAACCTAAGGGCAATTAAATACGACTTTTGCTGACCTTGAGAACCAAATTTTTTAATAGGATGTCCTTTAATAGTGAAACCAAAATCGTCCTTATGTGTTCCCACCGTCGTATATTGCTTTCTTTGGTCATTGCGCTTTGCTCCTTCCAACAAT
This sequence comes from Brumimicrobium oceani, assembly GCF_003143775.1. Classification (GTDB taxonomy): domain Bacteria; phylum Bacteroidota; class Bacteroidia; order Flavobacteriales_D; family Crocinitomicaceae; genus Brumimicrobium; species Brumimicrobium oceani. The sequence goes on along the minus strand of NZ_QFRJ01000001.1, from coordinate 435,101 downwards.
TCCTCAAAAGATTGATCAAATAGCTGAGAACGGTACTCCAGACTCACTTCTTCTTTATTATCAGAAAGCCATTGATAGTATTTTTGAAAAATTGGAATAAACTCTTCAACTACTCTTTTTCTGACTTTATGAATATTTTTACCACAAGCGATTAATTGTTCATCCCAGACACTAATGCTTTCTTGATCAAAAAAACCATAACTGGACATATTTTTTAGCAAAGCATTTCTTTGACTCAGGACCTTTCCATACTTCATTAAGTCTTGAAGAAAATCTCTATCAAATTGGGCAATTATTCCATCCATCCACTTTCTTCTTACTTCACTTCCTTCTAGAATTAAGTTTCTATCATAAGGAGAAATCATCACCGCAGGGAAAAGTCCAATATGGTCGGCTAATTTTTCATAAGTCACCTTATTTTTCTTAAAAACCTTCTTTTGGCCTTTCTTTACACCGCAATAAACAGATTCTTGATCCTCATCTTTATTCCAAATACTTTGAATCACGAAAAATGACTCTCCAAATAGAATATTTTGGCTGTCGACAGGGTTTAAGTATGACTTACACATACTTAAGTAGTAAATTGCATCTAAAATATTCGTTTTCCCGGCTCCATTAGGACCAATAAAGCAATTGATATCGGGCGAAAGCGATACATCGGCTTGTTTATAATTTTTAAAATTAATCAAGCTTAATTTCGAAAGGGATATATGACTGCTCACGCCGTAAAGATAGGGAAATTGTGAATTATAAATAGAATTTTAAAGGACTTTAAAAATTAAAATAAGTTACTAACAATGTACTTTTTATAATTTGTTCGTTTTGGATGAAAAAAAAACTTATTTTTGCACTTGCTTTAAAATAGCTAATTATGAGTGAAAACATTACAAAAGAAGAAATAATCGAACAATTTAAAGGAAACAAGATCCTTAAATACTCTACGTTCGTTGTAGGTGGAATTGCAGTTGTAGTACTAGCCGTACTTGCTTATCAGAATTTTGTTTCTGGCCCAAAAGAAAAGGCTTCCGAAGCTGAAATTGCAAATGGTATTATGTATTTAGAAAATGACTCTACACGTCTAGCAACTGAAGAGTTTGAATTCTTAGTATCTGAATACGATGGTTACAAAGGAGGTGAAGTGTCGCAATATGCCTTAGGAAATTTATATTTCGAGCAAGGGAATTACGAGGCGGCATTAAACGAGCTCAAAGGTGTAGATATTGATGATACTTACCTTATGACTTTGGCGATTGGAACACAAGGAGATTGTTATTCTGAATTAGGAGACTACAAGAATGCAGTTAAAATGTATGTAAAAGCAGCAGAGCGAGAAACAAACGATGTAACGACACCTATGTTTTACTTCAAAGCGGGAATAAACGCTGAAGAAGCAGGAGATTTCTCCAAAGCAGCAGAATATTATAAAGTGATTAAGAGTGATTATTTATCTTTCGCTAGTCAAAAAGGAATTGATAAATTTATCACAAGAGCAGAAAACTCAGTAATTGAATAAATTGTGGCTACAGTAAATAAAAACTTATCGCATTACGATAAAGACAGTATACCAAATGGTGCCGATTTCAAAATCGGCATTGTTGTTTCTGAATGGAACGATAACATCACTCTTAACTTACTCAAGGGTGCTGAAGAAGCGCTATTAGAAAACGGTGTGAAAAAAGAAAATATTCATGTGCATTTTGCTCCTGGTTCATTCGAGTTACCACTAGCTTCGCAATGGCTTTTAGAAAAAGAAGACATTGACGGTGTTGTGGCTATTGGATCAGTAATACAAGGCGAAACCAAACACTTCGATTTTGTTTGTGACGCTACTGCACAGGGGGTAAAAGACGTAGGGTTAAAGTACAATAAGCCCGCAATCTTTTGCGTTTTAACAGACAATAATTTACAACAAGCGATTGATCGTTCTGGCGGAATTCATGGTAATAAAGGAATTGAAGCCGCAATAGCTTGCATAAAAATGGTACATTTAAAAAAATCAATTTAAAACTTTAAACACGTGACCTTAATTAAATCAATTTCAGGAATTCGAGGAACAATAGGTGGAAAAGTCGGTGAAGGACTATCCCCTCTTGATGTTGTTAAATTTTCATCTGCATACGGAACATGGCTGCAGCAAGAAAACAACGCTAAAAAACTAAGTGTAGTTATTGGCCGAGACGCAAGAATTTCTGGTCCAATAGTAAATAGTTTAGTGATTGCTTCATTGAGAAGTTTAGGAATTAATGTAATCGATTTAGGTCTCTCCACTACCCCAACTGTTGAAATGGCAGTAACAATGGAGAAAGCGCATGGTGGAATCATCATCACCGCAAGTCACAACCCTAAGCAGTGGAATGCATTGAAGCTATTAAATGGAGCAGGAGAATTTATTTCTGGCGCCGAAGGAGAGAAAGTTCTTGAAATAGCAGAAAATGAAGCTTTCGAGTTTGCTGATGTTGATTCTTTAGGAAAACTAAGCAATAATAACGATTATATTCAAAAGCATATTGAAGCCGTTCTAAACCTTCCTTACGTTGATATCGAAGCCATTAAAAAAGCTGATTTTTCAGTGGTAGTGGATGCTGTTAATTCTACAGGAGGAATTGCTGTTCCTTTGCTTTTAGACGCCTTAGGTGTGAAAAAAGTAACTGGAATTCACTGCGAACCGAATGGAGTTTTCGCACACAATCCTGAGCCTTTACCAGCTCACCTAAAAGATCTTTCTGAAGCTATTGTTCATCACAAAGCAGATTTAGGAATCACTGTGGATCCAGATGTTGACCGTTTGGCAATGGTTTGTGAAGATGGAACAATGTTCGGAGAAGAATATACATTGGTTGCCGTTGCTGATTTTGTATTGGCTCACAAAGGAGGTTCAACTGTTTCTAACCTATCATCAACTCGTGCCTTACGCGACGTTACCGAAAAACATGGCCACGAATACTTTGCTTCTGCAGTTGGAGAAGTAAATGTTGTTGAAAAAATGAAAGCTGTGAATGCGGTTATCGGTGGTGAAGGAAATGGAGGTGTTATTCTTCCAGAATTGCACTACGGTCGAGATGCATTAGTGGGAATTGCCTTGTTTTTGACACATTTGGCAAATAAGAAAATGACTGCTTCTGAGTTAAGAGATAGTTACCCAAAATATACAATCTCGAAAAACAAAATTCAGTTAACTCCAGAAACCAATGTAGACGAGGTTCTTGTCGGAATGGCTGAGAAATACAGTAAACAAGAGGTGGATTCAACAGATGGTGTTAAAATTTATTTTGAAAAAGAATGGGTTCATTTACGTAAAAGCAATACTGAACCAATTATTAGAATATACGCTGAAAGCGAGAATGAAACGAAAGCTGATCAATTAGCCAAAGAAATCATGGCAGAAATTGAAAGTATTATATAATTTATTGAGACAAGAACATTAGAATTTTAAAAGTACAATAACCTAAATAATTTTTTTTAAAATTTTAGGGAATTGTACTTTAATTAAAATGTCGGTTTTTATGACTTAAAGAAGGTATTTTATTATGAAAGTTTATTTAGACAACGCTGCAACCACACCCGTTGCTCCAGAGGTATTTGAAGCGATGGTTCCATATTTAAAAAATGAATTTGGAAACCCATCTTCTACCCATTCTTTTGGCCGTCAAGCCAAAGGAACAATTGAGACCTCAAGAAGAAAAGTAGCTGGTTTGATAAAAGCGAAACCTTCTGAAATAATATTTACTTCTGGCGGAACTGAAGCAGATAATATGGCTTTCAGTGTTGCGATAAACGAACTAGGTGTAAAACGCATTATTACTTCTGAAATAGAGCACCACGCTGTAATACATACTGCAGAAGACGTTTGTAAAAAGAATGACCTTGAATTTGCTTTGGTGAAACTACTTCCAAACGGACATGTTGATTTGGAAGATTTGGAAGAACTTTTAGCCAAAAGCGACAAAAAAACATTGGTTTCATTAATGCATGGAAACAATGAAATTGGAAACTTACTGCCTTTACAAAAAGTGAGTGAAATGTGTCGTAAACATAAAGCCTACTTCCATTCCGATACTGTGCAAACTATGGCGCATTATAGCTTTGATTTAAGCGCGTTAGATATTGATTTTATTACTGGAGCCGCTCACAAATTTCATGGTCCAAAAGGTGTTGGATTCTTATACATCAATAACAACATTAAAGGCTTGCCCTTTATTCATGGGGGATCACAAGAAAGAGGATTAAGAGGTGGAACAGAAAATCTTTATGGAATTGTTGGTTTAGCGAAAGCAATGGAAATCGCCTATGAAGATTTAGAAGCACACCAAAATCATGTTCAAGGATTAAAATCTCACATGATAGAAGAGCTTCGAAAGAATATAGAAGATGTTTCTTTTCATGGAGACATTACCCCAGAAAACAGTTTATACACTGTTGTGAATGTTTGCTTACCAAAAACTTCAAAATCGGCCATGTTGTTGTTTACCCTTGATTTAAAAGGCGTGGCTTGTTCAGGAGGTTCTGCTTGCACATCTGGAAGTGCAAAAGGATCACATGTCTTGGAGGGAATTCAAGCCGATACAACGCGTCCAAATGTGAGGTTTTCTTTCTCTAGATACACCACAAAAGAAGAGGTTGATTACGCCGTAGGAGTACTTAAAGAAGCTTTTGAAAAGGAACTTGTTGACTAAATAGAGTTCCTATGTTATTCAATAGTATAGTCTTCCTTTTTGCATTTTTGCCTATACTATTAACGCTTTATTATCTTACGCCAAAAAAGTTCCGAAACTATACCATTCTGTTCTTTAGTTTAATCTTTTATGCCTGGGGAGGTGTTTCTTATACTTTTATATTAATTGGCTCTATTTTAATCAATTACTTGTTTGTAAAACAGATTGAAAAAAACAATTCATTCAAAAAAACATGGCTAATTATTGGACTCACAGTCAATGTATTAATCATTGTCTTATTTAAATATTTAGACTTTTTAATTGACAATCTCAATATAATAGGGTCTGCGTTTAAATCAGATTACACCACTATTCCATTCCAAAATATTGTCTTACCACTTGGAATTTCATTTTTTACCTTTCAACAAATGTCTTTAATTTGGGATGTTTACAGAAATGAAAATACCGAAAAAACCTCCTTATCCAACATCGCATTATACATCAGTTTATTTCCTCAACTTATCGCTGGGCCAATTGTGAGGTACAATGACATTGTAGGACAAATAAAACACAGGGTATCCACCTTTCCACTTTTTAGATCGGGAATTCAGCGTTTTGTACTAGGACTTTTTAAGAAAGTAGTTATCGCCAATACTTGCGGTGAATTAGCGGATAGCATATTCAATAATTCATTTGATTCCTTAAATACTCCTGTGGCGTGGTTAGGTATTATCGCCTACTCTCTTCAAATTTACTTTGACTTTTCTGGATATTCCGACATGGCCATTGGATTAGGGAGAATGTTTGGATTTAGAATTTTAGAGAACTTTAATTTCCCTTACATTTCTAAAAGTATTCAAGAATTCTGGAGAAGGTGGCACATTTCCTTATCCACATGGTTTCGTGACTATGTTTATATACCCATGGGAGGAAACAGAAAAGGACCATACAAAACCTATTTTAATCTAATAACAGTCTTTTTTCTCACAGGAATTTGGCACGGTGCCACTTGGAGCTTTGTAATTTGGGGATTATTTCATGGTTTTTTCCTCATAATGGAACGCATCGGTTTCAAAAACATCTTAGATAAACTTCCAAAAGGAATTCAATGGTTTTATACCATCCTGGTGGTTATGATTGGCTGGGTTTTATTTCGCGTTGAATTATTTTCGGATGCACTTTTATACATTACTAAACTCTTTAGTTTTGACCAATCAAGTGAAATTAGTTTCCTCACTTATTTGAATAACGAGAGAATTTTAGTCTTAGTTTTGGCCATAATATCAAGTTCCTTATTTTTTATGAAAATTAAGGAATTCTTAGAGAAAAGAGAATTATTGCTAACTACAACCGTTCAAGCTTTCATGGATTTGGGTGTGGTATTACTCCTTATCATATCGATTATTTATATTAATTCTGGTTCTTACAGTCCATTTATATATTTTAGATTCTAAGATATGAAGGAAAATAAATTCATAAAATATCAGTTATCGGTTATATTTCTACTTATAATTTTCATTCCCGCAATAGGAACGATGTCGGGCGTTGAGTTTTTTGAAAGAAAAGATGAAAATAGAGCATTTAAAGATTCAGTAAATTTCAATATTAAAAAACTAGATAATTTTCCACCGGAGTTTGATGCTTATATCAATGATAACTTCATGCTTAGAGCTCCAATGCTAGATATCTTCCATAGGGTAAAATTCAAGATTTTTAATATCTCTCCTTATCCTGAAAAAGCAATTATTGGGAAAGAGGGTTGGATGTTTAAAGCTGGAAAAGAAGTGGATATAATGAGTGGAAAGCTAGACTTTTCTGTTGCTACTTTAGATTCTTTCGCTAATGAATGGAAGGAAAGAAAAGCATATTATGATGCTTTGGAAATCCCTGTATATTGGATTATTTGTCCAATAAAACATAGAATATACACTGAAAAATTACCTTACAATTTCAATTTGTCAGAAACCAATAGAGTTAACGCATTAAAAAATCACCTAAAAACAGATTTTCCAGATTTAATTATCGATCCAAGTGATCTTTTAAAATCTAAAAAGAAAGAATCTAAACTGTATTTTAAGCTTGACAATCATTGGAATGAGCATGCAGGTTTCCATGTTACCCAACTTTTAATTGACAAATTAAGAAATAGATTTCCAAATAAAATTATTCCAAATATTCCGGAAATTGAATGGGAAGTTGATGAAAAATATCAGTCAGGATTTCACCACCGCGTGATGGGAATTGACGAATTAAGCGAGAGAATTGAAACAGCGACAATACCAAACTCCCTTTCTATAGATGCTGATAAATACGGTTTTAAAGGTGTTGATGGTTTTGCCTACCCTTGGGATTTTGAAAATCGATTTGTGCATAAAAAGCTTAAAACCGGACTACGTGTTCTTTTTATTAGAGATTCATTTGGTACGGCAATTCGTCCTTTTATCAAAGAAGTCTTTAAAGAAAGTGTGATGATTTTTGATGCATGGCAATACAAAATCAATGAAGAAATAATGGAAGTTTTTAAGCCTGATGTAGTAATCTACATCGGGTTAGAAACCCACATTGAACACTTTCTCAAAGATTATGAATAAGTTCACGTTTTTCAATTAGTCCAACTTCTTGCCATCAATCAGCATTGTCCACAAAGAAATCTCTCTGTCGTCCATTCTTGGCCAAATCGGCCTCACCACATCATTTACAGCGTCAATATTCAAATAATCCCCGAAGAATACATCTTCATCTGGGGTAAATGGATTCTTTGAAACTACCATTTCTTTGATTGTTTTTCCCCCATCTTTCGACCAGGCCATCACAACTTCTGTGGCGTTTCCCTCTGTGTTTCTTCTGTCGTAATAAATGAAATATAAATTTCCATTACTTTGATCTATTCTCATCCAAGTGAAAAATTGGTCGTTTGCCCCTTCGTCTTGATTCACTTTTGTTCTTTCAGACCAAGTTTCTCCATTATCATCAGAATAAATCATCCAACTATCAGGATTTCCTCTTCCATTGAATTGATCTACCCAGTTGACATAAATCCTGTTGTGAAATTCACCGTTTGATTGATCAATATAAGTGACGGGAAGTCCATTGCTTCTGCCCAGTCCATTAATTTTAAAAACCCAACCCCCTACTTGATCAATTACTGGCATTTCGTGATTGAGCCATGTTTCACCAAAATCACTCGAACGATTCATTCTAATTCCATAAGGACCAGTCCAAATCACAAATACTTCACCATCACTATTCACTGCCGACATAGCGCCTTCTACGGTGTTATTTCCATCTAAACAGTCACCAGATTGTGTTGAAACAACTAATGGTTCCGACCAAGACTCACCATTATTTACACTTTTTGAAAAAAGTATTCGTGTTGAATCGGTCCACTTGTCTGAACCATAAAAATCAAATTCGGTCCAAGTGAGGTAGAGATTCCCCGTTTTTGGACATTCAGAAACCCAAGGTTTATCTTGCGCTTTTGGCGGATTTGGTTTTGTTGCAGAACTTGTCCATTCCCCAGTAATCGTGTCGCTATAATCACAAACAATTCTGTCTATCCATTGCCCATCCTTTGGATTTGATAAATGAAAGTAGAAATACCTACCCTTCTTATTGATGTGCAAAACAGGATCTCCATTTACCCCAAAGATTGATCTTAAGGAAGAACTCGACCAAGTTTTTCCGCTGTCTTTTGAATAGTAATAATCATTCATTACGGTTCCTGCGATTATTTCATTCGTATTGCTTGGATTAATAACAATACTGGGCTCTACCTGAGCATATTTGTATGTTGCTTCTGCTGGTTTTTGCAATTGAACCCTTTGAAAGTTTTGTCCAAAAGCAAAAAAGCTTGTCCCCAGAATTAGTAGAGACAAGCAATTTTTAATTTTCATATTCTTTTATTTTTTACGCAACCAATAGGTTCCTAACTTATTCGTTTCATAAGAAAACTCATAATAAGGTGCTTCGATGGTACCCATTTTAGCATCTATGCTCATCAACTGGTCACCACGTGCGATAATCAGGTTGAATTCGTCATCTACAGCTAATTTCCCCATAAAATCTAACAATGATTTTTCATCTACTCTAAATCCATTAAAGGCAATGATTTCATCGTTGGGAGATAGTCCGGCTCTTTCTGCAGCACTATTAGACTGAACCCTGTTGACCATAACTTTACCATCGTTGTAAGATACTGAAATACCCAATGAAGTTCTGGTTTCTCTAATTTGGTCAATTTTCAAACCTAAATCTTTAAAGTAAGATGCGTAAGGAATCGTTTCTGTTCCGTATACATATTTCTTAAAGAAATCATCTAAATTGTCACCTAAGAAATCTTCCAAAGTGGCCTTAAATTGAGCTGGTGTCATTCCTGAATTCTCTTCTTCATAGAATTTAGAATATAACACTTGCATAAACTCATCTAAGGATTTCTTTCCTTTAAATTTCTTGATAATCATAGCATCAATTGCATGAGCCAACAATCCACCTTTCGAATAGTAAGAAATATTTGTGTTTCTACTGTTCTCATTTGGACGGTAAGATTTTATCCAAGCATCATAGGAAGAGTGGGCTACTGGCTGAACATTGTTTCCTGGAGTACCTTCAACATAATTTATGGTATTTCGGAAAACATTCATGTATTCTTGTTCGGTGTAAAAACCTGCTCTTCTCAAGATTAATTCATCGTAATAAGAAGTGAAACCTTCCATTACCCATAATAAATCTGTATAATTTTCTTGACTGTAATCATACTCAACCAAGTTTGCAGGACGTAAACGTTTTACATTCCAAACGTGGAAATATTCATGCGCAACCAATGAGAGAAACTTATTGTAATCTTCTGGAGCGTAAGTCCAACGGTTTACATTTAAAGTAGTAGAATTCATGTGCTCTAATCCTCCACCTCTACTGTCGGTATTGTGAATGATGAACCAGTATTCTTTATTTGGGTTCTGTCCGAATACATTAGTTGTAGATTCAACAATCTTCGCCATGTCGACTTTCAACTTCTCTACGTCATAATTTCCAGGGCCATACATCGCAACGTTATGCTTAATTCCAGCCGCTTGGAAACTAAAAACTTCTTGATTTCCAATCTCAACTGGTGAATCCGCCAAGTGATCAAAATTATCAAATTGGAAAGTCTTTGCGTTATTGTCTGTGCTAACGCCATCAGCAACTTCAATGAGCGGAGCAGTAATTGTTTTAAAAGAAGAATGAGGCACAATTGTTAAAGTTCCTCCTAAATCCAAATATCCTTCTGGAAAAGTAAAAATGGTTGTTCCATTAAAATATCCATGCGTTTTATCTAGGAATGAAGTTCTCACAGTTAATTCGAAAGAATAAACTTCATAATTAACGGTTACTTTTTTAGCTTTTCCTTTATTGATTTCCCACTTATTTTTGCTCACTTTTTTAACATCAAGGGCATTTCCATTTTCGTCTTTTGCACGAACAAGATTCACGTTTTTTGGAAATTCTCTAACTAAATAAGAACCTGGTGACCAAACGGGCATTACGATTACCAATTGCTCCTCATCAAAATCGGTGAGGGTGGTTTCCACATGAAAATAATGGGTTTCTGGAGCAGGCATCGAAACTTCATGATGCACTTTCTGGCCTAATGCTATTCCACTAAAGAGCAGTAATAATGCGAGTAAATTGTAAATTTTCATAATATATCATTGAATTTTCTCAAATATACGATTTACCCAAAGAATTCCTTAATTTTGTGAGTAAAATCAAATAAACAAACTAATGAAATACTTATTCTTATTTACACTTTTATTGTCGTTTGCCTCTTGTAAAAGCGATGCTGATGCTGATTCAAATGTTAGCCCTGAACAAGATGCAGAAATGGTTGAACTTCGCAATAAAGTTGCACAATTAGAGCTTGAAAGTTCACAAAAAGATGCAGCATTGAATGAAGCCATTTCATTTTTCAACGAAGTACAAAGCAACTTAGCTAAAATCAACGTTAAAGAGGAAGAAATTAGAGTAAGAAGTGATAATCCTGAAATTTCAAAAGATGACCAAGAATGGATTCTACAAGAAATTCAGAACATCAACTTTTTGAGGAAACAAAATGCTCAAAGTCTTAAAAACCTAAAACAAAAGCTAAGCGAGAAAGATTTGAAAATTTCTGAATTGGAAAACATGAGAGACCGTTTAGTAATGCAAATTCGTGCAAAAGATGAGCAAATTGCTTCTCTTCAAAGAACGCTTGCCGATTTAGATATGGAATATTCAGAATTATTTGATGAATACCAAGAACAGGTGGAAATGACCTTAGACGTACTGAAAGAATTGAACACTGTTTATTACGCCTACGGAACACTGGATGAATTAACAGCAAACAGCGTTTTGGTTAGAGATGGAGGATTCATTGGAATTGGACGTAAAACAAACATTGCTGAGAATCTGAATGAAAAGTACTTCCAGAAAATGGATAAAACAAAGGTCAAAGAAATTAGAATCGTTGGTGAGAAACCAGATTTAATTACGGACCATCCAATTTCTTCATATAAATGGGACGGAAATAAATTGATTATTTTAGATGCTGATAAATTCTGGAAAATCTCTAATTATTTGGTTGTTACGGTAAAGTAGAGGAACTAGTTAATGACATTAGAAAGCGCAATGACTTTAAGGTTGTTGCGCTTTTTTTGTGGAAAAAATAGAATGACAATAATACAGCTGAATTTCCGAATTTAGATACTCAGAAAAATTAACACTCAACCGACGAGGCCCTCAACTGATGATAACATATATTTAAAATCAATGAGTTAAATACATTTATCGAGTTAAAGCTAAGCTCTAACTTCTTTTCTGTGCTTCTTGTGCTTCACCTTTATCCAAAACAAGAAATACGATACTCCGTTGGGTGATCATACCACTCATTGGTATAAAAGTATTCCCTTGTAAATGAAGATGTCGTTAACAGTACTATTAAATCTAATTGTAAAATTGCTTTCCTTATTCACTATTCTTTAATAAAAACCGTGAATAGAGGAAAGAGGGCTTATTTTGGTTAAAACTGAGGAAAACAAGAAGTAAATCACTTATCTCCTGCAAACAAAAAGGAACTATGCATTCCTTTTTCAATTCCTTCATAAACGAGTTTAATGATCTTGGCTTCCGTTATATCTTCCAAATTATCAAATAGAAACAATTTTTCGTCTTCACCTAAACCTAATAATGTATGCTGATGAAAATAGACGTAAACCTTTCCATTGCTTATTCTGCTAAAGCCAATATGAAATCCATTTTCTGATAAATTATTCTCATCGAAAGGCAATGCTATTTCACCGGATTTTATGGCTATGTTGTTATCATCTGAATCAACGTAAACATTGTTTTTGAAAAAGTCATTTTGAGCACTTATTGCACTGCTAATTTTGGCGAGTGTATCCTTTATGAAAGTAGATTTATCATTTTCCCAAATTGCATATCTTTCATTCATTCGAATATTAGCTTCTTGATATTCCTTTGTCAGCTTTAAAATTTTATCGATGTTTTCCATAATTTATTAGGTGTTTTGTTTTATATGATTTAAATACAATGTTTAGTTGACACTTACAATGCTAATCAAATATATGAAATAATTCTAAAAAAACATCCATCTAATCATTTGATTTTGAATATAAAAAAATGATTTATGCATTAAAACCTAAAATTTTGTGCTTGCATTCTCTCCTAAAAATCAATTTATCCATTTATTGGCATTTCCTTCTCTCTTTAAATTTCAATTGGCTCTACCCTCCTTTCCTCTTCGTTTTATACCCATCTTTTTCCAAAAGCTCTATTACTTTATCTCTGTGGTTTCCTTGAATCATGATATCGCCGTCTTTTACTGTACCTCCAACACCACAAGAAGATTTTAATTTTTTCCCAAGGTCTTTAAGGTCCTCTTCTGTGCCAACAAATCCTTCAACAAGTGTTACATCCTTTCCTTTTCTTTGTTTGCGGTCTATCGAAACATAGAGCAATTGTTGATTGTTTTCGAGGGTTTCCTCTTCCATTTGTTCATCGTCGTCGTAAGCAAAATTTGGATTTGTGCTGTACACTACATTTTCGCGTTTTTTACTTTTTTTACCCATAGTTTTATTTTGTTTCTTTATTCTTGATTGTTTCCATTTTAAGAATTTTCAATAATCTTTCAAGAGATTGCGTGTTTTCCTCAGAATGAATTGCATTTATAATCTTTTCTTTTTCCTTCTTCGTTAAGTGCCACGAAAGCGAAATTTTATCATTATAATTTTCACGCAAGTTAAAAGTAACCACTTCAATTGGATATTTCATTGATCGAATTGCGGTGGAAAATAATTCATCTTGATTAAAGTCTTGGACCCTTGGAAAGTTTCCATACATATTTCCAAAGGGCAGCAGCAAACGCTCAAAAAGTCCAATATTCTCAAAAGTCTCTCCTACCAATGTTTTCTTAGTATCTCTGACTTTTAAAACAATTACTCCACTTGTGTTTTCCTGTATCCATTTCCTTAATGCAATTAGGTACCTCACTGTCGTTTTAGAACCATAATTATCTCTTATTCCTGCATCCATAACCTGCATTCCAGGATGAGTAGGCATTGTAATCATAGGCATTATATAAGGAAATGTTGCACTCATCCTAAGAATCGAAGTAAAATTCACATCCTCAGGATTGTTTTTCCTAAAATATTTTAAGTATTCAATATTTTCAATCTGAGGGTTTAATCCCACTCTTTCGTCCAACTGATCTGTCGCTTGTAGATAGCCATGGTGCTGCGAACTCACCAACAATCTTCTTCCATCGTTAACTATCGTTGGCGTAAAAATCATAGTTGGAAATGCTCCAGAACGCTCAAATTCTTCATATTCCCCAAGGGTTCTTTGGAAAGCACCATCTAGATTAGCAATTAATTCTTGCTCAAAAGCATAGCCCCTGTCTTTACTATATTTATGGTTATTAACTTCCACATTTTGAAATCGGAAAAACATATCATTGGTAGAAATGGAAAACGACAGTCTATTCAATAAATCCTTAGAAACATTTATTAAATACTTTCCGCTTGTTCTTGAGTTTATTTCATTCTTGCTTTCCATAATCATCAAATCTCGATAATATGCTGCCCCTACCATTCCCCCAGATGCCCCTGTTATCATTTGAATGTTCTTGGTGAATTTTTTTCCAGTAAGACTATCTAATTCTTGTAACACCCTAAAAGTCCACATTGCACTTCTCAACCCACCACCGCTCGTGTTCAAAATAATTAATTTCGGTTTTTTCTTTCCAGTTTGGTTTTTCCAGTTTTCTAATGTTTTAATGTAGTTTATATAATCCTGTTCAATGACACTATCTTCATATTTATAATCAATCAAGGATTCTTTGGTAAAGTCTACCAAACTTTCTTTCTCGTAAGACAAACCGAACGCATAACTTTTAAATTGAAAAAAATCTGTTGTGGTACTGAGATAATTAACCAAAAAGAAGGAAGCCACTACAATCGGGTAAGTCCATGATTTAAACCATGAAAAAAGAGCGCTAACCAGCATAATTACAATAGTTAAGATCATCATAACACTAACACTTGCTGGCACTTGAAAGAATTCATAATCTCTAAAAAAACCAATAGTAATATAGGACAACACTAGTAAGACCTCAAAAACAGAGGCGTTAATATGATTTTGTGAAAACACTTTGTTCAGTACATTGATATCGTAATGCGAACTACTTCTTGATTGTCTTAGCTTAAACCTTGAACCAATGTAATAATATCGGTCCACATTTTTGTCCATAAAAGGCTCATACCAGGTTTGCTTTCTGTGCAAGGTTGCTTTGACATTACTTGTTTTCTTTTGAAATTCTTCTGAACGTTTTCCGGTAATTGAGAATAAATCCTTATTCGTTGGAAAGAAATAGAGCAGTGAAAACAGAATAAAAAGTAGTACTCCTCCCAATAAGGAGCCTATTTGCCCATACACCTGGTATTCTCCAACATACTCCTGTCCTTTTTGGAAACTGTAAACTCTGATGCACATATTGACGATGAACACCAAGGGCAAAAGACTATTGTTTAAAGAGAACTTATAAAAGGGTCGGGAAAGAGTGGCTATAAATGGATATTTGGGTCCAATTTGTATGTAGCTGTATATATGGAAGGCCATAATGAAACCTCCAATACTTATTCCTAGGATTAAAAATGCTAAATAATTAGATAACCCCAGATATTCAGGCGATAGGAATAAATAAGGCAAACCAATTCCCATACCAATGGAACTATTAATAATTCCAAAAAGAAAGATCCAGTAAAATAAGACAATCAGATTATACTTTACTTGTGAAAAAAGCAAATTGATCGGAAAAAATGCCCTAAGGCCTTCCAGAAATTTTAGTATTGGTCTAATCATTTTTTAAGGTATACAACAATATAGCACAAAGATTTTGATTATCCGTGTTGAATAATGAAATCACTCACAAAATAGGATAAAGTTTTTCCTACTATACGGTTTTCTTCATCATTTTGTGGTGCACCCTCTGGTAAATGCAAATACGCAACTTTATCACATGTAGCAAAAGTACGAATGTACTGGCGCCCAGTTTTAATGGAAATACCAACGGGAGAGTAAGCAGAACTTGGCATTCGTTCTATTACATCTAAATCCAGTTCTACACCTAGGAAATGATCGCTAGAATTCATTTGAGTATGCGCTTTTTTAAAGTCTGCTAAATAATTCCTTTCCTCCAATAGATACGACTCGTTGAAAGTGAATTGATGCTTATCTCTGCGTAAATCATCTAAGATTTGCTGACTATTGTAGCGCTGATGTAGTCCAAAAACTTGGTATTTATTCAAGAATCCTTGCTTAAAAGCATAGGAAAAAGGATTTCCTGAATGTCGGCCCTCCAATAATCGATAATCTGCATGGGCATCAAGATTTACAACATTTATTGATTGGTCAAATCGATGTGCGGAAAACTTGATTAACGGGAAGGCATTGTTGTGTCCTCCTCCTATTAAAATAGGGATTTGATTTTGTGATAAATTCGCTTTTAACACCTCAAAAATGAAATTATCTAGTTCTTCTACTGATGGATTTTCGCCATCCTCCTGCTCATGCCTATGAACTACCTTTCCTAATATTTGAATTTGCTCACCGTATAAAGATTCATTGGACTGCATACCTGTAAAAACGTTTAAAAACGATTTAAAACCATTTTGAGCCCCCGATCTTCCTTTATTTTTTAAGGGTCCAAGACACTCTTCTATACCGAGAATTACATACTTAGGATTTTCGGAATTGTTAATAACTTGTCCCAGTTTAATTTCTCCTGTTCTTGGCGTGAAGCTATTTTGAATGTCAAATTCATCAAATTTTATCAGCTCAAAAGAATTGAATTCACTTTTCATTTTATTTTATTTTTCAGCTTACAATAAATCAATAAAATCTTGCGGAGGAAGAACAGGCCTCATTGTCACTTTATCAACAAAAACAAGCACTGTTTCGGCGGTAGCTAAAAGTTTGTTCTCGTCATTTCTTACTTCATATTCAAAGTAAAGTCTAACCCCGTCTAAAGCCATTATTTTTGTGGTGATTGTCAGTAAATCATCATACAACGCAGGTGCTTTATACTTCACGCTATAGGTAGATACAGGAAGCATAAACCCCTTATTTTCAATATCTTTATATGATGTTCCAAGACTTCTCAGTGCTTCTACCCTCCCTACTTCGAAGTATTGAGCATAATTTCCGTAATAGCAATAGCCCATCTGGTCTGTCTCTCCATATCTTACACGAAGCTGTGTATTTGCGGTGTATAAACCGTCTTTATTTTTACTCATTATTTTTTAACAATAGAAAGTTAATATTCTAAAAAAGATATGTATATTGTGAACAAATCAACTCATAAAAAAATGCTACAATTCTGACATAATCGTCGTTTAAAATAGTAAAATTTTGCGATGAAAACGATTATAAAATTTATATTTTTTTATTTGTTGTAGGTGTAAAAGTTTTGTAAAAGTCAATAGGCATTTGATTTTTTTTTAAACTTTTTTATCCAAATATTTGCCCTCCGATAACGAGACAAAAAGTGATAAAATTCGCTTACTATTATATTTATTTGCTATAAACGCGTTAAACTGATTAAATGAGTCAACTGCATGAACAAAAATGGGAAGCTTGTCTGAAAGTAATTAAAGACATCGTACCATTACAAGCTTTTAAAACTTGGTTTTCACCAATTGTTCCCGTGAAGTTAGATGGAGATGTTTTAACAATTCAAGTTCCCTCTCATTTCTTCTACGAATGGTTAGAAGAACATTATATTGGATTACTTAAAAAAGTAATCAAAAAAGAATTGGGTGCCAATGGAAGATTAGAGTACAGTATTATTATGGAACGTAATACGCCAAACTCTACCCCTTACACCGTAAAAATACCTACCTCAGGGAATAGTTCTTTAAGAAACACCCCTGTATCTGTTCCTCTAAAAGTTGGAGAAGATCAAATTCGCAATCCTTTCGTTATCCCTGGATTAAAAAAGATTGAAGTTGAATCGAACTTAAATGCTGCTTATACATTTGATAACTTTGTAGAAGGAGATTGTAACCGTTTGGCTAGATCTGCTGGATATGCCGTAGCCAACAAACCAGGTGGAACCGCTTTTAATCCTCTACTGATTTACGGAGGAGTTGGTCTAGGAAAAACACATTTAGCCAATGCAATTGGAATTGGTATTAAAGAGCAATTTCCAAACAAAACAGTGCTGTATGTAAGTTCAGAGAAATTCGTTCACCAGTTTATAGATTCAATTAAAAATAATACTTCTAACGATTTTGTACATTTCTATCAAATGATGGATGTCTTAATTATAGATGATGTTCAATTCTTCTCGGGTAAAGAAAAAACGCAGGATGTATTTTTCCACATCTTTAATCACTTGCACCAAAATGGAAAGCAAATCATTTTAACTTCTGACAAAGCACCTGTAGATATTCAAGGAATGGAGCAGCGCTTATTGAGCAGAATGAAGTGGGGATTATCTGCTGATTTACAAGCTCCAGAGTTAGAAACACGTATTGCTATTCTTGAAAAGAAAATGTACAGCAATGGTATTGAGCTTTCAAAAGATGTTGTGGAATACCTTGCCTATAGTATCAATACCAACGTTCGTGAAATCGAAGGAGCATTAAACTCTTTAATTGCACAAGCGTCGCTGAACAAAAAAGCAATTACTTTAGATTTAGCAAAACAAATGATTGACAAATTCGTGAAGAACATCACCCGTGAAGTTTCTATCGAATACATTCAGAAAGTGGTTTGTGACTATTTTGATATTGAAATCGAAATCTTAAAATCTAAAACTAGAAAGAGAGAAATCGTTCAAGCTCGTCAAATTGCAATGTTCTTCTCTAAGAAAATGACAAAGTCTTCTTTGGCAAATATTGGAGCACATTGTGGAGGAAAAGACCACGCTACTGTTTTGCATGCTTGTAGAACAGTTAATAACCTGTCAGAAACCGACAAACAGTTTAAAGCTTACTTAAACGACTTAGAAAAGAAATTATCGATGCAGTAAAATGCATCATTAAGATATAAAAATGCCGAATGAGATTTTCATTCGGCATTTTTGTTTTGAGGATTTTTTATTGTAAAGGACACCTCTCAGCATCCTTTTTCCATAAATATTGTGTTCAATTATTCAGCAAATTTATCAACTACTTGCTGGGTAACTCCGGTAGAGCTAAATCCGCCATCGTGAAATAGGTTTTGCATAGTTACATATCTTGTGTAATCTGAGAACATAGAAATACAATACTCTGCACAAGCTTCTGCCGTTGCGTTTCCTAGTGGACTCATTTGATCACTGAAATTAATGAATTCATTGAATCCTTTGATCCCCTCTCCTGCTGTTGTAGCCGTTGGAGATTGTGAAATTGTATTTACCCTCACTTTGTTTTTGATTCCATAATGGTAACCAAAACTACGTGAAATTGATTCCAATAAAGATTTAGCATCTGCCATATCGTTGTAATCTGGGAAAATTCTTTGTGCTCCTATGTATGTCAAAGCTAAAACTGAACCCCATTCACTAATTGCGTCTTTCTTCATAGAAATCGCCAATACTTTGTGTAGAGAAGTTGCAGAAATATCTAAACTTTGGCTGTAGAATTTATAATTCAGTTCAGTGTAATGCTTTCCTTTTCTCACATTTGGTGACATACCAATAGAATGCAAAATAAAGTCAATTTTCCCTCCAAGAATTTCCATTGATTGTTCAATTAAGTTCTCAAGGTCTTCATCACTTGTTGCATCAGCAGCAATTACTTGACTATTTGTTTTTTCGGCTAAATTATTGATTTCTCCCATTCGCATTGCGATAGGTGCATTTGTTAAAACAAACTCTGCTCCTTCCGCATGAGCCAATTCAGCAACTTTCCATGCAATTGATTTCTCATTTAATGCTCCGAAAATAATTCCGCGTTTTCCTTTTAGTATATTGTTTGCCATATAAAGTATTTTGGGACAAAAATAGAAAACTTACTGAAAACCACAGATTGAAATGAAACAAATGAAAAAACACTTAATAATCATGAACCAATTTCTTATCTTCGTGTTATACCTTTCATTGGTTTATAGGAAAAACTCCCGTAGCTTTTAGAAGAGCTTAAATAGAGCGGTTAACGCTTCATTTAAAAAATAAAACATATTTAAAGTCCGACAAAAATGTCTAAAAATAAAGAGGAAGAGAACAAGCATAAAGATTTCATCAATCCCATTGATCCTGATCACATTACAGAAAATCCACACAACCTGCCCTACCCTCATACACAAGGAAGCGCATTGGTAAAACCAGTAGATGAAGGCAAGGTTAAAGGAAGGGCATTGAATGCAATGGAGCATCAAACAGACATGCAGCTTAAACAGCTTTATGACCAAATGAATTTATTGGCTAGTCAGGCAAAAGGCTTGCAAGATAGAAAAGTTATTTCCGAAAAGATTTATAATGCTGAAATGCGTTTCGAGCCTTTAATTAATCACATCTATTATTTGTATCAAAAAGACGATAAAAACTACTTACTTTCTTTGATTGCACCTGACCAATGGGGAAGATCGAAAAAAACTTTTGAATACGTTGCTACTGTTCAATTATTGGCAGACCATACCTGGGATGTATTGGATAAGAGCGATTTGGAACTATGACCCGCTAGGTTAGGGTATACCTCCGAAGAAGTGGGAAAATCGCTAAGCTTTTAAAAAAAATAGAAGAGGATAAAAGTAAAACTGATTCGAGATGGGTTTATTTTTAGAGGTTTCAAAAAGAGTGTTAGAACTAAAGTTAAAAACAACGCAAGAAAGTATCTGCTCGTAAGCAAAAGATGATTGATTTACGTGTTAGATATTAGAAAACAGAGCAACCTTTTATCTTATCTATTTTTCCTTACTTCACCTTGCACTAATCACCTGATATAAAAACATAAATTTATTAATCGATTAGCCCCTTATGCAAGTGCTTTCCAACTTTATCTAAAGTACCTATTCGATACTTTACCAATAAACACATCTAACCCAACAATCATGTGATTCGGGGTTAAACTAACAAGGTCCTTCGCAAATTTCTATTTCCAATCAGTTGAAAACAGAAATCCGCCTCAGTATGACATTAGGCTAGGATCATATTTCAAGTGAGAGGCGAAAAGTACTTTATCTAAAGATTTCTGCAACAGAGATTTACAAAACTCACTAGCTCTCCATAAAATGGAATAAACTTCCAAAATATGGAGGATTCTGTACTCTTAATAAATCTTATAAAACTGTTTTTCAAGCACTTAATTAATTGGCACATATTTTAGACCTAGCATCAAAAACAATTATATGAAGTCAATTTTATTTCATTTTCTCCTGGTGGTCAGCAGCCTTTCTATCGCTCAAACTGTGGACATTAAATTTATGAACAGTGAAGAATTAGAAGTATGCGGTCCTGAAGATACCCTTACCCTAACCATCACTAACAATTCAACTAGTGTACTAAACAATCCTGAATTTATTCTATCTCTTCCAGAAGGATTTACTTACTCTTCTGGTTCCTTGAACGAATTATCTAATCAAGGACTGTATGGTTTCGACCTTAATTCTAGTTTAAATCTGGTACTTAAGTCGAACAACATCCCAGAAGGGGACAGTTTACAATTTCAACTGGCTTATTCTGTAGATAATAGCGCCATTAATTTTCAAAACAATGGAGGTGTTTTTCGCCATTCCTTGACTATTAATCACAGCGGTGGGGTTGAAACTTCAGAGAGTAAAAGCTTTAATATTCTTTATCCAGCACTTAGCATCCTCAGTGTTTCGCCAACGAGTCAAGGAATTATAAGCGGGAGTTCAACAACCAGAGACATTACTATAATTAATGGAGGAAATGGAAAAATAGATCAGTTCATCCTCACCGACCTAATGAATCATTCGGATTTATCAATCACGGGATTAAATGTTGGAACATGGAGCAATGATACCATTTTCATTTCAGGGTCAGATTTCAGCTCAATTGGAAATGGAGATCACTTTTTGGATCAAAACGAAACGATTGTTATTGAGGAAACCTTAACAGGAATTAGCTGCAACGACATTACCGTTAGTTCTGCTATGAAAGTACATTGGGGTTGTGAGACTCCATTCATTTCATCCTCTGCCACAACCTACTCCAATGTTAATATCGATTTTCAGAGTCCAAACCTTAAGGTAACAGCAAATGAAAGCTTCGGCTCATGTTTTGGAAACGGGAACGCCTTTACACAAGAGCTCGTTATTAAAAATAATGGAAGCGGTGTGGCTTCACAGGTAGAGATTGATCTTTATAAGTCATTGGGAACTGCATACGATGAGTCAATTTACAGTCGCTTTGACGAAACAACCTTAAGTTACAAGATAGGAAGTAATGGAGTTCCCGTCTATCCTAATAATTTAACAGCAATTCCTACTCAAAACTCCTCCACTTATGCTTGCTTAGGCACGGCACCCAAAGGACGTTTGATTTTTACTATTCCAGCAATTGCTCCTGGAGAGGAAGTTTACGTGAACTGGGATGCTATTTCCTGTTGTATTCAGACATGTGATAACGATGCAATTAAAGGTTGGAAAGCTGATATAACCTATACCGACGTATGCAACATTCAATCCTATGATAAGTCGATTTTAGGTCAAAAAAGAAACAAACAAAATCTCAATATATTTACAGAAACTCCTTTAGATATTAATGCTGGTGAAACAAAAGCATTTAAATTCTTAATCTCGAGTTTCGAAAACAATTTACCAGAAGGTCCTGGCGCGCATTATAAGGCTGTATTTACCTTAGCCCCTGATTTAGTTTATCAAAATTTAGACTTTAAAAGTAATGGCGATATTTGGCAAAATAATAACATCACTTACGATGCTAGCTCAAACGTGGTAACTGCTCAATTTTTTACTCCAAATCCTTTCAACTTAATCCAGAGTGAATTGGTACTGGATGTAATGGGAACTTGTGGAACATCGGGCTGGAAAGATATTACTTTAGATATTTCTTACGTAGCAGACACGAGTTGTACCAACATTTGTGAAGTACCATTGGTGTGCAGCCAAGAAATCTCCACCTATTTGCATTGTCCGGGAGGAAACTGTAACACCTTGAACGTTATTGATTTTTCTTTGGAAAGAACTAACTTCGGATCTCCAGACAATGATCAAAACGGAATTGCAGACAATACTGGAAATCTAAATCTTGCACAAGTTAGAGCAGACAGAGCCATGGTTGGCGATACCATTAAAGGTTCGGTATATGCAGCAGTTGGAGCAACAAACGAGAACTTTTCTTTTGCTCAATTCAGCTCTAAAGTAAACTATGGAAGTGCGCTTACATTTATTTCCTCTGAAATTAAAATTTACGATGCGAGCAACAACTCCTACCACATTGTATTGGGCAATGTACCAACAGTCGTAAATAATGGTTCAAACGAACGCACCTTTGAATACGACTTAGGTGGAGCGCAGTTAAGTAGCTTAAATCCTATTTTATCCAATTATTTATATTCCGCAGGAGATTCAATCTTCATTGATTTCAACTACGCGGTTTCCGCTTCTGTTCCAGGCTTAATTCAGGAAACAACATTCCTCAATGATTTTTATCTAAGTCAAGTTGCATCACCGACAAGCAATGAGAAAGAATCGTGTAATTTTAGAAATGGACGAATTACCTTAATTGGTTATTCCTTTAGAAACAATTGGCACAATAACGTCAACTTAGAAACATGCACTAACAGTACAAGACAATATTTCGGTCTTTCTATTGGGAATACGGGTTCTAATTATGCTGGAGGAAATTTATTCCCTTATGAATACCGTTCTTGGGCTAGCTTAAAAGATATAATGCTAGAAATACCGACAAATTATTCATTTGTTGAGGCCAAAATTGTTCAATATCGTACCGTAAAAACAAATTCAATTTCAACGCAATCGATAACAGGTGTTCCTGCGGATAATATAGCAGGGAATTTTATCTCTTTTGACATTGACCAATACTACAATAGCAATCAATTGAATTATAGTGATGATGGTTTTCATGGATATATCGAAGTAGAATTAATGGCCAATTGTAATACTCCTAAAAATACTTTCGAAGAAATAGATTGGACTTTCAATTACCAAAAAACCCAAGCAATTGATGGTCAGGAATCTGGAATGATTACAACCAATATACCTGATAAAATTAAATATAACCCAGCTAACATTACATTATCATCTAATAACCCTTACCAAAATACAATTAACAAAAGTGTTTCTTGGAATTACAAGCTAAAGAACAGCACAAACGGGAAGGCGACAAATACTTGGATTTATTTGCAAACCCCAAGTAATCTATCCATTACTTCAATTACAAACGATGCCACAGGACAAGCTTTACAGGCACAAAATGGTTTTTATCAAGTGGGTGATGTAAATGGGAAAACGACTATGAATTTCACCATAAACGGACAAATTGAAAACTGTGATGAAGCGCAAATTACTGCCTTTTCAGGGTTTGATTGTACTGGTTACCCTTCCTCACTTGCCTCGTTTTCTTGTCCTACAGAGTCACTTAATTTATACATCGAACCATACAATGCTGCTTTCCAAACCAGGATTGCCAGTGAAATAATGGAGGATCCTTGTGTACCTCAAATGGAATTAACATTTGATATTACCAGCGTATTGATGGGAAACATCTACGATATGACAATAGAACTGATTACTCCAGACTCTGCTAAAATTAATGTAGTAGATGGATCTTCATTCTTCCAGTATAATACAACAAATGCTTTCAATAGTATAAATGACCCAAGTTTCACGGCGTCCACATATACCTTTAATATCCCTGACTACGATGCTTCCTTTCCTGCGAATGGAATACCTGGAATTACGGATGTTACTAACAATCGTTACCGACTTAAAACAATGATAAAAACAGGTCAAGCATTTCAAGCTGGAGATTTCTTATTTGTTTATATTAAAGGTAATGACGCTTGTGGTGATTCACTTCCTACAATCAAATTAGCAATAGACCCGAGTTCGAAATTTGAAAAAGACAACACCTCTGGAATTCATTTAGATTTTGATAATACTTGGGGTGCATCTTGGGGAGATTATGATAATGATGGATTTGATGACCTATTTATTCCTGTAAATGCTATTAATGAACCAAGTATTTTATATCATAACAACGGAGACGGAACCTTTTCCAAGGTTACCACTGGACCAATCGCGACTGACCTAGGAGCGTCTATTTCTGGAAATTGGGGAGACTATGATAACGATGGCTACTTAGATCTTTTTGTCTCAAACAATCAAAATTCATCTAACCGACTTTACCACAATGATGGAAATGGAAACTTCACCTCCGTTCAAAATAGCCCATTGATTGATCAACCAATATATTCTCATTTTTCAGCTTGGGCAGATTATAATAAAGATGGAAATTTAGATTTAGTGGTTTCAGATTATCACCCTACAAATTTCAATTACCTCTTTAAAGGTGATGGAAATGGAGGTTTTGTGGTAGACGAAGCAAGTCAAGTAAGTTTATCAGCAACTTCAGCAGTTGGGCTTTCTTGGGCCGACTATGACAATGATGGAGACCCAGACTTGTTTATCGCCAATACCAATGGAGAAAACAATCAACTATTTAATAATGAAAATGGTATATTAGTTCTTGACACCAATAACATCATCGCGAATGACGGAGGATACTCTGTTGGTGGCGCTTGGGGTGACTATGACAATGATGGTGATTTGGATTTATTTGTGTCTAATTCAAGAAGTACTGATCCCAACTTCTTCTACGAAAACATAGGGAATGGTGATTTCATTAAGTTAACACATTTGGCTTTAGTGACAAATATTTCTAACTCAAATGGAGCTGCTTGGGCAGATTATGACAATGATGGTGATTTAGACTTAGTAGTTTCTAATGACCAGCAAAAGAAGAATTTTCTCTTTGCAAATAACGGCGACAAAACATTTACCAAAATTGATAACGCAATTACCGAAGAAGAAAGTGATTCTTATGGAATGGCTTGGTCAGACTATGACAATGATGGAGATTATGATTTAATTGTTGCTAACGTTGGAAGTAACACCAATAATTTATTTAATAATGCAAAAGCTTCTTGTACCAACCACATTAGCGTTAGGTTAAACGGTTGTAATTCGAATAGATTTGGAATTGGTGCGACCATCAAAGTTAAAGCAAACATTAATGGAGTTGATGTTTGGCAAACGAAAAATGTATCGAGTCAAAGTTCATCAATGGGAGGTCAAAACTCCTCGAAAATACTTTTTGGAATCTTAGATGCAACTTCAATTGACAGTCTAGTTGTATTGTGGCCATCTGGAGTAATTACAAATATTGTAAATCCAAACATCAATCAAACCTTGCTTATCACAGAATCTTGTGGATCTAAAGTTTGTGGTGTTGTTTATTTTGATGCTAACGAAAATGGTGTTCAAGATCCAGAAGAACAAGGAATTGCAAATGCACAACTTCTTGTGAGTCCAAATAATTTCCAAATCTTCACCAATGAAAGTGGATATTATGAAATGTATTTCGATGACGGTAATTACACCATTGATCAGGTGGTATCAAATGATTGGCAAGTCACTGCACCACTTACGGCATACACGCTTAACATTGATAAAAGTACACAAGCCGAATATTGTGGAAATGATTTTGGAAACAAGGCCATTTGTCTATTTCTTGAATTTGAAGTTGAAATTGGAGCTGCAGCATTCAGACGAGGTTTAACTAATGAATTCAATTTGGTAATTCACAACAAAGGAGCATACGATGCGCCAGAAGTTTTAACTTTAGATTTAACTTTATCCAACAATGTAATTCTTAAAGGATCACAATGGGATAATTTAGTTGAAAACCAAAACAATAGAGTATACACTTTTTATTTTAGTAATATAGAGGCGATGTCTAATTTTACACTCCCTTTATTTGACTCTGTTGATGTGTACAGTTCTCTAGATGATTTGATTACTGTAAATGTAAATCTAAGTTATGATGGTCAGGAATGTAATGCTTTGAACAACAGCAGTAACTTAACAGATATTGTTGTGGGTTCCATTGATCCAAATGATAAATTAATTCTAATAGACGGAGTTGGGGTTTCTTCACAAGCTTACCATAACCAGACTTTAGTGTACAAAATCCGTTTCCAAAACTTAGGTAACTACGCGGCACAGCGTGTTCAAATTGAAGATCAATTATCTGAGCACTTGGATTGGAGTACATTCCGAAAAATGAGTTCATCCCATCACTTCTCGGTTTCTGTTGTAAATGGAAAAGTAACCTGGATAAACAACAACATCGAATTACCAGATTCAACTTCGAATCCTGAGGGAAGTAATGGATATGTTCAATTCCAAATCAAACCAAAACAGGATTTACTTCCTTTCCAAATCATTAATAATGACGCCGAGATTCAATTTGATTACAATGATTTTATTTCTACAAACAACACAGAAATTATCATTAGTCCAGATTACGACAACAAAAATACCGAAGTCATTCTGTATCCAAACCCTACATCAGATTGGGTAAATATATACTTAATCAACGAAGAACAGTTTTCGGATCCAATTGACAACATCGCAATCAGCTCTCCATCTGGAAAGATTGTTTTAGACACAAAAGTGAATGCTAAAAGCGCCAAATTAAACTTATCGCACCTCTCCCCTGGAATATATTTTGCGAATATTCGTAATGTATATGGGCAAATGTTTAATGCGAAGATTTTAGTAAAATAAGGAAGTAGACCTCAAAGCTATCCTTTAGCACCCTTTATTCCTGCATTCTATTTACTTATAGGTAATTAGAATGCAGGATTTTCTTTTTTATCTTATTCAATTTACAGGATCACCACAAATTAGTCTTACTGAATAACCAGTGTAAAAGCTTATAAAATAGTCTTAAATGTTTTCGATTATATGCTCTCCATCGATGTAAAAACGGGTGCTTTGATCGCTGAAATAGCCAAAGTTCTCAAATAAGTCAAATTAAAATCTCACCCTCAACTGCACTCCCACTTCACTTTTTACATTTCCAGTAATTTCTTCTGAACCACTGCTCAAAGTTTCTTCTTGATTATAGACAAAAGCAGCATAGCGCACCCACAAATCACATGTTTCATTGAAGAAAGTGTATCTCAACATTAAGTAAGCCCGACTTCCTTTATTGAAATAAGCAGGAATACTGAACACATTTTCAAGGTTGTATTCGTAAGCATAAACTCGAGTTTCGTAACTATCCGTATTGAAAATTGCATAACGCATAGAAACCTCTAGAGGAAACTTTTTGCTTCTATAAAGCAAATCTTGAGACAAGGCAAAACCGTCTTGCTTTCCGCTGCTTTCCCTTTGGTCTGTTACGTAATCAATCCGTGAACGCCATTTCCAACCAGAACCTAAATCTGCTGTTAAACCAACTTGATACTTACGTTGTACATAGTTTTCTATTGGTCGAATATTCCCTGTGAATTCACTAACATTTATCATCTTGCTCTTTTCTCGAACACGCAAATAAGTTTCAAAGCGTGGACTTGGACGGTATTTTAATTGTGCTAAGAGTTCATGCCCCTCACTAGGGCTATCCACTCTAAATTTTAACCAAGGTGATTTAAAGAAATCAACGTAAGAGTTTAGACTCCATTGTTTATTTAGCTTAAATGACCCACCCAAATATATCCCCGATTCATTATTGGTGTTACTTCCATCTCCAAATCCTTGTGCATAAAAAGTATGGTAATCTTTTGGATAATTTCTATATAAAGCTGTAATAGAAGCCCTTCTCCCCATAGCAATGGTAGCGCCTTGTAGAACAGCCACTGCATCAGAGCTTTTACTTTGTGCTATTTCTCCGTAAATACTTAAGTTTCTAAATATGTAAGAATAATCTGCGCTAAGATTCAACAGTTCTTTTCCGGCGAATTGGTACTTATTCACCAATCGGTCAACCCTCTGATAATAGGCATCATAGGATTGTTGAACAGCAGATATTCCCACATGGAAATTTCTACTTTCGTACTTAAAATTTGCGCCATAAATCAACTCCATCAAACTGTTCTTTCTATCTAATTCGGAGCTTGTTCTGTGATAACCAGACATGTTTATGGATGAAGCCATTCTTGCTTCTTCAGAATCTAATGTATCCAGCATTTCAACAGAACCATCAACTCCCTTATAAGAAGCAAAAGTGGTTAACGAAAAGTTTTTAATTCCCATTTCTAGTCCTGCTCCACGCATAAACCTTGTTTCGTCGGTAGAGCTAAAAGCTTTTAAACCCCTGGCATTTTTTCTAGCTGAAGTGGCATCTGCAGTTTTACTAAATCCGTAGCCTGTCCACATCGCTAGACCTTGGCCAAATTGTGCCTGAAAATCCCCAATTACAGCTTTTCTAATAAAATTATTTCCGCTGTAATAAGCATGAGCACTATAGAAATCAAACCCATTTGGCGATTTATCTCCAAACAATTGTTCACCGGGATCCTTTTCCATGGTAACACCAATACTTAAATCGGTCTTGTGTGTATAACGAAGTCGAGAATACAGTTTATTTGGATCTCCCCAATAATACTTGCTACTTTCCTCCTTCTCTTCATCTGAAACATCAGCGTATCCCACCTTATCTTCAATATTGCGTTGGTAGCGAAAGTAAGCTTCGACCTTTCCTTCTTTCAAGTACTTCTGAAGATTCCCTTTCTTCTTTTCCTCGACTTTTGAAACCATTACAAAAGGCAAAATATTTTCCAATGTTGGAATGTCCCAATATTCAATTTCTTGAATTTCAAAAATGGTATTAAAAACACCTTTCTCTTCTCTTGCTTTCAAAAAAGCGTTAATCTGAAAATCGCTCAACAGTAACAAGCCTTGCAAGTCTTCTTTGGATGCTAGGTTTAGATTTAGAGGATTGTCATAGTAATTATTCAATACATCAAAAACATCTTCCAAAGACAGTTCTTCGGCTTCTAAATCCTGGGCTATAAACTCAATTCTTTGCTGTATAACTTCATTCTTCGTTTGACCGAAAAGAATTGTTCCAAACACCAAGAATGATATAAAGAGTAAATATTT
Organism: Brumimicrobium oceani; assembly: GCF_003143775.1. Taxonomy (GTDB): domain Bacteria; phylum Bacteroidota; class Bacteroidia; order Flavobacteriales_D; family Crocinitomicaceae; genus Brumimicrobium; species Brumimicrobium oceani. The sequence goes on along the minus strand of NZ_QFRJ01000001.1, from coordinate 405,819 downwards.
CATCATTTCTTAGGCTTATAAAAGTCTACAATAAAAGAAGCTGCTGGTGTCCAGCCTAAAACTTGGTTGTATTGAGAAGAAAAGTCAAGTTTCATTCTTTCATACTTCAAACCAAAACCAAATGCAAAATCCATTGGAGAACCTTGAACCCCAGCACGTATATATAGTAAATCGATTGGATGGTATTCTATTCCCGCTCTTAAGCGCGTATCAAAATTAATTTCTTGTTCTATTTCCGCGACCATCAATAAGCCTTCAATCAATTGATATGAAAGCCCTAACCTAATAAGTGTTCCATAGCGATCGTCTTTATAGTCCGCGATTCTAGTTCGTCCCAGGTTCACCACCGAGAAACCTAAATTAATTTTATCGTTTAATTTTGCCAAGGCTCCAAACTCTGCACTCACTCCATGTTTTACACCGTAGGCGGGGTCTAGCCTTGTACCTAAATAATTAAATTGAACTCCAGCAGATATTTTTTCAGATAACTTCATACTGTATCCCAGTCCTGCTCTTGTTGTTCTGTAGGTATCGTAACCGTAAAATTGACCTCCAGTAGAAATTACTCCAACTTTAAGTGGAACAGCAACTGCGAAGCTTTGGGTTTGTAGTTCTTTAAGCGCGTATCTACTTTCGTAAGAAATTCCTGCACTTCCTTCATCCATAAAACCTAAAGCTCCAGGATTATGATGATAAGCAAATGCATCAATAAATGTTACACCGTTGTTGGCCATTGCGCCACTCCTAGCACCTTGTGACAACCAACCCTGTGCATTTATTGCAAAAGCAAATAGCAAAGTAAAACCTCCTGTGAGTAGTGTTTTCATACCATGAATTTTATGAATAAGCAATTGTAAAATCGAAAACCTGAACTTTTTGTTCGCGTTAATTTTCCTAAATAATATGCTCAAATATAAGGATATTCTATACTTTGCAAAAACAAACCTTTGGCGGGCACAGAACAACCTGCTTCTCCTCTATCTTCTTTAGCTATGATATCTTTTATGTTTTCTGGAGAAATATTACCTTTTCCAACTTCCAATAGCGTACCCACGATTGCCCTTACCATGTTACGCAAGAAACGATTAGCACTAATCTCGAATCTTAATTGATCTCCTACTAGCTTCCATTCTGCATGATAAACCTCACAAAAATTATTGTTAACGTCAGTATGCAGTTTTGAGAATGAAGTGAAATCTTGACGTCCTATGAGATAAGAAGCGGCTTCATTCATTTCAGAAATGTTTAATTTTTTTGGATAAAACCAGCTGGCATTTTGGTGAAAAGGCAGTTTCCTCTGATGCAAAAAGTAATGATATGTCCGTTTAGTTGCATCAAATCGCGCATGAGCCTCCGCATCCACTTCCACAATATCATTAATTGCAATAGCTAATGGAAGCATATTATTCAGTTTGTATTGCAACTGATCATTCGAAAAAACTGGTGCTAAATCAGCATGAAAATAGGATTGTAAGGCATGAACTCCTGCGTCTGTCCTACCACACCCCACAATATCAATAGATTGATTTCCAAACAGCATAGACAATTTCTCTTCAATAACTCCTTGAATAGTTTTTACAACAGGTTGTCTCTGCCAACCAGAATAATTGCTACCATCATAGGTGCATTGAAAAAAGAGGCGTTTCTTCATGCCGTAAATTTAGCAAAATATAAGAATGGTCAAAAGTGAAATACGTATCAACAGTAAAAAGTTAATAGAAAATTATTTTCAGAACCCGTGCATTTTAAAAGATGTTTACTTTTATAATTCACAAACAATCATTTCATGAAAGTTCATTTTATTGCCATTGGAGGAAGTGCTATGCACAATTTAGCTATTGCATTATCAAGAAAAGGATTCCTTGTAACAGGTTCTGATGATGAAATTTTTGAACCCTCTAAAGGGCGATTAAAAAAAGAGGGAATTCTTCCAGAGCAAATTGGCTGGAATACTGATTTTATTCACGCTGATTTAGATGCTGTAATCTTGGGAATGCACGCCAGAGAAGATAATCCAGAATTGGCAAAGGCCAAAGAACTTGGATTGGAAATATTTTCCTACCCTGAATATATTTATGAACAGTCTAAAAATAAAAAACGTGTTGTGATCGGTGGCTCGCATGGTAAAACCACCATCACATCAATGATCTTACATGCCTTGCAGGTACTAGACTTCCCTGTAGACTATATGGTGGGTGCACAATTAGAAGGCTATGATTGCATGGTGAAGCTAACGGAAGAAAACGATGTGATCATTCTCGAAGGGGATGAATATTTAAGTTCACCATTGGACAGAAGACCAAAATTTCATTTATACAAACCTCATGTGGCACTGATTAGCGGAATAGCTTGGGATCACATCAATGTGTTTCCAACTTATGACAATTACGTAGAGCAATTTAACATTTTCTGCAACGTGATTGAAGATGAAGGTGTTTTAGTTTACAATGAAGAAGATTTTGACACTAAAACAGTGGCTAGCAAACAAGCTGGACGATTAAAAACCGTACCTTATTCTACCCCGAGATATGAGGTAAATACTGAGGGAACAAGCTACTTTTATGAAAATAATAAATTCCCATTAAAGATTTTTGGAGCTCATAATTTGCAAAATTTATGCGGTGCGATGAATGTTGTGGAAGCGCTTGGAATTTCCCCTACGGAATTTTTAAATGCGATGAAAGATTTTACCGGTGCAGGAAAAAGATTAGAGAAAATTCGTGAATCCGCTGACAGAATTGTTTACAAAGACTTTGCGCATTCTCCAAGCAAATTAAAAGCAACTACTTCAGCGGTAAAAGAACAATATCCTGATAGAAAATTAGTTGCGTGTATGGAGCTTCATACATTTTCTTCTTTGAAGAAAGATTTTTTACCTCAATACAAGGATGCAATGAAAATGGCAGATAAAGCCCTAGTTTACTTTAGTCCTAAGGTTGTTGAACACAAAAAACTGGATCCAATAAGCAAAGATGATGTTTTCGATGCCTTCGGTAAGAACGTGGTGGTGGAAACTGAAACACAAAAAGTACTCGATTTTATTGAAAATGAAAGTAATGAAGCAATGGTACTTCTTATGATGAGTTCAGGAAATTTTGATGGGGTAGACTACAATAGTCTATAATACCTCACCTTCTGCACATTTTAATGTCTTTTTTAAAGGATCTTCGGAGGGCAACAAATCATGATTAGCAAAGAAACGAGGAAAAGGCTCAAATAAATTTCTATTTGTGGGTAGTCTTTTCCTTATTTACAGTTGTAATTGAAGATTGTAAATTGAAGATAGAGCGAGCATATTGATTTGAATTGGTTTACCTCAAATATACAGCTCGAATGATCTAATTTTCTCTTGTGAACAAGAATTTATTTGGGCTTACCAAGTTCGATTTCACCGCATACATCACAATACCGGCTGTATTCTTTGTACCCAGTTTTGCCATAATGTTTTTTCTGTGTGTTGTAATAGTGTGGGGACTCAAACACAAAAGATCTGCGATTTGTGCATTTGTATTTCCCTCCGCAATATATTTTATAATCTCTAACTCTCTTTCAGAAAGTAGAACGGGCTCACAAGAGAAGTTTCCATTTTCTAAATGCTCAACATCTATAGAAGAACGACGAATAGAATCTAAAATCTGTCCACAGAAAAATTTATTTCCATCAGCGGTCTCTCTTACCGATGCCAAAATCTCAGGAATATCGCAGTCTTTCTTGATGTAACTCATCACACCTGATTTCAAAGCATCTAAAATTACGGATGGGCTTTGCTCTGGAGTAATGGCAACAATTTTAAGTCTTTTGTTGATATTTAAAATCTTAGGAATTACATCAATAGTGTAACCCGGCGCTGTATAATCCAACAATATTACATCAACATCATTGAGTTTCATCATTTCTAGTAATTCCTCGCTCGAAATAGCTTCACCTACGACATCAACCGAATGGTCGGACGCAAGAATGGCGCGTAAACCTACGCGAACAATATCATTACTATCTGCTATGATTACTTTCATGAAGCAAAGATAGAACTTTTATTTTCTTAATTAGAATCATTTTAAATAAAAAAATAGAAAAGGTCAAACTGTATCAAACGATACATATTTATGGACAATTTAAAAAAAAATGACAACCATGAACTCAGCTCTTTTACAAAATGATAAATAAAATGCCTATCCGATACTTTACCAATAAAAACATCTAATCAATGATGTGATTAAGCGATAAACCGACAAAATCCTTCGCAAATTTCTATTTTCAACAAATCGAAAAAAAATTTTCTTCAGGATGACATTAGGCTAGGGGCATATTTCAAAGGAGAGGGAAAAAACAAAAGCGCCAGAGCGCTTTTGTTTTTTCCCTCTCCTTTGCCCCACCAATTTCCACAACTGTCATCCTGATCATTGTTGAAAATTATGATTTTCAACAATGGAAGGATCTTGTCAAATTTAAGAGAAAACCGTTTTCTATTGTAATTTATTGAACTGCTGGTAAAGTTCCCGACAAGCATTTAAAATTATGTTTCGAGTCGACAATAACGGTGATTTGAGATAATCAAAATTGAATGAATCAATGATAAGCGCTATTCCTAAACTAGGCTAACTATTCAAGATCCTTTACCCTTCTTTTTTAGCAGGTAATTGTAAAGACTAACAAACAAATGATAAAAAAAATTTATGGGCAAAAAATAAAGGGCTATCAAATAAATGATAGCCCTTTAGAGTACTTAAAGCAAATTATAATTAACCGATAACTTTTACGTTAACTGCGTTTAATCCTTTTCTTCCCTCTTCGATGTCGAACTCAACTTTATCGTCTTCACGAATCTCGTCGATCAATCCGTTCGCGTGAACGAATACGTCATTTCCATCTTCCGGTACGATAAAACCGAATCCTTTCTCTGTGTTAAAAAACTTAACTGTTCCTTGTGGCATAATAAAATAATTAAAATATAAAGTGCAAATATACTTCTTCACTTCCGACTATGCAAGAGAAAGCAAATTTTAATTCGAAACAAATCAATAATTTAACAAATTGACAGCTGTCTCACCGGACTCAAAACAAGGGTATCACTCACACGAGACCTCAAATTTTGAATTTAAATAATTTTATAATTTTAATGAAAATGGCTATGCGTTCTTATCAAGCTTAGTTTTTCTGTCTTAAACTTATTGCAAACAAAGGTTCAAACATGCTTAAATAAACTTTATGGTTATCCATTTAAATCGCAATAAATAACTTCGCTTAAATCTATTTACCTTTTATTGTGAGAAGCTTTGATAATAAGAAGATTAGAAGAGATCCTTCCCTAATAATTTTATTTTCCGAAGGGTCTGTTTTGATTTATTACAGTTCACAATAAGGACGTAGCACACTGATTATCAACACAAAGGCACGAACTTGAAAGTAAAGTTAATTGGCTGTTTCAATCTGCGACTATAAACAGTAACCCTAATAAACTTTAAAAAATCTAGAAAAAAAAGAACACCCTCAGAGATACAGGTCTTATCAGTAAGTTCAAATTTCCATACCTTATAAAACCTCAGAAGAGAAACTTTCAAATTGATGGGCTTTTATCACCGCAGAGCTTTCCAAATAGTTCAAATTATCCGCATAAATAAAGAAACAAGTACCCTCTTTAATAACATCAATGAGTTCTGTTGCTTCATCTTTTGGCAGAGCAGGACAACCATAACTTCTACCCAACACTCCCCCATTCCGCGCTAGAAATTCTGGAGTTGCGTAATTAGCTCCATGAACTACAATACCACGTTCTCGGGCCCTAGAATTAGAATTTTCTAAACCATCCAAACGCATGGCGTAATCAAATTTTCCAGAGTAAGTTTCCGCTGTTAAAAAGAAACCTAAACTACTCTGCAAGCTGCCATTCGTATTAGAAAATTTTGTAGCCATTGCAATCCCAGTGTTTTTACCGTGCGAACAAAGTGATTTTTTAATCAACTGAAATGATTCTACATCAATTATGTACATCCTTTCTTGTGAGGAATGTTGCGTAAAATCTACAATCGTTAAAACGCCTTCTTGTTTTAAAACACCTTTTTCCAATAAGGAATAATAGCCTTTCAAGCCATTGTAAAATGCTTCATATGATAAGGTTGAATCACCTAAACACTCATAGTTGGAATAAACATGTTGCTCCCAAGAGCTTTCAATATTCGCTTTTTCATTTCGTTTTTCGTCTTCTTCAGACAATTCATGTACTAGCATGATTTGACTTGTTTCTAAAGTCTCATTTTCTATTGTAAAGCCGAATAACATTACGATTACAGACAATAATGTAATGCTTTGAAGGGGTTTTTTATTTAGCATAGCGGAGCAAAAATAATAAATTGTCATTACATTTGCGCACGAATTTGAATACAAAAATCATGTATTCGACTAATGTCCCGATATTTATGACGAATCAAAAAGAAATAGAAAAAAGACGCACGTTTGGAATTATTGCTCACCCTGATGCTGGAAAGACTACGCTGACTGAAAAACTATTGCTTTTTGGTGGTGCCATTCAAACTGCTGGAGCGGTAAAAAGCAACAAAATTAAAAAAACTGCGACTTCCGATTTTATGGAAATTGAGAAGCAACGTGGGATTTCTGTTGCAACTTCTGTTATGGCTTTCGACTATAGAGAAAAACACATAAATATTCTGGACACTCCTGGTCACAAAGACTTCGCTGAAGACACTTACCGTACATTAACCGCTGTGGATAGTGTAATTTTGGTAATTGACAATGCCAGTGGTGTGGAGAGTCAAACAGAAAAACTAATGGAGGTTTGCCGTATGCGTAACACTCCGGTTATTGTGTTTATCAACAAAATGGACCGTTACGGGAAAGATGCCTTTGATGTTTTAGATGAAATTGAACAAAAACTGGACATTGGCGTTCGTCCGCTTGCATGGCCTATTGGAATGGGAGACGATTTCAAAGGGGTTTATAATATGTATCAAAACGAATTGAGTTTATTCAATGCCAATAAAACGGGAATTAGCGAGGAATTAGTTAAGTTCAATGATTTAAGCGACCCTGAACTGGATGAAATAATTGGTGAGAAAGCTGCTAAAGAATTACGTGAAGAAGTTGATCTTGTGGATGGAGTTTATGAGCCTTTCAACAGAGAAGACTATCTAAGTGGAAAAATTGCACCTGTTTTCTTTGGAAGTGCGGTAAACAACTTCGGTGTTCGTGAATTATTAGAAGCTTTTGTTGAAATTTCTCCTTCCCCTCGCGGAAGAGATACAGATGCTGGATTTATAGAACCTGATCACTCAAAATTCTCAGGATTCGTATTTAAAATTCACGCCAATTTGGATCCAAACCATAGAGATAGAATTGCATTCTTACGCATTGTTTCAGGAAAATTTGAAAGAAACACATTTTACAAGCACATTAGAAACGGTAAGAAAATGAAATTTCCAAATCCTACCTCTTTTATGGCTCAAGACAAAAGTATTGTCGACGAGGCATTTCCTGGAGATGTAATTGGATTGTATGACTCTAGCAATTTTAAAATTGGTGATACGCTTACAGAAGGAAAAGATTTCAATTTTGTGGGTATTCCATCGTTCTCGCCAGAGTTCTTCCAAGAATTAAGGAATGATGATCCAATGAAATCTAAACAACTAGACAAAGGAATTCGTCAATTGATGGACGAAGGAGTGGCTCAAATGTTTATTCAAGAACCTGGAAGTAGAAAAGTTATTGGTACTGTGGGGCAACTTCAGTTTGAGGTTATTTTATATCGTTTGCTGCATGAATATGGTGCAAAATGCTCCTTCACTCCTATGAATTATCACAAAGCTTGTTGGATTACCTCAGACAAACCTGCAGAAATTGAAAAGTTCATGCGTGCCAAAGTGGGAAGTATTGCTAAAGACAAAGACGACAACTATGTTTTCTTGGCCGAAACTTCTTTCTTATTAGAAATGGCGGAGAGAGATTATCCAGAAATTACTTTCCATAAGACGAGTGAATTTAAAGTGAAATAATCAACTAAAGAACAAGGTTCATAGAATATAAGAATACTAACTCTCCCTTAACGAAAGCAGGGCGCAATGCTTTAAAACAGGATGAATTACATAATACTCATCAGAAATTCCTTCGGGAGTTTCTGGTGTTGCTTTTCCAGATAAAAGCATGCCGAGTGCGCTTACAAAACAGTCCGCTCGTACAACATTATCAAACCAATTATCAACATCCACATTTTTGCCAAAAACTTCGTATTCCTTGTATAGGATGTTCTTGCCATTATCAATTTCTGGGGTCATAAAGAATGCTGTTACAGTACATTTTCGTTGATTCAAAACACTGTAATAGATGGTTGTACTTCCTCGCTCCAAAGGTAATTTTCCTGGATGCATGTGAAGATATTGTCTAGCAGCAGTAAAGTGTGGACTCTTTAATAATTGTCCACCATAACCTGCAAAAACAACCAAGTCACAATCTAATCGGTCAATTTCCGCCAATACCTCCTCTGAGTTTACGTCTCTGTTTGCTACTTTAGAAAAGCTCCAATGATTATCCTCAAAAGTCTGTTCGAGTGAGTTTTCATAGTTTGGAATAAAAATGTTGTGATTTGTAAAGTAATTTTCAGTTTCAACATTTAAATGAGGAATTGCAGAAGATTTATTAAAATCTCCAAAGAGTAATCCTTTCACCTCAAGTCCTTCAAAATTTGCATGAGCCAAAGATTGTGCATAAGCTTTTGCTCTTAAAGTATTTCCTGCCAGTAGTAATATTTTCATTTCAATGTATTTCTTAGGTTATCAATAAACCTTAATTCCTCTGCTACGCACAAATTTAATAGGCTGATGTCGTTTTCTGTCAAATCCTTTTCATTACTGATAAGAATATCGTTCACTTTCAATAAACTATTCAAGTAATATAACTTTTTTGTTTCTTTATAAGCATTCACCAAAACGAAAGAAAAAAGTAAGTATAATGTATTCTCAGTAAATTTTGTGTTTTTGTTCAAAGGTCTAAAGTTCTCATCATACGTTTCGTATATCTTCCGTGTTACCTCAAATCTCTTTAAAAGCAACTTTAATTTTTGAAAGTCCTTAAATTCTGAATTTTGAAATTCTACCAACCAATTCGTAAGCAAAGCTTTAGTATTTTCTTCCTCTGAGTATGAAAAAGTAATATTTTGTTGTTCTTTTTCAACCTTAGAAAGCGCTCGAGAATTTTTCCAAGCATCCATAAAAAGCTCTCCTTTAAATTCGGAGTAGGAATAGTCTATTTTTTCTTTAGGTGAACTGTAGCTTAAATATTTGTAGTGCATATTGTTTTCCTTCATTTTTTCACTAATTTAAAACCATTGTACTTTTTGCTCCAATCGCTTAAAATAAGTTGAGTTGTAATTCTATATATTACTCCAGCATATCATTTGAAATCATTAAAAATTCGCCTGCTAACCAGAGTTCGGAAATATACAACTTTTCTAAAACTAAAGCTGAAATTAAAAAGAAATACTATTACAATAACTGGCAGCTACTTTTTTGATCTCCTGGCAGAAAGCTTTATCCCACTTTCGTCCCATTCTTCACGCCTTGTTCCGGTTGTAATAAAATGACCTTCCCCTCACCTTCTACTCCACCTAAAACCAGACATTCGCTCATGATGTTGGCGATTTGTTTAGGTGGAAAATTCATCACCGCCACAATTTGTTTCCCAATGAGTTCTTCGGGATTATACAGCTTTGTAATTTGAGCAGAAGTTTTACGTATTCCAAATTCCCCAAAATCAATAGTCATTTTGTAAGCTGGGTTTCTTGCTTCTTCAAAATTTTCAGCAGTGAGGATAGTTCCTATACGCATTTCAATTTTCTCGAAGTCTTTCCAATCTATCTTCATAATTCATTATTGTAATTTCCAATGCTGCTAATTTATAGATAAGTTTTGGGAATATATGCTTTGGTTAAACTCAATGAGGCGCTGTAATGGCACGCGGATGACGCAACTGCAAGCAGCGCGGATTTAAAGCGGATTTTTTTTATTTATCTGCGATAAATTGGAAACTCAAATAATCAGAGACAAATTAGCCTCAACCGCATGCTATTTTAGCTTATCATCCCAGCGTGACTTTGAAGAAATCATAAAAATGATTTGGAACACTACATATATTAAAATTTATTTGCAAAATTTTGAGTTAACTCAACATTTAGTGTATAGTAGTAAGACCACAAAATCTAAATCAAACGAAATATGTACTTAAAGCATAAAAACTTAACCAATCAAATAATTAAAACTTTATATGATGTTTACAATGAACTTGGACACGGATTCCTTGAAAATGTATATCAAAATACGCTATATCTTGAATTAAAAAACAGAGGCATTTATGTCGAAGCGCAAAAACAAATTAAAGTTTATTATAAGAACACTCAAGTCGGAGTGTATTACGCTGATTTAATAATAGATGAAGTAATAATACTAGAATTAAAAGCGGCAGAAGTAATTGTAAAGGAATTTGAATTTCAACTCTTAAATTACTTAAAACCCACCGAAATTGAGGTTAGTCTATTATTGAATTTCGGTGTAAAACCAGAGTTTAAGAGAAAAATTTTTACTATTAAAAAAAAGTTAGAATCGAGTTTAGAATAAAGTAGAATAGATACTAAAATATAGAGTTTGGAAACACAAACAAATTCAAAAAAATCCGCTTTAATCAGCGGTCGGAGATCAGCGTTATCCGCGTGCCAATACGGCGCAAACTTTTAAGCAAACACACGCTTATCAACAAAGCATAAATTTTTGTTGATAAATTCCACCTGCGATTCTAGCTCTACCATCAATTTTCTCTTTAATTTCATACAGTTTAGGACATTTTCAAATTAAATTCTCAATATGATTTCGCACTTCATTCTACGCAGTTTTCTACTTCTACTCACATTAAGCTTCATACTCTCAAGTTGTAGTGACGAACATCCAGAAGATTTTCAAATCAATCCTGAATTTCAAAAACACATCAGTTCTTTTACTTCTGGTGTAATTTCGGCAGCTGGTCCGATCAAAATTAAATTGACTCATCCCTACCCGAAAGAAGTATCGCCTAATCAAGAAATTAAAGAAGATTACATTCGCATTTCTCCAGCGATCAATGGAAAAACTGTTTGGAAAGACCAATATACAATTCAATTTATCCCAGATGAAAACTTCAAGTCAGGAGAAAATTACTGGGTGGAATTTGATTTAGGAAGAATTCAAGATGTTCCTACTGAATTAAAAACATTCAAATTTCCCTTCAGCATAATCAAACAAGCCATAAATTTTGAAGTCGATGGGCTAAAAAGTTATTCGAACGAAAGTATGGAATGGTATCAGTTTTTAGGAACAGCGATTACGGCTGACCTTATTTCTTCAGAATTGCTCAATAAAAATATTAAGGTTTCAGTCAATGGAGAATCTAAAAAGGCGAAATGGGTAAAACAAGGAAACAATAGACTGTACAATTTGGTGGTGGACAGTATTCAAAGAAGAAAATCCGCTGGGGAAGTTAAGGTGGTTTGGAACACACTAAACGAGGGTGGTAAAGCAGAATACGAAATCAAGCATGAAATTCCTGCCATGGGAGACTTTAAGGTAACGGGAACAACGGTGGTTCAATATCCGGAACAATATGTTTTAGTACGCTTTTCTGACCCACTACTCAACAATCAAAATTTAAATGGACTGTTAGAAATCAGAGGATTGGACAATGTTAAAACCGCCATTTCCACTAACGAATTAAGGGTTTATCCAGGCAAAAGACTTGAAGGAACGCAAACCTTAATACTTAATCAATCCATTCAAAACGCTAAAGCATATAAATTTGGTGAAACAAAGAACATTTCCATTGATTTTAAAGCCATAAAACCAGCGGTGAGATTAGTTGGAAAAGGGAGCATATTGCCATCCTCAAACAACATGATGCTTCCTTTTGAAGCTGTGAATATTAAAGCAGTAGACATTCGAATTATCAAAATTTTCGATAATAATATATCTCAATTTTTCCAAAGCAACGATTATAACGGAAATGACGAATTGAAACGCGTGGGCCGTGTTATTCGGAAAAAAACTGTTTATCTCACAAAAGAAAAGCCTTTAGATCTCGGAAAATGGAACCGTTTCAATTTAGATTTGTCTGAATACATTAAAGTGGAGCAAGGCGCCATTTACAGGGTAGAAATTGGATTTAGAAAACACCATTCTGTTTATCCTTGCGATGGTTCTTTAAATGAGGATATTCAAAGGGACGAAAGTGATTGGGATGAAAAAGATTTTGCAGAAAATGAAAAATGGGATTACATCAATGATTGGAGTCATGACTACTACGATTACAATTATTTTGAAGGTTATGATTATCGATTAGAAGATAATCCTTGTTCTCACTCATTTTATCGCAATAGAAATGTAGTAAAAAACATATTTGCATCGGATATTGGAATTATTGCAAAAACAGGGACAAACGGTGAAACGTTAATTACGGCGACCAATATTGTGAGCGCGTTGCACATTCAAGGAGCCAGTGTAAAGGTTTTTGATTATCAACAGCAGTTAATATCGGAGCTAATAACAGACAAGAATGGTATGGCAAGAACCAAGGCCCTTAAAGCAACTCCTTTTTTCATTATAGTTGAACACGATATGCAAAAAGGATATTTGCGTTTAGGAAATGGAAACGCATTGCCATTAAGCACATTCGACATTGACGGAGCTACAATTCAAGAAGGAATCAAAGGCTTTATTTATGGAGAACGTGGTGTTTGGCGTCCAGGAGATACACTTTTCTTAAATTTTATCCTAGAAGATAAAGACAAAATGATTCCTGAGGATCACCCTGTTATTTTTGAGTTACACAACGCTCGAGGCCAACTCGTTAAACGTGAAGTTCAAAAAGAAGGATTGAGCGGATTTTATAATTTCACCACTCCCACAGATCCCGGCGCTCCAACAGGAAATTGGAATGCGAAAGTACAAGTCGGTGGAGCAACTTTCTATAAAACCATCAAGGTTGAAACGATTAAACCCAACAGACTAAAAATTAACTTGAAGCTCAATGATGAAATGATTAGTGCTTCAAATCCTTATGTGAAAGGTAATTTGGCAGTGAAATGGTTGCACGGTGCTCCGGCTAAAGAACTAAAAACTGATATCTCCTTAAAGTTCGTTCCAACAGCTACAAGTTTCAAGGCATTCAAAAATTATAATTTTGATGACCCAAGTAAATCCTTTTATCCGTCAGAGGAAAAATTCTTAGAACAAAAACTAAACAGTGATGGTGAGCTTTCCTTCAGTCAAAAAATAGAAGTACAAGAACAAGCTCCCGGAATGTTAAAAGCGATTTTCAAAACAAGGGCTTTTGAACGCGGTGGAGATTTCAGCACAGATCAAATTGCGGTAAATTATGCACCTTACGATCATTTTGTTGGAATACAAACACCAGAAATAAACAAATTTGGTGCTTTACAAACAGACACAACTTACAACTTTCAAATAGTCTCAATAGATAAAAATGGATTTAGAAAGGGAAACCGTAAGCTTGAGGTTGAAGTCTACAGAATTGAGTGGAGTTGGTGGTGGCAAAGCGGCGCGAACAATGTGGCTAGTTACATTAACAGAAACAATGTCATTCCTATTTCTAGTCAAACCATTACCACCAATGCCAGCGGTGATGGAAAAACATCTACAAAAATTGAAAAATACGATTGGGGACGCTATTTTATTAAAGTCACAGATAAAAACAGCGGACATTCCACAGGAACAATGACTTATTTTGACTGGCCCCACTGGATGTCAAGAGCAGGAAGAGAAACACCCGATGGAGCCAATATGTTAGTTTTTTCTGCGGATAAGGAGGAGTATGCTACAGGTGAAAAAGCGAAAATCAGCTTTCCTTCCGCTCCATACGGTAGGGCTTTAATTAGTATTGAAAACGGTAAAAAAGTTATCGATGCTTTTTGGATGGAGACCATAGCCAGCGAAACTTCCTTTGATTTAGCAATTACCAAAGATCTAGCGCCCAATTGCTATGTTCATATAACATTTCTTCAAAAACATGACAAAACAACCAACGATGCACCTATTCGAATGTATGGAGTAGTGCCAATTATGGTGAAAGATCCTCAGACCATTCTTGAACCTCAAATCAAAATGCCTGATGAATTGGTTCCTGAAACTTCATTTACCATTCAGGTTTCTGAGAAAACAAAACGGGAAATGACCTACACCATTGCCGTTGTAGATGAAGGATTGTTGGATTTAACCAGGTTTAAAACTCCAAATCCATGGAATCATTTCTATGCAAGAGAGGCTTTGGGAGTTCAAACTTGGGATTTATTCGACCATGTAATTGGTGCTTATGGAGCTAAAGTGGAGAATATTCTGACCATTGGTGGAGATCAAAACATTAATCCGGGAGATGATAGTCCAATTCGATTTAAACCTATGGTGCGTTTTATTGGGCCATTTAAACTCCATAAAGGAAGAACCGCTACCCACAAAATTAATGTTCCCAACTATATTGGTTCAGTGCGAACGATGGTTATTGCAGGTCATGAAGGCGCCTATGGAAGTGCGGAAAAAACTACTCCTGTGAAGAAACCTTTGATGGTTTTGGCTACATTACCTCGTGTTCTAGGCCCGAAGGAAAAAGTGGCATTGCCGATTAACATTTTCGCAATGGACAAAAAAGTGAAAAATGTAACGCTGCAAGTCAAAACCAAAAGCTTGGTGAAAGTTATGGGTTCGCCACAAAAGCAAATCACTTTCGATAATGTAGGTGATCAAGTGGCTTATTTTGATTTGGAAGTAGGAACAATTACGGGTGCTGCGCAAGTGGAAGTTATTGCCACTAGCGGAAATGAGAAATCTACGCATGTGATTGACCTCGAAGTGCGTCAACCTAATCTGCCAGTAACGGTTTATAATGAAGGAACAATAGATGGAAATTCTTCTTGGACAAGTACTCTTAAATTGCCTGGAATGGACAATAGTAATTCTGCGAAATTGGAATTATCGAGCATCCCTCCTATTAATTTAGAGAAACGCTTGGGGTATTTGATTCGTTATCCGCATGGATGTTTGGAACAAAAAACCTCTGGAGCTTTTCCACAATTGTATTTAGCTTCATTAATGGAAATTGATGCAAAAACAAAGTCTCGAATTGATAATAATGTCCGTGCGGTCATCAACAAAATTCAGAAACATCAACTGAATGACGGAGGATTCTCTTTTTGGCAAGGCAGCGGAGCTTCGAGTGATTGGGGAACAACTTATGCTGGGCATTTCATTTTAGAAGCAGAGAAAAAAGGCTATGCTTTACCTTATGGATTAAAAGAAAAATGGATCAATTATCAGAAAGATCAAGCTAAGAAATGGAATCCGAGAAACCACAATAATTACCGCAATTCTGATTTACCACAAGCTTATCGTTTATATACTTTAGCATTTGCTGGAGAACCTGTTTTAAGCGCGATGAATAAATTAAGAACACAGAGTGACTTATCTATTCAAGCGGCTTGGAGGTTGGCTGCAGCTTATCAAATTGCTGGAAAAAGTGAAGTAGCTAAGGAAATTGTGAGGAATAAATCGACAAAAGTTAATCCTTACACAGAATTGGCTTATACTTTTGGAAATAACGACAGAGATCAAGCGATGATTATTGAAACTTTGACTTTAATGGGAGAAAAATCTAAAGCTGCTAATTTAGTGAAAGAACTTTCTCAAGAATTAAGTAGAGACAGATGGATGAGCACGCAAACTACCGCTTACTCTTTAATGGCAATTGCGCTATTCACAGAAAACAATAAGCCAAAAAACGGAATGAAGGCCGCTTATGTTTACAATGGTAAAACAGTAAATGTAACGAGTTCCAAAGCCATAGAATTGATTGATTTAAAAGTAAATGGAACACAAAAATCGGCTGAAATTGAAATTAAAAACAATGGAGAAGCTCATCTTTTTGCACGCCTAATTGCAACTGGAATTCCATTAGCAGGAAATGAAGTTTCAAAATCGGACAATATTTACATGGATGTCGTTTATCGTAATGCAGCGAATGAAGTGATAGATGTAGAGAATATTGAACAAGGAACAGATTTCTCTGTCGAAGTAACCGTTTCTAATCCTGGAATACGCGGAAATTACAAAGAATTGGCTTTGTCTCAGATTTTCCCAAGTGGTTGGGAAATTCACAATCAACGTATGGATATGAATTACTCTGGAAACGAAGGAAATCTCTTCAATTATCAAGACATTCGTGATGATAGGGTTTACACTTATTTCGATTTAGGAAAGAACAAAAGCAAGACGATAAAAATCAATCTTCATGCGGCTTATGTTGGAGAATATTACATGCCAGCAGTGCATATTGAAGCCATGTATGACGCTACGATTTCTGCCTTGAAGAAAGGAAAACGCGTTAAAGTTGTTTCGCCAGGAGGAAGATAATTGTGCGTTTGAAAATTGGTAAATATCGTTTTTACTTTGCGCCTAGAAAGTTAACTTACTTTGCAATTTTCGCATTTGTAGTTTACTTTCTGGGCTGCTTACCAACTCCATTATTTGACAGTCCCACTTCCACTATTCTTTTAAGTAAAGACGGCAGATTAATGAATGCCAGAATTGCCGAAGATGGTCAATGGCGTTTTCCAGAAATGGACAGTACACCGGTGAAATTCAATGAAGCCATTATCGCTTTTGAAGACCATGACTTTTATGCACATACAGGAGTAAGTTTTAGGGCAATCGGGAGAGCAACGATGAGCAATATCAAAGCCAAAAGAATTGTCAGCGGTGGAAGTACAATTACGATGCAAATTGCGCGAATGGCCCGAAATTCTGATAGAACGTTCTACAATAAATTTGTCGAAGCCATTTGGGCTTTTCGCATGGAAACAAAATACAGTAAAGAACAATTGCTGACCATTTATGCTTCACATGCGCCATTTGGAGGAAATGTTGTGGGTTTAGAAGCGGCTTCTTGGCGATATTATGGTTTGCCACCACATGATTTGTCTTGGTCACAAGCCGCAACTTTAGCTGTTTTGCCTAACGCTCCAGGATTAGTTCACCCAGGAAAAAACAGAGCAATACTTTTAGAGAAACGGAATAAAGTACTCACTACGCTTTTTGAACATGAAAAAATTGATGCCATTACTTTAGAGTTATCCATGGAAGAACCATTAATTGGAGCACCAAAAACTTTACCTTCGCTCGCTCCTCACCTCTTGGACAATGCTATTTCTTCGGGTAAAAAGGGTCAACGAATTACGACAACGCTTAACGATAAAAAACAAGAACAATTAACAGAGATTTTAGCACGACACCAAAAACATTTAAACCACAATTACATTCATAATGCGGCACTGATCGTAATTGACCTTAAAACCAATGAAGTTCTAAGCTATATTGGGAATTCAGCTACTGAGAACAAACATCAGAAATATGTAGATATTGTGCGTTCGCCTAGAAGTTCAGGAAGTATTTTGAAGCCATTTCTATTTGCCGCTATGACACAAGAAGGAATGATTCACAACGACCAATTGATTCCTGATGTTCCTATGAGTTTCGACCATTTTTCGCCCCAAAATTATAATGAAAAGAATGAAGGAGCTGTAAAGGCGGGCGAAGCTTTATCGAAATCGCTGAATGTTCCTGCAGTTTATTTATTGCAACAATATGGAATTGATAAATTCTTACATAAATTACGATCAATTAGTCAAACCCATGTTTCAAAAAGTGCGCAACATTATGGTTTATCTCTAATTCTAGGAGGTGCTGAATCTTCACTTTGGGATGTCGCAAATACTTATGCTGGAATGGCAAAAACATTGAATTTTTACAATGCGGAGAATAAGTACAGTTCTACAACTTGGGATGATGCGGTGGTTTTCTCTGAGAAAAAACTTCAGAGGGAGTTGGGCAGACAGAGTGAGAATGAGAGCGGAGTGATGAAGACAAGGACGACTTCGAAGATTGATGCGGGTGCAGTTTATGAAACATTTCAAGCTTTGTTGAGTGTAAATCGTCCGCACATGGAGGCTTCTTGGGAACAATATTCTTCTTCTAAAAAAATAGCATGGAAAACTGGAACGAGCTATGGAAACAGAGATGCTTGGGCAATTGGCTGCACACCTGATTATGTTGTGGCGGTTTGGGTAGGGAACGCCACTGGAGAAGGTCGACCGGGAATTATCGGAACAACTGCTGCAGGACCAATTATGTTTGATGTTTTCTCGCATTTATCTTCCAAAAGAAGCTGGTTTATTCCACCTTATGATGAATTGGTGGAAATGAGTATTTGCAAAGAAAGTGGACACAGGAATACACTAAATTGTACGAAGATAGACACGGTTCAAGTTCACCAAATGGCGTTGCGCGGACCTTCTTGTAATTTCCATGAAGTTTTCTTAACCGATGAAAAAGAGAAATTTCGTTACCACCAAGGCTGTACGCAAGATTTAAGGGTGAAAACAGTTTCTCAGTTTGTTTTACCGCCATTGCAAGCTTATTTCTACAAGAATTCACATCCGAATTACAAATCTATTCCGCCATTTCATCCCGATTGCGAAAATCTATCAGAAGACAAAACATTCTCGATAATTTACCCAGACCACAACAGTAAAATGATTGGAACGGTAGATTTAGATGGAGTTTCAAAAGGAATTATCTTCGAAGCTTCTCACCCCGACAATTCAGCTACTTTATTTTGGCATGTGGACAATCAGTTTTTAGGTGAAACAAAGGGAAATCACAGTATAAAATATATTCCAGAAGAAGGTCAGCATTTGTTAACGGTACTCGACGAAATGGGGAATCAAAAGAAAATTTTGTTTACGATTTTAGGGGATTAGAGCACCTTGTGCATTCAAAAATTCAATGATTCAAAAATGAACAATAATTCGAAGATATAATGTAGGGATGGTTTGAAACCGTCCAGTATTGTCGAGAATCATTGCTTTTATTTAAAAGGTGTATTTTTTCTGATGTTCGAATTAATAATTAATAGAAAATGATAGAATTAAAACCATTTACCGAAAGTGATTTTGAAACTTTTAAAAGTTGGATTCACAGCGAAGAGGAATTATTTCAATTTGCTGGTCCGCTTATTCCTTATCCGGTAACGAATGAAAGTTTGATGAAATACATTCAGATGACGGATAGAAAGCCAATGAAAGTCGTTTTAAATTCAACAAATGAAACCATAGGTCATTGCGAATTAAATTTCATGAATGGACAAAATAGATTATCAAGAATATTAATTGGATCCGAAGAATTAAGAGGAAAAGGAATTGGAGAGCAAATTGTTAGAAAAATGCTTGATTTACTTTTCTCAGATTCAAAGGTTAAAGCCGCTGACCTCAATGTTTTTTCTTGGAATAAAGCAGCAATTAAATGCTATGAAAAAGTGGGATTTAGAATAATTCATGAACATACGGACCAAATGAATGTAAATGGTAAAGATTGGACAAGATTGAATATGCTTTTGGAAAGACATGATTATGATAAATTAGAAGGCTGAATCATTAAATAATACTTCAAATAGTCTGCAATATTCATATTTTTGTGACGGTTGATTAAAATATTGACAAAATAGTGGGAATCGTACAAAGACAAAGTTTAAAAAACTCTATAGTAAACTACTTGGGCATCATCATCGGTGGACTGAGTACCATGTTTATCTATCCGCTAGACTGGGAACTCTATGGAGAAATTCAGTTTAGTTTGTCTACTGCTATATTGCTGAGCGCTTTCTTTTCACTAGGGAGTCATGCTTTGGTCAATAAGTACTTCCCTTACTTTGAAAGCACAAAAACCAAAGGTTTTATATCCTTACTCTTCATTTACAGCACAATAAACATCGTATTTATTTCTGCTATTTTATACCTGTTTAAAGCGCCTTTTTCCGCAATGCTCGCACTGGGAGGATTTGATGTAGGGAAAATCAACGACAATTTATTTATCATTTTTCCATTAGGCGTTTTGATGGTTTTCATCGCAGTGTTACGGGCACACAGCTTTAATTTTGGCAGAATTGTTTATCCCGATATTATTTCCAACTTCAGTTTAAAAATTATAGTTCCTGGAATAATCTTATTGAGTTATTTTTCCCTAATCAACTATAATATTGCAGGCTGGATCCTTGTTGTTTACCACATTATCATTGCCTTGGGACTAATGTTTTATTTAAAATCTTTAAACGGTTTAGATTTTAAAACAGGCGTTTTAAGACGAGTTAAGCGGAAGAAACACTTTGAAATGATTCAATACATGCTTTACGGAGCCATGAATCATGTTGGGAATATCTTGGTTTATAAAATTGATGTGGTGATGATTGGTTTGCTTCTCTCGGCAACGAAAGTAGGTTATTACAGTATTTTCCTTTTTCTTTCTGTAGTTATTGAAATACCAACAAAAGCCGTTTTTCAAATTACTGGTCCCATGATATCAAAGGCCTTCGACGAAAATAGAATGGATGAAATTCAGAAGCTCTACAAAACTTCATCCGCTAATTTATACGTTGTTGGAATTTTGCTCTTCTCATTGATTTGGTTGAATATTGAAACCTTTTTTGTGGTAATGACCAACGGCGAAGACTTGGTAATGTACAAAACAGTTTTTCTGTTGCTGGCATTAACAAAAATCATAGATATGGTTACGAGTGTAAACTTTTCCATCATTTCTTACTCCAAATATTTCCGAGTAAACACCTTATTTATTTTCATATTGGCAATATCCAACGTGATTATGAACTACTACTTCATTAATTCCTTCGACATTGTTGGAGCTGCTCTATCTACCGCGATATCCATGCTTTTGTTCAACTTACTAAAAACAATTTTTGTTGCTATTAAGTACAAAATGCATCCATTCACTTGGCCTC
This sequence comes from Brumimicrobium oceani, assembly GCF_003143775.1. Taxonomy (GTDB): domain Bacteria; phylum Bacteroidota; class Bacteroidia; order Flavobacteriales_D; family Crocinitomicaceae; genus Brumimicrobium; species Brumimicrobium oceani. The sequence continues at coordinate 384,942 of NZ_QFRJ01000001.1, read as the reverse complement.
TACTCATCATCACACTTTTCTTATTGGTTGCGATTTTTATGCCTCTATTTCTACCATCAATTTTTAAATCAATCCTACTTTCTGTCTTGATTTCAGGAGGATTTATAATATTGTTTATTTTTGTTGTTTACAAGCTACATTTATCAATAGAAATTAATAGATTTATCGATAAATACAAAGCTAAAATTCTAAAATAAGGCGTAAAATGAAGATTCAGAAGATTGTAATTGTGGGGAATTCCGTTGCTTTGCGCAATAGACCGCACAACAGTTTGACGAGTAAAAATTACGGCCAAATTATTGAGGAAAAGCTCAATAAAGAAAAGCAAGACGGAATCATTCAAGTGAAAAACCTTGCATTCACGAGGGCTACAATGTATGATTTACACAAGGTTTATCCTGAAATAATCAATAATTATGGTGATTTATACATCATAAATATTGGAAGTTCTGACGCGGCGACAAGAGAAATCCCCAGATGGTTTGCTGACTTCCTGTTCTCAAATAAGCGGAGTTTGCTCGTTAAAGCACTGAAAGCATTCCACCTTTATGCGATTAAACCCAACATGAGATTTCTGGTAAAATTAAGAGGAAAGCGCGCTTGGACATCAACCAAAGTTTTTAAACAGGAGTACACCAAATTGCTTTACTCGATTCAACACAATACCAACGGAAAGATCATTTGCTTAGGAATTAATCAAGCCAACGACAGAGTTGAAAAAATGATACCCGGAACCCAAAAGAATTACAATAAATACAATTCCATCATCGCCTCAATTTGCAAAGAAAAAGAGGCAATTTACGTCAATTTGGATGACTTAAAGTCCGAAGAACACTATCCTGACGGCGTTCATTTTTCGGAATCAGGAAACAAAGAAGTTTCGGAAAGGTTGCTGGACATAATACACAATCAAAAACTACTCAAATAAAAGATATTCATGGAGTTCAAATACCTTAGAGAAACACAAATGGCTTTGCTTGAAATGGCGAAAGATGTTGACCAATTATGCCGTAAACACAATATACCCTATTGGATTAGCACCGGGACGGTTTTAGGAGCAGTTAGAAATAAAGGTTTTATTGAGTGGGACGACGATTTAGATTTGTGCTTTTTAATTGATGATTACCACAGAATGCTTAAAGTGCTAAGAGAAGAGCTTGTTCCTAATCATCCTCATTTCATTTTATACAATGAAAACCGACCTTTCCCACATTATTCTGAATATTTAGCAGATACACGAATTGTAAGAGATAACCTTTATCCTGTGAAAATTGATTTAATAAAGGTCAAATCACTCCCCAACACACCTGAGGCATTACAAAAAGATAGAGACTATCTAAATTTGTTGGCATTTATGTTTGATAAAAAAAAGGAGTTGCTCGTAAAAGATAGAGATATGATTCAGAAGTATCTTTATGAAGGTAGTTTCCTTTTCAAGCGTGAAAGATTCATGAAGGACTACATAGAATATGTCGATAGCCTGAATAAAGTCGAGAAAGACCATGTTTTCGTTACGACTTATAACGACATGATTGCTACAAAAGAAGTAAAGCACATGCATTATGATCATTTATTTCCAGTGAAAGAAATTGATTTTGAAACTTACCCCTTTTTCGGACCAAATGATTTAGAGGTTTATTTGACAAATTTATATGGTAAAGACTACATCAACCCTCCACCAGTGAATCAAAGAGAACCATTTGCTAAAAAACTGAGTAAATCGGTATTTAGTAAATCAATGAGTAAAAAACTAATGTGGACATTGTATGCTATGAAGGCTGTAAAAGGAAGTTTTTCATTGGCATCAAAAATAAAAAAGCTGAATAAAGCTCATCTATAAAAGAAGTGTAAAAACTTAAAAAACAAACAATAAACACACCTAAACTAAAGAATTAATTTAATTAAAAAACCTCTTTTAAAAGTGTTTGTGTGTCATCTGACAAAAGGATTAACTCTTCCTTAATTGTGACCTCTGTTTTATAAAGCGGAACTTGAACAATCGTATTTGCATCCAAAGCATTTAGTGAAAATAACAAAGACTGCATAGCAAACTCTCCCCGAGGTTCGTGAGGAGTAAATGTAATGGGAATTACTTTTTTATTTGAAAACTCACCAGAATGAGTACACCACTCGATCATGTTTTTCAATACAGCCGGAATGTTATGGGTGTATTCAGGAGTTGAAATCAGCACCAAATCAGCATTCACTACTTTCGCTTTAAACTCCTGGATATTTTCTGGAACACCTTCTTTTAAGAGATTTGGAGTAAACAATGGAAAGTCTTGAAGGGAATCATAGACTTCCATAATGAAGTCGTCTTTAAACAGTGTTTGAATCGCTTTTAAAAGATGATAATTACTGCTTTGTTTGCTAGCAGATCCAGAAATAGCTAGAATATTCATGTTTTAAGTATTTATCTCCAATAATGCTCCCAATTACTGTTGGTTTTAATCTCCTTTTCATAAGCCAAAACATCAGAGTAAGCGTCAGATTCGCACCAACCACCATCAATAAAGACAACATTAACGCTGATTCCTCTGTCAATTAACAAATTGAGCAAACTTGTCATGTCCATTTTATCTTTTTGTTTTTGATCTAAGCTTTCATACACCTCTTTGATTTTTCTCCAACCCTTTGCTGTTAATTTAATCAATCCCATATATTGAGCTTCAATATTAGAAATATCATCCGTTTTCTGACCGATTTCAGTGAGTTGATTATTTTCATCACTCTTAAAAGTTTCTGCGTCATCCAAAGGGTCTTCAAACCTAAGATTCCATAAGCTTTCCCACTTGCTATCAGCGGTTATGGTAATGTCGGCTTCCGCTTGGTTTAACTTTACAATATGCTCACTTTTATAAACGATATCTGAATAGGAAATGAGAGTGTTTCCCTCGAAATCATCTGCATAAAATAATGAACCTACCATATTTGTTTCGTTCCACCTCGGATTATGAAAAGTAGGTAGACCTTCATCAAAAAGTTCTGATTTATAACCGGTAACAATTGAAATATTCTCAATTCCCGCATTTCGTATAGCCTCTAACTGCCAATCTAAAAGCCTTTTACCTTGCAACAAAGTAAAACACTTTGGTTTAGAAGCAGTTTCTGCTCCCATTCTCGACCCTCTTCCTGCTGCTAAAATTAACGCTCTTGTTTTCATGTATTTATAAAATTTTCTATTAGTTCTTTATTCCAATCTACGAATACCAAATCACGTTCAGGATGCCACATCATCGCTAAAATAGATTCATTTTGAATGGCTTCAACTGAATTATCTGCTTTACACCTTGCAATAATCTCAAATTGAGCGGAAATACTTTCTTCCACGATCTCATTGGTATGATAGGAGTTCACAATTTTTGATTCACCTTTAAAATCAATTTCATGTTTTGATGCTCGGTGATCCTTTACAAATTCAGCATTGCCTTCAATTATTTGGCCTCCAAAATAGGAATGAATAAGTTGAAGCCCTCTACAAACTCCAATAACTGGAATGTGGTTTTCTAACGCGTACTCCAAAGCAAAAATTTCTGACCTGTCTCTCCTAGGATACAAACCTAAATCATCGCCCCCGCTAATTATCAAAACATTAACATCAAGCTCTTGAATATATTGTTTAACTGAATATTCAAGATTTGGAATAAAAACGAACTGTGCTTTTGGAAAGGCTTTCATCATATATTCACACCAATCACTAGCAATTGACTCACGTTGTTCTTCGTAGCCATTTGCTTCAGTTATTCGCATTGTAATTCCAAATCGAATCATTTATGAAAGTTCTATTGGTTCTAAATTCTTACGTTGACAATCGAGCAAGCATTTTTGAGCAGCCACAATTCTATTGTAAGGTTGTTCACCACAACCAATCGCAGCAGGAATATTCAATTCTGCACTCCTAATGGCCATGTGAGAATTCGCTCCACCATATTTTGTAATCAATCCACCAATATTTCTTGTAAAAATCCAATCATATCCTGGGTCGGCACCTTCAATACAGATGATTTTGTTCTCTAAAAGCGGAATTTCTTTGGTGTAAGGCGTTAATTCAACCACCTCTGCTTCTATTCTTCTATTACCGATAAAATTAGCTTCACTTCGCTGCATAGGCACGATATGAACATCTCGTACAGAGCGAATAAGGTAACTCAATTTGAATGACGAAGCCACAGAGAAATTATTCTCGGCTTTATCTATTTTTCTCTCGTAATAAGACTTAGTATCATCTGTCAATGGCGCAATCAACACGCTCAAAACATCTTCAATAGATAGCATTGCCAATTGATCTCGGGTAAATCCTTCTATTTTACCCCATTCCGCCATATTTTCTAATATTTCAGAAAGATGTTTTGTAAAGATAAACTTAGCATATTCCCTTCCGATTATAGCTTTCTTGGCATATTTAAAAAGATCCTCTGCCTTGATGTTATCAAAACCATGTTCACCAAGTAGAATATTAATCTTTGAAGTTTCCTCTTTACTTAATTTAAAAGGTTTTATGCTGTGTTGATTTTTTCTTGGAATTCCCTCAAACAAATCCTCCCTATTGGCATAGTTTGGAGAGAGAATATCATAACTCCCTGGACGCAAATGTCCATATTTCGAAAGGTATTCATCCTTACTGAGTTCATTTTTTAATACCCGCTGAAAATCTTCACTCAATTCTCCTGCAACTGTATTAAAACTGCTTTTAAATTCCTTTACTCTTTCTTCTGAAATCCCTTTATTACTGACTGCTGAACGTAAAATCCCTTCGGCAATAAAACCATGTCTCGCTATAATTGAAAATGGTAATGTTCCATAGTTTTTACATTCATCAATTTGTGTATTAATTTGGTCTGCGATAGAAAATGAATTTCCGTCCTGTAGGTATTTAACCTTTTGAATTGATTTTAGGATTTCAATATCACGAATAGCAACGTTCAAGCTACTTTCATACTTATCGTCAATAGCTTTAATGGTCAGATTTCTGAGTAAACCTTTATAATTCAAGAATTCTTCTCTCGAAAGCACATCAGGATATCTCTCCTGAAAATTCTTCTCGAAATCAAAATCATAGGCGGTATGAACTACTTCAAATTCAATTTTATCATGTAAAAAGGGAAATTTATTCAACCGCTCGATATAAGCATTTACCATTTTCTCCGAAATAGCACTCGGCAAACCCTCTGGTAAGAAAGAATTGATACTGTTTCTCACATCAATATAAGCTCGACCAAATAAGGAAATCATCAGTTCAACATTTGGCATTTTACGGTAGCCCATTTTTTCACGGGCAACACTCCAGACACGTTTCGTAATCAATTCCCGATAAAGTGACATTGCCAAAGGGTGAGGAACCACTCCTATCATTTCGGCAGGATTCCAATCTGGCATAAAGCCAAGTAATGTTTTTTGTCCGTATAAATGTGGACGATTTTGCATTAATTGCCCCACGTATTCCTTAAGGTAAAGCATTCGGTCAGAAACCTGGTCCGTAATATGCATTTTCCAGGTGTTAACTGTAGTAATTTTTCGCACCTGCAAAAGACTCATTTCCATAGATTTATTGATCGCAAATTCAATATCTAATGGAATATTCGGAAAGGTAAGTTTTAAAGCTTCAATTAGATCTAAAACCAACAGTAAAAAAGGAGAGTCAAAGTCATTTCTGTCTACTCCATAATAAATATAAACTGTTTTATTTACCGTTGCTCCGCTTGTAACAGTGTCAGTTAATCCAGTTTTATCATCATAATTAACAACGTAGTAGGGCGAACCGTCATCGAGTACTTGTGTCATAATCACACCACTCATCGCCACATTGGTCACCATGGGTTGCACCAAAATTTGATTGGTTTGATCTTCATCAAAAGAGGCGATTACCTTCTCCACCGCTTTGTCAATACTTTCAGCATTTAATTTAACATTTAGAATACTTTCAAATGCACCCGCCATAGAAGAATCTGCGGTATCTTCAGCTTTTGTGCTGCTTCGAATTGCTAGCAAGTTACCCTCATACTTAGCCAAGACTTTCTCTATCAAGTCCAACTTATTCTCTTTCCATTCCTTCACTGTAAAGTAAAAAACAGAAGGCACATTATATTCAATATTCTCTAAAAACTCAAGCGTTTCTGCCTTTGTTCCCGTAAGCAAATATTCTTTGGTTTTCTTGTCTAGCATAACTGATTTGTCCAATTTTCTATATTTAGCATTGATAAAAAAGCCCTTTAATTGGACATTTTAACTCTCTATTTTCAAAGTTAATAAAAAGTAAGTATATATTATAGAAAATTGACATTCTTGGAACTTGTATTTAGTGCTTTCATAAGCTTCTAAGACCAAAAAAAGTCCTTTGACTGATTTCTGCCGATTTTATTCAAAAAAAGCTGTAAAAAACTGTAACCACTCTAAACCCTCTCCCTAACAGAAAAATAAGTACCTCCAGGGGTGATATTCATTTCAACCACTCCCCAAGTAATGAAAAGAATCAAGAGCTTATCTACAAAAGCTTTACGTAGTTTTGTTGCTCTGTAAAGTTTACTTAAAGTAATTTCCTTTGCCTCTTCAATGGTATTCAAAATGAGTTGCTCATCTTCATCAAATATTTGCGGAGTTGAAGTTTTGGTACGCATTTTCTTCCAAACACCAATCAATATTTTATTGGCCAACAAAGTATGGTCTTCTCTTCTAACGTAAGTTTTCCATACTCCATTTTCATCTAAGGCTTTAATTGGTTTGTTCTCTACTTCATCCACACTAACTTCTAAAACCAACTTATGATCATCTTGCATGATTTGAGTTTTCACCTCTAATTCTGGCTTACAATACATTGCTGCTGCTCCTTGAATTACATGAAATTCTTCTTCTGGATTTACACCAACAACTTTACCATTGTCTTTTACACCAATCAATAATCTTCCACCATCTGTATTGGCAAATGCAGCTAAAGTTCTTGCTATTTTTTTGGCATCATCTACACGAAATTTGAAATCTTGTGTTTGATGTTCGCCTTCGCGGATATATGATTTTAGAATATTCACAGATTGAAGTTTAATAATTAAACAAGGCCTTATTATGAGGTAAATCATTGATGAATTACATCAGAATAAACCCCAAATTCAAAGATAGCTAACTATTCCAAATCCCCCAAGCCTTTACTGCCTGTTGTTTGAGCATAGAAAGACCATTTAAAGTATCCGCTCCACTTTCTCTTGCCAATTTCAAGAATAAAGTTTCTGATGGATTATAGATTAAATCTACGACAAAGTGGTCTTCTCCGACCAATTCTATTGGAAAGGCAGGCATTTCCTCAACATTTGGCGAAGTTCCTAAAGGTGTACAATTCACAATCATCGGAAAAGATTTCACCATTAAATCATTGGCTTGATCATATCCAAAAATCATTTGATCTTCCTTTGGAGTTCTTGATAAATGTGCAACTGTTATTCCTAAGTTTTCTAATGTATAAGCAACCGCTTTTGAAGCTCCTCCTGTTCCGAGTAATAAAGCACGTTCGTGAATATTTCTTAGGAAAGGTTTAATGGACTGACCAAAACCAAAGGCATCTGTGTTGTGGCCAATTGATTTTCCATCTTTAAAATGAATGCAATTTACAGCTCCTATAGCTTTGGCTTCTGGCGACAATTCGTCTAAAAATGGAATTACAGTTTCTTTGTAAGGAATAGTTACACTAACACCAGTAAATTCAGTTGGTGCAGCTTTCAACCACTTCTCTACTGCTTCAGCATCAGGAAGCTCTATATTTTCGAAACTTGCGTTTATTTCTTCCGCCTTAAACTTTTCCTCAAAATGACTTTTAGAGAAAGAATGTCCGAGCGTTTCACCCAACAATCCAAATTTTCTAATCCCTTGCTGACTCATAGCTACGCTTTTTTAGATTTATTTCCGAACTTATCCATTATGTAAACCAATAAATATCCGAAAAGCGCCAAAAGAACAACATATAATACTTGAGGTTCTCCTACAAAGTTACCTGGCAGTACATTCGCCATCATCCAGTCTTCTTTTCCATCAGAATGCACAACAATAGGCGCATCACCAATTGCGTTTTTCCAAGGCCAAATCTTTAAAAGAGAACCAATTAAAAAACCAGAAAGAATAGCTAAGACAAGGTTTTTAAAGTTCTCGAATAAATACTTTAGCAATCTACTAAAAGATAAAATCCCGATAAGACATCCCAAACAAAACAATCCGATTATTGTGAAATCTAAATTTTTTAATCCTTCAATTACAAGAGCATAAGAACCTAAGAGAACAAGAATAAAAGACCCGCTAATTCCAGGTAAAATCATAGCACAAATCGCAATAGCTCCACTTAAAACAATGTACCAAGATTCACCTCCGCTTGCAGTGACATGAACGGTAGAAATATAAGCTGCAATTGCCGTTCCTACGGTAAGTCCGAGAACTGTTTTAATATCCCATTTAGTAACGGTTTTTAATATCAACTGTGCACTAGCAACGATTAAACCGAAGAAAAATGCCCATAATAGAACAGGATATTCAACCAACAAATACGTCACGACCCTTGCCAAGGACAAGACACTGATGGCTATTCCTAAAAGTAAAGCGACAAAAAAGTTACCGTTCACATGCTTCCAAAAAGCAGATACTCCTTCATTTTTAAGCTTTTTAAAAGCAGCAATATTAATGTTACTAATGCTTCCTATAAGTTCTTCGTAAATCCCAGTAATAAAAGCGATTGTCCCTCCAGAAACTCCAGGAATAACATCTGCAGCACCCATGGCCATTCCGCGCAAGGTAATCCCAGATAATTGGGATATTGATCTAGGTTGTTTTTCCATTATACTTCTATTGATTGATCAATTTCATTTGCGTAAGCCTCTACTCCACCAATCACAATTCCGATGTTTTTAAAACCATGATTTGTATTTAAAAAGTTCGCCACAGCAGCTGCACGCTTACCCGATCTACAAATTACAATCGTTTCCTTTTCACAATCCAATTCTTTAGCACGAGTAGGAATTTCTCCCATTGGAATATGTTTACATGCAATATGACCAATTTTGAATTCGTAGTTTTCACGAACATCCAACAATACAAATGTTTTTTCTTTCTGTAAAGCCGCAGCTAATTCTTGAACTGTAATTTCTTTCATCGGTTTCAAAATAAATTCTCGGCAAATTTAACAAAAACTAATTACGAATGTAGAATACAATTACGAATGGATCAATTTCTGAGTTTTTGGGTCAAGATTAAGGAACATGTTTCAATTCTCAATTGATAAATTATAATTGAATTTTTATCTTTAGAAAAATTTAAAAAAATGAGTAAAGCAATAACGGAAGAAAGTAAAAAGTTTTTAGAAAAATACTTAAACAATGCCTCCCCAACAGGCTTTGAATCCCCTGGTCAGAAAATGTGGTTGGAATATATAAAACCTTACATTGACGATTATATGGTGGACAACTACGGAAGTGTTGTGGGGATTATTAATCCTGAAGCTAAATACAAAGTGGTCATTGAAGCACATGCAGATGAAATTGCTTGGTTTGTGCATTATATCACAGATGACGGATTTATTTATGTGCGCAGAAATGGTGGTTCAGATCATATGATTGCACCTTCAAAACGTGTAAATATTCACACAGATAAAGGAACTGTAAAAGCTGTTTTTGGTTGGCCGGCAATTCACACCCGTCATGAAAAAGATCCAAAACCAAGTTTAAAAAACATCACTTTAGATTGCGGTTGCAGCACAAAAGAAGAAGTTGAAAAATTGGGTGTTCACGTGGGCTGCGTAGTGACTTTCGAGGATGAATTCATGATTTTAAACAACAATCGCTATGTTGGAAGGGCTTTAGACAACAGAATTGGTGGATTTATGATTGCTCAAGTAGCGAGAATGCTGAAAGAATCAAAGACAGAACTTCCTTTTGGTTTGTATATCGTGAACTCCGTTCAAGAAGAAATTGGATTAAGAGGTGCTCAAATGATTGCTCAGAAAATCAAGCCAGATGTTGCCATAATTACTGATGTTTGTCACGATACAGGAACGCCGCTTATTGACAAAAAAGAGCATGGAGATTTTAAAGGTGGATTGGGTCCAGTTTTAACCTATGGTCCTGCAGTACAAAACAATTTATTGAAATTAATCATTAACGCTGCCGACAGTGAAAAAATCCCATTCCAACGTCAAGCAGCTTCCCGCGCAACTGGAACAGATACGGATGCTTTTGCTTACAGTAATGAAGGTGTGCCTTCTGCGCTAATTTCTTTACCGATTCGTTATATGCACACAACTGTAGAAATGACGCATGAAGAAGACGTGGAAAACACCATTAATTTGATATTAGCTTCAATTAAAAAAATCGAAGACGCTCAAGATTTTAGATATTTCACGTAGTTTTTGGTTGTAAGGCTCAATATCGACCTTGCACTTTTGTTTTGAAATCAGTCTCATCGACATGCTCAGGGCAACGTATTGACAAAAGTCAAGTCCTTAGATTCGAATAAAAAGGCGTCTTGATTTTGAGCTGTATAATTCAAAAATGAGACTTATAATTTTAAAAAAAGACCGTTTAGAAGTACAATTCTAGGCGGTTTTTTTTGTTTTGATGTGGTTCCATGCAGGTATTTGGAGGTAAATGAAAATTTAGAATAAAGTTTCAAAAAGTTGGATTAAAGCAAACTAATGAAGTATCTTAATTTAGAATATCCACTTATTAAAATCAAAAACCACTTAAATCATAACGAAAAATAAAACTATAAATGTGAATGGAACGATTATAAAAATATCAAGTTCCGCCGAATCAGATTACATCTGTATTACCGATATGGCAAATGCTGAATAGTGGCTAGACGGAAACACATCAAAATTTAAAATATTTCTTTTTGCGATAGCTCCCTTTATTTTTAATCACCTGATGCTTAAGCATCAACTCATAAAAATAAATCCAGCTCTCATCAAAAATAATTTATTTTATAAAATTCGTCTGTTTCCGACCAGACACTATAGAAGGAGAAGCCAGAGCAGCAGACATTATAAAAAACTGGATAAGAACAAGGAATACTTTAGAATTCCTTGGTACATGGGAGCAATTATATAACCCGGATTTTAAAGTGGTCGAATTCGACCACTTTAAAACGGAAGCGGGCTTGCATAGTTTTGTTTTGAGTCCTTCTAAATGGGTTGAGTCAACAAATGCAATCGGTATTTACACCAAAAAAGGAAAATACGGGGGGACATTTGCACATAAGGATATTGCCTTTGAATTTGGTTCTGCAATAAACCCTGTATTTAAACTATTCCTCATCAAAGAATTTCAACGATTAAAAGAAGAGGAAAACAACAAACTTAATCTCAAATGGAACTTCCAAAGAACACTATCTAAAATCAATTATAAAATTCATACAGATGCAATTCGTGATAATATTATCCCAAGTTTAATTACAAAAACTCAAATTAATTTTGCCTACGCGAGTGAAGCCGATTTATTGAATGTTACATTATTTGGTAAAACTGCAAAAGAGTGGAAAAAAGAAAACCCAAATAAGGATGGGAATATGAGGGATGAGGCCAATATTGAACAACTGGTGGTTTTAAGTAACATGGAAAGTATCAACGCGCTTCTGATTGAACAAAAATTATCTCAAAAAGATAGATTGATCCAACTTAATCAAGTAGCCATAATGCAAATGAAATCCCTACTGGAAAATAAAGATGTATCGAATTTACTTGAGTGAAACTACGTAATCAACCTCAGTCATGGTCTTTCCTATTTTTAATTGATTTAATTCCCGAAAGTTCTTAATTTTGAAACTGAAAATTCAAACAAAAAAAAGATGATAAAACAATCAAAATCATACTCTAAAAACGGACATATCGCTATTGTTTTAGATACAGAATTTAAGTCAATTGAAAATCTTCCTGACATCGTAGCTGAACAAGCAGAAAAGTTCCTTTCTTCTGATGATAAAACAGATTATATTAAACTTGGCGAGCAGTTTATATTCTTCGTGAAAAAGAATGATGAATTAGAGAAAATGCGTGTTGCGGGATATGAAATACGTAAGACTTTAGCGAAATCTGCTGAAGAAATTTTTATTTCTGGTGAAGGTGCTGAAACTTTAGCTCTTGCGGAAGGTCTGGCATTGTCAAATTATCAGTTTTTGAAATATTTTAAAGATGCAGAGAAGAAACGTTATCAATTAAAAGATATTTCTTTACTCAATACCTTTGACGAAAAAGCTATTTCTCGTTTAAACAATACCACAAAAGCCGTTTATTGGTCAAGAGATATGGTGAATGAGCCACTCTCCTATTTAACTGCTCCACAATTGGCCAAAGAAATTCAATCTTTTGAACATGTTGACAATTTAAAAGTTACGGTTTTCGATAAAAAGAAAATTGAGGAGTTAAAAATGGGTGGATTGTTGGCTGTGAATTTAGGATCTGTTGATGAACCAACTTTTACGATTGTTGAATACAAACCTAAAAATCCTAAGAACAAAAAACCAATCGTTTTGGTTGGAAAAGGTGTTGTTTATGATACTGGAGGAATGAGTTTAAAACCAACAGCGGGTTCAATGGACTTGATGAAAAGTGACATGGGAGGAGCTGCTTGTATGGCAGGAACGATTTACGCAGCGGCGATGAACGAATTAGATTTACACATTATTGCACTCATTCCAGCAACTGATAATCGTCCAAGTGGAAATGCTTATGTTCCTGGTGATGTCATAAAAATGTATGACGGAACAACGGTTGAAGTACTAAACACCGATGCCGAAGGAAGAATGATTTTAGCGGATGCTTTAGCGTATTCTAATGAGTTAAATCCAGAATTAGTAATAGATGCAGCGACTTTAACTGGTGCAGCTGTTGCAGCGATAGGACAAAAAGCAGCCTGCGTAATGGGGAACGCAAAACAGGAAGTAATCGATGATTTGATCAAATCTGGTTACAATGTCCATGAAAGATTAGCGCAATTCCCATTCTGGGATGACTATGCGGAAGAAGTGAAATCTTCCATTGCCGACTTAAAAAATCTGGGTGGAAAATACGCAGGAATGATCACCGCAGGTAAATTTTTGGAGCATTTTGTAAAATCACCTTATGTTCACTTAGATATCGCTGGTCCAGCATTTTTAGGCTCAACGGATAATTATAAAGGCACTGGTGGAACAGGAACTGGCGTGAGGTTGTTGAATAATTTCTTAGAAAATTATTAATTCTTTTTCTTTGCAAGAAAACGCCAAATACTGCGTTATTTTAATTGATAATTGCTGTTGCCTTCGACAGGCTCATGCAACAGATTACTCTTCGATGATTGAGCTTGTCAAAGACACAGGGTGAAGGCGTCGAAGGCAGTGCATTCAAAAGAAAGAAATATCCAAACACAAATTTTGCAGGAAAAACGAATGTTGACTTGTAAAATTTGTGTTATTTTAAGCCCTTATTGATTTAGAAAAACGTGAAAGAAATTATAAAACAGTTTAAAGAAAAGACACCTAGTCCTGTGTATTTACTACATGGTGATGAATCTTTTTATATTGACCAAATTACGGAAGCGGCTACCCAATACATTTTAGATGAAAGCGAACGTGATTTCAACATGACCGTTTTGTATGGAAAAGATGCAGACATGGGGCGCTTACAAGAGCAGGTAAAGCAATTTCCAATGATGGCTGAACGTCAATTGGTGATTGTAAAAGAAGCTCAAGATGTAAAAAGCTGGGGTGTTATGGAATCCTATTTCGATAATCCTTCACCAACTACGGTTTTAATTCTTGCGCACAAACATAAGAAAGCCGATTCCCGAAAGAAATTCTTCAAATCCATCAAAAAAAACGGTGTGATTTTCGAAAGTAAAAAGCTTTATGAAAATCAGGTAGATGGATGGATCATCACCTATTTGAAAAGCAAAGGCTATTCCATTAATCAAAAAGCGACAATGCTTTTGGTGGAGTTTTTAGGAGCTGATTTAGGGAAAATAGCGAAAGAGCTTGAAAAACTAATGATTGTTCTTGAAAAAGGAACTCAAATTAGCGAAGTTCACATCGAAGAAAATATTGGAATTTCGAAGGATTATAATGCTTTTGAATTAACAAATGCCTTGGCTTCTCGCGACATTTTAAAAGCCAATAAAATCATTAATTATTTTGAACAAAATCCGAAAGCTGCCCATATAACGCAATTAATTCCGCTTTTATTTGGGTTTCATGAACGATTAATGAAAGCTCATTTTTCGAATGCGCAAGACATCAATGGTTTAATGTCAGCCTTAAAAATGAGTTATCCAGCGGCTAAAGAAGTTTTACAAGCCAAGAAAATTTACAATCCAAAAAAGATTGCAAAAAACATTGCAACTCTTCAAGAATACGATTTAAAAAGTAAGGGAATTGACCGTGGTCCGGGGTCTGATGCTGATTTATTAAGAGAGCTCGTTTATCTTTTAATGCACTAAAATATTAAGATAGAGAAATGAGAAGATTTTACATTGACATAGCCTCTTTAAACCAGGAAAAAATCACTTTACCTCCAGACGAATCAAAGCACGCTGCGAAAGTTTTGAGAATGATGGCTGGAGACCAAATGGAGATTGTAAACGGAACTGGAGTTGTTTTTACAGGAGAAATTATTGATAGCGCTCCAAAAGCTGTTGTGGTGAAGAAAATTGATTTTCATAAAGCAACACCAGATGAGCATCATATTCATATTGCAATAGCTCCAACCAAGAACAACGACAGATTTGAATGGTTTTTAGAAAAAGCTACAGAATTAGGTATTCATGAAATCACCCCGATTTTATGCAAAAATGCCGAACGAAAGAAAATTAAACTTGAACGTTTTCAGAAAATTCTTGTTTCGGCAATGAAACAGTCAAAGCGCTTATTTATTCCAAAGTTAAATGAGCTGATTTCCATTGAAGAATTTATCAAACAAAATCCAAATGGATTAATCGCGCATTGTTATGAAGAAGAAGAGCGCAATACTTCAATTCAAAAACAGTTAGAAAAAGAATCCAACCGTTGGATAGAAAAAAAGACGCCAATTTTGATTGGCCCCGAAGGAGATTTTACCTTAAATGAAGTTAAAAAAGCCCTAGAAAATGGATTTCAAGCCGTAACTTTAGGAAAAACCCGATTACGTACAGAAACCGCAGGAGTTTATGCCTGTATGAATGTTAAACTATTTTTTGAAGAACGCTAGAACAAAATTATGAGATTATTATTGATCATCTTTTCATTTTTCATTTCGAATATTGTTTTCGGGCAAGGAAGTTATCAATTGGCGGTACTCAAATACAATGGCGGCGGAGATTATTATGCGAATCCAACGGCGGTTCCTAATCTTGTAAAATTTGCCAATCAACAGTTAAACGCCAATATTAACCCAGATGTTCCTTACGTCGATGCGGGTTCTCCCCTACTATTTACCTATCCTTTCGTTCACATGACAGGACATGGAAACGTTGTATTTTCTAATTCCGAAAGAGAGAATTTAAGGAACTATTTAATTGGAGGAGGATTTCTGCATATCGATGATAATTATGGAATGGATCAATACATTCGCCCAGAAATTGAGAAGTTATTTCCCAACTTAAAACTAGTTGAACTTCCATACGACCATCCAATTTTCGATCAAAAATATAAGTTTAATGGATTGCCTAAAATTCACGAGCATGACAACCAACGTGCTCAAGCTTTTGGAATTTTAATTGAAGGAAGGTTGGTTTTGCTTTACACTTACGAAACAGATTTAGGAGATGGCTGGGAGGACATCACAGTGCACAACGATACCCAAGAAAATCATGAAAAGGCACTTAAAATGGGACTTAACATTTTACAATTTGCACTAATAAACGGAGGTTTAGAATGAAAAATTTAATAAAATATTTGCTTTGCGCTGTCGTAATTTTAATGAACTCAGATTCTTTAATAGGTCAGGTAATTGATTATAGTAAGCCTCCAAGCCAAGAAAACACCTACTTATTTAAAGTGCTGAAATATCATCGTCAACCGGCTCCTCCAAAATATATGAAAAGTAGGATTGCGGAAGTAAACACTATTCCAACATCTAAGTGGACCGCACAAGACAGTTTATTTTATGCTTATGAAAACGTTCACTTAGAAGAGTTTGAAATGGCCTTAAGCATTTTTTCTAGAGTCAATATTGATACCATTCAGGAACCTCATGCGCAAATGCTATACAGGACTACCCTTCAATCTTTGGAGCGGTACGAAATGCTCAAAAAATTCAATGAAAAGAATATTCCTGACGATCCAACTTCCGTTTACAGTATAAAACAGGCCGTTTTAGACTTGAACAATGCCTACATTGCATATAAACGGAAAACATACATTCCTGATTCCACGCTCATATTTCCAATTTTGGAAAACGCAGCGTTAGAAAAAATGAATCCAAAAAAATCACCAAACAAGAATAAATTGGTGGAAATAGCTTTTGCCATAGATTCTGCTTTTAGGCATTTCACCGTGCTACACGACGAAAAAGACTATGTGCTTTCGCAAGCATTTGAGGAAATGGGAGATTTCCAGAGAGACTATTTCTATTTGACCAACGCCCTTTTTTACTATGCAGGATCCCGTCATTACTATGTAACAGACAAATTGGTAATTGAAAAATACAATAAAGTAGCCAAAGAAATGAGTGAATACAATTACATTTCAATTAGTTTTAAAAACAAATTTGGGAAAATTATAAATAATCGATACCGCATGAATACTGAACTCAACGAAAGTATTGATAGCAATAACCTCGTAACACCAGCTGATTATACCGCTCCACCCAAAAAGAAAGGACAAAAAGATTACTTACCATGGATAGACAATTCAATTCTAATCATGATTATCTTAGGATTAGCACTAGTTTTTGTTTTGTTCTTCATGAAAACAAAAAAATAATAGTCTAAATAAATCCACAAAGGATTCTTAATGATTTTGGTAAACATCACGTAAGACTATCCTCATTGAAATCCAAGTAGATGAACATGACATTGGTTTTATTAATTGACGTAAAAGGAATCACGGTTTTTGTTTGAAACGGTTTTTGTTTGAAACGGTTTTTGTTTGAAACGGTTTTTGTTTGAAACGGTTTTTGTTTGAAACGGTTTTTGTTTGAAACGGTTTTTGTTTGAAACGGTTTTTGTTTGAAGAGGCGCACGGCCGTGCGCCTCTTCAAACAAAAATCGGACGCCATTTCAACCAAAAACGTTCATCATTTCACAAAATCAAATTTATATTAACAAACAATCGGTTCATCTCTTCAAAACTATGTACCTCTGCGAATCTTTGCACCTATGCGAAATCTCCGCGTAATTCTATCGCTATGCATTCCTCGTCTTCTTCTACTCTTTTCCTCTAAACCCAATCACTGCCTTCCTTACAGAACCATATTCCAACAGTAGCTTCTTCGCTTCTTCAAACTCAATTCCGCATTGTTCTGCCACCATTTTTGAGCCTCTAATTACCAACTTGGCATTGCTGAGCTGCATATCTACCATTTTGTTTCCTTGTACCTTGCCTAATCCAATCATTAAACTCGTTGAAATCATGTTGAGAATTAATTTTTGCGCAGTTCCAGATTTTAAGCGTGTGCTTCCCGTTACGAATTCTGGACCAACAACCGCTACTAAAGCATGTTGGGCAGTTTCACTCAGCGGACTATCAGGGTTACAGGTAATTCCGGCGGTTAAATTTCCTGCGGAATTGGCTTTTTCTAAGGCTCCTAAAACGTAAGGAGTTGTTCCAGAAGCCGCAATTCCTACTACAATATCATTGGGCTGTATATCATATTTCAATAGTTCTTCCCAACCTAATTCTCTATTGTCTTCAGCGTTTTCTACCGCAATTCTTATCGCATCATCTCCACCAGCAATTAACCCAACGACTAACCCTTGCTCTACTCCAAAAGTTGGCGGACATTCAGAAGCATCTAAAATCCCAAGTCTACCACTGGTTCCAGCACCCAAATAAAACAATCTTCCGCCTTTTTTCATGCGTATTAAGGCTTCTTCAACAAAAGCTGAAATTTCTGGAATTATTTTTTCAACCGCCAAAGGAACCAATTGATCCTCTTTATTCATAGCCGTTAAAACTTCTTTAGGTGATAATTCTTCAAGTTTATCGTAATTGCTGGATTGTTCTGTAATTTTATTCACGCGTTTCTTTTTTATAATTTGTTTTGTCAATGGCTAATTAAAAGTTTCTTATTCTAGAAATTGCTTTTTATTGGTTGTTATCCAACCGGCTTGACTTTCGTAGTCGACAAAGTAAATTTTAATATCTGCCTGACTTTGGTATTCAACAAAAAACACACTTTTATCGGACTGACTTTGATAATCAACAAAATACCATCTACCATCATTTTCTCCCGCTTGACTTTCGTACTCAACGCGATACACCAATAAATCGGCTTGACTTTTATAATCAACAACAAAAGCGGTTAGATCTGCAGCACTTTTGTAATCCGAAGCATGAATTTTTTGTCCAAATAAAAGTGAAATCCAAATAAGAAAGAGAAAGGAAAGAAAGTATTTTAAAATCATAGCATATCGAAGTTTACAGCTCTAAATTAATTAAAAAGTCCCCATTGAAGTATCAATAATTAGTTTAATCTAAGAATTACAGCAAACAAAATAAACTCCTTCTTTATTCCAGAATAAAAATACTATTTTTGCACCCTTTAAAAATAATGCAATGAATAAATTTATCCAAAGATTTACAACTAATCCAAAAAACGATGTGATCAGTGGTGTGACTGTTTCATTAGCAATGATTCCTGAAGTGGTTGCTTTTGCTTTTGTTGCTCAAATTGATCCATTAATGGCACTTTCAGGTGCTTTTATTGTAGGGTTAATCGCTGCTATTTTTGGAGGTAGACCTGGATTAATTTCTGGTGCAGCAGGAGCTGTAGCGGTCATCTTTGTTACTATGATTGCGGACGGACATGAAAAAGGAATGCTGTTCGACCAACCCGTCGAAAATATGGGATTCTTTTATCTCATGGCCTGTGTTATTTTAATGGGAGTTATTCAAATATTAGCAGGTGTTTTTAAATTGGGGCGTTTCGTTAGATTAATTCCGCATCCTGTAATGATGGGATTCGTGAATGGTTTGGCCATTGTCATTTTTTGGGCGCAGGTAAAGATGTTTTCTCACAAAGAAATGATCGTAGGAGAAAATGGAGTTAAAGAATACGTGAGTACATTTATGCACGGTACAGAACTTTACATTATGATTGGTTTAGTGCTGCTCACCATGGGAATTATTTGGCTACTCCCGAAAATTACCACGAAAATTCCTGCTGCTTTAACAGCAATTTTAGTTACAACTTTGCTCGCAATTGGAATTGATTTAGACGTTTCTACTGTTGGATCATACATTATTGAAGGTGGTGGAACAGGATTAAAAGGAGAATTACCAACACCAAGTGTAGAATTATGGCAGAATTTACCCATCAATTTAGACACCCTAAACTTTATTCTTCCTTATGCATTTTTAGCAGCTTCTGTTGGGTTAATAGAGTCTTTAATGACCATGAATCTTGTGGACGAACTTACAGATACCAGAGGAAATGGGGATAAGGAATGTATCGCTCAAGGAACAGGAAACATCATGTCGGGACTTTTCGGAGGAACGGGTGGTTGCGGAATGATTGGTCAAACAGTAATTAACATCAACGCAGGTGGACGTGGACGTTTGTCTGGAATCATGATGGCCCTAACTTTATTGACATTCATTTTATTTACAGATAAATTGATTGAACAAGTTCCAATTGCTGCTCTTGTAGGTGTAATGTTTATGATGGTAATTCAAACATTTGCTTGGTCAAGTTTCAGAATTTTGAAAAAGATTCCAATGTCTGACGCCGTTGTTTTAATCATCGTTTCCGCGGTTACTGTAATCTTTGATTTAGCCATAGCGGTATTCGTTGGAGTTATCATTTCTGCACTTTCATTCGCTTGGCAAAACGCAGTTAGAATTCGAGCACGAAAACGCATTAAGGAAGACGGAACAAAAGTTTACGAAATTTGGGGACCACTTTTCTTTGGCTCTATTCAAGCGTTCAACGAAAAGTTTGATCCTAAAAACGACCCAGAAAACGTAGAAATTGATTTCGTTGAATCTCGTGTCAGCGACCACTCTGCATTGGAAGCGATCCACAATATTGTAGAAAAATACGAAGCCGAAGGAAAAACCATTAAACTGAAACATTTGAGTCAGGATTGTAAACAACTCATGTACAAAGCAAGTCCAAAGTTCCAAGAGGTAATTGTAAATGACATTGACGATCCGAGGTATCATTTAGCTGCGAATCCAGAAGATTTTCCTAAACCACTTTCGGAGTATAAGTTGTAATGATTAAGGCTTAATTATTAATCCTCCAGTTGTCGGACAAGCAGTTTAACGCGGTTCTTCCATGATATTTAAATTCTTGTAGCTGCTCCATTTTAAGAACATAGTAGTTATAAATTTAAATGCTTTTCAGGAACTTTACCAGCTATTTGATATGCTACAATAAAAAGCACTCTCTTTAACTAGGTCGTATCCTTCCAGAGTTGAAAATCTTAATTTTCAATTCTGGTCTGGGTGACAGTTGTGGGTGCTGGGAGGCAAGTGAGAAGGAAAAAGAAATATGCGAAGAATCTTGTCAGTTTACCGCTGCATCACATTATTGTTGAGCTAGACATATTTACTGGTAAAGTATCAGATAGGCATTTAAATTTAATCATTGATTATTACTTTTTCTCGCTAAATAACTAGATTTAGACATTCCAACGCCTGTTTTACTATAGCTAAATGAATCTAACACTATCTTCAATTAGAAATGTTAAATTGGTTCCCCTCCTACTCATAATAAAAAATCTTGTCCTCCTCTTCGCTTTTTAAAACCAATTCTACATCGCTTAGTTTAAGAATTTCAAAACGCTCAACTAACCTTGCATTGACCATCCCGCTGTTTGACTTCATTACTTTCTTGATTTTCAATCCATTTCCATCATCTTTAAATTCCCATTTCCCCGATTTAAAAATTAATCCCTCATCGCAAACATTGTTTCCTTCATTTAAGGTGAAAGCGTCTTCACCGAAAAGAATAATATCGTCCTTTTCGCATTCTGAAATTATAGAATTTCCTTGCTCATTCTGAACTTCGGTAATATTCCATTCCTTGTTTGTTAACTGTTCGTAATTATCAAATCGATCATTCTTTTTACAAGAAGTAAACAAAGAAAAAGTTAAAATTGTGGAGATGCCAATTAAAAAGATGTTAGCGCCTTTCATAAAGATTTGTTTTTAGATTATTCTCCTAATTTATAATGAAAAAATGATTCTACAAAACTTGTAGTACTTCTAATATATATTGAATAATCTTCAGTTTGATGATCATTTGACGAATTCCAGCTATCCATGTGCCTTTCAAAATCTTATCGGTCTATTCCTAGAAGCAAAGGGATGCACTACTAATGCCTAATGGTTGCTCGCTATTATACCAGTTCTGTATGATGGAAATTACTAGCTCAAAATTAAAACCTTGTTGCCAAATTAATATTTAACGATAATCAAAAAGAGTTTCAGTCGGAAGCCTGAGAACTCCTCAGTCGTTTATTTCTTTCAAAATGAATGATGTTATATATAATTGGATGAGGAACCTCCTTTGTTGTTCAGAACAAATCTTCGATAAATCATAATAAACTAAGCTCATAGGTCTTCAATTGAAATTAGTGCTAACTTTAAGTGGAATGGAATACGGAAATATAAATTCGCTATTCATCCTGTAACTTTCTTTAGACTCAGCCGTCTTACTATCAGATTGAATAAAAAAGAATACCATAGCGCAGTCAATTGTTTCAGTGATGGACTTTATCGTTTTGCCGTAAAACTCACTAAAAGTGAATCATTGGCGCAAGATTTAGTTCAGAGCGCTTTCGAAAAGGTGTGGATTAAAAAAGATAACATTCAAGCCGAAAAAGTGAAATCTTATTTATTTAGAACCGTCTTTAATCAGTTTTTAGATGACAAAAAGCGGAACAAAGTAGTTTCGTTGGAAGAATATCATAAAGAAGCTTCCTTTCTGCCTGAAAGCTGTGATTTGAAAACAGTGTTAAATTTGGCTTTATCCAGCTTAGCACCTATTCAAAAATCAGCCCTTCTTTTGCGCGATTATGAGGGCTACAGCTATAATGAGATTGGAGAAATTTTAGAACTGAGTCCATCACAGGTAAAAGTCTATATTTATCGGGCAAGAAAACAGTTACAGAAATACATTGGTAGTTTAGAAAAAGTAATTTAATGGAAATCAATAAGGAAAATTATGAAGCGTATTTGCTAGACCTTTGGGAAGGAACTCTTTCTGATCACCAAAAATTAATGCTTTCTAATTTTTTAAAAAATAATCCGCAGTTCGATGAAGAAGAAGCTTTAACTTTAACCGATGATATTTCAATTAAAGAACCAGCCATTCAATTTGATAAAGCTGCCATCGATTTTGATGAAATTAACACCAAAAATTATGAGTTCTTTTTTGTAGCTTACTGCGAAGGCGACCTTTCAAATAAAGAAAAGAGTTTAGTTGATGTATTTTTAGCAGAGCATCCTTCACTCCAACAAAAATTCACCCAGTTTACTAAAGCCAAGTTACCCGAAGAAACTATTTTATATCCGAATAAAGAGCAATTAAACAGTATTCCAAATTCTTCGATGTCCTTGCCAATTAAGCGTTGGATTGGTCTATTTGCAGCCGCCTCCATCCTAGTATCGTTGTTCCTTACTTTTCCTTTTGAGGGAGTAGAGTCTAGATACGAAATGAGTGAAACACAAGAATTAGATATAGACAAACTACTATCTAAAAAGATTAAAAACGAAAATAAAACGATTAAAAAACGATTAAAAACAACACAAAGCACTGATTTTCAAAACAAAAACAAAAAGAGTATAGAAAATCGATTACAGATGGCAGACAAACCCACAAAGTCAATCAAAGGTCAGCGTGAAACCAAAATAAAAGTAACTAAAACAGAAAAAAAGGACAATCTAAAATTAAATGCCGGAATCAAAGATAACGATATCTCTGAAGCAATGACATCCCTTGCTTCGGGTTTAAAAACTGAACAAGACAACAATTTAGAAAAACAGATCAGTTCTACTAATAAAATTCAGACTCTCGCCGAAATAACAAACGATTTTCTACGTCGCAAACAAGTAATTAACGAGGAGGGAAAAGCTAATATAACCGCAATGATAAACAATACTTTCTCTGAGATTAATAAAAATAAGAAACCAATTATCACAATAGAAGATAAACCAGAAACCAAAACAACCATTTTTCAATTGGGTGCCTTTAAAATTGAAAGAAAAACAAAAAAATAAACTTCAGCTGTAACATTTCAAATAGTTAAGCGTCCTGTAAAAAACAATAAATTATGAAATATACAATTACTTTTATTTTGGCTCTGTCACTGGCTACTTTTGCCTTCGGACAAAAAGAAGAAGAAGAAACCACTACTATTTCCTTTAAGGGAAAAGTGATTACGATTACCTCTGACAATGACTCCGAAAGCGACACAACAATCGTGCTTGAAGACGATTTAGAAGAAGAGAAATGGGACGTAAATCATTGGAGAGGATTAGAATTCGGTGTAAATGGATTTTTTACCTCTGATGCCTTTGATATTAACAATGATCCGGCCAACGTTTATTTGGAACTCGATTATGCCAAAAGCTTCATGATCAATATGAATTTATTTGAGTTTAACACCGCATTAGGAACTGAGCATTTTAGGTTTTTCACAGGCTTGGGTTTTAGATTCAACAGATATGCGTTCAAATCCACAAATTCAACACTATCATACAACGATACCACTATTTTCAATTCAATGGATAGTTTAAAAACATTTGACAAGAATTACCTCAACGCATCCTACATTTCTGTTCCACTTTACTTCACATTTATGCCTGGAAAAAATCCCGATAAAAGTTTCTTTTTATCCGCTGGAGCAATTATAAATTACAGAATTGGCTCCCGTTTAAAACAAAAATATGTCTCACAAGACCAGAAAAGAAAAGACATTGAAAGAGGACATTATCATTTAAATCCTTTTATCATCGACGCCAGTGTGCGAGTTGGTGTGGGTGATTTTACAATGTTTGCAAACTATGGTTTAAATAGCCTTTTTGAATCCAATAAAGGTCCAGACAACAAGCCTTTTTCCTTAGGTTTGAGCTTTAATTTCTAATCAAAACAATTTTAATAATTCTGAAATGGTGTTCTGTATGGACGCCATTTTTTATTTTAGGATGTCGAGAAAATTATTTACTTTTTTTAATTAAGAATTCTATTTCTAGTTAAAACACTATATTTATGTAAATATTCAGATAAAATGTCTCAATCTAAAACGCGTAAATTATTACTTTTTTTGGTCACTACTCCTTTACTCGCTTTAGCAATGTATTTCGCTTATGGCGTGTATCATGACTCCATAAAACGATCTGAAATAAAGGATGACTTTAGTACACTCAACTACATCAATAAGGGAATGTTGTCTGTTACCGCTTGGAAAGGAACGTTGATAAATATTATTGAAAATCAAATTGGTAACTTTGAATTAACTAAAAGTCAAGACAGCTTGCTGCACTTGCAGCTCACTGAAATGATTCGCAGTTTGGTAGATCAAGCGGATCGAACTATCCAAGCGGATGATGAAGGATTTAAGAAAACCATTCGTAAATGGGCTGTTAACACTTTTGTCAATTCGGAGGAAATAAAAGCGGGTGCTCCACAATTTAGTCGAAGAATTATCGACGAAGTGATGAAGGAAAAGAATAAAGAGAGGATGAAAACCTTGGCGATTAGTAAACTCACTGAATTTGCCGACGATACATACGACTTGCAAGATTCCCTGGAGATTAAAAATATTCATGGCAAATACAACATCTCACTTGACGAAGATATCAATACAATTCTTCTTACTCAAGCCAAAGAATTAGAAATCAAAAATTACCGAGAAACATTTTGGATATTAGGAATTGTAGCCCTTTTTCTACTTCTTTGGTTCTTTGTTTTTAAATATATTGAACTTCAAAAATCACTATTTTTCGTCTCTGTACTGCTGGCCTTAATTGTTTTAAGTGTGGGTTTAACCAGCGCTATGATTGAGATTGATGCAAGAATAAACTCATTAGATTTCGTGCTTTTAGGAGAACATGTCATTTTTAAAGATCAAGTAATTTTCTATCAAAGTAAAAGCATACTTCAACTGGTTAGTATTTTGCTAAAAACCGGTAAAATAGATTCAATTCTTGTTGGCGCTTTAGTCTTGGCTTTTAGTGTAATTCTTCCCATTGCAAAATTATTGTCTACACAAGTTTATCTGTTTGGTAAACGAACCTGGCAGACAAACAAAGTAATTTATTGGCTGGCTTTTAAATCTGGAAAATGGTCGATGGCAGATGTAATGGTTGTTGCTATCTTTATGGCTTATGTTGGATTTAATGGAATTTTGGAAGATCAAATGGAATATCTGAATGTTGAATCTGACAGCATGAACAGCATTGCTACCAACAATACTTCTCTACAACCTGGTTATATTTTATTTATCACATATGTGCTGTACGGTTTAATTTTGGCTGCAATTTTGAAGAGTATTGTGAATAAACAGAAGAAACGAGCGGTTTAAGAGAATCGTATTTTAGAATAGAGAATTTTTGTAAGAGTTATTCATGATAAAAAAGGATGGAAATTATTGTACTGAACTATCTGTTAATCATCACCTAAAAAGTTCCAACAGCTCCTCAATATCTTTCAATTTATACCTGAACTGCGCTTGATTAGAGTAGCTCCTTTTAATATCTTTTAGATATTTCTTAATGATCAAAGTATTTGGTGAAGGTTCGAATTGTGCTCTGCTTTGTGGCAAACCCTCTGAAAGGTATATCTCTCTTAACTGTTTTGGGTCAACAATTAGACCTTTTGTGCCTACCCCAATATAAAAAAGGACTCCATTATTGTCAATTCCCCAATCTAAAATTGGAAGCAAATTATCTTTGTCCATATAGGCCAAAACAAATGGTGCACGATTATTCATCGTAGTTACTCCATAAATCGGAATGTCTAGGGATTGTGCTACCAAACTATAAATTAAACCCAATGAAATATCTGTTCCCTCTTTAGTTTCCATGACAGAATTTACAAAAATCTCAAAAGGAGAATGTGGCAGCTCATTCACGCGAACAAAATCAAATTCATCGAAGAATATTTTATTTAAGGCTTCAACCTTTTCAAAACTTGTTTGACGAGAATTAATCTCCATCCAGCACTGATGTCTTAAACTTTGAAATTGAGCAGTAAAGTCTTGTATGGTTAAATCAGGAAATTGATAGCTACAAATCACGTAAACTGCCTGCATTAAATTTTTTTCGTCAGATTTGAGCCAAGTGGATAAAGCATGTTTCACACGTTGAAACCGGAGCAGTTCTAAAACACGAGTGATATTATCTAACTGATTGGGATCAATAAAGCAATCTTCCTCCAATACCTCTAAATCAGGTATAATATTCTCTCCATACTCCACGAGCTTTTCCCGCGCATGCTGAACAACCATTGGATCGGGGTCGTCCATCAATTTTATCAAGGCATGTATAGAGGTTTTTGTTATCACATGGCAAATATATAGCAGAAATCCTCTTCATTTTTTAAAAGGTTAACTTGTTATAAAAAGCCAAATGTTAATACACAATAAATAATTACGAATAATGCTTATCGGGAACTTTACCAGCTATTTAATATGCTACAATAAAAAGCACTCTCTTTAACTAGGCCAGATCCTTCCAGAGAGGAAAATTAAGATTTTCATCTCTGGTCAGGATGACAGTTGTGGGCGCTGGTAAGCAAGTGAGAGGGGAACCTAGCTTCACGTCATCCCGAAGCCAATTTCTTTTTTCAACCGGTTGGAAATAGAAATTTGCGAAGGATCCTGTCAGTTCACCGCTGAATCACATTATTGTTGGGTTAGATATATTTACTGGTAGAGTATCGGATAGGCATTTTAAGAATTGATAAGGAGACCAAGTTTATTTATCCAAACTATTTAATAATCCTCCCTTAAAGTCAATTTACCTCTTGTAAGTTTTTAGGTACATGTTAACCTTAGAAATTCTTAATTAACTTCATCTAGGGCAAATGCTATAAGGAATTAATTGTACACAATTGATAATTCGTAATTGGTTAAAATTCGTAATTTCGCACCATGAGAATTGATATTTTAACTGTTGTTCCCGAATTATTAGAAGGCCCTTTTAGTCATTCCATTCTTCAACGCGCTAAAGACAAAGGCTTAGCCGAGGTTCATATCCATAATATTCGTGATTACTCTACAGATAAACACAGAAACGTAGATGATTATCAATATGGCGGTGGTGCAGGAATGGTAATGTCCATTCAGCCCATTGCGGCGTGCATAGAAGAACTACAATCGCAGCGAGAATACGATGAAATAATTTACATGACACCTGATGGTGAGCTTTTTGAGCAATCAGCAGCCAACCAATTGAGCAGGGTTAAAAATATTATTTTACTGTGTGGCCACTATAAGGGAGTGGATGAACGAATTCGTGAATTATTTATCACAAAGGAAATATCAATTGGTTCCTATGTACTTTCAGGAGGTGAACTTGCAGCCGCTGTTGTTGCAGACAGCATTATTCGATTATTACCCGGAGTTTTAAACGACGAAACCTCGGCATTAACAGATAGTTTTCAGGACAATTTGCTTTCTCCTCCTATTTATACTCGCCCAGCAGACTACAAAGGACATAAAGTTCCTGAGGTTTTATTATCAGGTAATTTCAAGAAAATTGAAGAATACAGAGAGCAAGAAGCCTACAGAAGAACAAAAGAACGCAGACCAGATTTACTAGATTCCTAAATTAGAATTGTTCAAAACAAGTTTTGTTACTGAATATTATCATAAAAGCATAGATTTAAATACATTATTAAATTAGTTTATAGTACTTTTGTAAGAACTTAAATTGTAAATGTACTGATGAAGGATGATTTAGTATTACATACTATAGAAACTAACCAAGTAATGACCTAACTATTCAGTTTTTAAAGAGACTAAAATGAACTTTTTTATTTATACAGCACTTCTTTTTATATTTTCCTTTATCGTTTGTAACTACCTTACGCCCAAAATTCGTACGTTAATGTTGAGTAAAAACTTGGCAGCGGAACCAGATAATCGCTCCTCGCATGAAGTACCAACTCCAAACTTAGGTGGAATTGCATTTTTTGTTGTGCTCATGCTTTCCTTTTATTTTATTGCATCCACCGAATATTTTGGGGTTGATGTAGTAAAGGACGTTTATGACCCAAGCAATATAATTATCTCCCTCCTTCCTGGTTTAACCATTCTTTTTATTGTGGGTTTAAAAGATGATATTTTAGTCATTGCTCCCCTTTCCAAACTCATGGCGCAAACGCTTGCCGCTGTCCTTTTTGTTTACCACTACGGTAAATCAATTAACACGCTGTATGGTTTTATGGGGATTGAAGATTTGAACCCAATATTGGCTGGTGCAATTGCGGTATTTATTTTGGTTGCAGTGATCAACGCTCTAAACTTAATTGATGGAATTGATGGTTTGGCAGCATCCGTATCTATTATCATGTTCGCTGCTTTCGGAATGGCTTTTTATGTGATTAACCATATTTTCTTATTTTCTGTAAGCGTTGTAATGATAGGTACTTTAATGGCTTATCTCAGATTCAACCTTTCGTCTACTCAAAAGATATTTATGGGGGATACAGGCTCCATGATCCTTGGATTTATGCTGGGAGTCATGGCGATTTCATTCCTAGCTCTTGATCCTAAAGACATCGCAAGACTGCCAATTAGAGGCGAAAATTTACCGATCGTTACAGGGGCTATTTTAATTATCCCTTTCTTTGATACCGTTCGTGTTTTCCTTGTTCGTATTGTAAAAAAGAAAAACCCGTTCAAACCAGACCGGTCTCACATTCATCACATTATCATAGATAAATTTAAAATATCTCATAGAAGAGCCAGTTTTGTTTTAGGTGTTTCCAACTTTTTGGTCATTATCTTAATTTCATTTCTTGCTGTAACCACAAGCAATTGGTTGCTGCTCACACTATTTATATGTCTTTTAATTTTGTTATCTTTATTCTTTTTCATAATCAACAAATCCAGTTGGTTCTTAAAAGTTAAAGTACGGAATATGAAAAAGCAAAAAGCAGCAGAAAGACGGAGGTCAGGGGCCTAACTGCTCGCTTTGTGTTTTACTTTAAATTCAAATGCAAATTCCTATTCTCCGCTCATACTCTCACAACCTAAGGGAATTCACGTTTTCTCATACTCATCATAACCGATGCCATGGTCTCATCTGCTAAACACTGTGCTTCGCTTATCTGACACACATTTCGACCTTTCCTTAGGTAATCAGCATTCGGAATTAAGGTTTAGATGTTTCATTGCATATGCGCCTATTTTGTGTATATTCGCATCTAATCGGTTTCTAAAGAAAAGAACTAAAGATATTTATAAATTGATCGAATCTCTGGGTATTTTACCTAGTAAAACCAAACAAACTATATACCTATGAAAGGAATTATTTTAGCAGGAGGATCTGGAACGAGACTTCACCCACTAACACATGCTGTCAGCAAACAATTGTTGCCGATATACGACAAACCAATGATTTATTATCCTTTGTCGGTGCTCATGCTCGCTGGAATCAAAGAAATTCTTATCATTTCAACACCACACGATTTACCCAATTTTGAGAAACTCCTTGGAGATGGAAGTCGTTTTGGAATAGAATTGTCTTACAAAGAACAACCCACTCCAGATGGACTTGCACAAGCCTTTATTATTGGAGAAGAATTTATAGGGAATGATGATGTCTGTTTGATTTTAGGAGACAATATATTTCATGGTGTAGGGTTACAAAACATTTTAAAAGATGCTGTTGACACTGTTGCATCGGAGAATAAAGCGGTCATATTCGGGAATTATGTGAATGATCCGGAAAGGTATGGTGTTGCAGAATTTGACGCTAAGCGAAATGTTGTAAGCATCGAGGAAAAACCAGAAAATCCAAAATCAAATTATGCGGTGGTAGGGCTCTACTTCTACCCTAACTCAGTTATAGAAGTGGCTAAGCAAACCAAGCCATCCAACCGTGGCGAATTAGAAATCACTTCTGTCAATCAAAACTATTTAGAAAAAGAGCAGCTAAAACTACAAATATTAAGCAGAGGTTTTGCTTGGCTAGATACAGGAACACATGAAGCACTAACTGAAGCAACAGAGTTTGTAAAGGTGATTGAAAAAAGAACAGGATTAAAGATCGCTTGCTTGGAGGAAATCGCATTTAGAATGGGATGGATAAAATCTGAAACAATATTGACGGAAATTGGTGAAATGAAAGGAAATTATTACGATTACATCAAAGAAGTACTGGCGAATTAATGGATGTTCTCGTGTGATTAAAAACTTTAATCATTGGTTTAAATCGCTGAAATTATTGGAGATAGAATTGTTTTAACAGGGTTTCCATAATTACTGTTAACAGCTTTTCACTCCCATGAGCTAGAAAGCTTTCTCACGAAAAAACGGTGATGTTTAAGAAGAAACACAATAGCGTGTCTAAGCTTACTTGTAGTAAATTCTAAAGGAAACAACCACACTTCCGATAAAGAAACCAGCCAAAAAGAATATTAGAATCTGTTTGATACTATTAGAAAGCCATTTGTCTTCCTGTAATTCAGCAACTGAAAGCGAAATAAAACTGTTACTAAAAGGTTTGTCAAAGACACCATGCAGTTTTTTTTCTTGATCATTTAGCTTATCGAGAAGAAGTTTTTTATTCTTCAATTCATTTTGTAGTTTTTTTAATTCTACCTGCTCCACTGTTAACACAGCATCCAAATAATTCTTTGCTCCTTTCCCTTCATTTAATAACATTGAGGAAATCAATAACGTATTATTGTTCATTTGAGCACCATCCAGTAATCTAGTTTTCAAAGAATCTAAGCTAGTTAAGCTTTCAGAACTCAATTCTCCTCTATTAGAAGTGTCGATATTTAAACTTTCAATAAAGCTATTTTTGGTTTGAATATTAAACTGGAGCTTCTCCACCTCCTGCTGTAAAGTCGAAAAATAGTAGTGATACATGTCTTCTCCTAGCTTCTTGTCGGTAATCGCTAAAAAGGAAGAAATAGCCGTATCGCTAATACTATTTAATTGTGTTTTATTTGTTCCAATTACCCGCAGTTTAAACTTGCTAGGAAATATGAGGTGTTTTCTGTTTGGAGGTAAATCCAATCTTTCCTTAATAATTTTAAAGCGAAATTCTCCAAGTTCTGATTTTTTAAAACTTTTGGATACATCATCTTTAAAACCCCTTGAATCAAATAAGGATAAGTAGTGAGAAGGGTTTTGAGTTTTTAAAGGATAATTTCCATAGGCTGTCTCAATTGTTTTATCCAAAGAAATTGAAAATGCTGTTGAGGAAGTATAGGTTTTTGGAATGATGAAAACGTAGCCAATCCCAACTAAAGAAAAGGCTAAACTAAAAATCAAAATTGGTTTCCAGTTTTTAACTATAGTGTAGAATAAGTCAAATTCGTTTTTAGCGTTGAATGTTTTGGAATTGATTTTCATTTAAACAAAATTGACGTTAGTAGTGCAATAATAATCAATATTTATAAGGTTTTCTACTTTTCAGTTTTAAATCACTATTAAGAACGAGCACATTTCTAGCGATTTAAAAATCCTAAAAACATTTTTAAACTTGGGTTATCAGGATATATTTCTATCCTATTTGAAGCCATTTCAAGGGCTAAAAACTCCTCTAAAAATGCCAAATTGCTCCAATACATATAATGGATACTGTCACTAATTTATTTATATTCGCACGTATTCATTTTCTTTGGCTTCAAGATAAGTTAATCGCATTAATTTGATGGGACTAACAAGGGCGAAGCCGTATTAACCCGAATGAATACCAGCTTAAGCAAGACCAAATTAGTAATGTTTAAAACTTCTTTTTTTGCTGATCATAACAAGTCTCTTCAACAAAAAAATGCAGAACACATTTATAATTTAAGGGTACAATAGCAGTAATTAGTAAATGAGTTTAAAAAAACAAGCAGTAAGCGGGGTAATCTGGACCTTTACCCAACAGTTTAGCATGCAGATTATTAATTTTGGCGTGCAAATAATACTTGCTCGTCTTTTAATGCCAGAGGTTTTTGGTCTCGTTGCCATGCTTACAGTCTTCGTATCTATCGGTCAAACACTAATGGATGGAGGAATGACCAGCTCATTGATTCGGACTAAAAACCCAGATCAATTAGATTACTCTACCGTATTCCTCACTAACTTGATGGTCAGTGTGGGAATTTATGCGATCATTTTTCTTGCTGCCCCGGCAATAGCTTCTTTTTATGATCAAGAAATTCTTAAAAACATTCTTCGTGTCTATGCCCTTACATTCGTAATTCGATCTTTTGTAGCCGTGCACACAGCAAAATTGACCAAGGAAATGAACTTCAAAACTCAAATGAAGTTGCAAGTGCCATCTACGATTGTTGGAGGAATTGTTGGAGTAAGCATGGCCTTCACGGGATTTGGAGTCTGGAGTTTAGTTTGGCTGAGCTTAAGTCAAGCCATCATTTTCACCATTCAAAATTGGATTTTTATTAAATGGCGACCTTCCTTCGTGTTTAATAAACGTCGGTTTAAATATCATTTAAATTTTGGGTACAAATTAACTTTATCGGGATTGTTGGACACCATTTATAATAATGCGTATAGAATAGTTATTGGTAAATTCTTCTCTCCAGCATCGGTTGGTTTTTTTAACCAAGCGGAAACCATGCGGCTTTTCCCCGTAGAACAAATTTCCACGGTAATGGGGAAAGTGACTTACCCCTTATTCTCCAATATCACAAGTGATATTCAATTGAAATCGGCATATCGTTCTACTATGCAATTGGCATTGTTTGTTGTTACTCCTATAATGCTCGTTTTAATCCTTGTTGGAACAGAATTCTTTGTATTTGTATTTGGTGAAAAATGGTTACCTGCAGTTCCTTATTTCCAGATTTTGGCTTTTGCATCTATCGTTAGACCCATTGGAGCCTATAACTTGAATTTATTAAAAGTGAAAGGGAGAAGTGATTTGTTTTTGCGGCTTGAGGTGGTTAAAAAAATAATTGGTATTATCGTTATTGCCGTTGCTTTACCATTCGGAATTATGGCGCTTGTTGTTTCTTTAACAGTGATATCCTATTTCTTTACTGCGATTAATATGTTTTTTAGTGGTAGATTAATTAACTATTCGATTAAAGAACAGATCAATGATGCTTCAAGTGTTTTGCTTATCGGCGTGTTTGCGGGTATAATTTGCTATTTTCTACATCATTACCTGGGAAATATAGTTGAAAGTAATTTCCTCATGATTTTACTAATTGGACTTGCATATTCTGCTCTTTATTTAGGTGCTATGTTTATGTTCAACAAAAAAATAATTTATCTTATCAAAAATTTAATTCGATAATAAAGTGTTTAAAACAGATATACTATTTACAGGGTTTTATGGTAACAGCAACACAGGAGACGATGCCTTTGTTGAGGTTGCTTCTTGGGGTGCAGACAAGTTGTGGAACAAAAAAAACAATAGATTTTTGGCTGTTGATGACAATTTACCAACGACCCTAACTCCCTCAAAAGGATACCCTCTAACAATTCCTAAAACATATCGTTTACAAGACAGTATTTTAGTTAGAAATTGTGATTACTTAATTTCTGGAGGGGGTTCTACCATTCACAACAAACTAGATAGAAGCAATGTTAAACACAAAGCAATTCAAAGAAAACTAAGTAAAAAGAACTTAAAAATTGGAGGAATTGGTGTTTCAATAGGTCCTTTCAAAACTATTGAAGATGAAAAGCATGTCGAAGATTATTTAAAAAATATCGACTTTTTAGCTGTTCGTGATAAAGCCTCCTTTGATTATGTTTCAAGCTTAAGTTTGCCATACAAACCAGTTAACGCCTTTGATTTAGCTGCATTATTACCTAACATTTACAACTTTTCTCCCGAATTTAAGCTAAAAAACAAAGTAAAAACTATTGGTGTTAGTGTTTGCCCGCATGAATCAATACAAGGTGATTTGAACATAAAAAATGAAATAAAACGAAATAATAAAACGAATGAATTGTTAAAGTCAATAGATGAAACGCAGCCAGTTCATTTCAAGTTTTATATTATTAACGGGCATCACAAAATCGGAGATTATCAGCTTACTTTAGAAACAATTAAGAAAGTTAATCCCAAAAGCTATGAAATTATTGAATATTCGAAAGACACCCAGAACATCTGGAAATCTATTTCAAATTGTGATTTCATGATTTCTACACGGCTCCATGCTGCTGTGTTTGCTTGTTTTTCAAACACTCCTTTTATGCTCAATGAATACCATAGAAAATGTACAGATTTTTTATTCAACATTGGATATAATGAAGATTACAGACTTTATGATTCTGAATATGATACGAAAGATAAAACAAACAAAATATTAGAAATAATCAATGATCAAGCGGCTTATGTTGTTCCCAGTAGAATTTCCGAAATGAAAGAGCAAGCGCTTTTAAACTTTACTGAAATAAATTTATAATCATGTTCTCAGTAGTCATTCCTCTTTACAACAAAGAAGCCAGCATAACTGCTACGATTCAATCCGTATTAAACCAAACATTTGATGATTTTGAAATTGTAATTGTTAATGATGGATCTACAGACAAAAGCGTTGAAGTTGTAGAAGGAATTAAAGATCCTCGGATTCGATTAATAAACCAAGAAAACCAAGGAGTTTCTGCAGCTAGAAATAAGGGAATTGCCCAAGCCAAAAATGATTGGATTGCTTTCCTAGACGGCGATGATATTTGGCTGCCAGAAAAGTTAATGGTATTAAATGAAGCAATAAAAAAACATCCTCAGGTAAAATGGCTTATTCATGCTTTTGATACCGTAAGAAATCAAGAAAATAGAACGCCAAACTCCTATGAGCAACAAGATATTTTAAAGGATGTGCTATTCGATTTGAAAAATAATCTGAAAATTCAAACAAGTGCTGTTACCGTTCACAAAAGCTGCTTCTCGGGTGAAGACATGACTTTTAGGGTGGGATACAATACCTCTGAAGATAGAGAACTTTGGTATAAATTAGCTTTCAAATTCCCATCTCCATTCTATAGTTCCAAAATTTTATCGGAGTATGTTATCGATTCCACAGGACAATCTTTAACTACAAATTCCGACAATAGTTTTAATGATATTCGTAAGAATATAAACATGGAAGATAGACTAGAAAAGCAACTCAAATCTTTAAATTCAGAAAGACAAAAAGCATTTTACCAAGTTCTGAATAAAATTAACAAGAAAGATATTCTGAATTTTTGGTGCGTTAATAATAAATGGTCTGCTGATTTTAATAGAAACTTCAATCGTTTGGAGACTTTTTTATTTAAAAACACAATTAATCTTCCCATTTTAGTGAAGAAAGTAATCAAAAAGCTTTTCTTTGTTGCTTGGTCCGTATAAAACACTAATTATAACATTACAAAAGTTCTATATAAAACCTGCAAAAGTGATCAACTATCGCCTTGTGGTTTCCTGAAAAATTGATAGAACTTGTTTAAAAAAATTTAATGACTTTCTACTTTATCTTTGCTCTCTTTGTCTTGTTGTCCTCTGCGATAAAAAAGAATGGAGAAATAATTTTGCATTTCTTGGTGGCTATTCTGGTTTTTATTGTCGGATTTCGAGCAATAGAAGTTGGAACCGACACCATTAATTATAAAATGTATTTTGATGTAATTCAAAGTGGAGAATATTTGCCAGTTGAGGCTGGTTGGTTAGCAATCAACAATTTAGTCATTCTGTTTAATGGTAGCTTTGAAACGCTTTTATTACTGGTCACTCTGCTCACCATGCTTCCCGTATATTATGTATGTAAAAAGTCTTCTGTCAATCCAGCGCTATCACTATTTTTCTACATCACGCTGTACTTTTACTTTTATTCGTTCAATATTTCCCGACAAATTTTGGCCATTAGCTTTGTTTTATTGGGCTTTCACTTTCTAAAAAACAATATAAAGTTAGCCTTTATAGCTTTTGTATTACTCGCCTCTTCTTTTCACGCATCCGCATTGATTGTTTTGCCCTTAGTCTTTGTCAATCTAATTCCTGATAAGATAGTCTTGTATGTTTCCGCTATTGTAGTTTCGGCTTTAATCGGATTATTTGGGACAGATTTACTTTATAATTTAATCGAACTTACCTCCTACTCTCGTTATCTATCTAGATTAGAGTTGGGGAATGTTTCTGGGAATGCCTTGTACCTCCTATTGCTCAATGGTTTTTTTCTGTTTATTCTTTATTTTTCGGATAAAAGAGAAACCTTCTTTAAAATCTTCTTTCTCTACATTGTTTTTTCTAATATGCTGGTCAGAATTCCGATGGGAAGTAGATTAATGATGTATTTTGCAGTTATTCAAGTGCTCTACCTCCCATTATTTCTATATACAACTCGAAAAGGCGATAACGCTTTGCTAATTTCCGCAGTAGTTATCTATGCTTTCACCATTTTCTTTAAAACCTTTGGTGCTGGTGATATTTTACCCTACGCAAATAACTTGTTCAACTAAGCGCCAACACAAATTGATGTACTTGTAATAATATAAAATGGAAATTGTTCAAATTATTAGAAACTTCGCCACTGGAGGTGCAGAGAGATTTGCCATTGATCTTTCCAATAGACTGTATTTAGACGGTCACAAGGTAACGATCATTCGATTTTTTGATGATGCAGATCAGAATATATTGGAATCTGAAATAAACGAAGGAGTCAAAATAGTTACCATTCAAAAGAAGCCAGGATTTGATTTTTCATTGATATTTAGAGTTCATAAATTTCTAAAAAAACTAAAGCCAGATATTGTTCACACACATCTAAATGCTTTTAACTATTGCTTTTTATCCTATTTTATTTCCAGAAAGACTAAATACTTCCATACTTTACACAGTATGCCTGTAAATGAGGCGATCAATAAAGTGGATTTATCCATCAAAAAACTAATCTTTAAATCCGGCATCGTTAATCCAATTAGTATTTCAGACGAAGTGCATCAGGAAAGCCTAATGCTCTATGGAAGTAAAGTTCATTTAATTTATAACGGAAGAGTTGAGCCCAAAAGAAGCAATTTATTCCCAGAGGTTAATGAATTAGTTAAAAAAATAGAGACAAAAGACAATATCCCTGTAATTATAAATATTGGCAGTTTTAAAGAAGCTAAAAATCAAAAGATGCTCATCGAAGCAATCAATGAGATCAATGAAAATGGAACGAAAGTCAAATTAATTGTTCTTGGAAATCCAGCGAGTGGTAAAGATTATGACCGTATGACAAAATTGGCAAACTTGGAGCACATCCACTTTTTGGGAATGGTGAACAACCCCACAGATTATATGTTTGCCGCAGATTTCTTTTGTTTAAGCTCGCTTTGGGAAGGCATGCCCATTTCATTAATTGAAGCTTTTGCAACTCATTGTTTGGCCATTTCAACTCCTGCAGGCGGAGTAAAAAGCATGATTAAAGATGGATTTAATGGACTAATCACCACAGATTTTGATAAAGAAAATCTAAAACTCAAAATAATTGAAGCATTAGAATTGTCAGTTGATTCAAAAAGAAAAATCGAAGAAAACGCGTTTACTGAATTCATTAGTAAGTTTTCTATTGAGCAATGTGCGGTTGAACACACAAAACTATACGAAAGCAAATGTTCATAAAAAGCCTAAATTCAGACAATTATATAGTGAAACAAGAAGTCAAAACAATTTTTTAAAATGATCAATAAAGCACTGGTTTTAGGATATTTCGGTTTTGAAAACAATCACCTCGATGGTCAAACCGTTAAAACGAGAAATATTCTTGACTTACTTAAAACGAAAGAACCTACTGAATTCAAACAAGTTAACTATTTTGATACGCAGAGTTTCCAGAGAAGTAAGTGGAGGATATTTAAAGTTTTCCAAAGTGTAATACAGTCTGACATTGTTTATTACTTGCCTGCACAGAATAACTTAAGATTCATTTTCCCGTTTATCTTTATATTGAGTAAGATATTCAATGTAAAACTTCACTACATAGTAATTGGCGGATGGCTTACGGAGTTTCTAAATGGAAAACCTTTACACCGTTGGATGCTTTCAAAAATTGATGCTGTTTATCCAGAACTTGATGAATTATCCACTACGCTAAAAACTAAATTTGGCCTAAAAAGAGTTTATCAGCTTCATAATTTTAGAATTACTGATTTTCAACCTTCAGAAATAAAAAAATCTGGTGAAATAAAATTAGTTTTCATGGCGCGAATTCATCCTTTGAAAGGAGTGAAAACACTCTTTGAACTGGAGAACGAAATTCAAAAACAAGGAATAGCAAAGCTTACGATAGACGTTTATGGTCCGATTTATTTACCTTTTGAAGAAGAGTTCAATGCACTACTTTCTGAGTCACAGATTGTAAAGTATCATGGTGTTCTTCAAGCTGAAGATATTTATAACACACTTCAAAATTACGATTTACTTCTTTTTCCAACGCAGTTTTATACAGAAGGCTTTCCAGGGACTATTTTAGATGCATACATTTCCAAGGTTCCTGTTATTGCTACCAAATGGAAATATGCTAATGAATTTATTGAAAACAATAAATCAGGTAAAATCGTAACTTTCAATGATTCAAATGAATTTATCAACGAAACAATTAAATTAGTTCAAGATAAAAACGAGCTATTGAAACTCAAAGAAGGAACTCAAAATCTTGTACATAAATTTAGTGCTGGAGAGGCATGGAAAGTTTTAAAATCAAAAATAGATTTACCTTCGTAACTTCAATGTAATTTGAAATATTAAAATTCAAAATAGAATGGTACATTTATATGCTAGAAAACCGGAGAATAATCGCAAAAAGTGTCTATAGAAATGCCTAAAATCTCAATAATTTGTCCAACTTATAACGAAGAAAAGTACATTGCTAACTGTATTCTTTCTATGATTGCTCAGGATATTGAGCTAACAGCTATTGAATTGCTTTTTGTTGATGGTCGAAGCACCGATAAAACGCGTGAGATTATAAAAACTTATCAAAAAACACATCCATTTATTCATCTTATTGACAATCCTGAAAAGACGGTTCCTTATGCCATGAATTATGGAATTAAGGCTGCAAAAGGTGATATTATCATGAGAATTGATGCACATGCTCATTTCGAATCCAATTATGTTTCTGTATTGAGCAAGGCATTAATTGAGTTGGATGCTACGAATGTTGGAGCGGTTTGCAAAACAGATGTCATTAATAAAACACCAAAAAGTTTAGCGATTCGAGAAGTTTTGAGTAATAAGTTTGGTGTAGGAAATTCATTATTTCGTATTGGAATTGATAAAATCACCGTTGCCGATACTGTTCCTTTTGGTTGTTATAAAAAAGAGGTTTTTGAAGAATATGGATTGTATAATCCCAAACTGACAAGAAATCAAGACATAGAACTGAACAAACGAATTCTAAGAAATGGCGGAACAATATATTTGGTTCCTGATACTTTTTGTACCTACTACGCCCGTGAAAATTTTACTGATTTAGCCAAAAATAACTTCCAAAATGGAAAGTGGAATATTTTAATGATGAAATATACGAGGAATTTAGACTCTCTATCTATTCGACATTTTATCCCATTTATATTTGTCATGTCTATGCTTATTCCAATTATTTTTAGTCTTTTCTGGTTACCATTTATTTGGCTTTCTGTTGTTTCACTATTGGCATACTCTTTTTTAATCAGCAGTATTAGTGCGAAAATATCAGCGAAAAACAAACTTGATTTCACTTCCCTGTTTTTAGCCTTTTTTACGCTGCACCTTTCTTATGGTACAGGATCTTTGGTCGGGTTAACTCAATTAATAACAAAAAAGAAATGATACTCAAACGCATAATGGATTTCTTCCTGGCCTTGTTCGGACTTTTGCTGATTTGGCCACTTTTATTAATCGTTGCAATGCTCATCAAGATAAAAATGCCCGGTGGTCCAGCTTTTTTCAAACAAAAACGTGTGGGGCAACATGGAAAATTATTCACGATGATTAAATTCCGTTCCATGTCTGTTTCTCACAGCGGATCTAGTATTTCGGTGAAAGGAGAAAGCAGAATTACACCTTTGGGAGAGAAACTACGTGCTTATAAAATTGATGAACTCCCTGGATTGTGGAATGTATTAATCGGTGACATGAGCTTTGTAGGTCCCAGACCTGATGTTCCTGGTTATGCAGATTTACTGACAGGAAGAGACAGAGATATTTTAAAATTAAAACCCGGAATTACAGGTCCTGCAAGTTTAAAATATAAAAACGAAGAAGAACTATTGGCAGAACAGGACGACCCTTTTCACTATAATGACCATGTGATTTATCCTGATAAAATCAGAATCAACTTACTTTATTTAGAACGCCACAGTTTAAAACTGGATCTTCAGTTGATTTTCCAAACAGTTTTGGGCGGTTTTGATGAAAGCAAATGGTAGAATTAGTTATTTTGCACTGTGAGAGTGCAAATATTTTAAAAAATTGCACTGTGACAGTGCATTTTTAGTAAGTTTGTATCAAAAACATATCATGGATTCGTTATTCAAGCATTCTAACAAACTAATTTCTGAGACAGAAACGGACTTTACACGTTATATGTATCACAGAATTAATTGGAAAAATAGATTCTTAGGATTAATCGGTCCGCGTGGTGTAGGGAAAACAACAATGATTCTTCAATACATCAAAAAAAATCTTCCGCAAAGTCAAACACTATATGTAACCATGGAAGATTTTTATTTTGCGAAAAATCGTTTGTTAGATTTAGCGGACACTTTTACAAAGAAAGGTGGGAAATATTTATTTATCGATGAAATTCACAAATACTCAGATTGGTCACGAGAATTAAAATTAATTTATGATTATCACAAAGATTTAAACGTCGTATTCACGGGTTCTTCCGTTTTAGACATTAAAAAAGGAAATGCAGATTTAAGCCGAAGGGCAGTAATTTACTCAATGCAAGGCTTATCTTTTAGAGAATATTTAATGCTTTTTCAAGGAATAGATGTTCCTGAATTCACTTTAGAGCAAATTTTAAATCACGAAGTCGAAACACCAAATATCCCAAATCCATTAGCTTTCTTTGATGAATATCTCAAAAAAGGATATTACCCCTTTGCCAAAGAGGAAGATTTTAATTTGAAATTACAACAAGTCGTTAATCAAACGCTTGAAATTGATATCCCAACTTATGCAGAAATGAATGTGGCAACAGGCAGGAAATTGAAACAGTTATTGGCTGTGGTGGCAGAAAGTGTTCCGTTTAAACCAAACATGAGCAAAATTGCTGAAATGCTAAATATTAGCAGAAATAATATCGCCGATTATTTCTTGTACATGGAAGAAGCAGGAATGTTAGCACAATTAAGAAGTAACACAGGAGGAATTAGGTCCTTAGGAAAAATTGACAAAATATACTTAGATAACACTAATTTAGTTTATGCTCTAGCCAAAGAAAATCAAAATGTTGGGAATCTCAGAGAGACCTTTTTCATAAATCAGTTGAAAGTAAATCATGAAATTACGTCTTCAGCCTTGTCGGATTTCAAAATGAATGAAATAGATTTTGAAGTTGGAGGAAAAAATAAAGGACAAAAACAATTGATAAATGCAGAAAACGGCTATGTAGTGAAAGATAATATAGAAAAGGGATATTTGAATACGATTCCTCTTTGGCATTTTGGTTTGATGTATTAAAAGAGTTATTAAGAAATATTTTGCTTGTCAAGAACACGAATAAAACTAGATAATAAAACAATATGAACTCAAAAATATGGCTTTCGTCTCCACACATGGGCGGACACGAGCAAGAATTTATAAAGCAAGCATTTGACGAAAATTGGGTAGCTCCACTGGGTCCCAACGTAAATGGATTCGAAGGAGATTTAGAGAAATATTTAGGAGACAAAAAACATGTCGCTGCCCTAAGCTCGGGAACTGCTGCCATTCATCTCGCTTTAATTATGCTTGGCGTTTCACAAGGCGATTTTGTCATTTGTCAATCAATGACTTTCTCTGCCTCTGCTAACCCGATAGTTTATCAAGGCGCTCATCCTGTTTTTATTGACAGTGAAACCAGAACTTGGAACATGTGTCCAACAGATTTGGTAAACGCCATTGAAGGAACGATAACAAAACATGGAGTAAAACCCAAGGCTATAATTGCTGTTCACTTATATGGAATGCCTTATCTATCGGATGAAATAAATGCAATTGCTGAGAAATATGATATTCCTGTAATTGAAGATTCCGCGGAAGCTTTGGGAAGTAAATACAATGGTCAAGAATGTGGAACACTTGCTCAATTCGGAATTCTTTCTTTTAACGGAAACAAGATCATCACAACCTCTGGTGGAGGCGCTTTGGTTTGTCCAAATGAAGAAATCAAAAAACGTACAATATTTTTCGCCACTCAATCAAGAGACGCTGGCGTTCATTATCAGCACAGTGAAATAGGTTACAATTACAGAATGTCAAACATCACCGCTGGTATTGGCCGTGGACAAATGATGATTTTGGACAAACATGTAAAATTGCGCCGTGCTAATTATGAATTTTACAAGGAAAACTTGGGACATCTTCCAGGATTTGAATTCGTAGATGAATTAGAAGGAATTTACAGTAACCGTTGGCTAACTGCGGTATTAATTCACCCAAACGAAGCAGGATTCACAAGAGAAGATTTAAGATTAGCCTTGGATAAAGAAAATATCGAAACTCGGCCACTTTGGAAACCAATGCACATGCAACCCGTTTTTGAAAAATATGATTATTACGGAACAAAAGTAGCCGAAGAATTATTCGAAATTGGATTGTGTTTACCAAGTGGTTCTAATCTAACAGATGAAGATAGAGCGAGGATTTTAAAAGCAATTTTGGCAGTTGTGAATAGATGATTTAAGATTCAAAAATATCCATTCGCACTCTCACAGTGCAAATATCATCATAAAACGCACTCTTACAGTGCGTTTTTTTATTTCCAAAAGAAAACCGTCTATATTGCAATGACTTCAACTACTTTTAGAGTCAAGTTCAAACTGGTTTCTCTCTAGTTCACCAATTATCTCGTGTCATTCATAACTAAATTGAAAATCAACTATATACCCTACTTATCAACAAATTTTGTTTATAACTAGGTCCTAAATTTCAAATCCAAAATCACATTCTTATCTATATTTGACCCAAAATCCATTTGTTAGGACATCTTGATGTTATCAATAATAATGTCAAATGAAAATTAGAGGAATCATGTGAAATTCATGAACTGTTGCGCAACTGTAAGTGGTCAAAGCCATAAGTCAGATACTCAATCTTAACAAGTAGAATTTTGTTTTCGCATGAAAAACAAGGTTCCGAAGCGAGTTAATTCTCCATCTTCCCTCCTATTTTTTATGCCTTTGTTTTATTAATAATTAAACTATTTTAAAATGGGCATTTTTGACAAAAGAACGAATTACAAGCCATTTGAATATCCAGAAGTAATGGATTTCATTGAAAACATCAACAGAACTTTTTGGGTACATTCTGAAGTGGATTTTACTGCCGACACACAAGATTTTCATTCTCATCTCGACGAAAGAGAAAAACAAGCCATTAAGAAAAGTCTGTTGGCCATCGCACAAATTGAAGTCTCAGTGAAATCTTTTTGGGGAAATCTATATCAACACATGCCTAAACCTGAATTAAACGGATTAGGAAGTACTTTC
The DNA here is from genome assembly GCF_003143775.1 of Brumimicrobium oceani. Taxonomy (GTDB): domain Bacteria; phylum Bacteroidota; class Bacteroidia; order Flavobacteriales_D; family Crocinitomicaceae; genus Brumimicrobium; species Brumimicrobium oceani. The sequence goes on along the minus strand of NZ_QFRJ01000001.1, from coordinate 341,014 downwards.
GCTGAATGTGAATTCCGACACTCAGAGGCTTATTCAAGACTTTTAGCGGTTTTAGGCTACGATGAAGAGTTCCAGCATGTCATTGAAATTCCAGCGATTAAAAAACGAATTGAATATTTGGAAGAAGCGCTCCAACATTCAAAATCGGATGACAAAAAGAAATACATCTTTTCTTTGATCTTATTCTCTATTCTCATTGAAAACGTTTCTTTGTTTAGTCAGTTTGCAATTGTTCTTTCATTTACTCGTTTTAAAGGACTCATGAAAAACGTGAGCAATATCATTTCTTGGACTTCAATTGACGAACAAGTCCACGCGAAAGCAGGAGTTTTTCTTGTGAATAAAATTAAAGAAGAATACCCAGAATTCTTCGACCAAGAAACAGTAGAAGAAATTAAAGAAATTGTTAGAAATTCCATTCAAGTTGAATCTGAAATTTTAGATTGGATTTTTGAAGACGGAGAAATCGATGCGATAAGCAAAGAAAATTTAATTCACTTTATGAAATTTAGAGTAGATGAAAGTCTTGAAGAATTGGGCATTGAAAAACTGTATCATATTTCAACTGAACAATACAGACCAATGGCATGGTTTGAAGAAGAAATTTTTGCCAATTCTTTAGATGATTTCTTTGCTAAACGTCCCACAGAATATACAAAGCACGATAAAAGTATTAGCGCGGCGGACTTATTCTAAAATCAGATTTATTCAATCGAGCAAAATTTAATTCGCTTTTCTAACAACGGGAGAAAAGCAAAAGTTCGACTGTTATTTCTTTTCAAAAATTGATCAAAATTACTTCAAAACGGTATTATGGAAAACTTATGGTGGCTCAATGATGAAAGTGAGCAAATTTTAAATCGAGGATATTTATTAAAAGGAGAAACGGTAAAAGGAGCAATCGAACGTGTGGCTACTGCTGCAAGTAAACGCTTATACAAACCTGAATTAAAAGAACCATTTATCGACCTTATTGAAAAAGGATGGATGAGTTTAAGTTCACCAATTTGGGCAAATATGGGAACAGAACGCGGATTACCTATTTCTTGTTTCAATGTTCACGTGCCTGACGGAATCGAAGAAATTACACACAAACTCGGTGAAGTCATCATGCAAACCAAAATTGGTGGAGGAACTTCTGGTTATTTTGGTGAATTGCGAGCACGTGGTAGCGCCGTAACCGATAACGGACAAAGTAGCGGTGCGGTTTCTTTTATGAAACTGTTTGACACAGCGATGGATACAATTTCTCAAGGTGGTGTTCGCCGTGGTGCATTCGCTGCTTATTTAGATATCGACCATCCTGATATTAAAGAATTTCTTCAAATTAAAGACATCGGAAGTCCATTGCAAAATCTATTTTCTGGTGTTTGTATTCCAGATTATTGGATGATAGAAATGATTGATGGCGACATGGAAAAGCGAGAAATTTGGGCAAAAGTCTTGGAATCACGTCAACAAAAAGGATTGCCTTATTTGTTCTTCACAGACAATGTAAATAAAAACAAACCTCAAGTCTACAAAGACAAAAGCATGAGCATTAATTCAAGTAATTTATGTTCAGAAATTATGTTGCCTTCAAGCGAAGAGGAATCGTTTATTTGCTGCCTTTCTTCCATGAATTTAGAGTTATATGACGAATGGAAAGATACAAATGCAGTTCAATTGGCCATTTATTTCTTAGATGCCGTTTTACAGGAATTTATCGCCAAAACAGAAAATAATTACTACTTGGCTTCAGCAAATAGATTTGCAAAGCGTCACCGTGCACTTGGTTTAGGCGCAATGGGATGGCATTCTTATCTTCAAAAAAACATGATTCCATTTGAAGGAATGCAAGCCAAGCAATTAACATCTTCCATCTTTTCTCACATTAAAAATGAAGCGGAGAAAGCTTCAAGAGAGTTGGCAGATATTTATGGCGAACCAGAATTGCTAAAAGATTATGGCATGCGAAATACCACACTTTTAGCCATTGCTCCTACAACATCTTCTTCCGCTATTTTAGGACAAACTTCTCCAGGAATTGAGCCTTTAAGCAGTAATTACTACAAAGCTGGATTAGCAAAAGGTAACTTTGTAAGAAAAAACAAATACTTGAAGGAATTACTAGTAGAAAAAGATTTAGACAACGAGGAAACGTGGAGAAGCATCATGCTAAATCAAGGAAGTATTCAGCATTTGAATGAATTAACTGCTGAAGAAAAAGCTGTTTTCAAAACATTTAAAGAAATTAGTCAATTAGAGATCATTCAACAAGCTTCGATTAGACAAAAATTCATTGACCAGTCTCAAAGTTTGAATTTAAATATTCCCTCTAATTTACCAGTAAAAGACATCAATAAACTAATTATTGAATCTTGGAAACTAGGCGTTAAAACTTTGTATTACCAAAGAAGTCAAAGTGTTGGAAAAGAGTTTGTGGTTAAGAACTTGGTTGAATGCGTGAGTTGCGAAGGTTAAAATATAAGTAAAAAGCAGCTCCTTTGGAGCTGCTTTTTACTTATATTTTAACAATTACGAATGAAATAATTACGAATTACGAATTGGGGTTACTTCGATTTTTAATCCTTCGGATGAAAGTTATAAAGTAAGAAATGGTTGAATATTTGAAATTGGATCAATTCAAAAATGAAATCAACTGAAATGCTTAGTGGTTGTTTCCCAGAATTCTATTTCACTCTCAAATTCCCTAATTACCATTCTATTTTCAGAATGGATTTACTTTAAGAACTAATTATAAGCGTTCATCTCTGGTTAAGGAAATTCGTAATTCGTAATTCGTAATTGAGCAATTCATAATTGATTTTACCATTCATTTCCTTTACCCGTTCTCTTTTCTTCTTCCTCAATTAATTTTCGCCAATTATCTGTTCCATCTTCAGAATCTTCCAAAATCGCGCTATAATCTTTTTTTGATAAATCGAAAACAGCGATTTCAGTACCGTTGTAGGCTTCAATTGCTGAAAGTAGAATCTTTTCTTCTTCGCTACAAAATGAAATGGCTACACCTTTTTCTTTTCCACGCCCCGTTCTTCCTACTCTGTGAACATAGTTTTCTGGTTCTTCGGGTAAATCATAATTAATTACCGCTCCAATTCCAGGGATATCGATTCCTCGCGCTGCAACGTCTGTTGAAATCAGAACGGAAACTTCATTGTTTTTAAATTGATCTAAAACTTTAAAACGGTCTTTTTGTTCCACATCTCCGTGGATGGTTACCGCTTCAATGTTGACACGTTCCATTGCTTTTTTCACACGTTCTGCTCTAACTTTCGTTCGCACAAACACCATTATTTTTAAATCATCGTTTTCTTTAATGATATTTTCCAAAAAGAATCGCTTGTCGTCCATTTCAACGAAAGTCACCGCATGTTCGATGTTTTTGGCTACAGGATCCTTAGGAGAAATCTGAATACGAATAGCATTTCGCACCAAATTATACGCGATTTTCTTAATCTTCTTATCAATCGTTGCAGAAAAGAACAAAGTTTGACGTTTTTGAGGAATGTGACGCATTAAATCTTCGATGTCTTTAATGAATCCTAAATCCAACATGTGATCGGCTTCGTCTAAAACCAAAGTTTGCAAACGATCAACTTTCAAAACTCCTTGTGAAATCAAGTCAAACATTCTTCCGGGAGTAGAAATCACCACATCAATTCCATTGTCCAAATCTGTGATTTGATCATCTTGCGAAACTCCTCCCATCAAAGAGCGAGAACGTACATTAACGCCCTTCCCTACTTCAACGAAAACCTGTTCCACTTGCTCGGCCAATTCTCTTGTGGGAACCATGACCAATGCACGAACAAAATGCTCATCATTCTTTTCTAATTGATTATGAATTGAATTTAAAATAGGAATCACGAAACTCGCTGTTTTACCTGTTCCCGTTTGCGCAATTGCCAGGACATCTTCTCCATTTAGAATTGGTTGAATGGCCTTAAACTGAATATCTGTAGGTCTCGACCAACCTAGATTTTTAATTTCAGTCTTTATTACTTTCGCTATTTTATAATCTTCAAATTTCATGGTGCAAAATTACGATTTAAAGTTGGAATTGTGAATGCAGTTTATTTGAAATGATTTTTAAAAAAGCCTGTGTGCAAACCTCTTTAAGCGGGAATCCTGAAAGCAATAACTAATCAATGATAAAATGTAGGTGTTTATTTTGTTTCTTCCGCACTAATGTCACCAATTTCAATCTCTAGTTTCTGAGTATTTTGATTTTATTTCATTTATTTTCAAAAATCTTCAAAAATCTATTAATCCCAAAACATCAATGAAATCAATGCTATAACCGATAATAACCACTTACAAGCGACTATTATTCGACAACAAATGATTAATAACCAAATAAAGTTTGCTGCTTACCCCAACTTTGCAGTGTCGATGGCTGAGAGACAGCTTGAGAAAATGTTCAAACCATTATTAATTAAAATTTACAGACATGAACAATTTAAGAAACACAGTTAGTTTAATCGGGAATTTAGGTGCTGATCCTGCAATCACACAATTTGGTGACAAGAACTCAGTAGCACGTTTTAGCGTTGCAACGAAAGAGGTGTACAAAGACAAAAAAGGTGAGTATGTGCAAAACACAACATGGCACAATGTAGTAGCCTGGGGAAAAAACGCAGAGCTTTGTGAGAAGCTGCTTAAGAAAGGAACTGAAATAGTTTTGGAAGGGAAGTTAGTGAACGACTCTTATGAGACGAAAGAAGGTGAAAAACGCTACAAAACAGAAATTTCTTTGCGGGAATTTATGTTAATGAACCGCGACAAAGACAAAGCTCAAGCAAGTAAATAATAAACGGTAAGTTGAAAAATTAATGAGTACTCGGGAAAATCTCGGGTACTCTTAACAGGACAGTCAGAAAATGTTTGGTTGTCACAAAATAGTAACCTTAAAACACATCATATCATGAGAGTTCAACAAATGAATCACGTTAATTTAATCGGTCAAATGTCATCAGATCCAACTTTTATTGAAATGGACGGAGGCAAAAAAATAGCTAAATTCTCTTTGTCCACAAAAGAGAACTATTTGGATGAAGAAGGAAACACCAAAGACACCAAGAATTGGCACAAAATAACCGCTTGGGGAAAATGGGTTCCAATATTAGAGCAATTGGGAGCTAAAGGTCAAGCCTTGGCCATCGAAGGAAGATTGAGATCACGTTTCTACAAGAACAAAGGCAAAACGCAGTCTTTTACGGAAATAGAAATCAATGATTTGGTCATTCTTTAAAGCAAGACTGGACAGATAGAAAAAAGTTAAATCAAATTAATTCAGCTCTGCCCTATTCTATGGGGTTTGGGCATAAAAATCAGAAATCATGAGAAATCAAATTCAATTAATCGGAAATATAGGCATCGATCCAGAAATCACAAATTTTGAAAGTGGTGCAAAAAAAGTACGTTTCACCTTGGCAACCAATGAACGCTATGTTGATAAAAATGGAACAAAAAAAGACAAAACATTTTGGCACAACATCCATGCTTGGGGACCCACGGCAAATTATATTGCAAAATCAGGAAAGAAAGGAACTCAGATGGCAATTACTGGGAAATTAGTTACCAGAAAGTACTTATCAAAGACTGGAGAATCTAGGTCCTTTACTTCGATTGAGGTAAAGAATGCGGTAGCGTTAAGCTAGGAAAAGCAATTCAGAAAAAAATTGGAGACATGATCTTTGGAATTTCAACTCTTAAATGATGCGGTTATCCCAAAAGCATAAAAATTACGAAAACCTCTTGCTATTCAACAAAGGTGTTTTATGAAAGGAACGCCCTGCTTACCTCCTAAATCAAAACGGTATGCAATTTCGAATAGATAGTTTTAAATGAAGATTAAAACTTAAATTAAGTACGCAGTTCTCCGCTGCGTACTTTTTTGTTTTTGCCTTTTAGCTCTTTGAGCTTTTCATTGGTAATTTGAACTTTTATTTTAGGATTTCGCCATGATTTGGATCGATTGCTAGGTGGTTTGAATTTGCAAGGGTTTATTAAGAAGAAATAGGGCGGATTTGGAATAGGTTAAATGACTAAAAAATCAAAATCACTCCTTGAAGAATTGCTGTTTAAATTTACCTCACCAATTCATAGGCCTTATACCAATAAAAGAAAGCCTCAGGGTTAGTCTTTTTAAGCTTATTCAATTTTGTTTCAAAGGGTTGTTCTATTTTCCATGATACAATTTCTAAAGGTGAAGAAAAACGAGAAATATCTTCGGTTCTCGATTGAATGATTGCAGAAAGATAGGCAGCTTTAGAAGCAAGTATCATTGCTCGTTCCAAATGGAAGGTTTCGGAAAAAATAAAGTTCTTAATGTTCCGAATACCTTTTTGAAGTTCCTCAAAATTGCCAATTCCTCCCATTCCCCTAGTAGAAATAACCAAAGAGGTTTCGTAAATATCTTTCAGCACGTCTAGTGGAGTACAATCTGAAATATTACGATAAGCTAATTCTGTTTTTGCAAATTGATTGAAGACCATAGAGACAGCCTCAATATTCTCCACAATGTCAAATAGATTTCCAATATCAAATAATTGCTTAATAATTTCAATTTCTTTATTTCTATAATAGGGAATACCTGTTGTTCTTGGTGCAAATGCCGTTAACTTATCACCTAAAATCGCTTCAGAAATTGGCATTTTTACAGTTATATTTTCATGTATTGACTTAATAAATACGGAAGTAACCTCGATTCCTTGAATGTATTTACCATAGTGACTTTTCTCATAAAGAATATCTAACAGTATATATTCTTCCTTTGATCTAGAGTTTGTAACGGGCTTGTAATAGAATTTATAATGCGCTTTTTCAATTTTCGAAAGATCTGTTCTTTTATCAACTTTGAAATGAATAAACTCTGATTCTTGGATTAAGATAGAAAAGACATCTTCTATTCTGTGGAGCTTTTCCGAAATAATAATATCGATATCAATAGAAAATCTTTTTGGTTCTGAAAGCAACAACATCAGTGCCGTTCCTCCTTTAAATACAAAGTCAATTTCAGCTTTTTGCAGTAGTTCCAAAAGATATAGCGCACGAATCACCTTTCTACTAAAATAGGGTCAGCATTATATTTTTTCGCAATTCCAACTATCCAATCTTCTGATAATGAATCCTTATGTATCATGTTTTTGATTTAGGTACTTACAACAAGTTACTGCTATTTTTCCAAACTACCTATCAATGTCTTAATTTTTTCTTTTCTTCCCCTTCTTTTTGCATAACGCAACATTCCTACTTCATTTAAATGATATTTCTCAAAGGCGTTTTGATAGATATTATTCATTTCCGCACCTTGAAAAGTAGCGTAAACAGCTGGTTCGCATTGAATATCCACAAGGATTTTCTCTAAAGTTGAGGTTTTTACACTACCTACTTTAGTTGTTGGTGCCTCTGTAACGAGTTTAATAATCAGTATAGGCTCTTTTGCATTAATGACATATTTATTCATTATTTCTTCCGAAGGATTAAGAAAGACATCTTTCCTTTTAGCACTTAATTCGTAAAAGACTGCCTCCATTGCATCATTTTCTACTTCGAGAATTGTATAAAACTTTCCTGGTTGGTGAAGCATGAATTCGTTTAGCCACCTAGTCGACCATAAGCAAACATCTATGAATGGGAACTTTTTCAGCACCATTCTTGAAAGCTGTTTTAAAGATTGACTCACCTCTGGTTCAAATTTTTCCACTTCCCTCTCAGAAACCGAGTAAACACCTCTAGAAATTCTATGTAAAATACCTTTTTCTGTAAGTTGATGTATTCTCCAGTCAATAGTTGTACGTTTGATGCTGTCTTCAAACTGATTATAGAAATCAAATAAATCTTGAATAGTGATTTTGTCAATCTTATTGAAAGAACTTTTTAGTTGATCTATATGTAATGTGTTGTTTTCGATGATAATGTGTTTCGACAAATATACAAAAAATTCACTATGATTTGGCAATAAATTATATTTATTGCCGTATCATAGGGACTATAACAAACTGAAACACAACTTCTAATTAGACATAGATTGTGGATTTCAATTGGAAACAAGATTTTTTCATATATTTGATAATATGGAAGTTCAAGTAAAAATAGGATTTAATCAATTAGTGAAAATAGTAAAAACACTACCTAAAAATCAGTTGAATAAACTTCTGAATGAAATTGAAAAAGGAAAAATGACTGAAAAGTCAGATTCAATTCTTGAGGAATTACTTTTGAAAGGTCCAGTCGCAACTAAAAAACAACTAGAAACCATTACAGAAAATAGAAACTCGATAAATCTATGGCGCAAATCTCCAATCTAAGATTTTCTCGGATTATAAATGGATTGATGTGTTTTTTTATTTAGAATCATTTCACCACATTGTAGAGACGAACGGCCGTTCGTCTCTACAATGTGGTGAAATCCTAAATCCTAAATCTACTGATCCAACAAATATGCAAATACCAAAGGCGCTACAATCGTTGCATCCGATTCAATAATAAACTTAGGCGTGTCAATACTCAATTTCCCCCAAGTGATTTTCTCATTTGGAACTGCTCCTGAATACGAACCAAAACTTGTAGTAGAATCTGAAATTTGACAGAAATAACTCCAGAATGGTGTGTCCTCGCGCTCCAAATCTTGCGCTAACATTGGCACAACACAAATTGGGAAATCTCCTGCGATTCCTCCACCGATTTGGAAGAAACCAATTCCTTCCTCTCCAGCATTGTTTGTATAGTAATCTGCCAACCACATCATGTACTCAATTCCTGATTTCATCGTGGAAGCCTTCAATTCTCCTTTGATACAATAAGAAGCGAAAATGTTTCCTAAGGTTGAATCTTCCCAACCTGGAACAACAATTGGTAAGTTTTTCTCCGCTGCTGCAAGCATCCAAGAGTTTTTAGGGTCAATTTCATAATACTGCTCTAAAACTCCTGAATTCACTAGTTTAAACAAGAATTCATGAGGGAACATACGTTCTCCTTTGTCTTCTGCATCTTTCCATACTTTAAAAACGTGATCTTGCAAACGACGAAATGCTTCTTCCTCAGGAATACATGTGTCAGTTACGCGATTCAAGTGGTTTTCCAATAAATCCCACTCGTCTTGTGGTGTTAAGTCACGGTAATTTGGAATTCTCTTGTAACTGTTGTGCGCTACTAGATTCATTAAATCCTCCTCCAAGTTTGCTCCTGTAGTTGAAATCATATGAATTTTATCTTGGCGAATCATTTCTGCCAAAGAAATCCCTAATTCGGCCGTACTCATCGCACCAGCAAGTGAAACCAACATTTTCTTTCCTTCGTCAAGGTGTTTTTCGTATCCTTTCGCAGCATCTACAAGTGCTGCAGCGTTAAAATGTCTGTAATTGTATTCAATAAATTCTCTAACTTTTCCCATTATGAATTAAATTTATAAGTTAATGTTTTATATAATAATTTTGCTGCCATGAAATCTGGCGCTGGCACTCCTTCTACTGGAGCCAATTCAACAATATCAAAACCAACTAAGTTTTTTTCTTCTACTACTCTTCTTACCAAAGTAATTACATCGTACCAATACAATCCGCCTGGCTCTGGTGTGCCTGTGGATGGCATAATTGAAGGATCAAAAACATCCAAATCAATTGTCAAATACACTTCTTCTCCTAGTTGATCTAATACCTCATCCATCCAATTAGAAGTGGAGTTAATGCGATACATATCAAAGAAGTTGTCTTCGTTTACGAATGGTAATTCTACTGAATCCATACTGCGAATTCCAACTTGAACTAAATTCGTGTTTTTTGAAGCGGCATGCATTGCACAAGCATGATTACAAGCTGAACCATGAAATTCTGGACGTAAATCTGAGTGCGCATCCAATTGTAAAACCGTAAGATTCTCGTATTTCTTTTTAAATGAACGAATCGCTCCAATAGAAATGGAATGTTCACCACCAAAAAGACTTACAAATTTCCCTGTCTCTAAATATTCATCAGTAGCTTTTTCTACTGCGTCGCACATTAATTCTGGTGATTTGTCCTCTGTAACTGCTGGAGCAACGAAAATTCCTTTTTCATACACCTCAGAATTTGTTTCAATATCGTACAATTCCATATTTTCTGAAGCGTCCATTAAAGCTTCAAATCCTTTGTCGGCACCTTTCCCGTAGGTCGAAGTTCCGTCATAAGGCACAGGGATAATCACTACCGCTGCGTTTTCTAATTTCCCTAATTCTTCAGGGATTCCTGCAAATGTTCTCATTAGTATCCTAAGATTTTAAGCATTTCTTCACTTGTTTGTTGTGGAGCAAATAGTTCATCTACTAATTTTCCGTTTTCATCATGACTCAATAAAATGTGTTTTGGACTTGGAATCAAACAGTGCTTAATTCCCCCGTAACCTGAAATTGATTCTTGATACGCTCCACAGTTAAAAAACCCAACGTGCATTGGTTCTTTCTTATTATAAACCGGTAAATAAATTGCGTTTGTATGTTGTTCTGAGTTATAATAATCATCACTATCGCATGTTAATCCACCCAAGAAAACACGTTCGTATTTCTCATTCCAACGGTTGATTGGTAGCATGATAAAACGTTTACTAATTGCCCAAGCATCTGGAAGGGTTGTCATGAAAGAACTATTGATCATATTCCATTTCTCTCTGTCGTTTTGCTTTTTCTGATCCAAGATAGTGTACACCATTCCTCCTGCTTCAGCCACTGTGAAAGAGCCAAATTCCGTGAATATATCTGGGTGACGTGCATCTACATGGTCAGCCGACATTTTAATTTGTCCTATAATTTCATCAACCAAATATTCATAATCAAAATCGAAAGCCAAAGTGTTTTTCACTGGGAATCCTCCTCCAACGTTCAAATAAGTAATATCTGCGTCATTCTTAATCAAGTTTTCATATACGCTTACGAATTTGTGCAACTCGTTCCAGTAGTATGCATTATCACGAATTCCTGTATTCACGAAGAAATGCAACATTGAAAGTTTAAATTTCTTGTGATCTTTTAATTTCCAGTTGTAGAATGAAACAACATCTTTATATCCAATTCCCAAACGAGAAGTATAGAATTCAAATTTTGGATCTTCCTCAGATGCAATACGAATTCCGATTTCTAATTCTTGATCAATTTGTTCATCTAGAATATCAAATTCTTGAAAGTTATCAATTACAGGAATCACTTTCGTAAAGCCCAATTCCAATAATTCTTTGATTTTCTTAATATAAACTTCCGTCTTGTATCCGTTGCACAAAACATAAGTGTCTTTATCTAGCTTTCCTTTTTTGTGTAAAGCAATTAAAATATCGATATCAAAAGCTGAACTCGTTTCAATATTGGTTTTGTGTTTTGTACACTCTTCCAATACGAAGTTAAAATGTGAACTTTTCGTACAGTAGCAATATTCGTACTTCCCTTTGTAATCTTGCTTTTTCATGCTTGAATGAAACCAATTACGACAACGTTCAATCTGCTTTCCAATTACAGGAAGATAAGTAAAACGAAAAGGAGTTCCATATTTTTCAATCAACGCATTCATGTCAATTCCTCTGTATGACAATTCACCATTTTCAACGCTAAACTCCTCTTGTGGAAAGTCGAACGTTTGCTCTATTAAATCTTGATATTTGTTTTTCATTTTTTATTTCAGAAAAAAAATTGGTTAAAAAATCTCATCTTATTAAAAGATTAAATCGCTGCAAATTTGATTCAAAAAAGTGATATAAAATACTAATAGATAAAAGTTAGTATATTTTACTGTTATACTGTATATTTGTAGTTAAAATAACTAAACATGGATAGTATAGATCAAAGAATCCTTGAAATTCTCCAAACGGACTGTTTAAAAACGGCAAAAGAAATGGCTTCTGAACTCTCATTAACCACAACACCGATCTACGAAAGGATAAAAAAGTTGGAAAAAGCGGGCTATATAAAAGAATATGTTGCGTTATTGGATGCTGATTTACTTGGAAAATCCATTGTAGTATTCTTAAACCTTACTGTGAAAGACCACCACGCTTCCAAACGAACGGAATTCGTTCAACAAATGGAGTCATTAGCTTCAATCACTGAATTTTATCATATTTCTGGCTCTTATGACTTTTTGGCAAAGGCTAGGTTTTCCAACATTAAAGAATACCGTGACTTCTTGGTGAATGATGTGGCTTCGATTTCTAACATTAGTGATATTGAATCTCAGATTGTGTTGGAGGAGTTGAAGTATTCTACTCGGGTGGTTATTTAGGGTGTATCTAACCGCAAAGGGCGTGTTTTTTTTACTGCAAAGATTCTGTGTTAGAAAACAAATTTTCATTAGCTTTTTTTACGTAAATTTGTTTTCATGGCAGTTTTGAGCTAGCCTATTAAGAGGGTAGGATTTTTTCATAAATCCACCCTCTGATTTTTTATACTACAGCTACTTTGTTCTCCATACCTTCTTCATATTCATTTAAATATTCTTTATCATAAGGTTTTCTCGTTTTATACAAGGCAAACACCAATTCTAGTAGCTTTCTTTGTATTACAACTCCTGCCTTCATTTTTATACCGTGTTTTGACACATGTCTACTAAAGGTTAATTTAAATCTTTCATCATGTCTTATTGCGGTCCATGCTGGAAAGTATAGTGCTTTTCTTAAATGTTTATTTCCTCTTTTCGTTATTCGAGCTTTACCATTTATTGAGGTTCCAGACTGCCTCTCTCTTACATCTAATCCAGCATAACTAACTAATTGTCTTTTATTTTTGATCAATTCAAAACCATTGGTTTCAGCTAGAATAATTGCTGCGGTTACCAAGCCTATTCCTGGTATGGTACAGATGATGCCAACTATTTCAAGAATCAAATTATCCGTCTTTATTAAATCACTTATTTCTGTTTTTATTTCTTTTTCTTGACTATTTAAAAGTTTAATTCGTTCGTTTAAACGCTCTATTGAACGCTTGTTAGGGTGAGCTTCTACTTTTTCTGCATGTAGTTGATTCTTAACCATTGTTCGTTCATGAAGTACTTGATCTCGTTCCCGAGTAAGCTGCTTCATCTCTCTATAAATTGGTTTAGGCCTATTCCAACTGTCAAGTTTTCTTTTCAACCCAAACATTGCAATAGCCCTAGAATCAGATTTATCATTTTTTGATTTTAAGTTAAACGAACGAATATAATTACTGATCTTATTGGGTAAAACTACGCTTAATTCATAACCTTTTTCATCTAGAAAGTAAGCAAAAGACTCATGATACACTCCAGTAGCTTCCATCACAAAACGAAGTTTAACAGACTCTAAAGTGTGTTTTTTAACCCAAAGCAATAATGTTTTAAAGCCATGTTCAGTATTATTAAACACCTTGTGAGCGTAGAGTTCTGGTGTAAAATCTGAATCCATTCTACCTAAACAAACCACTAGTTCCTTTTGAGAAACATCAATGCCTACTGCTTGTTTTACAATATCCATAATATGAATTTTTAATTAATATTAGAATAAGATGAATCATTTCCCTCCGTTTTTTCTCCTGATCGGTCATTCTGGATACACCACATTGCAGTATTCCTTACATTCTGTTCAAACTCTAAGAAATTGAGAAGGAATGAGGCAATTTCTTTGCGTGAACATACCTTTAAGGTTGTTTGGACACAAATTAGCTCTCATTCCTTTTCATCTTATTTATCTTCAAATATATTGAATTACAAACATAGGAGGACGCGGAGATTTCGCAGAGATTTCGCAGAGAAAACTTTTTGGTGTTATGAACGCTGAGAAAACGCGTTATGAACTTTGCGAAATCTTTGCGCCCTCCGCGGTAAACATCCACTGCGGTTAAAATTGTTAAAGCTATCTTTCTGCTGAATGCACTTTTTAAATTCATATATTTCATTATCTTAGTTTAGAGTGGACCGTTTTACGGTTTAAATATTAACCTTAATCACCTTAAATTATGTCAAAAAATGAAATAGCAACCAAAATAATCGGATGCGCAATTGAAGTCCATCGGGCTTTAGGCCCAGGATTACTAGAAAGTACTTATCAAAAATGTCTGTTTTACAAATTAAAAAAAGAAGGACTAAAAGTAGCGGAAGAAAAGCCGATCCCTCTTGTGTTTGAAGAAGTGAAACTCGATTGTGGCTACAGGATTGATTTATTAGTTGAAAACAAAGTCGTCATTGAACTTAAAAGTGTAGAGGGTTTAAATGATCTCCACATGGCGCAAACAATCACATATTTAAGGCTGGGAAATTATAAATTGGGATTATTAATCAATTTTAATGTTCTTTTATTAAAACAAGGGATACGACGTGTTGCGAATAAGCTTTAAAATTAACCGCAGAAGACGCTAAGATTTCGCGGAGAAAACTTTTTGGTGTTATGAATGCTGAGAAAACGCGTTATGAACTTTGCGAAATCTCTGCGCCCTCCGCGGTAAAAAACACCCTCAGCGGTAAAATCTACCCCAAACTCTTCTTCAAAGCCTCCAACTCCACTCCCAACCCATTAAACATCTGAATAATACTACTTAATTTCAACTCGTGTTCCTCATATTCTTGTGTATTGATGCTACACGTAAATTTCCACAATTCTAAAACTTCGGAAACAGGCACTTCGTAAGGTGGGTAACTCGGATTATCTGGCTTCAGTAAAAAAGTTTGCTTCTCCTCTACCTGGTTTTCCAGTCTTTTATACGTCATTCCGTCGTCTTTTGTGACTACAATATAGGACAGACCACTTTTTGCTTCTTTGATATTTTCCACAAATTCTGCCACTACATAAGAACCATCTTTCATCGGTAACATAGAATCTCCTTTGATGGGAAAAGCCCTGTGTTTTCCTGTAGGTAAGAATGGGAGTTTTATCTTCTCTAATTGCTCAATATATTCTGGATCGTCATATCCTAATAAATATCCGGCAGATGCTTTCGAAGAGATCACCTCGATTAAATTCTCATTGTCACTATCTACGGTAATCGGAAACAAAACCCTTTTATCTCCCACTTCTATAAATGAAACATCTTTCGCTTTTGTTAAATCATTTTTGATGATAATGTCAATTGGAATTTTAAAATAGGTCGAAAAGTCAATCAAAAACTCAATTGTGGGCGAAGATCTGTTCTCTTCATAAGAACTTATTCTTGATCTCGTTACAGATAATTCCTCCGCTAAAACCTCTTGTGTTAACTTCTTTAATCGTCTTAAATGTTTTATGTTTTTCGATAAATTATTCATAATGCTACAATATTGAGCAACAAATGTACGGATTTGTAGCTAATTTTGCACTATGAGCAAGAATATTTTACATCTCGATTTAGACACCTTCTTCGTTTCCTGCGAACGACTGATTGATAGTAAATTACAAAAAAAACCGCTATTGGTTGGTGGTACTGGAGACAGAGGTGTTGTGGCAGCTTGTAGTTATGAAACAAGAAGATTTGGTGTACATTCAGGTATGTCCATGAAGATTGCGAGAAGATTGTGTCCAGAAGCAATTATCATTCGAGGAAATACAGGTACTTATTCCAAATACTCCAATATCGTTACAGATATCATTAAGGAAAGTGTTCCTCTTTTTGAAAAAGCCAGTATTGATGAATTCTATGCAGACCTTTCTGGAATGGACGCTTTTTTTGGGAGTTACAAATACGCTTCTGAATTACGTCAGCGCATTATCAAAGAAAGTGGATTACCGATTTCATTTGGAATGTCACAAAACAAAATTGTTTCTAAAGTAGCCACTGGCGAAGCAAAACCAAACAACCAATTACTCATCAATGCAGGATTTGAAAAAGACTTCCTGGCACCTTTGTCTATTAAAAAAATACCTTCAGTGGGAACAAAAACCTACACTATTTTAAGAAATCTTGGTGTAGATAAAGTAAAAGTTGTTCAAGAAATGCCTGTCGAAATGCTGATTAGTGTTTTAGGTAAAAATGGAAAAACAATTTGGAAGCGCGCAAATGGAATCGACCATCAACCTATTGTTGCTTTCCATGAACGCAAATCCTTATCTACCGAAAGAACTTACAATAAAGACACCATTGATATGGTAAAACTAAAAACAACCATTTTCGCAATGGCAGAGAATTTAGCTTATCAATTAAGAAAAGGGAATAAACTAGCAGGAACAATTAGTGTGAAAATTAGATATTCCGATTTTAATACTTACAACAAGCAAATAAAGATTCCATACACAAGTGCCGACCATATTATTATTCCTAAGGTTTTAGAGTTGTTCAAGCAATTATATCAAAGAAGATTACTCATTCGATTGGTCGGTGTAAAGGTTTCCGACATTGTAAGTGGAAATTATCAAATCAATCTTTTTGATGATACCGAACAGATGCTCAAACTCTACAATGCCATGGATGCCGTTCGTGATAAATATGGTGAATTAAGTATTATGAGAGCATCTTCCATGGGCGCAAAAACCATCGGGAGATTTAAAAATCCATTTAATGGTGAACCGCCTTTGGTTTTAGCACACAGGAGACATTAAAAACATGTACATTAATTGTCACACATATTATTCTTTGCGTTACGGAACTTTCTCCGAAATCGAATTGCTGCATTTGGCAATCGATAATGGTATGAATTCAATTGCGCTAACCGACATCAACAATACTTCTGCTTGTATGAATTTTATACAGGAAGCAAAAAAACTGAATATAAAACCAGTAATTGGTGTCGATTTTAGAAATGGGAATAAGCAGCAATTTGTGGCACTTTCAAAAAGCAATACTGGTTTTGAAAACATCAATCGTTATTTGTCCTCTTTTTTAGAATCTAAAACAGCTATTCCTGAAAAACCAAAAAAACTAGAAGATGTTTTTATTATCTATCCCTTTGAGAAAGTTCTAGAACTCAATCTCAACACATTTTCAGAACATGAATTTATCGGTGTTTCTATTGCTGAAATAAATAAACTCCGGTTTTCCTACGTGAGAAAATTTGAAGATAAGCTAGTCATTCAGCAGCAAGTTACCATTAGAGATAAAAAGGATTTCAATGCACACCGATTACTTAGAGCAATTGACAACAATACTTTATTGAGTAAACTCCCCACTTCCGAAGAATGTTTGCAAAGCGATAAAATGCATTCTAAATCTGAACTGAAAGCGTATTTCAAAGAGTTTCCTTTTATCATTTCAAATACTGAGAAATTACTCAAGGCGTGTAATGTCTATTTTGGCTTTGATGATGAACGTGAAAATCAAAATCAAAACTTATACCTAAACAGTTTTGAAGAAGATTGCAAAATGCTGTTGGATTTGTGTGATGAAAAAATTCACGAACGTTATAAAAACCCGAGCCAAAAAGTATTGGATAGACTTCAAAAAGAATTGAAAGTCATTATCGAATTAAAATTCGTTTCCTTTTTCTTAATCAATTACGACATCATTCAATATGCAAAAAGGAACAACTTCTTCCATGTGGGAAGAGGAAGTGGCGCAAACAGTATCGTAGCTTATATTATTGGAATCACAGATGTAGACCCCGTAGAATTGGATTTATATTTCGAAAGATTCATCAATCCTTTTAGGGCTTCCCCACCCGATTTTGATATTGATTTTTCGTGGAAGGATAGAAATACCGTTACGCAATATATTTTTGATCGTTTCGACAATGTAGCGCTAATGGCGACTTACGTTACTTTTAAATACAGAGCGGTTGTGAGGGAATTGGGAAAAGTATTTGGACTACCCAAAGAAGAAATCGATAAACTGAGTAAAGGCACTAAAAAAGGTGAACTTGATGATATTTCTAAACTTGTTTTAAGATACGGAAAGTTAATTGAAGGTTTCCCCAATTATGTGAGTGTACATTCTGCCGGAGTTTTAATTTTAGACAAACCAGTTCATTACTATTCCGCCACAAGTCTTCCTCCTAAGGGTTTTCCGACGGTTCAATTCGACATGAATATTGCTGATGATGTCGGTATTTTCAAATTTGACATTTTGGGTCAGCGTGGTTTAGCGAAGATTAAAGACGCTTTAGCAATAATTAAAAAAAATAACCCGAATGCTCCAGCAATTGACATCACAGACGTTGAGCGTTTTAAAAAGGATGAAAACATCAATAATCTTTTAAAAACAGGCGGAGCAATTGGAGCTTATTATGTAGAATCTCCTGCCATGCGTGGACTAATGCAGAAACTACAAACGGAAGATTACATTGGTTTAGTCGCTGCGAGTTCTATTGTTAGACCTGGTGTTTCTGGTTCAGGAATGAAAGATGAATTTATCAAAAGGCACAGATTCCCTGAAAAAAGAAAAGAAGCCCATCCCATTTTACTGGAAATTATGCCAGAAACTTATGGTGTGATGGTATATCAAGAAGACGTGATGAAAGTAGCGAATAAGTTTGCAGATCTCACTCTAGGTGAAGCAGATGTGCTGAGGAGAGGAATGAGCGGAAAATCACGTTCTGCTGCGGAATTTAAAGCTGTGGAAGACAAATTCATTGCCAACAGCAGAAAAAAAGGCCATGACGATAAGTTGATTTTCGAAATTTGGAACCAGATCAAAAGCTTTGCAGGTTATGCGTTTGCTAAAGGTCACTCGGCATCTTATGCAGTAGAAAGCTACCAAAGTTTATTCTTAAAATGTTATTATCCTATCGAATTTATGGTAGCCGTGCTAAACAATGGCGGCGGATTTTATTCTGTTGAACATTATATTCACGAAGCTAAAATGCGTGGTGCAAAAATCGAATTGCCTTGCATTAATAACAGTGAACATGTAAATAGAGTAATCGGCAAAACCATTTACTTGGGCTTTGGCTATTTAAAGAGCTTAGAGCAACTGGTTATTCAACGGATTTTAAATGAAAGACAAGTTTATGGAAAATTCAAGTCTTTAGATGATTTTATGGACCGCGTCAGTATATCAATAGAGCAAATCACCATTTTAATTCGCATTAATGCCTTTCGTTTTGTTTCAACACCAAAAACAGAACTGCTCTGGAAAGCTACTTTTAGACTAAACGCAACAAAACAACGACAAGTTCAGGAACAGAAACAACTATTTCGTGCGCAGAATCAAGACTTTATAATTCCCCAATTGAATTCTCACTGGTTAGAGGATGTTTATGATGAAATGGAGTTGCTAGATTTTACCATTCATGATTACTTTTCTTTGACAACCGAAGAATTTAAACCCCATATAAAAGCCAAGGAAATGAATCAATATGTCAATAAAAAAGTGCTTTTATATGGGAAATTAGTAAATACCCGTTTCAACAAAACATCTCAGGGGAAATTAATGCGCTTGAGTACTTTCATTGACAAGGAAGGCAATTACTTTGATGCAGTTCATTTTACGGATGTTGTTCATCAATATCCAATCACGGGGATGGGAATTTATGGTTGTTATGGAGAAATTACAGAGCGATTTGGTTTTTGCAGTATGAAAGTGATTCAATCTAAAAAACTAAGTGTTGCAGGTGATCCGAGATTGACAAAATAAAAGCTGTTCATAAATAAATTAAAATGCCTATCCGATACTTTACCAGTAAATATATCTAACCCTAGCATAATGTGATTCAGCGGTGAACTGACAAGATCCTTTGCAAATTTCTATTTCCAACCAGTTGAAAAAAGAAATTCGCTTCAGGATGACATTAAGCTAGGTTCATATTTCAAGTGAGAGGGGAAAAGTTCCCGATAAACATTTAAATTAAACATCAATCTATACTGCATCGAAAATTAAGAGATCTTAAATCAAGACTAAAATTAAGGCTTTTTAACAACTGGTTCTCAATTGGAAACACAATCGCCATTTTAATTTTTTTTATGATTTCAAACTTTGAATAACTTTAGTAAATCCCTACCTTTATTGAAACAGATATTAACAAATAAAAAAACAAAAATTATTATGGACGAAAAATCAAAAATAATCGTAGCAGCATTAGCAGGAGCAGTTGTAGGAGCAGGAGTATCATTATTATTAGCACCAGCTAGTGGAAAAGAAACCCGTGATGCAATAGCACAAAAATTTGGTGAAGCAACAGATGCAACCAAAGAAGCATTAAACACTGCTAAAGATGCAGTAGTTGAAAAAAGTGATGAGCTTTTAAAAAAAGCACAGTTGAAATCATAAACTACATATCAGAATTATTAACTACTAAAGAAAATCATGGGAAATAAAACCACTGAAGAAGGATTGCAAGAAGCCAAAAAGTTATTAGAATCTAGTTGGGCCCTAATTAAGGTCAGAGGAATCAAAAAAGTTACAGCTGTTTTAGCAAACGCTACTTACGGATTTCTTAAAATCATTTTAATGATGATGGGATTAGCATTCTTTGGTTTCGCTTTAGCAATCTACTTAGGTGGTGTACTAGAAAGTTATGCATTAGGCTTCTTAATTGTGGGAGCCATCCCTTTTCTGGCTATTCTCTTGATGCGTATTTTTAACAAACATACCCTTCATTATTTATTAAACATTTTCACACGTATAATGACAAAGAAACTATGAAAACAATTCAAACCTACGAGGATTTACTTTTAGAAGAACAGCGCATTGAAGCGGAAGTTCTTCTGGCCAAAGCATCTCTTGATACCAACATAAAATCTTACTTAAAACCGAGTAATCTATTTAGTTTCTTGGAGAAAAAAGTAGAGAAAGAAGTTGATCAAGGATTTTCGGGCGATTTTGAACTAAAAAAGTATCTCGTGAGTTTATCATTAGATTTTTTATACAATCAAGTGTCAGAAAAATTACTTACAAACAAAGACGAAATAAAAGAGGGTATGGATTGGAAACTTATTGTTAAAAGTTACGCTGACCAATTATACATTGGCAACAAGGTAGTAATAACTGATGCTGTTTCTGATTTTATAGATCAAAACATAGAAAAATTGAAGAAGTAGACTAATACTTCTTCAAACAAAAAAGGCGCAATTTAATTGCGCCTTTTTTGTTTGTATATAATAACCTTTAAAACTAGTCTGCTAACTTACCATATAAATCATAATGATCTGCTGCAGTAATTAAAATCGGTGAAAAATCGCCAATTCTAACATAGTTATCTTTTGCTTTAATCAAAACCTCATTATCTACCTCTGGAGAGTCAAATTCTGTTCTCCCTATAAAATACTCGCCTTCCGCCCTATCAAATAGAACTTTTCTTACTTGACCAATGTGCTTTTGATTTAAATCATAGCTAATTCCAGATTGTAGTTCCATAATCGCATCAGCACGTTCACGCTTCAAAGCTGCAGGCACATCGTCTTCAAAATTGTGAGCGTGAGTGTTCTCCTCATGCGAATAAGTAAAGATACCTAAACGTTCAAACCTTGATTTCTCAACCCAATCATACATTTCTTGAAAATCTGCCTCTGTTTCACCAGGGTACCCAGCAATCAAAGTAGTTCTTATTGCTATACCAGGAACTCTGTCTCGAATATCAGCGATTAGCTGCTCTGTTTTTTGACGCGTTGTTCCCCTTCTCATGGCTTTCAACATTCTTGTTGAACCATGTTGCAATGGCATATCCAAGTAATTGCATACGTTACTTCTATTTTTCATTACATCTAACACATCCATTGGGAAACCTGTTGGGAATGCATAATGCAATTTAATCCATTCTATTCCTTCCACATCAGCTAAACGGTCTACCAATTCTGCTAAAGCGCGTTTCTTATATAAATCTAATCCATAATATGTTAAATCTTGAGCAATCAACATCAATTCTTTAACCCCTTTTACTGCTAAGCCTTCTGCTTGCTTCACTAAATCTTCAATAGGTGTAGACTTGTGTCCACCACGCATAATCGGAATAGCACAGAAAGAACAAGGTCGATCACATCCCTCTGCAATTTTAAAATATGCATAATGAGAAGGTGTTGTTAGCAGTCGCTCTCCAACCAATTCATGTTTGTAATCCGCTTTTAATGTTTTCAACATACGTGGCAATTCACGTGTACCAAAATAAGCGTCTACCTCTGGAATTTCTTGCTCCAAATCTTCTTTATATCTCTGAGACAAGCATCCTGTTACGTAAACCTTATCAACTTGCCCTTCCTTTTTTGCTTGTGCATAGCGTAAAATAGTATCAATAGATTCTTGCTTTGCATTATCTATAAATCCACATGTATTGATGATTACAATTTCAGAATCATCTTGTTTTGCTTCATGTTCTACCTCGAATTTATTAGCTTTCAACTGTGCCATTAACACTTCTGAGTCATATATATTCTTTGAACACCCTAAAGTGACAACGTTCACTTTGTTTTTCTTCAGCGTTTTTGTCTTCATGCTGCAAAGTTACAGCTTAAAAAAGATTTACAAGCACTCACTCATAAAAAGAATGGGCAGTGCACAGGATTTGATTAAAAAAATTTAGAACAGGGGATAATTCGACAGTGATTCAAACAAATTTTTATCTTTGTTCATCTTGCAGACTTAAGCAAATCTGAAATGTTTAAACTATGACCAAAATTAAAGCTTTTAAAGCCATACGCCCAGTTCGAAGTAAAGCTCACTTAGTGGCTTCTCGAGCAGTATCAACCTATAAACATTCGATTCTAGAAGCCAAATTAGAATCTAATCCATTCTCTTTTATTCATATTATTCATCCCGAATTTTTTGAAAACGATAATACCAGAACTTTACCCAACACGCCAGAGCGTTTTTTAAAGGTCAAAGACAAGTATGAAGAATTTTCCGCAAGAGGAATATTGAAACAAGATGAAGAGAAAGCCTTATATGTATACCGGCAATCCACACCCAACCACTCCTATTTAGGCGTAATTGGTGGGGCTAGTGTTCAAGAATACAAAGAAAATAAGATCAAGAAACATGAGGCTACTCTTGCTTCACGCGAGGCCATGTTTACGAATTATTTAGATATCGTAGGTTTTAATGCAGAACCCGTTTTGTTAAGTCACAAGAAGAGCGAAGAACTAGATTTAGTACTGGCAGAAATCACTAAAAAACGTCCTGAATATGAATTTGCTACAACGGATGAATCCACCCATGAATTATGGATAACAACAGCAGAGGAACTATTGCAAATTCAGGAAGCCTATGATAAAATAGAAACTTGTTATATTGCCGATGGACATCACAGATCTGCATCATCTGTTAGATTACATGATTTAATTGCAGCAAAGGGAGATTATCATGCCGATAAAAATTACACTTCTTTCCTGAGCTTTTTTATCGATGAAGAACGTTTAAATATAATGCCTTTTAACCGTTTGTGCAATACCTTGAACGGACATTCAAAAAGTAGCCTTTTGGATCTGGTGGAAACGCACTTCGAAGTTGAAGAGCTTAAAAGACCAAAACCTCCAGAACAATTGCATGACATTCACATGTTTATTGACAGAACTTGGTTTAGACTGAGATTAAGAGTTGACAAACACAGTAAATTAGATGCTGTAAGTAGTATAGACGCTGAAATACTAACGAGATACATCCTCTCCCCTGTACTTGGAATACATGACTTAACAACGGATGAAAATATATCTTTTCAAAGTGGTGAAGACGGAATCTTAGCCATAGAACATTCTGTAAATTCTGGTGTTAATCAGGTAGGTTTTCTGCTCTATCCTGTAACCATGGAACAACTAAAAGCAGTTGCCGATGAAAACGCCATTATGCCGCCAAAGTCTACCTACATTGAGCCAAAAATGCGCAGTGGATTAACAATTTATAAAATAGACGAATGATTTCAGAAAACTTATCAAAAATAAAGGCTAATCTACCATCAGAAGTTACCTTAGTTGCTGTATCAAAAACAAAACCAAACGAAGATATACTAGAGGCCTACAAAAGCGGACAACGCATATTTGGAGAAAACCGTGTGCAAGAGTTGGTGGATAAATATGAATCATTGCCAAAGGATATTGAATGGCATATGATTGGAAATTTACAAACCAAAAAAGTAAAATATATAGCGCCTTTCGTATCCTTAATTCACGGTGTTGATACTTTTAAATTGCTCAAAGAAATTAATAAACGTGCCAAAAGTGAAGGGCGTATTATTGATGTTCTAATTCAGTTTCATATTGCTCAGGAGGACTCTAAATCAGGTTTCACATTTGATGAGGCTAAAGAAATGTTTGAAGATCGAGAATTTGTAGAGCTAGAAAATATTAATGTTCGAGGTGTTATGGGAATGGCTACATTTACGGATAACAAAGAAACCGTGCAGGATGAGTTCAGAACACTCAATAATTATTTCGAAGTTTTCAGAAGTCACTACTTTAAATTTAATGATAGTTTCTCTGTAATTTCCATGGGAATGAGTGGAGATTATGAAATAGCTATTGGAGAAGGAAGCAACATGGTGCGTATTGGAAGCACTATTTTTGGTGCGAGAAATAAATAAAAGCGCTGTTCTTAAATCTTACGAAAATAGAACATCGTTACTTGTTAAACATTCAAATACCTATGTCAAAATTGAAAGTCTTATTTATACTCCTGTTTCTACCCTTGACAATCTCTACTTTTGCTCAGAGTGATTATTACAAAGCTATTGAAAAAGACAGATTACAATTTGAACAAAAGTTATTGCAAACAGATTCAGTGCTAAACGCCGAAGAAAGAGAAGCTATTCAATCACTCAATCATTTTCCTATCGATTCCTCCTGGGTTATTACAGCACAATTTACAAAGGACAAGGGCAGATCATTCAACATGCCAACAACAACAAGCCGAACACCAAGATATAAACGCATTGGTTATCTTCATTTTGCACACAATACTGAGAAATTCAAATTAGCGGTATACAAAAATCTAGGTTTGAAAGGTTCAGAATATAAAAACTATGTATTCGTTCCTTTCGTCGATAAAAATGCGCCAAACTTGACTTACGGAGGAGGGAGATATTTGGATTTGGAAATGTCTATTAAAGACAAGGTTGTAATCGTTGATTTCAACAAAGCTTATAATCCATACTGTGTCTATTCATATAGATATTCATGTCCTATTACACCGAAAGAAAATCATGTTGATGTAAAAATTAATGCAGGGATTATGAATCCTGATAAAAATATCCCGTAGGCATGCCCAAATTGGGCAAGCCTACGGGATATTTGGCCATGCCAAACGGGATAATTTTTATTCACATTCCAATTTATAGTCCCAATCAAAATCTTTAAATGTAATTCTAGATTCGAACCAAATTGTTTTGGCGTTTACTTCCAAAGTGTCATTTTGAATAAACTGAATTTGTTGAACAGCTTTTGTAAGCATTAAATCGCTTTTAGAAAAATCAACTCTTCCAGTCGCTTTCATCGCATTCGTAATTTCTTGCTGATCTTTGGTCGCCAATCCCCTAGCTTTACATTGCGTGTAATTTGATTTATCGATAAAAACAAGAGATGAATCTTTTGGCAACCGTATCATTTCACCCCAACCTTCCAAATGCTCGTACCTTTTTGGCTTCTCTTCCTTTTTCAATGGGTGAACTACGGTTATATAGCTATCTTCATATAATGAAAACTGTAAACGTTGATGAATAGAATCATTGTTTTCAACAATATAAACCTTTGGAAATTTATCTTTTAAACTATTGGAGAAATCAACATCAGCATTCACCAAAAATCTGTAAATATTGTCTTTATTCAAACCCAATTGATTCAAAGACTGAATTTGATTTTCTGGAAAGACAATTATTTTGTCCTGAATTGAATTTTTCACCCTGTTGGTAGGTGTCCATGAACAACCTCTATCCTTAAATAAAATACTAACGAATATTGTTCCAATAAGGAATCCTATCAAATAATACCTAAGCCTTTTCCAAATCCCTTGCATAATAAAATCTTTTAAAGTGCAAAAATAGGAGGATACTTACATTCCCATTAATAAAAGCTCGATTTCTTTGTAATTAAGATCAAAGATTTTACCCAAGACCTCGCTAGTTAAAGTCCCCTTGTACATATATACACCACTTCTAAAACCGTGATCTCTCTTTATCAATTCTTTATCGCCTCCTTTTTCACCCATTTTAATTAATACAGGAGCAAAAATATTTGAGATAGCGAAAGATGCAGTTCGTGAAACGCGTGAGGCAATATTAGGTACACAATAATGAGTCACGCCATATTTATCAAATGTTGGAGATTCATGATTTGTTAATTCTGAAGTTTCAAAACAACCTCCTTGATCAATACTTACATCTATAATTACAGACCCAGTTTTCATATTTCCAACCATTTCTTCAGAAACGATACAAGGAGTTTTACCAAAAGGAGACCTCACCGCACCAATAACTACATCAGCCCTCATCAAGGCCTTACTCAATACTTTTGGTTGAATTATAGAAGTGTAAATTCTTTGGCCAACAGATGACTGAAGTCTTCTTAATTTCCCTAAGGAATTATCAAAAACCTTAACAGAGCAACCTAGTCCCATTGCAGAGCGAGCAGCAAATTCCCCCACTGTACCTGCGCCTAAAATAACTACCTCAGTTGGCTGAACTCCAGCGATGCCCCCTAGCATAACACCTTTTCCATTTTTAAAAGCGTTAAGTAGTTCGGCAGCGATATGAATTGAAGTATTCCCAGCAATTTCACCCATGGCACTTACAACAGGAAAATGACCTTCATCGTCTCTCATATAATCCCAAGCAATGGCCGTAATTTTCTTTTGCATCATTTTCTGCAAAATCTGTTTTGGCTGCATGCTAATTTGAAGAGCGGAAATCAAGGTTTGTCCCATACCCATCATTTCCACTTCTTCCTCAATAGGAGGTGAAACTTTAAATACAATATCACATTGAAATACCTCGTTTCTGTCATAAACTATTTCAGCGCCAGCCTCGGAGTATGCACGATCAGAAAAATTAGCATTTTCTCCTGCTTTTGTTTCAATCTTAATATCATGACCGTTGGCCACCAATAAGGAAACAGCCTCCGGAACTAAGGCTACTCTCCGTTCTTGAAATGAATCTTCTCGGGGTATTCCGATTTTTAAACTGCCTTTTTTGCGAGCAATTTCCAACATTTCTTCTTGAGGAAGCAATCTACCTTCTTTCAATAAGCTCTTTAAAATTTCTGGATCTGTTTTCATATCTCTACTTCAATCACTCGACCTTCACGATCATTTTTCGTCATATTAACCCATACGCAATCTTCGGGTAAAAGGTTCAAAATATTTTCCGCCCATTCAATCAGAACGATGCTATCTCCATAAATATACTCTTCAATTCCTATATCGTAGGCTTCATTTTCATCCTCAATTCGATATAAATCAAAATGATAAACTGAGCCATAAAAAGGACTATTATACTCGTTAACATAGCCATAAGTAGGAGAACTTACTTGATCTACAATCCCCATTGCTTTAGCAAGATATGAAATAAAAGTGGTTTTTCCGACCCCCATACTCCCTTTAAAAGCAAAGCACTTATGTTCCTTTGTTAATTCTAGAAACTCAGTGCTTATATTTATTAAATCTTCTTCGGTTCTGGCATAAAACTTCATAAACGGAGGTATTTTATAAAAAAAGAATACGAAGGTACTAAATTTGTCCCTTCGCATTTCAATTGTAATTCCTATTTTTTACCCCTCATTTCAACAAAAGGGATTAAAATCTCCTCTAAAGAAATTCCACCGTGCTGAAAAGTATCGTTATAATACTTAGAATAGTGATTATAATTATTGGGATAAACAAAGAAATCGTTGTTTCTGCTAAAGACATAGGTATCAGAAATATTGTCTTTAGGCAAATAGGCCTCGTCTGGATCTTTAACCTCAAAAACCTCCTTTTCCTTGTAATTTAAATTCTTCCCAATTTTGTAACGCAAATTGGTATTCGTTTCTCTTGGACCTACTATTTTAACCGCGTTATTCACCTTAATTGTTCCGTGGTCTGTAGTTAAAATAACTTTTGCTCCCGTTTTCGCAATTTCTTTCATTATATCTTGTAATGGCGAATGATCAAACCAACTCGATGTCAACGAACGATATGCAGCTTCATCATCAGCCAACTCCCGAATAACTTTCATATCCGTTCTGGCATGTGAAAGCATATCAACAAAATTGTAAACAATCACATTAAGATCATTATTTTTTAATTGATTAAAGTTTTCATAAAGTTTTTTACCTGCTTCAAGGTTAGTTATCTTCCTGTACCCCAGTTTAACATCACTTCCAAGTCGTTGTAATTGCTTAGTTAATAACTCCTCTTCGTTTCCATTCTTACTTCCTTCTTCATCTTCCCCAACCCATAAATCTGGATGTTTCTTTTTGATTTCTCCAGGCATTAAACCAGCAAAAAATGCATTTCTAGCATACTGGGTAGCTGTGGGTAAAATAGAATAAACAATATCCTCTTTCTCAAAAGAAAAATACTTACTTAATGCAGGACGTAAAACTTGGTATTGATCATAGCGTAAATTATCCACTACTAATAAATAGACTGGCTCTTTTAAATGTGGTGCCACTCTGTCCTTAAACAAAGTGTGTAGCATTTGCGGTCCTTGTTCTACTCCATTTAACCAATCCAGATAATTCTCCTCGATGAACCTCGAAAATGAAGAATTGGCTTCTTTCAGCTGCATATCGAAAACCTCCTGCATTCCTTGGTCTTCCATTTTTGAAAATTCCAAATCCCAATTCACCAACTTCTTGTACATTGCACTCCATTCTTCGGCATCCATTCGGTCGCCTAAATCCATTCCAATCTGCCTAAACTCTCTTTGATAGTTGGTATTCAACTTTTCTGAAACTAATTTACTTTGATCAAGATTTCTCTTTAAACTCAATAAAATTTGATTGGGGTTTACAGGTTTAATCAAATAATCAGCAATCTTGCCTCCTATTGCCTCTTCCATAATGCTTTCCTCCTCACTTTTCGTGATCATCACTACAGGAACCAAAGGTCTAAGCTCTTTAATTCTCGCTAAAGCGTCTAATCCTGAAATTCCAGGCATATTTTCATCTAGAAAAACGATATCGTATGCTGTTTCCTCGCATTTTTCTATTGCTTCACCCCCGCTATGAACGGCTTCCACCTCATACCCTTTCTGTGTTAAAAAAATAATATGTGGTTTTAATAAGTCGATTTCGTCATCTGCCCAAAGAATTTTCACTTGCATTGTCTGATTATTTTTAAATTTACATGATATTATAAAAGTAAAGATTTGCGTCCAAACCTCAACATAAATAACAAGAAGAAAATTATAAACGACCCTGTGTACGGTTTTATTTCCCTTCCTAAGGATATAATTTTCGATTTAATAGAACATCCTTTTTATCAAAGGTTAAGAAGAATTAAGCAATTAGGAATGTCTCACTTGGTCTATCCTGGGGCGCTTCACACCCGCTTTCATCATGCACTAGGTGCTACACACCTAATGACTAAGGCGATACATGCCTTGCGTTATAAAGGTGTGGATGTTTCAGAAGAAGAAGAAACTGCAGTACTTATAGCTATTCTATTGCACGATATTGGACATGGCCCTTTCAGCCACACCCTAGAACGAGATATTGTAAAAAGTGTAAGTCATGAAGAGATTTCTCTATTGTTCATGCAAAGATTAACCAAAGAGTTTGATGGTAAACTTGACTTAGCCATAGAAATATTTGAGGACAAATATCATAAATCATTTCTTCACCAACTAGTTTCTAGCCAATTAGATATGGATAGAATGGATTATCTTAATCGAGACAGTTTTTATACTGGTGTGTCCGAAGGAGTAATTGGGAGTGATAGAATAATCGCGATGTTAGATGTTGTAAATAATCAATTGGTTGTAGAACAAAAGGGAGTTTATTCAATAGAGAAGTTTTTGGTTGCTCGCCGATTAATGTATTGGCAAGTTTACATGCACAAAACCGTAGTTTCTTCAGAAGTTATGTTAACACACTTGTTGCGTCGGGCCAAGCAACTAGTACAATTTGGAAAAGAGCTATTTGCAAGCCCTGCCTTTAAACTATTTCTAGAAAGAGATATAGAATTATCCGACTTTCACTCAGATAAAAATCTATTGAATCAGTTTGCTTTGTTAGATGATTTCGATATCATGGGAGCTGTAAAAGTATGGCAGCTTAATGAGGATAGAGTAATTGCCCTGTTAGCCAAGCAGCTCATTAACCGAAAGCTATTTAAAATTGAGATTTCAACAACTCCTTTTACAGAGGATAGAATTCAATATGAAAAGGAGCAAGTGAAGAATACCTTTGGTCTTGATCAAGAGGACACGAACTATTTTATACATACTGATATTTTAAGAAACAATGCCTACAACGAACAAAAGGAGAATATTAATCTTCTAATGAAAGATGGAAGCGTTAAAGATGTAAGTCAGGCAGCGGATAACCTAAACATTCATGCGCTCTCAGAACCGGTAGAAAAGTATTTTTTATGCTACCCTTCTCACAAAACAATTTAGAAATAAAATACTGGTCAAATTCCACCATTAAAGTGGAATTGTGGAAAAATAAAGCGAATCAAGAGGGTTTGAACAAACTCTTTTTATATTTTTGAAGAATGGAATTTTCAGCAGAACAAATTGCAGGTATCTTAGATGGTGAGGTTCAAGGTGATGAACACGTTAAGGTATCCGGTCTTTCTAAAATAGAGGAAGGTCAACCCAACACATTAACATTCTTATCAAATATGAAGTACGAACCTCATATTTACGAAACGAAAGCTTCAATTGCAATTGTTGCTAAATCTTTTAATCCATCAAAAGAATTACCTAGCTCACTAACTTTAGTTAAGGTAGAAGACCCTTACAGTTGCTTTGCAAAACTTTTGGAGGTTTATGATCAAATGAATCAAAAAAAACCACAAATTGAGAGAAATGCCTTCGTTTCCGAATCAGCAAAAATAGGACAAGACTGTTACATAGGTGCTAATGCCTACATTGGAGAAAATGCTGTGATTGGAGATAATGTAAAAATATATCCCAATACTTACGTTGGTGACAATGTGAAAATTGGAGATTCAACAACACTTCACCCTAACGTTTCCATTTATCATGACTGCGTGGTGGGAAAATCCTGTTTAGTTCATGCGGGCGCAGTAATTGGGTCTGATGGTTTTGGGTTCGCTCCAAATGAAAAAGGTGAGTTTCAAAAAGTTCCTCAAATTGGAAATGTTATACTTGAAGATCACGTTGATGTTGGAGCAAATGCAACCATTGATCGTGCTACCTTAGGCTCAACCATTTTACGACGCGGTGTTAAAATTGATAATTTAGTACAGGTCGCGCACAACGTAGAAATTGGATTAAACTCTGCTATGGCAGCGCAAGCTGGAGTAGCTGGCTCTACAAAAATTGGCCAGAATGTTTTAATTGGCGGGCAAGTTGGAATTAGTGGACACATTAAAATTGCAGATAGAACACAAATTGTTGCACAATCAGGAATTCCTGGCAGTGTCAAAAAACCAGATACCGTTTTAATGGGATCTCCTGGAATCCCAATGGATGATTTTAAAAGATCTTTTGTTGGGTTTAGAAGATTACCATCTATATTGAAACGTTTACAAGAAATTGAAGAAAAACTTAAATAAAATCTACCGAAATCGGTTATTAATTAGGCTATGATTGAAAATCAAAGAACATTAAAAAGCGCTATAAAGCTTATCGGAGTAGGACTACACACCGGTGAAAAAGTAACTATTGAATTGTGCCCCGCACCAGATAATCACGGATACAAATTTCAACGAACAGATATTGAAGGAGAACCAATTATTGAGGCTGATGCAGATTTAGTTGTTTCTACTGAAAGAGGAACTACCTTAGAAAAAAACGGAGCCAAAGTATACACAACCGAGCATGTTTTGGCAGCACTTTATGGAATGCAAGTAGATAATGCTTTGATTAAGATTTCCGGTCCAGAAATTCCAATTATGGATGGTAGTTCATATCCTTTTGTTCAAGCCATCGAATCTGTTGGTTATGAAGAACAAAAGGCAGTGAGAGAATATTTGGAATTAGATGAAGTTATTCCATGGGAGGATGTGGATAAAGGAATCGAATTTTTAGCTGTACCCGATAGTGTTTACAGGCTAACTGTAATGGTTGATTACAACTCTCCTGTTTTAGGTACTCAGCATGCCACAATTTATAAAATAGAAGAGTTTAAAGAGCAGATTTCTACCTGTAAAACTTTTGTTTTTCTTAAAGAACTGGAGTTTTTAGCTAAAAACGGCTTGATTAAAGGTGGAGACATTGATAATGCAATCATTTTGGTAGAACGTGAAGACGTTAGTCAAGAAGAGTTAGATAGGCTAGCCAAATTACTTGGAAAAGAAGGATTAGAGGTAAAGTACAAAGGAATTGGAACCTTGAATAACTACCAAATGAAATTTCAAAATGAACCCGCACGTCATAAGTTATTAGACATTGTGGGTGATTTAGCTTTGGTAGGTAAACCCATTAAAGCGCATATTTTAGCCGCTAGACCAGGTCACTCTGGAAACACACGTTTTGCAAAAGTTCTGAAAGAACAAATCAAAAAGCAGAAAAATGCTCCTCGTAAATTTGATCTAGAAAAAGACCCACTTTACGATATTAATGACATAGAGAAAATGCTTCCACACCGTTACCCATTCTTATTGGTGGATAAGGTAATGGAAATTACAGAAGATACTATCGTTGGAGTAAAGAACATTACAATGAACGAGCCTCAATTTACAGGTCACTTTCCAGGAAATCCAATTTTCCCAGGTGTTCTGCAAGTAGAAGCCATGGCACAATGCGGAGGAATTTTTGCACTCAGTAAAGTAGACGAGCCACACCTCTACTCTACTTACTTTATGAAAATAGATAATGTAAAATTCAAGCAGAAAGTTATTCCCGGTGATACAATTGTTTTTGAATTAAAATTATTATCTCCTATGCGTCGTGGTTTAGTTAATATGGGCGGAAAAGGTTATATTAACGGAAAATTAGCGGTTGAAGCCGAAATGTTGGCTCAAGTAATTAAAGATAAAGTAGAAAATGATCAGTAATCTATCGTCTGTATCCTCTGAAGCTAAAATCGGAACCGATGTTACAGTTGAGGCTTTTACCTCTATATACGAAGATGTAACAATCGGAGACGGTTGTCATATCGGACCAAATGTTACCATTTATCCTGGTACTCGAATTGGAAATAACTGTAGAATATATCCAGGCGCCGTAATTGGCGCTGTTCCCCAAGATTTAAAATTTGGAGGGGAATATACTACTGTAGAAATAGGAAATAATACAGTGATTCGAGAGTGTGTTACCATTCACAGAGGAACAACAGATAAAATGAAAACTTCTGTTGGTGACAATTGTCTTTTGATGGGTTATGTTCATGTGGCTCATGATTGTACTTTAGGTAACAACGTAATTTTAGCAAATTATGTGGGCTTATCAGGTCATGTCACCATAGATGACTATGCGATTATTGAAGGTAAGGCCGCAGCCCAGCAATTTGTTCATATTGGAGCTCACTCCTTCATTGCAGGAGCTAGTTTAATCCGTAAAAATGTACCGCCATTTGTACGCGCAGCCCGCGAACCATTGAGCTACGCTGGTATTAATGCTGTAGGATTACGCCGAAGGAATTTTTCTGACAGTGAAATTAAGGTGATTGAAGATATTTACCGAATTCTATTCGTACAGAACAATAATATCACCAACGGCCTTCAATGCCTTGAAACTGAAATTGCAGACCACGAGCTAAAAAAACTCGTTGTAGACTTTGTAAAAAATAGTGAAAAAGGAATTATTAGAGGATTGATGTAGTCCCTCTTAATCCCTTTAGATATTTACATATAAAATTTATTCTCATTGATTAAACGTGGAGAAACAATAGAGCTTGTTATTGAAGACATGGCATTTGGTGGAAAAGGTATTGCTCGTATTCATGACGAAAACGGAGCCTTTGTTCTTTTTGTACAAAATGCGTTTCCTGGTCAAAAAGTATTGGCTAGAATCGTAAAGAAAAGAAAGAAACATGCAGAGTGTAGCTTGTTAAAAGTACTGGAAAGATCTCCGCAAGAAATACCTTCTGAATATCAAGAAATTAGCGGAGGTCCTTACATTCACGTACCTCCAATTATTCAGGAAGAACAAAAGAAGAAGGTAACCTTAGAGGTATACCGTCGTTTAGGAAATCTTCAGAATATAGAGGAACTCTTTGATGAATTTATCCCCTCTCCCGAGCACTACCATTATAGAAATAAAATGGAGTATTCATTCTCTAGAATTGAACATGATATAGATAGCGATGAGGAAATTGATGATGCATTTGCATTAGGATTTAAGCACCGCGGAACATGGTGGAAAGTGGAAAGCCTAAACAAAGCTTCTGGATTATTTGATGCACAATGGGAAAACTTTTTAAAAGAATTTAGAAGCTTTTTATTCGAAACAGGACTACCTGCTTGGCATCCTCCAAGAAAAGATGGTTTTTTCCGACACATCGTTGTGCGAAAATCTTTTTACGAAGATAAACTGCTGATTAATCTTGTTACTTCTTCTGAAGGAATTGAAGATTTCGATTTAGAGGCGGTAGCCAATTTCCTAAAGGATAAAATGGGAGATAGAATCGCAGGCTTCCAGCACACCATTAACGATAATGTTGCAGATCGTGCAAAAATTGAAAACGGTGATTGTATTTTAGCATTTGGTAAAGACCATGTGATCGAAGAACTTAATGGATTATTTTTTGAAATAAGTATGGAGAGTTTCTTCCAAACAAATCCAAAGAGCGCCGAACGACTCTACAATAAAGCCTTAGATTATGTTTTTGAAGGTGATCGATCGCTAAAAGGAAAGGTCGTTATGGACTTATTTTGTGGTACTGGAACTATTGGTCAATTGCTAACACAAAGAACAGACGACACTAAAATTATTGGTGTAGATATAGTAGCAGAAGCAATTGCAGATGCAAAAAGAAATGCAAAAAGAAATAACATCACTGGTGTAGAATTTTTTGCTGCGGATGTAGGGAAGTTTCTCAAAGCATATCCACATTACGAGGGTAAAATAGATACAATTGTTTTAGACCCTCCTAGAGCTGGAATTGCACCAAAAACACTATTGAAAGTAATTCAATTGGGAGCCCAAAGAATTGTTTACATCTCTTGTAATCCTTCAACCCAAGCACGAGATATTAAAACACTTGAAGAACATGGCTATACAACGAAAAAGATTAGTCTAGTGGATCAATTTCCACACACAAGCCATATTGAAGCGATTGGATTGTTTGAAAAATAAAACTCAGATGAGAAGAATATTTTTGATAAAAGCTACTCCGAAAAGAGTGGCTTTTTTCTTGTTTAAAATTATTGATTTTCTTTCCAGTCCTCAATTAAGGAATTAAAAAGTGCTTTGTTTTTTGCAATAAAAGTTTCTCCATCCGCTACCAAAGCCTGTATATTTTTTGGAGTGGCGTTATCCATTTGTGGCTTTGCCGTTAAAATTTCTGGCTGAAATCTGTAATAAATAAGGTGATTATTATTCTCCGCTACAGATTTCAAAGAGCTATCAACAGCATCAACAGCTCTTTCCATCTCGTCATACATATCCCCTTTTAATTGTCCCGTACCAAAACTCAGCAACAAGTAGGTCTCATTTGGAAAATAAGTCTTGGCATGTTCAAATGCGATTTGGGCTGGATTTTTGGCAGCCATAATTCCATCAATCAACTCAAATTCTTTGATTTTTACTGGAGGAAAATACCCTGGAACTGCACTACATGCAGCAAGTGCTGTACTCAGTGAAACTGAAGAAAACAATCCATTGTCTCGACCAAACACAAAGGGAAGATTTGTGTTTTTATCATAACTCACAAATGCATAATTGATATCTAAATCAGAAAGTAAAATATCTTTAAATCGTCTTTTAAGAACTAGTCTTAAGCCTTCCGATTTTTCACTAGACGGATTGGATAAATTGAATAATTGTGGACCTCTTAATGTATATAGTGCTAACAAATCATCAACTGAGTATAGATTTTTATTATTTTCCTTAACGATTAAACCTGCTGAAATAATTGCGCCTGTAGACGTTCCAGCGATTAAATCAATATTACTACAAAGATTTTCTCCAAGATTATTTTGCTTAATTAGAGCATCGATATGATTCAGAACCATTAGCGGTAATACACCCCTAATACCTCCTCCATCAATAGAAATAATGACTTTTAGTTTTCTCTTTTTCATTTGCATTTTAGTAAGATAAACAAAAGATCATCGTATTCCTAAAAATTCCTAGTTTTAGGTTTTATCACCTTACACGTAATCTTCTGCCAATTTTAAGGGTTGTTGTTGGCCTAATGTTATTTAACCTACACAGTTGACTAATGGTTGTTTTATTGCGTCTAGCAATATGCCCCAAAGTATCTCCACTTTTTATACGGTAATAGGGTTCAGCAACCCTCGCCGATGACGCCGCCATTGTATGTCCGGCAGAGGCCGATAAATTGTGATTGATATAACTTGGTGATGCTCCGGGTCTAAATAATCCATTGTGAACAAAGAGGTTTTCGTCTCTTACTTTTTTATTTTTGAAATCAATAATCTCTTCGGGATTCATAGGGGCGTCATAAAATCGAACTTCAAAGTGAAGGTGAGAACCATAGGAATTCCCTGTGTTTCCTCCCAGTCCTATTAAATCGCCTGCTTTCACAAATTGATTAGGTACTACACTCATTTCCGATAAATGAGCATAAAAAGTTTCCAAACCATTAAAGTGTCTAATAATAACAAGATTTCCGAATCCAGATTTATTCATTTTGGCATACCTGACTTTTCCATCGAAAGCAGCAACTACTGAATCACCTGTGGAAAGATCTATGTCAATTCCATTGTGGTAACGACCTCGTCGATAACCATATCTTGAGGTAACTTTTCCATCAAAAGGCATTACAAAATCTGAATAAATAGAATCTGTTACACACAACCACAATGTGTCTTTCATTAGGGATAAATCGTTTGATTTATTAGAAGAGTAGCATAATTCACTATCCCAAGGCCATTGATAATTTAAAAGAGAATCATTTGAAAAATAATTGTGGATAAAATCATTTAATACCCCATCAAATTCTAAATCGTCTAGGTATTCCCATGTGTGATTTTCATAAATTAAAATTTTTCCGTTTGGAGAATCAATAGTGTCTTTCACTGACTGAGCAGTTAAGGTATTTACGAATGTAAAAAAAACACTTAATATTACTAGGTACCTCATTAATGCGTTTGAATACTCAATCATATTACTTGACTGAAATTAGTGAGGCAAATTTAGAATTAAAAACAATTCTTTTTTTTACGCAATGTTAAAAGTTGTAAACAGAAGAATTATGAAAACTCTGCTTCAAATTCATCAATGGCGTATTGTAACTTTATTTGCGCCCCCTCCTGAGAACCAAAGAATGAATGCAGTATTTCTTCCTTATCATTCATTAAAACCCAATGTGGAGTTCCTTCACAATTAAAAGTATCATACAGTTCATGTCGCAGTTCTCTGTAAATCGGTATTGGGCTTTCTTGACCGGTAAAGACGGATAAAACTTCGTCTTTAGTGAAGAGCTCTTTTCTAAAATTTGAATGAATAACGATTAAGGATAAAAATGAATATTCCTGATCTAGTTTATAAGCTAAAGGAATGGCCCTACCAGTACAACCCAAACAATTGGTATTGTAAAATAAAATAAGATTTAATTTATTCTTTTGCAGCAGAGAAGGTAAAGTATGCTCCTGCTCTTTTAAGTCGGTCAAAATTGTTTTTGATAAATCCATGTTCTCTTTAATGTTCGGTAATAATTTTCAAATGAATTAGCTCAATTTATTTCACTTGTACTGTTATTTTTGAGGAAGCCTCTGCAGAAAGATTTAGGTCTTTACCATTTAATAAAATCTCTGTAGAATTATCAAATTCAAAACGGTCTTTCACCTGAACTGCCACGCCTAACTGAATACCGTGTTTATCCAAATACTTTAGAAAAGAAGCTGAGTTATCTGCAACCCCAATTACAACTGCAGGAATATCCAGCTCTAAATCTATCAACTTATATGTTTCCTCTCTTTGTGCAATTATTCCATTACGATCAGGAATTGGATCTCCATGTGGATCAAACTTGGGAAAGTTTAAAAATTTATCTAAACGATTGGTTAATTCCACAGATTGAATGTGCTCCAATTGTTCAGCTATTTCATGCACTTCCTCCCATCCAAAGTTCAATTTTTCTACTAAAAATGTTTCCCAAAGCCTGTGTTTTCTAATTGTTTTTAGCGCAACTTCCCTTCCAAGCTCTGTTAATTCACACCCTTTATATTTCTCGTAGATTATAAGCGATTTTTCAGACAACCTTCTCACCATATCAGTAACTGAACTGGCTTTTGTCTCCATTCTATTCGCAAGGTCATTTGTTCCTACAGGTTTTTCAACATCTTTCTGTAAATAGTAAATTGCTTTGATGTAGTTTTCCTCGCTTTGCGTTAAATAATCCATTGGGCACTTTTATATGAAATACAAATATAAAGACTTATTTAGTATTAACTCGAAATCGCCTTTAATTGTCTAATAGCGCTTAAGATTTTACTCATAATTCTTGATTGTAAAATAAAAAAGACCGCTATTTCTAGCGGTCTTAAATTATTGACTGAGTGCTGCGTTGAAGGGCTTACTTCAATACAGTAACAGTTCCTTTGAATTCATATTTATTATCATTTTCAAAATCATATGCCCTAATAGTCCAAATGTAGGCGCCGTCTTTAACGATTCTTCCATCACCATACGTTCCACTCCACTCTCCTTCAGGGTCTAAAGATTCGAATACTTTTTCACCCCATCTATTAAAGATTTCAAGCTGGAAATTTTGAACGTCGATTCCTTGAATATCAACCTTCCATGTATCATTTACGCCATCACCATCTGGTGTGAATGTATTTGGTGAAAATACTAATACTTCATTTTCAATTCTAACTAATTTCTGCAAAGTGTCCGTACATCCAAACCCATTTTCTACAACAAGAATTAATGGATAGTTCTGAACTTCATTTGAGTAAGTAAAAGTTGGATTTTGAATTGAGGAATATTCTGGTTTTGCTCCTTCTGCAAACCATTCATACGAAATAATATCGTTACTAGATTGACTGTAAGCTGTTACTTTAGGCTCAAAAATAGAAGCTGGATTTGGATTAACATAAAAACCAGCCTCTGGATAAGGATACCCTTCAATTAAATTAGGAAATGAGTTTTTGTATCGGCAACCTCTGGCTGTAACAACTTCCATATCCACCCCAAACATACCTTCTCCAAATTCGTGTACTGCAGGGTTATCACCTGGAACCGTATCTTTTGCCCCATCACTGTAGGTCCAAATCGTGTAGTTCACAGTTTCTGAAGTATTTGTTGTATTATCAAACTGAACTTCAACAGGGTAACATGCTCCTGTTATGTCTGGTGATAGGTTTGGATTGACCTCTGCGGGATATTCTACAATCACACATGCGTTATCAACAGGCGAACCGCATTGTTCGCTTAATGTCAAACAGTATTCTGTAAATGGTCCTGTAGGTGTTACATAAATTTCATTACCGCTTGCAACATTTTGATTGTTACTCGACCAACTATAAATGTAAGGACTACTTCCTCCTGTTCCTTGAGCAAAAAGTCGAACTGAATCCCCAATACAGATTATTGTATCTTGAGACATCTGAGCAATTTCCAAGGCTTCAGGTTGGTCTATAAAAATATCTTCTGTAATCACACAACCTTGATTATCTGTAACCGTTACGGTAGTTGTACCTAAAGCTAAATCATCTGCTAATTCAGAGGTAGAATTAGAACCTGTCCAATCAAAAGTGTAAGGTACAGAACCGTCTGTCACTGCAATTTCCGCAATTCCATCTGAACCGCTATTACAAGTTACATCCACTTGATTCGTTATTTGTAATTGCATACCAGGAATTTCATCAACTGTTACTTGAGCGGTATTTACACACCCTGTACTCGAAGTAACAACGCATTCATAAGTACCTGCTGATAATCCTACAGCGGTTTGTGTAGTTTGGTTATTTGGATCATTCCATTGGTAAGAAAGCGTACCAGGAGCTGTAGAGCTTGCACTTGCTGTTCCATCACTTCCTCCTGGACAAGACACTGTTGTTGAGGTTGCTGATGCAGTAGTTACTTGGTCATTTACCGTTACTGTTAGTGTTGTAGGTATATAAGATGCACCTGAAACTGGATCTGGCGAAGAAGTTATTGTAACGGTGTATGTTCCTGGAGGTACATTTGAAACTGAGGCAGTAGTTGGATTACCTGGTGTGTTCCACGAGTAAGTATATGGTGCAAAACCTCCTGAAGGAACAACGCTAACACTTCCTGTAGCTTGTCCACATAAAGCTGGAGTAGAAGTAACGACACCTGTAAAGTTAATATTACAATCTACAGTTGCGGTAGAAGGATTGTTAGCATTAGGAGTAAGGCTAATTGTTCCAGCAGACCCATTATAATTCGTAATCAGAATAATGTACACATCTCCTGCCTGAGCATTCGGAATATCAATATTTTCTACAGAAGCTGCAGAGTAAGAACAATCCACTGTTGGTGTACTACCTGTGATAGGACAACCCGCTGATACGCTAGTATATGGTCCATACACAGCAAAATCAACATCGATTCCGCCACCGTTAGAATTTGTTTGCGTTAGTACATAATGAATACTTCCACTTGTTGTGGTGTTAATGGCAATCCAGTTGGCATTTGGAGTACTAAACAAGCAGCCAAACGTTCCCATGCTTGGTGAACCAGTCTGGCTAGAATAGCTACCTTGGGTACTACAACTTGCATCGTCACAGTTATTACCCGGCGTGATCTGGGCATTAACAGTTACAGTGGCAAAAAAGACTAAAAAACAGATAAACCAATTTATATTTTTCATACTAATATTTTTTTATTCGACAATTGAATACACCACGGCATATTCAACTAACGTTAAGTTTGAAGATTCTATTAGGTCAACGATCATTTCTTTCGTCATATGAGCAGAGCTAAGAAGAGTAAAAGAATTTAATTCTTCATTAAAAAGGAACTCTTCTGTGTATTGATTGCTTTTCGCTAAGTTGAATAACTTCGTTCTTTTATTATCGTCTAAACTCGCTACCTTAAACTCGTGATGAGCGACAACATCAGTCAAAATATCAATTCCTGAAATTTTGTTCTGGTCCAATCTAGCCCTCACCTCTTCATTTGAATTTTCGTAAACACCTTCGTATACTTGACTGTATGCAACACTTACTGTTACAAGTGTCATAAAAACTAATGTAAAAAACTTACTCATCATAATTAAAAAATTTCTAA
This sequence comes from Brumimicrobium oceani, assembly GCF_003143775.1. Classification (GTDB taxonomy): domain Bacteria; phylum Bacteroidota; class Bacteroidia; order Flavobacteriales_D; family Crocinitomicaceae; genus Brumimicrobium; species Brumimicrobium oceani. The sequence goes on along the minus strand of NZ_QFRJ01000001.1, from coordinate 299,783 downwards.
AGTTAAAAAAACAATCAATTTACTTCTAAGAAATAAATACATGCTTACTGCACTTAATTAACGGTGGGCTTTCCTATTGGTTGCCTATTCATTTATTATATTCAATTTTCATTGCTCAAACATACATTAATACATTCGCAACAGTTTCTGTATCAATTAAGCGCAAATTAACGAATATTTCACCGTTGGGAACTTAGATATCGCTAAAATGTAATCACCATCTAAAATCAGGTCATTTTTGTCAATGGGCTAATTAACAATAAAGTTTAAAATTTCATTCAGATAATCTGAATAACCTATGAAAGTGGGCACATCACTGTGACCTGCACCTGGCACTTCATTTTTTATCTTCCAACTTGTTTTATGATTATTATAAACCAATCTTCCGTGCGAATCTATTGATAAAAAATCGTCATTTACTCCGTGTAACCAAAACAAGGGAACAGTACACTTTTTGATTTGTTCCGCATTATCAATTTTTGCATTTACAAAAAAAGATGAAGGCATTCCTAAAATGGCAGCGTCTTGAATCATAACCTCACTGCTAGCGAAAGGAGCTTCAAGAATAATTTTACTTGGAACCATCACAAATGGTTTGTCACCGACAGATTTTGTGGCAGGCGCGCTACCCAAAGAATAACCATAAACAATCAATCTGTCATTTGATAAACCATTTTTAGAAAGCCATTTCATTGCTCCATTGGTTGCCTCATATATGTTTTGCTCAGATGGCGTCCCTTGCGACAGTCCATATCCAGGGTAATCAAACATCAAGACACCGTATCTACCTTGTTCTCCAACATGACTCAAGAGCTTTTGTCGTGGCCAATAATGGTCCATATGATCTTTATTTCCATGACAATACAAAATTACTGTATCACTTTTTATTTTATTTAAATCTCCTACAAATATTGCCGACACTTTCAATTTAGCTCCTTCATCCACGATTTCGTACTCAAATAAATGAATATCAGAATCGGGAACAAGATAATCTATAGGAACTTCCAATGCTAAATCCCCGCCATAACTATCTAATTTATATTCAGTTATAGAATTATCATTATTAAATAGAAAGCTATCGAGTCGTTTTTTGCAACCCAAAAACAAAAATGAAACTCCTACGATGCTTATTAATACTACCTTTTTCATTCGATTAAAATTTGTGGATTAGCCCTAAGTACAGCCCCGTGGCACCGTTCTTTCCTGTTAAACTAAAATAGTCGACAACAATGTCTTCATTTAATGAAAATGGTGCTATCAATTTAACTTCTGTTTTGAAGGTCCACCTTTTCCAATTTAAGTCATGCCCGATATTTAACATTGGTACAACAACAGTTTCTTGTCTTTCACCATGTGCCTTTTTACTTGCTAATTCATACCAAGTTCCAATACCAGCGTAAAAAAGATTAGCAACTTTTCGACCATTCGTTAGTAAATCTTCTTGATTTCTTTCTTTATAGTTGTATTTAAAATAATAATGGGCATCTAACTGTGGCCAAAACTTAAAATTATTTTCAAACAAATCAACAGCTGTGTTAAACCCTAGCATAGTTGAAACCCCATGTTTTTTTCTTTTACTTTTCCAAACACCATAAGTTGCTCCGGCTCCAACTTGTGCCACCCCAAAAATAGCGGCTGTAGTATACCAACTGCCATGAAGCGTTAATTTATTTGAAACACCTCGTCCATAAGTGATGGAAGAAAATGGTATGGGTGTAACCGCAAGGTCAGGAACTTTGATAATTGGTCCACCTACATCCAAAGCAATTGCATTTTGATGCTTTCTCAGGGGCTCAACAAATCTTGCAGGGCCGCAGGAGTGCATAAAAATAACTACTCCAAGAACCAGAAAAAAATTAAATATCGATTTCATTTTTCAAAAATAGAGCTTTTATTCAAGATTTGAAAAACAAAAGGCCCTAGAACTTCAGAGCTAGGAAGATTGCTTCAGATTTATTAAATAACATCAATTTTCTGTTCTATTTCTTGATTCAGCAATGTTATTCACGTATATTTTTGGTATTTTGTCGCATTAAACCAATTATTATTTTGACTTTGTTCTTTAGAGAAGAGCAGAACAAAATTTAACAAACAATTCATCTGCTGGACAAAAGAGATTGTAGAGAATTAACATGCTAAAAATTAATGAAAACCATAATACAATAACTATGTTGAAAATCGATATGCACACCCACATCATCCCAAAGAAACTTCCTGACTGGACAAAAAAGTTTGGATATGGGGATTTTATCTTTTTAGAAGAAAGAGATGATGGAAAAGCAGACATGATTCAAGGAGGTAAATATTTTAGAACGATTAAAGAAAACTGTTGGGAAGAAGATGTCCGTATTACTGAATACAAAGAGTTTAATACATCGGTTCAAGTTGTTTGTACAATTCCTGTTTTGTTTTCTTATTGGGCAAACCCAAAAGATGGATTGGAAGTTAGTCAGTATTTAAATGACCACATTATTGATTTAGTAGATCGCTATCCTAAACATTATATAGGATTAGGAACAATACCGATGCAGGACACTGAATTAGCCATTCAAGAATTAGAACGAATTGCCAAATTAGGAATGAAAGGGATTCAAATTGGATCTAATATTAATGGATTAAACTTAAGCGAAGAAAGATTTTTTCCGATTTTTGAAGCATGTGACCGCCTAGGAATGGCAGTTATGATTCATCCTTGGGACATGATGGGGTTTGATGATATGCGTAAATACTGGCTGCCTTGGTTGGTTGGTATGCCCGCTGAAACTTCTCGTGCAGCTTGTTCTTTGATTTTTAGTGGAACATTGGAGCGTTTACCTGGATTACGGGTTTGTTTCTCCCATGCAGGTGGTTCCTTTCTATCAACAATTGGAAGAGTAGAACACGGATTTAATTGTAGACCTGATCTAGTAGCAATAGATAATCCTGTTAACCCAAGAGAATACATAGGGAAATTCTGGATAGACTGTATTACACACGATATTGACATGTTGAAGTATCTTTTAAAAATGCAAGGCAGCAAAAAGATCTGTTTAGGTTCCGATTATCCATTCCCTTTGGGAGATCTTGAAATAGGCAAGTTTATCGAAGATAGTGATCTGTCTCAGCAAGTAAAAGAAGACATTTTCGCTAATTCTACAATTGATTGGCTTAAGTTAGATAAGAATAACTATATTTAATAGTAAATAAATAGAACAAAAAAATGAGAAAAATTACAACAATATTATTGTCCTTAACCCTATTATCTCTTTGGTCATGTGGCAATTCAAAAGAAAGAGAAACTAAAAGTAATGAAGATTTGAAAACAGAAGTTTCACATCAGGATATTAGCGGAGTTGATTTCTATGCCGAATCTAAAGATAATACTTGGAAACTATCCATAACTTTTGACGGTAAATTAGTTTTCACAGATACAAAGAATGACATTCAATTTATGGCTGAAAACAATGAAAAAGTAGTAGCTCAAGGTGCAGACATCGTAAATATCACCGCCGAAAGCAAAACGCATGTTATTCGTGTTAATATTGATATTGCTGAGTGTATGCGCAATGGTAGGAAAGTAAACATAATGATTAGAAAAACCAATGAGAAAAATGGTTTAGATTATGAAGGATGTGGATATTACAGAGGTACACCACAACTCCATGACATTTGGGCTATTCATGAAATAAATGGTCGTGCGATAGATGCTAAACAGTTCCCAAAAGAATTACCACATTTTGAGTTCAATTTAGTAACAAAACAAATGAGTGGTTTTGCTGGATGTAATCAAGTGAATGGTAATTTGAATTTTGAATACAACAAAATGATTATTGAGCCCTTATCGTCAACTAAGATGTATTGCGGAGAAACTTCTACAATCGAAAACGAAATTTTAAATATTTTAAGAAGTAAACCAATTTACTCTTACAACAAACTAATTTTAACGCTCGAATCCACAGAAGGAAGTATTACACTAAAAAAAGTTGATTAATGAAAACTGAAGAACACGATAAATTGATTGGAGAAGGTACGGATAAGTCTGACTCTTCCGCTATGAATAGCAAAGTAGAGAAGAAAAAGCCGTTTTGGAAAAGACACTTTTTAAGTCTATTCCTCTTATTACTTCTTGCTGTAAGTCTCATTTGGGGTTATGCCACCAACAGAACAACAATTTCTACTTATGAGAAGCAAATAACTGAGATTGAAACAGCGCACGAAGATGAGTTAAAGGTACTTGAAGGAGAACATTTAAAACAGTTAGTGAGTACTTTAGCTTTGGCAGTGCGTAGCGAAATGATTGCTGAAAATATGAATCAAGTAAACCAGTACTTTGTTCAATCGCTCAATAATGCCAAAGTTGAGCGCTTAATTTTGGTCAACCATATAACGGGAAAAACTATTTTAAGTACGAATAAAAAGGATGAAGGAAAAATTTTAGACAAACAGGAATTGGTAAACACTAAGGAACCGCTAACCAAAGTTTATGACAATTCGACTTATGCTGCAACACCAATAATGGGATTAAACACCCAATTAGGCGTTTTAATTATGCAGGTAGACTAACAAATCGTAAAACAATGACTATAAGCATTCTCGACATGAGAATGCTTTTTTTGTTAAAAATAGTCTTATTTTAAAAAGCAATAAATCAAATTATTTATTAAAATTGGAACTATTATTGCTTTACACTAGTCAAAATAAAAAACAATGGAATTACAAGTAAGGAAAATACCGAAATGGAAAATCAAACAAGAACTGAACAAAACGCAATCATTTGATTCTTCTTTGGCCGAGTTAGGAACGAAGTCTGAATTATTAGCAGCTCAAACAGTTTCCGAAGAACTAAAGAACCCAAGTTCAAAAAAAGATGAAGTTAAAGGTTCTTGCACAACGGAATAAATTTTAATGTCCTTGGAGTGGTTCGTCTAATAAATAATGATCGATGAACTCCCGCACACAACCACGCCCTCCTTTACTGTTTAAAACTAAATCAACGTTTGCCTTCACCACAGGGACAGCATCTGAAGGAGCTGCAGAAAAACCAACACTTTTCATTACTTGAAGATCGTTGATATCGTCCCCGATAATTCCAACTTCTGATAAGTTGATGTTTAGTTTTTCACACCAACCTTTAAGAATGTCAATCTTCGGATCTCTTCCAACATACAAATGTTCGATTCTCAATAGCTCTGCTCTTGCTTTCACCATTTCTAGTTTAAATCCTGAAGAAATGATTCCTACATCAACACCCGATTTTTTTAAAGCCATAATGGCCATTCCGTCTTTGGCGTTATACTTTTTAATTTGATCTCCATTCTCCGTAAAGAACATTCCAGCATCTGTCATTACCCCATCAACATCTAAAATCAATAGTTTAATGCGCTTTGCCTTTTGAGGGTCAACGTTCATTTTGTATGAAAGCAGATTTACGAAATCTATATCATTTCTATAACAAAAGAGCTCGAGCGTGCCCAAAGTCAAATGTTCAACTTTAGACACCTCGTTTTCTTCCAAGTATTGATTCAAGCTGCTATTGCCTTTCCTTAAAATTGCTTCTAAATTTTCCGCTAATAGTTCCATTATACGATTTTATAACCAACACTACTTGCCACAGGTTCTATTGCAGATTTCATGGCTTTAAATTGTTCGTGAGTTAATTGTTGTGCTGCATCAGACTTAGCTACTGAAGGATTTGGGTGAGCTTCGATAATTAAACCATCGATCCCCATAGCAACACAGGCTTTTGCTAATTTTTCAACACCATATCTATAGCCTAAGGCATGACTTGGATCTAAAACAATTGGCAAATTAGTATACTCTTGTAAATATGCGACACCACATAAATCCAGCGTGAATCTTGTTTTTGTTTCGAAAGTTCTAATTCCACGTTCACACAAAATAACCTGATCGTTTCCACCAGATAAAATAAATTCAGCTGCTTGAACAAATTCTTGGAGCGTTGTTCCAAATCCACGTTTCAATAAAACAGGTTTGTTTATTTTAGCACACGCTCGCAAAATCCCTTGATCATACATTGCTTTTGCCCCAATCTGAACAATATCACTGTGTTCAATCACTTCATCCACGTGGGTAGCATCTCTTACTTCTGTAATAACACTTAAGCCATGTTCTTCACGCATTTGCGCAAGCAACTTCAAGCCCTCCAATCCTAAACCTTGAAAACTATATGGAGATGTTCTTGGCTTGTAGCACCCTCCGCGCAAAGTTGTTAAGCCTAAAGATTTGATCAATTGTGCACTCTCTTGAATTTGCTCCAAAGATTCTACGGAACAAGGTCCACCAATTAGAATTGTATTCTTCGTGTCCCCTCCTATTGTTATATCTCCAATTTTAATTTCACGTGTTTCTTTTTGAAACTCACGAGAAGCCAATTGCATATCATTTGCAAAAACCCAGTGGTCATCCACTTTAGCCGCTAAGGCTGAAGGCACTTCTTTCAATGAAGAAGAAGTTATTAAGTGTTCACTCCCTTTATATGTGATATGGAACGCCTTGTTTTCCTCTGCTAATTGTGCAGCCTCAGCTCCTTTTACTGATGTATTTAATTTTAAAATCATATTTCTCCTTTAATTAAGTTGATAAAGGTAACTATACCTTTTGCTTTATTTTCTTTGTTAATTACGGGCATGTACATCACTGGGTAACTCTGCTTTCTTACCACAAGCAACATTTCATCCACATTGGCTTCTGCATCAATTGTAATTGGGTTACTGTTGATCATTTCTCGAACATGCAAACCTGTTATGTTATCGAAATTTTTAATCAGTGCTTTTCTCACATCGGCGTTAGAGATAATCCCTTCAAATTCTCCTTGTTTTTCTACCAAAGTAAAACCTTGTTTTCCATCGTCAATGGACTCCAACACTTGTTTAAAAGTCATTGTATCATAATCCACAGTCGGACACTCTTCAATTGGAATCATGAAATCTTTGATCATGAATCTAGATTCAATTGCCCGTTTTGTGAGATCCATCAATGCATGGCCTACACTAGCGCCTTTAAACAAGAAGCTTCCAGAAACAGAGGAATGTACTCCCATATTTCTGAGAATAAATGACACTTCTCCATTTACTCCTCCATCTACATGAACATTCTTGTTTGGATATTTCTTTTTGAATTCTCTTATTTTTCGAAAGTTTTCCGGATCAAAAACCCCTCCACTTTGACCGGGAATGGTTGCCATGAACAATACAAAATCAAAGGAACTGTATGCATCAAATGCTGACACGGGAGTTGGAGTAATTAGTGCCAATCCTTTTTCACCTTTTATGTCTGATGGAATTTCAAGTTGCTCTGTCAACTGCTCAAATTGAAATGTAACATACTCCACCGGATGCTCTCTTAGCAGGTCAAAATATTTTTCTGGTGTTTCTGTTATAATGTGCAAGTCAATTGGCATATTACACCATGTTCTAATTTTCTCAATATCTTCAAATACACGAACATCATCGTTGCAATCTACATGCAACAAATCCACTTGATGTGCTTCCAAATCGAGGATGGTTTCTTTAAGAGATCTATTTTTATCAGAGTATATTGATCCTGAAATTTTCATATAATTATCTTTTTATTATTGGTCGAAAGGTATTGTCGGTAATCATTATTTCCACATCTTGGTGAAAAATTTCCGTTTTCAAGGTCCTTTCTAACTCCTGTAACATTGCTTCTTCATTAATGGTGATTGGGTCGTTATGATAAAGTTCGCGTTCAATTAATTTAACAACAACCCGTTTATTCTCTTTTTCTAATTGAATAACTTGCTGTCTTTCACCAACAAAGCCGTTGTTTTTCCAATACTTAGCAAAGTTAATGGCTTTTTCTTTATTGATTCCTTCCAGAAAATAAACACTTAAATTTCCATTATCAATGCGGTCACCCATGGAGATTCCGCAAGAATGAAAAAGCACGGCAAGCAACAATATAACAACCCAATTTCTCATGATGTTCAAAAATATAAAGATAATCCTAATAGCGGTTGGTTAAAAGAGGAAAAGATGGAAGGAATAAGAAATATTAAGTAGATTTAGCAGAGCTCAAATGTCAATTAAACTTAAGTTCTATAGTTCCCAATAATGTCCCAAATAAATACATCTAAATTAAAAAATCGTATGTTTCGAGCTGGCCTTATTATATTTCCGAGAAAAGCATTCATAAGTATACGAAAATCTATTAGATTTACAGAAAACAAGGAAAGTAAAAATGAAGCTTACAAATATGGTTTACCAAGGGGCTAATGGTCGCAATTCCCAAATTGATTTTGAAGCACCAGACAGTTTTGAATATACTGATATTGTGGTTTTTATTCACGGTTACAAAGGATATAAGGATTGGGGAGCGTGGAATTTGGTTCAGCAGTATTTCGTTTCTAACGGAATGGGATTTTGTAAATTCAACATGAGTCACAACGGAGGTACTGTTGATGAAGGAATTGACTTTCCTGATTTAGAAGCCTTTTCTTTAAATAGATATACCTACGAAGTTGAAGACCTGAAACATGCTTTAGACTGGTTAGAACAAAAAGTTGATCTAAAAAATAAGCGCATTCACCTTATTGGACACAGTCGAGGTGGTGGAATTGCGATTTTATCCGCGAAAGACCCAAGAGTATCATCTGTTACTACTTGGGCCAGTATTTCAGACATTGGAACTAGGTTTCCTAAAGGAGAAACTTTAGATAATTGGAGAGAAAAAGGTTTCTATACTGTTCGTAATTCGCGCACTGAACAAGACATGCCACATCAATTTGTTTTGTATGAAGATTGGTTAGAAAACAAAGATGAATTAGATATTGAAAAATGTGCAAGAAATATTAAGGTTCCCACATTTCATATTCATGGTGATGCTGACGACTCGGTTTCTATTACTGAATCTGAAGCTTTAGGACTTTGGACTGAAGGTAAATTAATTATAATTAATAAAGCAAATCATACTTTCAATACCTATCAGCCATACACCGAAGAAGAAATGCCAAATAAGTTACACGAGGCTTGCGTGTTAACCTTTCAATTTATTGAAAATCAAGAAAAAGGTGAATAATATGAATTTACTCGAAAACTTAAGAAAAAAGGTGAGTAAGTTATCTTTAGGAGTGAAATTTATTGTCCGTATTCTCTACCCAGTAACTTTGTACCTCATTTTCTTCTTCCTATTGCACATCAACTTAAGAATTGAACTTCAAAACGTTCAATTTGTATTTATCATTCTTTGGTTACTCATTGAATGGCAAATATTTTTTAAAAAGCCTCAGGAACACTAAGGAATATTATTTTTTGGTTTTTAATTGGATAGGAGCCTTAAAAACCACAGCTTATGTCGTTTTCAAAAATCCAGTTTAAAATTACCCTACTCCACCGCTTTACGGTATCAGTTGCAGCGGAGTCTAATTGAGCGTTCCTAAGAGATTACAGAGATAAGTTATAGTCATGGTGAAATTATCTTGCAGAGTCAGATAAAAAAACAGCGCGCGATGATCCACTTCTAATGTTTCAGTGCTTTTTCCTTCATAGGACCTAAGTTCGACTAAATTATCCAGTCGCTCATAGCCCTAAAATAGGTTTGTGAGACAACAATAAATGAGGGTAAAATAAAAAGAATGAAAATTGAAGCTCTAAGTATAGAACATCTTGTTACCTTTTTACAATGGTTTGCACAGCACCATCCACATGTAATAAATAAACACCAGCACTTAAAGAAACTGCATTTATTACTGCAGAATTATCCGTAATACTAATTTCAAGCTTCATGTTTTTTCCCTCAATAGAGAATAATTCAATTTGAGAGTTCGGCCTTATTCCGTCAATAAATATTTTATTTTGAAAAGGATTGGGAAACACCTTTATTTCTGGATCAACAGAAACATCTTTGTTATCATTGAGAGGACTGCCATCGGTAATATAAAAATTATCAAAAGCGGCATTTGTAATATTATCCGTTAAGTCATAATTTGACGTTTGAATAAAGATTTGCATGGTTGAGGTGGGTGCAAGGTAATCCGAAATTAAGAATAATTTAGGAATCCAAACATCAAGAATTGCTTCATCGTAACCCTGCTTATCTATTTCTATAATCTCTGTTCCATTTGAAATGGCAATTCTCAATGTATCATTAAATGGTTCATAGCCATATTTATGATAAAACCAACGTTCATAATTTAGAAAAGGAGCTGTATAATTAGTTAAATCAAAAACAGGGGAAATCAATATGACTTCGCCGTTCTTAACGTATTCTTCCTTTTGGTTTCCGGTAACAAAACAAAATCCTCCACAATCATTTGGACTATCATTATCTGGACTTGTTCTGTTATTTGGCGCATAATTTATAAAAGGAATACCCCTTTCCCAGTCTCCTTCTTGCGCTGAGGAGGTTTCTGACCACCCAAAATCAAAGGTGAAATCGTCCATAAATCCAGTTTCTAAAACAAGCGTTAACTGGTTTTCAATAGGGGAAAACTGAACATTTGTGCACTCAGTGATCTTTCCCCATTGCCCCGCTGCCACAAAGAAGGTATCTGCGTAACTCACATTTTGACTTACTTCTCCTAGTCCGTTACTTTGTAAGTCAAAAGAGACACCTTCATGAACTATTTTTACATCAGCGCCTAACATAGGGTTATTAGAATCGTCTACCACCTTAATCGTTACACTGTATTGCGGCAATGGTTCTAATTGAACATCTTGCACAATTACGGAATTGGCCAAAAGTGAAATGGGAATTTCCTGGGGAAGGAAACCGTACTTCTCATATCTTATCGTATAATTTCCAGCTACTCCTATTCCCGTTTTATAGTTGCCGTTTACCAAAGATCTTTCTACTTGATTATCTCCTAAAATTTTTACCTCAACGCCTTGAATTGGATTTCCATTATTCTGATTCGTAATGGTACCCTCAATTCTTGAAGCATAGTCATACTGAGGTCCTAAAATAAAAAGTCCATTTTCAATATCAGTGGCAATGATGGTTCCTGAAGCAAAATAAGGAAATGCTCCCCAGTTCCCAATAGTGAAATTAGCGGTTCCTGGATATGTGTCATATCTGGCCACTTCAACGAGATTACTAGGCTCTGAAATATCATGAACCACAACACCATCAGCATAGTAGGAAGTGATTAGAAAGTCGCCATTTACATGCGCATTGTGTGGCACTACACCGCTCCCAGGACTTGATTGTACTCTATCGACTTCGAAAATATTGCTTGGATCAGAAACATCATAGGCCGCAATGAAAGATCTTGAGAGCTCATCGGTAGTAAAAACGTAATTTTGATCATCGCTTGGCCAAATATTGTGCGCAAAACTTGAAGGGGTTACTTGACTACCAAGAATCACCGGATTCTGTTTATCTGAAACATCCACAATTGTAAAAAAACCGTCATTGATGTGGGCTGCATATAAAACATCATTAACCACAACACCGTCATGAATGTACCAATTATCATAAGTTCCAAGCTCCATGGGTTGCATTGGATTAGTAAATACATCCAACATTATAGCACCTCCATTTCCGCGATTACTCCCGAAAATATAAGCCACTCCATTTTCATCGATATACAAATTATGAGCTGAAGACCAGTAATTTGAAATATTAAAATAATTGTTAGTATTTGTTATGGGGCTATTGGGTAAGGGGGATAAATCAATAATGAGTAAGCCATCGTCTGCTTCCGTAGTTACGTAGGCATAATCACCAAATGTTTTAATATCGCGCCAAACGCTAGTCATACCAGTATGCCAATACACCTCAACAGGATTTTGTGGGTCTGAAATATCAACCACACTCACTCCTTTTTCGGCTCCCACTAAGGCGTATTCATTTCCAAATTCATCGGTATATCCCCAAACGTCGTTTAAGTCGGAATTATGAAGTTGTTGATAATCAAGGTGAGATAAGGAATCCAAATTATAGTTTTGGGACCAACTTATAAGCGATAGGAAGGGAAAGAATAGAAATAAGTACTTCATTGAATTATATTAGGGTACTAAAGAAAGAACAAAAGGGCCAAAATGAAGAGTATGACAATGACCAAGTATTGCCAAACATCAATAAAATAAGGCGAATATTTTTTGATAAAACGCTTCATCATGTGAATTTACTTCAAATTTTTAAATTCACTAAATCCGCGAAAGACTATTTTTGGAAATTTATCTTTAGTTGTCTGAAATAGCTCTTTCCCTGAATTCTTTTTTGGTGTTGGGTGAACAATCGTTATGTCGCATTTAGGCAATGCATTTACGATCAATTCCAATTCATATAATTTTCTATTAAGGCTTGTTTCACTTAAATCAAAATCTATACCTTTCATCACTTCCTCTCCATTGGGTTTCGCCAAATCAAGAGAGATGCTTAAAGGCGAAGAAGCTATAATTTTGGAAAGTGGAAGGTCACGCTCCCAATTTTTAAATTTTGCCGAATGATAAAAAGCCTTCCATTTTAAATGAAAAACAGGTCTTTTCTTTGCTACGGGCTTTAAATTTTCACCGAAAAAAGCTTTTGTTAACTCAGCAAAAAAACTAGCGTCTAACCACTCATTAATTGTTGTTGGTTGACTATAAGCAATGGCATTTTTAGACCTTTGAGCCAAGGTTTCCATTTGTTCAACTGAGAATACAGGATCAAACAATAGAATACCAGCTGCTTCATTTCTATGATTTCCAACTTTTTCTTGAAGAAATTTAATATGTCTGCGCACTGAAAGAAAAGTATTGGGATGCAGTATCTTCTTCAGTAAATCCAAACGGGCATTCGAGACATACATAAAGGGTCCTTCTCCCCCACCTGCGAGTAATCCTATGCTCAACATTTCATCTGTGAGCGGGTTTGTTTTGTAATATATAACAGAATAAAATGACTCCATGTTTACAATTTCAGAAGATAGTTTTCGGCCTCTGCACGCGCATAGGTCTTAAATTCAGGTTCAAAACACTGTTTGAGCTCATTCCAATATTTATTTCTGATCGAAGGATATAAGCTCACTTGGTATTTTAAATCTTTGTATAAATTATCGTGATGTAAAACTAAAAATTCATCTATTATTTGAGGCAAATCTTTCAACAAATAAGTAAATAGCTTTTTGAATTCCACTTTATTAGTGCCTAAATCATTGAAATTAATAGGACGAAAATTAACGCCCTCATTTTTGGATATAATAGGATAAGCATCCACAACAAATCTGTCTTTTTTTCCAGGTAATAATAGTTTTCTTGTTTTGGAAAACAGGGGAAAGAAGAGATCAATTAAATACATTTTAAATAAAACATTGGGATTCAAAAGATGATTAAACTTACGTTTCGAACTCCAAATACAATCCAGCCAATCATCTACATTCAACACCCCTTCAGGCTCTTCAGCCAATAAATAATTTACCTCCTTTAGCTTAAACATTCCCGCTTCCAACATTTCAACTTTAAAGTGTTTATGAATAGTGGTGTATAAAGTTTGAGCAAGAACAAAGTCCTGATACAAGGGTTGGATAAAAGAGAACTTTTCCATTTCTGGAGTTAACAAAACAGACGGGGCTGATTTTATACTGTTGGAGATGGTAAGAGGTTTCAGCTCCCTCATTATTTAGCCGTTTTGGTTAACATAGGAACGAAACTAAAATCTCCAAATCGTTCAGTTTCGAATTCACCATTTTCTAACTTCGTTAGCCTTGTCATGATTTGCATTTTCCCCTCACCTATTGGAATAACTAACCGTCCTCCCACTTTTAACTGGTCCTTTAATTCTTGCGGAATAAAGGGCGCTCCACAAGTTACTAAAATTGAATCGTAAGGAGCATAGGAAGCTTTTCCTTTATAACCGTCACCATAAAATAAATTGGGTGAATATCCCAAATGAGCAATAATTGGTTTGGCTTTAATATAGAGTTCCTTTTGGCGTTCAATGGACACTACTCTGACGCCTAAAGCACAAAGAATTGCAGTTTGAAATCCACTTCCGGTTCCAATTTCCAAAACACGATGACCACGCTCAAGCTGTAGTAAAGTAGTTTGAAAAGCCACAGTATAAGGATGACTAATGGTTTGTTTGGCTCCAATCTGAAAAGCTATGTTAGAATAAGCTTGATTCGTAAACATTGAATCTAAAAAAAAGTGTCTGGGCACTCTATCAAAAGCGTCCAAAATAGCTTGATTATTAATTCCTTTTTCTTTCAACTCTTCAATTAGTTGCCGTCTTAATGCTTTATGTCTATAACTGTCAATCATCGGAACAAAAATAGGGAAACATTTAACATTTGTTTGAACTGTTCAGATTTCTTTTCGCCAGTTCAATGTTAATTGTTAATGTCCTGCATTCGACCTAATGTAAATGCTAAATATTCAATTTGTTTTCTATTTTTACCCAAATTTTATAATTCTTGGGAATCCTACTGATTATCACATATACTACCCTTCTTTTAATGTTGTGTTTTTGGATCAATAAAAAGTACGTTACAGTGCTTCCGAACTACACACTCCCACTTTTATTTTTGGTGAAGATCGCTTATGCTCTTTTTTTCCTTTATGTATACACCTATCATTATGGAGGTGGCGAGCTCACTGCTGATGCGGGAGTTTTCTTCAAAGAGAGTGTGACTTTGCACAATGTTTTTTACGCTTCTCCTTATGATTTTTTTCAATTTATATTTGGACTAAACGATAGTCCAGAACTCATCAACAAGTACCTTGAAAGCACAATGCATTGGAATGGAGGCGAAAGATACCTTCCCAACGACTCTCGTCATGTGATTAGAATAAACGCCTTGCTTTTGTTTATTTCACAAGGTGAAGTTGTTATTCATTTTATGATTTTCAGTTTTGCTTCATTCATAGGTGGCTTTGATTTATTTCAGTGGCTTAAAAAGAAATCAAACATTCCACCTCTTGTGCTTTTATCCATGCTCACCCTAGCTCCTAGCTTGGCGTTTTGGGGGAGTAGTATCATCAAAGAACCTTTAATGGTTTTAGGCTTAAGCCTGCTTATTCGTGGACTTTTTGATGAGATTTCTATTACAAGAAAAACCTGGAGAATTCTTATTGGCAGCGCACTCACAATAGCTTTCAAACCTTATGTTTTTATCTGCATAGTGATAGCCTTGGTTTACTTTTTCGTGTTTAGCAAACTATTCAAAAAACAATGGTTAGCACTGATCACCTATGCCCTATTTGGAATTACAGTTTTGGTGGGTTCAGGCTACGCTGATAAAGCAGCTTATGTTATCGCAAATCAGCAAGAAGATTTTATCAACCTAAGAGATGGTGGACTCTATCTTCATGGTGATGAGGAGCATTACTACTATATATATTATGCCAATCGCAGTCATTTTTCCATCGAAAACGGCCAAGCCACTCTACTCAAGCCCGTTGGTGCTTATTATTTAAAAAAGAATGAAAATCATGAGCGATTCCCTATACAGTTAAAGGAGGTAGGAACTTCTTATCCCGTGCATTTAACGCTAAAAGAGTCTGGCAGCAAGGTAAATGTCACGCTAATTAAGGATGATTTTTGGCAAATGCTGAAAAATATTCCAGAGGCCATTTATAATTCATTCATGCAGCCCATTCCCAATAAAAAAAGCTCCTGGCTGCAATACCCTGCATTCTTGGAAAATTTACTTTACCTATTTTTGGGACTCCTCACTTTCTTCATCTTTCCTAAAACGCTCCCTTTGAAAGAGAAAAGACTCATTATAACTTTAGCTCTATTCGCAAGTTTTATCGCTATGATTGTGGGCTGGACAACCCCTGTCTCCGGAGCCATTGTTCGATATATCATACCCGCACATGTCGCCATACTGGTCATATTCTCATTAAAGTTGGATTACTCCAAACTAAAGAAAAAATGGTTTAAAGCCTAATTTTAAACTCCGTTCCTTTACCTTCTTCTGAATTAACAGTAATCTTTCCTTTGTGCATATTAATAATGTTCAAAGTGGCTGTCATTCCCAAACCAAGTCCGTTTTTACGGTTGGTAAAGAAAGGATCAAACAAATTGAGCTGTGTTTCTTCATCCATCCCCTTACCATTATCTTTTATGTATATTACTGGTTTCCCCTCCTGCTGTGTCAATGTGATTAACAATTCAGGATTTTCAGTTTCATCCATCGCTTCAATGCAATTAATAATAATATTTACCAATGCAATTTTTAGCTTTTCAGGATCCCATTCTCCCGTAACTTCTTGTTCACAAAACGCTTTGACCAAATTAACGTTGAGTAACTCTACACGGTCCTGACAAAAATCTATGGCTGCATTAATAATCTTTTTCAATTGAGAAGGAACAATTTCTAATTCCGGTGGACGGGCAGATTTAAGCATATCATCGATTAAGTCAGAAATTCTTATCGTATTTCTTTCTATCATTTGTTCCAAAGACTTTGCATCGCTATTGTCTTCTATGGCATCAGAAAATGCAGATAATTCACCCACTGCCAATCGAATATTGGTCAAGGGATTCCTAATTTCATGAGCAATCATTCTCGCCATACGACCAGACATGCTCATTTTTTCAGCTTTTTTCAGTTCTGCCTCTTGCTCCATTATGGTGGTTAAATCACTAATCGCAACGTGGTATGCATTGAGATCCACATCATCACCCTTAGGCAAATGTGCAATGGAAAGCGTGGCCACAATATCCTTTTCCTGATCAAGCAGCGTGGTCTTAAACCCTTTCACAAAACCATCCTTTTGTAGCTGTTGCAGCAGGGCTGCATAGTCAAATTCGTACTTAAATAGCGCTTGAAAGGCTTTCCCTCTTAGCAAGTGAGATGGAGTATTTTGGTCATGAAAAACATCAAGAAATGCCGCGTTATATTCAGAAATTTGAAGTTGATCATCCAAGACTAAAAATGGTTCAAGACTTAACTCAAATAAACTTCTGTATTTCTTTTCCTGTGCCCTTATGCTACGTTGCTGATTGTACCTTTCAATTGCATATCGCATCGCCCTTTCTATGGTATCCACCCGTACCTCTTTCTTCACAAGAAAATCTGAAGCTCCTTTTGCCATAGCTTTTTCATCTACCGAATAATCGCTTGACCCGGTAAGTAATATCATCGGTTTTAGAATATTTCTGTCACGAATTCGCTCAATGATTTCTATTCCCTCTCCTTTTCCTAAAAAATGGTCTATTAAATAGATATCATGATCTCCTTTTAGGATTTCTTCTTCCGCAAAATCATAATCATTACACCAAAAAATTTCATACTTTTCTGTTTGAATTTTGGACAAATAATGACTCATGATGACATAATCATCCTCATCATCATCGATTATTAAA
This sequence comes from Brumimicrobium oceani, assembly GCF_003143775.1. Classification (GTDB taxonomy): domain Bacteria; phylum Bacteroidota; class Bacteroidia; order Flavobacteriales_D; family Crocinitomicaceae; genus Brumimicrobium; species Brumimicrobium oceani. The sequence goes on along the minus strand of NZ_QFRJ01000001.1, from coordinate 282,530 downwards.
ACTTTGACACTCATAAAACTAATTTACAGGTAAATAAATAATAAAAGTAGACCCTTCTCCTTCTGTTGAATATGCGGTTAAATGGCCTTTATGATTTTCGGCAATTTTTTTACAGATGGACAAACCAATTCCTGTGCCTTCATAGGCAGATCGACCATGCAATCGCTGGAATACGGCAAATATTTTATCTAAATATTTCTCATCAAAACCAATTCCATTATCAGTAATTGATATCTTCCAATATTCTTCAAAATCCCCAAGACCTCCGTCTTTAATTGGAACTTCATTCATTTTTACAATTTCGCTATTGATGTCAATTATAGGATCAATATCCAATTTCCTAAACTTAATGGCATTACTGATTATATTTTGAAAAATTTGCCTCATTTGTATTTCATCAGCATGAATTTCAGTCGGTAAATCGTGTGTATGAATTACCGCATTATTCTCTCTAATACTGACCTCTAAATCACTAATCACGGTATCTACAACATTTCTTAAATTAATTTCTTGCCGAACATCAAACTGGCGAGCTATACGCGAATAAGAAAGTAAGTCTTCGATTAATTCCTGCATTCTGGAAGCTGCTGCTTGCATTCTGCTAACATGCGAAGTGACAGTTTTTTGATCGAAATGTTCGTTTGAAAGTTCAATTTCTATAAGGTCTCCAAAGGTTTTAATTTTTCTTAAAGGTTCATTCAAATCATGAGAAGCAATAAATGCAAAGTTTTCTAAGTTTTCATTCACTGAACTTAGTTCAAGATTTATTTGATTGATTTCTTTTAAATATCTTTCACTTCTCAGTATTTCCTTTCGCATTTTGAAGAAACTAATGAAAACAATTAAAAGCATAATCCCACCAAATAAAGTCATGAGAACCATAGCATTGCGATTGGCCGTTTTGGCCTCTTGCTGACTTTTTTCCTGCATTTCATTATTCATTGCACGGATTTTCTTTAGGGTCTTTAGAATTTCCATCGTTGTTTCATTCCCAAAAGAAAGCTGTTGCATAAGCGCTTCTGTTGACATTGAGTCCTTCATCATTAAAAGATCGAGTGCCTCAATTCTTTGTGAAATTAATCGATTCAGTTTTTCTGTTTCGTGATTAGCAAAATGATGCGCTGTACAGTGTGCGCCCAAACTTTTAGCATATTCAATAAGTCTTATTTTCTTGTGCGTATAGATGGCCTCGCTCTCCTTCGTTTTTGTAATGACATAACTGTAAGAAGAGGTCTCTAATTGAGTGATTTGCTGTATTACAGAATTGGTTTTTTCAACAGTCATTCCAAACTGTTTTGCTTCTTCGCCCGATTTAAAGGTTCGATTTAGAAAAAGCAGAGAAGTGATGAAATAGCCAGCAATTAAAGCCAGAGATAACATCAAAAAATAATTATAGTAACTGTATTTCTTGTTCTTTATCATTCTTCTAACAATCCATAAAGATTTAATTTATTATACAGCGTTTTCCGGTCAACACCCAGGATATCTGCAGCCTTTGTTTTATTGTTGTTGGCGATAGATAATACTTTCAAAATGGCTGCCGTTTCTGCCTCCGCTGTTACATCTTTTAAATTTAAAGATTTTTTCTTGTCGATGTTAACGTCCGAATGGGCATTTTTGTTCCCACTGAGCGATTGTAGATTTAAAATATCTATGGGTAAATTACTTTTAGAAATCAGTTTATTCTCGGCCATTAGAACAGAAAGCTTTATAGCATTTTTTAGCTCACGTAAATTACCTGGCCAGGAGTATTCATTGAAAATTTCCCAAACTTCCTCCTCAAGTCCTTCTACAAACTTATCCAACTCATTGTTGGCGTTATTCAAGAAAAACTGAACAAAACCAGAGAGGTCTTCCTTGCTTTCTCTCAAAGGCTTTAACTCTATTTTGAATTCATTGATTCTATAATATATATCCTCTCTGAAAGTCCCCTTCTGCATGGCTATTTTTAAATCTTCATTGGTGGCAACAACAATACGGACATCAACAGGAGTATCTCTTTCACTCCCTACCTTTCTGATTACCCTCTCCTGTAATACACGCAATAGCTTCACCTGATTCTCGTAAGATAAATTTCCTATTTCATCCAGAAATAATGTTCCCCCATTTGCGATTTCAAAACTACCTTTCTTATCTGATGTAGCCCCAGTAAAAGCCCCTTTCACATGACCAAACAACTCGCTAGATGCCAACTCCTGAGGAAGAGCGCCGCAATCAACCGGGACAAATGCTTTGTCTTTTCTTGCTGAGCCTTCATGAATCATTCTGGCAACAACTTCTTTACCCGTGCCGCTCTCTCCCAATATAACCACAGTCATATTCGTAGGTGCTACTAAATTGATTAAACGCTGGGTATTTTTCGCTGATGAGCTTGTGGGTAAAAAGAATCGCTCATTTTCATTCGATTCCCTTAACTTCGTTTCGGATTTTTCTTCCTTACCTTCTCCTTCATTTAATTCTTCGTTTTCTACCAAATCTGTTTTTGGCTTTGATAAAGCATCTTGAACGAGCAATAATATTTCTTCGGGATAGATTGGTTTCGTAACGTATTCATAGGCCCCCAATCGAATAACCTTAACCGCTTGGTTTACGTCTGAATAACCAGTAATAACAATTACTGGGATATTAGGATTTACATTTTTGATTGCTTCAATCATTTGGAAGCCATCTTTGTCTGGTAACCTAAAATCCGTAAGAACGATATCTGCTTTTTGGTTCTTTAGAAACTCAATTCCTTCAGCACCTTTAAAAGCAACTTTAACATCGTAGTTGTTTCGTTCAAAGAATCGTTTAAGCAACATACAAATGTCTACATCGTCGTCTATAATAAGAATTTTGTGCTTTTTCATTCTTTACGATTTAAGCATCCCATTAATGTGGTTTATTAGTTCTGCACTTTCAAAAGGCTTAGCAAGTAGTCCCACAGCTCCCAATTCTGCAGCTCTTTTCTTTTCTTTACAATGAGAAAATGCAGAAATGACTAAAAATTTAATGTTTGGGTTTGCTTTTTTTAATTCAGGAATGACATCGAATCCAGAGCCATCTTGTAGTGACAAGTCTAACAATGCATAATCGGGAATAATTTCTGATAGCACATTTTGTAGAACTTTTATAGAACTAGCTTCAACAATATCAAAATCAAAGGTCCTTTCCATTATAGACCGGTACAATTCTTTGATATCAAACTCATCTTCAATTATTAATAAAATAGGACGCTTCATCTAAAGTTCATTAATTCATTTAATAGGAAACAAAATAACTACTAGTAAGTTCAAAAATAGCACAAAATATAATTTCGAAAGGATTTATCACCAAGGAATGTAGAAATAAATCTACACCAGTATTGCTTTTGTTTTAGAATCAAGCGCTATTTCCTTAGAGAATCTATTTTATAGTTTTAAACTAGACGCCAAACACTGAAGTGCTGACTATTTTCCTACTCTTTAACTGTGCTCAATTTATGATGATTTAAAAACTGTGCTCAATTTACATGAAAGAATATTGAGTCTTTCACTTCGCAGTCACCTTGGCTATTTTAAAGAAGATAATAATTCAGGTGAAGAGTTTAAATTCTAAGTTTTCTGATGAGAACTGGCCTTTTAGAAATGGTGATATTTTATCCCCTAATGCGGAAGATCTATAAACAGAAAGTTTTCTTATACCCGTAAAATCAAGATTTGTGTTTGAAGGTTTAGGGAGACCATCAATAACTTTCACTACCAATTTCTGATGCTTCGCAAAGCAGATGCTAATCCAATTATCTACTTTTTTAACAGCTTTGTCTTTCCTGATTTCTTTAAGATTATTAATCATGGGTTCAGATGCAATAGAAGACACTTTCAATTGAATGATAATAAATAGCGGTTCCGTTGTTCTGCTAAAAAAACATAAACGCTTTTGAAACTCTGGTTTGAGTTCATCTTCTTGTATGTATAATAAATTTGCTTCCACTTGGGCAAAACTCAGCAAAATAAAGCTTAGTAAGAATGATTTAGATTGGAAAACAAAATGATATTAGTCAGTATTACCAAATAGCCAGCTTAGAAAAAGAGTTACAGCAAAGTGAAAAAGCATGAACTATCCTTACAAAACCCCTGATTTCAACTTTTCAAGAGGGCTCGCGAGAAATTTCACTTTTTTTTCAAACGACACAAAAAAGACATCCCGGATTTTATTTCAAATACAAAATTATGGATTTATCGTTTCAGAAAATTATATTCCTACCAAAGACTTAATGCATATCCTTATTGATAAAGAGTCTCATTTCATTGACTTGTTTTTGGATAGATTTTACAGACTTCAGCATATCATCATTGGAGATCGTAACCTCGGGCAGGTCATGAGAAATATAGTTTACAAACTTCCAAATTTCAATTACTTCATTTATATCAATCAAGTAAGGTTCATACATAGGGTTTGTGGAGGAGAGCTGAAGGAAATTGGCTTTTCCTGGAATTTTATTAACGATTTTAAATACGATTCCTTCTTCTTTAGTAATGATGATGTAGGGTTGATTATTTTTAATAGACTCCCAATTTTGGAGGTATTCAGCTACCACATATGAACCAGAAGACACAGGAGGCATACTATCTCCCATAATTGGAAACGAACGGTATTTCTTGTCTTTCTTTAAAAAAGGCAATTGAAAAGTAGGTAACACTTTAATATAATCTGGATCGGCATATCCTGACGTGTAGCCTGCACTTGCTTTTTGTGGAATCATTTCAATCACTTCATCATTAGCCTCAGAAACCATCGCTGTCAATACACGTAACTTTCTTCCTTTAATATCGGAATAGACTCCTTCCTGAATAGCTTCCCAGTCATTTTCGGTTAAATCCTCCAAATTCTTCTTTAACAAATCGTCCATAGGAATATGATAAAACTTGCTCATTTTTACGAGATTCTCAATCCCTGGCTCCGCGACACCATTCTCATAACCAGAATAGGATGAACGTGTTAACCCCAATTCTTGAGCAACCTCTTCTTGAGATTTTTTTTTGTTCTTTCTCAATAATTTCAAGTTAGAAGACAAGTAAATTTCCATATTTCGGCGTTTATTTGTTTATATATTAATCAAATGTACGAAAATATTTTAAGCAAAACTAATGATCCTCAAAAATCTTATTCGCTGGGAGGCAGAACAATAAAATCATCAGTTTCAATGAATCACAAAAAATCCAAATACTAATCTTTTACTTTATCAATGACTTTAGGCTAGGAAATGACAATAGTAAGGAAATGAAATATACTCTTCATTTATGCTTTTGAAATCATCAATTTCTAAAGCTCGTGCATTACTCGATTTAACTGGAATATTTCGTCTATTGGTAAAGGTTAAATTAATAGATGCAATTGATTGGAGTACCTCTAAGTGTTCATTAACTGCATAAACTACACTTATATATTTAACCTTATATCCGCAAGAATTGAGAAACAAAAGAACACTAAAATTCGGATCCTTCACCTAAAAATAGCTTATTACGCTTGGACTAACTCGTGAAGCCTTTTACAACTAAAAAAATTAATTTTTAATCAAAACAATGATTATATTACAATCATTTGCTATATTTGAAATGTCAATTAACCCAAGTGCAAGTTTAATTTTAAGTAATAAAAAGAGAGATACAACGTAAATAAATTACGTCCTCGGAAATTAACTTTGATGAAAATAAAATGAATTTTTGTAATTTAAAGCAAACCAACTAAAACAAAAGCTATGAGTAAAAAAGAAATTGAAAATCAGATTATTGAGCTAGAAAAAGAAAGGTTAGAAGCCATCAAAATTCAAAATTATGCTCATGTAGCAAGAATGCGTGATAAAGTTCGAGAGATGATGTATAAATTAAGAGAAATGTAATTTAAATAGAAGTGCTAACTTGATTTCAATAGCTGTCTATTGTTCAATAGTTTTGGTAAAGAGAGCATTTGAAAATAGTAATAGATGGAGTCAGTGGTTAGAACACTCGTAGCATTTTACTTTGTTGGAATGAGAAAGGGGAATGACACAACAAACCTTTAAAAATCGATGAGTTGATCTATCATCTTAACAAGATTTAGTTCTTAACAAATTAAAATATCGAGAAGTCGATTTTTAGGTACATCATTAGTTCTTCATAAAACTAGTTAAACAACTTTCTAGCATTCAACCTTTGTAGAATTTTAATAGAAATTACCACCAAAAGCGATCTCGACCAATTTTACGAAAATAGAGCAGTATTCTATTCTCAGAATTTAGCCCAAGCAAAACGCCACTTTGAGAAATTACAAAGCGGCGTTTTACTTATGACAGCTGTTAAAAATGCATCCTGTACTTTACTGTTTTTGACCTCATCAGAAAAGCAATAAAATGAAGGCATTTCCTTCGCCCATTAGCTGCTAGATAAGCCTAAGTCTATACATTCGGCGGTATTTTAGACAAGTGGGAAAAATCTTTTTCCATCTCTAACCATTCTTTTTAGTATTGGACTTGGTCTGTATCTATCTTCGCCATATTCTTCAAACAATGCTTGAAGAGTATTTAGCACATTTTCTAGGCCTAAATCATCAGCCCACTGCAGCAACCCCTTAGGATAATTCACACCTTTTGTCATGGCCAAATCAATATCTTCTTTCGTGGCAACATTCAAGAAAAGTGCGTCTGCTGCTTCATTGATTAACATCGCTAATATTCTATCCAGAATCCCCTTTCCTAAAAGCTCATCTTTTTTGGGGTCAATGGCTGTAGCGTTTTCACTGTAATCGAAGTAACCTCTCCCCGACTTCCTACCTAAATACCCTGCTTCCGCATGTCTTTTTTGAGTGAAAGATGGCTTATACCTTGGATCGTAATAGAATGCCTTAAAAACAGATTCTGTAACTGTATAATTTATATCATTTCCAATATAATCCATCAAGGTAAATGGTCCCATTCTAAAACCTCCGAGAGCAGTCATCGCCCAATCAATGGTTGCAAAATCAGCGATTCCCTCTTCATAAATTCTTAACGCCTCGCCATAAAATGGTCGCGCCACCCTATTCACTATAAATCCTGGTGTATCTTTAGCCAGAACAGTCACCTTTTTCCATGAATCAACGATATTTCTGGCTTGCTCCGTGATATGCTCATCTGTTTGTACCGCTGGAATTATTTCAACCAACGGCATTAAAGGCGCTGGATTAAAAAAGTGTATTCCAATAACTCTACTTGGATTTTTTAATACAGAACCAATGGCTGCTATGGAAAGTGAAGAGGTGTTCGAAGCTAAAATACATTGCTCATCCACTATTGACTCCAGTTTTGAGAAAACGCCATGTTTTACTTCGATATTCTCTACAATGGCCTCTATAATCAAGCCTGACCCTTCGAAATCTTCCATTTGGGTAGAAAAATTTATTCTTCCCAAAACAGCACTACCGAAATCCTCTGTCCATTTTTCTTTTTCGACCAAACGAGCAATAATTTTACTCAATTTTGATTTTGCAATTTCAATAGCTTTTTCATTCACGTCCACCAACACCACTTTATGTCCGGACTGTGCAGCAACTTGAGCAATTCCTGCACCCATAGTTCCTGCACCTAAAACTCCAACTTTTATTAAATTCATTTCTTTTCTTAAATATGTTTTATACAATCAACAAACAGGTATTAAACGGTAATTTACCTGCCTTTAAAATTGGGTTTACGCTTTTCTAAAAAAGCTTGTGTACCTTCTTTAAAATCTTCTGTCGCTCCTGCTTCAGCTTGCAGTCTCTCTTCCACATCTAACTGCTCCCGCAATGTGTTATTGAAGGACTCATTCACTGCTTTTTTGGTTAACCCATATCCTCTGGTAGGCATTTTCGCCATTTTAGAGGTCATTTTGTCGATATTTTCTTCAAATTCTTGATCATCTATAGATTTATAAATCATGTTCATTTTTTCAGCCTCTTCTGCAGTCACTTTATCTCCAGTCATCATTAAAGCCAATGCTTTTTGTGCACCAACCAATCGAGGCAAAAAGAATGTTCCTCCAGAATCGGGAATTAGACCTATAGCAGCAAAAGCCTGAATAAACACCGCTGATTTTTTGGCAACTACAATATCGCATGCCAACGCCAAGTTTGCTCCTGCTCCAGCCGCAACGCCATTCACTGCAGCAATAACTGGCTTTTCAATTTCTCGCAATCGTGTAACAATTGGATTGTAATGTTCTCCAACTATATTTTTTAAAGGGGGGCCATTTGGGTCTGTTGCTTCGGCCAAATCTTGTCCAGCACAAAAAGCTTTTCCTTCACCCGTGAGCACTATTACACGAATTGCATCATCGTTTTTACAGTCATCAAGCGCTTTTTGAACAGCAAAAGCCAATTCTTGATTAAAACTATTGTATTTGTTTGGGCGGTTAAACTTTAACCTTGCTACGCCATTTTCTTTTGTGAATTGTAGAACCATTTTTATTTCTTTTGGCTAAAAATATAAAAGAATAGGCCATTTATGGAACTTAGTAATTGATTTTTCAATTAATTCTGTTCATTTTTGAAAAAAATCTTGCATTCATGGAAAAAAGATATTTCGCAATTTTCAAACCTTACAACATGTTATCTCAATTTACAGGTGATGAAAACGCAAGTTTATTGGGCGATTTACACAAATTCCCGAAAGATGTATATTCTATTGGGCGTTTAGACAAAACAAGTGAGGGATTATTGTTATTGACAAATGACAATGAATTTAAGAATCGTGTATTGGATCCACTCAATAAATTACCGAAAACATATTTTGTACAAGTAGACCATGACATTACTCCAGAAGCGTGCAAGGAATTAGCAGCGGGAACTATTTCGATAAAACACAATGGCAAAAAACACCGTGTAGCCAAGGCAGAATGTAAGAAAATAAAAACACCTCAACTACCCGAAAGAAGCGTTCCTATTCGGATGAGAAAAGAAATACCTACAAGTTGGATAGCTTTAACTCTTAGAGAAGGAAAAAACAGACAGGTGAGAAAAATGACGGCTGCAGTTGGCTTTCCAACATTAAGATTAGTGAGGCATTCAATTGGTGATTTGAAATTAGGCAGTATGCAGCCAGGAGATGTAATAGAAATCAATCCCAACGAAGTAATAGCAGGTTTCTCTAGATAAAATGAATTAAAAATATTTCTTTTAAAAATAAGAATAGGGCTAAAACGTTTTAAATCGTTTATTAAACCTTTCCTTAGATTTAATTCATAAAACATTATGAGTTAATAAAGTAAGACTTTTTTTATACAATCTAAATCAGTATTTTTAGGGTATCAAAAATTTTAACATGCGTAGCACTATACTCTTTTTCTTTATTGTCTTTTCCTGTACTTTATTCGCTCAGGATTATAGAAAATCCAGTTTCACCATTACAAAATCAAAAACCATCACTGAATTTTCTCAACAAAGTCCTTTTTTTGAAGCCGTCAACAATTTAGAAATGCCCTTACCAGATGGCCCATCGTCAAGATCTTATCTATTAAGGCAAAAGATAAAAAGTAAAGCATTTTTCAGTCAGCAAAAAAAAGCGTTTCAATCAAATTATCTGAAATCAATTCAACAACCTGTAATTGGTGATTCTTTTGCACCATATATCCTTCAAAACGGAACAAAGTATCCGGTTTTCGGAGGAATTCCAAGTGACAATACTTTAGCAATTTCGAATGATGGTATATTACTTTTAGCGATGAACAGTAAAGTTTGGGCCTATGATATGAGCACAGGTACGACTCTTTTTGATAATCAGGTGATCTCATTAAAAAACTTCGTAGACGGGTTTTCAAGCAGTAATTACTATGATCCTAAACTAGCTTACGACCCAGAGGAGGACAGGTTTATTTTGGCTCTCCTAAAGGATAATACCCCCACAGAAAGCGAAGTTATCATGTGTTTTAGTTCAAGTAATGATCCGCGTGATCCTTGGTATATCTATAATTTACCTGGAAATCCGTTAAACAACAACAGATGGACAGACTTTCCTACAATTTCTGTAACACACGATAAAGTTTATTTTACTGGAAACTTAATAGTTCCAAACGAACCATGGCAAACAGGCTTTGATGGTTCAATTATTTGGGAGATGGACAAATCTAAAGTGTATGCAGGAGATACCACAATGCAAGCCACACTTTACGATAATATTACATATGATGGTGGCTATCTTCGAAATCTTCATTTAGTTACAGGAGCAAAAGGAAATACAGAACAACAATTCCTTCTTTCGAATAGAAACTTTGATATTCAGAATGACACACTGTTCTTTTTAGCACTAGAAAACGGAGCCTTATCTATTTCTTCTATAATTTCCGATGTACCTTATGGCGTACCTCCAAATGCTAGGCAAACAGATACAGATACAAGCGATGCAACAAGCGGACTTCAAACGAATGACGCCCGTGTATTGGGTGCAATTCTTATTGATGATGAAATACAATTTGTAAGTAATACCATAGACCCTTCCACAGGTTTTTGCGCAGTTTATCACGGAGTAATTGTTGATATTGAAAACTCTCCCACTGTTAGCGGAACAATAATAGGAGATCCTCAAAAAGATTTTGGTTATCCAAACATCGCCTGGTCGGGCAATGAAAACTGCGACAGGGAAGTAATTATAGGATTTAACCATAGCTCGTTTACTGATTTCCCTGGTAACTCCACAGTTTTTTATAATAATGAAGGACAATATTCGTCTGTCCTGAAAATTAAAGCAGGCGCTAATTTTGTTAACCGGTTGAATGGAAGTTATGAGCGCTGGGGAGATTATTACGGCTTACAGCGAAAACATAACACTGGTGAAATTTATTCCTTCGGATATTTGGCACTTGAGAATTCGAGAAACTCTGGGTTTTTAGCACAAATTTATAGCCCCGACACCAATAGATTAAAGCTTAAAATTAATGTTGTAGACTATAATTCTTGCGACAATACACTTGAAGCATCAACTATTGGAGGAACTGAACCTCTGGAGTATTCATGGAACGGTCAGGCCTTTACTTCAGACAAACAATTTTCAGGCCTTTGTGTGAAAGACACCGTCCAATGTATTGTTCGAGATGCAAGGGGTTGTTTTGACACTTTGCTTTATGTAATTCCTCCAGACAATAGTCCTTCGGGAAATGCCTTCCCTAACCCAACGATAGATCAAGTGGCCATTCAATTCAATATAGATGAAGGACAAACTGTTTATCTTGAAATATATGATGCTCGCGGAAGGTTAGTAAAAAAACTAGAAACCCTCGCTGCTAAAAAAGGACTAAACGAATATGTCTTCTCCATGCTTCCTTTATCCAGTGGAGTATACACAATTCAGGTACTCACAAATGGCAAAGTAATTCAAAAAGAAAAGATAATTAAACAGTAAAAGTTAACGACAGGATGATCTAGGTTAAATTTACCGATTTAAAAATAGCTTTGTCTCATCTGTTTTTTGAAGAAGTTCTTCTTTGCGATATTCAAACGAATTTCATTAAAAAGCCTAATTCGGCTATTGTTTTCAATTAATCCATGCTTTCGAGCAATCGATTGTTTATTTTTGCGACTTATTGAAATTCATCATGCAGCTGTCGATCTCATATAAACAAATCTTAAAAGTCGCTTTACCTTTGATGTTAGGAACTTTCATCCAATCAATCGTAATGATCACTGATGCAGCTTTCCTAAGTAGATACAGCACCTTAAGTTTTGACGCAAGCGGAAATGCAGGATTAATTTATGTCACCCTTTTCATGGGGTTAACTGGACTTGGCGATGCATCTCAAATCATCATGGCCCGTAGAATTGGGCAAGGAGAAAACAAAGCATTAAACGCCACGTTTCAATCTGCACTTTTCGTTATTTTCCTTTTTGCCATTTGCTTCTTTTACTTAACACAGAATCATGTTGGGGATATGCTCATGGGATATTCCAAAAACAAAGCTTTAGCCCAAGAGCAAATTGACTTTCTATCTGTTCGATCCTATGGTTTTTTTATGGGTGTGCTAATGCTGGCCTTGAATAGTTTTTTCATGGCCACAGGAAAAACGTGGGTAATCATGGTTAGCACTGCTTTCTTCGCTGTTTCAAATATCATTTTGGATTATCTCTTCATTTTTGGTTTTTGGGATGTAGAACCTATGGGTGTTAAAGGAGCGGCATTAGCTTCAGTTATTTCAGAAGGATTAACAGCTTTAGTCTTATTGGTTTTTCTTTTCTCCTCAAAAGAAAGGAGCATGTATGGGATTTTCTCAAAATTTCAAGTAACCATAAAAAGTCTCGGTCGACTCTTCAGCGTTGGAATGCCCTTAGTTATTCAAGGTTTTTTCGCTTTGGCCACATGGACTATATTCTTTACTTGGATAGAGCAAATGAGCACTTATGACTTAACGGTATCTCAGAATATTCGATCTATTTATTTCTTGGCATTTGTACCCATTTTTGGATTTGGAGCAACAACTAAAACCTATGTTGCACAGTACATGGATTCAAAGGACAAAGCAATCATTCCTAAAGTTGTAAAGAGAATTCAGTTTTTAACCATTTTGTTCCTACTGGCTATTTTTCATGGAGCACTGCTCTACCCAGAACAATTGATCTCTATTATAAATCCCGAGGAGGCTTATTTAGAAGACAGTGCATACATTTTAAGAATGGTTTTTGGTTCTATTTTAATTTTTGGATTATCCACACCTTATTTCCAAACCATCAATGGATCTGGGAACACTAGAGTCAGTTTGCTAATTGAAATCTTCGGAATGATTGTTTATATCGTATATGCTTATCTTACGATTAAGGTATGGAATTGGAGTATTTCGGCAATCTGGACTGTGGAATACCTATACTTTATCTCTTTAGGAGGATTATCTATTTTATATTTATCTATTTTTAATTGGCGAAAAAAAGAATACTAATGAAAGAAAAGAAAGATTTAAATATCGTATTCATGGGAACACCTGAATTTGCGGTAACCATATTAGAAAAACTAATTAAGGAGTCGTATAGTATTAAAGCAGTAGTAACGGCGCCTGATAGACCTGCTGGACGTGGAAGAAAGCTTCAAGGAAGCGCTGTTAAAGAATGTGCGCTTCAACATAACTTACCTGTGCTACAGCCAACGCAATTAAAAGGCCAAGAGTTTATACAAGAATTAACATCTTTTCAGGCAGATCTTTTCATTGTAGTTGCTTTCCGAATGCTGCCAAAAGTAGTTTGGGAAATTCCTACAATGGGGACCTTTAATCTGCACGGATCACTTTTACCTCAATATAGAGGTGCAGCTCCTATCAATTGGGCTGTAATTAATGGAGAAACAGAAACAGGAGTTACGACATTTTTTATTGATGAGAAAATTGATACCGGTCAAACCCTACTGAGCGATAAATTATCTATCGGAGAAAACGAAACAGCTGGGGAATTGCATGACCGTATGATGGTTTTGGGTGCTCAAACTGTAGTAAACACCGTTGAACTTATCAGATTGGGCAATGCACAACCACAGCCACAGCCAGATAGAGATTTAAAATCAGCACCTAAAATCTCCAAACAGGATTGTTTATTAGATCTAAGGAAGCCCGTTAAAGCAATTCATAATTTTATCCGAGGGATGTCACCCTATCCTACTGCCTGGATAAAACTCACACACAAGGAAAGCGGTGAAATAAAAACCCTGAAACTGTTCCGTTCGGAAGTTGTAGATGAACAAAACCATGGTGAACTTGCATTGCTAAACGAGAATAAGAAGTTGATTTTAAAAACCAAATCTGGGGCTTTAAATTTAATTGAAGTTCAATTAGAGGGAAAGAAAAGATTAAATGCTACTTCATTTTTAGCTGGTTTTCCGTTGGACGAATGGCAAATTGTAGATTAAATTCAATATATTTTATTGATTTCCTTTAAATTAAAATGTTTTTAAGCTAGATTTTACCTGGAGCAGCTTATCCAGCTTCACCAACCCTTCCTACGAAACACCTAAAACACTGATTAAAAACGACTTAATTTTTTAAAAAAACTTATCTAAAAGTGTTCAAAAGCGCTATATCTAAAGGTTTTGAGCACTTTTTTTGATAAAAAAGTAAGATTTAATCGACTAATTTTGATTTTTTTTCAGTGAAACACTTGTGAGTAGTGGATATTCCGCTATATTTGCTTAAGTATAATTTTTAACAAATAAAACCATAACTATGAACAAAGCAGAATTGATCGAAGCAATGGCTTCAGAGTCTGGATTGTCAAAAGCAGATTCAAAAAAAGCTTTAGACGCATTTATCAACACAACTACTGATGCATTAAAAAAAGGTGATCGCCTTTCTTTAATTGGATTTGGTTCTTTCTCTATTTCTGAGCGTGCAGCAAGAACTGGAAGAAACCCACAAACTGGAAAAGAAATTCAAATTGCAGCTAAAAAAGTTGTTAAGTTTAAAGCTGGTTCTGAGTTAGCAACTACTGTTAACTAGACAGCAATTCTTTAAAAAAATTGCAGGGAGCCCTAAAAGCTCCCTTTTTTTTGTTTCAAACATTAATCCAATGGAAGAAAAGCTACTAAAAGCACTATATTCAATTATTACTCCTGCGAAAATTGAAAAATTTGAACGCATTGCCGCAGAGCGAACGAAACATGTGACCGTTGCAGTGGAGAATTTATACCAAGAACACAATGCTAGTGCTGTAATGAGAAGTTGCGATTGTTTTGGAATACAAGATTTGCACATCATAGAAAGTGACAATGTTTTTAACGTAAACAAAGACATTGCTTTAGGTGCAGGTCAGTGGGTTAACGACTATCACTATACAGATAAGCTGTACCCCACAACAAATTGTATTCAATCTTTAAAAGATAGAGGTTACAAGATAGCAGCCACTACTCCGCACACAGATGCATACACAATAAACACTGTACCTATTGATGAGCCAATTGCATTCCTTTTCGGTACAGAACAAACCGGCTTGTCTGAAAAAGCACTTGATTTAGCTGATTATTATGTAAAAATCCCGATGGTTGGTTTTACAGAAAGTTTTAATATTTCAGTGTCAGCCGCATTAACGATAAACACAATTCGTACAAGGTTAGAAGCCCAATCAGATTTAAATTGGAAATTATCTCATGAAGAACAAACGAAATTAAAAATTGAATGGTGTAAAAAGATCATTAAAAACTCAGACAATGTGGTTAAGGATTTCATGAGAAGAATTGCCGAGAATGAATAGACGAAAAAGAGAGTATTGTTATTGCATTATGCCTTCTATGGCCTGTTTAGAATCAAAGGAAACTAAATAGCGACAAAACTTCATTAAGACATGTTATTTTTTGTATATTTAGCAAACGAACCAATTAAAAACATAGAATATGGGAAGAGGCGATGTTAAAACGGCAAAAGGAAAACGATTTAGAAGTTCATTTGGTAAGTCTAGACCAAGGAAAGCTGGAACAAATTTCACTATACCTCTAAATGAACCAAAAGAACAGAAAATAGCGAAAACTACAAGCGCTAAAAAAACTACGGCAAAAAAAGCAAAAACTAACAAAACGGAAGAAAAAGAACCCGTTACAAAGAAAACTACTGCAGCTAAAACTGCTGCGAAGAAAACAACAGCTAAAAAGGAAGAAAAACCGAAAGCTAAAGCCAAAGTTGCAGATAAGAAAGAAGAAAAATAAATCCATAAAATTATATCAAGAGTCGTCAAGTTTGTCGACTCTTTTTTTTATTTCATTTTTTCAAAGTTTTAAACAGCGATTCCCACGTAAAAATGCATATTTATTAACATATTTGTAAAAAAAAGAAGCAACATGAAACATAATTTTGGAGCAGGTCCATGTATATTACCTCAAGAGGTATTCAAAGAGGCCGCAGCAGCAGTTCTTGACTTTAACGGATTATCTATATTGGAGGTGTCGCACAGAAGTGCAGACTTCGTTAAAGTTATGGAAGAAGCAAGAGAAAATGTAAAGAAAGCATTAAATGTACCTGAGGGATATACAGTTCTTTTTCTTCAAGGAGGGGCTAGTTTAGGTTTTTTAATTGCCGCTTACAACCTTGCTGGAAAACACAAAAGAGCTGCATACATTAACACTGGTACTTGGGCAACAAAAGCAGTAAAAGAAGGAGCAAACGCTGGTTTAGAAGCAATTCAAATAGCTTCTTCAGAAGACAAAGGATTTAACTATATCCCTGATGCTAGTGAAATTCCAGAAGATATCGACTTCTTACACTACACATCAAATAACACAATAGTGGGTACACAATTTAAATCTATTCCAGAAACAAATGTTCCATTGGTTTGTGATATGTCTTCTGATATATTTTCTCAGCCAATTGACGTTTCTAAATTTGATTTAATTTATGCAGGAGCTCAGAAGAATTTAGGTCCAGCAGGAGCAACATTATATATTGTAAAAGACAGTATTTTAGGAAAATCTTCTCTGCATATCCCAACTTATTTGGATCTAGCTGTTCACGCTAAAAAAGACAGTATGTTTAATACTCCTCCTGTTTATTCAGTATTTGTTTCTAACCTAAACTTGAAGCATTTATTGAAAAATGGAGGTGTTGAAGAAATGGCAAAAAAGAATCAAGCCAAAGCAGATTTATTGTATAACGAAATTGACAACAATCCTAATTTCGAAGGGACTACAGAAGTAAAAGATAGATCACTAATGAATGTTACTTTCCGTCTAACTGACGATAGTAAAAAAGAACGTTTTGATCAATTGTGGAATGATGGAAACATAGTGGGTCTTAAAGGTCACCGTTCTGTTGGTGGTTATAGGGCTTCAATGTACAACGCCTTGGAGTTAAAAAGTGTTGAGGCACTTGTTAGCATTATGAAATCATTATAAAACTAGACTTATTGATATGAAAATATTAGCAAATGACGGCATATCGTCAGCAGGAATAAAAAAATTAGAAGAAGCTGGTTTCACTGTTGTAACAGAGCATGTTGCACAAGACCAGCTTATTGAAACAATCAACAAAGAGAATTATGTAGCTTTACTCGTACGCTCAGCAACCACGGTCAGAAAAGACTTAATCGACGCTTGTCCTGAGTTGAAGTTCATTGGACGTGGTGGAGTTGGTATGGACAATATCGATGTAGCTTACGCAAGAGAAAAAGGTTTAACAGTTGAAAATACACCAGGCGCTTCTTCACAATCTGTGGCGGAACTTACTATGGGAACAATGTATGCTTTGGCGCGCATGACCTACGATTCTTATCAAAACATGCCAAAAACAGGTAACGAAGACTTCAAAACACTAAAAAAGCAGTACAGTAAAGGAACTGAGTTAAGAGGAAAAACACTGTTAGTATACGGATTTGGTCGTATTGGTCAAACTTTAGCAAGCTATGCTTTAGGAGCAGGAATGAAAGTAGTTGGTCTTTCCCTTTATAAAGAGGAAGTTGAGATTCCTATCCAAATTGAAGGTATTGGTGAAGTGGTGGCAAAAATAGAAACGACTACCAATGCAGATGAAGCGATCAGTCAAGCCGATTTCATTTCAATGAATGTGCCTAAGCAAGATGGTAACAAAGCTGTTATTGGAAAAGCTGAATTCGAAAAAATGAAAGATGGAGTTCGCCTTGTTAACGTTGCAAGAGGTGGTGTGATCGACGAGGATGACCTATTAGAAGCACTCAATAATGGAAAAGTTGCAGCTGCTGCACTTGATGTGTTTGAAAATGAGCCTTCTCCTAGAATAGACTTATTGAGTCACCCAAGGATTGCTTGTACTCCGCATATTGGAGGTCAAACTGCCGAGGCACAATCAAGAATTGGAACTGAATTGGCGGATAAAATTATCGCTACTTTGAAGTAAACAACAAAACATATTATATCAAAAAGCGTTTAATCGGAAGGTTGAACGCTTTTTTTTTGGTTTAAATTAAATTCCATACAATGATCCAATCAATAGAATAATACAACTATTAAATTTAAACCTCAATTGGAAAAAGATTTAAACATTTCAGAAGGGTACTCAATGAATTACCTAATTTATGCCATTTTCATTATCGGTTTTGGACTAGCTATGATTTATTTTAATTGGATGATTGCTATTTTAATTCTATTTGTAGGAATTGCACTTTTGTTTACTAAATCAGGTGTCATATTCAGTGCGGATTTAAAGAAATTTAAGTCTTACAAATCATTTTTCGGATTAACAATTGGGTATTCATTCCAATCTTCTGATTTCAATAAAGTTAAATTAAAATACACCAATGAAACTACCAATATATTTAGTCAAGGTGTTGCTAGGGATATTAGGGCAAGAACTTATGATATTGTATTAACTAAAAGTACAAATCAAAAATCTACACTTCATGAATTTACAGAATATAAATTAGCAGAAAAAACCTTTAATATCTTTGTGGAAAAATTAGGATACGAAGGAGTTAATAAATTAGCAGAAATACAAAGTGCTAATCTTAGAAAAAGAAAGAGAGGTAGATAAAGAAAAGATTTAAGCGAAATTCAAGCATGGTTATCCATGAATTACAGCACTAGCATTCACAATAGCTCCCAAAAGTTTATTATCTTTATACATGGTTTAAAATCCAGTTAAAACAATAATTAAAGCAATAAAAATAAGCGCTGCTCTTATTCCATTACTGCTCTTATTCTGAATTGAATAGCCAAATATAAAACACTGAAATGACAATAGAAAAACCTGATAATTTAGTTGAGCTCTTTGAGTCGGCTACTGAGAAATTTGCCAACAATAGACTTTTTGGTACAAAAGACATAAAATCTGGAGAATTTAATTGGATTACTTATTCTGACGTTAAAAAACGTGTAAATAATTTCAGAAGTGCTTTGGCTTCCTTAAACATTCAAAAAGGAGATGCTGTTGGAATTATATCGGGTAACCGAGTAGAATGGGCGGTTGCAGCATTTGCATCTTACGGTTTAGTTGCCCGCTTTGTTCCCATGTACGAAAGTGAAAATCAAAGCACTTGGGAATACATTATAAAAGACGCGGCGGTGAAATTTTTATTGGTCTCCTCCCCTGCTATTTATGAGGAAATTAAACACCTCAAGAATGAAATCGAAACTTTGGAACACATCTATGTTATTGATACAACTGGAGAGCAAAGCATGAAATATTTGGAAGCTCTAGGTGAGAAAGAGAATGTTCCTTCAATTATTCCAAACGTCAGTGATATTGCAGCTTTAATTTATACTTCTGGAACTACTTCAGACCCAAAAGGAGTTTTGTTAACGCACGGAAATTTCGCCTCAAACGCAAGAGCAGGTTACAGACGCTATAAAAATGAACTCGATGAAAATGCGGTAAGTTTATCCATTTTACCCTGGGCACACAGCTATGGTCAAACCGCTGAACTGTACAACTGGCTTTACTTTGGTGGAGCAATCGGATTTATGCAAAACATGGATACTTTGGCAGATGATTTTGTAAAAGTAAAACCAACTTTCTTAATAGCTGTTCCGCGTGTTTTCAATAAAATATATGCTGGAATTCATCAAAAAATGGAAGATGAAGGTGGTTTCAAGTTAAAACTCTTCAATAAAACCTTAAAAGCTGCCAGAGAATATCGTTTGAAAGAAGGAAAAGTAGGATTGGGGACAAAACTCATGTATGGCATTGGAAATAAATTGGTTTTATCGAAAATAAGAGAACGATTTGGAGGTCAGCTCAAAGGAAGTATTACGGGAAGTGCACAAATGAATAATGAAGTAACCTATTTCTTTGCCGATATTGGAGTTGATGTTTACAACTGCTACGGATTGAGTGAAACTTCTCCTGCAATTACCATGAACAGCCCAGAAAGCAACAAAATTGGAAGTGTTGGAAGTGCTTTGGAATTTATTGATATTCGCATTGACAAATCCATGGTTGATGATGATAGTGAAGATGGTGAAATTCAAGTGAAAGGACCAAATCTCATGGTGGGTTATCACAACAAACCGCAAGAAACCAAAGAGGTTTTCACCGAGGATGGTTGGCTAAGAACTGGAGATCGTGGAAAACTAGATAAAGATGGATTTTTATATGTCACCGGTCGTTTCAAAGAACAATACAAACTCGAAAACGGGAAATATGTTTTTCCTTCCGCTATCGAAGAAGACATTGTTTTGTTGCCTTATGTGGAAGCTGCAATGATATATGGTGAAGGAAGACCTTTTAATGTTTGTATTGTTGTTCCAGATCAAGCTGTTTTACGCAAGACTGCTCAATTTTTGGACGTTAAAACAGATGTTACAAAACTCATTCACCTGCCCAATGTTCAAGAATTTATGGCAAAAGAGATTCGTAAAAGTCTAAAAGAAAAATACGGAGGTTATGAAATTCCAAAGCAATTCATTTTCACAGAAGAAGCATTTACAGTGGAGAATGGATTATTAACGCAGACTTTAAAATTAAAGAGACGCTTGGTAATTGAGCGCTATAAGGACCAAATAGAGGCTTTGTATAATTAATTCGATTTTTCAAGAAAACATCAAAAGCTCAGTTTTCTTGAGGAGTATAATTATTGATTATCTTGTCGGAAGCAGGTCAAAATCAAAAACACTTATGTTTCCGACCATCGAAAAAAAGCGAGTTTATAGAAAAACTCTATTTCAACTTCATTTTTAGCCTTCAGCTTAGCTTTTCCTTTATTTTAATACCGTAATTTTGCGACGATAAAATTGAACTTGAGAATTTTCAATATTAAAAAATAATAATCAATACTTTAAAGCATTACTAATTATATGAATTGTTTATTAACTGGAGGATCAGGCATTGTAGGAAGTCACATCATTTTTGAATGGATTCAGAAAGCACTTGTTGAGAAAACTGTAAACCATCTTTTTGTGGTGATTAGAGACAGTGAAAAATCTGCTCAACAACGTTTGGTATACATTCTTCAAGATGAATCTCGTCCTGCTTTTTTGAATCAATTTACTTTGGAAGAATGTTTGGCAAAAGTAACCGTAATTTCTGAAGATTTATCTAGCATTTCTGAAGAGGCTTTAGCGAAATATAATTTTGATACAGTGATTCATTGCGCTGGTTCTACAAGTTTATTGAACACCTCCGATTCTAAATCTAAAGTTCACAATCAAAACTACTTGGTGACGAAGAATTTGTTGGAACAATTGCCGAAATCAGTGAATCGTTTTCTTTATATAAGCACTGCTTATTCTTTTGGAATTCAAAACAGTAAAGTAAATGACAAAATTGAAAACTATTCTGTTAATAAGTTTAGAAATCCATATGAGCAATCAAAATATGAAAGTGAGCGCTATGTAAAGGAAGTTTGTTTAAAAAAGAACATCAAATCTCAAATTTTAAGACCAAGTATTATTTGTGGTCGATTGATAGACAAGCCGTTATTTGAAACGCCAAAATATGACGTATTCTATTCTTGGCCGATATTCTTAGATAAATATGCCAATAAACCAGTCGATAAATTCAGAATTTGGATTGACAAAAAGAGCGGTTTAAATATCGTTCCGGTCGATTTCGTTTCAAAAGCCATTTTATATGCATTTTTGAATCCCGAAATTAAAGAACTAAATATCGTTAATCCAAAGCAAATCTTGCACAAAGATTATGTTGGAAATGTACTTGAATCGTTTAATATTCATTCCTACAAATACGTTGAAGAAAAGCCCGAAAATCAGAATGCCTTTGAGCAATTGTATTACAAAACCCTTGGCGGACTATTTGAAAAATACATTTCCGTTCCAGATTTACAGTTTAAGCCAGATTTAATTTTAAAACTCATCGAACAATTGAAATTAGAAATCACTTTAGGAGTTCACGAAAATTTCATGAATTTGATTAATTTTTCTGTGGAGCAGAAGTTTAAGAAAAGTTATTAGAATATTGAGGAAAGTCTAACCAACTTTCACTGCCTCTCCCCTTCCCATGTAACGCTTCATCAACCAAGCAATAATTAAAGTTGAAAAGAAAGAAAAGCCACCGTACAAAACAGCAATCAATGAAAGTCCGTCGATTTGGATTACATTGTTTGCTAAGAAAATTGCTAAGGCAGAATTTTGCAAGCCCATTTCTATGGCTATCGTGTATTTTCCTTCGTGGTTTATTCCAGCAAAGCCAGAAGTGAAGAATCCAACAAACATCACTAAAACGTTTAAACAAAGTGCTGGTAGTAATAAATCCCAATATTCTAACATGGATTTATCGCCATTTTCTTTTTCGTTGAGAAGCACGAGCAAGAACACAAAAAACATAATTCCTGGCAAAATAAAACGCAATGGTTTCCTTAGTTTATTGACAAAAACAGGAGAATAATGTCTTGCTATTAAGCCAAGCAATACAGGGATAAATACGGTTAATAAAACATCTTTGAAAGTATCAATCATTGATAAATTTACTTCCTTAGTGGAAGTCCAAAACAATGAAAAAGCAAGATCTAAAATAAAAGGAATGGTAAGGATGATTAAAAAGCTATTAAAAGCCGTCATGGAAACGGAAAGTGCTACCCTACCATTCAACATATAGGTTACAATATTGGAAGAAGTTCCTCCTGGACAAGCGGCTATTAGCACAATTCCTAATTGATAAATGGGGTCTAAATCAAAGGCAAAAGCAATTCCAAAACCAATCAGCGGCATGAGAATTAATTGTCCGAATAATCCAAAAAGAACAGCTTTAGGAGAGACAAGAACGCGTTTGAAGTCACTAACAGTAAGACCCAGACCAATCCCAAACATTATTACGGCAATCGAAACTGGCAATAAATAATCTAGGAATGTCTGCATTGAAAATTAGGATTAGTACGCTTTTTTGATTCTATCCATCGCCCTTTGGTCGTCTTTCTCTTTTAAATCTTGACGTTTGTCATACAGTTTTTTACCTTGTGCCAGGGCAATTTCAACTTTCGCATAGCCTTTTTCGTTGATGAAAATTCGAAGTGGAACGATAGTAAAACCTTTCGTTTTCATCTTCTTGTCCAACTTATTGATTTCTTTTCGATTCAACAATAACTTTCTGTCCGCTTTTGCTTTGTGCTGATAAAAAGATGCATTTCCATATTCCGCAATGTGCATATTTCGAAGATAGACTTCGTTATTTTCAATTACACAGAATGCCTCAAGAATACTCGCTTTTCCTAGGCGAATACTTTTAATTTCCGTACCTCCCAATTGAATTCCTGCAACATACTTATCGAGTAGTTGATATTCAAAACGCGCACGTTTATTAACTATATTTATTCTATTTTTATTTGTTGACATATTTAACTTCCCTTGTTGAAATGAGATGATCTAAATCAATTTGATTTAATCGTATTACCCCAAAGTAAAAGAAAATAACTGTAGTTGTCATCAAAACATGACTTAAATCTTCTTTATTAAACCAAAGATGAGGATTCAGTTGAAGTGTGAATATAAAAATTGAAGGAATCAGAATCAAAACCGCATAAACTGTATATTTAAATGAACTTAATCCTTTTCTCCAATAATAAATTCCAAATCCCATACAGAAAAACAGATAAGTAATTACTGCATCAGCCATTACAAACACAAAAGATTGAAGTGAAAGCGCTAAAATTGTAAAAACAATGAATTTGGCATATAAAAACCTAATCATAGCTTTGTATAATTTCGGTCTAATTACATTTAAACTAATCATTGCTTTACCGGCGAAAAATGCAGAAACCAATCCTAAAGTCCATGTTGGAAACTTACCGTAATATCCTGTATATTGAAAAAACACGTGACCAAAGCCACTAAAAAATGTACTGAGTCCAAAAATCAAGAAGAACATTTTCCAGTTTTTCTGAAAATTGGTTTCAACTATTTTCATCTTCGAAAAAATAATAAAACAAGTAATAGCAATGAGCAAATTTGTTACCATTGCCATTGGTTCTTGAAGACAAAGCCCCATGAATTCAAAAGGCAATTTATCCGCAGGGATGTCACATCGATTTTCCATAACTCATTATAAGTCGGCAAAAATAAGCAATTCTTATTAAAAAGGTAGGTTGAATAGAATTCTGTGAGACAAATCATTGTTTTAGTAGAAAACTGGCATTCAATTTTCGATAAAAAAGAAGCTATTTTCATAAAAGCTAATTACTTTTGCAGCCGTGGATTTACCTTCAAAATATTTAAACGAGGCTGTAGAACAGTTTGCTTCTTTGCCAAGCATAGGGAAAAGAAGTGCTTTGCGTTTGGTGCTTGATTTACTTAAACGTTCACCCGAGGAAATAGACCGCTTTTCAAATGCCATCAAAGGAATAAAAGAAAACATAAAATACTGCGAGAATTGCGGTAATATTTCGGACGATAAGAAATGTGTAATTTGCGCAAATCCGGCCCGTGAACACAGAACAGTTTGTGTGGTTGAAGACATTCGCGATATCATGGCTATAGAAGCAACACGCAGTTACAGAGGAATTTATCATGTTTTAGGCGGTGTAATTTCTCCAATGGATGGTCAAGGTCCAGAAGATTTAAACATCCCTACACTACTCACGAAAGTAAGGGAAGATAAAATAGATGAAATTATTTTCGCTTTAAGTTCAACTATGGAAGGTGATACGACAAACTTTTATATCTATAAAAAGATATCACCATCCGACATCACTGTCACGACACTCTCTAGGGGAGTTTCCGTGGGCTCTGAATTGCATTACGCTGATGAATTAACCTTGGGAAGATCAATACTTCAACGACTGCCTTTTGAATCAACATTCAAATCAAAATAAAATTTCTTTTTTTTAAACAATTCTGATATATTTTCTGTAATATTAAGCATATAAAACTAATACGCTTAAATGAAATCATACAATAAACACCTTTTGTTGGTCATCGCAGTTCTGTTTTCTATTTTTAGTTTTGCGCAAGAAATAAACTTTACAGAAGAAGAAAAACAGTGGATTGAAGAGCATCCAATAATAGAATTTGGTTACGATACAAGATGGGAACCCTATGAACTGTTTTCATTTGGACAATATGGTGGAATAGTAAATGACTACATAACAATTCTGGAAGAAAAGACAGGTATAAAAATGGTAGCTCTACCAAAAATGAACTGGGAGAAATCATTTGACGGCTTAATGAATGGCTCAATCATGGTTATTCCAAGTTGTGTATATACAAAAAAGAGAGCTGAATACTTTGACCTATCCGTACCCTATATTGAAGACCCTATTGTTATTGTAGCCAGCAGTTCGTCTCCCTATTTTTCAAAACTGAGTGATCTCAGTGGCAAAACAGTAAGTATTTCCAAAAATTATTACACCAAAGAATTATTAAAAGACTACGATAAAGGGATCAATATAAAAGAATTCGAGAGTATTGAACGCTCATTATTGGCATTACTCAATGGAGAATCTGATGCTTTCGTAGGAAACTTAAATGTTGTTTCCTATTATATTAATCATTATGGTTTTGATAAGCTAAAAATTGTAGGAACAACACCTTTTAAGGATAATGGAATTTGTTTTGCAGTCAATCCAAAATGGTCTGTTTTTACAGGAATAGTCAATAAAGTTATCAAACAAATTTCACCTGAAACAAAACATCAAATAAGAGAAAAATGGATCGCTGGGAAAAACAAGAAACAATATTCCACAAGTCTTTTTATATGGACATCCATACTGATGATCACCTTAATCGTACTTTTGATCATAATTTACTCATTAAATCGAAAACTTAAAGCGCGTCTTAAACATAAAAGAGAAGTACAAAGTCAGCTTAAAAAGTTACTAGCAGAATCCAAAAAAAGCGAGAAAGAAAAGCAGGTATTGCTACAAGAAATTCATCACAGGGTTAAAAACAACCTGCAAATTGTCTCTAGTGTATTGAGTTTACAATCTAACGTATCGAATGATGACAAAACCCGGGAGGCGTTGAAGGAAGCCATGGACAGAATAGCCTCTATTGCACTTGTACATAGAAAGATGTATCAATCACCGGAAAGTAAAATTGTGAACCTTAAGGATTACACAGAATCTTTATTTATTGATATTTGTTCGCAATATCCAAAGGTAAATCATGTTTTACTTGAAATTAAATCAGAGGAGAAAATAACGAGCACATTAAATTCCATCATGCCCTTGGCCCTAATTTTAAATGAGCTCATTACAAACAGTTTAAAATACGCCTTTCACTCACAAGAAAATCCAAAAATATCGATTGAATTTATTAAAGAGGACAACTCGGAAGCTTTAAAGGTTCGATTTACAGATAACGGCTCTTGGATAGAGAGTGAAGTAAGCGACTATTTTGGAACAACTATGATT
Organism: Brumimicrobium oceani; assembly: GCF_003143775.1. Lineage (GTDB taxonomy): Bacteria > Bacteroidota > Bacteroidia > Flavobacteriales_D > Crocinitomicaceae > Brumimicrobium > Brumimicrobium oceani. Next base: position 256,361 of record NZ_QFRJ01000001.1, on the reverse strand, counting down.
GAAATTTTCACAGAACAAATTGAAGGAGTTTATACCTTAACCAAAGATAAAAGCTACACAGAATATCTATTTAGTTTTAATGGTATTAGTACAAATTAAAGAGCTCCTAATTTTTGAATTCCTCCTCAAAAAAGGCTTATTTCAAGGGGATAGACATGAAAGAATGCCAGCGCTTATCAAAAGATAATATTTTATAAATTAATCGGATTTTTGGTAAATTGTATGGTTAAAAACCTTATATTGTGTTATCAAATTGAAGGTATGTAACTTACTTTTTTTTACTAACCGAATGTCAACAACATTCACAAATTATTTAACATGGAAGTATTTTTTAACACAGACAACAACATCGAAGGAAAAGAAAGAATTGAATCTTACTTTTCAAACAAAATAAAAGAAGATTTAAGTCGATTCGATGACAGAGTAACGCGCGTAGAGGTTCACCTTTCTGATGAAAATGGGGATAAAGGAGGTGCAAACGATAAGAAATGTATCTTAGAAGTTCGTCCTCAAGGATTAAAGCCAGTTGCAGTATCAAGTCAAGAAAATACAGTTGAGCAAGCAATTAGCGGAGCAACAAAGAAAATGATTAGCAGCTTAACTTCATTGATAGGAAAACTACAAAACCATTAAGAAGCTAAATAAAATAGTTTTAAAAAAGGACGTTCATTTTGAATGTCCTTTTTTTTTGGAGCAATTTGTCGAATTCTACAATTTATCTGCAATGAAATTAATGTCTTAAAAAAGTCATAAATTATATCTTCTTTTTGAATTTTTGAACTTTTCAATTCCTTGCATTTTCAAATTAATCGATAGTCAGATCATATTCGCCCAAAACAACTTTCCATTCTAAACTTTCGGTATATTTCAAAAGATGGGTATTGATTCTTTTTTGGAGCTCATCTTTAATATTGGGCTTCATACCAATTGCATAATATTGCGGATTAAAGGACAATGGTAAAATTTCATAACTATTTAGCGTATCTACTTTCACCAATGCTCTTAACAATGGTAAATCGTAGGCTACTGCATCTACCTCCTCATTCATTAAAGCAGGCAATAGATCTTCTTTACGCTCATACAATATTGAATTGTTATAAAAGTTGTCCTTCATCCACTCATGTGAACTGGATTGCTTTACAGTTCCCAAGTTTTTCTTCTTAAAACTATCAATTGTATTGCTTTGACTTTCTAATTCCGTTACGGTTAATGAAGAAGTTATACTCGCTGTTAACCCCGAAATAATAATTACGGCGGTAAACATCCAAATTAAGGCAACGATTCTTCCACCTGTCGTACGCGGCGACTTATCTCCATAACCAACGGTAGTCATAGTTACAGCTGCCCACCAAAATCCGCTCCAGAGTCCTTTTATGCCCTCACCAAACTCTTCTTGATTGCCTATTCGTTCAAACCTCCAAGTTAAAAATCCAAAAATCAATAATATAAAAACTAAAGAACCTAACGCCCGAAAGAAGTTTAAGGAGAAAAAAGATTCTAAAAATAAGATGGTTTTCTTCCAAGATGAGAGCTCTTTTGTGACGAGTCCACTATGGGCCAAATAGAAGGGCGCTGAAAAATCGACATACTTAGAGCGACTGCTGGTAATTGTTAAAGGGTAAAGTGCCAAATCAATATTTCCAGATTTGAGTTCGTTTAGCAAGTCATTAGACTCAACATGAACATATTCACAATAAAAATCATTGTCATCAACAATATTATACCATAACCAACTTATTGGACCTTGGAGCCTGCTATTTTCCTCGTAAATAAATGGTGCCGAATTCACATACCCTACCTTTAAAGAGTCTTGAGCAAAAGCTTTCTGTCCTAAAACCAGCGTAAATAGAGACAATAAGAAGAAGATTAATCGCATAATAGAAGAATTAAAACATTGAATTTTAGCAAAATTAAAAATAAAGTACTGACAAATAAACTTTAAACACCATTCATCTCCTTATTTCATCTTTTGTCATTAAGAAATTTATGAAGTGAGAAAAAATACGTTTCTTTGAACATAATATCTAAAACTTATATAATGAAAAGAATATTTTCTGCAGCATTAGCAACTACGTTTATATTTGGTTTACATGCTCAAAAAAATAAAATAGACTTCGTTGAGTATGATCTTGATAACGGAATGCACGTCATTCTTCATGAAGACAACTCCACTCCTATTGTAGCGGTATCAGTACTTTATCACGTTGGTTCAAAAAATGAAAATCCTGATCGAACAGGGTTTGCACATTTCTTTGAGCACTTAATGTTTGAAGGAAGTCAAAACATAGAGAGAGGTGAATTTGACCAATACATTGAGAGAAATGGAGGAACCTTAAACGCCAACACATCGCAAGACAGAACATATTATTACGAAATTTTCTCTTCAAACAACTTAGAGTTAGGACTTTGGTTAGAATCTGAAAGATTACTGCACGCCAAAGTTGATAATAAAGGTATTGAGACACAGCGCGAAGTTGTAAAAGAAGAAAAAAGGCAACGCGTAGACAACCAACCTTATGGTTCATTCATGGCTTCAGCTTTTGACCTTTTGTACCAAAAACATCCTTACAAATGGACTCCAATTGGTTACATGGAACACTTAGATGCGGCACAGGAAGAGGATTTTATTAATTTTTACAAAACTTTTTATGTTCCTTCAAACGCTACCCTCTCCATTGCTGGTGACATTAACATTGAAGAAGCTAAAGTTCTAATAGACAAATATTTCGCAACAATCCCTAAAGGTCAGGCAATCAATCTTTACCGTGATTATCTAAATTTGGACAATGAAGCATTCACCGCCCGTTACGGCAAAGGTAAGGCTATTTTCAATTCAGATGATTTCTTTAGTACAACATCAAAGGATGGCGTAGCAATGATTAACGAATACAAGCAAAAAGAGACAGTAATTCCACGTCCAAATATTGTTGAGCCTAAATTAGAAAAGGAAATCGTAGATACTGTTTATGATAACATTCAGTTACCAGCTGTATTTATTGGTTACCATTCGCCAAAACAAAACACGAAAGAAGCCTATGCTTTAGAAATGTTAAATGCCATTATTTCCGGTGGTACTAGTGCCAGAATGAACAAAAATATTGTGGAAGAGAAAGAATTAGCTGTGACTGCATTCTCATTTGCTTTCCCATTAGAAGATCCAGGAATTGCTCTTTTCGCAGGAATTGCGGCAAAAGATGTTGAAATTAATGACCTCAAAGATGCCTTAGATATTGAAATTGAAAGAGCAAAAAGTGAATTAGTTTCTGAAATAGAATTCCAAAAAGTAAAAAATCAATTTGAAAATGACTTTTATTCTTCAAACAGTTCGGTTGCTGGAAAAGCAGAAACTTTAGCGGATAACTATGTGTACTTTAAAAACACAAATCTAATAAACGAACAATTAAGTGTTTATGAAGATATTACACGTGAAGATTTAATGAAAGTTGCTAAAAAGTATTTCACTAAAGACGCAAGATTGGTATTGTACTATTTACCAAAGAAATAACAGATTTAGTAGAACAATAATATTCAAGAAAAGATGAAAATGAAAAATATAATATTAGGAACAGCAATTGCTCTTACGTCTGTATTTGCATTTGGACAAGTTGATCGTTCAAAAGCTCCGGTTCCAGGTCCTGCGCCAGAAATTAATATCCCAGAGCCTATCGTTTTTGATTTAGACAATGGAATGAAGGTAATTCTTTCACCGAATGATAAAATCCCTAAGGTGTCATTTAATCTAGTCATGGGATCAGATCCTAAACTAGAAGGAAATAAAGCTGGTTTATCAGATATTGCAGGTGATCTTTTAATGTCTGGAACAAGTAACAGAACTAAAGATGAGTTTGACAATGAAACAGATTTTATTGGTGCTTATTTATCGGCAAACAGTTCTGGAATATACCTCAGTGTCTTGACAAAACACATGGAGAAAGGGTTAGACTTGATGACAGATGTCATGAAGAACGCAAGTTTTCCAGAAAGTGAATTTGAGCGCATTAAGAAACAATATGAATCTGGTTTATACTCAGTAAAAACTGATCCGAGTTCAATGGTATCAAACGCCATGGCCAAGGCTATCTTTACAAGTAATCACCCATACGGTGAAATTATGACCGAAGAAACATTGAAAAACATCAAGCGTGACGATGTTGTCGAATTTTATAAGAAGCAATACACACCCGCAGGGAGTTACCTAGTTATTGTAGGTGACATTGATGAAGCAGAAGCTAGAAAAATTGCCAGCGAGCGTTTCGGAGAATGGGAAGGCGGTGTTCCTTTTGAAAAAGAATACAGTAAAGGTGTATTGCCTCAAGGAAACAGAGTGATTTTTGTTGAAAAACCAGGAGCAGTTCAATCTGTTATCAGCATTTCTTTTCCAATAGATATGGTACCCGGAGATGAAGACCAAATTAAATTATCAACATTAAATAAGTTGTTTGGTGGTGGCGGTTTTGGAACACGTTTAATGCAAAATTTACGTGAAGATAAAGCATACACGTACGGAGCTTATTCCAATCTTGATGTAGATAGAAAAGGAAGTTATATAAATGCACAAGGAAGTTTTAGAAATGAGGTATCTGATTCTGCAATTACGCAATTCTTATATGAGTTCGATAGAATCACGGAAGAAATGGTCACTGAAGAGGAATTAGAATTAAACAAAGCTTCTATGGCTGGTAGTTTTGCTAGAACTTTGGAATCTCCTCGTACAATTGCCAACTTTGCTTTGAGTACTTACAGAAATGATTTGCCTGCCGATTATTATCAAACTTATCTTCAAAAATTAAGCAATGTTTCGCAAGAAGATATTATGAAAATGGCAACAGATTATGTAAAGCCAAATAATTTAAACATCATTGTTGTTGGAAATGAAGAGATATTAGAAAATTTAAAACAATTTGACGCTGATGGAAACATAGAAATCTTTGATGCTTTTGGTGATCCAAAAATCGAAAATACACTACAACCAGCGGACATTTCTAAGCAAGAGGTATTTGAAAATTACTTGATGGCTGTTACCCAAACTTCGAAAATGAAGAAAGCAAATAAAAAAATCAGCAAAGTAAAAACAATGAAAAGAGATGCCGTTGTTGTTCCTAATCAAGCTCCAATGGAATTAAAAATGACAACTTATTTCAAGGCACCAAATATGACTGCATCTAAAATGGAATTCAACGGAATGGTTCTCCAAGAAGAAAAGTTCAATGGTTCTGCAGGAGTAACAAAGATGATGAATCAGCAAGGTGGTTTTGATACTGTTGAATTAACGAAAGAAGAGGTGACCAACAAAAACAAGACAGCCTCTATTTTCCCTGAATATAGCTTATTGGATAACGAAGAAGATTTTGAGCTATTGGGAATTGAAGTTAAAGACGGAGTTGAAATGTATGTAATAAGATATACAATTGGTAAAACAACTACGACAACACATTACAATAAGGAAACTTCACTAAAAGCGTATTCTGAAACACTTGAAGTTACAGAAGAAGGACCTCAAAGCATTGTTTCTGTGTACAGTCAATTTACTGATTACAAAGGATTCCTATTCCCAAAAAAGACATCACAAATGGTCGAATCTGTTGGAATGACAGCGACAATTAAAGATGTAGAGATTAATGGTAAAATTGATGCTAAGAAGTTTGAAGTGGATTAATTACACTGCTTTTTAAACAACTTAAATGCGGTTCTTCGGAGCCGCATTTTTTTTGTATCCAAGAAATAAACCTTATGAAATCGAAGCTATAATCTTTAGTTATTATGGTTCTATATGAAATACTGCGGGTAATCAATTTTAATCCTTAGAAAAATTAATGGTTCTACTGCGAAATTAAATGTAACCTATACGATTTATATTTTAAAGTATTTATCAAAATTATAATTACATTTTCACAAGCAAGCACATGGTGGTCTGTATTTCAACTGATTAGTTTCGGAGGGACGGCATATTAATAGCCAAACACGTAAGTCCTTGGTTTAAAACAAATAGATATAATACAAAACCCCACAAAATCGTATAGAACCGTTACTATTTATAGTTTGCGATTAAAAACTCAACATATTGATGGATTTTTGTTCCCCAATAATAAGGTAAATTCATGAGATAATATTCTTTTCCTTTAGGTGTTTTTGATTTTATCACACTAAACTCTCCACCATACATCCGAACACCATAAGGATGTTTAGAACGATCAATAAACTCATGTAAAGATCTCAAAGTTCCTGTTTTACCTGATCTGAATTCAATTGGTATCAATATGTTTTTATGATTTAATATTAAAGCAAGCTCAGCTGTTGATTGTGATTTTTCACGAACCCAAAAGTTAGGCAATTCAGATTTAAATGTTTGCAATGAAATAACCTCTTGTGTAATTATATGAGGTAATAAAGAACCTTTGTAGCTTTCGCTTAAATCCTCGTTAAGAATTAAGTCGGGTGCAATTTTCAATGTGTAATTAACCAAGCCTGTATCTAATATTTGCAAACGTGGAGACTTCTTTAAATCTGGAATTGCAGGAAAATCTGTTGAAGTAGTTGGGTAAATTAATTGTATCACTTTTGCGCTTGTCAAATCTCTAAAGGCCTCACCAACCTCTCTTGATTTATAGTTAGAATTTCCGAAATTTTGAAATTTGATTCTTTCGTCAAGATAAAAAGGCGCTGTATTAATTATATGATTTAACACCTTCGTTGAAACGCTACCTTTAGAGTATTTTGCTACATCACTTTTATAAGATGCCCAAATACTCTCATATATTTCAGGTAAAATTGTTAAATCATTAGATTCAATAAAGCTTTTAATGACTTCTGGCATTCCACCAATGATTGCATATTGATGGAATTCTTTCATCAAAATATCGTGTGCATATTATTTTACTGGAATAGTATCCAATTCTTTTACAATTGATTTATTTGAGATAGCCAAAAGATATTCTCTGAAATTAAATGGATTTAAATATAAAAACTCAACCCTGCCAACCGGGAAACTTTCAACCTTATCCAAAGCAAATTCAAGTAATGAACCGGCAGCTATGATATGTAAATCGGGAGATTCTTCATAAAAATACCTTAATAACTGAATTGCTTTCGGAACTTCATGAATTTCATCAATTAACAAAAGGGTATCATTTTTTTGCTTAAGTTTAATTCCATTGGCTAGAAATAAAGTATTGATAATCTCACTAATGTTATCCGTTTTCAAGAAGTAGTTAGCGTGCTCTGATTTCTCTAGATTTAAATAGATGAAGTTTTGATATGTTTCTCCAAATTTTTTCACAAGGGTTGTTTTCCCCACTTGTCTAGCACCACGCAATATTAAAGGCTTTCTGTTTCTCTTCTCCTTCCAAGCTTCTAAATTCTTAAACCTTTCTCTTTTCAGTACTATGAATTACAGTAAATTATTCGTTATCATTGACAAACGTAACAAAACAAACTCAATTTTCAGAAAACAATGTAATAAACCAAGGGCAATTTTGAGACAACAGTGTAACAGAACAAGGGAAATTTTTGATAAATAGTATAACAAACCAAGGGCAATCTAATCAATTAATATGTCTTATGGAACTATAAACTTGATGTCTATCATGAAAGATGGTAATAATCAAAGCAAAATAAGAGGAAATGAGACATTAGATTTAGAAGCTTCGGATAAATTGAATCAGTTCCCTACTCCATATTTGATCAGAGGATAAAATCGACTGTAAAGAAATAAGTTTTTAGTATCTTTGCAAAAAGAAAAAATATGAGCACAATCGTTTCTCCTTCCGTATTATCAGCTGATTTCGCTAACCTAGAGCGTGATGTAAAAATGTTAAATAGTAGTAGCGCAGAATGGTTGCACATCGACATTATGGATGGACAATTTGTTCCTAATATTTCGTTTGGTTTGCCAGTGATGAAAGCAATTCACAAACACGCAACTAAACCCTTGGATGTGCACCTGATGATTGCCACTCCTGATGATTATATAGATGACTTTAAAGATGCTGGTGCAGCCATTTTAACTGTACATTACGAAAGCTGTCCTCATCTCCACAGAACATTACAACGCATAAAATCAGCTGGAATGAAAACAGGTGTTGCTTTAAATCCACATACCCCCGTTGATTTACTTAAAGACATTCTTCATGATATTGATTTAGTTTTAATCATGTCTGTTAACCCAGGATTTGGTGGGCAAAAATTCATTTCTCAGTCCGTTGAAAAAGTACGAAGTTTAAAATCCATGATCACAGAGACCAAGGCCAAAACCTTAATCGAAGTAGATGGTGGTGTAAATTTAGACACTGGAAAATTATTAGTAGATGCAGGAGCAGACGCACTCGTGGCGGGAAGCTTTGTATTTGGCTCTGAGAACCCAGTTGAAACTATTCAAAAGTTAGGGCACTTGTAATTTCATGAATATTGGAAAATGACTTATTCAGTTAACAAGATTTTTCTTGTAATTGCAGTCAATGTTAGGTGGACTAAATTCCTGTTCAAAGCGTAATTCCTTCGTAGCGTTTAGGCTACTGTAATATTTTAAAGTGAGGCTTCACTCCTTTCTTGAACTATAAACAAAACAAAATGGCACCGTTTAAAGTGCCATTTTGTTTTGTCTGTATTATTTATGTTAGTCTTCTTTACTAAAAGCACTTAACATCCAGTGCATTTTCTCTCTTCTTCTCATGAAACCTGTGATCAAATCATCTGTAGAAATGTCTCCTATTTCTCTGGCAGTTTCAATGGTATCTACCATGAAAGAGAATAAGATTTCGTAATCACTCAAAATTTCTTGAACAATTTCTTTAGAACTCAAATCTGTTCCCGTTTCTTTAATTTCAGAAACTTCTAAATAATCTTTCATCAAACTATATGGAGTGGCACCAAATACTCTAATTCTTTCTGCAATCTCGTCAATCTCTGTAATCACTTCTGTGTATTCTGCCTCAGTAGTTTCGTGAATATCAAAAAACTCACCTCCTGTTACGTTCCAGTGGTAATTACGAAGTTTCTGATAATGTACGTGTAAGTTAGCCAAAAGCAAATTCAAGTTATTTACTACACTTTCTGATTCTTCTGAGTCAAACCCTAAACTTTTAAATTCTTTCATTTTATGTATTGTTTATTTATGTTATTTATTATTAATTATTTACTACTTATTATCGTCCTTCTTTAAGATTCCAATCAACTGATTTTTATACTTTTCTAACAGTTTTTCAAAGTTATCGCTGTTTTCGTTTTGTTCATTTGGAATGGTACCCGGAGATTCCATTAAATGTTTATATGTTGAAGGCATTTTATCTCTTATCTCGTTTGTCAAATCATTGATTTCTTTCTGTAATTCTTCTTTTCTTGCCATAATTATGTTCTTTAGTCTGTTCTCGATTTCAAGATACTAAGAACAATTTGATTTCATCAGAATTCCATATTAAAAAATCTTAAAATACCTTTTATACTGTATTTAACCAACAGAATTTATGTGACTTTGTTTATCTGTTCACGAATTAATTCCAATATATTTATGGAATAATATAAATTAAGGAATCTCAATTAGTGGATGAACATTACAAGGATAAAATATAAAGATTATTCTGACGCTAAATTACTAGTCAGTTATCGGGCAAACCTTGATAAAAAAATCATTGGTGAACTCTATAAGCGCTATGGTCATTTAGTTATGGGAACTTGTCTCAACTATTTGAAAAACAAAAATGATGCGGAAGATATCGTAATGGAAATCTTTATGGGATTGGGAGATAAAATAATTAAACACGAAATCAAGTATTTTAAATCTTGGCTTTTTATTCTTTCGAAAAACAGCTGCCTAATGTTGTTGAGAAAAAAGAAAATAAAAGCTTCAGAACTCAATGAAGAAATTGTTGCGCATGAAGAAGAACTTGAAGAAAAAGAATTAAAAGAAATACAGTTGAATCAATTAGAAATAGCTATTAATGACTTAGATCCGCCGCAAGACGAGGCCATAAAGCTATTTTATATTCAACAAATGTCTTATAAGGAAGTTAGTGAAAAATTAAATCTAACACTCAATAAAGTAAAAAGTGCAATTCAAAATGGAAAGCGCAACTTAAAAATAAAACTAAAGGAACATGATCTATTTAAATCTGCTTAATAGAATCTTTGGCCCGAAGGAACCATTGACACGTCAAGAGATCGATGATTATAAATCTAAGACAGGAAATGCGCACGATATAGAATCTAAAGCGTCAGATTCTGGATTCAATAATCTTGGGTTAGAAGGCTGGAAAAAAAGCACTAGCTCGGTGAGTAGTGGAATGTCTCAATTAGATAAAAAGATGGATCAATTTGTGAATAACAATGCTCCAAAAGCCCCCTCAAAAAATGGTATGACATTCACCTTCGTTCTATTTACATTAACTATGTTGGCCTTGATCTTTTTCACTTATCAAGGAAATACAGCTGTCGAAAAAAAGCCATTAATTGTTGAGGAAAACAAAGAGATAGATTCTCGTAGTAAGGAAATAGATGTTTACACGACTATTTCTCCAGACAAACAAATAACCTCTAAAGAATTAATCAAGAATAGAGAAATTAAAACCTTGGAGCAAAATAATGAAACTACTCAGAAAAAGGAATTAAAACCAGCTTCAGATGAATTGAAAACAAACGATGCAGAAGAGGAAATCCAGCTTCCTATACAGTCTTCAGGAAGAATTGCTACACCTCAATCTCAGGGTAGAAATAAAAACTCATTGGTCTATAAAGAAGCCCAAGAGGTTTATCTCTTTGACTTAAAAAATGTGGATTACAGATCCTATAGAAACCGTCCGATAAAAGTAATAAACTCTCTAGAAATTGGAACACCCGCAAACCAATCTTCAAAAGATGATCAACAAGATTTCCAGGCAGTTCAAACAAGAGAAATAACTTATATCGACTATTTAAGTAAGTCTTCAGCATTTTTTAGTAAAGGTCAATTTAAGATCGCGCTCAAGCATTATCTAAAAATTTTAGATACCTACCCAAAAGATGTTAATGCAAATTTCTATGGAGGTTTATGCTATTTTAATTTAGGTCAATTTGATAAAGCGACTGCATTACTCAGCAAATCATATAGCTTAGGTTACGGCAATTTCCGTGAAGAAGCCAAGTGGTTTACTGCAAGAGCAGAAATAGAAGAAAAACACGTATTAAAAGCCAAACACCTACTCGAAGAAATTATTGAAGAGGGTGGATTCTACAAAGAAAGAGCCATGAAAGAATTGAAGACATTAGGAATATGAAGCGGTCTAGATCACCAAAAAAAGTAGCCCAGCTCACATCCATGAACTGGGCCTGGTTAAGGCTTAACACTACAAAAACCTTAACACTACTGCTCTTTATACTCTATTCTGCGTCTTTTATCTTGCTGACGTTCTTTCAATAGTCCTTTTTCAACATCGCCCACCGCTTGGGCTCCTATTTTATTGATTTTACTAAACAGTCCCGCTCCGTAAATCCCAACACTAAACTCTGATTTTGTTGCAAATTGAGCGGATTGCCACTTAAATTCTTCATTCTCATATTTACTTTTAAACAATTTTGAACGGTCTACAGGAAGGTATCCAGCATTCGCCATATTATAAGAATGCTTATACTTTAAAAACAATCCCACTTTGGCAAAACCAATAGATAAAACAATTTCATTATTTATCCTATTACCAGTGAAGTAACCGCCTTGAGACGTCCAATCATAGGTGTAACTGTAGCGCAAATTAAAAAGAGAATATGCTCCAATAATATGTCCACCAACTCCATAAGCATTCCCTCCCATTCTCAACTTTTCTGCAGAAAACTTTTCAGTATTCTTGAAGTCGATTCCCAAACTTGAAAGAGAATACTGACCGCCTAAATAAACTCCGAAATATTTACTTATGTTGGTTCCAAACGCAAGCTTTACAGGTAGTATATCAGAGAAGAGCACATAATAATCATTGTTGTCCCACCATCGCTCTTTTTCTTTGAATTGAAAAAGAGTGATCCCAACATCTAATATAGAGCTACCGTCCAGACTAAAAAACATATGTCTAGTAAAAATATCAACAGACAATTCACTACTTCCGCCTTTCACATTTAAAACATTAAAATTTTCATTGTGATTAGATGTATTGGACTTACCCGGAATTAATTCGAAATTATATGAATTATGTTTGTACCCCAATCTGCTCAAATCAACTTTATACCAATCAGAAATTTGAGTAAAAGAAAGAAAAGGGAAAACGATGAAAAGCAGTACTAACTTTTTCATAATCAAATAATTTTAAATTGAACAAGATGCTCTGAAACAACCCCTAACCTATTGATGAACACGACTTTTATGAATTCAAATTTAGAAAGTGGACCAGTAACAGGCGGTTCACACTGTTCCAAAGGATTTAAGGTATAAACGAAGAAACCTGATTCAGACTCCTGATTTAGCTTAGGTGAGATTCTTTCTTCCTCAAACTTAGTCACTCTCTCACTCGGATGTTTTATAAGCTGAACATAAATTGAATCTAATGGAACATCTGATTTAAAATAATATTTGAATACGTGTATCTCATCATAATCCAACTCTATGCCTTGATTTACAAGTGCTGTATCATTATTTATTGAAATTAACTCAATGTCGAAATGAGCTCTTTCGGGTATCTTTTTACAAGCGAAAAAAGCTAGAGAAATGAAAATTAAAAGTATTCGTCCTTTCATAATATTGTTTTGGACAAATTTAGAGTCAAACCAATAATTCTAAAATACGCAGTTTGCCGTATATTTTGCAACCGGTCGGAATTTATCGAGTTTTATAAAATTGATTACAGGCCTATCCTTTTAAGTCGCAAATTGTAAAATCTAATTTTGTTCCCTAGGAGATTTAAAATTTTATATTGACAATCAAAACACTGCCTTTTCATAATCAACTGGAATAAATTATAACAGATCCTTCGGAAAATTTATTGTTTTTTGAGGGAAGGAATTCTCCTAATCCAATTATTATTAAAGTTCTTTTGAAGAAAAAACAGTTAGGATTAAGCGATAAAGCTTATTCCGATTTAAATAGCTAGTCATAATTGATTATTTGAACTGATTTTTGAATACAGTTGTATGAGTTGATGTACAAAAGTAGGCTATGACAAAAAGCCGATTCTGGGGAATCTAAGTAAAAGGAACTTTCGCATGAAGAACTGTGCTAAATTCAGACTTGTTCACAACAAAACAATATTTAAATTTGCCAAAGAATAATAAATCAAGGCCTTTTATTATCCTTGCATTTTAAATAAGTCAAATATGCAGCAGATAACCAATCAATTATTAATGATTCGTCCGGCAGATTTCAGAATGAATGAAGAAACAGCTGTCAATAATTATTTTCAGCAAGAACTGAGTAATACTCCTTTGGAGATCACAGAACTTGCTCAGAAAGAATTTGATGAATTTGTAAACAAATTAAAGAACGCAGGAATTCAAGTTAAGGTAATTAACGATCTCAAAGACAACAATACTCCAGATTCAATTTTTCCAAATAACTGGATTTCGTTCCATGAAAACGGCACGGTTGCGCTATATCCTATGTTTGCTGAAAATCGCAGAAGGGAAAGAAGAATGGATGTCATAGATGAATTGAGGCAGGAAGGAATTCAGTTCAATAAAATAGTTGACTATACCGCTGCTGAAAAAGACAATTTATTCTTAGAAGGTACTGGTAGCTTATTGTTAGATCGTGTAAACAAAAAAGTCTATTGTGCCCTATCGGTTCGTGCCGACAAAAAGTTAATTGAACAATTTTGTAAAGACTTCCACTATTCTCCTATCTTATTTACAGCATATCAAACGGTGGCTGACCAAAGAAAAGCAATTTATCATACCAATGTAATGATGGCTTTAGGAGAAAGCTTTGCTGTAATTTGTTTAGACACCATTGATAATGAGAATGAAAAGCAAGAAGTCATTCAAAACTTAAAAGAGGACAATAAAGCAATTATTGAAATTACAGAGCAACAAATGCACTCTTTCGCTGGAAATATGCTCCAAGTAAAAGGCTATAATGGACAAAAACATCTGGTAATGAGTCAACAAGCATTTGAAAGTTTAAATAAAGACCAGATTAATGAAATAAAAAAACATTGTTCCATTCTCAGCAGTGATTTAAAAACCATTGAAACCCTGGGCGGAGGAAGTGCACGCTGCATGATGGCTGAGGTTTTTAAATAAGTTAGGGGTACGTTGTACACGCGCATTTGAACGAATACCAGCACATTTGTAAAATAGTTTATTCGAAACAAAGCACAAATAAGGGGGCGATTTCAAGCTAAAAAATCATCTTTTATTCCTTTGTGAAATATTTAAAAAAAAAGATTAAACCTTAAAGGACTTATTACGAATCAATTACATATTTTATTTTAATTTATTCTAAATTAACCTTTAAATAATTGTGATTTATAAATAAAGTTTCAGTAACTTTACCCCGATTTAGGTGGTTAGGTTAGGTTGATTAGTAAGAGGGAACACGGACGCTCGTCCAGTTCCCTCTTACGCTTTTATAGCGTTTTTTTTTAAGTAAAAAGTTCTTATGCAATTAGAAATTCATAAATCCATAACAGCATATTTCCCCTCATTACAGTATATTTCCCCTCATTGTCTGCTAGGTAATAAATTCCATCAAGTATTACTTTAAACAGTATTTTCATAGAGTTTCTACTGATCAAACTGCTAATGCAAACAGAATTTACCCGGCTATTACTTTTCTTTTTTGTCGACTAAAATAGTAACCGTTTTTCTACCTTTTTCGGGCATAGTTCCAAAGACAATATCCCACAAAGGTGAAGAAACACCAAAGGCTTTGTCATGCTGCTGAAAATGATGAATATTATGATGTTTCCACCACCAACCAAGGAATTTATTTTTGGGTGGTTTTACTTTGTGAATAGTCCAATGGATAGTAATATAAATTAAGTAGCCAATTAGAAAACCAGCACCAAAAACCAAGGCTTCTTCTTTAAATATTAAATAGAACAAGCCTAAAAAGAGCGCTGCCAAAAAAAGACTGGGCACTACTGGTAAAACCAAGCGATCATCATCCCTAGGATATCTGTGATGAATTCCGTGGAATAAATATTGAATTCCTTTATCATAGGAAGAATCTTTGATTTTATGATACAAAAAACGATGCATTAAATATTCGGCGAGGGTCCAAGAAAAAAAACCAACAAAAAACCAAGCCAAAATTAAAGAAACATCTGAATTTACATTGAAATAATAAGTCAGCACTAAACCTGCTCCCAGAAGGATATACATTGAATTAATGACAAAAATATTCGTCTTAGTTAAGGCTTCAACTAATTTGCTTTTAAATAATTTTGGTGACTTTTCATTGGGATAAACTCTAAACTCCATGTAGTATTTTTGAATTCATATTTTGCAAAAATAAAAATTCGTTATGTGCCATTTTACCTGAACGTTTGGCCAGACAGTAGCATAGTAATCACAAATTTTATTTTGCGCTCGTAATTTCAAAAATAAGGCTATTCATCTAAATTTGAGAAAATTTAACCGTTTTTAACCTCAAAAGAATGTTAACCAACCTAATGATGAATACCCGAGAATCGCTTGAAAAATGTAATAATCATGTGAAAATTAACTTTATAATTTTGATATAATCCAGCCAATTTCAATAGCAAGTTGATATAGAAAGACTTTATACTAAACTTTAATTACAAATCAACAAGCGACACTATGTGAGAGGCTATCTCCTCTCCTATTTTACAAGCTGCATTTTGGGAACCATTCATTAAAAAATCTCCAAGCTCAAAAGTTTTGGCATTTTTATCAAAAGAAACTGCATTCACAGGCGGATTCATTTTGGGCAAAGCGTATGGTATTTCATACATTTTCACCAATCTTGGATCTCTAACATTGAAATCATTTTTTAATTCCTGAATCACTTTTTCAACCAACTTGTGATCCTTCAATTCTTTAGCATCCAATACTGTAACAGAAATTAATGCTTTACCCTCTTTTCCTTTTGGATTCTGACTAACGCTTGGATAAAAAATATTATTGATGAGTTGATTTTTGTTCGCATTAAGACCTATTCTGGCTTCTTTAATTATTGCGGGATTTGAATGCTCAAAATACATATTATAACAATTTTGCCAAAGATCATGACTTTTGCGTTTCCCATAATTTGGAATGGTATTGATAACAAAATCAAAAGATTCTTTGTCTCCGTTTTCGAAATAAATGCTTTGCCCTTCAATTTTTGAAACTTCGCAATTATAATTAACATTTGCATTTTTTATTTTAGCCTCTAATTGTTTTCCCACAGCACCAACTCCTGTTTTTGGAATCGCTGCATTGCCTTCAGAAAACATTTTAAAAACAAACAAAAACATGCGAGAGGAGGTAGTGAGTTCATTTTCTAAAAAAATCCCACCAAAAAAGGGTTTAAAAAATCTATTGATAATTTGCTCAGAAAATCCGAATTTCTTGAGAAATCCAATTGTAGTGTCGTTCTTTTCTTCGAATAGAGTATCTATAGAGCGTTGATCAACATACCTTTTCAGTTGAAAAATCAGCCATTTATCTTTAACACTTCCTATATCTGAAAATGCAGTTTTCCAGAGAATATTTTTCACCCTAAAAGGATCTCCAACTGCGGTAGTTCTACCTTCTCGAAAAACAGTTGCGGCTGCTTCTAATTTCTGGTTTTCTAACTCAGAAAGTGTGACGTGCTTTTTCAAATAAGGATAGGCCGTCAATAAAACTTGGAATCCAACATCCAATTTCCAACCCTCAATTTCTTCGGTTCGCATTCTACCTCCTGGTTGATTCAACTTCTCGAAAACGGAAACTTCAATTCCTTTATTTGAAAGCTCTTTGGCGGCTACTAGCCCCGTGAGTCCCGCTCCCACTATCGCTATTTTTGGTCTTTTCATGACTGCTCTAGAATTATTTGTCACCAAAACAACATTTCATAATCCAGTTTGTTTACGAAGTTGGAGATTTTAATGGGTTTATTTCATTTTTTTGTATGTAAGAAAAAATACCTGATTCCATTGTTTAAACTAAATTCATGAATAATTGTTAACCCTAGGGAATTTAGTTAAAGAACTTTCACAAGACAAAAATATGACCGATAAAGACAAAGAAATACTGAAAAAGTCTAGCTTCACTTTCACCAAATATCAGGAGGAAGAAAAAACGCCTTTCGAACGATTGCTTGAGATATTCCAAGAGCTGATTGTTCATACTTCTGGAGATGTAGACGAAACCCTGAATTGGATGGATCAGTTAAATAAAGACTACAATCTATATACTGATGAATACACGAAAGAAGACTTTATTGCAGACTTAAAGAAACACGGTTACATCAAAGACGATGAAGATAAACCAGATGGGCATGGTTTGGTCATTACAGCAAAAACAGAGCAAGTCATTCGAAAACGGGCCTTAGATCAGATATTTGGAGATTTACAAAAATCAGGAAAAGGAAATCATAAAACCAAACATACAGGAGCAGGACAAGACAAAACGGGCGAAATACGTAATTATTCATTTGGTGACAGTATAGATCAGATTGCCATTACTGAAAGTGTGAAAAATGCTTTCACAAATAATGGAATCGATGATTTCAGATTAACAGAACAGGATTTAGTCGTTAATGATACGCATCATTCTGCACAAATGAGCACAGTTTTAATGATAGACATAAGCCACAGTATGATTTTGTATGGTGAAGACAGAATTACACCAGCTAAGAAAGTAGCCATGGCTTTGGTTGAATTAATTAAAACCCGTTATCCCAAAGACAGTATAGATATTATTGTTTTTGGAAATGACGCTTGGCCAATCACGGTGAAAGATTTGCCTTATTTACAAGTTGGTCCTTTCCACACCAACACCGTCGCTGGATTAAACTTAGCGCTAAATATTCTCAGAAGAAAGAAACAAGCGAATCGGCAAATATTTATGATTACCGATGGAAAACCAAGTTGTTTAAATTTACCCAACGGAGAATACTATAAAAACAGTAATGGATTGGATCCTCATATTACTGGAAAATGCATGAATAAAGCCAAAGAAGCTAGAAAATTAGGAATTCCAATCACGACATTTATGATTGCCAGAGACCCATATCTGCAATCCTTTGTTGAAGAATTTACCGAAGCCAATCAAGGAAAAGCATTCTACACTGGGCTTCAAGGATTAGGACAAATGATTTTTGAAGATTACGAAAAAAACAAAAAACGAAACCTCAGATAATTTCAATTAAAAAAAATAGTTCAAAATATGAATCACTTAGAAATAAAAACCCTCGGCGAACTTAAAAAGTCAGGCTATACCTCTCGCTCAATTAAAGATGAATTGCGTGGAAACTTAATTACCAAACTAAAAAATAAAGAAACAATTTTTGAAGGTATATTGGGATATGAAGATACGGTAATTCCACAAATTATTACTGCTATTCTTTCGAAACACGATATTAATCTTTTGGGATTGCGAGGACAAGCGAAAACTCGAATTGCCCGTTCGATGATTTCATTATTAGACGAATACATTCCTTATATCAAAGGTTCTGAAATTAATGATGATCCCTTCTATCCTATTTCTCATCACGGTAAAGCGACCATCAATGAAAACGGAGATGAAACACAAATAGAATGGCTGCACAGAAGCGAACGATTCTACGAAAAATTAGCAACACCAGATGTTACAGTAGCAGATTTGATTGGTGATATTGATCCAATTAAAGCAGCGACATTAAAACTGAGTTATGCCGATGAACGCGTAATTCACTATGGAATGATCCCAAGGGCTAACCGCTGCATTTTTGTAATTAACGAAATTCCAGATTTGCAGGCCAGAATTCAAGTAGCATTGTTTAACATTCTTCAAGAAGGAGATATTCAAATTCGAGGATTCAAAATGCGTTTGCCATTGGATGTGAATTTTATTTTTACTGCCAATCCAGAAGATTACACCAATCGCGGAAGTATTGTAACACCATTAAAAGACAGAATTGGCTCTCAGATTTTGACACATTATCCAAAGTCTATTGAAATTGCTAAAAAAATAACACAACAAGAAGTGATTTCTGAGGTCAAAAACGAAAACATTTATGTACCAGAAATTGCGAAATCGCTTTTGGAGCAAATCGTTTTTGAGGCTAGAGAATCCCCTTATATCGATGCCAATAGCGGTGTTTCTGCAAGAATGAGTATAACAATGTATGAAAACTTAGTTTCTGCAGCTGAACTAAGAATGTTGGCCAATGGTGAAAACCAAACTACCATTCGCATGACTGACTTTGAAGCCATCACTCCAGCAATTAATGGGAAAGTGGAATTGGTTTATGAGGGAGAACAAATTGGTGCCGAAAACGTAGCAAGTAACTTGATTGGACTAGCTGTTAAGTCAACATTTAACGAACTGTTTCGTCCGCTTAAAAAACTGAAAAGACCAGGCATTACAGATGAATTTGACGCTGTGGTAGAATGGTTTATGAATGAAAACGATTTTGAATTGGCACTTAATTCAAAAGATGAAAACTATGCTCAACAATTTGAGAAGGTAAAACCAATGGACGCTGTATTAGATAAATACGCTCCAAATCTAAACAAAAAAGATTCCATTTTCATGAAAGAGTTAATTCTTTGGGGACTTGTTGAGTACAAACAATTAGCAAAGAAAAAATTAGACAATGAAGGAATGAGTTTTGTCGATAAAATTTTAGGATCGCTGTATGAATAGAGAGAAGAAAGAACGTCCAGATTTACCCCAGGAAATTTTAGAAGGAATTGCAACTCCAGAGGAAGATTTTCAAAACAAGGTACTGCGACCCATAATAAAAATGCAAAGTGAATTATTGCTTGTGCATTTACACAGGCAATTAAAATCCTCTAAAATTCGATTAGATCAATTACCCGATTTAAAGAAAGAGGCGGCTTTGGTGGCTTTATTCTCAAAAAACCAAGCTTTTAAAAGAGAGATAATTGGAATAATCATTGGGCAATTCACAATAGAAGAATATGAAAATTATCATACTTTCAGCAAAGAAATAAACCGGAGAATTAACCAGATTGTTTTGAATCGCTGTTTGGATTTAGTTATTCATCAAACATAAATCAAAAATGAATTATCTGCAATCCAATCAGTAATCCAAAGCAAATCCTTCGGAAAATAAAAAACTGAGTTTTTATGTTCACATTCGGCAACCAAGGTGAATTGTTTTAGGGGAAAAATCAAGGTTAAACGATAGTCCTTATTGCGATTTAAACAGGTAGTACGAATCAATAGCTCAATGTGTGATTAGAATAAAACCCTTGGAATACTTTTTTTCAAGGGTTTTAGTTTTTAACCAACTCACTTGTAATGGCTTGGAAATAGTACTCTTTTACATTGGTCTATTTCTGACCAAATACAGTACAATAAAAACAACTATCCCCAAGAATCAGACGTTTTAATCTTAAGAATATTATTTTTGAGCTATGAGACTTACATTACTATTTTTATTTATTTCATTATGCAGTTTTTCTTTTTCTCAAATATCCACAAAGATAATTGGTGGTCCAAATACTGAAAAAGTTGAAGCTTTAATTGAGTGTTCCAATTCTGATGTGGTAATCGGAGGAACCACAACATCATTTGGATCTGGGGGTGAAGATATTATATTGACGCGTTTGTCCAACACCGGAACGGTAATTTGGAGTAAAGCATACGGGCTTCCTGGCAATGAAAACGGAACTCCTATGGGATTATTCGAAGCTGCGAATGGAGATATTCTATGTTCATTTAGAACTTACTCGCTTAGCCGAACTCGCGCCTCAATTGTTATGCGGCTGAACTCTTTGGGGGATGTAATTTGGCAAAAACAAATAGGAGACCCCGTTGGAGATATAGATGCCACACGCGATATATTTGAACACGATGATGGTAGCATTTATCTTGGCGCAAGTGTAAATTCCTCGACCTTTGGTTCAACCGATGGTTTAGCTTTAAAACTTGACCCTACAGGAAATATAATTTGGTCCAAAATAATAGGTCAAGGACTTAACGATCATATTTGGAGTATTCTTGCACTTCCTAACAATGAAATTCTATTAAATTTTAATAGTGAATCTATCGGGCCTGGATTGAGGGGTGTTTCCCTTGTCAGGATGAACTCAACCGGAAACATTTTAAGTGAATACAGTTTCGGAGGTGCAAATATTGAATTGGCCTCTGACGTCGTTTTTGACCCAAATATCGGTTATATTGTGACTGGTAAAACAAATTCTTTTGGACAAGGAGGAGATGATGCTTTTATTGCAAAATTGGATACCAATTTCAACATGATATGGTTTAAAACTTATGGTGGTACAGGTTATGATTTTGGTGTAACAACAGAAATTGTAAATCCTAACCATTACATTTTATACATGAATTCAGAAATAACGAGTCTAAATGACAAACAAATGAGCGTTATTGGCATAGACAGTAATGGAGTTACCCTATATACGAAATCTATTGGCGATGAATTTGATCAAGAAGTTTTACATGCATCAACTAAATCTCTTGTCTACTCACAGAACCAAAACAAAACCTTTCTAACATGTAACTTTAATAATTCTGCGAACAACCAAAACATACTTTTCCTTGCAATTAACGGCACACCTGATTTGCTATGCAGCGACGACGTAATTTCAGAGTCTTTTCACACGCTGTCAACTACTCCAACCACTTTTCAAATTGACAGCTTAATCTTTTCCACAAATGTCAATATGACGACTACGATTATCACCAATCTCATCGAACAAGATTATTGTCCTTGCCCTTTTAATCCACCCTCCATTACCGACACCACAATTTGCCCTTCTGCAACACTTCAATACAATCTTGATCCAATCAATAATTACGAATGGCTTCCTGCTTCAGATTTTTCTTGTAACACCTGCCCGGATCCAACTTTTACAGGGAATTCAACAACGCAGGTTACACTCAATATAGACAATGGATACTGCTTTGATACGCTAAATTTCACAATTACGGTTCAAGATACCATCCCTCCAAGCGCAACTGCTCCGGCAGATATTTTCGCTCAATGTGCCTCTGATGTTCCCACAGCAGATATTAACGAAATTACAAATGTATCTGATAATTGCTCTGCAAATCCAATCATTACTCATCTCGGTGATGTTTCAGATGGAAATTCATGTCCTGAAACAATCACAAGAACCTACAATGTTGCAGACGAAGAAGGAAATAGTATTGATCTTATTCAAACCATAATCATTCACGATACTATTGCGCCAACAGGAACGGCACCTGCTGACTTATCCCTTCAATGTATCACTGATATCCCAGTTCCAAACATTGCTTCCATTACCAATGTAACAGATAATTGTACGACAAATCCAACGATTACTTGGGTTAATGATTTTTCTGACACCAGTTCGTGTCCAAAAGTCATTATTCGAACTTACAACATAGCAGACGACTGTGGAAACAATATTGATGTTACTCAAACCATCACAGTAAATGACGATATTGCACCGACAGCTAGCAACCCTGTTGCTTTAAGTTTACAGTGCATTGGAGATGCTCCCATACCAAATATTTCTGCTGTAACGGATGCCGCAGACAACTGCACAACAAGTCCAGCAGTATCTTTTATCTCAGATGTTTCAAATGGAAATTCTTGTCCTGAAATCATCACTAGAACTTACAGAATTACGGACGATTGTGGGAATTTCACTGATGTTACACAAACAATAACAATTAACGACGATATCCTGCCTACAGGGACTGCACCAACAGATTTAAACATTCAATGTATTGCGGATTTACCAGCGGCAGATGTCAATTCAATTACAGATGAAGCTGATAATTGTACCACAAATCCAATCGTCACACATGTTTCTGATGTTTCTGATGGAAATACTTGTCCAGAAATTGTGACTAGAACTTATAACATAGCCGATGATTGCGGAAATAACATTGACGTTGTTCAAACAATTACGATAAATGATGATACTAATCCTACAGGAACTGCTCCTGCGAACATTACTGTTCAATGCATTGGCGATGTTCCTGCTGCAGATGTTAACTTAATCACGGATGAAGCAGATAATTGTACTGCAAACCCAACAGTGACTTTCGTTTCTGATGTTTCTGATGGAGCATCTTGCCCTGAAACAATCACAAGAACTTACAACATTGCTGATGATTGTGGAAATAATATTGACGTTGTTCAAACTATTACGGTAAATGATGATATCGCTCCAACGGCTAGTAATCCTACTCCAATTTCTGTTCAATGTATTGGTGATGTTCCAACTCCAGACATTTTAGTTGTTACAGATGAAGCAGATAATTGCACTACAAATCCAACAGTGACTTTCGTTGGAGATGTCTCAAATGGAAATACTTGTCCTGAAATTATTACGAGAACTTATAGAATTACGGATGATTGTGGAAATTTCACAGATGTAAATCAAACCATCACAATCAGCGACGATACAAATCCAACAGGAACTGCTCCTGCAGATTTAACTGTTCAATGTATTGGTGATGTTCCTACGGCTGATGTGAATTTAATTACTGATGAAGGGGATAATTGTACAGCAAATCCAACAGTAACTTTTGTTGGAGATGTTTCAAATGGAGCAACTTGTCCAGAAATCATTACAAGAACCTATAATATTGCAGATGATTGTGGAAACGATATTAATTTAACTCAAACCATCACAATAAATGATGATATTTTACCCACAGCGAGTAATGTTTCAACAACAGTTCAATGTTTAACAGATGTTCCAGCAGTTGATATAGCAGTCATAACAGATGAAGCAGATAATTGTACGGCAAACCCAACTATTGCTTTTGTTTCAGAAAATTCAGATGGGAATTCATGTAATGGAGAAATAATTACGCGTGTTTATAGCGTTACAGATGATTGTGGGAATAGTATTAATGTGAATCACACAATTCTTGTTGACTCCTACACTCCTACTTTCACCGTTTCAGGAACAGGAACAACAACTTGTGAAGGAACGGATGGAATGATTACAATTTCAGGACTTGATCCAAACACAAATTATGAAATGAGCTATGATGGTGGTGCTACAAATTCAATTACTACAAATGCCGCTGGAGAATATGTAATCACAGGGCTCCCTGCGGGATCTTATACAAATTATACCGTTTCAGATGCAGATTGTCCTTCTTGTACAAATACAGAAAATGTTTCCATAAACATTAATGATCCAACGGCTGCTTATATCAATGCAGGTCCAGACCAGATAGTTTGTGAAGGAACAACAATCACCCTAAATGCCGACAATCCTGAAGGAGCGAATCTTTCTTGGGATAATGGAGTTACAGATGGCGTTGGCTTTGTTCCACCTAATGGAATAACTTACTACACTATTACCGCAGAACGGGTAAATTGCTATTCATCAGACCAATTAATGGTCACTGTTTCTCCTGCAATTACAGACATCACTTGTCCGGCAGACTTAGAAGCAATTTGTGACATTACAGAACAGCCGCCTTATGCCAATTTCAATGCATTTATAGCTGTTGGAGGTTCTGCAACTATTCCAACTGGAGGAATAATTGACTCCACTTCTTTCGCATTTGTTAGTGATGTTTCAGATGGTTTAACTTGTCCTGAAACAATTACTAGAACTTACCAAATTGCGGATACTTGTGGGGTTATCGTCACTTGTACGCAAGATATTGTGATAAACGATACAATCAAGCCAACAGGAACTGCTCCTGCACCAGTCGCCCTGCAATGTATTACTGATTTACCAGCTGCTGATGTGACATTAATCACGGATGAAGCAGACAATTGTACTGCTAATCCAACAGTAATTTTCGTTTCTGATGTTTCAGATGGGAATACTTGTCCAGAAATTATTACTAGAACTTACAATATCGAAGATGACTGCGGAAATAGCATAGATGTGACCCAAGAATTCACGATAAATGATGACATTAATCCAACAGGAACAGCACCTGCTTCTATTGCGGTTCAATGTATTGGCGATGTTCCACTTCCTGATAGTACTTTAATTACAGATGAAGCGGATAATTGTACAACTATTCCAACTGTGACTTTCGTAAGCGATGTTTCTGATGGGAATACTTGTCCAGAAACTATCACAAGAACTTACAACATAGCGGATGATTGTGGAAATAATATTGACGTCACACAACTAATCACTATTGATGATGATATTGTGCCAACAGCAAGTGATGCAACTCCAACAACAGTACAATGTAATAGTGATGTATCAGCAGTTGACATTGCGGTAATAACAGATGAAGCCGATAATTGCACCGTAAATCCTACCGTTGCTTTTGTTTCTGAAAGTTCGGATGGAAATTTATGTAATGGAGAAATAATTACTAGAATTTATAGCGTGACAGACGATTGTGGAAATTCTATTAATGTGAATCACGTAATTACAATTGATTCTTATACTCCTCCAACTACAATTGTTGCTTCTACGACAGGTCCTACAACTTGCGGCGGAACAGATGGAACAATTACACTTTCAGGTTTTGATCCATTAACTGATTATGAAATTAGTTTTGATGGCGGTCAGGCTGTTCCATTTACTTCAGATGCTGCCGGAGAATATATTATTACAGGATTAGCAGAAGGAACTTATGTTGATTACACAATAATTGATGACCAATGTAATGTGTGTACAACAACCGAAACCGTGACTATAACTTTAACAGATCCTGCACCTCCAATTATTGGTGCTGGTCCAGATGTTGAAGTTTGCGAAGGTGATATTGTAATACTTACAGCCAATAATCCTGATGGAGCGGTAATTACTTGGGATAATGGCGTTACAGACGGAGTTGGATTTATTCAAGCAGTAGGAACCATGACTTATACTGTGACAGGAACTTCGATTCTAAATTGTACGGCAACAGATGAAGTTGATGTTACCGTTCACCCAAATCCAGTGGTAGATTTCTTTGCCAATGTAACAGAAGGTTGTGTTGGTGATGAGATAAACATCACGAGTCTGACGCCTGGAGTTGGAAATACCTGTCGCTTCACAATTAATGGAAATCAGACGATAGATGGCTGTAATATCAATTATGCGTTCAACGAATCAGGTTGTTATGATATTAATTTGGAAGTTGAATCTGATAAAGGTTGTACAGCTGATCTTACAAAAGATAATTACATCTGCATTGACGATTATCCAATCGCGGATTTCTCTGTGACACCAGAAGAGCTTTCTACTTTCTATAACGAAGCAGAATTTACCAACGAATCTTCAGGAGCTGTGACTTATGATTGGGATTTTGGAGATAGTTCATTTAGCAATGAAATCAATCCAACGCACGTTTATTCCGTTTATAATAATGACCCTAAAGTAGTTTACAATGTGCAATTAATCGCCTACAGTGAGCTGGGGTGTGCCGATACCATTATCGGAGAACTACCGTATTTTGAAGATTTAATTTACTATGTTCCGAACTCATTCACTCCAGATGGAAACAAATACAATGAAACATTTAAACCTGTATTTACTTCCGGATTTGATCCTTTAGATTACAAATTAGAAATCTATAACCGCTGGGGAGAAATGATTTTCGAAAGTAATGATCCGGCTTACGGTTGGGACGGAACTTATGGCGCAAAAAATACCATTTTCGTTCCAGAAGGTACCTACGTTTGGAAAATCAGCTTTAAGAAATTAAGAACAGACGAAAATATGGAAGAAATGGGGAGCGTGAATTTACTTAGATAATTTATTATTGCCTTTGATAGAATTAAGAACAGCTTAGCTTTCAGCACAGGCAAACAATCAAATTCCAAATGGATAAGCATTTTAAGATTTAGGTGCGATTTACAAAGTAATTGTTTGATTTGAAGAAGAATCTTTAGAAATTTATAGAATGAAAAAATTCAGACTACCCAGAAAGACAAAAAAGCGATTAAGAAAAGGAATTTGGCTTTATCCTGCTGATGAAGAAGGGAACTCCTTAATGGCTTGGCCTGCCAAAATTGAGAAAGATTATGCTGCTTTTAAAAATGGAATTCTGAGTGACTTGACCTATCGAACAAAAGCAAGTCGGAAGGCTTTTCGAGAAAAGATAGATGCAGAGGTTTTTGTGACTGACCAAGAGTTGAAATCTTATGTTGACAATTTGTTGAGGGAAGACCTTCGCACTTCGTCCTACAACATTTTAATTAAAGCGAAAAACGACAAAAACGCTATTAAAGCCTATTTCAATTTTGTAAACGCTTGCCAATTAACAGAAAATGGAGAAAGGTCTTATGGTAATATTGCTTGCATGTCTATTGATTTAGCTAAAAAACTACTCAAGAAAAAAAGGAAGTAATTGAAATTGTTATATTGAATTTGAAATAGAAAATATTCAATGTAGAGCATATATTCAATCAGATGGATTTAGACAGAAACCATATTTTTATACCCATTCGGGTACAAAACACCTATTAAGTCGAATATTATACCCGAAAGGGATGAATTGATCGAAATAATCAAAACTATATGGTTAAACATATAATACTTCTATTTTTAAACAGATTATATGTTTTTAAATATAATTTACTATATTTACTCTAAATTATATCTAATTACGTATAATGAAACAGTTATCAGAATTTGTTAAAGAGCGCAGAAAAGAGATAAATCTAACGCAAGAAGAATTTGCTGAACGATCAGGGGTTGCACTTACTGTGATTCGTAAAATTGAACAAGGAAAAACAAATCTAAATATGGAAAAAGTCAATTTAGTTTTACAAATGTTTGGTCATGAATTAGCTCCTGTTAACATGAAAAAATAAAGCACATGAGACAAGGTAAGGTATTTTACAAGGAGTTTTTCGCTGGAATAATTACTGAAAATAATGATGGCGAATATCTTTTTCAGTATGATCAACAATTTATAAATAAGCACCCGAAAAGTTTTATTACATTCTCAATGCCAGTTTGCGATACAGTCTATAAAAACAATCAACTCTTTCCATTTTTTGAAGGTTTGATTCCTGAAGGTTGGTTACTAGATATTGCCTCAGAAAATTGGAAAATTAATCCCAAAGATAGAATGGGCTTGTTACTGTCATGCTGTCAAAATTGTATTGGAGCAGTAAGTGTTGAACCCTTAAATTCAAAAAATGAAGAATAAATGCTTGTATTGCTATGAATTGATAGCTGATGGAGTAAATTTTCACAAGAAATGTTCGAACTCATTTTTTGGAACACCAACTCCACCAGAAATAGAATATTCACTCAATCAAATGGAAGAATTAGCTCAAAAAATTGTTTTACAAAACATTGCAATTCCGGGAGTTCAGCCAAAACTATCCATGTCATTGGTTAAATCTGTAAAAGAAAAATCAGATACAAGATTGACTGTTGTAGGAGCTTTGAATGGTCAATATATTTTCAAACCTCCAAATGACAGATTCCCTGAAATGCCAGCTAATGAACATGTCACCATGCGAATAGCTGAAGCTTATGGCATTCGGATTGTTCCTTCATCTTTAATTCGTTTAGCGTCTGGTGAAATATCTTATATCACCAAAAGAATTGACAGAACTGTAAATAATCAGAAGATTCACATGATTGATATGTTTCAAATCACCGAAGCATTTGACAAGTATATCAGTTCAATGGAAAAAGTTGGAAAAGCTATTGAATTATATTCTCAAAATACTTTATTGGACAAAGTTTTATATTTTGAATTAACATTGTTTTCTTTTCTAACTGGGAATAATGATATGCATTTAAAGAATTTCTCGTTGATTGAAAGTCAATTTGGATGGATTCTATCCCCTGCTTATGATCTGCTGAATGTTAACATCATTTTCCCAGAAGACAAGGAGGAACTTGCACTTACACTTTGTGGTAAAAAAAAGAAATTAAAACAAGTTCACTTTGTTGAGTTGGGAAAGCAGCTATCCCTTACTGATAAACAAATCAAAGGTGTTTTTAAAAGAATGACAAGAAACTATCCAAAAGCAATTAGATGGATCAATAATTCATTCCTTTCAAATAATCTAAAGACTGCTTATATTGAAATTTTAGAGAAAAAATATCAGCAAATTGGATTGAGGTGATAATTGTATGAACTTAAAGTTATTTAAGTCAAAAAATTCTTATCCGCATGTTTACCCTAAAATACTTTTGACGAGTTAAGAAGTCCACCCTATTACTTCAGTAGAAATATCATCACTAAACTTTGGGCGAAATCAAATATGATATACAATTGCGATTCTTTTGAGTTATAAAGTATTAGCACGAGATACAATCTCGCACTAACACTTTGAAAATGTTTGGAAATCAAAAAGTAAGTTAAACACAGAATTTGATAAAGTCTAACTAAAATTAAATCAGTACATTTCTAGAATAGGAACTATTACTTAAAAGATCAAATATGTGTTTTTCAGCAGAAGCAAGTTTTGGAGCAGCCGCCGTTTTAACGGTTATTGGAGTTGCAACAATAAAAAAAACCAATGATAAAAGTCAATTATGGTTTGCAAGTATTCCACTTGTATTTGGAGTGCAGCAACTTGCCGAAGGTGTGCTTTGGTTAACACTCCCCGACCCCGATCACATAGTCTTACAGCGCGTCGCCACCTATGTTTTTATCTTTTTCGCTCAAATTATATGGCCTTTTATTGTTCCCTTTGGTGTTTTGATGTTAGATAAAAAAAGTGATAGAAAACGAATCCAAAAATTTCTTGCTGGTGTTGGAATATTGGTCAGCTCAACCTTGGCCTACTTTCTTTTGACCTACAACATGGAGGCAAAAATATTAGGTCACCATATCGCTTATCACAACGATTATCCTGAAACAATTTATAAGTACGGAGCAATTTTATATGCCGCAGCAACTATTCTTTCCTTATTCTTTTCAAATGTTAAGAGCATGTGGCTTTTAGGTGTATTTATCGCAACTTCTTATGCGATTACGCTCTTTTTCTATGAAAATCATGTGCTTTCGGTTTGGTGTTTCTTTTCGTCACTGATTAGTGTCTATATTTATATCATAATGAGAAGAGAAGGCAAGACTTTAACGAAATAAATCAGTAAGTGTTGAAATGAATTTTTTAGAACACACAATCACGTAAACCAAATATCAAAAAAGTTACTTTTACGAGAACATCTCTTAGCAACTTTTTTGATTGTCTCAATTTTAAAATTTACAAACAACATTTCTTATACTTCTTTCCGCTACCACAAGGGCAAGGCTCATTTCTACCTACTTTTTTATCGGCTATAAAGGGTTCGTCATTGATTCTGCTGTTTTGTATATCTTGAATCTCAGTGTCATCGAGTTCACCCCAATCTTTTAGGAGTTTTTCTTCATTAATATTATAATCAAAATCGTCTTCGTCAATATAATCGAAAGAATCATCAACATACGATTCATATATCTCTACTAGGGCAAAAATCCTCCCTTGGTAGCTTTCCTTTTCATCGGAATTCAATTTAACTTTCACATCATCAATCTCTCCTGCAATCCAAAGGGCCACATACTCCAAATTATACAGCTCAACAATGGCAGGAAGTAATTCTTTTGCTCTTAAGTCCATTATATCTGCAATCACAAATGCAATTGCGTCAGAATCCAAAACATTTGCCTCCCTATCTGCTTTGATAAAATAATTAAGAACAGATGAATAACTTTGAATGACTTCAGCTCTTCTTGATGCATCTATTTCTCCAATCCTCTTTAATGTTAAAGAAATCAGTATTTTAGAAGTTGTTGAAACACCGGGCTCTTTTAAAAAACTTTGCAGATCGTCTAGTTTATCTTTTCCTAATTTGTAAATATTTTGCCAGAACGGACCATCTATATACATCCCAAAGTAGAAATCTAAAAACTCATTACTTTGCTTTAATACATTTAGAATATCCACTAATTTATCCTCTGCTCCTAGTTCAGCTAATAAATTAATTGCGTGAATAACAAAAAAGCTTTTCTCTTCTTCATTTTCATCATTCTCAAAATAACTAAATCGCTCAATTCCATCATTCAGCATCTTAGCTAAGTCCTCAATTAATGATTCTCTTGGTAAATCTAAAATCAATTGAATTTCTTCAAAAGGAATTTCAAGATCATAGTCATAGAGCAATTTTATCTCTTCATGATTAAAAACCGGTGCATCTGTTTTTGTGGTTGGTTTTTGTTTCGGAACCTGTACTCTATAGAAATCCGAATCATCTTCAAAATCATCTTCATAATGCATCTCATTTGCTAAATGCTCCAGCACAGCTTGCGATAAGATTTCCTCGGCATTCTCCACCTCAAAATCATCCTCGTCTATATCTTTCATTTGCTCGATGAACACCTGAGCTATTTGAAAATCGTTTTTATATGCAAAATACATCACCGCATATTTCGCCATTCCCATTGCTTCGGAGACATGAAAAGTGTCTCGGTCAGGGTACAATTCAGCCAAATCAAAATCATAGCCTAAAAGTTCAGGTGCTTTCTCAAAATCATTATTATTATTGACATATTCCGAAACTAAATTAAGTCTTCCAAAAAAATAATCGGGATGTGCCTCAACTGTTTTTCTATTGAAATCATAAGCTTTTTCCTGTTGATCGGTTAAAAAATAATAAGAAGTCAATAAATTCTTGAGTTGTGGATTTCGAGGATGCTTTTTAATCAATTTCAATAATCGATCTACGGTACCTGACTTCTTTTTGACCACATCCATATGGAGTTTACCTAGAACCTCTGCCAACTCTTCAGTCATGGCGTGTTCCTTTTCCATAAATGATGGTTCATCGGTAACATAATAACCAGCGGAATCTATAAATCTTCTCATATCTAATTGATGTAATGCATAACAATAACTTTATTAAAAAATCTCTAGTTCTAAAACAAACTAACCCCAAAGGAAATTTCTCATTTAAAACACTGCCCTATAACTACAAGGCTCAATTAACACAGCATGCGAATTTTTAATTTCAAATCAAACCTTGTATTTGCGCCACTCTGAATTTACTTTAGAAAGAGATGACCAAAAATATTAATTTAATTTGCAAATAGTGACAAATCCACAAGCAAACTTTCCCTTTGCCGATTTTATAAGAATGAGCTTTGACTGAAAAAATAGAAAATAAAATTATGAACCCTTTTGACACAAAGTTGTACCTTAAAACATGATTAGAAATATTCTTTACATTTTAGTCGGCATTTTTCTGTTCTTTTCAACGCATGGATTAAGTCAGAAAGCAGATGCTGTTGAGCTGCACATACAGTTTTACGACCGAGGAGTTTGTTATCCGATGCAGACTTCCCACAAATATCCTGGCTCGAAGTACTTAAAAACAAAAAGTATTTTTAAATCTTTAGCCTATCACAGTAGATTTTATATTGAGGTTATTTCCTCAGACACGGCAGATTTAAAACCAAAATTTAACCATGAACTCAAATCCAGCTCTTTAAGGCTGAATCCAAATTTAGACTACGAATTGATCATCTACAGATATGAAGGTTTCGACATAACAGAAAACGAATTGATGACCATAAAAATCTCTAAATTGGGACAAGATGCGCAACTCATTCTTCCTTTCAAAAAAGGAGTATTCAACTTAAAAGAAATGAAGTATTTTAAAGAATTAAAACAAGATACTTTGCCCAATTTTAAGGCAGTTAACACGGAAAATGAGATCAAAAACCGCTTAGAGTTAGACAGCACGGCATTTTATTCGAATGGAGCTGTGAAAGCAGAATATTATACTCTTGCTGATAACTATCCCTTGTATTTCGTGAAAGAATTCGATTCAATACACAAAGATAAATACGCTCAAGGCTTGCGTTTATTGACAAGTTACAATCTTAATGCTGAATCGATTTATAAATCTATCTGGAGCAATTCGGATAACACGAAATACGGTTACTGGGAATATTTTGAAAATGATAAGCCAGTGAAACACGAATTATGGGCGTCAATTATTTCCGAAAAGTATGTTTGGTTTTCTTCTGGGAAACTAAAAACAAAAATTGATTTTGGAGGATATAATAAGTCCAAGAAATATACTCACTATTTAGAGAATGGACTAATTAGGGAAGAGTCAAAAAAAATCGATCAAACCAATCAATACAGGGTAATCAGCAATCTATATTCCTCCGATGGGACTTTAATTCAACGAAATACTTACGATACTTTTGATGGATTTACGAAACAAAATTTATACAAACGAGAGGTGTTTTATCCTTCTGGAAATATTAAAATGGAAGAAATACTAATGGGAACTTACAACATTAAAAATTACAAGGAAGATGGCACAGCAAAAAATAAATAGTTATGTGATCATTGTTTTTATGGCTTTAACAAGTTTCCCGATTTTTGGAATTACAAAGCAGCAAAAAGAGACCCATAAGTTGCTAATGGAGGTCAACAGTAATTGGAGAGGTTTAGAGAACAAAATTGAATTTACTTTTAAGCCGAATTCAGAGCAAGAACTCATCCAATTGCATTTATTTAATGTGATTTCCTACCTGGAAAGTCAATCTTTAAATCACCTGAATGAAAATCAGTTAGAAAACAGAAATTCAAACATCCAGAGTTTAAAAAGCTACACTGAGCATGGTGTTTTTCCGATAAATAATTTAACGAATTATCGTGTTCCAATATTCATTGACTCCAAAAATACTTACTGTGCAGTGGGTTTTCTAATGAAGGAAAGTGGCGCTCAAAAAGTAGCAAAAGAAATAGCTGAAAATCAGTTGTTATTTTATTTAGAAAACATCAAACATTCACAACTTATTCCTTGGCAAAAAGCATCAGGTTTATCACTCTTTGAACTGGCTTTAATTCAACCCACCTATGGTCCGCCCACTCAAGTTTGTGCTACAAAATCTCCAGTTAAATGGAAAAATATAGCAATTAATGATATTAGCAAAATCACAAAAATAGTTGACCATAAAATAGAAAACGTGATTTATACGGTTTCTGCTTCTGATGAAAATGGACTACTGCATGAAATCAATCGATACTCCCTTGAAAAAGAAAAATGGGAAAGAATTGGAAATCAAATTTCAGGACAAATTTTAGATCTTGAGTTTTGTGAAAACAAAGCATATATCTCTGTTTTTCTGCCGCTAGAAGAGTTCCCTCATCAGATTTTGACATTGAATAATCAGCAATGGGAGAAAGTGGCTCATTTTAATGGAAATGTAAATTCCATACAGTCCCTTCACAACAAACTTTATGTTCTGGGTGATTTCAACCGTGTAAATAGCACTAAAAATACTGACTTCGCAATTATCGAGGGGAATTCTGTAAAGTCATTTTATGGAGCATTTCAAAATTCGCATCGTTTCGACAAGATGATAGCCAGTAAAACCTCATTATTTCTGTTGAGCAGAGGTCAAATATTTCAATATAAAAATGATACCCTAAAGGCTGTGAACAACATCCAATATTACAGTTATCTTCAGCACTTCACCCTAAGTGCAGTTGAAGACACATTGTACGTTTCATCGATTCATCTTCCTGGCTATGATAAATATTTCAACTCGGGCCGGAAATCCATTCCCTTTGAAAATCGTATCGCTAAATCGCCCAACTCATACGGAAAAATCCAGTTCACAAAAAGTAAGGTGATGAACGGAAATATGATGATCTCAGGAGCTTTCTCCTCCGCAACGCATAAACCACAAATTAACGACAATACCAAACTCGTGGATTGTAATGCTCCATCGAGCAAGCACTGGTATGGAGAGGGTTTACTTTATCACTATAAAGACACCTTCTACCCTATTCTAGCGGAAGGTATTGTTATGGATTTCGTTGAGTTAAACAATAAAATTTATGTTCTAAAAAAAGATGGCAGCCTTGTTTATGCGAAGCTTGAAAATATCAATGAGCAGATTAGTCAGTTAAGGAATTTCTGATTTTCTTCTTACTACCAACCTCCTCCGCCACCACCACCTGCACCACCGCCAGAAAATCCGCCGCCACCTGAGAATCCGCCGCCTGAACTCCCTGCTGCGGAAGGCGCTACCGATGCTGTAGAAGAAACTGCTGAGAGTGCAGCGAAATATCCTAAACTTCTAAAGGAATAGCCGCTGACATAATAGTTACTCGATTTGTATTGCGTTTCAATTTCATGAGCTGGGAATTTCTTTCCCCATTCATCTGCTTTTCCAAAAGCTATGGCATAGGGTAAATTCTTTTCGAAATAATCGAAATTCATATCTGGTTTATTAATGGCATTGATGCGTTGTTCATCAGCATATTTTATAAATCTTTCTAATCCTAAAATATGATCTAACATTTTCCGTCCTTCTTTTGTGGGCTGATAGAAAAGTCGTAAAAAGACAATATTCATGATAAGCATCAACATTCCAACAATTAGAATTAACCAGGCTGGACCTTCGAAATTCTTATAGGCGATGACCATTCCAATGACGGTTAGAACAGGAAAAATGTATTGAGGAAGAATCAATTTGAGGTTCTTTTTAAAGTAAAGTCCAGCTTGTTTCTTTTCAATTTGAGTAATCAAATAATTTAATGAAATACTCACCCTAGGGTTGTATTTATTTTGAATTACAGTGAATTCTTTTGTTCCTAAAAGTCTATCCAAAAAACCTTGTTCCAATGTTGTTAATGCTTGTTTTTTGGTAGAATTTTCGGCGTAACTGATCACAAAAAGATCTTCTTTATCTTTTGTATCTTTCTTTTCAATTTTAATATGTCCCTTTACTGCCAATTGTAAAAGTTGAGCAGCAAACATATTATCATCCTCTTTTCCTTCATTCATTAGATACAAAACCTCTGCTGGACTCCAATCATTGGGTGGATAAAATTGAGGAATAATAGTTCCCTTTTTCGGGTCTTTTCCATGTTTTAACCAAAGAATAAAATTGATCAGAAAAGAAACTATAAATCCAAAAACAGCTAAAATTAAAATTGAATTGTCACGAAAAAAGTACTGAAGACTTGTACTAAAGGAAGCTTCAGTCATAACCCCCTCATCGAAAGAAACCAACAAAGTTAAATTGGTTCCCCATTTGAGTTTGTCTGTCATGAATACCTGTTTTCCGATCCCAATAGATTTACTCACGAAATCTTTCTTATCATCAGCTCCATATCTTCCTGTCCAACCATCAAAGTCGATAATTTCGGTATTTCCAGGTGTAGAAACTGTTGCCGACAAAGTGTCTATCCCCATTTCCCACTGGTTTCCGTTCACATTCCACATGACATGACATTCACCATCATTGCAATATACTACGCGATCAAGGGTGTAGCTTATTTCATAATCATAGCTCCCACGTGGCAAATGATAATCAGCAGAACCAATATAAATTCTAATTCCCCCATCAATCATTTCCGTCTTATAAGGCTCTATTTCCCCATCTCTTATTACGCTTTTAACTTTTAATTTTTGACGAATTTTACCCTCTGGCAACCGAAAATTCAAAGGAATATCACGGTAAATCCCGCTTTTGATATCCACTCCTAAAGCAAGTATTTTTATTTTTTCAGTCACCAACACACTTCCATCTTTTTGAATTTGAATATCACTATGAAATGAGTAAATTTTTTCAAACCTATCAAGGCTAGTATAGGATGATAGCAAAAAATAAGTAAGCAGTATTAAGAAGTATCTCATTCGAATATTTTTTGTGGTTCACGTTCAAAAGCCTCAATTTCGTAGAAGGATTTTTCTTTAAATCCAAAAGGTCCTGCCAATATGTTATTTGGGAAAATTCCGATTTTGGTATTAAAATCTCGAATGGTTCCATTCAAATAACGCCTCGACATGGCCAATTCATCTTCCACTTTGGAAAGTTCTTTCATCAATTCAAGAAAATTTTCGTTGGCTTTGAGTTGTGGATAATTTTCAAAAGTCACTTTTATAGACCGACTCACCAAGTTTAATCCAGCATCTTCTTTTTCTTTTTGCAAAATATCTTCAACACCCGAAGAACGCAATGATGTTACTTTCTTCAACAAATCCGCTTCGTAATTGCTGTAGCCCTTTACCATTTCCACGAGCTTTGGTATTAATTCAAAACGCTTTTTGAGCTGGACATCAATGCCGGACAAAGCTTCATTAACAGATTCCCTTGCGGCAATGAGCTGATTGTAGATGATCCAAACTAGAATAAGTAGGATTACAATTAAAATAGAAGTAGCGATTATGATGTACATAAGGTAAAAGTAATAAAAATGTTTTTAGAGCAACTTAAGTGCCTTCTTCAAATTTAAGCTTGGAACGGAATAAACACCGCAAAAAGAAAAAAAATCACCTTAAACTTGGGAGAACTTACGGTTATCATTATTTTACCAAATCGCTAAAAAAACAACAGAAAATTACATTTTTCATGAAAAAATACAGCTTTTTACTCTTTTTTTTACTTTTTTCCATCCATTTATTAAATGCCCAATCTAATTCTGTTTCTTCATCAAAAATGGAAATAGAAATAGAACTTTCTAATCCCTCAAAAGAAATTAATGATGGAATAGCCAAAATTACCGTAAAAGGTGGGACAGCTCCCTATCAATACAAGTGGAGTGATAAAAATACTTCTCTAAAATCTACTGAATCGGTGGGTTTAATTGAAGGAATGAAACACACGGTTGAAGTAAGCGACGCCAATGGTCAGACGGTAAATAAGGAGTTTAAAATAAAAGCGAAATCAATTACCGAGATATTCAACAGTGGCGTACAACCCGCGGTGGATGTGATGGGAGCGATTCTGTTTTGGGATGCATTTTCAGTAATTGGAATATATGATCCTGTGGTTTATAGCAAACACAAAAACATTGAGCTCCCTTTGGTGGAAGTTTCAAAAGAAAGTGATTTCAAGCTGAAAGAATGGTTGGTTGCGGAAGGCAATTATGTTGAGCAGGGAGATAAAATAGCCATTCTAAAAACTATTAACGAAGAGGAAATTCCAATTTATGCATTAGCCAACGGTAAAATGGAACATTTGGCAAAAGAAGGAGAAACCGTCTCAAGAAAACCCGAAACAGGAACTTTTAAATCTCCGCCTTTAGGAGTAATTAATTTCGATACTAAGCAACCCATTCTCCATCCCAACGGAGAAATAAGAACCAACAACATCCCTTTCATTGTTGTTTGGTTGATTCTTGGTAGTATTTTCTTTACACTACGTTTAAAATTTGTGAACATTACGGGGTTTAAACACTCCATTGAATTGGCACGAGGAAAATATGATGATCCTAATGCTCCAGGCACAATTACCCATTTCCAAGCGATGGCAACAGCAGTTTCTGCCACTGTAGGACTAGGAAATATCGCAGGTGTTGCAGTAGCGATCTCTTTGGGAGGTGCTGGGGCAACTTTCTGGATGTTCGTTGCTGGATTTTTTGGAATGTCCTTAAAATTTGCTGAATGTACACTCGGAGTTAAGTACAGAATTATTGATGACGAAGGTAGAATTTTTGGTGGTCCCATGAATTATCTGAGGTATGGTTTAGAAAAGAAAAACATGAAAAAACTCGGGAAATTCTTAGCCGTTTTCTTCGCTTTACTTGGAATAGGTGCTTCGTTTGGAGGCGGTAACATGTTGCAATCCAATCAAGCTTTTAAAATTGTATCTGAAGAAATTCCTTTTTTAGAAGGACATGGTTTTTGGTTTGGAATTGGGTTCGCATTATTGGTGGGCGCTGTAATTATTGGAGGAATTAAAAGTATAGCCAAAGTTACCGCAAGAGTTGTTCCTGTAATGGCCATTCTCTATGTTGTGGGTTGTTTGGTGGTAATTGGTCACCACTTTGAATATTTGGGAGGAGCGTTTCTTGCTATTTTTGATGGTGCATTTTCTGCCGAAGCGTTAAAAGGTGGATTTATCGGAGTGCTAATTATTGGTTTACAACGTGCGGCATTTTCTAGTGAAGCCGGAGTAGGATCGGCGGCTATTGCTCACAGTACTTCCAAAACAAACAATCCAATTGCCGATGGATTTACTGCCTTGGTTGAACCCTTTATTGACACCATGATTGTGTGTACCATGACCGCTTTAGTTTTAATTTTCACTGGAATGCACGAAACAAACTCTGGAATGGGTGGGGTAGAAATTACTGCTGATGCTTTTGGTAGCGTGGTCTCTTGGTTCCCTTCTGTTTTGGCTGTGGCCGTATTTTTATTTGCATTTTCTACGATGGTTTCATGGTCTTACTACGGAATGCGTTCTTGGACTTTTCTCTTCGGAAAAAGCAAACAGTCTGAAATGATCTATAAAGTTTTGTATCTAGTTTTTGTTGTTGTAGGAGCTTCCGTGAGTTTAGGCGCTGTTCTTAGTTTTGCCGACATGATGATTTTAGCCATGTCTTTCCCTAACATCATCGGTCTTTACATTATGTCAGGTGAAATTAAAACAGATATGGAAATCTACTGGCAGAAGCTCAAAGATGGAGAATTGTATATAAATCCTAAGTTTTTGAAGGGAGAATAGTTTAATTAGGAATTGGAGAATTATGAGTTTCGAAGCCCTTAACGCGATGCAGAGCGGTGCGAACCTGCCGAACTGAAGTTAACTTCTAGGTGCTTCTTACAAACTATACACCAACATTAGTCGTGCTTCTAAAACCAATTGGTTCAACAATAGTAGAAAAAATATCCAATTCCGATAAGACTGATTGTTGTAATAGACCAACATCGAATTGAAATTAAAGTCGATATGTTTTGGTGAAGTTAGAAATCATACCTGCACTGGACGCTATTGAGAAGCCTGTAATATGTTTATCAATACTATTCGAATATTGGTTCTCATTTCCATAAGTATAATAGATGCTCTTAATATCTCGCTTTACTTATTCCCTATTTTTAATTCCTTTTCAGAAGATTGCCTACCAAGGAAATTTCAGAAATGAATTTTAAAAAAAACAATCCATTAATCAAAGATGAGAATCATACTTTGCACCCTTAATTGCTAGCAATTAAGCATAAGAATGGTACGGACGGTTTGCAAACCGTGCGCTCAATGCTTATTGAAAATCTTAAAATTTAAGAAAAAAGAGAAACACATTTTTAAAAGAAAGATTAGGCTTCTTTTTTTCTTTTTCGCCTTTATTAATGAGCGATAGCGGACAATTACTCCCTGTGGTCATGAGATCGCTTTGCTAAGTTTACAGATCGTCCACACCATGCTCATGGAAATTTCTTAAATGAAATTTAAGACAAAGCTTGAAATGAATAAGTTCTGGATTTCTGTCTCTATTGATAAATGTAAAATTACTTCAATCCAACACCCCATAAAAAACAAAAAGCCCCTAAGATGGAAACATCAAAGGGGCTTTTAGCGGTCCGGACGAGACTCGAACTCGCGACCTCCTGCGTGACAGGCAGGCATTCTAACCAACTGAACTACCGGACCAAAATTTATATTTCTCCTTTCGAAGAACGTTGACGACAGTCAACTATAACTAATTTTACCTAGCTACTAAATTTTGTATTGTTCATATATTTCGATTTGTTACTTACCTAAATAAGTCTGAACCGATGTCAACTAAATATCATTAATTTAACTTTCAACACAAAAAGGAAAACAAAACCCCTAGAACATTGATACATCCTAGGGGATTCTATTCCTCCAGCCATAGAGGCGTTTTGTAAATGCGGTCCGGACGAGACTCGAACTCGCGACCTCCTGCGTGACAGGCAGGCATTCTAACCAACTGAACTACCGGACCAAAATTTATATTTCTTCTTTCGAAGAACGCTGACGACAGTCAACTATAACTAATTTTACCTAGCTACTAAATTTTGCATTGTTCATTTGCTTCCGCAATTTACTTTCAATATTTTGTGTCTTACTTACCGTTGTAAGTGCCTTACTTGTTTTGTTAGGCGAGTGCAAATATAAGTAACTTTTTTTCTTCCGCAATGATTTTTTTGAAAATATATAAAGTTTTTTTTAGCGCTCTTTAAATCGTATTGAAAAACAAGTCTTTAAGGAAGTAAAAAAATCAATTGTTTTTTTCGCTATCTTTTACTTCTTCAAAATCTACATCTTCCGCTTCTCGATAGCCACCTTCTACAATGTGTACCTTTCCCTTTTCACTTTCACTTTTTTCCTTGGCTCTTTTAAAAGCATCATTGTTCTGATTATATCGTTTTTCGTTTTCA
Source organism: Brumimicrobium oceani (assembly GCF_003143775.1). Taxonomy (GTDB): domain Bacteria; phylum Bacteroidota; class Bacteroidia; order Flavobacteriales_D; family Crocinitomicaceae; genus Brumimicrobium; species Brumimicrobium oceani. The sequence goes on along the minus strand of NZ_QFRJ01000001.1, from coordinate 215,277 downwards.
GCACTACTCTTTGCATTCAATAAGCGACCTATAAATCGAATAATAACAAATACGGCAATGATGATTAAAATCATTCTAATCGTTCCAGGAACACTCAATAACATCATAATTCTAAAATTTAAACATCCATTTATTTTTCGACCTTCTCTAGCAAATAAAAAAAGTCCAGACATCATCGCCTGGACTTCTCAATACTATTTCCAGTTCTAACTAAAGAACCCTATTATTTCGATAGATATAAGTTACGTTCTGCAAAAATCTTTCTAAAGAATGGATCTTTCAAATCCTTGATGAATTGAATCGCTTCACCAGTAGATTTCATCTCAGGTCCTAATTCTTTGTTCACATTAGGGAATTTATTGAAAGAAAAAACTGGAATCTTAATCGCATACCCTTCTTTCCTTGGTTGGAAATCGAAATCTGTTACTTTCTTGTCTCCCAACATCACCTTAGTGGCGTAGTTAACATAAGGTTCATCATACGCTTTTGCGATAAATGGAACCGTACGCGACGCTCTAGGATTTGCTTCGATTACATAAACTTTGTCGTTTTTTATAGCGAATTGAATATTAATCAATCCCACGGTTTTCAATGCAATGGCAATCTTGTTTGTAATGTCTTCAATTTGTTGCATTACCAAATCACCTAAGTTATATGGTGGCAATACTGCGTAAGAATCTCCTGAGTGAATTCCAGCTGGTTCTATGTGCTGCATAACTCCAATGATGTAAACGTTTTCTCCGTCACAAATGGCGTCTGCCTCCGCTTCTATCGCACCTCCTAAAAAGTGATCCAATAAGATTTGATTTTCTGGCATATCGTGAAGAATGTCTACCACGTGGTGTTCTAATTCTTCTTTATTGATTACAATTTTCATTTTCTGACCTCCCAAAACATAAGAAGGACGAACCAATAATGGGAATCCAAGGTCATCAGAAAGCTCCAAAGCTTGTTCTGCGCTTTCAACAACTCCAAATTCTGGATAAGGAACATTATTCTCTTTTAATAATGCAGAAAAACGTCCTCTATCTTCGGCTAAATCAAGGGCGTCATAACTTGTTCCCATGATTTTAATTCCGTAGCGTTCTAATTTTTCGGCCAATTTTAAAGCAGTTTGACCACCGAGTTGAACGATTACACCCTCCGGCTTTTCATGACGAATGATGTCGTAAATATGTTCCCAGAAAACAGGTTCGAAGTACAATTTATCTGCTGTGTCGAAGTCTGTAGAAACCGTTTCAGGATTACAATTAATCATAATCGTTTCGTACCCTGCTTCTTTTGCAGCAATTACTCCGTGAACACAAGAGTAATCAAATTCAATTCCTTGACCAATTCTATTTGGACCAGAACCTAAAACAACGATTTTCTTTTTCTCTGTTACTTCACTTTCGTTTTCTAATTCAAAACTTGAGTAATAGTATGGTGTTTGCGCTGGGAACTCCCCTGCACATGTATCTACCAATTTATAAACACGTTGAACGCCTAATTCTTCTCTCTTTGCATACACTTCTGATTCTAAACAACGCAATAAGTGAGCTATTTGTCTATCGGCATATCCTTTTTGCTTAGCATCAAAAAGTAATTCTTTTGGCAAATTAGAAAGGTTGTATTTTTCAATCTTACGTTCTAATTTGATTAAATCCTCAATTTGGCGCAAGAACCAAACGTCGATTTTTGTTTTTTCATGAATACGATTAAACGGAATTCCCAATTTAATAGCATCATATATATGGAATAGTCTGTTCCAGCTTGGGAACTCTAAACTTTCTAAAATTGCGTTTTGATCTGTTAACTCTTTTCCATCAGCTCCCAAACCATTTCTTCCAATTTCTAGGGATTGACAAGCTTTTTGAAGTGCTTCCTGGAAATTTCTTCCAATTCCCATTACCTCTCCAACAGATTTCATTTGAAGACCTAACTTACGATCTGCTCCAGGGAATTTATCGAAGTTCCAACGTGGAATCTTCACAATTACGTAGTCTAAACTTGGCTCAAATAAAGCGGAAGTTGTTTTCGTAATTTGATTATCTAATTCATCTAAAGTATAACCAATCGCCAATTTAGCTGCAATTTTCGCAATAGGATACCCTGTTGCTTTTGAGGCCAATGCTGATGAACGAGAAACACGAGGGTTAATTTCAATAGCGATGATTTTTTCTTCTTCGTCTGGTGAAACAGCGAACTGTACGTTACATCCTCCAGCGAAATTACCCACAGAACGCATCATTTTGATGGCCATGTTTCTCATTTCTTGGAAAGTTGTATCAGACATCGTCATTGCTGGAGCCACAGTGATTGAATCTCCTGTATGAACTCCCATTGGATCAAAGTTCTCAATAGAACAAATAATTACAACGTTGTCATTGCTGTCGCGTAACAATTCCAATTCATATTCTTTCCAACCCAAAAGCGCTTTATCAATCATCACCTCATGAATTGGCGAAGCGTGTAATCCAGCATCTAATAAATTGTCAAATTCTTTTTCATCATAAACAACCCCTGCTCCTGCTCCACCTAAAGTGTAAGAAGAACGAATACACAGCGGGAATCCAAATTCTTGCGCCACACCTTTTCCTTCAAGGAAAGATTTTGCTGTTTTTTGAGGTGCCATTGGCACGTCAATACGCTCCATCAAATCACGGAAAGCCTCTCTGTTCTCGGTAATTTCAATTGCAGCGATGTCCACCCCAATGATGTCGATATTGTTTTCCTCCCAAATCCCTAACTCATCACATTTAATGGCTAAATTCAAGGCTGTTTGTCCACCCATTGTTGGCAAAACAGCGTCAATATTATGGTTGGCAATAATTTCTAGAATGCTCTCTGGCTCTAATGGTTTCAGATAAATATTATCTGCTACAACCTTATCGGTCATAATTGTTGCAGGATTCGAATTGATTAAGGTTACCTCAATTCCTTCTTCTCGTAAAGATCTTGCAGCTTGCGATCCTGAATAGTCAAACTCACATGCTTGACCAATTACGATAGGTCCACTTCCAATTATTAAAACTGACTTAATTTTCTCGTTCTTAGGCATTCCAATTTTTCTTTATGCTTATGATGTAAAAGCGTTATACAAATCGGACACAAATTTAATTCATTTTTACTACTTTTATAGGCATGCACAGTATTTTTACAACTGTTTTTTGGTGAAATCTCTGTTTAAGTTTGAAATAGCATTTTACCATGATTAAATTATGTTGAGCAATAGCTAAATTAAGTGGATTGAAATGAAGCGAGAAATTAAAAGTGTAGCACTTGAAGACATTAAACTTTCTTATGAGGTTTATGGTGATGGAAACACCGTTATCCTCTGTTTCCACGGGAATGGAAGGTCGGCAGATGATTTCAAATTCTTAGAGAAAAATACACGAAAAATAATTTCTGTTCACCTCTTCTTACATGGTTATTCTACCTTTTCTCCCCACCGAATTCATCAAGATTTAATTACTGCTGAACATGTTGAAAAATTGTTAGAAAAATTATTGTTAAAAGAAAAAGTAAAGGATTTTCATTGGGTTGCCTATTCTCAAGGCGGACGTTTTACTTTGAGTGCATTTCCGTCATTTGCTTCACGTGTGAAAAGTATGTTTTTAATTGCACCAGACGGAATGAATGACAATAATTTCTATAGTTGGTCTCAACGTCAGTGGTGGACGAGAAAGTTGTTTAAACGTTGGGTAGAAAAACCGGAAGAATTAATGTCCATTTCACGCGTTTTAGCCAAAGGGAAGATTATTCATCCTAAACATGTGAGTTTTCTAGATTATTACACTTCTGACCCTGAAAAATTTGAAACAGCCTATAAAACATGGAGTGCATTTAGAGATTTGCGACCTTCTAATGAAGAGGTGAGAAAAACATTAGATAAACATTCGATTCAATTCAAGGTGATCGTTGGAGAGCATGATCAAATTATCACTCCTAAAAGTGCACGCAATTTTCTCGATAAAATAGATCAATCCAATGCCTTAAAGACTATTCCTTATGGACATGATATTTTTAAACCGCATATAGAAAAGGAACTTTTGGCTTTAATGCCCTTTGAAGATTTTGATTAAACTGTGCAGTAACCATAGGTAATCTCTAACCATAAGCGCCACCTAATAACCCAATTCCGAAAACAAGAGCTGCTAGTCCACTTAATATAAACAAGGTCATTAAAAGTGTTTTTGGAATCGACCAAACATCTCCACCTCCCTTTTTCCGGAACAGTTTTAATATTAAATAGATATAAAATACCAGCGTAAAATAAACACCCACAATTAAGAGCATAACCCCTGCGGCTTCAATTCCGCTGCAAATTAAGGTGCAACTTAAGAAACTTATTACAGTAATTAAGGCCGCTGCAAACACAGTCAGGATTAAAATTCCAAATACAATTTCAATTCCGCTGTATAGATTTTCATTTTCTATTACTTCTGTAGCCGACTGCATTAATCCATTCGAAAATGACCACGAGGAAAACTGCATAGCGCTAGACAACATTCCGCCAAGTGTATAAAAACCAAAACTTGTCGATGTGTTTACGGCGCTCAATAGCGCGATTTTCCGGAAAGAATTTAAAGTCTTTTGAGTTTTGAAATACTCCCAAAATCCATAACTCAAAGCAATTCCTGAGGCTGATATTAATAAGTGAGATTGAGAAAGTGGCGCTTCTGTTAAATACCCCAACCCGACTGCTGTCCCTGCAAGACCAATTTTTAGGCCTGTTAATAAGCTGCGTGATTTAGCGGTGTTTTTAGCTGCCCAATGTTGTACTTCCCTCGATTTCTTTCCTATAAATAACATAGGGGTTAAAAAAAACAAGAAGAATGCATTATTATAATTCCAAAGCTTTGAAGTTGTTCTCTTTTCATTATTTCCAACAGAATAATTGTGATTCTTTTCGGTACTTGAAGCAATAGGCATTAAGTCTAAAGGGGCTTTAACTAGCGTTTCCTTTTTTTTTGAAACATTCAAATTATTGCTTAAAGCATTGGGCTGCGGTATTTTAAAAAAAGGAGATTTAGTGAGAGAAATACTACTGATTTCGAATGTGTCTAAGGTTGATTCCTGTTTTAATATCAATGTCTTTAAATCTTTTACCTCACTCATCGATTCTGCAGCTAAATTTGAATTTTGAATTTTTAGCCTTCGATCGCTAGTTTTGAGTTCCTTTCTATTTTTTATGCTGCCACCCCCAAGTATAAACTTGTTGTTTTTCTTGAAATGCCAGCCTTTTAAATGTTTTCTTTTTTCAAATACTCCAACTGAAGAAGTTGAACACGAAAACAGTAAAAACAACAAAAGTAGAATGGATATAAACTTAAAGTTGACCGTGACGTTCATAAGTAGTGTTTTTTTGAATCAAGCTAAATGTACAAAATATTTTTGAAAACACTGAAGAATAAAACCTTAGTGGTCCATAAAACAATAAAGGAGCACTGAAAATTAAAATTATAAACCTAAAAAACACATCCACTATAAAAGTGATTGAAAGAATAAAATCCCATAGAGGAAAATTTGTTTTTTAAAAGCCTTAATTAGTAAATAGACCAACCAAAACCGATTATCAGCGCCATAAAAGCAAGTATTAAAATAACAAAAGGCCAAATGGCTTTTTTAAAGGCTTGCTTTAAAGTTAAACTTCCTGTTCCATCCTCCCGCTCGAAAAGTTTAGTGATTAAATAGAGGTAAAAGGCGAAAACTACATATCCGCTGACCAGCCAGATTGGTACACCCAAGATAAACCATCCACCAAAAAGAGCTGGTAAAAAACCTAAAATCATTGCAATACCTAAACCCAACAAAAATAGATAGGTAAAAACTAAAATACCCAAAACAATAACAATTGGGTGCCTTTTCGTTCGACTAACTTCTGTCTCATTTACTGTTGAGAGACCTGGATTGACACTAAAATTATCTATTGTATTTTCTAGTCCAATATCTCTTATATTATTTTCATCATCAGGCTGTAGAATATCAGGATACAACGCTTCGGTAATTATTTCGAACTCATTCTGTTTTGGCTTCCCGTCTTCAACTATCTCAATTTCCTCAAGCTCTGCAATTGTCAAAACGGAATTTTCCTCAGGATTCGTGGATTTTTCTTTACGTCTGAATATTTTGTCCTCCTTGACATGCGCACTGCCTGAATCAAACTTCTTGTTCTTCTTGAAATGCCAACCTTTTAAGTGCTTTCTTTTTTCAAATACTCCATTTGAAGTTGTTGAACAAGAAAATAATACAAACAGCAAAAGTAGAATGGGTACAAACTTAAAGTAGACTTTGACGTTCATAGGTAGTGTTTTTTCTGGTTTAAGATAAATGTACAAAATAATCAATGAAATGCAGGAAAAGTAAACCTCAGCTGTTGAAATAAAAACTGAATACGCTCTGCCCCCAAGTTAATGGACATTCCTAAATCTTGTCAAAACGACTTAGATAGTGCTTGGACGGAAACACAGCAAACTTAAAATAAACTCAAAATCTATAGAATTTGTAAAAATCGTCTATTTCCGACCAAGCACTAGATAGAAAAACTAAGTGTTAGGAGTGATCAAAAAATTCATAAATGAATAACTCGTTAGTGTAATTAATTTTTCATATTCTCTTTGACAGTCGTTAAAAAATTGATGGTATAAATTGTCAATACCAAAGCCGAAAGAAGAATGAGCACTCTTTTCAAACTTCTAAAAAAGGTCCAATTCTTTCTGTCTTCTGGTCTACTATGCAATCTTTGGACTAAATAATCAACGAAAGTAAAGCATAAAACAACTCCAAAAGCGAATACTGAAAGTCCCAAAATTGGATCGTTATAAGCTATTGCCCAAGCTAAAATAAAGAAGGCCAAAAACAGAATTCCAAAACCAACCACTACAAAAAATGTACGAATCAAAATTTGATTAGAGGAAAGTACTTTATCATCACTAATCACAGTGCGCTTATTGATGTCTAACTCAGCCCCTTCCTTTTTTATGAATACTTGGGCAATCACTCCCATAGAACTAAAAGTTTTCAAGTCCTTGCCCACAGCTTCATTTTCATCTTTTACGAGCAGGATATCTGGCTTTTCATCCCAGTATTTCTTTTCCTTTTCAAGTCGCTCCGTTTTATTCTCTTTTCTGAATGGCGTTGACTCCTTATTTTGACTATTCCTTTCCTTCTCTACGAAAGAACTGACTTTATTCGTATTATTCGGAGCATTCTTCTCAATCCTAATCTCCTCCTTTTTCTTATTAGAAGAAAGTCCTAAATCAAACTTCTTGTTCTTCTTAAAATGCCATCCTTTCAAATGCTTTCGTTTTTCAAAAACACCGTTTGAACTCGTTCCACAGGAGAACAGCAGCAAAACCATAAAGGAAAACAAAAGTAATTTCATTAGAAGTTTTAGATTCATGGAAAGTAGAGCATTTAAATTCTCAGCCTAAACTACTAAAAAAATTATAACCATGTTCAATGCAAATTGATTATACTCGAAAACAAAGGGCTAAAGCAAGTTAAATTTCAGACAATTGAATATGCTTAACATTCTTTGTTTCTGAATCTATCCTTACTGTTTCACTGACACCGAAACCAAATACTCCAATTACTTCATTATTTTCATTGACCAAAACTTGAATTTTGGCTTTTTGATGCGCTGCCACTTTTCGGTCTCTTAAAAATTTGCCCACACTCTTTTCTCCCTTCATTCCAAGCGGTTGAAAACGATCTCCCGATTTCCAATTTCTAAAAGAAAGTCCTCCTTTCAACTTGAACGCATCCAAAAACAAATCTTTTTGATTTAGTTCTACTTCATCAATTGGAAGAACGGAGCTATTTAACTCAAATTGAGATTTTATTTCGTTTTGAGCAACAAAAACCAATTCATTTCCCTCATTCCAAAGCTTCATTTGAGTATTGCCTATAAACTTTCCTTTTTCGGCAATTATAAGCTTGTCAATTTCAGAAGTAGAATATTCCCCCATATTTTGCTCAACTAAAACATGTTGTTTTTCCCATATTGTTAAGCGAATCCAATCAGAAATTAAGATAGAATTGGGAATGGGTAAAGTTTTCAGAAATTCAAAAATCTGCTGGAAATTGTTCACTAAGGGAACCACACTTTCCATTGGAAAAGCTTTAGAATTTAACAAAGGTAATATTTCATTTCTGTACCAATTGCGCGTATAATCGTTGGATGCGTTACTAATATCTTCTCGCCAGTGCCAAGCTTGTTTATTCGCCAATTCAATGAGGTCTGCTTTCGAATATTTTAAGATAGGCCTCAAATAGCCCTTTCTATAAACAGGCATTCCAGCTAAACTTCTCACTTTTCCACCTCTTCTTAATTGCAAGAAAAAAGTTTCCACTTGATCATCATAGTGATGACCCAGAAGAATAATTCCTCCCTCCTTTTCAATAACTTCATCAAACCAATTGTACCTCAATTCTCGTGCGGCCAACTGCGTATTGATTTTTTGCTTTTTACCGTACTTTTTGGTGTCAAACACCTTCACACGGATAGGAAGCTCAAGTTTTTCTGCTAATTCTCTCACAAAAGCTTCATCACCTTGAGATGATTCATCACGCAATTGGAAGTTACAATGCAAAATACCGACGTCCTTTTTCTCTTCATGCATTAAATACAAAAGTACCACAGAGTCAACTCCTCCGCTGCAAGCTACCCAATATTTCGGAGCTTTAGTCATTTGAAAACAAAACTTCTTTTAATGCTTTAACTTTAATCATACATTCTTCATATTCTGCTTCTGGCGTAGACTTTAAAGTGATTGCTCCGCCCACAGGACAGCTAATGGAATTACTTTCTTCGTTGTATAAAATACTTCGAATAATGACATTGAAGTCAAAATCTCCGTTGGGTTTGAAATAGCCCACACTTCCCGAATACAAACCTCTTTTGAAAGTTTCATGCTCCTCTATTAATTGCATTGCACTAATTTTAGGTGCACCTGTCATACTTCCCATAGGAAACAATGCTTTAAGAATTTCCAGAATAGATACTTTTTCATCAATGGTAGCGGAAACTGTAGAAATTAACTGATGAACAGTTTCAAATGTATAAACGCCAAACAGTTCATCGACATGAACTGAGTTTCTCTCCGCAATTCGAGACAAATCATTTCTTACTAAGTCTACAATCATTACATTTTCAGCTCGCTCTTTTTCACTGGCTAGTAATTCTGTTTTTAATTGTAAATCTTGTTCTTGAGTTGCGCCACGTTTGGCTGTTCCTTTTATAGGTTGTGTAATCAATCTATTTCCTTCTCTTTTTAGAAAGCGCTCTGGACTTGCAGAAAGTAAATATTTCCCATCCCATTCCACAAAACACGAAAAAGAAGCTTTAGTCGCTCGATTTAATGCAAAATAGGTCGACAATGGTTCGATTTCACTATTTTCAGCATAAAACTCTTGACAAAAAGTGACTTCGTAAATGTTACCATATTGAATTTCTTCTTGGAGTTTTTCTATTTTAGAAATGTAATCCTTCTTACTTAATCCTGGAATCAGTACTACCTTGTTATGAACTTGAGCTTCTTTCTGTTTTAAAAAATTTGAAATGAATTGTTTGGCTATTTCATCCTCTTCTCCTTTCAAAAATGTTTGTTTTCCGTCCTTATCCCATTCAACAACATAGCGTGGAACAAAAAAACCAACACTTGGAAATCCAATACGATCTGGATTTAAGGAACTCAAATTTTCAATCTCATTTTTAAGGTCATAGGTCAGAAAACCAAAGCGGTAATCTTGTTTAAATTTCTCTAAAAACACCGCTGCTTTTTCTAAGCAATTCGAGGTCTCACAAACTACCATTTCAATAGCATCAAATGCTAAAATGGACTGATTAAAATTATTAGAAAAATAGGTGAAAATGTTTTTCATCAAAAATAAATTCCTTAATATTACACGATGTCGTTCAAAAATAAGCGCTAAAATAATAATTATACCATGAAGCAATTGAATTGTCTAGTACTTGTTGTGCTCTTTATTTCAATCAGCACAAATAGTTGGACACAAACTGAAAAAAAAGTTAAAGTAAAAACAGAATATGGAAATCTCTACGGAAGTCTAATTCACAGCGGAAGTAAAAAGAACAGTCCTGTAGTTTTAATTATTCCTGGTTCAGGGCCAACGGATAGAAATGGGAATAGTCAGATTTCTCAAACCAATAGCTACAAGTTACTCGCGGAAGGACTTGCAGAAAAAGGAATTTCCAGTTTACGCTACGACAAACTTCTTGTAGGGGAAAGTAAAGGAAAAATTTCTGAAGAAGATTTACTTTTCGAACACAATGTAGATTTCGCTACTGCATGGCTTAATTTTTTAACAACAAAAGGTTACCAAAACATTGTCGTATTGGGTCATTCTGAAGGCTCTTTGATTGGTATTTTAGCTGCTCAGAAAAATGTTATTGCAAAATTTATTTCACTGGCAGGTACGGGAAGATCAATAGACGAAGTTTTAACAGATCAGCTTTCTGGCCAATCTCACCCCCTTCAGCCAGAGATAAAAAGATTGTTTAAACAGTTAAAACAAGGTAAAAAAGTGGAAAAAGTTTCTCCAGAATTAGCCGGTTTATTTCGCCCAAGTGTTCAGCCCTATTTGATTTCATGGATGAAATATTCGCCTAAAGTTGAAATTGGTGTTTTGGATATTCCAATACTAATCATTCATGGAAGCACAGATATTCAGGTTTCTGAAAGAGATGCACACATGCAGCAAGGAGGAAACGCGCAAGCTGAGTTGGTGATCATAGAAGGAATGAATCATATTTTGAAAGTAGCTCCTGAGGATTTAGAAGAGAATACAAAAACATATTACAATCCAAAATTACCGCTTCACCCAGAGTTAATTCCAGCCATTGTGAAATTCATTGAATAAGTCTGCAATAGAGCGTTGGAATAGACAAAACTCACTACTTACCGGACAATGTGCCAGGAAATTTATGGATTTATTTGAATTGTATTAAATGCTTATCGGGAACTTTACCAGCTATTTAATATGCTACAATAAAAAGTACGCTCTTTAACTAGACCAAATCCTTCCAGAGTTAAAAATTAAGATTTTCAGCTCTGGTCAGAATGACAGTTGTGGACATTGGGAGGCAAGTGAGAGGGGAAAAGTCTTTGTAAGTTATCTAATGCGTCTTTGCAAACTTTCATCGAAGTAATATCTGAACATAAACTCCACTCCACCTCTTCCTTTGCTGGCTTGAGTAAGGGATGAAATATTGATATCGTAAGCGATTCCAACGGCGTAACTGCTAAAATCTAAAAGTAATTTATTTACGAAAGCATCACCAAAGCGGTAGAACGCGCCGTAGCCCAGAGAGAAATCATTTCTCATATTTGTTTTATTCGTGGATTCAATAAAATAGTATTTGACATACGCACCAAATAAGATTTCTTGATGACTTCCCTGTCGCTGGTAATAAACTGCGGGTAACAGTGTAAAGGAAGCGTTATCAAGTCTAAACTCCGTTTCTACAAAAGCACTATAACGGATGAAAAGATCATCATTTCCACCTTGAATAAATGAATAACTAGGACGGGTTAAGTGATAAGCGGCTAAACCTGCGGTAAACATAAATCCATTGGCATTAAAAGTTCCTTTGCGCAATGAGTTATGCTTAAAAACGATTCCAGTTCCTACATCCACATAGCCAGTATTTCTACTTCCAAAATTCTCACCACTCGAAATGGATTGATCGAAATCATTCCCATCGTATTGGCTTGCAAAATATCCTTTGACCTGACCTAAACCACGTTGCGCATATCCAATCTGTACGCCTAAGCCTAAAGTACTGTTTCGATTTAATCTTAAATGATAAGCAATGTTGAAATTCACATTGGAGCTAGTCATTTTTAAATCACCAGCAAGGTCATGATAAAAATTTAGACCTCCAGCGAGAAACCCTTTTCTATTGGAAGGGCTATTCAAATTGGCATCAAAGGAAGCACCAAGAGTGGTGTAAGGAGATGCTACACTATTCCACTGCGTTCTGTAGATTGCTATTGCATTGTACTTTCCACTTAATCCAGCCAATGAAGGATTTACATTCATTGGTGTAAATTTCATCTGAGAAAAATGAAAATCTTGTGCAGAGATTTGGAAAGTGAAAATACCAGCAATAAGAATGCTGAAATATTTATGGTAGTGATATAGAAGTCTTCTTTTCAAAGTGTGGTAAATATAATTAAAATTTACTTCTAATATCAAAACGAAACCTAAAGTGAAGAGCTTGGATTTTATGAATATAATTGATTGTTTTAAGTGGCCCTAATTATTTTCAAGTTAAAACCAAGCGAAGAACTATAAGCGTATTCTCATAATGATTTAGCTTTTACGTTTTTGTAGTTTATTTATGTCATCCACTAATTCTTTTAAACTCAATTCTTTTTCAATAACTTTTTGTTTTTCTTTAAACTTTTCATATTCAAGTCCTGACTTGTCTACAGCCATTTTATGAGAAATTTTGCCAGCATGTGTTAGTAATTCTCGACCATTAAGCTGTAAAATACTATCTAAACGGTTCGCCCAATCTTTCATATACATTGGAATTTCTTGTTGTGCCATAGTTTCCGCAAAAGCCAAATACTGCTCTACCAATAGGCCTAAAAGCTTCATTTCATCTTCATTGAGGTAGTTTTTAGCAATACTAATTTCTGCTTTTCTAATTGAGGATTTATCTTTTTTATCATAAGAAAACATACCTAGAAGCGGAAGATCAGCATCTGCACGTTCAAAAACTATCTCTGCCGCGGTCTGTTTACTAATTGCCCAAAGCAATTTGTTTTGAACTATTTTAAAGAATTCAATTGTCTTTGAAGACTTAGGGTCATAATCTATACTAGTTGTATAAATATCTTTAATTTTCTGATAGAAAAACTTTTCCGAAATCCGTATTTCACGAATACGGTCTTGCAACTCATTAAAGTAATTCATGGACTGGCCCGATTTAAATCGGTCATCATTTAAAGCAAAACCTTTAATAATATATTCTTTTAATCGCTGAGTAGCCCAAATACGAAACTGAGTTCCTTGTAGAGATCTCACTCTGTAGCCAACGGAGATAATAACGTCCAGATTGTAGTAATGTAAAGGCTTCTGTTGAAATTCGGAATTTCCGAATTTCTGCAAAGTATCTTCTTTTATTAACTCGCCTTCTTCATAGATGTTTTTAATATGCTCATTTATTGTTGACTTCGCTTTACCAAACAAATTCGCCATTTGCGCTTGGGTTAACCAAACTGTGTCATTTTCTAGATGAACATCTATTTTGACATTACCCTCTTGGTTTTGATAGATAAGAATTTCACTATTCATAATTTCAATTTTTTAGGTGTTGAAAAATTATTAACTGATTGATTTCTTAACTAAGATAGTAAAACAATCACTTTAAATGATTAAAATACAATTATTTTTTTGATTACATTATAAGAATTTTGATTCTATAGAACCAAAAAAACCGCCCCAATTACTTGAGACGGTTTATATTTTAAAATTAGATCTTAAAGATTAATCTTTTTTCTCTTCTTTTTCTAAAAGAACTTTTCTTGAAAGTTTCCATTTCTTAGATTTTGGATCACGACCAACTACTTTAAATTTCAGCAAATCACCTTCTTTGGCAACATCTTCCATTTTAGCAATACGCTCGTTAGCAAACTCGGAAACGTGAATTAATCCGTCAACTCCTGGTAATATCTCAACGAATACACCATAAGCTTGAACAGACTTTACTTTACCTTCATAAGTTGCACCTTCTTCAACAGTTGGAGGGAATGCAATTGAACGAATAGATTTCGTTGCAGCTTCCATTGGCTCTGCTCCTTCTGCTAAAATTTGTACTATTCCTTCTCCAGTGTTTTCATCCTCTTCAATCATTACAGTTGCTCCTGTATCTTTTTGAATTTGTTGAATGATTTTTCCACCAGGTCCGATAATTGCTCCAATCGCTTCGTTAGGAACGCGAATCGTTTCAACTCTTGGTGCAGATGGCTTAAGGTCAGCATTTGGTTCAGAAATTGTTTTTAAGATTTCTCCTAAAATGTGCATTCTTCCCGCTTTCGCTTGCTCTAAAGCTTCTGTCAATACTTCATAAGGCAATCCGTCTACTTTAATGTCCATTTGACAAGCAGTAATTCCTTTTGCAGTACCTGTAATTTTGAAATCCATGTCTCCTAAGTGATCTTCATCTCCTAAGATATCAGACAATACAGCGTATTTTCCTTCTTTGTTCATGATTAATCCCATCGCGATTCCAGAAACTGGAGCTTTAATTGGAATACCACCATCCATCAATGCAAGTGTACCTGCACAAACAGTAGCCATAGATGAAGAACCGTTAGATTCTAAAATCTCTGAAACTAAACGAATTGTATAAGGATTATCTTCTGGCAAAACGTATTTCAACGCACGCAATGCCAAGTTTCCATGACCAATCTCACGACGAGAAGTTCCTCTAATTGGGTAAGCTTCTCCCGTACTAAATGGTGGGAAGTTATAGTGCAACATGAACTTTTCAGTACCTTGTTTCGTTGCAGCATCAATCATTTGCTCTTGCATTTTACCACCCAAAGTAAGTGTTGTCAATGATTGAGTTTCACCACGTGTAAACACAGCAGAACCGTGTACCATTGGCAAATAGTTTACTTCACTCCAAATTGGACGAATTTCATCAAACTTTCTTCCGTCTAAACGAATACGCTCATTCAAGATTACATCACGAACAGCTTCTTTCATTGTTTTAGAATAGTAAGTACCCACTAATTTTCCGTACTCTTCTAATTCCTCTTCAGTAAATAAAGCTTTCACTTCTTCTTTGATTGCTTTGAATCCTTCAGAACGCTTGTTTTTATCAGCAGAACCTTGACGCGCTACTTCCTGACACTTCGCATAAGCAAAGTCATGAATTTTTTGCTCTAAATCTGCATTACTGTCTTCGTGATTGTATTCTCTTTTTGGAGAAGAAGCAGGAACTTCAGCAGCCAAATCTAATTGGAACTGACATTGTTCTTTAATTGCTTCATGTGCTATTTTAATTGCTTCGATCAATTCAGATTCTTGCGCTTCGTGCATTTCACCCTCGATCATTACAACGTCTTTCATTGTACCTGCAATCATTAACTCCATATCTGCTTTTTCAAGTTCAGACTTTAATGGGTTAATAATAAATTCACCGTCAACACGCGCAACACGCACTTCGGACATTGGTCCATTAAATGGAATGTCAGAAACAGCCAATGCAGCAGATGCAGCAAATCCAGCCAATGTATCAGGCATGTGCTCACCATCGTAAGCCATCATCTGAATCATTACTTGTGTTTCCGCATGGTAATCATCTGGAAACAAAGGACGTAATGCTCTGTCGACTAATCTCATAATTAAAACCTCCATATCTGATGGACGAGCCTCACGACGCAAGAACCCACCTGGGATACGTCCAGCACCCGCAAATTTCTCACGGTAGTCAACAGTTAATGGAAGAAAATCGATTCCTTCTTTAGCTTCTTTTGAAGACACAGCAGTAGCTAATAACACTGTGTTGCCCATTTGTAACACTACTGAACCGTCGGCTTGTTTTGCAAGCTTTCCAGTCTCTACGGAGATATCTTTACCTCCTATAGTGATGGACTTTTTTATTCCTATATTCATATTTATTTATTTACACATTATTTTTTATAATAAGTCCTCAAATCCTGCGTTATGCTTGCTTTTTAATGCAGTCATTGATAAAAATAAACTCCTGCATTAAAAATCTTCGCATGCCTTGTCTTTAAAGACTTCTTATCAAAAATTAAAAAACTTAATTTCTTAATTTTAGATTAAAGAATTTAGTTTCCTAACTTTCAATTTAGCAAAAAAGGGGAACTTCGATTAAACTCGATTGCTCCCCTTTTTATTTGAAAATGTTGATCAAAAATTATCTTCTCAATCCTAATTCTTTCACTATCGCACGGTAACGCATGATGTCTTTTTTCTTCAAGTAATCCAAAAGACTTCTTCTTTTACCAACCAACAATTGAAGTGCTCTTTGTGTAGCGTAATCTTTACGATTATTCTTCAAGTGACCAGTCAAGTGGCTGATACGGTAAGTGAATAAAGCGATCTGCCCTTCTGCAGAACCAGTGTCTTTTTCAGACTTCCCGTGCTTTTTAAAAATTTCTTCTTTCTTTTCAGTTGCTAAATACATTCCAATATTATTTAATGATTTTTATGTACGTGTTACTTTAAACACAGCCGCAAAGATAGTAGTTTTATTTTGTTATGCTATTTATTACTAGAATATTTTCTTGAATAAATGGTCAAGACTATCAGCACCTTAAGTTAGCATGCTGTTTGTGTAGTGAAAGACCTAAAACATTGATGAAGAAGGTTAGACAATCCACTATTCCATCAAAACTTCAACCCAATAAAACCGTTCAAACAAATTAAAAATTAACTTTTTGTAGTACATTTAAGCCAAACACCAGTTGTTAACTTGTCCAAAACAAGTTGGTGTAGTACTCATTTTAAAAACATAAATATGAAAAAAATCTACTTATTAGGAGCCGCAATCGCTGCCCTCTTCTCTGTTCAAGCGCAGGACTGCACGAATGGACGTTATGAAAATGAAATTTTTACCAATTTCGATTTAACCGCCGATATTCAATATGGCGCAAACCTCAACTTCGATGGAACAAATCAGGATTTATTTTTAGACATCTATCGACCAACGGGTGACACGGATAATTCTAGACCACTCATTATTTTTATTCATGGGGGCTCATTTGTTTTGGGTTCTAAGACAGGAATTGATGTTGTGCCATTGGCTGAGATGTACGCCAAGAAAGGCTACGTAACCTCTTCCATTAGCTATAGACTTGGAATGAAAGACCTTTTCACGGCGTCTGGACCTGGTGAGTCGGGATCTTCTGAGGCAGTGATGCGGGCAACTCAAGATGCGAGGGCTGCCGTCCGATTCTTTAAAAAATCTGTCGCTGTTGATAATAATCCTTACGGAATTGATACCACCAATATTTTTTTAGTGGGAAGTTCCGCAGGTGGCTTTGTGGCTTTGCATTTAAGTTATTTGGACCAAACTTCTGAAATTCCATCTTACATTAACATGACTGACCCTTCATTATCAGGCGGACTGGAAGGGAATTCTGGAAATCCAGGCTATACCTCCGATGTGAAAGCTGTGGTGAGTCTCGCAGGTGCGCTGGGTGACACCTCTTGCATGAACAACAATACAACTCCGGTTTTAAGCCTTCACGGAGACACAGATGACACCGTTCCTTTTGGAACAGACATGATTTCTGTTGCCATCTTTGATTTATTGGTTGTAGATGGTAGCGAAACCGTTCACAAGAAAGCTGAAAGTTTAGGAATTAAAAACTGTTTTAAAGCTGAATATGGTGCTGGACATGTTCCTCATCAAACCAGTTCCGCTTACTTAGACACTACAGAACAATACATCACTCAATTTTTGCTAAGCGAAGTTTGTGGAGAGCCTGAGTATTGTATCTGCAACACACCAGCCGATCCAATTCCTTGTCACCCACTAAACGGTCCAGCGGGTATTGAAATTGAACAAATGGAAGAATTACTTTTAATGTATCCTAATCCAGCTCAAAATGAAATAGCAGTTTCTTTGGAAGGATTTATAATTAAGAATATTACATTACTCGATATAAACGGAAGAAAGGTGCTAAAGCAACAGGTAAATGAATCTTTTGCTAACATCAATATCAGTTCATTAAACCTAGGTGTTTACTTTATAAAAATTGAAACCGAAAAAGGTATGTTGACTAAGAAATTAATCGTGGAATAATGGTTTGGGGGGGTTGTGTAGAGGCGGTTTGTGTAAGGGTGGTTTGCAAACCGCCCCTACGCAAACCGCCCCTACGCTTTAATTATGAACAACCGTTCCAGCGTAAATTGGTCTTTCGTTTGGTACGGGATTAAAAATCTGAACCTTCCATATATAAGTCTTGTTACTCGGCGTCATTTTACCTGTCCTTTGGTCTGTTCCGTCCCAAGCGTTCTCGGCATCTGTGGAAGTAAATAAGACTCCGTTATCAACCGGATCTACAATCGTCATTTGGAAACGAACATCTCTTTCTTTCAATGAATACGGCATAAATGTTCTATTTCTAAAGTCTGCTCCATTCGGTTTAAAAGCATCCATAGCCATCAAGTTGTATTTCTCCCTAATGCGTATCGTTTTAGAAGTAAAAGCATTACAGCCGTTAGCGTCAGTTACTTTTAACGCAACACTGTAGTCTCCTTTGTCAAAAAAGCTATGTTTAACGATGGCTCCGGGCTTAGCTATCTCTCCATCAAACTCCCATTGATAAGATTTGTAATCACCAAAAGCCTCTACAATAACAACTGGCAGACCTTTTTCAAAAATATTCGCTTCGAATGTGAAATCTGGATTTACCGCTTCATGGACTTTGATGTATTTCGACTCAATTAATTCGTTTTTGTCATTCACAAAATCAATTTGAACAGACTCTGTTGGTGCAAAAACATGTGTTTTATTTGGTTGCAAAACAACCCAATTGCTATTGATTTCAAAACGCACTTTTTCACTTGAAGAAGGATTCATTATCTCTATGGTCTCACCAGGACATACAATTGCACTTGAAATATTTCCTGCTATGTATTGTTTTGCATCAGTACTTTCATTTCGCTTGTCAACGAGAATAGGTTCTGTTTGTTTTTGATGGTTTACATTGGCTTCTTTTTCCTCAACCACGATTGCATCGCTTTCTTTGTCTGAACTTCTAACGTTTTCCTTGAAATCAACTTCAGTCTCCTCTATATTCTCAATCGATATTACAGATTTATCCTCACCTTCATTAGATGAATCTAGGGTGATTAACTTTTTAGATTTTGGCTCTGTTTGTTGAACAGCTGTGTTATCCGATTTGATTTCTGCATTGGTATCAGTTACTTCAGATATTTCAGTTATAGTTTCCTTCTCCAATAAAAAGTATGTAGCTGTAGAAACGCCTCCAATTATCAGCAAAGCCAATAGCCATTTTAAGGCACTACCTATTGAACTTGTACTCGAGGCATTCTTATTCATTTGGGCGTTTACAGCATCCCAAGCTTTTGGATCGTACGCCACTTCATACTCTTCCAAGCTCTCCTTAAATGCTTTTTCTAAATTATCTTTCATGGTCTAAATTGACAAATTTTTCACTTAATATCTTTCTTAAATTCTGCTTTGCTTTCGCCAGGTTAGATTTCGATGTTCCTTCACTAATATTCAAAATATCAGCAATTTCTTGATGAGAATAATTTTCTATCACAAACAAATTAAAAACAGTTCTGTAGGCTGGCGACAATTCTTGAATTGCTTCCATTGCGTACTCTGCTTTAATTTTAGTAATATCATCATCTAAATCATGTTCTTGAAATGAACTTCTCCCATTAAAAATGTATTCCTCATCTGTAGAAAAGGCTTCGCGATTTCTTTTACGTACCGCATCAATAGAAGCATTTACCATAATTCTTCTTACCCACCCTTCAAATGAACCTTTAAAATCGAAGTCTGCTAGCTTATCAAAGATCTTAATAAAACTTTCCTGAACAACCTCCTGGGCCCGGTCACGATCTTTTGTGTACCGCATACAAACTCCCATCATCTTCCCATAGAAAAGCTTAAATAACTGCTCCTGGGCACTTCTTTCCTGCTCGGCACACCGTTTAATTAATTCTTTGAGTTCGTCGTTGTTCACTTCTGTTTCATTTTAAAAACGTTTAATAGTTCATGGGGTTGCCTTAATCTATAAAAGATATTCTAAATTCATTTTTTTGGATGAAAAGACAGGTCTCAAAATTACTAATTTTCTACTTTCCTTTAATCTATTGCTATAAAGGACTCTATAACAAAAGTAAGTTGAGAATAAATCCTGTTTTCCTATTCCTATTTTTGATTAATTTCTTAATTTCGTGGTCAGAATTTTCTATTTAATATAAAATAAAAATATAATGAAAGTAACAGTTGTAGGAGCAGGTGCCGTGGGAGCAAGTTGTGCAGAATATATTGCGATGAAAGATTTCGCAGCAGAAGTTTGCCTTTTAGATATTAAAGAAGGTTTTGCTGAAGGTAAAGCAATGGATTTAATGCAAACTGCATCATTGAATGGATTTGATACGCAAATTGTTGGATCTACAAATGATTATTCAAAAACGGCAAACTCAGATGTTGCAGTAATTACTTCGGGTATTCCAAGAAAACCAGGAATGACAAGAGAAGAATTGATTGGTACAAATGCAAACATCGTAAAAACTGTAGTTGAACAATTAGTAGCACATTCTCCAAACGTAATCATTATTGTGGTAAGTAACCCAATGGATACAATGACATATTTGGTACACAAAGCAACTGATATTCCTAAACACAGAATTATTGGAATGGGTGGTGCATTAGATAGCGCACGTTTCAAGTACAGATTAGCGGAAGCTTTAGAATGTCCAATTTCTGACGTAGACGGAATGGTAATCGGAGCGCACAGTGACACTGGAATGGTTCCTTTAACAAGATTAGCTTCAAGAAATGGAGTTCCTGTTACTCAATTCTTGAGCGAAGACCAATTAGCGTCTGTTGAACAAGAAACACGTGTTGGAGGTGCAACTTTAACTAAATTATTAGGTACTTCTGCTTGGTATGCTCCAGGTGCAGCAGTTTCTGGTTTAGTTCAAGCCATTGCATGCGACCAAAAGAAAATGTTCCCATGTTCTCTTTACTTAGAAGGTGAATACGGACTAAACGACATTTGTTTTGGAGTTCCTGCATTGATTGGAAGAAACGGAGTTGAAGAAATCGTAGAAATCGAATTATCAGATGACGAAAAAGCGAAGTTTAACGCAGCAGCAGATAAAGTGCGCGACACAAACGGTGCTTTGAGTTTATAAGATTCAAAATACTTTAATATTGAAATGGTTGTTGGAGAAATTCAGCAACCATTTTTTTTGGCTTCCACTACCCTATTGAATACACAGAAAATTGAGTTGATTCTTATTTGGGCGGCTCATCTGGCTTTCTACTCCAATCTTTCTTCATCTAGCATACAATTTCAACTTCCCAAAAGAGCTTCCGCTGGTCGCTTTTTGGCTACGTAAATTGTATTTGCCAGCTAAAGAAAGGATTTCCATGACAATCAAGGCCGTGGGGTGAGATGAGGATTCGGATCTAAAAATTGGCATTGTAAATTCAAATTCAAGGATAAACGCTCAAATCAAAGTCTATGCCTATTTCTCTCTTTGGAGAGAAACTAAAGGAGAGTTCATTTCAAAAACGAGAATTTATTTAGAACTACAATGATTTCAACCTCTGAAATTTAGGATATAAATTGAGTTTCTATTCAAAAATTACGTAATTAGCCAGATTTCACAGTAAGTCAATAAATAGTTTCATCATGAAAAACATCAACAACAAAAGGTTCTTTACATCTATTTCATTATTCCTTATTCTATTCGTTGGCTACATTTATTACAGCGCTCACATTAACATAATTTCTGCTGATTTACTAAAATCAAAAGAAATGAAATTTGATTACAAAGGAAATGAAATTCATATCAAAAATTTCGATTTCGATGCTCCTACACCATCAAAGAATGAATGTAAAGATTTTGAACTCTCCAACTTTTTAAAATGGAGAAATGTGGTATCGGCAGAAGCAAAAAGTTTAGTCATTAAAGAAAAACAGAATAAGAATCAGAGCATTTATTTTAAGACCCGTTCCAACACAGAACTAAGCCATTTCTATAGATTAGATGTTGCGTCACCTAAAAGCAACATTGTTGATTTGCTCATCTACACCGATCATAAAAATAGAATCAAACTGATAAAATTGAACAAACTGATTTCACAACATGAAGGAA
Source organism: Brumimicrobium oceani (assembly GCF_003143775.1). GTDB lineage: Bacteria > Bacteroidota > Bacteroidia > Flavobacteriales_D > Crocinitomicaceae > Brumimicrobium > Brumimicrobium oceani. The sequence continues at coordinate 193,410 of NZ_QFRJ01000001.1, read as the reverse complement.
GTGAAGAATCCATCTATTTCCATCCTAAAAGTGGGATAATTAGCTATTCGCTTTCAGCATTTGAATACAGGTCAGGCTTTTCATCCAATTTCACTGAAACAGAAAGCCATACTGCAATCGTTTGTAAAGACCAAATAATTGACAACTTCAATTTAAGCAGCATCAACAATCAGAAGATCATTCATTCAGTTTATGGAATAAAAAAGGTGTCCCAAAAAATTATCAGCGAAATATTAAAAAAGTGATGCAATAATGCATTTTCACCAACCTGTTTATAAATATGTTCTCTACTCAACAGGGAAGCATTTACTTAACTTTGCTCCGCATCCTAAACTTGTTTCAGTTAATTCATGACAATTGGGAAAGTCAATAACCAAGAATCCACTTGTTGGTAGCATAATGCGCTCATCTAACAGGTAAGATGCCAAATCAGAGATTCCCTTGTTGTGACCTATAATAAGTACATCTTCTGTAGGATGGTTTACATTCCAGATGAAATTCAGCAATTGCGTTCTTTCTGCTAAATACAAGTCATCCAAAAATTCTAGTTCTTCCACTTCGACAACTGGCGCAATAATTTGCCAAGTTTCTCTTGTTCTTTGTGCTGCAGAACAAAAAACCGTAAACTCACGATCAGAATAATCGTTTTCTAGTCTATTTTTCACACGTTCAACTTGTTTTCTCCCTAACTCAGTGAGCCCTCTATCGAAATCCTTACCTGCTTTAGATTCCTTTTCTGCATCACCGTGTCGAAGTAAATATAGTCTCATGAATTTTTTTCTTTAATTTTAAGAAATGCGAAGTTTGAAAATATAATTGGATTTCACCAACCAATTGTCCAAAATTTCCGTTTTAATCCATGAAAAGTGTTCTAATACATTATTCTTAGTAATTTGGAGAACGAAGAAAACATAAGAAGAGTCAATAACTACATGCATATCGATGTCAAACTACTCAAGGCTTGTATAAAAAACAAGCGCAAAGCCCAGGAGAAACTCTATGAGGCTTGTTATTTGTTTTTGATTCCGATATGCAAACGTTATCACAACAGCGAGACAGATGCTCGTGCTGCATATAACGTGGCTTTTATTAAAATCATCGATAATCTTCACAAATTAGATTTAGAAGAAGTTCCCTTTGCTGCTTGGGCAAAACGCGTGATGACCAACACCTTAATTGACGAATACCGTAAGAACAGAAAATACCGTGAAAAAATAAGTAAACGACACCAAGAACGAGAATTAGAATATCATTCTGAAGGTGTGGTGAACGAAGCTGAAAGTAATTTTGGAGAAGCCACAATAATGAAACTACTCGATTATTTAAAACCAGCAACCAAACGTGTTTTTATTCTATACGTAATTGAAGGATACACACACAAAGAAATTGGGGAAATTATGGAAATGTCAGACGGTACTTCAAAATGGCATTTATCCACAGCGCGAAAAGAACTTAAAGAATTACTTGAAAAACAAGAAAAAATTAAATTGCAGAATTTAGCAATATGAGTGAAGAAAATAAAAATATAGACCAATTGTTTAGTGATGCTGCTCATTCAGAGCCAGCTCCACAATACGATTCAGCTTATTGGGCAGAAATGAACAGTATGCTTAATGAAAGAGATAAAAAGAAAAGAGCATTCATTTTTTGGGCTTTAGGAGGTTCAGCGGCTTTTGCTGTTCTTTTAATTTCATTGTTTACATTAAACATGCGAACTCCTCTAGAGAAAGAACGCTATGTACAGGAAAAGCAAAATTTGGAGTTGAATAAAATGGAGAAATTTAATAATCTCACGCCATCAACTTCAGAAGATAGAGGAACTCAAAAGGAAATCAAAAATTCGGAAAATAAAGTCAATGGTCAGCAATCATTAGTAAGCAAAAACATTTCAAAGCCTGAAGATAATCCTACTTTTATTGGTGAACACCAAAATTCAATCGCGGAAAGCACCATTAACGTGGAAAAACAGAATTCAAAAACAAGTCAAACAGCTTCATTCAAAAATTGGAGTAAGGAAAATACATTTGTTGAAAAGTCCGATTTAGGAAGGAACATAAACAAGAAAGAAAGTGAATCTCTCATTACTTTGCCTATTCAGTCCGTTTACCGTATTCAGCAAATGGAGGCGAAGAAAATTACTACCTCCAATTTTGAGTTAAAAGAAAGACCAAAATATATTCTTTACACCAAAATTAGTGGTGGATTAATGGAGAATTACAAAACCAGTCGACCCTATGAATCGGGATTATTTGATTTGTCACTGAATTTGGAAATTGACATGAATCATGTTCTATTCCGCACAGGAATGGGAACACAAATTACGACTAACGCAGATTTAATCGTTTCGCAAAGGAAAGAAATCAACGACATCATCGTTGTCCAGCTTCAGAAAGATCTATCTTATCAAAACCTTGTGGATGTTTATATTCCTGTTGAACTAGGGTATCAATTAAACAACACTTCGTTTGGTGTTGGAGCACAAATTAATTATTTACTGACCACCTCAATGGACTTGAATAATTACGAAAACAAAGAATTGATAAACACCGAAAAACGCTTTGGAAATAGAGATGGATTAAATAGCTTTTCCACCCAAGGATATGTTTGGATAGAACAAAAGTTTTCACCAGTATTTTCAATGGGATTAAAAGCGGGAACCAATATTTCTGGAAGAATAAAAGATGGCGCTTATTTTAATGAATCGGCAACAACTAATCCAATTTATGGACAGTTGTCATTGAGAGTGAATTTGATAAAATAATCGATAAATTGAAATTAGAATTTTTACTTATGAACAAAAATGACTGATTTAGCTTTATAGATTAAGTGGTTCTCGATTAAAAATTATCAGAATAATTCCTTAATTTTCCAGAAACAAAAATACGCTTATGAAAATCTATATCATTTCCGCATTCACCTTCTTATCTTTTGGTCTCAAAAGTCAAATCACTATCAATGAAACTGACTTTCTTCAAAGTGGCGATTCAGTTGGAATTTCTACTTCTACGAACTTAGCAATTGATTTTTCCACGACAGGTCCAAATTCTACATGGGACTTTTCTGGTTTAACGGAAACCGAATACCTGTATGAAAAAGCAAAAAGTATGTCCTCCGCGGGATTCATTATCAACATTCAGTTTGGACCATTTGCACCGACAGAATATAGGGCATCTTATTTTCAAAATTTTGACGGATTACCCATGGAAGATCTGACAAGCTTTCTGCCTATTCAGATCAATTCTATAAATAGAATGATTAAAATAGACAACAATAAACTAAGTGTACCAGGATATAGTTTAGAAACTCAAGGTCAAGTAATTGGATTTAAAAGTGATACAATAGAAACAGCCTATGAATTTCCAATTAACTACGGAGATATTTACTCTTCCACTGGATATACCGATATCAATTTATCACCTGCTGCCGAAGCAAGAATTAAAATGAATAGAAAAAGGCAAAGTGAGGTTGATGGATACGGGCAAATCACCACTCCTGATGGAACTTACGATGCGCTAAGAATAAAACACGTTGTAAATGAGATGGATTCCATTTACATTGAACTAGGGCCTATTCAACAATGGATTCCGATCAACCGTACAAATTCTGAATACGAATGGTGGGCAAAAAACAAAAAAAGACCAGTATTAAAAGTAGAAACAGAAACCATTGCAGGAAATGAAGTGCCTACAAGAATTACTTACATTAACTCACCCCCTGTTGGTTTAGATCACAATACATTAGAAACCAAAGTTTATCCAAACCCAACAGATAAAATTCTAAATATAGAGTCTGTTGAAGTAATTGACTCTGTTAAAGTATTTTCAACAGATGGTAGACAAGTATTTGAACAGGAAACATCAGGAATGATGGTAACTTTAGATTTATCAAATTTAACTCCGGGAGTGTACACCGTACAAGCCATCTCTCAAAAAGCACAAAGTTTTAAATCAATTGTTATTAAATAAACATTAATTTTGCACAAAAGGCAGATCGTTTGTCGCTGTTCCGCTTGCGGAAGAGAGGAAAGTCTGGGCAGTATAGAGCACCGTACTTCTTAACTGGAAGGGTTCGTCGGTTGACGAATACAGATAGTGCCACAGAAATAAGTAGCCTAGGAGTTAAATCCTAGGTCATAGTGAAAAGGCGAGGTAAGAGCTCACCGCATCAATGGTGACATTGTTGGCTAGGTAAACCTTACGGACTGAAAGACCATGTAAACCAAGGCTAAAGGGCTGCTCGCTCAACTTGGAGGGTAGGTCGATGGATCCCGAGGGTGACTTCGGGGCTAGATAAATGACAAACAGCCATTTTCGGATGGTGTACAGGACCCGGCTTATGGTTTGCCTTTTTGTTTTTTTTCGTACATTTGGTACATGGAATTTTTAGATGAAAAATTAGAGGATTATGTCAATGCACATACTTCTCCAGAGTCAGAAATATTAAGCGAACTTAACCGTCAAACCCACATCAACGTTTTACAACCGCGCATGCTTTCGGGGCATTTACAAGGAAGAACATTGAGTTTCCTAAGCAAAATTATTCAACCCCAGCGCATTTTAGAAATTGGTACCTACACTGGTTACTCTGCGATTTGCATGGCGGAGGGATTAAAAGAAAATGGTGAACTCATCACTATTGATGTCAACTATGAATTAGAAGACATGGTAAAAAGTTACATTGAAAAAGCTGGATTTTCCGATCAAATTGAAATGAAAGTTGGAAATGCCATGGATATTATACCAAAATTGGATAAAAACTTCAACTTGGTATTTATTGATGCAGACAAATCTAATTATTCAAATTATTACGATTTATTAATAGATGATTTACCAAAAGGTGCTATTCTAATCGCAGACAATGTTTTGTGGTCTGGAAAAGTAGTTGAGGAAATCAAGAAAAAAGACAAAGATACGGAGGCCTTAAAAATCTTCAATAAAAAAATCCAAGATGATGACCGGGTTGAAAATGTTCTCCTCCCTATTCGTGACGGATTAATGATGATTCGAAAAAAATAAAATATGCTTACAGATTTACGATCAGATACAGTGACAAAGCCATCAAAAGAAATGAAGGCTTTTATGATGGAGGCTCCAGTAGGTGACGATGTTTTCCAAGAAGATCCTACAGTGAATGAATTGGAAAAGTATGCAGCTGAATATTTCGGTATGGAAGCAGCACTCTACTGTTCTTCAGGGACACAAACCAACCAAATAGCAATTAACGTACATTGCAGACCTGGAGATGAGGTGATTTGCTCAAAAGACGCACACATTTACTTTTACGAAGGAGGAGGAATCGCCAAAAACAGTGGAAGTTCTGTCCTTTTATTACCTGGAGATCGCGGTAGAATCACAGCAAAAGATGTGGAAGGAGGAATAAAAGACCCAAATAATCCACATTATCCACTCACTTCTCTTGTTTCTCTGGAAGACACCATGAACCGAGGTGGTGGAGCAATTTATGATTTTAATGAAATAAAAGCGATTCGAAAAGTGTGTGAAGAAAATCAGCTTCCACTCCATTTAGATGGCGCTCGCTTATTTAATGCATTGGTAGAAAATAATATTCCACCAAAAGAATATGCAGCACAATTTGATTCCATTTCAATTTGTCTTTCCAAAGGCTTAGGTGCTCCAGTTGGTTCTGTTTTATTGGGAAATAAGGAATTCATTCACAGGGCAAGACGCGCGAGAAAAGTTTTGGGTGGAGGAATGAGACAAGCAGGAATTATAGCGGCAGGTGGACTTTACGCAATGAAAAACAACATTGAAAGACTAAAAGAAGATCACAAACATGCAAAACAGTTGGGCGCAGCTTTAGAAAAACTAAATTGGGTTGAGGAGATTTTACCTGTTCAAACCAACATTGTTGTCGCCAAACTATCTAACAAAATGGATGTAGTTGAACTTATTGCAGAATGCGCTAAAAAGGATTTACACTTTATGGCTTTTGGAGAACAAACCATTCGTATGGTGACGCATTTAGATGTCAAGCCAAACAATATTGATCACGCCATCTCCGTTTTAGAAGGAATATAAATTGAATACCATGACCGGTTTATTGAAGAAAGCTTTTCTTCTAATTTTTGTTGTGCTATTGTGGAGCGCTTGTTCTGAAAACACAGAAGTTGAAATCATCAACATGGATGAGGTTCTGCCGCAATCAGCCGGAAATTATGATTACGATGAAGATACTTTAGAAAATGCTCAAGTAGAACTTAGCCCAACCCAGAAAAAATTAATCCAAAATTTTCCTGGGTTGAATTTTGAAGAAGAAAACAAATTACGGAAGCGTAAAATGCTTTTTATGCCTGATCGATTAGGGTATACAAAAAAAGAAGAAAGCTATTTCATTAAAGACAGTGTTTCTTTTCACTATCTCTCTTGGAAATTCGCAGACAGCGTAAAAACCATCAGTGCATTTTACAATTGGCTTGATTGCTTTGGTGCACAGTGCAAATCTATTCGAATAAATGAAGAAACTAATGGCAGTAAAGAAGCTTTTATCATTTGGGTTTCAGATTCACAAATCATCTATTTGGGAAGTGAAAAAAACATAAATAGAGCACAATGGGAGAATGTGCTTTTTTCCACTGACAATACAGAATGGAATTTTAAAATTCAGCAAGCTAAGCGAGGAAGAATTACGTGGTTGTTTTCCCCGTCAGAATAAAAAATCCAGAATCTTAGCAATAAAATTCTGGATTTTTTTAATATCAATAGTTGAACAAAGTTAGCTGAGGTATTTACGGTTTTAAAAATTGATTAACCTCATTTACAAATTCTTAAAACGACTCTAAGTTATCGTCATTTTCTTCCACTTGCACTTCGCATTCTTCAATTGCTGAATTGAATTTTTCCTTTAATTCTGAAGCTTGCTTGTTGTACTCCGCAGGGTTCTTAAATGTTTCTGTTGCCTTTTCGAGATAACAATCACAATCATAACCTCCCATTGTGATGCATTCATTTTTAACCGTGTTTTTTTGATCTTCCGACCAACCACCTCCACAAGAAGTTAGGATTAAAAATGAGGCTCCGAGTAATAGACTAAATAGTTTATTCATAAGTTTATTTTTTGTAAATTTGGAATAAGATTTGTTTAAAAATAAGCATTATTCATTAAAATCAAAACTATGAAATCAAAATTAATTGTTGCCTTGTTTATTGGTGTTATTCTTTCCTTTACCGCAACGGCCCAAAATGTAACTGTATCTGGAGCAACTTTTCCTACAAAATTTAAAATTAGTGATCAAGTTGTAGAATATAATGGCGCAGGATTACGAACCAAGTACTTCTTTAATTTATATGTTGCAGCGCTTTATGTTCCCGAAAGAACGAGCAATGCACAAACAATAATTGACCAAAATGTAGAATCTGCTATCCGCTTGAAAATTCTATCAGATAAAGTGACAAGAGATAAATTTGTGGAGACAGTAAAAGAAGGTTTTGCAACTTCTACAGATGGAAAAGCCACAGAGAAAGAAATCCAAGACTTCATGAAACTTTTTAATGTAGAATTCAAATCAGGTGACGAAGTAATATTGCTTTACAAACCAGAAAGCGGTGTTGAAGCATATATGAATGGGAAGCACCTAGGTGGAGCAAAAGGATTGGAGTTTAAAAAAGCGCTTTGGTCGATTTGGTTAGGGAAAACTCCTGCTGATGAAGCTGTTAAGAAAGCAATGCTAGGAAAGGTCTAGTTTATTTTTGTTTAGAAAGTTCAATAGTGTCGTTGTAATCAATTTTGTATTCAGTCATTGACAAAAGTCAACTCCTTAGAATTCAAAATTAATCACGTCTAACTATTGAGCTTTCTAATTCAAAAATAAAATCTCTCTGTAAATAAGACTGAAAATCAGACTTGTCGGTAATTTCAGCTTGAATAAGCTAAGCCAAACACAAGTCAGCTCATTGAAGAGTGCCAATTCCTTGGAATACAAAATTAATCACGCTTAACTCTTGAGTTTTCTAATTCAACAATAAAATCTCTCTGTAAATAAGACTTAAAATCAGACTTGTCGGTAATTTCAGCTTGAATAAGCTAAGCCAAACACAAGTCAGCTCATTGAAGAGTGCCAATTCCTTGGAATACAAAATTAATCACGCTTAACTCTTGAGTTTTCTAATTCAAAAATAAAATTTCTCTGTAAATAAGACTTAAAATCAGACTTGTCGGTAATCTCACATTGATAAGCTAGCCAAACACAAGTCAGCTCATTGAAGAGTGCCAATTCCTTGGAATACAAAATTAAGGCTTTATACGGCGTAAAGTGGGTAATTTATAGTCCATATCAACTGAAAACACGAAGTTTATTAACGTTTATAGTGGTTTAATTGATTAAATCTTGCGAATGCCTTCTTAAAATGCTTGGACGTAAACACAACAAATTTAAAATTGAATCTTTTGAGTTTATTTTATCTTTTTTCTTGTCGGCTGAAGCTAAGGCATCTCCTAAAGAAATAAAATGCTTATCGGGAACTTTACCAGCTATTTAATTTACTAAAATAAAAAGTACTCTCTATTAACCAGGCCAGATCCTTCCAGGGTTGAAAATTAAGATTTTCAACTCTGGTCAGGATGACAGTTGTAGGCGCTGGGAAGCAAGTGAGAGAGGAAAAGCAAAAGCGCTCTAGCACTTTTGCTTTTCCTCTCTCACTTGAAGTATGACCCTAGCTTAATATCAACCTGAAGCGGATTTCTTTTTTCAACTGGTTGGAAATAGAAATTTGCGAAGGATCTTGTTAGTTTACCGCTGAATCACATTATGGCTGGCCTAGACATATTTACTGGTAAAGTATCGGATAGGCATTTAAAATTATTCTCAAAATCTATACAATTTGTAAAAATCGTCTGTTTCCGACCAAGCACTATAAAAGTATGATTAAAGAATTAAAGATAGCTAATTATTAGCTAGCACCTCTTACATTAATAATCTGGATTTTGAATTGTCCCGGCAATTAGAATGGATAAAAGAGATCCCTCGACGCTTTGCTTTGTAGGGATGACAGGGAGGTGTTGTTTTAGTGTGGAGAAAAATGGTCAAGCTGGCTTGACCATTTTTCTCCACAATGATTCTCATACCTACTGTCATTCCGATAGGTGATGAAATTTATGAATTTTACACCTGAGGAATCCATTTTAAAATTTTAGAAGGATTAAAATCACTTAATCATAAAATCAATCAACATTCCTCCAAAGGTATTAATTTCATTTATCCACAGTATTTCATATAGAGCCAAAACTAATCACGTCTAACTCTTGAGTTTTCTAATTCAAAAAAGGGATTTCATTAGGTTTAGATCTATTTTCTCAGTTGAGAACAAAAGCTTCCATTTATAAAAACAGAAGCTTTTTTTGTTCTTTATTCTATGATCTATTCGTTTATTTGTAAATATGAAAATTGGTTTACTCTCCGACACACATAGCGTTTTAGACAAGCGCGTTTTTGAATATTTTAAAGATGTTGATGAAATTTGGCATGCTGGAGATGTTGGAGATTCATCAGTTCTCGATGAACTCGAAAATTTTAAACCTTTAGTTGGCGTTTATGGAAATATTGATAACACTGCAGTTCGCCAACGTTTTCCAGAATTTCAGAGATTTGAACGTGAAGGCGTGTCGGTATTAATGACACACATAGCTGGAAAACCGGGGAAGTACTCCACTCCACTATTGGCAGAATTAAAGAAAAACGGGCCGCCAAAACTATTTGTTTGCGGTCATTCCCATATTCTATTAGTGAAATTTGACCCAAGATTCAAAATGTTATGGGTAAATCCTGGAGCCTGCGGAAATCATGGTTTTCATAGTGTAAAAACACTTCTGCGTTTTGAATTAATTAGTGGCGAAATTAAAAACATGGAAATTATTGAAATGGGTGGTCGGGGTAAAAAGCAATAGGCTTTATTTACAGTTTCAATAAATTGGCATTCCTTATTTTTAATTTTTGAATTCTTAAATCCCCCAATCTTTCATTCTTTGAATCACAATAAATTGGTCATTTCTCAATCTAATTTACAATTTTTCATAAATTCGGGCGTTGATTGAAACTAGATGACACGACTAATAATAATTCTTTGTTTTACTCCATTCTTTATGATTGGACAAACGGGAGGCGAAAATGCTTTTCCATTTCTTGATTTACCCGATAATGCCAGATCAGCGGCCTTGGGTAGGAAATTTATTACCGCTTTTGATGACGACATTAATACGGGAATTCAAAATCCAGCTTCTTTTAATTCGGAAATGGACAATTCTATTGGTTTTAACCAGGCTTTACTGGCTGGTGGAATAAATCATGGAATGGTGGCCTATGCCAAAGACATCAATAAAGTAGGAACAGCAGCTCTACATTTGAGATATGTTGCTTATGGAAAAATGGACAGAACGGATGTCAACGGAGAAAATATTGGGACTTTTTCTGCTGGCGATTTTGCACTCGGTGGAAGTGTTGGACGAACCTTAAATAAGAACCTATCCATAGGAGCTACCTTTAACCTTATATGGTCACAATTAGAATCGTATAATTCAATGGGACTTTCTGTGGATATAGCAGGAATGTATAGGTCACTCGATAAAAGAACTACAGTTTCTGCTGTCGTTAGAAACGCAGGTGTTCAATTAACGACATACACTGAGGATACAAGAGCTCCTTTACCTATACAGGCTATGTTAGGTATTTCCCATAAATTAGAACATGCACCTTTCCGTTTTTCACTGGTTGCTCACCACTTGAACAAATGGGATTTAACTTACAATGATCCCAATGCAGAGCCTACTACAGACCCACTAACCGGAGAAATTGTTCCTGTAGAATCAGCAGGATTTGGTGAAAAACTAGGTCGTCATTTTATCGTTCAGGTAGAAACCCTGATTGGCAAAACAGTCAGAATTAGAGCTGCTTTTGATTATAACCAAAGACGTGAAATGTTAGTTCAGAATCGACCAGGAATGGGAGGTTTCTCATTTGGCGCTGGAATGAACTTTAAACGTTTTACGGTAGATTATGGTTTATTTATTTTCTCTAGCGCAGGATTCAACAACATGATTTCCCTAAGAACTGACTTTGATAAGTGGAGAAAGTAATTATTTTTCAGTAGTTTTAGTTTTGTAAAATAACAGTGAAAAATGATTGACTCCAAAAATATTTGCGTTTTAATTGATGATGATGAGGATGATCAATTAATTTTTCAAACCGTGCTTCAAATGCATTTCCCCAATTACAAGTTAAGTGCATTTTCAAGTTTCGACAGCGCTAAATCATTTATTTTAAAAGAATACAGCACAATACACTCTATTTTTATAGACCTCAACATGCCGAAATTCAACGGTTTAGATTGTTTACATTTCTTAAGAAGTCAAACAGAATTTCGACACAAACCAATCATTATTTATTCCACATCCAACAATCCAGATGACGTCAATAAATGTTTAAAAAGAGGTGCATCTGCCTTCCTTACTAAACCTTCTCGCGTAGTAGATTTGGTTGCTGAATTGAGTAAATTTTTAGAAAAAGAGTAGCTGCTATCCACCTGAAAGAATAATACAACTTAAGTGCGAATGGCATAAAATCAAAATTGACTAGTATTCACTTCTACAGACTACATTGGTGTTACATACTTCATTTTCTTATCGTCAAAAATAAAGAATACATAAAGTCCACCATCTCTTATGATTTCTTTGGGCGTATAAAAATTTATGTTCTCAATTTCGTCAGGATTATAATCTTTGATTCTTCCATCATAAAGCGCAATATCTTTTGCTATTCTCACTTCACTATCCGTATGAACAATATCATAAGCAACAGGTTTTGGAGCTCCAATACTATCAAAGACAGGACAGCTAAAAGTCAAGAACATTTTATCCTTTCTAACGGTGTAATAATTCCTGTGCAAGCTGTTTCTTACTCGATATTCAACTATAAAGTCCTTGTGTGCTTTGGATGTTAACTCGAGAAACTCAACCGTCAGCGGATAATCTGCATTGGAACCAACTGGTGCAGTGGTAATCAACTTATCGCTTCCTCCTAATTTCAGGAAAACAAAATTATAAAGACCTGTATGTCCTGTAGATTCAAAGAATCTTTCAGTATTTGTATTTTTTGCTTTTTGATGACCAAATTCTTTTCTATTCACCAAAATCAAAGCATCTTTCAGCGTATCCGGATCAATATGTTTATACTGAATTTGTATATCATAATTTTCCGCAGCATTAATATCCAAGATGTTTTCCACCTGACGAATGATTTTCTCCTCTTCAGATAAAGTTTCTTTGGCCGTTTCTACTTGCTTAACAACATTGTTCTCGGTTAAATCATCACCAGAGCAAGCCGATGCAATAAAGAAAATGGAACATAAATAAATTGAATTTTTAAGCTTAAATTTTGTCCAAAACATATTCAATGAGTTCAGTGATTTTTGTCTCATAATTTTTAGTAAATTCTTTTTTTCTTCGGTTGGCTAATCCCAGACAAATAGCTGTCGTTTCGTGTCCGAGAGCAGAACCAAGGGCAAACAATGCAGAACACTCCATTTCCAAGTTTGAAAAACGTATTTGATCATGTTTAAAATCGCTAAAAGAATTCAGCATTTCCGATTCAACCAAAGAAAGTCTTAATCTTCTTCCTTGGGGTCCATAGAATCCTGAGCTTGTTACAGTAATTCCTTTTTCAATTCCTTCACCATCCAATCGCTCATTTAAGCGAGAAGAAGCTTTCGTTAAATATGGTTTTACATATCTAGGAAGTTTTACCTCCTCCTCTATTTCCTTTTCTAATTGAGCTGTTTCGTTGTCTACTTCCCTTTCATAGAAATGACCAACATTATCAATTCCGAGTGCATGAGTGGATAAGATAAAACTGTCGATGGGAATTTCATCTTGTAATATTCCACAAGTTCCCAGTCGAACAATTTCCAGTGAAACCTTGTCTTTTTTCTCGTTTCTAGTTTTGAGGTCTATGTTTACCAAGGCATCCAATTCGTTGATCACGATATCGATATTATCGGTCCCAATTCCAGTGGAAATAATGGAGAGCTCTTTTCCTTTGTAAACCCCAGTATGGCAAGCAAACTCCCTGTGCTGACTTTTGTGCGTTACTTTATCAAAGTAATTGGAAATTAATTCAACGCGATCTTGATCTCCTACAACGATAATCTTTTTCGCTAAGTCCTCTGGACAGATATCTAAATGATAAACGCCACCTTTAGGGGTAATTACTAATTCTGATGGTAAAAAATCAGCCATATATATTCTTGTTTTTAAATTAATTGACGAATGGAAACCAATAAAAATTTATGATTTTCAATCAACCAATAAATAAGTGATTATTTCGATAAAGAACCAAAAACACGTTCCAATAAATCTGTAACACGAGCAGTTGGGTCTTTACGAATTAAATTTTCTTCTTTCTCCACCATTGCAAACAATCCATCAATGGCACGTTCTGTAACGTATTTATTTAAATCTGTGTCTACTTTTTCACCTCCTGTAAAGATCATGGCTTGATTATATCGTTTAGCAACAGGCTCCCAATATTCTGTTAGCTTTACTTTTTCGATAGAAGTTTGCACTTTAGGCGCAAAAACCACAATTAATTCGTTGGTGGTGTTTTTTCTTAAGAAATCGGTTGCTGCACCTTCGCCACCTTTTAAAATAGCAAAACCATCCTGTACAGTCATGTTTTTAATTGCTTGAATAAATATTGGAGCAGCCTCTTTTGCAGCATCTTCCGCGGCTCTATTTAAAGTAGTGACAACCTTCTCTACTTGACTGTCTAAGCCCCACTCCATTGCCTTTTCCTTCATAGCATTGGCACTTTCAGGGAATGGTATTTTAATTTCACTGTTCTCCAAAAAACCATTGGTAACTGCAGTAACATCAACAGCATTTCTAATTCCTACTGTTAAGGCTTCTTTCAGTCCTGCAATAACTTCCTCATTTGTAAGCCTTCTCGCTCCCTCATTTTCAGAAGGTGTTTCTAAAAGGGTTCCCGCTGCACTATTTAACACATCGCAAGATGAAAATGTCAATAATAGAACACTTAGGGCAAATGATTTAACAACTTTATTCATTTCTATTGGTTTTTGTCAAACTTACGAATAATTTTACTTTTTTATTTCTAAAATGCAATTGAAGTTTATGAAAGCGGGGATTATAAGTATAGGTGATGAGTTGCTAATAGGCCAGACAGTGAATACAAATACTGCTTGGTTAGGACAAGAGTTAGGGAAGTTTGGAATTTCGGTTTTTAAGTCCACAACAATTAGAGATGTTAAGGAGGACATTCTACAAACGGTTGATGCTTATCTTAATGAAACAGATTTCATTATTGTCACTGGAGGATTAGGTCCTACAAACGACGATATTACCAAAGAAACCCTGACGGAATACTTTGGCACTTCACTTGTTCTCAACCAGCAGGTGTTAGACAGAGTAACAGATTTTTTCCAGAAAAGAGGAAAAGAAATGTTAGATTCCAACATTCAACAAGCCATGTTGCCCAAGGACGCATTAATTTTGGATAACAATCATGGAACCGCTTCGGGAATGTGGTTTGAGAAAAATGGAAAAGTTTTGGTCTCCCTTCCGGGTGTTCCTTACGAAATGGAGGCGCTGATCCAGGAAGAGGTATTGCCACGTATAAAAGCTACCTTTGGTGTGAGGGGAAATTATTATCAAACGCTCATGCTTCAAGGAATTGGCGAATCCTTTTTAGCAGAAAAAATAGAAGATTGGGAAAAACGAATTTACCGCGATGGTTTACATTTGGCTTATTTACCTTCGACGGGACTAATTAAACTTCGCTTAACATCAGAGAAAGGCACTAAAGAAGCAGGTTTAGTAAACACTTATTTCGACGAGTTAAGAAATGGATTCCCTCAGTACGCTTATGGAATGAACGAAGAAACTATTTTTGAGGCCGTTGGGGAGCTATTGAAATCAAAAAACGCTACTTTAGGAACGGTTGAAAGCTGTACTGGTGGAGGAATTGCGAGTTCTTTTATTGCCAAAAGCGGATCATCTGCATTTTTTCAAGGTGGCTTAATTACCTATTCCAATGTACTTAAAAACAAGTTAGCTCATGTATCAATAAGTACCTTGGAAAAATATGGAGCTGTATCTGAAGAAGTAGCAAAAGAAATGGCTATTGGAGGAAAAGAAGTCCTTTCTGCAGATTATGTAATTGCCGTTACAGGAATAGCAGGACCCGAAGGAGGTTCTGAAGAAAAACCAGTGGGAACGGTTTGGATCGCAATCGCTACTCCCGATGGAGTTTTTGCAGAGCATTTTTTGTTTGGAGAACACAGAGGTCGAAATATCGAAAAAACGGAATTATATGCAGCGAATTTCTTAAGGAAAAAGATTTTAGAAATAGAAGATTAACCTCTTCCTTATGACCTTGGAGGTGCTTTTGGTCTCCTGTTGAAGCTTATTATTAACAATAAAAAGAAAATGCGAGCATTTTAGCGAGGATAAGCACTCGTTTAGCAATTGTGATTTAAATAATCTCAACACGCATTTCGAGGTAAGAGGTGTCCTCTTCGTAGTCTACAAATTGAAATTCTATTTTAGATTTTGATTTGAGCGCTATTGTGGTAAATCCTAAACCTGCACCACCTTTACTGGTCATATCTCCATTGCCCAAAATATTTAAATAGTATTCCTTTTGTTCTGACAGATCCATTTTATTTAGTTTAGTTAAGTACTTCACTAAAATCAATTCACCATCTTCATCAATGATATTTCCAAAAGAAACAGAGTAGGATCCATTTTTCTCTGCAATCATCACGTGTCCCAACTGCCTATTGCCCTTGTTTTTTATTCCGTGTAATCGAATGTTCTGCAAACCCTCTATCATAACTGAGAACATTCTCTTAATGACTATTCTTGGGACTCCCTTTTCATCCAAGATAAGCTCAAGTCCTTCTGACAAACTATTGACCAAATCTTGAGAGAATTCCCCGAAATGGGACATTATGAGCTTTTTACTGCCAAATTCAGTAAATTCCTTGTTTAGCTCGTTGTAGATACTGTGGGCATCTATTTGCGTTTCATTGGACCGGTTCATCAATAGTAAAGTTTAGCTTTTAAAATAACTCACTAAGTAAAAATAAACATTTTAAAGCCTCAAATATAAGCTTTCAATTGTACTAATACCTATTTTTAGCGCATTAAATTAACATTTCCTGTCAAATTTACCGAGGCTCCTGTTATATCAATCCCTTGAAGCTTATAAATATAGACTCCTGTCCCCACTGATTTACCTTTAAAATTACCATCCCAGCAAGCATTTATTTCATTGGTCTCAAATACAAGTTCACCCCATCGATTAAATACTTGCAAAGTCATAGATTGAAGGCAGTTTCCTAACACACACAAAACATCGTTAAGCCCATCACCGTTTGGTGAAAAAATTGTTGGTACTTTCACTTTTCCACATGGCTTTTGAACCTCTATAAAAACGGAATCGGTTTCTACACAGCCATCAGGAGAAACAGCTGTGATGGTGTACCAAGTGGAAACAGCGGGTGCTGCTGATGGAGCTAAACAATTTGAACAATTTAATCCTTCCGGCGGACTCCAATAAAAATTGGCATTTGCAGGTGTAACATTTGCCTGTATAATAATTGTATCTCCTTCTGTGATTAATTGGTTAGGTGTAAGCATCTCCACTGTTGGAATCTGAAAACTGGGGATTGTAAAAGGTCCAGCTGTTGCAGCACATCCATTCGCATCCGTAACGGAAAAATTATACGAACCTCCAAAAGCATTGGTAAAGTCTGGAGAGCTTCCAATCACCCCATTCCAACTATAGCTATAAGGTATTGTTCCACCGGAAACTGTTATTCCTGTTATACTCCCGTTGTTACCCAGACAGTTTTCTGCATTTATATTCATTCCGCTAATATCTATTATGGGAGATGGTGTGTTCACAACAACATAAGGGCCTGATGTGGTGGTACAACCAAAAGCATCTGTAATATTTAGGGTATAACTTCCATTTGACAAATTATTTGCATCAATAGCGTTACCACCAAAAGGCGACCAAGAGAAGCTTAAACCATTACCTATTGCCGTTATACCAGATATACTTCCATTTCCTGTACCACAAGATTCATCTTGAATACTAATATTTGCATCATCAACAGTTGGTGCAGGAACTTGATTGATTGTATGTGGCCCTGATGTCTCTACACAACCAAGTGCATCCGTAACGGTTAAAGTGTAAGTTCCACTGCTGGCATTTGTTAGGTCAACCGCATTTCCACCAGAAGACCAACTGTAAGTGAGCGTTCCCGCACCCCCACTAACATTTATGCCTGTTATACTTCCATTATTTCCAAAACAGTTTTCGTCTTGAATTAGCATATTTACCTCATCAATCAAAATTTGTGGCGCACTAGACAAAGCGAAAGGCCCTGCTGAATCGGAACAACCATTATTGTCCGTAATCACTAAAGTATAGCTTCCTCCAACGGTATCACTTAAATCTTGATCGATTGAATTTACTCCATTCCATGTAAAGCCAAAAGGAGCCTCACCACCTGTAAATGTAATACCATTGATAGAAGCATCCGCTCCCACGCATGTTTCATCAAATAAAACGATGTTGGTGACATCAATCACAGGACCAGGAGAATCCGATATTGTATAAGGCCCTGCACTTACATCACAACCTGAAAGATCGGTGGTCGTTAAGGTATAAACCCCACTTGAAAGATTACTGGCATCAATGGCATTTCCTCCTGCTGGCGACCAAGAGTAAGTCAATCCATTACCTGTAGCCGTTATTCCTGTTATGCTTCCATTTGCAGCACTGCAAGTCTCATTGCTCAGTAAAACGTTAGTTACATCAACCACTGGACCTCCTGTTTGATTAATCGTATGGGGACCAGAAGTGGCAGAACATCCTAAACCATCCGTTACAGTGAGGGTATAGTTCCCACTAGATGCTGAAGTTAAATTTATGGAATTCATTGAACCGGGAGACCAATTATAATTTAAAGTTCCTGTTCCTCCGGAAGCCACTATTCCTGTGATTGAACCATCACTTCCAACACAAGTTTCACTGTTGATTGAAATATTGGAAACATCAATTGAAATAGAATTAGATGTAGAGACGCTAAAGGGTCCAACGGTACTTGAGCAGCCCGAATTATCGGTAACAACCAAAGTATAAGTTCCTGAATTCACTCCTGAAAGTTGTGCATTTGCAGCGACATTTCCATTCCATTGATAAGTTAAGGGAGCAGCACCCCCAGAAACGGTAATTCCTGAAATACTACCATCATTTCCAAAACAACTTTCATCAGTCACCAAAACGTTTGAAACATCGATTGAAGGACCAGGAGAAGAAGCCACTGTATAAGGTCCAGCGGAAACAGAACACCCTGCGAAATCGGTTACAGTTAGGGTGTAGTTCCCTCCAACCGTATTGAGCAGGTCTTCTGATGTTGTACTACCTCCATTCCAATCAAAAGTTAGCGATCCTAAACCACCTGTTGCGGTTAGACCTGTGATTGAGCCGTCATTTCCTGCACAAGTTTCGGGGCTTATTGCTGGAGGAGTTCCTGCAATTACAATTTGAGGAGCTACCACTACTGTAACTGGAGTTCTAAATGTTCCCGGACAAGTCCCAGCATAATAAGTTGTTGTTGCAGAAAGGGCGGGTGTTACGAATGTAGCACCAAAACCAAGCACATTTCCCCCAATTTCAGCATCATACCAGGCCAATGACGGTGAAGGACTTAAATTTCCTGATACCACAGCACTTAGACTTACCGTTTGGTTTTCACAAATGGTATCATCTGTAATCACAATATCAAAAACTGTGGTTGTTTGTGAAGCCAAGCCTGAAGCTCCTCCAGTTGCACCATTCACAGGAAAGCTATTCATAAAAGAGGAATTGGTTTCTCCAGCAACACCTCCTGCAACATTCTCTGTGGGAGTTCCTAAAGTGTAAGATATCAAACCTCCTGCACCACCTCCACCTGGACCATCCGCTTGGTTGGATGAATTAAATCCACCCCTTTTGAGCACTTGATCTCCTCCTTTACCTCCTTTGGCCTCCAGATTTATAGTGGAAGGAATCGCATTAATATTCTTAATAAAAACAGCACCTCCTGCACCTGCACCACCTGCACCATCATCACCTGTTTTGCTTGTTGAAAAAGGGCCAGGTTGTGATCCTTCTGCATTTGCACCATTTCCTCCGTTGGCTGAAATAGTTCCATTTCCGATAATATCTCCATATAATTGAAGAAATATAGCACCGCCACCGGCCCCACCATTTCCACCATAGGAATCATTTCCATGTCCTGCTCCACCACCTCCTCCGAGGAAAACACGTTCTGCACTATAAGTAAGGGGGTGACCTCCTACGCCACCAGTAATTCTTCTAAATTCACTTCCCCAAGCAGCGTTATGCGGTCCAACAGTCAGCGGATTATTGCTGTTCTGCACATGTGAATAACCTCCACGACCACCTCCAGCAGAAGGGCTAGTAACTATATTAGGATCTTCTAAGTTCCATGCAGCATTAAACGCTCCAGATACTCCTTGATCGGCAACTCCATATCCATAATAATTTCCAACGCCAACGTTAGCGCCTCCTCCACCACCAGCATTATGAAAACCTCCACCACCTCCACCGTTGGAGATTGCTCCGTATCCATATCTGGTATGTAAAGCATCATACTCAATTGTTCCACCAGCGATACCTTCACCTTTTTCAGAACCTTGAGATGGAGTATTAGAACCTAAAAAGCCTCTAGAATTAATATCAGTAATTGAACCCACACTATTTCCAGTGGCACCATCATTTACAGCAACACCACCTCTAAAACCTGTGGAATCTGCAGATATTTCTCCGTTCCCAGTAATACTTAGGGTTCCATTCACCTCTATAGCCACTACCCCACCTGTGTTTCCATTCCATGCGGAAGTTGTTATGCTCGTATTTGATGGAATAGTTAGATTATTAAATCTGGGTATTCGAACAACGATTGTTTTATTGTTTGTTCCCGTCACAAAATTCTTAGCTAGCGGACAGGTCAGTGTTACATTTTGAGTTCCAGAAATGGAAAGAACTTCAACAAACTCAAAGTTTCCTGCGTTTTTGTAATTGAGCATTTCTCCAAATTCAATGTAATTACTAACGTATTGATCAGGTTGTGAAAACCAAGAATTTTGCACCACATAATTACTACCCCAAGCAGTTGTAGGATAACTATTTACATTTACATCTCCGGCTTGAATTTGATAGATCAACAACAAATCTCCCGCCTCTAAAGGACTTGTGAAATTTGCCCCTATCATACTGTTGTCATTCACAACAATGTTGTTACTGGGTGCATTTACACTATTAGAGAGAGTGGTAAAGGTGTTTACAATTTCATTTAATCCTGTGGCAGTATAGTCGCCATGCTTCTCCCTTTGGGCATACCCAAATGAAACGATTAAGAAAAGTAAAAGTATTAAAATTAGTTTATTCATATTAGTGTGTTATCGTATCCCTAAATAAGCCCTCGCAGGAAACACTTCAGAATTACAATCCTTTCTTTTTTGAAATTCGTCTTTTTCCGTCTAGCCAACAAATATAAAAAGCGTAGATTATATTTGGAATCACTGACCAAATTAATCAAAGAAAAGCAGATAAATAAATTGTATGGTGTAAAAAGCTTAAATTTTAATGCATATCTGGAACCGTACCAACTATTTATTGTGCTACGATAAAAAGAACTCTCCTCAACTTGACCCGATCCTTCCAGGGTTGAAAGTTAAGATTTTCAACTGGTTGGAAATAGAAATTTGCGAAGGATCTTATCAGTTCACCGCTGAATCACATTATTGTTGGGTTAGTTATATTTACTGGTAAAGTATCGGATAGGCATTTAATGATAATTAAAAAGAGATTCAGTCCGAAGCCTGAGAACTCCTCAGTCATTTAACTCCTTCGCAATGAAAGGGCTTATATATTATTGGTGATCATTCCGAAAATACCGAGTATTGAGGAATCCCTTTTGTTGCTCAGAAAAATCCTCGATAAGTCACATTAAATAAAACTTTTTAAATTGAAATTAGTGATAACTTTAAGTGGAGTCCATAGAATATTGTTTATTTTAGAAGGAATTAAAAATATCTAGACCAATAGATGAAGCACAAGCAAAAAAAGAAGAGGAAAAAAAATAATCGAATTAAGAAAACAGGAATGGCTCCGGGTATGTTTTTGTTTACAGGAGAGCAAAAAACGGATAAAACAACATTTCAAGTAATTAATTTTGATGAAAATGAAATAGAAGAAAATTCCTTTGACAACATTGAGGCTGCATTAGCCAAAGTAGATCAAACACATAAAACATCTTGGCTGAATATTGATGGACTGCATGAAACAGATAATATTAAAAGAGTGGTTGAACACTTTAATTTGCATAAACTATCAGGAGAAGATATTTTGAGCATTGGTCAACGTCCAAAGCTTGACGATTACGAACATTATGTTCATATTGTGGCCAAAATGTTTAGCGTGAACAATGAAGAGATTGAGGACGAGCAAGTGACCATAATTTTTGCAGACCGATTACTCATCACTTTTCAAGAAAAGCAAGGCGACGTCTTTAATGGAGTAAGAGAAAGACTGTTTGACGCTGTAGGACAGATTAGGACTAGAAAATCTGATTATTTAGCCTATGCACTGCTGGACTCAATAGTTGACAATTATTTTATAACGATTGAACATTTTGGAGACCTTATTGAGGAATTAGAAATTGAATTACTCGAAGATCCGTCAGACGAAATACTTCCGCGTTTACATGAAGTAAGGAGACAGGCTTCTTATCTGAGAAGATCTGTTTTTCCCTTAAGAGAAACCGTAAGTCGATTTGAAAAATTAGAGCTTCCCTATATGTTTAAAGAGACAAAATTCTTTATACGGGATTTGCATGACCATACCGTTCAGGTAATTGAAACGGTGACTGTTTTCAAAGATGCTGTGGGAGGATTATTGGACTTATACATGAGCAGTGTATCAAACAGAATGAATAATGTAATGAAAGTGTTAACTATTGTATCAACAATATTCATCCCATTAACCTTTATAGCAGGGGTTTACGGAATGAACTTTGGAAACATGCCAGAATTGCAGTACAAATATGGATATCATATCACCATGATTGCAATGGCTGTATTAACTTTGTTGATGATATTTTACTTTAAACGAAAGAAATGGCTTTAAGAAAAAAAGAAAAATCTATAAAAAAGGAGAAACCAATTATAGGAAAAGATGATATCGCTGATTTTCCTATATTTAATTTGCTTAACGTCAATGTAAAAATTGATTCAGGTGCATATACCTCTACTATTCACTGCTCTGAAATTGAAGAGGTTAACAAAATGTTACGTGTAGTTTTTTTAGACGAAAATGAGAGCGCTTATACAGGTGAATCATTATACTTTTTAGAATTTGATCAAAAAAAAGTACGCAGTTCTAGTGGTGAAATGCAGGTGAGATATATCGTTCAGGGAAATATCATACTCTTCGGAAAAAAACACACTACAGAATTTACGCTTTCAAACAGAGAATTAATGAGATATCCTGTACTTTTGGGTCGTAAACTATTATCCAATCGCTTTGTGATTGATACTACTTTATCAAACGAATCTTACAAGAAAAAGAAATAATAAAACAAGAACAACTTAATGAAAATTGGAATCTTAAGCAGAAATGCAAATTTATATTCAACCCGCAGACTAGTTGAATCATGTCAAAAGCATGGTCATCAAGTAGAGGTAATCGACCATTTAAAATGTAACATTATCATAGAAGAGGAACTTCCTCGTGTATATTATAATGGTAAAATGTTAGAAGGTTTTGACGCCATTATACCTCGAATTGGTGCATCTGTAACATTCTACGGAACTGCAGTTGTGAGACAATTTGAGATGATGGGTGTATTTACAACTGTAAAGTCACGTGGTTTAGCAGATTCGAGAGACAAATTACGATCGCTTCAGTTGCTTACAAAGTCTGGTATTGGACTACCTAAAACTGTGTTCACCAATTACTCTAAGGATGTAGAGAGTATTATTGACACTGTGGGTGGAGTTCCAGTTGTAATAAAACTTCTTGAAGGAACTCAAGGATTGGGTGTAGTTTTAGCGGACACAAAAAAAGCTGCAACATCAGTTTTAGAGGCATTTAACGGACTAAAAGCTCGTGTTATCGTTCAAGAATTCATTAAGGAATCAGGTGGAGCAGATTTAAGGGCTTTCGTTGTTGATGGAAAAGTTGTGGGAGCAATGAAACGTCAAGGAAAGCAGGGAGAATTTAGATCTAACCTTCACAGAGGAGGAACTTCGAGTGTGGTTGAATTATCTCCTGAAGAAGAAAAAGCAGCAGTAAGCTCAGCAAAAGCCTTAAATTTAGGAATCGCGGGTGTAGATATGCTTCAATCTAGCAGAGGTCCTTTGGTATTAGAAGTAAATTCTTCTCCTGGATTAGAAGGAATTGAGAAAGCTACACACCTTGATATTGCTGATGAAATTATAAAATTCATCGAACGAAGTGCGAAAAAATGAAAGAGAAGCGTAAAACTTTAAAGCGTGAACCTTTTAAGTTATTAGGTCATACTATAGCGCCGGGTAAAACCGTGCGCTTAACTTTGGAAGTGGCTAAATTACACACCAATACTCCAATTCAAATACCTGTAATTGTGAGTCACTCCAATAAAACGGGACCAACTTTACTATTATTAGCAGGTTTGCATGGAGATGAAATAAATGGAATTGAAACAGTCCGCCAAATCATTAAGAAAGGCTGGCACAAGCCCAATTATGGAACGGTAATTTGTATTCCTGTATTTAACATATTTGGCTTCTTAAATCTATCGAGAGAATTTCCAGACGGTCGAGATTTGAACCGTGTTTTTCCAGGAACAAAAAATGGATCACTCGCCAGCCAATTTGCGTATATATTCATGAAAGAGATTGCACCACTCACAGATGTAATTATTGACTTTCATACTGGCGCATCCCAAAGGAACAACTATCCCCAGACACGATGCGATTTTAGAGACAAAGAATCTAAAGAATTATGTAAAATTTTTGCAGCACCATTCACAATAGATTCTGCTGTTATTGCTAAATCCATCAGGAATTCTGTATCTAAGCTGGGAAAAAAATACATTTTATTTGAAGGAGGAAAAGCCAATAGAATAGATAATTTTGCTGTGCAAACAGCAATAGACGGAACCTTGAGAGTGATGCATCACTTAGGAATGAGGTATTTCGATGTTGAAGCACCGGAAGAAGAAGGACATATCATTCGAAGAACTAAATGGATACGAGCAAGTAGTTCAGGTGTTTTAAATCTTAGGGTAAAAAACGGGAATTATGTAGAAAAAGGGAGTATTTTGGCCATCATATCAGATCCTTACGGAAAGTTTGAACGCTCTGTAAAATCTCCTACAAATGGTTTCATATTTAATGTTAATGAAATGCCTTTAGTGAATAAAGGAGATGCCATATTTAATATTGGTAAAAGAGATGCTAAAGCGATTCCTTCGGTTGAAATGAAGGCAGAAAACTAATTAGGAAGGCATAAGGAATAATCCCCGCTTGAGTTTCCATCATTGATTCTGGTAAAAGTGCAATAAAAAGAATAGTGATTATCCCTAGTCTCCAACTGCGCAAGGTATCGGGTCTTAATTTGAGGAAATTCATAGCGAGGGAAAGAAATAGAAATAGACTTCCAAAAACGCCAAGTGCAATGTGCGAATTTAAAAATTGATTATGGCAATTTAGCCTTTTCTCTGCAACACCTGAATAGCCTTTTTCAATATTTCGTTGGGTTAATTCATCCTTAACATCGCCCGTTCCAACGCCAAACCAAAAATTCTCTCTGATGAGTTCTTTGGATGAATCCCAAACCATCACTCTGGCTGATGTGCTTTCCACCTCTTCCTTATCATAGCTTTCAATGGGTTTATTCAACACAGTTACCATTGAACTCATGCGTTTATCCATCCCTGGGGTAACATATACCACCGCGCTTATGACCACGACCAATCCAAGGATAAACAATAACAAGATTTTTTTACTGGCAAAGCGATTGGAAAGCTTAAACAAGCCCCATGCACTTACAAAAAACGCCATTATAATTCCAATCTTAGCACCAGATATGATGACGAAGATGAGCATAACAGAAGCTCCAATTAAGTTCCATGTAAAGGATTTTCTTGTTCGGCTTGAAATGGCTAACTTCAGTAGAAAAAAATAAGCGAGAACCATGTAGACCGCCCAATAACCTCTGTGCATAAAATGAGAAAGATACTCACCTGTAAGCGCATAGAAATGTCCAATTTCTGTATAATATTCAATGGAAAACAAGAGATTTAGAGCTATTGAAATGAATGCACCCGTAATAAAAGATTTCACAAAAAAGTTCCAGTTGACCACTGTTTTATAGAAGAGAAAAAATACTGGAAATATACCCATGGTAGCTTTCATGCCAAGGTCCATATTTGCAAATCCCATGTTGACTGTGTTAATTAGGCCTACCACATGCATTAAATAAAAGAACAAAAGCCAAATACCTGGATTTCTCCATGATAGTTGTGTTTTCAAATAACCCTTGTCAATTTTCGGACTTCTAATCAATTGCTCCACAATAATAATTACTGTAGCAATTCCCAATAGTTTTGGATTGAGCGGAATTAAGAATGCCATGAAATAAATCCCGATAGGACCTTCGGCAAATAATTGTTTGATGACTTCTTGTATTTTACTCATTGGCTTAATTATACATTTTTACTCTCTGTAAACAAATCTATATGTAATTGTACCCTCTTGTTTTTTTGGCGCATCTCCAGCATAGTTAAATCTGGATTTTAACGCATATTCTCTCGCTCTTTGCAACATACATGCACTCGCGTTTTGACTTTGTTCATCGATTACTGTAGCTGATGTTACCACTCCTCCAACATCAACAGAAATAGAAACAGTAACTGTTCCGTTCACGTTTCCACAAGTATACCCAGGATTCCGAACATACCAATCATTATGGTTTAGCGGATGTCTATTGATCAAAGAAAATGAAACCATCGTTTTGCCTCCTACCGCTTCACTACTAGAGCCACTTGATTTGTGGTCATTTTTCTTATCTTCATTTTTCTTATCCACTTTTTGTTCTCCGGCGCTTGTTTCTGCTTTTCTGGCGTTACGTTCTTCCCTTTTACGTCGAATTTCGTCTTTTAAACTTTGTTCATAATCGTTTTCCATTTGTTCTGCGCTGGACTTTTGAAAAGAAGAAGTGTAATTAACATTCTCTTTTAGAGACCTTGTTCTGCTATCATTCTGATCTTTAACAAATGAAGTGACTTTCTCTTGCGGATTAAAAAGTTGGCGCTCTTCAGGTGTTTCAATTTGATCTGGTGTTATTGCAATATCGTCTTGTACCTCATCATTTGCTGTGGTAAAATTCCAAGGTTCAAAAAGAATCGCTTCTTTGTATGTTGCCAACTGAAAATATACAAACAGCGCAACATGGACTACAATTGTAATCAGAATGCCATATTTGTGTTTTTCAATAAAGTCAAGAATTTTATCCATTATTCCCTCAAACTAATTATTCGATTATTAGTCATGTCAAAATAGGTAATCTCTTTATTTTTAATCAACTGAAAAAAATGAGGAGAAATCTCCAAAATTCGCTCATATTCTGCTGCTAAGATAGTCGCATTAGAAGTTGAAAGTAATCCATAAAGTCCGTCTTTCTTCACTAAAAGTGTAGTATTTGAAATTCTTTTGATTGATTCATACACAATGGGAACGATGACCTCATTTTTGAGATCAATTAATCCCGTCAAATCATTCTTTTCTACAATGGCATTTCCGTTTTCAAAACCAAACGCATATTCATATTGATATTCTATTTTAAGTCTAACATCTTTACTAGAGTAACCCCAGCCCTGACCTTTGCTTACCGGAATTAACTCACCATAACTTCCTATTCCATTAAATATTGCGGGAAGAACAGATTTTCCAAGACTATCTATCATGGCATATTTATTTAATCTTTGAAGAATAACGTGTCCTTTTTTAAATTGAGAGAATTGCATATAATTCGGATAAGGCGTATGCTCAATAGGAATGACTACTTTCGCTTGACCATTTACAAAACCAAATAGCCCGTCTTTTTCAACAATTGCTCTGTTGCTGTTTAATGCACCAATTTTATCAAAACCTTCCTCAAAAACATAAGCCCCACTGGCATACATAAAGTTCATACTGTCTCGCAATTCATGAATAAAAATAGAATCTTTAAAATGGTTTAAACTTCCGTTAGTTGTTGAAACGATGAATGCACCATCTAAACCAATAAATCCTTTTTCGTCTCCTTTTCTCACTTTTGCTATTCCTTTCTCAAAACTAAACGCTTCATCAAAGACCGCTGAAAAGGCCAAGGTTCCTTCCAAGGTGTAATATTGATACCCCTCCTCGTTTTGAACATAAGCTATTCCATCAGAAAATTCACCAATATCCAGATAATCTGGCGCTAAAATATAGGCGCCTGAAACATCAATCAATCCATACTTATCGTTTTCCACGATAATTGCTCGTCCTTGATCAAAATCCATTGCTTCTTCAAATTTCGCTTCAATCAAATGCTCACCATCTTTATTAATATAACCATACAATCCATTCTCTATAACAACTGCTAAACCGTTGTTAAATTGTCCAGCGTATTCAAAAATGGGATCAATAACCCTTCCTCCTTTTTCGTCCATAAAACCATACTTACCATTTTCAGCATAATGAAACAATTGCTTTCCTACAAGTTTTAAATCTTGCGCGATTAAATGCTGAAATGGAAAGTCTGGGTAATCTTTAGCGAACTTTTCTATGGTTTCCTTTCGATAGTCAGCAATTGACAAGCGATACAAGTTCGTCCAAGCATCTTCTACAAAAGGATTACTTGGAAAACGCCTAATAAAACTCCTATAATCTGCAACAGTTCCATTTTTCGTTTCGATCAAATAAATCTGGTAATGGGCATCTCTCACCAAAGGGTTATCGGGAAATTTATTAATAAAAAGCACATAACTTCTGCTGTTGCCACTTTTTACAGTTTCCTCATATTGGGCAAGAAACAGTAAGGATCTTGCCTTGTGTCTGTAAGCACTGTTTTCGTATTTGTTCAAATATTCCTCTAAAGCTTTACTGCTTTGATTTTCTTCAACTTCCAAAAAGGCTAAAGAATCTCTTCTTTTCTCTGCTACTTCTTGAAATTTGGACCAAGGATATTTAGCGATAAAGTACTGATAGGAAACCACCGAGTTTTCTGTTACTGCACTTTTGAATGCAAGATCACTGATTTGCTTTCTTTGAAGCTTTGCTTTATCCAAAGAAAAATCTAAACTTTTCTTCCATTTTTCCTGCTTTTTTATTTTGGACTCTTTATAAGACTCGACGGACAGTAAACTATAATGATAAGCAGAGTCTAAGTTATGGAAAGGGTTGTCTGTTCTAAAATAAATTTTACTCAAACCAAAAGCAGCAGGAGACTCATTTTTCTTCAATGATTTTTCGAGGTATTTTTTCGCCTCGAAATAATTATAAGAATCCAGCGCCTCGAAGCCCTTATTTATTTTACACGATCCCAATAATAACAAGGAAAGTGCTGTAAAAATTAATGATATATATTTTGTTTGAATCATGCAAATTAATTGTGAAGCAAAGATAAAAATAAGACGTCAATCGATAGCTATTTTACAACGAAAGCGCTTTTCTTTTTATGATATCTTACCAAGTTAAATAAAAAAAAGGACATAAATAACACATGTTACCACTAAGGAGGCTATTAAATTCAGAAGGAAGCCGTATTTTACCATTTCTTTGATCTTGATCATGTTTGAAGAATAGATAATGGCGTTTGGTGGTGTCGCAACAGGCAGCATAAAAGCACAACTTGCACTCAATGCCACTCCGGCAGAAATTCCCAACAAAGGCAAATCTAATTCAAGCGCAAACTTCGCGATTAAAGGAATAAGCAAACTCACTAATGCTAAATTAGACATAAGCTCTGTAGCAAAAAGTGCCACCGTAAAAATGACCAGCAACAAAATAAAGATGGGAAAACCAGCAAGCGGCTTCATTACATCTACCAGAAAAGAAACTATGTTTGCCTCAGCTAAAATTGCAGCCAGTGCCATTCCTCCTCCAAAAAGAAAGAGAATTCCCCATGGCAATTGTGTAAGATCTTCCCAAATCAATAAAGGTCTTTTTTCTGTAGAAGGAAGCACAAACAAAAGTATTGCACCAGACAAGGCGATAACAGTGTCATTGATGACTATGGACATATAATCATTCAAGAGAGTTCTTCCCATCCACAAGCCAACAACGGTGAGAAATAAATAGAGCACCCTTTTCTGGTTAGGGTCTAATTTTCTTGGTTCAATGGCTCCCATTTCAAATTTTGCATTCTTAATAAAATAAAATCTTACCGTAAAAAAGGTAATGAGCAACATGATGAGCATAAAAGGAGTTCCTATCAAAAACCACTCAAAAAAACTGATAGACATACCAAATTCTTGTTCTAATATTCCAGCCATTTGAATATTGGGTGGCGTTCCAATTAATGTTGCCGTACCTCCAATATTAGCAGAAAAAGCAATACTCAACAGTAATCCAATTGAAAATAAACGCTTTTCTCTAAAACGTGGAATAGCCTGAATAACAGACATGGCAATCGGCAACATCATTAATGCAGTGGCTGTATTACTGATCCACATACTTAGCAATGCCGTTGAAACCATGAAACCACCGATTATTCTTTGCGGACTTCTCCCAAACAACCTGAGGATTGAAAAGGCTATTTGCTCATGAAGCTTCCATTTTTCAATGCCCAAAGCCAAAATAAAACCTCCCAGAAAAAGGAAAATCATCTGATTTCCGTAAGATTGTGCCAGAATATCGTTAGGAATAAGCGCAAATGGTACACCAACTGCAATTGGCAATAAGGCGGTAAGATAAAGCGGAACAGGTTGTGTGATCCACCAATACACCATCCACAAGGCCAAACCCAAGGCCGAACTATCAAAAGCCGTAATTTCGAATTGTCTAATCCCAAAAAACAAGGCAATTCCCAAAATAAAATGTAGGTATTTCAAAATATAAGTTTCGTTAATGCCCCTCCTCGACTCATCAGCGTTCCGCTTCTGCTGAAAGAGACAAGAGCCAAATTTAATCAATTTCTATTTAGTCTTTTACATTCTTCGCGCATCATTATAAATCTTATTATTTTTACAACTCCAAAAAAATGTAATTATGAAATATTTCGCGCTTTTCATCCTCTTGTTTGTGGTTAGTTCTTGTTATAAAGGAAAAACGGTCGACTTGATCATTCACAACGCCAAGGTGCATGTAATGAATGACAAACTCGAAATAGCAGAAGCGCTTGCCATTAAGGATGGAGAAATTGTTGAAGTTGGACCTGAAAGACAAATACTCAACAAATATACGGCAGAAACCATTATTAATGCGCAGTCAAAAGACGTTTTCCCGGGGTTTCACGACGCACACGGACATATCATTAGTTTGGCCAAACAAAGGCTAAACGCAGACCTGACAGCAACACGTTCCTACTATGAAATGATTGCAAAACTTGAAAAACACAAAGCCAAATCTCCTCAAAAAATATTGTTTGGTAGAGGCTGGGACCAAAGTTTATGGAATGAAAAAGAGCTGCCCACCAATGATTTACTTAACGAAAGCTTTCCCAATATTCCTGTCGCGCTAACACGAATTGATGGACATGCCATGCTGGTGAATAATGCCATGCTTGAGTATGCTGGAATTACAGAAAATACTGTCGTGAATGGTGGTGTAATAAAAATAGAAAATGGGGAAATGACAGGAATACTGCTTGACCATGCTTTAGATTTGATTCATGCGCGTATACCAGAGCCTGAAAAAGAAGATTTAAAGAAAGCCATTTTAGAAATTCAAGACGAACTTTTGGCCAATGGCATAACTCACGTTCATGAGGCTGGACTTCACAAAAAAGACCTTGATCTATTTATTGAACTAGCCGAGGAAAAGGCTTTACAAATATATGTTTATGCCATGCTATTTCCTACAGAAGAAAACATCGCTTTCGCAAAAGAAAATGGCCATTACAAAAACAATAAGCTTTCCATTCGAAGTTTTAAAGTGCTTGCTGACGGGGCTTTAGGGTCGCATGGCGCTTGTATGATTGAACCTTATGCTGATGACACTACAACATCAGGAATTTTATTAAAAAGCCCTCAGGAAATTCAAAGCGCATTCAAGATTGCAAAATCGTTAAAATACCAAGTCAACAGCCATTGCATTGGAGACTCAGCAAATCGTTTAGTTTTAAAAACAATTGATACATTAATGAGGGATGAGCAAGACCACAGATGGAGAATAGAACATGCGCAAGTTATTCACCCAGATGACTTTGAACTTTTTGCCTCGGCCAATGTGCTGCCTTCTGTTCAACCCACACATGCCACATCAGACCAACGATGGGCCGAACATCATATTGGAACAGAGCGACTAAACAATGGTGCATACGCATACAAGAGCTTACAGAAAAAAACAGGGATGATTTTATTTGGTACAGATTTCCCAATAGAACATTACGATCCATTTGCCACTATTCACGCTGCAGTCCAAAGAAAAAACATAAATAATGAACCCATTCAAGGTTTTTTGAAAAAAGAAGCTGTTGACTTACCAACAACTTTAAAGGCGATGACACTATGGGCTGCCTATGGTTGTTTTGGTGAAGCAGACTTCGGAACAATTGAAAAGGGAAAAACAGCCAATATTTCTGTTTTTGATCAAACTGTTTCTAGCAGTTCTAGCTTTTTACCCAACTATTCTTGGGTAACTATTGTAGATGGAGAAATTGTATTTGACATGAGGTGATGCTCCGAAGAGAATTTGAAAACAGAAGCTATGTTTTGGTCATGGTAAAGTTTAACATTCTCTCCTAGCCCTAGCTTATTCTCCAAGTAATTATATCATTGGGCTAAACCATAATGAGCAAATAGTTTTTATTTTGAAGTAGACCTTAAACCTTAATTGGCCCATTCGCAACTTTAAGCTCTGAAAAGTGAAACCCAATTAACCACTCACAACGATACACCAATGGGAATTATTCCAATTTTGGGAATTTAAAAGATGGGATTAGAATCTGAATAAATCCTAACACTCTCATATACTTCTAATTAAACATTTGTGAAGTTTGGCATATTTTTCCATAGCTATCTTTGTTCATGCAAAAAAGTAAGTGGTAAAATGATTAGCGTACACACAAATATCAAAAAACTAGAATTGGATATTAAACACATTTTAGAAACGAATAAAAACCTTAAGAAAAGTGAAATAGAAAACTTATTAAATATTTATCCTAACGAAGAAATGGGCTTTGAGCATCAAGTAATATCTAAAGCCCTATTCGAGCAATTAAAAAGTGTGATAAAATTAAATACGCACAACTTCATGGAGCTACTTAATCATT
Organism: Brumimicrobium oceani; assembly: GCF_003143775.1. Taxonomy (GTDB): domain Bacteria; phylum Bacteroidota; class Bacteroidia; order Flavobacteriales_D; family Crocinitomicaceae; genus Brumimicrobium; species Brumimicrobium oceani. The sequence goes on along the minus strand of NZ_QFRJ01000001.1, from coordinate 160,865 downwards.
TCGATCTTTTGCAAAAGTGGACGGAGCAAGACTATTTAACCAATTGTGTTGGAGAACAAATCAACTCCGAAAATCAATTATTTGAAAAACTTTAAAATCCTCAGAAAATGAACAACACGATGGAATTGAACCAAAGAAAAATAGAAAACACATTGATTACACTAAGAAAGAGGTTTGAAGAGAATACTTTTAGACACAAATCAATTTCTTGGACAGATGTCGAAAAAAAAATAATAAAAAGCGATAGAATTATAAAAAGCATATATAACATGGAAGCCACTGGAGGAGAGCCAGATGTAATAGACTTTAACCCTATTACCAACACCTACTCCATTGTGGACTGTTCCAAAGAAAGTCCACTAAACAGAAGGTCTCTACTTTACGACTACATGGCCCAAATTAGCTCAGTGAGAACGAAAAACACTAACGCAATGGATGAAAGCTTAAAATATGGAGCACAACTACTTACTGAAAAAGAATACCTCCTTTTACAAAGCATAGAAAGCCTTGATAATAAATCATCCTCCTGGATTAAAACTCCTGAATATATTCGAAATTCAGGTGCAGCACTGTATGGACAATCAAGCTTTGGTAGAGTTTTTATACACTTTAACCCAGCTAAAACTAGCTATACTTCACGTGGCTTCAGAACTATTTTAAAAGTTTGAATTAGTTCTATTCAAAATTGTTACTGGAGTTTATTGAACAAGGCCGTAAAAATTTAAATCTTTCATTGTAAAAGGCTTATTTCCTTGAACTAAACATAGGATAATTAGAGTAGTTTAAAATTGATTAGATCGTCACATGATAATAAATACAATAGCTAAAACTTGAACATAGGAATAAGTAAAACCGCTTCATAAGGTACTTAAAAAATTTATTTTCTAGACAACAAAGGTCTCATTGTACAAGAGGCAATAGAACATTCGGTCGAAATAAAAAACAAAATAATATGATAAATAAAATAGAATTAAGGAAGCTCCGATGGGAAAACATTGACGTCTCCAATGCCGCCAATCCTCCTACCCTAAGCATAAAACCAATCAATAATGACAAATGTAGAACACAATACTCATTCGGACGATAAATACACAAGTAAGAATTTTAATTTCAAGTTACTTGAAAATAGAAAAATCTTAATTATCGAAGACCATATTTTAAACTTGGTGTTAACCTCTAAGGTATTAGAATTATATAGAATAAAAACTTTTAAAGCCAGAAATGGGGTTGAGGCCATAAAAATGTTGGAGAATCTTGAAGTAGACCTGATCTTGATGGACATACAAATGCCTCTAAAAAATGGTATTGAAACAACCAAGGAGTTAATTTATGAGAAAGGCTTAAAAACTCCAATAGTAGCATTGACTACTCATGCCTATAAAAGTGAAATAAAAGAATATTTTGAAGCAGGAATGGTGGACTGGGTCGCTAAGCCTTTCATAGAAAACGAGTTAATTAACACTATAGCTAAACACATAAAGTGATAGTGATCGAAGGAGGACAGGCCTAATGCTACAAAGGTAATTCTACCTTATCTCATACCCCGCAAATTTAGTTTAATGAAAACTTCATTAGAAATACATTTACCGTAGAGTAAAGAATTAATGATGAAGTTTTCAAACAATATTGTTTTGATTTTATTACCATGTCTGTGGAATAAAAGCACTCAAAAGTTACCCCAAATTCAATTAAAGACCAACCTTATCGCATAAAAGCATTACATTTGAAGGCACACCAAAACTAACGAGTACAAGCCAAGCCTTATAGAAGCTTCTGTCCATTTTTTGAAACATCATTAATAAAGTTGACCAAGCCTTAACTCCTAAAGAGCAAAAGGTGGCTATTTAAACAGCTTATCTTGGAGAAATAAAACACGCAAGGAAATCCTCATTTGCTCATTTATGTGTTCATAGATTTCTTGGCGGTCACAACATACAATCATCCGCTCATTCCCGTAACTTTAATTTGAAAATCAATAGAGGTCATTCACAGGCGAAACTAATTCGAAATTTATTGAATTACCTCTCAATAATTTGAAGTTTTATAGTCACCAAAAAGGCTGTCTTTAAATTACCTTTGGCTTATATTTTTAAAACCATCAAAAGAGGAGAAGTAAGCACCTCCCCTCCTTTATATGATTTATTGGTGGTTGATAAAATTTATAATTGTCATAGAACAAGTACTTTGGTGAGGTCATTCATCGAAAAGCCAAAGCATAAGCTGAGTATAAAAAAGAGTCATTCTATTAATTAAAATGTAATCTATCGCATTGGAGGGATTTACAGCAAGGACTTGCATCTAAACCTCTAATCTTCGCTTCTTCTTTAATGAAAAGAATGATTTACAAGATGTTAGGAGCACTAAAAAAAGAAAAAACGATTGCCAGCATTTTTTAAAAAGCTCATTCAAAATGAATCCAAAAATTCAATAGAAAAAGATTTAAAAAAACGCCAACAATCGTAACCTAACACTACTATTACATGATATTAATCATGATTATCCATTACCAAAACATGCGCCTAAACAATAAAATACTATCAAACAATAGAATACATAATGACAAAAAAGTTATTATTTCCCATAATTGGAATAAATTCCAAATTGGGAAAATAAAATCAAGAAATTATTGAACTTAAATTCTCAATTATAACTCAAGCTTTTTCCTTTATAAGGTTGACCATCCATTCATCTCATTAAGGAAGTATGACAAAAAAACGTGATACAAACTAAAGTCTTATTAGCTGGCAATGCGGGAAACTCTCTTGAGCTTAAAAAGCAGCTGTTAAGCATATATCAATAACTAAAATCATAAAAATAGCTTTTACCCTCATTTTAATATTTTAGCACAAGTCGTTAGCAAAATGAAAAATAACTAAGCGGATTGATTTGATCATTCTAATTATAGGATAACGAAAGGCCGGATGAAGGTTAACTTGGTCAATTGAATTTACTGAGCGCAGGCACCTTTAAAATAGTGCGTTTGATATCTCACTTTACAATTTCCCAAAATTCGAATTAACCAAGCCTTCCTTAGATCAGGGAAATTCCTGATTTTCCTCCAATTTTTATTCTGTCCATTTTATCCCCTCCCATCTTTCAGAAGGCATAAAAAAAACGGCCCTCAGGTGAGGGCCGTTTTCTAATTTGTTTTATCGTTTTATCGTTTTACGATTTTAAAGACTTTTTTTGAGTGAGCATTGTAAATACGCAAGGTATAAACTCCTGTCTCCAGCTTGTCTATCGCTAAAGTTACTTTTGAAGCATTGTTTAATGCGCTGTTTTCAATGAGTACCACACGACCCTTCATATCCAACATTTCAACCTTTAAAGAAGCTTCATTAGAAGGATTAAGTATCGTCAAAATACTTGAAGTTGGATTTGGGAAAACTGAGATATCAAATAGCGCCTCTTCATTCACCGATAAAGTATCGCATCCAGCGTCTACAGTAATAGAGATTGTAGCAGAGCTTGTTGGACAAACCTCAGAGGACACTTCGTAAGTATAATCGTAAACATTCTCTGCGTTAGAAATAATTACAGATCCTGAAATCTGATCTCCAGCCGGCGTTAAAAAGACACCTCCCAACTGTGCATCAGGACTAATAAGATCTGCTAAATCAATTGCTTGATTAAGGCAAATTACCACAGAAGTATCCAATCCTGCGTAATTGAACTCTCCTATCGTTAAATCTAAAGTCACAATCGAATCACAACCTGCTGCATTCACCAAAGTATGCGTTGCAGAATTATTAGAAGCGGTATAAGTATTTCCATCAATCCAAGTGTAAGAATCACACCCTACTTGAACATCTGTTCCAGTATTTGAGTAATTGATTGTTAAATCTAAAGTTACTAATGAATCACATCCTGCTGCATTCACCAAAGTATGCGTTGCAGAATTGTTTGATGAAGTATAAGTATTTCCATCAATCCATGTGTAAGAATCACAAGCTACTTGTATATCTGTTCCTGTTGTAGAATTGTTGATTGTTAAATCTAAAGCTACAATTGAATCACAACCTGCGACATTCGTTAAAGTATGCGTTGCAACATTGTTAGATGAAGTATAAGTGTTCCCATCAATCCATGTGTAAGAATCACACGCTACTTGAACATCCGTTCCAGTATTTGAATAGTTGATTGTTAAATCTAAAGTTACTAATGAATCACAACCTGCTGCATTCACCAAAGTATGTGTTGCAGAATTGTTTGATGAAGTATAAGTATTTCCATCAATCCAAGTATAACTATCACAAGCAATTTGTGTATCTGTTCCTGTATTTGAATAGTTGATTGTTAAATCTAAAGTTACTAATGAATCACAACCTGCTGCATTCACCAAAGTATGTGTTGCAGAATTGTTTGATGAAGTATATGTGTTCCCATCAATCCAAGTGTAAGAATCACACGCAATTTGAACATCCGTTCCTGTATTTGAATAGTTGATTGTTAAATCTAAAGTTACTAATGAATCACACCCTGCTGCATTCACCAAAGTATGCGTTGCAGAATTGTTTGATGAAGTATAAGTATTTCCATCAATCCATGTGTAAGAATCACAAGCTACTTGTATATCTGTTCCTGTTGAAACGGAAGCACTACTCAAAGTCAAATTAACAGCCACAGTGGAGTCACAACCATAGCTCCCAACATTTGTAAAAACCTCTGTTCCTGAAAGGTTGGAAGCATTGTAAGTTGTGCCGTTAATTACTAAAGATTGTCCCGTACAAATGGCTGAGTTAAACGAACCAAGTAATTCTGGAATCCTATTGATTGATATCGAAACACAAGCTCCAACACCATAACAATTCCCCTCACCTCTAACGTAGTACTTTGTATTGGTATCGTTGGCAGGTAAAACAAAAGAACTTGTATTTGTTGTCCCCAATAAATCACCCCCACAAGAGTCGGCATACACCGCCCAATAAGCCGCATCATTAAGATTCCCAGCAATATTTAGGCTTAGGGTCTCTCCAAAACAAACATCACTTGTAGAGCTCGTAATCACGGGACGATCAGATGTGGCACACATCCCTTGCTTTAGGCTCATTATGTAATGCAAATTCGGAAAACCTATATCAGACAAGTCTACAGGCGCCGATAAACCACACCCATCAGAAGCAATATAAGAGGGTGAAGGCTCACCCCCAGCTATTGCTCCATGATAAAATCGTGTATTAGTTGCCAAACCGGATGGTACATCTACCTCCATCACGATTACATCATTTGCAGCGGCAAACACCTGAAGTGGAAAAGCCACCAAGGTAAGACTTTGATCGTATAAATTAACAACTGTTGAATCTAATACGGTAGTTGTGCCTGAAGGAAAAACCCCAGTATCCACCGAGTATAGCCTAACGGTTACTGGGTAACCTCCCACAGGAGCAAATTCTAAAAGTTCAATTGCAAACTCTACGGAGTCGATTCTAAAAGGAGCGTTAATATTGAAGTCGTTGGTCAAGTCAAAGACACGATAATACCTATTATCATCGGTATAACCTGCACCACAAGCAATACTAATACCTTGACTTGGGACTAGTGAGTTACTGTGAGTAAGCCTAACTTGCGCATTTAGATTGTAGATGGAAATAATTCCAAATACAAAAAATGCTAAAAATAGTTTCATTGAGTTTTTCATGTTTTTTTTGATAATTAAAATAATAATGAGATCACTTAGATTAAGGAGGCGAAATTAGTACATTAAGTGATTAAACTTAAATAATTGTTAATTGTTTTTTGATCATAAAAAAGCGATTGAAAGAACTCCATTTATTGATAATGCAACAGAGTCCTAACAATCGCAACCTAACCGTTCTATTGTGCGAAAAAAACCACTACATCTTTTCTGCGCTGAGCCCTCAGAAAGAAACATGCCCTAAAGTCGAAAATCGCTAACCATCTGATTTCAAAACATTTAAAAAAAACAACATAACACAAATGACGTCCCAACATGGGAATCTTTCCCAATAACAGAAAATGCCTATCCGATACTTTACCAGCAAATATCTAACCCTAGCATAATGTGATTCAGTGGTGAACTGACAAGATCCTTCGCAAATCTCTATTTCCAAGCAGTTGAAAAAAGAAAATCGCTTCAGGATGACATTAAGCTAGGTTCCCTCCTCACTTGCTTACCAGCGCCCCCAACTGTCATCCTGACCAGAGTTGAAAATCAAGATTTTCATCTCTGGAAGGATCTGGCCTAGTTAAAGTAAGTGCTTTTTATTGTAGCATATTAAATAGCTGGTAAAGTTCCCGATAAGCATTTAACAGAAAGCCCCTCAGTCTACAAGCCCCTAAAACCCCACAAACACTTGCGGAACTAAGAAGAGCTAACTGAAAGCGCCAAATCTTCACTTTAATTATAGAACAAAATAGCGCAACCCATTTAACATAAGCAATCCTTTAAATAAAAGAATACAGGGTTGATCTAAAATACTTATTCGGTCTTAAAAGAAAGCCCAAGTATTTTTCTAATAAAAGTATCGAAACCATAGGTACTAATTCCCAAATTAGGAAAATATAAAATCAACAACTCAGCTGCAATTGTCTTTAAAAGTCAATATAAAATTCTATGAACACAAGTTTATTAAAGATTAATTATCTATATTTGCCCAAGAAAACATCAATCAAAAAAGACAAATATTATTTTCCCAATTTTGGAATATAGTACATAACTTATTGCAGGCGTTAAATGAACAACCAAAAAAAAATAAAGATTTATTGTGTCGAGGATGATTTAACTTTCTCTAAATTCTTAAAATATAAATTAAGCTTAAATCCAGACTTTGAGGTGAGTATATTCAATACGGCAAATGACCTACTCGAGTCATTAAGGAACGCACCAGACATTATCACCATAGACATTAATCTACCCGACATGCAAGGCGATGCGCTCATTCCGCTCATCAAAGAAAAACTGCCTGCGGCGATTTTATTGGTTATTTCTGGTCAAAATAACATACAGGTAGCCGCATCCATGTTCAAAATGGGGGTTTATGATTATTTGGTAAAAGATGAAAACACACTTGAACGTATTTGGAACGTGGCTCACAATGCAGCCAAGCAAATTGAGTTAAAAGAAGAAATTAGTGTTCTAGAAAAAGTGGTCAATAAAAAACATGATTTAAAAACCTTTATAAAAGGGGAAAGCACGGAAATTAATAATGTTTTTTCCAAAATTGAAAAGGCAATTACTTCAGATATTAACGTAATCATTAGCGGTGAAACAGGAACAGGTAAAGATCTAGTCGCCAAAACAATACACTTCAATTCCAACAAAAGCAAAAAAGCTTATGTCGCTGTAAACGTGGCCGCTATCCCTAAAGAATTAGTAGAAAGTGAGCTGTTCGGTCATGAAAAAGGTGCTTTTACGGGTGCACACCAGCAAAGAATAGGGAAATTTGAAGAAGCCAAAGGAGGCACGCTTTTTCTAGACGAAATTGGAGAAATGGAACTGCCTGTTCAAGCTAAATTATTGCGTGTGCTTCAAGAAATGGAACTCAATCGTGTAGGTGGAAATAAAAATATCCCACTCGACTTTAGGTTAATCATCGCTACACATCGCGATCTTAAACAAGAGGTTAAAGAAGGTAGGTTTAGAGAAGATTTATACTATAGACTCATGGGGTTTTCAATAGACCTCCCACCTCTTAGAGAACGTGGAAAAGATACTCTTTTTTTGGCAAGGTTTTTTATAGAGCAATTTTCTAGAAAGAATAAAATAAAAATTAAAGAGTTGAATACATGTGCAAAAAAACTACTGCTAAAGTACAAATTCCCTGGTAATGTAAGAGAGTTAAAAGCTGTTATTGAAACGGCCATTTTAATGGGAGAAGAAGATAAAATAATGGCGACTGACCTCCAAGTAGACATGGCAGACAATTTTGAAATAAATTACAAAAGCGCTACCACTCTGGAGGACTATACAATTGCAATCATTCAAAAAAAATTGGAAGAAAACAACAACAACGTGGTTTTAACAGCTACAAAATTAGCCGTCGGTAAATCAACAATTTATCGCTACATAAAACAAGGGAAAATAAAAATTTAGAAATGGAAAGTTTAATATTCGAATTAGTAAACCAGTATACCGACGGAGTTCAAGTTTCAGATATTGAGGGAAACCTGGTCTATTTAAACTCTGTTTCTAAAAATAGACTTGGTATACACCGAGAGTATCAACACCTTAATGTTGTGGACTTTGAAACTTCTCTTCAAAACAAAAGTGATTGGGATAAGCATGTCAAAAAAATAAGAGATCTTGGCCATGTAATTATTAGGACGGAAAACATCAATTTAGAAACAAAAGAAGTTTTTCCCGTTGAAGTTGATGTTTTTCTTAAAAACTTTGAAGGAAAGGAATATATCTTAGCAATTAGTAAAGACATCAAAACCGTACTTGCAACAGAAAACAAACTCTTTCGCCGAGAGCAGATGTTAAAAGCAATTGCTGAGGCTACCAAAATACTTTCTTTCAACGATGATTTTTTCGATTCTATTTCTAAGTCTCTGCCAATCTTGGGAAAAGCGGTTAATGTTGATCGAACTTACTTATTTGAATTTCATGATAACGAAAAAGGAGAAAAACTAACTTCTCAGCGCTTAGAGTGGAATTCAGGAACAGCTAAACCTCAAATCAACAACAAAGAATTACAAAATTTAAATGTAGATGATTTTAATGAGTTTATAGACTACATGATCATCAACGAACCCTACCAAGCTGTAATTTCTGAATTGCCGGAAACTTCAAAGATGAAACCCTACTTAGCTTCTCAAGACATAGAAACGGTTTTAATTATACCCATCTACCAAAAAAATAAACTTTGGGGAATGGTTGGTTACGATGATTGTCAAAAAAAGCGGATTTGGGATGAGTCCGAAATTTCAATCTTAAGCGCCTTCTCTTCCAATATTGCTCAAAACTTAGAGAGACAGGCAAACTTAAAGCTTTTGTCCAATCTTGCAGACTTCCCACTACAAAGTCCAGATCCGGTAATTAGAATTGATTTAGAAGGAAACATTATCCTAAAAAATCAAACCAGCAATGAAATAGAAAAACAAGAGATTTGCATAGATGGTAAAAACAAAATAGCATTCAAACAACTGGCCAATCAAGTAATCAAAGATATCAAGGTCAATAATGTTGAAAGGCAATACAATGTCATCACGGAAAACACAACTCACTATACGCTTAACCCAAAGTTCATTAAAGACAAAGGACATATTAACCTTTATTTCAATGATATCACGGCCCTTGTTCAAGCAAAATCAAAGTTAGAAAATGCACAAAAAATCATAGACAACATCGTCACCAATATTCATGATGTTATCTGGTCTGTTAACCTTGAGAATAGGGAGGTTCTTTTTATCTCACCAGCAATAAAAGAACTGATTGGTTTATCAGTAAAAGAGGTGAAAAGACACATCAAAAACCTAAGAATTTTAAAATTCTTAAATAAGGATGATTTAATAAACATTTCCAGAACCATAAGACATAAAGGAAATGTTGAACGTGCTGTTTGTTTAGACATAGAGGGCAAAAAAAAATGGATCAACCTTAGAATTACAGCAGAAAAAGACAGCAATGGCGAAATCCTAAGGTTGGACGGATACATTATTGACATTACACTCCAACATAAACTAGAGGAAAACCTAAAGTCTCAAGAAAAAAGGTTCCGTGGAATCATAGAAAATATCGATTTAGGACTTATAGAAATAGACAAGAATCTAAATATATCCTATGTCAACACAAGTTTCCAGAAAATTCATGGTGATATGAAAAATACCTTAATTGGTAAAAATATAAAAGAGCTACTGATTGAAAACAGATATCAGCTCAACGAGATTGACAAGGCCAGTTTACTTCATCAGCATGAGAGGGCAATGCGTGGTAAAGATAGGATATTCGAAATAACTGTGAATAAACCTTCAAAAAACAAAGCTACTTGGCTTATACACTCTACACCAAAGATAGATGAGCATGGAAAAATAGACGGAGTAATTGGTGTAATTATTGACATCACTGAGCAAAAACAAATACAACAAAAGCTTGAAGAAGCAAAAAAAACAGCAGAGGAATCAAATTTGGCCAAGGAACAATTCATTACCAATATGAGTCATGAAATACGAACACCTTTGAATGCCATTTTAGGTATCTCCAATCTGCTAAAACGCTTCCAACAGGAAGAGGAAGCTCAAAAGTATATCAATCATTTAATAAGTTCTGGAAATCATTTACAGTCACTGATTGACAATGTATTAGATTTTTCAAAAATAAATGCGGGTAAACTGAGCTTAAACCTAACAAAATTTAATTTTCAAGAAGTTTTTGATGAAATCAATTCTATTCTCCTTCCACTTGCAAAGGAAAAAGGACTAAAGTTTAATCGCACACTATCTTCTTCCGTATGCAAACAAGTCATTGGAGACAGAACAAGAATAAAGCAAATAATCATCAACATACTTTCAAATGCTGTCAAGTTTACAGAAAAAGGAATCATAAGCTTTGAAGTGAATGCTATTCCTGTAGTTGAAAAAAATCAAAGTCTTATTATAACCGTCAAAGACACTGGGATTGGTATGAGCCAAGCGTTTATATCCACCATCTTTACTAAGTTCGCTCAAGAAGACAGTTCTAATATTCGCAAGGAATCTGGCACTGGTTTAGGAATGAGTATCAGCCATGAGTTTATTAAATTAATGAAAGGATCTATCTCTATTGATAGCAAGCAAAATGAAGGTACTACAATAAGAATGGATATTCCAGTAGGTTGCGACAATGCAGCAAACACAACCACCACCACAAAAAGTATTGTTTCTAAAGAGTTGCGGGATAAAAAAATACTCATTGTAGAGGACAATACCCTCAACCTGATGCTTACAAAAAAAACATTGGAAAAATATAAAGTCAACATATTTGAAGCTAAAAATGGGGTTGAGGCCATTCAACAATTAAAAAGTTTAGAAGTTGATTTGATTCTAATGGACATCCAAATGCCGTTAAAAGATGGTATAGAAACAACCAAGACTCTAATTAACGAAATGAACATTACAACACCCATTATAGCCCTAAGCGCTAATGCATTTAAAGCAGAAATTGATAGTTGTTATAACGCAGGAATGGTGGATTACCTCACCAAACCCTATGTAGAATCGGAGCTAATCAACTTAATACAAAAACACGTTTTTCAAACAACATTAAAATCAAATTAAAAATTCAAAAGATGAGCTACTCCTACTCTTTAGATGTACTAGACATGATGGAATCTCAAACGGACAAAATTGAAATATTAAATGTGTTCACTACTGAAACTCAGTCTCACATCAATGAGCTTTATGAAAAACTCAAAAATAAAGACTTAGATCAAATTTCATTTCTTGCGCATAAATTAAAAACCAGCATTAAGCTTTTTCAAATTGAAGAACTCTATCCCAGCATTGATGTGCTTGAAAACGAATCAAAAAATAGATCTTCCTCTGAATTGGAAGAAAAAATCGATTTCATCAATAAGGTCTTTCAAGCTGTGGAAAAAGAGATAAAAAATGAAATTGGCTAAGGTTTTGAGAATACATTCTGAAAATCAAAACCAATGGCGCTATAAATGATCATTAGGCTGGAAAGATTTTATTCCATAATTTTACCTAATCGAAATCTATTTAGTGGTTGGTCGGAAACAGACGAATTTTATAAAATAGATTATTTTTGATGAGAGTTGAATTTATTTTTATGAGGTGATGCCTTAGCATCAGGCGATTAAAAATCAAGGGAACTATCGCAAAAAGAAATATTTTTAATTTTGATGTGTTTCCGTCCAGACACTATTTAATAAAGTTCTTAAAAATGAAACTGAGCGCTCCTTCCCTATATACACTTCAAATATTTCTATTCTTATTCATCAACACTACATTTTCACAATTTGGATTCATTTACAACGACAGTATTCAAGTAAAAAAAGGAGGAAATACACTCGCTTTTCCTTGGGCTGGAGGTCTGAATCATGCGCAATTTTCAACGATTGATGTCAACTTTGATGGAATGGATGATTTATTTATTTTTGATAGAAGCGCCAACCAAATTCGCATATTTAAAGCCATGGAGGAAAACGGAGAGAAAAAATATGAATTTCTCTACAATAGCAGAGATCTATTTCCAGAGGAACTTCGGTATAAAGTTGCTCTGGTTGATTTTAACGCAGATGGAAAAAAGGACCTTTTTACCTATGGAATAGGCGGTGTAAAAGTGTATCGAAATGTAGGAAATTCTTCAATCGGACTGCAATGGACGCTGGAACACGAAATACTACAATCCATTTATTCTAACGGAAACTATTCAAACTTATATGTAAGTTCTATCGATATTCCAGCATTTGAAGATATAGATGGAGACGGAGATATGGATGTTTTGACTTTTAACATCAATGGTCAACAGGTCGAATTCCACAAAAACCAATCCATTGAAGATTATGGGATTCCCGATTCGCTCAAGTTTGAATTGAGCGATCGTTGTTGGGGGAAATTCATAGAAAGCGATACAGACAACAACATTCAACTCGATTCAAATGTGGGCCCTTGTGACCCATCCAACATCCACCCACCACAAAATGGTGTACGCCATGCCGGATCAAGTTTACTCTCGCTCGACTTAAATAACGACAACTCCATGGATTTAATTTTGGGAGATGTTTCGCACCGTAATTTAACAGCGTTAATCAACGGTTCCGCTCCAGGAGCTGATGCCCTAATGACCAGCATGGATGCGAATTTCCCGAGCAACACAACCCCTTTAAATCTGCCCATTTTTCCAGCCGCTTTTTATGAAGATGTCAATCATGATGGCGTTAAAGATTTAATTGTAGGAACCAATGCCAGCGGAGGGTCTGAAAATACGGAAAGTGTTTGGTTCTATAAAAATCTAGGAACGAATCAAAATCCCAACTTTTCTTTTGTAAAGGAAAACTTTTTGCAAGATCAAATGATTGAAAACGGTAAAGGAGCTATCCCTGTATTGGTAGATTTAAATGAAGATGGACTCAAAGATTTACTGGTTTCAACAAATTTCAGGTACCTAGATCCGTCCGATAAAATTTCAAAGATTCAATATTATCAAAACACGGGAACAGCAACAACACCAGAATTTACATTTATTTCTGATGATTGGTTATCGCTGTCAACTGCGGGATATGGGTTGAGAATGCATCCCACTTTCGGCGATCTTTTGGGCGATGGAAAAAATGAAATGATCTTAGGATCTGCCAATGGAAAACTCCATTTATACACTAAAACAGGCAATGGACCAGAAGATTTCGTGCTTCAACAAATAAATATGACAGATCATTTAAATCAACCCATCCAAGTGAGCGCTTTCGCCTCTCCCCAACTTTTTGATTTAAATAATGATGGACTATTAGACATTGTAATCGGTGGAAAATCAGCAGGGATTACTTATTACAAAAACATAGGATCTTCCACAATGCCTTCCTTTGAATTGATCACAACAGATTTGGGAAATGTAGATATGGGCGAAGCTTTTTTACCTGACAATTATACCGTTCCCGCCTTTCTTAGAAACAACGACACCACCCATTTATTTGCAGGAAACAGGAAAGGAACAATTTATTATTTCGGAGATATTGACAATAACCTAGCAGATGGAGATGCGTTCACCTTACTCTCCGACCATTATTCATTTATAGAAACTGGAGCATATTCGGCACCATACATAGATAAAATTCGCGCGGATGGTCGGTTTGATATGTTCGTAGGTACAGATTTGGGTGGGATTTGGGCGTATACTGCTGGAGTAAACAGCGAAGACATTCTCAACGCCAACGCACTAGAAAAAATAGATCAGCAAATTAACATCTACCCAAATCCCAGTAGCAGCGGATGGTTTACTATTGATTTAAAAGGAATTAATCAGGAATTAAACGTATTGGTTTACGATCATTTAGGCCAGTTGATAAAAGAAAGCAAGCCACTTTTAGGAAATGCTCAGTTAGATTTGTCTTCGGCTGCCAAAGGAATTTACACCGTTGTTTTCAGCAATTCATCCCAATTTGTATCAACACGCAAGATAATTATTCAGTGATTTTTTTGCCCCGTAGAGGCGCAATGCATTGCGCCTCTACGGGGCAACATTGCGCCTCTACGGGCAACATTGCGCCCCGTCGGCGCAAAAAATCACAATTCCACTACCTCAACAAAACCGTTTTTAAAATTAAATTGTCCATTCAATGCTGGCACACTATCAAAAATCCCAAACATTGTAGACCCTGAACCCGTCATAGCCGAGTAAATTGCACCTAAATCATAGAGTTCTTGCTTAATCTTCGCCAGTTCCGGATAAACCAATAAGGTAGGTGCTTCGAAATCATTGATTAAAGAAGTTTTCCAATCCTCCATGGATTCATTTAAAACATTTTCCAACAGAGTCACTGGAGTTTGCGGTATAATTCGACCATAAGCATCCGCTGTGCTAATATGCGTTCCATTATTCACCAAAACCAAAGTTTTGCCCTTCAAATTGAGGTCAAAAGAGCTTAACTCTTCCCCTCTACCCTTTGCAATTTGTGGCGTTGAAGCAATAAAGAAAGCACAATCAGACCCCAATTTAGCTGCCCTCTTTTGTAAATCCTTTGTGCTTAATCCTAATTCGAAAAGTTCATTTAAAACCTTTAGCGTCTCTGCACAGTTGGATGAACCGCCGCCCAATCCACCACCCATGGGAATATTTTTATAGAGAAAAATAGAAACTGGTGGAAGATTAAATTCTTTTTGCATTAGTTCGTAAGCACGCAAAACCAAATTATTTTTTGTCTCTCCGGGAATAGGCAAACCAGCCGACTGAAATTTAAATTCATCGGCGGGAACAATCTCCAGCACGTCCTTTACAGGAACGGGATACATTAAAGAATTTATTTCATGGTAGCCGTCTTTTCTCTTCGCAAGAATGCTCAATCCGAGGTTAATTTTACAAATTGGAAATGATATCATGGTACAAATTTAGAAATAGCTGACAATTTTTTGTAACTTTCCGCGCTCAAAAAGAATATAAAAAATGTCAACATATTTAGATTTCGAAGAACCGTTGAAAGCATTGGAAGATCAAATTGCTAAAGCACAAGAAATTGGTCAGGATGCAGAGTTGGATATGACAGATAAAATCAAGGCTTTGGAACAAAAGCTAGAGGAAAAGACCATTGAGGTTTTTTCTAACTTAACTCCATGGCAGCGAGTACAATTATCGCGTCACCCAGAACGTCCATACACATTGGCTTACATTGATGCTATTACACATGGTGATTTCCAAGAATTACATGGCGATAGAAATGTAGCTGATGATAAAGCCATGGTTGGCGGTTGGGGTTCTATTGATGGAAAAACAGTGATGTTTGTAGGTCAACAAAAAGGAATGAACACCAAAATGCGTCAGTACCGCAATTTCGGAATGGCGAATCCTGAGGGTTACAGAAAAGCCTTGCGATTAATGAAAATGGCAGAAAAGTTCAACAAACCTATCGTTACTTTTATAGATACACCTGGAGCATTCCCTGGTCTTGAAGCAGAAGAGCGTGGTCAAGGAGAAGCCATAGCGCGCAACATCTATGAAATGATGAACATTAAAGTTCCAATTATCTGTATTATTATCGGAGAAGGAGCTTCTGGAGGAGCATTAGGAATTGGTGTCGGCGATAAAGTCATTATGTTGGAGAACACTTGGTACTCTGTTATTTCACCAGAATCTTGTTCTTCAATCCTTTGGAGATCTTGGGATTACAAAGAAAAAGCAGCAGAAGCCTTGAAACTAACTTCGGAGGACATGAAAAGGTTAAAGTTGGTTGATGGCGTAATCAAAGAACCAATCAACGGAGCACATCGAAATAAAGAAGAAATGTTTGCCACAGTAAAACGTGAAGTCAAACGTCAAATCACTTTACTCTCGAAGCTTGACCCAGAAGAAAGATGTGAAAAAAGAATGAATAAATTTATAGACATGGGTGTTTTTCAATAAACTTCATTCCCAAAAATATTAAAAGCCCTCCACATTGTGAGGGCTTTTTTTTGGAAACAACTTTACACCTATTCAAAAAAATCACCCAACAAATAAAATCCGCGAAAATCTGCGAGAAAACCATGAGCGGCAGCGAATCACCCAAAACCCACGAAATCACAAACATTTTATATCTTTGTAAAACAAAAATCAAAAAATATGTTCGGAAAAGACATGATGGCTAAATTGCAAAAAATGCAAGAACAAGCACAACTTTCAAAAGAGAAATTAGACACAATAATTGTACGAGGCGAAGCGGGAGGAAATCTCATTGAGGTAGAAATGAATGGAAACAGAAAATTAACGAAGCTCTCCATCAACACTTCTTTAGACCAAATGGAAAAAGAAGATCTAGAAGACCTTTTAAGCGTAGCCTTAAATCGTGCAATACAAGCCGCGGATGCAGCAAACGAGAAAGAAATGGCCAACTCTGCCAAAGGACTAATACCAGGAATGTAATGACAAGAGAAGAAATTCGCAATCAATATAGAGCATTGAGAAAAGACTTTACGTCGGAACAATGCATCTACTATTCACAGCAGATCACCAATAATTTCTTAAGAAACTGGATGTTTAATCACAAATTGATTCATTGTTTCTTGCCCATTCACCGCTTAAGAGAAGTAGATACAATTCCTTTGGTGAAAAGATTAAGACGAAACAACAGGGTGTGTATTCCAGTTTCCAATTTTGATAAAAACAATATGACCCACAAAATCTTGGATGACCACACGCAATTTCAAGACAATGCATACGGAATACCAGAACCCGTTACAGGTGAAGATGTCGACGTTAAGAAAATTCAGGTTGTCATCGTTCCATTACTCGCCGTGGATCAACATGGAAATCGATTAGGGTACGGCAAAGGATTTTACGATAGATTTCTAGCAGAATGCGCTCCCGAAACCCTCTTCATTGGACTCACGATGTTTGACATTCATGATGATTTAGAGCCCAATGAATACGATATTCCACTGCATTACGTGGTTACACCAAAAGGAATATTGAAAACAACAGCAAATCAACCAGTTCCTTTGAGATAAACTAAAAGAATAATCTAAACTCAGCTATCGCATGCCAAAAGCCCGCAGTAGCTGATTTTTATTCTTTAATAAGAGAATTAAATGATGCGCTTGATTGACTGCACCCTATTATTCAACACCACTTCATCTCCCACTTCCTTATGCAACAACAACTTACCCAAGGGCGAAGCCGTCGAAATAGCATAAACAATTTGATTTTGAACCTCGATTTTCCCCACACTTAATCCTATAAAATAGAATCCTTTGTCGGTCTCAACAAAACTACCAGAAATTACCCGATCAGACTTCTCTTCGATGGGCAATCTACGCAGTTCATTCTTATACATTTTTACTTGGTGAATAATTGCATCGGCGTTGTCCATTTCTTGTTGCATCATCGCTCTACTGGTTTCATATTTATCTCCAGCGCTGCTTTTCGTGTCGTTATTACGGGCCTCTAAAGCATCATTGAAAGTTTGAGTTGAAATTTCAAGTCTTTCATCCAGTTCCTTTTCTATTGCCGTGATCACCTCTTTTTTTACCGCTTCCATATTTCCCTAATGTCGATTTTTTTAATTCACTATACTCTAAATAGCTCTCCTAAATTGTTAAAAAGTCTTTATAAAAATCAGGATATGACTTATCTACAGCCCCAGCGTGTTCAATGTAAATTGATTTTTCTGCTCCAATACTCAACAAACTCATCGCCATGGCAATTCGATGGTCATTATGAGAAGAGAAAGTAACTTCTTTCTGTACAATAGGAGTTCCTTTCCCATGAATGACCATTTCATCACCATTCAAATCAATCCTCACTCCTATTTTAGCGAATTCCTGCTGCAATGTTATTCCTCTGTCACTTTCCTTGTGCTTTAGTCGGTGAACTCCAGAAATAGTCGATTTTCCACTGGCATAAGCCGCCAAAACCGCCAATGGAGGAAACAAATCTGGACATTCCCCAGCATCAAATTCGAAAGGAAGAAGCTCATCTTTTTGAATAATCAAATCACCATTCCTCCACTCTACGGAAGCTCCAGCTCGCTTTACCGCATCCAAAATCACCTTGTCACCCTGTCGAGAATCTGCCTTTAGTCCTTTCAACTGAATATGTCCGCCTACAGCTGCAGCCACAATGTGAAAAGAAGCCGCACTCCAATCTCCCTCCACTTCATAAACAAGCTCCTCACCTATACTTTGATTTCCTTTAATCTGAAAAATCTCAAAATCCTTATGCTCCACTTTCAAACCAAAATACCGCATTAAATCTAAGGTCATCTCTATATAGGGCTTACTCTTTAATTTGGGTACTCTAATTTCTGTATCCCGTTTTAGAAAAGAGGTAACAATCAAAACTCCAGTAAGAAATTGAGAGCTAATACTTCCATCTATTTCGACCTTCTTTTTTAAGGTTTTTCCAGAAATTTTCAAAGGTATTTTCCCTTTATTACTATCAATCGATTTGCCAAAAGCCGCCAATCCATCAATCACCATCTCCATAGTTCTTTGGGCAATTGAACCTTCTCCATTTACCGTAAAGTCTTCATCAAACAGCAGTGAGAAGGAACTAAATAAGCGCGTGCTCAGGCCAGACTCTTTGCAGTTAATCGAAATTTCGGAATCGCAATTCATATCAATTCCACTCTTTAAAATCAAATCCTTTCCCGACCGAACAAATATAGCTCCCAGAGCAGCAATAATCCCTTGCGCTGCAAGCACATCATCACTGTCTGTTAAATTACGTATCACAACAGAGGATTTCGACAAACCCGCCAATGCAATTGCTCTTTGCGCATAACTTTTGGAGGAAGGAATTGTAAGCGTACCATCAATACTATTTTTCGCAGGAATCCTTATTTTGTTCATAAGCACGAAGATAATCAAGTGGAGTGAATTAATGAAGTTCTGGTATGATTTCCGGAAATAAAAATGCTACTCCAAATTTGAAGTAGCATCTCCTCATTTATAAGGGCTATTATTTGCCCGCTTTCTTCTCACGCTTTGCTGCTTTTTTCTCCTTTGGAGTTTTTAGCGGCGCTTTTTTTTCAGTTTTCTTAGCATCTTGACTTTTTGCCATGACTCGAAATTTTAATTGTTTAAACTAATCGACAGTATCCCATTGGCTGTCATTCATGGTTCAATTTTACAACAAATTACGATACAAAAATCAAGTTGGTGAAAATAATTTTTAGTTGCCTATTTTAGCCACCATTTCCGCTTCCAAACTTTAGTTTACTTGTCTTTTTATTTAGTCAATATTATTTGCGTGTGCTTCACAAGGTCGCAAGCGCAAATCATTTTCCTAAAAGAAAAAAGCCCCAACAGTTACGTCAAGGCTTTAAGTTTAAAAAGGAGGTTTCCCTACTTTTTCTTTTCTTCAAAATTAGCTAAACGATAATTAATTCCTAGACCAATAACTTGTTTAAACTGTGTTCTTGGACCTACATTTCCGTCTCTGTCTTCAATCTTCACATCGTCGTCGTAAACCAAGTTCAATTGTAAGTTAGCAGAAAACCATTTATTTACTTTAAAATCAAGAATCAACTCTCCGTTAACATCGATATTCTCCGGGTTTTCCATGTAGTTAGAGAAGAACTCAACACGAGATCTCAACCCTATATTCTCCATTAATTCTTTCTTATAGATGATACGTAAATACGCTCCTAATTCAGCTCTAAAAGTTTCGCCAGATTTCACTAAATCTCCCATACTATTAAATTCTGCAGGTGCTACGCCAAATGCACCAGAGTCAGACAATGCTTGGTCTTGAACAAATGTAAGCTTTCCTGACAAAGGAGAAAGCAGCACTTTTAAATTGTCATTAGGAATATATTCAATACCCAAAGAGATATTCACATAACCAGGGGCCATAAAAGTTGAGGAACGGACAGAATCTCCTGGATTCGAATAACCATCTATAAATTGAGTTCTAAAACCACCTAAAAAGGAAAGAAACCAAGGATCTTTTAATCCATAGGACAAAGTTGATTGAACATCCAAAACATCGTCTGTTTTTTCAATATCCTCATCAAAATATTGAATTCCACCAATACCTGCTGATAAGGAGCTTGCCCATCTTATTCTGTCCTTTTTATAATCTGCCATCGCATTGATAAAACCTAGTCCAGAAACATTATTTCGACCACCGCTTGCCCAATTGGTAAAAGTGGATTGCGTAACATTCAAAGAAAATTTACTTTCCAGTTTCCAATTCGAAGGTTCTTTTATTGTAGGTGGTAACTCCGAATCATCCTGAGCTATGATTGCTGGAATTGTGAAAATACTTAATAGTCCTAGGAAGGTAATTTCTTTAAAATTCATTCTCAATATTTTTGTATAAATGTCAGTAATTTAAAATCGGCGCAAAATTGATGATATTTTTAAATAAATCCTAATTGTTAAACATTTAAGAGACACAACAAGCAGTTATTCACTTATAATGATGTTAAAAGTGAAGAATTTTGTACTTTCGTGCCAATTAAAAAGAAAATTAACAGAATCATGAAAGAAGTTTATATTATTTCAGCTGTGCGTACACCGATGGGAAGCTTCCTTGGAGCTTTATCTACTGTTTCAGCGACACAATTGGGAGCAACTGCAATCAAAGGAGCAATTGCAAAAGCCAACATTAAAACAGAAGACATCAATGAAGTTTTCATGGGAAATGTTCTTTCAGCAAATTTAGGTCAAGCACCTGCCCGCCAAGCCTCTATGTTTGCCGGAATTTCTGATCAAGTTCCTGCCACAACGGTCAACAAAGTTTGTGCTTCAGGAATGAAAGCATTATCATTAGCTGCTCAAACAATTCTTGCAGGAGACAACCATATAGTTGTTGCTGGTGGAATGGAGAACATGAGCCAAGTTCCTCACTACGTTAATTCACGAAATGGTCAGAAACTAGGTGATATTAAGATGGCCGACGGAATGATTAAAGATGGTTTAACTGATGTATATGGTCAAGTTCACATGGGTTCTTGTGCAGATGAATGCGCAACAGAATACAAATTCTCACGTGAAGATCAAGATAAATTTGCTATCAACTCGTACGAAAAAGCAGCAAAAGCTTGGGAAGAAGGAAAATTCAAAGAAGAAGTAGTTCCTGTTGAAGTACCTCAAAGAAGAGGAGAACCGGTTGTTGTTTCAGTGGATGAAGAATATACAAACGTAAAATTAGACAGAATACCAACATTGCGTCCAGCCTTCAATAAAGAAGGAACAGTAACCGCAGCAAATGCTTCAACATTAAATGATGGAGCTTCTGCATTGATTTTGGCATCCAAAGAAGCTGTTGAAAAACACGGATTAAAGCCAATCGCTAAGATTGTTGGATATGCTGATGCTTCACAAGAGCCAAAATGGTTTACAACTGCTCCAGCAAAAGCATTGCCTATAGCATTGGATAAAGCAGGTATTTCTAAAGACGATGTTGACTTTTGGGAATTGAATGAAGCTTTCTCTGTGGTTGGTTTAGCAAACACTAAAATTTTAGGAATAGACCCAGAAAAAGTTGATGTAAATGGAGGTGCTGTTGCGCTTGGACATCCTCTTGGAAACTCTGGTTCTAGAATCATTGTAACACTAATTAATGTGTTAAAACAAAACGGTGGTAAATATGGAGCTGCTGGTATTTGTAACGGTGGTGGTGGTGCCTCTGCAATGGTTATTGAAAATATTGACTAGGGTTTATATTTCTCTATCAGAAAAGACGAAGGGGCGATTTTACAATCGCCCCTTTTTTTACAACTTCATCTCAATCAACGAAATACTGCCTGCTTCGAAAGGGCTGATTTTCATCAATGAATTAAATCAACTGACCTCCAGCCAAGTTTTATTTACTCCATTTTTTGATTGACTCTTCATTTTTACGAACGTACTCCTCGCTTCCTGCTTCTTTAGCCATTTTCAAAGACAATTTTGCAGTTTCAATTGCTTCCTCATTTCTTCCCATTGCACCAAGAATTAAGGCTTTGTTTCTGATGTAGTAAAAAGGTGCATTGTCGTGCATAGCAATTGATTTATTAATATACTCCAACGCACTTTCTAATTCTATGTTTGCATTTAAATAGTAGTTTGCCGCATCGTAATAATCACGACCAGATGGACTTCCTTTCATGGCTGCCTGAATAGATGCAGTTGCTAATTCCTTAGTTGGCAAATCAACTCTAATAGGTAGTTTAGTGTGCTCCCATTCAACTACTAAATCAAAATAGTCAACATCCAAATTATCAAAAGAAATCGTGAAAGTTTCTACTTTATTTTTGTTCTTTGTTACAGGAACAACCGTTTCAGCCACAACTTTTGATGCATCCCAATTTGCAGGCAATCCCCAATTGTCAGTTCCATTATAAAGTGTAATTGTCCATTCTTTCTCTCCGACTAAAGCATACATTGCATACTCTCCCGCAGCAACTTTAGTTCCTCCAAAATTCACCTCAGTATCAAAAGATATTGTAGTATTTTTGTTTGCACCAAAACGCCATTTTTTTCCTTCTGGTAAAATATCCTTATGCATGTCTCTTCCGCGCAATGAAGGACGATAATAGTCTACTTCAATCTCTGTAAGACCAACAGTTTGCTCAACTTCAGCTTTTGGACTCAACGCTGGAGTCTTTACTTGAGCTGTAGTTGCTACACTAATCAATAATCCACCTAATAAAAACAATGTTTTCTTCATAATAATTAAATTTTTCATCAAATATAGAGATTTGTGCTCACCTAAGCGAGCGCATAATGCTAAATAGTGTAAATTGTTAGATTGAAATTAAAAGCACTTTTTTCTGAGCAAAAAAAAACATAAAACAGATAAAAAGTGTTAATTGAAATCAGCTTTTATCATCAGTTACGTATTTCTTGCTCTCCTGAATCTTCACTCACTACAAAACACAAGCTACTGAAAATAAATGCAATAAAATCCAAATCGGTGATTTTTCCTTGGAGTGAGTAATTGATTAATCCAAAGGTCATTGTCTTTTTGTCTTGTTATAATTTTAAATAAAATTACTATTTTAGAAAGGAACTAATTGTCAGCGAACAAATTACCCATAATAACTTTAAGGAAAAATTTAACAAATAACATTTATGAACCAATTAAAAGAAACCATCTACCCTTCAAATCCAAAAAAACGAAGAAGAAGAACCATACTATTTGTGTTTATTCTACTCATTATAGGCGTTCGAATTTGGCTTCCCTTTTTTCTAAAAGATAAACTAGTAGCGGCAGTAAATGAAGTTGAAGGTTATGAATGCACATTGGGAGATCTTGATTTATCTATTTTTCGTGGTGCCATGGTTTTACAAGAGTTTGAAATAAAAATTACTGAAAATGCTGTAACCAAACCTTTTGTTTATTGTAAGAATGCAGATATCTCTGTTGAATGGAGAGCCATTTTTCACGGTTCCATTGTTAGTGAGATTATTCTAGATCAACTAGAACTTTATTTTGCTGATGGTAAAACTGAAGAGGAAGAACAAACAGGAGATGCTTCATGGGTTGAACCAATTATAGACTTTATACCACTTAAAATCAACCGATTTGTAATTAACAAAGGCCAAATTGAATTTGAAAATATGGTTTCTGAGCCACCAGTAAACTTAAAATTGACAGAGATTCAACTGGCTGTTGAAAACCTCACAAACTCCACAGACGAAGAGAAGGCCTTACCTTCTCATTTGAAATTAACTTCTAAGGTTTTAAACAACGGAAACCTCCATGTTGAAGGAGATTTAAATATCCTGAAGGATTTACCTGATATGGACTTAAATATAGACATCAAAAAAGTAGATTTATTAGAGTTGAATGCTTTTACAATGGCTTATGCCAATTTCGATTTTGAACGTGGAGAATTTGCACTTGCTTCTGAATTCGCAATGTTGGATGGAGAAGCTAAAGGCTATGTCAAACCTATTTTAAACGAAGTTAAAGTCCTCAATTTTAAAGATGACACGCCAGTCTTAAACGGTTTTTGGCAAGCGTTTGTAGGTCTAACATTTAACATCACTAAAAACTTAAAAAAGGACAGAACAGGAACAAAAATTCCAATCTCAGGGAAAATAGATGATCCCAACATTGAAATAGGAGCTACAATTGTGAATATCTTTAGAAATGCTTTCATCAAGGCCTATGAAGCAGAAGTAGACAACACCATAAGTCTAAAGGACATAGCCAAAGAACAAGACGATAGAACTTTCTGGGAAAAGTTTAAAGGCTTATTCACAAACGACGATAAAGAAGACAATTAATCATTTTAAAGCGACTAAAATTCAAATAAGTAGTGCGCCGGAGGAGATTTACCACATTTTTAAATAAATTTAGGAGCCAGTAAAAATAGTAAGTACCAACTCAGTAAATAACAAATGCGAGCTAAGCAAATTCTGAAAAAGACGCTATCAGTTGAAACTTTAAGCTCAGCCCGATTCCTCTCCATATTAGCATTACAGGCAAAAAGGAGAACAAACAATAATTTTAAACTCAATTTTTAAACAAAAAAGTAGCTATGAACACATATAATCGCGGTTTTCTTTTGATCACCATTTCCATATTATTCAACTTTTCGGTATTATCCCAAGAAAACCACCGATACTGCTCTAAAAGAGACGCTTTTTTGAACGCTCAATTAAAAAGTCCAAACTTGAATCTTCAGGAAATAGCACAAGCTAAAAAGTACGATGTGCACTTTTATGCTTTAGATGTGACCATGGATAACCTATCAACAGATATTGCAGGAACAAGTGAGATTCATGGAATAACTAATGAAAATTTAGATTCTGTTCTTTTTGAGCTTTTTTCAAGCTTTACTATTTCTGAAATTAGAGTAGACAACTCTCCCACTCCTTTCAATAGAATTGGTTCTACAATAAAGGTTCCTGTGAATTTATTACAAAACCAAAACTTTAAAATTGCGGTAGATTATAATGGAACGCCTCCCAACTCCTCCACCACTCCATTTGGCGGATCGGGAATGTCGAACGATTCCTCTCCTTCTTGGGGAAATCAAGTTACTTGGTCTTTATCGGAACCCTTTTCTGCCTATGAATGGTTTCCTGTTAAGCAAGATTTAAGAGATAAAGCAGACAGTGTATCAGTAAAAATCACTGTTCCAAATAACTGTAAAGCAGGCTCAAATGGTGTATTAGAAAATGTTGTTAATCTAGGAAATGGAACTTCTCGTTACGAATGGTTTCACAGACACCCTATTGCCTACTATTTGATCTCTGTTGCGGTTGCCGAATATGTTGAGTATAATGTTACTGCTAACCCTGTAGGCTCTCCAAATCCAGTAGTCATCCAAAACTATATTTACAACAATCCTTCAACACTTCCTTATTTCCAAAGTGATATAGACGAAACTGTGAACTTTATGGAGCTATTCGCTGAATTGTTTGGTAGATACCCTTATGATGACGAAAAATACGGTCATTGCATGGCACCTTTGAGTGGTGGTATGGAGCACCAAACAATGACCACTCAAGGATTTTTCGAAAAAGGTTTAACCGCACATGAACTAGGACATCAGTGGTGGGGAAACAATGTAACTTGTGCTTCGTGGTCAGACATTTGGGTGAATGAAGGCTTCGCCTCATATGCAAGTCATTTAGTACTTGAGTATCTATATCCAGCTCAAGCACCAGCAAATATGAATGATGTGCATGATAATGTAAAAAGTATTCCGGGTGGTAGTATTTGGGTAACCGATAGTTTAAATGCAGCTGCCATTTTTAGCGGGCGCTTGTCGTATGACAAAGGAGCAGCCTTCGTTCATACATTAAGATTTTTAATGAATGATGATTCATTGTTTTTTCAAGCGCTAAAAGAATTTCAAATAAATTATAAAGACAGTCTAGCCATAGGCTTAGATGTAAGAAATCAATTAAATATGATGTCAACTGTTAATTTTGATGATGCGTTTGACCAATGGTATTTTGGTGAAGGTTTCCCCACTTATAGCACAAGGTATAACACAATAGGTAACGACTTATATTTTGAAATTAGCCACACCAGTTCTAGTTCTACCCCTACATTCACCAATCCTTTAGAAATTAAGTTTAGCAGAATAGGACTAGCGGATACAACCATAAGAATCAATATTTCCAGTAACAGTGATCACTTTGTTATTCCAAGCATTGGTGGGGAAGTGACCAGTGCTGAAATAGATCCAAATAATTGGATTATCAACAATGTGGGAGTTAATGTAAAAGATGAAAATTATTTATCAACACAAAAGGAATCAGAAGCAATAACATTGGATGTTTTCCCTAATCCGTCGAGCAATGAGATTAATATAACGATAAACAATCAAGGTAAAAATAATATTCAGCTCATTAACATGCAAGGGAAATCGGTTCTTTCAAAAAGCTTTAACATCCAAACAAAAATTAACATAAGTAATTATGAATCTGGTTTTTACATCGTAAAAATAACGAATAACACGGGGAATCAGTGGATTAAAACAATAGTGAAAAATTAATACAAATGCTTGTCGGAAATTTTACCATCAGCTTAATAAATTAAAATAGAAAATGGTTTCCTCTTTAATTTGGCAGGATCCTTTCCCTTGTTGAAAATTTTGATTTTCAACGATGGAAAGGATGATCGCTTTAAGAGTTAGCGGATAAACGAGAAAAAAACAACGTCATTTCGGTTAATGAATTACTAAGAAATTCAACTCAAAGTAACAATAGTTACATTAAATTGGTTTTAAAGCAGTTAAGTTTATGATTTAAATCATAAAACTAAAAGCTCAATGAAAAAACATTACGAAATCCTAATTATAGGAGGTGGAACCGCTGGTATTATGTCGGCCGCTCAACTTTTAAGACAAAAAAAATCGAAAAGCATAGCCATTATTGAACCTGCTGATACACACTATTATCAGCCAGCTTGGACCTTGGTTGGAGCCGGAACTTATAGCTTTGACAAAACCGCAAAACCAATGGCTGAAATGATTCCGAAAGGCGCTGATTGGATTAAGGATAAAGTTACTGAATTTGAAGCAGATAAAAACAGCATAAAAACCGACAATTCTGGAGATATTAGTTACGATTATTTAGTTGTAGCTCCTGGATTGGCCTATGACTTTAGTCTTGTTCCTGGATTGGGAGACGCAATGGATAAAGGTGTTGTTTGCAGTAATTATACCAACCCAAAGCACACTTGGGATGTGGTGAAAAACTTTAAAGGAGGCGTTGCATTATTTACTCAACCAGCAACCCCAATCAAGTGCGGAGGTGCTCCTCAAAAAATCATGTATTTAGCAGAGGACTATTGGCGTAAAAATAACATTAGATCTAAATCAGAAATTTTATTTGCTACCGCTGGAACAGTTATTTTTGGAACAAAGGTCATTGCAGACACCCTAATGAAAGTAGTTGAGCGAAAGGATATTAATTTACGATTCAATCACAAACTTGTAAAAGTTGACGGTGAAAAACAAATCGCTTGGTATGATTTAACCAAAGATATCAAAGCCGGTGGCTGTATTGTCATGTCGGGGGAAAATGACGGAAAATACATCGATGAATCATTCCAATATAATTACAAAGATGTGAAAGTAACGAAGAAAGATGGCCTTTATGGTATTCATTTTGACATGCTTCATACCGCACCACCCTCTGTAGCGCCAAAATTTGTAAGAGAGTCCAATTTGGTAAATGAAGCAGGATGGCTAGATGTTGATATTCATAGTTTACAACATAAAAAGTATCCTAATATATTCGGGATTGGTGATGTAGCCGCCTTGCCAACGGCCAAAACTGGAGCTGCTGTGAGAAAACAAGTACCTATCATTACGGATAATATAGCAATGCTTATTAATCATAAAAAATTAGGTTCAAAATCTTACAAGGGCTACTCCTCCTGCCCTTTAGTAACAGACTATGGTAAAATGGTTCTCGCTGAATTCGATTACGAAGGAAACTTTACACCGGATCCAAAGTTAAAGCGAATGCTGATCACGGACAGCTCAAAAGAACATTGGAGACTGTGGATGTTTAAGAAATTCATGTTGCCTTATTTATATTGGAACAGAATGATGAAAGGGAAGAACGTTTAGGTTAATTATTAATGTTTAGCGAATTGGTATGTACTTCCCAAAGTATCAAAGGTTACCGTGCAAGAGCAAAGAATCCAGTACCTTAGCATAAATAAGAAATAGATAATTAACTAAAAAATAAATAGAGATGGAAAATCAAGAAGAATGCGTTGAAAAAGTTTATCCAATGCCAAGAATAGGTGATGTTGCACCAGATTTTGAAGCGGTGACCACAAAAGGGAAAATGAAAATGTCAGAGTTCGCCAAAGACAAGTGGGTAGTCATGTTTTCTCACCCTGCTGATTTCACACCGGTTTGCACAACTGAAATGAGTGGTTTCGCAGTAAGAAAGCCTGAATTCGATGCTTTAAACACAGAGCTTTTAGGCCTAAGTATAGACAGTATTCATTCTCACTTGGGATGGGTACAAAATGTGAGAGAAAACACGGGAGTATATTTTGACTTTCCAATTATTGCAGACATCGACATGAATGTTTCAAAGCTTTACGGAATGCTGCAACCCAATGAAAGTGAAACGGCTGCAGTAAGAGCAGTTTTCTTTATCGATCCCGAAAAGAAAATACGTTTAATCATGTATTACCCATTAAACGTAGGTCGTAATATGGATGAAATACTTCGTTCGTTGGATGCGCTGCAAACATCAGATAAACACAAAGTAGCAATGCCATTAGACTGGCAGCGCGGAGATAAAGTAATTGTGCCTGCACCAAGCACACTGGAAGCATTAGACGAAAGATTAGTTGATGATTCCGTTGAAAAAACAACTTGGTACCTGGCAAAGAAAAGTATTTAAAGCCTTACGTGCTAAAAGTAAGAAACCATATAAAGAAGAGCTTCCGTGAGGAGGCTCTTTTTATTTGTGTACAATGAACAGAAAGATATTCTTTAAAAATTACGATAAAACTTTAATTGGAGCAATCTTAAGAAGCTTAGAGAGAACAGTCCCCTATTGATTCTAAAAAAAGGCATTGTGTTCCTAAGGAACACTAGTCTTTTTTCGTTTTGTAGAACCTTGTAAGCTTTTCTAAAAATGATGAGCCATTCAGAAAGAAAGGATTATAGATCCTTAACGGCACCGAATTCCGAATAAAAGCTTTGTATTCTTAAGGAACACTAGGCTTTTTTCGTTTTGTAGAACCTTGTAAGCTTTTCTAAAAATGATGAGCCATTCAGAAAGAAAGGATTATAGATCCTTAACGGCACCGAATTCCGAATAAAAGCTTTGTGTTCTTAAGGAACACTAGTCTTTTTTCGTTTTGTAGAACCTTGTAAGCTTTTCTAAAAATGATGAGCCATTCAGAAAGAAAGGATTATAGATCCTTAACGGCTCCGAATTCCGAATAAAAGCTTTGTGTTCTTAAGGAACACTAGTCTTTTTTCGTTTTGTAGAACCTTGTAAGCTTTTCAAGCTTACAGACTTCTACAAAACGAAAAAAGCCTTCACTATCGTGAAAGCTTTTATTCTTAGTGAGCCCGAAAGGATTCGAACCTTTGACCGCCTCCTTAGAAGGGAGGTGCTCTATCCAGCTGAGCTACGAGCCCTAGTTTTAAACTAGTGCGAAACACACTTTTAATCAAAAAAAGGGGATGAAATCAATCATCCCCTTGTCGGGGTGGCAGGATTCGAACCTGCGACCTCCTCGTCCCAAACGAGGCGCGATGACCGGGCTACGCTACACCCCGAACTGGTCTTTTGATTAAAATTTTTATTCAGTAACGTTTTACCGAACTATCTGACTTTCTTGGGCGAAAGCGCAGATTCTAATTCTATTATTTCAAAGTGACGCATGTTAATGTTTCACTTGCGGACGGCAAAGATAGTAACTCTTTTTAAGTTAACAAGCAGTTTTTTTAATTATTTTTAAATCTTTTTTATTTGATTTAAAATCAACTCTTTACTGTTTGTTTATTTTTCGAATAGTTGCTATTCTTAAAACTCAATTTGTCGACACGATGCGGAGAGACAGGGATTCGAACCCTGGATACAGTTGCCCGTATAACACCTTAGCAGGGTGCCGCTTTCAGCCACTCAGCCATCTCTCCGTTTTTCAAAACCAAACATTCCGTTTGAATGTTTGTCGCAACCTGTTCCGTTGCGGACTGCAAAAATACGAATTACTTAGACTATTCAAATCATTTTAATGAAAAAAGTAGATGTTTTTTTTAAAAATAAATACCTACAAAATGTAAGTTATTCGTTCAATGATAGTTATTACTGCAACTCCATTTAAAACCAACAATATTTTTTCATACTTTTCTTCTCTTTCTTCGTTTTTACCCAACCTTTCGAATATAAAAAATAAAATAGCCACTAAAATCATCCCCCAATCAAATACAATTTGATCCTTCAAGATAATCGTTAAAGGAATAATCGCAGAAGAAATAATAAGTGGTAAATAAAATTTTGTTGACCTATACCCCATCTCAAGCACTAACATATAAGTTAACGCAATAAATGCGGCAATGGCTCCCATTAGCACAAAAGGCTCTACATTATTAATGTAAAAGTCGACCATTTCATAATCAAAAAAGATTTCCACGAAATATTGCCCAACAAAAATCAAAGACACCATCCAAACCAAAAGAGAAATTCTTAATAATGGAGAGAAGTCATTCCGTGAAACAGAAACATAGGCAATAAGAAAGGCAGCAAAAAGAAAAGGCTTAAGCGGAATTGGTGGAATAAAAGTCCCCAAATCAAAAAGACTTACCAAACCATACAACCCATAAATCAAACTACCTATAATAACCGACTTTCGTAAAGCTTCCATATCCTTAAAAATTTACATAATTACTCACTAGTACCTGAACAAAAACTTATCACAATTGAAACCATTCCTTTTTGTTGTTGCTCCCCTAATTTTTAACCGTCTGATGCGAAAACATCAGCACATTAAAATATGAACAACTTTCTTTAAAAACAGTTCAATTTTTACATCTGCCGATTTCAGCTCAAACCTTAGGTTAAGAGACATTATCTTTCTTTGCTAATGCCTCTTCAACATATTTGAAAGTAGACAGCACATCTGGTTCTCCATTTACAACCGCAACATCATGTTCAAAATGCGCACTGGCCTGTCCATCTCCTGTTGCAATCGTCCAATTATCTTCTAAATACCTAATTTGCTCGGTACCAATATTTATCATGGGCTCAATGGCAATGGTTAACCCTTCTTTAATTTTTTTACCCCTGCCTCTACGACCATAGTTTGGAATTTGAGGCTCTTCATGCATAGTTTGTCCTATTCCATGTCCAACCAACTCTCTAACCACACCGTATCCATTATCTTCGGCGTGTTTTTGAATATGGTAACCAATATCTCCCAATCTGTTACCTACTCTAGTTTGAGCTATTCCGATCTCCAAGCATTCTTTAGTTACTTTCAGCAACCTTAACTTTTCCTCCGACACATTACCCACTGCAAAAGTATAGGCATGATCGCCATAATATCCGTCTAAAATAGCACCACAATCTACAGAGACAATATCACCATCTTTTATGGGCTCATTTCTTGGGTATCCATGAACAACTTCATCGTTTACAGAAATACACAAAGTATTAGGAAAATCGTATAAACCTAGGAAACCAGGCTCAGCATTCTGAGAGCGAATATAATTTTCAGCAATCGTATCTAACTCCAGTGTGGTCACACCTACATCAATTGCCTCAGCAACTTTCCCAAGCGTTCTACTCACTACCTGAGCAGCTGCTCTCATCAACTCTATTTCTTCTTTTGTTTTATAAATTATCATTTTCCAGCTAATAAAATTTCTAAAAAAGTCTCCTAAAAGAAAAAAGGGAACAAATGAATGCTCCCTAATTTTAATATGTTACATCCTAAGATTTAAGATAAGACCTTCTTCACTAGATCCGCAGCTTCTTGTAAAAGAACAGCAGAGTGAACGTCTAAACCTGAATCATCAATTAATTGCTTTGCTTCAACAGCATTTGTTCCTTGCAAACGAACGATAAGAGGAACAGGAATTCCACCCATGTTTTTGTATGCATCAACAATACCTTGTGCTACACGATCACATCTTACGATACCACCAAAGATATTGATTAGGATGGCTTTCACGTTATCATCTTTAAGAATGATTTCGAACGCCTTCTCAACACGAGCAGCATCAGCAGTACCACCAACGTCCAAGAAGTTCGCTGGATTACCACCTGATTGCTTGATTATATCCATTGTCGCCATCGCTAGTCCTGCACCATTTACCATACAACCAACGTTTCCGTCTAGTTTCACAAAGTTCAATCCAGCCTCATCCGCTTCAACTTCCGCAGGATCTTCCTCTGTTTTGTCACGCATTTCTGCATAATCTTTATGACGGTATAATGCAGATGCATCCAAAGTTACTTTCGCATCAACTGCGATAATTTTATCGTCAGATGTTTTCAGCACTGGGTTAATTTCAAACATTGATGCATCACAACCGATGTATGCATTATATAAAGAACTAACAAATTTTGTCATTTCCTTAAATGCTTTTCCGCTCAATCCTAAATTGAAGGCTACCTTTCTTGCCTGAAAACCTTGCAAACCTACACGTGGGTCTACTTCCTCCTTAAAGATAAGGTGTGGAGTCTCTTCAGCAACAGTTTCGATATCCATTCCTCCTTCTGTAGAATAAATGATAACGTTTCTACCTTTATCACGGTCCATCAAGACAGACATATAGATTTCAGAAGTTTCACTCTCACCAGGATAATAAACATCCTCAGCAATCATTACTTTATTCACTTTTTTAGCTACTCCGTTTGTTTGAGCTGTTTCAAGGTGACCACCTAAGATCCCTTTCACAACCTCCTCTACTTTGTCAATTCCTTTCGCTAAAACAACTCCGTGAGAACCTGTTTCTTCAATCGTTCCTTTCCCACGACCTCCTGCGTGAATTTGCGCTTTAACAACATACCATTCAGTACCTGTTTTTTCCGTTAATTCTTTTGCTTTGGCTACAGAATCAGCAACGTTATCAATAACAACGCTCTCCTGAATAGCTACTCCAAAACTTTTTAAAATTGATTTCCCTTGATATTCGTGTAAATTCATTATTTGACTTATTTATTTCGGCACTAAATTAATCTTATTTCAACCAAATTTCAAGATTATGACACTTAAAATTATCAAAAGCCACATAATTCTGTAGTATTGAGTGGAATAATAAAAAAAGTACTATTAAACAAAAAAAGCCCACCTGAAATTGATGGACTATTAACAATATTATCTATAAGTGCCTAGCGTTTTGCTAACTTATTGCTAGAAACTGTTAAACTTTTTCTTCCTTTCTTACGACGTGCAGCTAATACTCTACGTCCATTCTTAGTAGCCATACGACTACGGAATCCATGCTTGTTTCTTCTTTTACGCTGTGATGGTTGAAATGTTCTTTTCATGACCTATTTTATTATAAATTAAAATTCTCTTTCTATTTAAGGTTGGCAAAGATAGTGCTTTTTTGTATTAAACAAAACGCAAATGCAAAAATATTATTTTTTAATCGATATCCACACTTCTTACATTAACTTTGCAAATTAAATTTAGTTACAATTACATATATCATTAAGCATGCTTAAACCAAAAGGCAAGAAAAAAGAACGAATCAAACTAAGTAAAGAGTCCGTACAAAAAGCGAAGAAAATCTTTAGCTACCTCAAACCCTACAGAGCCTATTTCCTACTGGGCTGGGTGTTTTTAATTATTTCCTCTTCTGCTGGCTTGCTATTTCCTTATCTACTAGGGCAATTACTTGGTAGCGACCTTCCATCAGAAACATCAAATCCAAGCAACCAAGATCTGCTCAACGGATTAAACCTAGATAACATTAATAGTGTTGCCTTATTACTCGTCGTCCTACTAATAATACAAAGTGTTGCTTCTTTTTTTAGGGTCGTTATCTTCACAAAAGTAACAGAAAGAACAATGCGAGACATTCGTAAAGACGCTTTCGATAAATTGATATATATGCCAATGGACTTCTTTAACAAGAATAAGGTTGGTGAATTAACAAGTAGAATTGCAGCAGATATCACTTTAATTCAAGACACCTTAAGAACTACGGTTGCAGAATTATTCAGACAAGTGATCATCATCATAGGATCTATTATTTTCATTACTATTGTTTCCTGGAGACTCGCCTTAATAATGCTAGCAACCGTACCTGTAATGGCATTAATAGCAGTAGTTTTTGGAAGATTCATACGAAAACTAAGCAAAAAAGCACAAGATCACTCAGCTACCTCGAACTCAATCATTGAAGAAAGTTTAATGGGAATAACCAACGTAAAAACATTTACGAATGAATTATTCATGATTGCGAAATACAGAAATTCAATTGAAACGATTAAGAAATTAAACATTAAGAGTGGAAACTGGAGAGGTCTATTCATTTCTTTTATAATTACATGTCTTTTCGGAGCCATTATTTTCATCATTTGGCAAGGACTACATATGACTGTAGGACCAGACGCTACGCTAGACAAAGGAGATTTCTTTGCTTTTGTCATGTTTACCGTATTCATGGGCGCAAGCATAGGATCAATACCGGATCTCTATGCATCTATGCAAAAAGCAATCGGGTCAACTGAGCACTTAATGAATATTATTGCAGAAAAAACAGAAGAACAAATTCACACGGGTAAAAACGAAGCAGCAATTCATGGAGATGTTGAATTTAAGAAAGTCTCTTTCCATTATCCTCAGAGACCTGAATTTAAGGTATTAAATGAGCTTTCATTTTCTGCTAAACGCGGAGACAAGATAGCCCTGGTAGGAGCATCAGGAGCTGGAAAATCGACAATTGCATCTTTACTACAAAGGTTCTACTCCCCTACTTCTGGTTCCTATACGATAGATGGACACAATGTGGAAGATTACGATTTAAATCATTTACGAAAAAACATGGCACTTGTTCCACAGGAAGTTATTCTATTTAGTGGTTCAATAAAAGAAAATATTTTATTTGGAAAGCAAGACGCCACTGATGAAGAAGTTGAAATGGCTGCAAAAAAAGCCAATGCCTTTGACTTTATTTCTTCTTTTCCAGAAGGATTTGAAACCGAAGTTGGTGATCGCGGAATACAACTCTCAGGTGGACAAAAACAAAGAATTGCTATTGCTAGGGCTATTCTAAAAGATCCAAACATTCTAATTTTAGATGAAGCTACATCAGCACTTGATGCTGAATCAGAAAGATTAGTGCAGGAAGCACTGGACCGATTAATGGAAAATAGAACTTCATTTATCATTGCACACAGACTTTCAACCATTAGAAAAGCGGACACTATTCTAGTAATGGAAAATGGTAAAGTAGTTGAACAAGGAACTCACGAAGAGCTGATAGTGAAAGAGAACGGTGTTTACGCTAACTTGAATGAATTACAGATTAATTAAGTAGTGAACTACAAAGCAATTATTAAAAAACTCGTATTTGAATTAAGCAATAATTGGCTTGAATTGAATATTTTAGTTTGATTTTTTGAAGATTACTTTATATATTTGTATCTTTAAATACTAAGAAACTCGTCAAAAACAATAAATGAGAAGAATTCTACTTTTTTTCCTTGTGCTCAGCTCAAGCATCGTCTTTGGCCAAAACAGTGGTGGTTTCGGGAATTCCAAAAATTGGTCTCTAAACAAACATGAGGTATTTTTCAATATCGGTTCTACTCATTTCTTAGGAGATTTAGGAGGATTAAACAGAGAGGGTACGCAAAAATCATTGGTCGATTTAGATTTATCTAGCACTAGAATAGGTGGTGGAATTGGATATAGATTTCGATTTCATCCAAGATGGGCTACCTCAACCCAATTGCAATTTGGAATTGTCTCTGGAGCAGATGCGAATACAGATGAAGTAATTAGAAGAAGTAGAAACCTATCTTTTAGATCCCCAATTTTAGAATTAAGTCAACGTGTTGAGTTTATAGTATTATCAAAAGAGGAAGGAGGAGCAAGATACTCTCGACTAGGTACTAAAGGAAGGTCAACGAAAGCCGATATGCTATACGTTTTCTCGGGAATATCAGGGTTTTATTACAATCCACAGACGCAAATCAATGGTTCTTGGACAAATTTAAGACCGCTTAGAACCGAAGGACAAGGTTTACCAGGAGGTCAGGAAGAATATGGTAAATTTAGTATAGCCATACCCATGGGAATTGGTTTAAAATTCGCAATTGGAAAATTCTGGAGATTGGGAATGGAAGTTTCATTCAACAAAACATTCACCGATTACATAGATGACGTAAGTACGGATTACTACGACCCTGAAGTATTAGCCAAAAAAGTAGGGAAAGATGCAGTTTACGCAGCAGATCCATCGATAGAAAATCACACTTGGTTTACTGCTGGACAACAAAGAGGAAACCCGGATGATAAGGATGCTTATATTTTCACAAACCTGACCGTAACCAGAAACATCACTTACAAGAAAACTAGAGGAATGTCTAGAGGTAGATGGAACGGTAGAACGAAATTCTAAAATCGGATTAAATGAAATATTATTAGGTGAGGTGACCCCTCACCTTTTTTTATTTCTATTTTTGTGAAAACAATTAACTCAGTTTAATATGTACGCATCAATTAAGCGCTTCTTTTTTCTTTTCGACCCAGAAAAAATCCATTATTTTACTTTTAAACTTATCAAAACAACACTCTCCATTCCTGGAATGAAAGCTCTATGGAAAAAGTGGTTTGTGTTAGAAGACAAAAGGCTTGAAAGAGAACTATTTGGTTTGAAATTTAAAAATCCAGTAGGCTTGGCGGCTGGCTTTGACAAAAACGGAAAGCTTTTTAATGATTTAGAATATACTGGTTTTGGATTTATCGAAGTAGGAACCGTTACACCTAAAGCGCAAGATGGAAACCCCAAAAAACGCTTGTTCAGATTGGTGGAAGACGAGGCCATCATCAACAGGATGGGCTTCAACAATGACGGCTTGGAGGCACTGGTTGAAGAACTGAAAAACCGAAAAACTAAACTTATTATTGGAGGAAACATTGGTAAGAATAAAATTACTCCAAATGAAAACGCGGTCGATGATTATGTAAAATGCTTTGAAGCACTTTATCAATACGTAGACTATTTCGTTGTCAATGTGAGTTCTCCAAACACGCCTAATTTGCGTGAGCTTCAAGACAAGGAGCCACTAACAGCCCTCCTTATTACGCTTAAAAAGTTAAATGCTTCCAAAAGCGTTCAGCGACCAATATTATTAAAAATTGCTCCTGATCTCACCGACGAACAATTAGACGATATTATAGATATTGTTGCCACCACAAAAATCGATGGTATCATCGCAACAAATACAACAATTGACAGGTCTAACTTAAAGACAAAAAATGTCGAATCTATAGGAGCTGGAGGTCTTTCTGGAAAACCTTTAACAAAAAGATCTACAGAAGTTGTTCGTTATCTACATAAAAATTCCAATGCTAGTTTTCCAATCATAGGTGTTGGTGGAATACATTCTGCAGAAGACGCTTTAGAAAAATTTGAAGCTGGCGCATCACTTGTACAATTATACACTGGATTCATCTATGAAGGCCCTAAATTAATCAAGAAAATAAACGAAGCCTTATTAAAATCATAAGCTTTTACTATATTCGTAACTATGGAAAATTTAAAAATAATTGAGTGTCCTAGAGATGCTATGCAAGGAATTAGTGAATTCATTCCAACAACAACGAAGATTTCATACATCAATGAAATATTAAAAGTGGGCTTCGACACAGTAGATTTTGGAAGTTTTGTTTCTCCAAAAGCAATTCCTCAAATGAGAGACACCGCAAGTGTTTTAGACAAACTAGATCTTTCAAAAACACAATCAAAATTATTAGCTATTGTGGCTAACGAAAGAGGTGCTAAGGACGCAGCTACATTTGAAGAAATTGATTATTTAGGCTACCCCTTCTCTATCTCGGAAACATTTCAACAGCGAAATACAAACACATCCATTGAGGGAAGCTTGAATCGACTGGAGAACATTCAAAATACAGCAATCAATTCAAACAAAAAACTAGTTGTTTATCTATCCATGGGATTTGGAAATCCATACGGTGACGACTGGAACACTGAAACAGTCCTAAAGTGGGCTTCAAGACTCAACAAAGAACTAGGAATCGATATTTTATCACTCTCTGACACAATTGGTGTTTCAGAACCTGGAACAATCACTAGTATTTTGAATGGAATACTTCCTGAACTACCAAATGCTGAGATTGGAGTTCATTTACACACCACTCCTGACACTTATCAAGAGAAGGTTAAAGCAGCCTATGATGCAGGGTGCAGAAGATTTGACGGTGCAATAAGAGGCTTTGGCGGATGTCCTATGGCAAAAGATGATTTGGTCGGAAATATGCCTACAGAAAAAATGGTTGAATGGTTTTCAAACAACAACATTAGAACCAACCTCAATTTAACCGCATTAAACGATGCAGTTAACCAAAGTAATTACGTATTCTAAACTAGCGAT
This sequence comes from Brumimicrobium oceani, assembly GCF_003143775.1. Taxonomy (GTDB): domain Bacteria; phylum Bacteroidota; class Bacteroidia; order Flavobacteriales_D; family Crocinitomicaceae; genus Brumimicrobium; species Brumimicrobium oceani. The sequence goes on along the minus strand of NZ_QFRJ01000001.1, from coordinate 122,264 downwards.
TAAATGAAGTTTTTAATATTTATCGCCTTTTCATTTGGCTTGTTTTCATCCCATTATGCACAGGAAGTGACCGCATTCGAACTGTCTAATTTTGAACGTTTGATAGTGATAGGAAACTTTCCCCTTGAAGTTATAAGCTCAGATCGAAAAGAAGCCATCGTTGACAAAATTGGATCCAAAGCAAACTTGGACAATTTATCTTTTTCTTATAGTCAAAAAACGCTTACGATAAAATATAGCGGCAGTTTCGTTGAAGAAGTAGGTATTGAATTAACGCTCTTTCACCCTGGTTTAATTTCAGCAATAGAAGCAAGAAGAGGTGCTCAGGTGAAAGTAAGAGATGCAGGAACTTTTACCTCCACGGTTAGTTACAAAGCAGACTCCGGCGGTAAATTTGTGGTGGATAAAGTTTATGCACCCCTAGTAAAGGCGGAAGTAACAAAAGGAGGCTCCATAAGTATCAATGGAGAAACTCCAATCTTTGAACCCACAGTTAAAACAGGCGGAACCATAGCTTCTGTAAGACTAATTTCTAAAGAAGTGAATGCAAACGTTGCTTTAGGGGGTGAAATCATATGTGCTCCAATAGAAGTTTTAAATGCAAATGTAACCAGCGGTGGGACAATAAGCTATACGGGTAATCCGAAGGTAACGCAAAAAGTAACCCTCGGTGGAACTATTGAAAAAATATGAAACTGAGACTCATTTCCATATCAATTCTATTTTTACTTTTCTCTTGTACTGATGATTCAGAGGAAAAGAATGAGGACACCATTGCATTTATGGAGTACCCTGGTGAAATAGAACAAAAGAAAGAGCTAAATAGCGATAGCGCTCCAATTCATTCACCCGATGATTTACCCGAAAATTTCAACCCAGACACCATAAAAACCGATGCTTTATTTAAAATAGGAGGTTTTGATGACAAAATCTATTATGATTTATTGATTGAGACCCATTTATGCAATCCAAACTACAGCGATTCAATAAGTGATGGTTCAACGCCATGCAGTTCGCGTTTTTTCAATTTTTACCCTTACAACCACAAACGGAAAATTGATGACGCCTTTCTTTTGCAAATTAAAGCAGGAGTTAACAACTATCCCTACAGAAGGCTTTTAATTTTTGTGAGAGAAAGGGGAAAACTTGTTTTAATGAATGGTATAGTAGGCTATTTAGTTGAACGAATTTCCCGTCCCAACGAAATAGATGATTTAATTGTCGCAGTATTTGATGATTTAGGCAACGATAAATTTGATCGATATGATGTTTTACTGAGATACAAGGACGGAAAATATCATTTTGTTGAGGCTATTGGAGATTTGAAAGGAAAATTCGAGTCAGAAGATTTAAAAAGAAGGGCTTCTAAGGCCATATTAGAGCGTATAAACGAAAAAGAACTCATCTTTTGAAAAATGTGGTTTTCATAATATCAATTCTTCTGCTCTATTCATGTAAAAACGAAAACAATTCCCATTTTTCTTTTCCAATTCAGCTACTTCATGGTAATAGCGCAAAAGTATGGATACTTTCCAAGAGCAATATTTCAACTGATCCCTATTTTTCATCGCTCGAAAATTACAGAAAAACACTTACCTTTCATTCAAACAACACTTTTAGAGACCAAGAGTTAATCCACTTAGGGAGTAACAGAGGACAAACAGGTAAATACAAAATCAAAAAAGCAGAAAAAGATTCTAATTACGAAATTCTATTGAACTATTCGAATGAGGAAACATTAAAGTTAAGCATTCATTCCATTAGTAATTCAAAGTTAGTTGTCAAAGCCCGTCTTAACCCAGCGGCCATTTGGGAATTTAACACTTTAAAAGCTCCAAAAATATGATTCTCATTGTTGATTGCGGATATAGTTCTATTTATAAATTGGAAGATTTAGTGGATCAGTACAGCGATTATAAGACTGTATCTATTTACGACATTCAACTAGAAGAGCTTCAAAAAATTAATCCGAAAGGAGCGATAATTAGTCATGCTCACATTTCAATCAACGAAACCAATGTTGAAAAATACATTGAGAAGATTGAGGAGGTTTTTAAATTAGAAATTCCTGTTTTGGGCATAGGCGTCGGACATCATTTAATAGGAGTTTGTTTTAATGCCCGACCTGCTTTCGAACCTTACAGAAATGAATTAGTGGATATTGGTATTCTGCAAACCGAAGGAATCTTTGATAAATTACCGTATGAAGTCCAATTGATAAAAGACAATGCTGGAACCATTTCTATTCCTCCCGGTTTTCAATTGTTAGCCAGTTCAGATTTCAGTATTAATGAGGCGATGAAAAAACACGACAAACCCATTTATGGAGTTCAGTTTATTCCCGAAGTTTCTGGAAATCTTGGAGCGGTAATCATGGATAACTTTGTGAATATTTCTCTGCACAAATCAGATTGAATTCCACATAATTTAAGAACTTAGCGCTCATGTTATTAAACCGTTTATGGATTGGATTGTTTTTCTCAGCTTTGGCTGTGGGACTAGGGAAATTGATTTTCTTTGGTGACATGCTTATTTTCAAGGAGATGGTCGATGCTTTATTCGAAAGTGCAGAATTGGCTTTTAAAATTGCCCTTTTCCTAACTGGTGCATTATGTCTTTGGATGGGTTTTATGGAAATCGGTGAAAAAGGCGGTGCGATCAATGCATTAACCCGCTTAGTTGCGCCCTTATTCGGAAAATTATTTCCAGACGTTCCAAAAGACCATCCTGCAGTGGGTTCTATGATGATGAATTTCAGTGCCAATATGCTTGGATTAGATAACGCCGCTACTCCACTTGGTTTAAAAGCAATGGGACAATTACAAGAACTTAATCCAAAAAAAGACACCGCTTCAAATGCGCAAATTATGTTTTTGGTCATGAATACTTCTGGATTAACGATCATTCCTGTAAGCATTTTAGCCTACCGAAGTGGCGCTGGTTCAGTCTCCCCATCAGAAGTATTTTTACCCATTTTAATTTCTACGTTTTTCGCTTCATTGGTTGGATTATTTGTTGTTGCCTTTAAACAGAAAATAAATTTACTCAACAAAACCGTTCTTGCCTATTTAGGAACGTTAACCGCATTGATTGTTGGATTATTGATTTGGCTATACAACAATCCCGACATGGTGGAACCTGTTTCAAGTGTTGGAGGGAACTTGCTCTTATTTTCCGTAATCATCACCTTTTTAGGGTTGGGAATTCGGAAAAAGATCAATGTTTATGAAGTGTTTATTGACGGAGCAAAAGGAGGTTTTGATGTAGCCATTAAAATTGTCCCCTATTTAGTCGCAATTCTTGTTGCAATTGGAGTTTTTAAAGCATCAGGAGCGATGGAAATTCTTTTTGATGGAATAAGATTGCTATTGATTCAAGCCTCTGTAACCAATACAGAATTCATAGAAGCTTTACCCACCGCATTTATGAAACCATTTAGTGGTGGTGCAGCTCGGGGAATGATGTTAGAAACTTTTGCTACACACGGAGTAGATTCCTTTATTGGTAAAATGGCAGCTACCTTCCAAGGCTCTACCGAAACTACATTTTATGTATTGGCTGTTTACTTTGGCTCGGTGGGAATTAAGAAAACGCGCTATGCCGCTGGAGCTGGATTAATCGCTGATGCGGCTGGAATAATTGCAGCTATTTTCATTTCTTTTTTATTCTATACTTAATGAAAAAACCATTAACAGAATTAAAACCTGAAGATGCAATCCCATTATTTGTACGTTTAAAAAACATAATTTTAGGCAAGCAAAAGCCCGATGGTTTTACGCAAATCACATTCTCAATTTCACTCTTATCCTGGTTATTACTGGTCGTCTGGAATGCTGTAAGTTATTTTGTTCTCCTCACTTCAGATATCATTAAAGAGAATAAAGGTTTTTCTGTTGATGAAGTGATAATCAAGAATGGTCAAAATCTTGGTTTTAACGGCGAAGAATTTCTGATCTCCATTACCACATTCTACTTCAATAATTTATTTATATGGCTTTTTGTTTTCTTTGGTCTTGCCCTAATGTATCGCAAGAAAAGAATCTATACATTCTTTATTTTGGGTGGTTTGGCCGCCCATTTTACCTACATGTTTATCGTTTTGGGCTTCCAATACTTTGTAGAAGATATTTCATTTTTCGATAAGATTCTATATGCCGTTTTGATTGTAATAACGATAATTCATTCGTTTTTGATGAAAAAAGAGGTAGATTCTAAGCTTTAATGTATAATGCGTTGGGCTTTCACGATGATTGTTTTTTCGCTACAAAGTGAAACAAGAAACAATGAAAGCTAAATTAGGATAAACAGTGAAAGCGTTGAAAAACAAAATAGAATAAAGAATATGAACTAAGGAAGGAAGACAAGCTGATTGGAAAAGTACACTATTTTCAATTTTGAACGACTTTTCCTCTAATTACAGTCATTTGTAATATTCCATTTTCAGTTCCCAAGGGTCTAATACTATACTAGTTTTAAATTCTTATTTTTACGAATTGGTGATTTCAGGAAAGTTCCAGCGCCACAAATTTGATAAACTTTAATATGTTTCTAACGAGTGAGAATATTTTACTGATTGGTTCATTGTTACTATTCATTAGTATTGTAATAGGGAAAACTTCTTCTCGATTTGGTGTTCCAACCTTACTTCTTTTCCTCACCATTGGTATGATGGCTGGTTCTGATGGAATAGCAGGAATTAAATTCGACAATCCAAAAATTGCTCAATTTATTGGTATTGTTTCATTAAACTTCATTTTATTCTCTGGTGGATTAGATACCAACTGGAAAACAGTAAAACCAATTTTAAGAGAAGGAGTTGTTTTATCCACAATTGGAGTTTTCTTCACCGCAATGTCTCTCGGACTTTTCGTTTTTTGGTTAACTGATTTCACTATTTATGAAAGTTTACTTTTAGGTTCAATTGTTTCCTCTACGGATGCTGCCGCTGTATTCTCCATTTTACGTTCCAAAAGTATAGCTCTAAAATCGAATATTCGTCCTACCCTAGAGCTTGAAAGTGGGAGTAACGACCCAATGGCTTATGTACTTACAATTTCATTTCTAACTTTGGTAATCAATCAAGATCAAGGTTTACTCTCCATTATTCCAATATTCCTTCTACAAATGATTTTGGGAGGAATAGCCGGATTTGGCTTTGGAATTTTGAGCAAATACATCATCAACAATCTTAAACTGGGCTTTGAAGGGCTTTATCCTGTTCTTGTAATTGCACTCATGTTTATTACCTTTTCGGCAACAGATGCTTTAGGTGGAAACGGATTTTTAGCCATCTATATTTGTGCTGTTTACCTAGGAAATCAAGATTTGATTTACAAAAAGACCATTCTCAAAATGTATGACGGATTGGCTTGGTTAATGCAAATCATTCTGTTCTTAACGCTGGGATTACTGGTATTTCCTTCACATGTAATGCCATTTATGGGAATTGGATTATTAATTTCCCTTTTCTTAATTTTCATTGCTCGTCCGCTGGCTGTTTTTATCAGTTTAATTCCATTCAAAATGAAAGTAAAACGTAAACTTTTCATTTCATGGGTTGGACTTAGGGGGGCTGTTCCTATCGTTTTTGCAACTTATCCTTTAATCGCAGGAATTGATAAGGCGGACATGATGTTTAACATCGTATTCTTTATTTCTGTCACCTCCATCGTTCTTCAGGGTACAACCTTAAGTATGTTTGCGAAATGGTTAAAAGTAGACTTACCAGAAGGAGAGAAAATAGTAACCGAACATGATTTATTCATCTCCAATGAACCTAAAATGATGATGCAAGAAGTACATGTGTTAGATAATTGCATTGCGATAGGAAACAAGATTGTAAATTTAGGTTTTCCAAACTCTGCGGTAATCTCCATGATTAAAAGAGGAGACTTATTCATCACTCCAGATGGTTCTACGGTTATTGAAGCCAATGACATTTTGGTAGTTCTTACCGACAAGGAAGAAGATTTTGACCAAGTGAGCAAGTGCTTAAAACAAAAAATTGTAGAGGTTAAATAAATCTACCAAGTGCTAAACTATCGATTTTTTCACCTAGAAAAACGTCCATTCTTCAAGATTGTCAACTCAATAAAAATGACTACATTTGAAACTCAAAATTTCGAATATGTCAGACGATAAAAAAATCATTTTTTCAATGATGGGAGTGAGTAAATCCACTCCAGCAGGAAAGCAAATTATAAAAGATATTTCTCTACAGTTCTACTACGGTGCGAAAATCGGTATTATCGGTTTAAACGGATCTGGTAAATCTACTGTGATGAAAATTATTGCAGGAATTGACAAATCATTTATTGGTGATTTAACAATTGCAGATGGTTATACTGTAGGTTATTTACCTCAAGAACCAGAATTAGACCCTACAAAAACGGTAAAAGAAATCGTAATGGAAGGTGTTCAAGAAACGGTTGATATTCTTAAAGAATATGAAGAAATCAACAATTCTTTTATGGATGAGGAAGTCTTGAATGATCCTGAAAAAATGGAAAAACTAATTGACCGCCAAGGTAAGGTTCAGGATAAAATTGATGCTGTTGATGCTTGGGAATTAGACACTCAATTAGACAGAGCAATGGACGCTTTGAGGTGTCCACCAAACGACCAATCAGTTGAACATCTTTCTGGAGGTGAGCGTCGCCGTGTGGCATTAACGCGCTTATTACTTCAAAAACCTGACATTCTATTATTGGATGAGCCTACCAACCACTTGGATGCGGAGTCAATTCATTGGTTAGAGCAACATTTACAACAATACAAAGGGACTGTAATTGCCGTAACTCACGACCGTTATTTTTTAGATAATGTAGCAGGATGGATTTTAGAGTTAGACCGCGGAGAAGGAATTCCATGGAAAGGAAATTACTCTTTATGGTTAGAACAAAAAGCAAAACGCTTAGAGCAAGAGGACAAACAAGCCTCTAAGCGCAAGAAAATGCTAGACAGCGAGTTGGAATGGGTAAGAATGAATCCGAAAGGACGTCATGCTAAAAACAAAGCGCGTTTAAGTAACTACGATAAATTAATGTCTGAGGATTCTAAGGCTAAAGAAATCAACTTAGAAATCCCAATTCCAAACGGACCACGATTAGGAAGCAATGTTATTGATGCAGTTGGAGTTGCTAAATCTTTTGGAGACAAACTCTTGTATGACGATTTGAATTTCAGCCTCCCTCCTAACGGAATTGTTGGAATTGTGGGACCAAACGGTGCGGGTAAAACAACCATTTTCAAAATGATTATGGGAGAATTAGAGCCCGATGCTGGAGAATTTAAAGTTGGTGAAACTGTAGAATTAGGTTACGTTGACCAAGCACATGAAGATTTGGATCCCGAAAAAACCATTTATGAAGTGGTATCGGGCGGAACAGATTTAATGGAAATTGGAGACCAAAAAGTGAACGCTAGGGCTTACATTTCAAAGTTTGCGTTCTCTGGTTCGGACCAAAACAAGAAAGTTGGAGTTTTATCAGGTGGTGAGCGAAATCGTTTACACCTAGCCTTGACACTAAAAACAGAAGCCAACGTTTTATTATTGGATGAGCCAACCAACGACATCGACATTAATACGCTTCGTGCTTTAGAAGAAGGAATAATGAACTTTGCCGGTTGTGTAGTTGTAATTTCTCACGACAGATGGTTCCTAGACAGAATTTGTACCCACATATTGGCCTTTGAAGGAGATTCAAAAATATACTCATTCGAAGGAAGTTTCTCTGAATACGAAGAAAACAAAAAGAAACGCTTAGGAGATCACACCCCAAAAAGACTAAAATACAGAAAGTTAACAGTAGATTAGAATAGTATTCAAGTTTTCAAGTTAAAAAAGTAGTCAAGTTTTCAAGTGGTTTAGTATAACCTAGTTAAAAAATGTAAACCTAAACAACGTGAAAACTTGACAACTTGAATACTTAAAAACTTGAAAACTAAATAACTAAATAACTTGAAAACTAACCAACTAACCAACTTGAAAACTAAAAAACTAAATAAAATAAAATGAGAATTTACGAATTTGAAGAAATCCAAGGATGGCAAAAAGCAAAAGAGCTAAGCATAGGAGTCTACAAAAATTTCTCAGACAACAAGGACTATGGTTTTAAGGATCAAATCCAGCGCGCAGCAGTTTCAGTAATGAATAACATAGCGGAAGGATACGAAAGTCAAACAAACAGAGTTTTCATACGTTATCTATATATTGCCAAAGGCTCATGCGGAGAAGTACGTTCAATGCTCTATCTAGCAAAAGAATTTAACTACATTTCCAATGAACAATTCGAAAAGCTTCATAAACTAAGCCTAGATGCCATACGTCTTATTTCAGGTTTCATAAAACACTTAAGCGAAAACCCCGATAAAAAAAGAACTTAAAAACTAACAAACTTAAAAACTAACAAACTTGAAAACTAAAAAACTTGACAACTTGAAAACTAACAAACTTGAAAACTAAACAACTCGATAACTAACCAACTAAAAAACTTGACAACTTGAAAACTAACAAACTTGAAAACTAAATAAAAAAATAAAAAAAACATGTCAAACGAAGTAAGAGCATTAGAACCTAAAGAAATTTGGGAGAATTTTGCAGATTTAAACGCAGTACCCCGACCAAGTAAAAAAGAAGAACGCGTAATCCAATTCATGGTTGATTTTGGAAACAAACTGGGATTAAAAACAGAAACGGATAAAGTTGGGAACATTATAATTAAAAAACCAGCTACAGAAGGAATGGAAGACCGTCAAACGGTGATTTTGCAATCGCATGTAGATATGGTTCACCAAAAAAATAACGCAACAGATTTCGACTTCGACAAAGAAGGAATTAAAATGATTGTTGACGGAGATTGGGTAAAAGCTGACGGAACAACATTAGGCGCGGATAATGGAATTGGTGTTGCAGCAATCATGGGGCTTTTAGCCAGTTCTGACATTCCACACCCAGCTTTAGAAGCAATGTTTACTGTGGATGAAGAAACAGGAATGACAGGAGCAAAAGAATTGGACCCATCATTTTACGAAGGAACAATTTTATTAAACCTCGATACAGAAGATGACGACGAAATCAGTATTGGCTGTGCTGGAGGAATTGACACCAATACAACTTACGAATATGAAGAAGTAGATTCTATTTCAGATGTAACCACTTATATAGTTGAATTGAAAGGTTTAATGGGCGGTCACTCAGGAATGGACATCGATAAAGGAAGAGGAAATGCCAACAAAATGATGGCGCGCTTACTAATCGAATCGCCAGTTGAATTGATTTTACACGACATGAATGGCGGAGGTTTACGTAATGCTATTCCACGAGAAGCAAAAGCCACAGTTTCAGTAGCACATTCAGTGACTTCGAAATTTGAGGATTATGTAGCCTCAATGGCTGCAGTTTTCGCAACAGAATATTCTCCAGTAGAAACGAAGATAGATTTAAGCGTTTCGAAAACTGAAACACCAGCAAAAATGCTTGCAAATCATGACAAGAATGCAATCTTAGCTGCTTTAAACGCGGTTTTTAATGGTGTATTTAAAATGAGTTTAAACTTTGATAACCTTGTTGAAACATCGAGTTCATTGGCACAAGTAATCATTAAAGATGGAACTTTCGAATCAAAATCCTTACAGCGAAGCTCTGTTGAAACAACGAAAGATGATGTTGCAAGAACAATTCGCAGTGTGTTTGATTTGCTAGGAGCTGATGTTGAGCAATCCGGAGATTATCCTGGATGGGAGCCCAACCCAGATTCTTCCATCTTAAAAACCATGCGTGAAATGTATGAAAAACGTTTCAACGAGAAGCCAAATGTTATGGCTTGTCACGCAGGATTGGAATGTGGAATCTTAGGAACTCACCTACCTAATGTAGATATGATTTCTTTCGGGCCAAATATTCGCCATGCACACTCTCCAGACGAATGCTGCCAGATTAGTTCAGTACAAAAATTCTGGGGATTCCTTTTGGAAGTATTAAAAGAAACACCAAAGAAAACTGCTTAATCTCCGAAATTTAAGATGAATAATCAACAAGAATTAATTGATTTAGCAAATATGAGAATGCCCTTTGGAAAATTCAAGGGGCTTCTTCTTGTTGAAATTCCAGAGCCTTACTATGTTTGGTACAATTCAAAAGGATTTCCAAAAGGAAAGTTGGGAAACCAAATGCAGTTAATGTATGAAATTAAAGTGAACGGCTTGGAAAATCTAATTCGGCCATTGGTTCGAAAATAATTTCAAAAACTACTGAGCACCCGTTGAACAAAATTCAGCGGGTGCTTTATTTTTAACAGAACTTTCCTTTTAAGTCACAGAATGTAGTAGCAAATTCTCTTCCCTGTATAACTTACAACTTAATATTGATAACCAAAACATTGTCTTCGAGTCATCAATTAAAACGGGTTACCCAAACTTTTAATGACCTCGTTAAACCCAAACTAACTGACAACCTACCCGAAAATTTTTAAATCTATCATAAAACTGATGCAACCTTTTTCAAAGTCTTCAGTCTTTTAAGAAGGAGTTAATCCCATGAATGAAATTGGAATTGTTACTCCAATTATTTTAGTTATATTTATTGAACCATTTTAATTTTAAAAAAACACTATTATGCAAAAACTAATCCTTCTATCAATTTCCACGCTGTTTACAATAGCTATGTTCGCTCAGCAATCTGTTTATTCGGGCTCAGATGACAAGCTAAAGTACAACGTGAAAGTTGAACAACTAACTGATAAAGTAAACGATATATTTCTAGAATACTATGTTCTATACATTAAGAACACCTCAAATAGTGATGTGACATTTAAGCCTGTTTTCAATTACAAGGATGAAAATGGAGTATTAAAAAATTCACTTTCGCATGATCAATTTGAACCAATAACTTTAAAACCTGGTGAAAGTATAAAAGGAGACTACCGTTCAAAAAGAGAACTTACCCTTTTCAAAGAATTCTTAATTGGAAATAGTGGTCAAAAAGCCTCTGACGCTCAATTCAAATTCGAATCAATTTCTACAAAATACTAAAAACTACAACGATGAAACTATTATACACAGCAATTTTTGTATTCCTCGCCTTTTGGTCCTATTCCCAATGTTCCGTAACAATTCAAACAGCCTCTGACTCCGTTGATTGTGCAGAATGTTTCGATTTAACTGCTGTAGGAATTGCGCAAGACACATTACAATATGAAGATTTCAATAATGGACTGTCTTCTGGTTGGTCAACCACAAACAATGTTATGTTTGGAAACCCATGTGGACCAACGCTCGATGGATCACCAGCATTATGGTGGGGGAATGTTCCACCACCAAGAACTTTAACATCAGTTGCATTTGACCTTACATGTGGTGGTGATGTTTGTTTTGATTTAGATTTTGCAGGAGATGACGGCGGTCCTCACTGTGAAGATCCAGACCAACCCAATGAAGGTGTTTACTTTCAATATTCAATAAACAATGGAGCAAGTTGGGTAACTATCTTTTATTTCCAACCAACAAATAACAAATCAGGACCTTACTATCAATGGGCAAACTATTGTTTTTCTATTCCTCCAGCTGCGCAAACAACAAGCACATTATTTCGTTGGCAATCGGATGATCCAACCTCTGCTTCCAATGACCACTGGGGAATTGACAATGTAGCGATTTTAGGAAACCTATGTAACTCTTATTATTACGACTGGAATGTTGATGGTACAACTAACCCTGCTGATACGAATATCTGTATCACTCAGAACACTGAAACTTATAATGTGATTTTCACAGATGGATTTCAAGATACTTGTTATGCATCAATAGATATGCATGCTGTAATGTATCCAAACTTACCAAATGACACTTCGTTCTGTGGTTACACGGATATAGATATTGTATCTAACCCAACAGGTGGAACTGGAACTTATGATTTCTTATGGAATAACGGAGATACTGACAATACTATAGAGAACGCCACTACAAATATTTACTATGTAGATATTGTTGATGGAACTTATCCTGGTTGTACAGCATCAGATACCATAGATTTTGGAATGCACCCTAATCCAGAGGTTAATTTCTCTGCATCGCCACTTTGTCAAGGTGCACCAACAAACTTTATAGACTCCACGCTATTGCCTCCAGGATTCACTGTGGATACATGGAACTGGAATTTCAATAACCAAGGTGCAACATCTACAGACCAAAATCCAAGTCATTTATTCTCAGGAGTAGGTACATATAATGTAAAACTAACCGTTGAAACAGAATTTGGATGTACAGGAGATACCACCATAACCTTCTTTATAGAACCTTCACCTTTTGCTAACTTTGACTATACGCAAGCTTGTCAAGGGGAAGAGGTCGAATTTACAAACACTTCCTTGGGGAATTATGAAAATTCTCATTGGGTGTTTACTAACGACACGGATACCATCTATGCTGAAGACACGACTTTTATTTTTGAAGGAAGTGGTGACTATGATGTTACGCTAATTGTAGAAGATATAAACGGTGCATGTATCAGTAATTCAACGCAGACTGTGTTTGTAAATCCTGCTCCAGATGTTTCTTTTACGGCGGATCCAATATTTGGAGAACCTGTTTTAGATGTTACTTTCTTAACAGATATTTCTGGTTTAGTTGATAACTACTGGGATTTCCAAGATGGTAATACAACAATTGAGCTGAATGATACCATATACAACTCATTTGAAGATGCAGGACTCTATAATGTTTCGCACACAGGTACCAGTCCAGAAGGGTGTACCAATACATATAGCTTGGAAATTAGAGTGGAATATCCAGAAGTTATTTTAGAAATCCCTAATGTATTCACACCAAATAATGATGGTGTAAATGACGGATTCTATATTAACTATATCGCCGCTTATGAGACCATTACTGAGTTTGAAATTGTGATTCTCAATAGATGGGGAACAGTAGTTAAAACATACTCTGAGCCAGACTTTATTTGGGATGGTACAAATAAATCAGGCAACAAAGTAAGTGATGGAACTTATTTTTACAAGGCTAACTTTAGTACCATAAAAGGACAGAATTATGAGGAGCACGGTTTTGTGCAAGTCGTTAACGATTAAACTCCACCATAATTAAAAAATGGGACATCTGCTTTAGTTGTCCCATTTTTTTTATTGACAAACTTCATTTTCTCTATCGAATACTTTCCTCTGATATTTCAATTGTATGTCCACAATCAAAATGACCGAGTGGACATTTTTTATGACCATGAAAACCACAAGGTCGACAATCTAATTTGTTTTTAGTTTCTAAAATTTTAGAATCTTCCGCCAAAGGACCAAATCCAAATTGAGGAATTGTTGAACAGAAGAAAGCTCGCGTTGGCGCATTCATAGCAGAAGCGATGTGCAAAGGTCCTGAATCATTTACATAATTCATTTCTGCATTTTCCATTAAAGCAGCGCTTTGCAACAGTGTTAGTTTTCCAGCCAAATTGTGAACGCCTTTTGGGAATTCCTGTTGAAGATCTGCACATAATTCAAAGTCTGTTGGTCCACCAAGTAACTTCACCTCCCCTTTTTGAATCAACAACTCAATAAGTTCCGTCCATTTTGATGTGGGTATTTTTTTAGTTTCCCATACAGATGCAGGGGCCAAACAATAGTATTTCTTACTGCTGAATTCAGCGATAGCTTCACGATCTGAAGATGAAGGAAATAACTCTGGACGGATTAAAGATTTTGCTCCGTGATGTGCAATTGTTTTTAAATTCCTCTCCACTTCATGTGTTCCATCTTCCAAAGAATGAGGAACTGTCTTAGAGTACATTTTAGAAAAGGCGTTTTTATCAAATCCTATTTTACTTTTAGCTCTTGCAAATCGGGTCATTAGTCCAGCATTTGTATATCGCTGCAGCGTAATTACTTCATCATATTTCTGCTTTCTTATTGAACGAATAATTGCGATTAAGCTTTTGTATTTTCCTTCATTCTTATTCCAAACGTAAACGTGATTAATCTTTGGGTTATTGGTCAACAAAGACTCGTTTCCTTTTCGGACTACCACATCAATTTTTGCATCCGGATAAATTCGGTTTAGCTCTGATATTATTGGAGTGCAAAGTATCACATCTCCTAAAAAAGCGGTCTGTATAATTAAGAATTTTTTCACGTTGCGAATATACTCAATTCAAAACTGAAAATTCAAGTATGTAGACCAAGTAAAAAAATGTAGACCCATTTTGAAAACTCTGTTTGTACAGGGGAAATGCTTGGTTTTTCGTTTTTAAGCCCCGGCGGAGGTGGAAAGCTTGGTGAAGACTTTGGCTAAATTTTGTTTTGTGATTGGAGAGCGACCAGCGGAATGCTCCTCCAGCACATTAACAAAATAGCAAAAGACAAGACAACTTGAAAATGTAGACGGAATAGGCTCATAATAATACTTGACCATTTACTATTACTAATTAGATAGAGCGGGTTGCGTATTTCAACACAATTAAGATTTATTGTGATATTAGTTCGCTTCCGTAACTAACTAGCTTGAAAATTGTTTTAGTTTAAGGGAAAACACAATTATTTTAACCATGACAGAATATCATGATACATTGACACACTCATCCAAATCATTGACTACACTGTCTTTGCGCATGTTTACACTTAAGAAATCAGGCATAAATACAGATTAATGGAGATTAGAACAATTGTTGCACAAAAGGAATTACATATATAAACATAAATAATAGAATACATGAAATTATTAGTAATCGGTGGCGGAAATATGGGTTTAACCTATTCTGAAGGAATGTCACAATCCCCGTTATTGAACCGGAGAAAATTAATGATTCAGGACTTAAACCCTGATACACTTGCAAAATTAGAACAAAATCCTGATTTTGAAGTCTATGACAATATTGAAGACTGCCTTCCTACAGCAGACATCATTTTTATTGCGGTAAAACCATATCACTGTGTGGATTTATTCGACAAAATGAAAGACATGGTTAATGATCAGCAATTATTTGTTTCGTTGATGGCTGGAGTAACAATTGATTTTATTAAAGAAAATTTAGGTGTATCAAAAGTGGTAAGAACAATGCCTAATCTTCCTGCAAAAGTAGGGAAAGGTGTTACTTCATTCACCGAATCACACGATGTATCAAGAGTTGAATTATTGATGGTTAGAAATCTACTTGATACAACTGGAGCCTCTATTCATGTGGAAACAGAGAGCTTTATTGACAAATCAACAGGAATTTCAGGAAGTGGTCCAGCTTATGTTTTCTATTTTATGAATTCTATGCTAGAAGCAGCAAGAAAAATGGGATTCTCTGAAAATGATTCAAAAATATTGGTGAGTTCAACTTTTGAGGGTGCGGTTACCTTATTTAACGAGGGAGATATTTCACCTCAAAAATGGATGGACAGAGTTGCTTCGAAAGGAGGAACAACGCAAGCAGCATTGGATTCAATGGACGACAATAATGTGAGAGAGTTAATTAAAGAAGCCGCTTATGCTGCATTTAATAGAGCTGTAGAATTGGGTAAAGACCCTGAATAAAAAAGCTATTAAAAGCTTATCAACATAAATAAAATTAAATAATTATAAATAAAGGTTTGGAAGAATTTAAGAAAAGAGTAGTAATAAAAGTAGGAACAAATGTAATGACCAATAAAAACAACAGAATTGTTGGTCCAATTTTAAAAAATCTTGTTCGACAAATTGCGTATTTGTATGAACGAGACATCATCACAATTTTGGTTTCTTCTGGTTCTGCAATTGCGGGGAAAGAAGTTTTAGGAGATTGTTCTGCAATTGACCCAACAACGAGAAGACAGATTTTTTCTTCTGTAGGTCAACCGCGTTTAATGAGACATTATTATTCGATGTTTCATGATTTTGGAATTAATTGCGCACAAGTCTTGGCCACAAAAAGAGATTTTGCACCTGGTGAATATAGAGACAACATGATTAATTGTTACGAAGCTTTATTGAATGAGGGAATTGTGCCAATAGCCAATGAAGATGATGCGGTTTCTTTAACCATGTCGATGTTTTCTGACAATGATGAATTGGCAAGTTTAGTGGCAGAACTCGTAGATGCTGACATGTTAATTATGTTGACAGACACTGACGGACTTTACACTGGTCATCCAGACGATGATGAATCTGAACTTTTACACCATGTTGAAGGAGATGAAAACGTTGAGAAATATGTTCAAGCATCAGAAAAAGGTGAAGGTGAAGGCCGCGGTGGAATGGGATCTAAGTTAAAAATTGCGAAGTCTACAGCCAACAAAAACATACCAACATATATTGCCAACGGAAAAGAGGACAATATTATTATTGACATTTTGGAAGGTAAAGAAGTGGGAACGAAATTCGTTTAGTTTAATTGCGAATTGGAAAAATTTCTACAAGATTACATTGATCGAAGATACAATGTAGGGACGATTTGTAAATCGTCCGTTTCCTTGGAGGATTTCCATTCATATTGACAATTATATTTATTGATACATTCAAAAACAAATAATTACAAAAAAAACAACAACAGAAATGAAATTTTTAGATACAGACAAAAAGAATAATGTTTTACAATCGATGATAGATATTATCGATAAAAAGAGAGATGAAATTCTCGAAGAGAATAAAAAAGATTTAGATGCTTTTGAAAGAGATGACCAAGCATTGTATGACCGCTTGGTTGTAGATCAAGATAAAATTGACGGAATGATTACCGCTATTCGTCAGGTAAAAGGTCAAGAAGACCCGGTAGGAAAGAAGATTTCTGAACTTAAACTAGAAAATGGTTTAGAAGTAATTAATAAAACGGATCCATTTGGAACGATAATGATAATTTATGAATCTCGTCCGGATGTTACAATTGAAGCTGCTGTTTTAGCATTTAAAGCGAATAACAAAATTTTACTTAAAGGTGGACGTGAAGCATACCACAGTAATAAGGTATTGGTGAAATGTTGGCATGAAGCACTTGAAGCAAACGGTTTAGATAAAGACTGGATAAAAATGTTGGAGATGAATCGTGAGGAAACACAAGAATTCTTAAGAAATCCGACTGAAAAACTAGACTTGATTGTACCAAGAGGTGGAGAAAGATTAATCGATTTTGTAAAGCAACATGCGAAATGTGCCGTTTTAATTTCTGGAAGAGGAAACAACTTTATGTATATATCTCCACAGGCTGATTGGGCGAAAACCATAACTGTGATGTTGAACGCAAAAACAGATAAAACATCCGCTTGTAATGCTTTAGACAACATCCTTATTGATAGAAATATAGAAGCATACGAAGAAAAACTAAAGGACTTAGATGCTGTTTTAACAAAAGCAGGCGTAGAAATCATAGTTGACGAAAAAACAAAATCCGTTCTTTCCGATAAGGAAGTAATGGAAAATGAAGACGTATGGAAAGAAGAGTTTCTCGCCATGAAAATCTTGATTGGTACAGTGGAAAGTAAGGAAGAGGCCATAGAAAAAATTAATGAGCATTCTGGAAAACACTCTTCAATTATAATGACAGAAGATAAAAACGAGGCATTAATGTTCATGGAACAAATAGACAGTGCTGCGGTTTATCAAAACGCATCATCTAGATTTACCGATGGAGGAGCCATGGGCGTTGGAGCCGAACTGGCGATTAGTACAGATAAATTACACCACAGAGGTCCACTTGGATTAAAGCAATTGACTACCAATAAATACTATGTTTTTGGTGATGGTCAGGTGAGGTAAGCAACCAACGATCATATTGAGCCTTGAATTAGATTTTGATTGAAATCAAAATCTAATTCAAGGCTTTTTTGTTATCCAGTATTTTATTGTTGTGCTTTGTTTTTCATGAATAAAACCATTCAATTTAACAGCAATTATTCAGCAAAAAAATAGAGTAAGCGCTTGTTTTTGTCTTAGAAATTTAAAAATAAAACAAGGAGTTTAACTGATAAACGAAGATAAAACTATAAAATTTTAAAAAACCATTCACGGAACAGAAATACCATTTAAGCACAACAAAACAACCATTCGTCTACGTAAAATGTTTTTAGTGAATTTTAAAATAAATTAAAAATAGTATTGGAAAAAGTATTTTTCTAATTTATTTAAATCTATATTTGGTCACACTATTAAAAAACCAGATCAATGCAGACCAAAAATGAATATGACAGTCCTGTTGCAAGGATAACGAAAGATGAAAATGGAATATTCGTGTTTAAGCTTAAAAACACTTCTACAGCATTTGATTTGGAAGAAGCAAGGAATCAAAAACGATATTTAGCTGTTGAATCAGGAGGAAAACCCTATAAAACGATAATTGATACTACTGGTAGTTTAGCACTTCCTAATGATGAAGCGTGTGAATACTACCTAACAGAAAACAACTTTGAAAACGTGATTTCGCTTGTTGTAAACTCATTACCTATGCAGTTACTGCTTGGACAACTGGTTAAACGGCATGAAGTTCCGAATATAAAGATTTTCAAAAAAGCGAAGGATGCCTATGACTGGATTTTAATTCAGGAGTTTTAGTTTTATATTAAAGGTTTCAAAACTTTAATCATTGAATCTAGCTCTTGCTCATCTCTATTGAAGACAATCTTTGCCTGATTATAAAAGGCTTCTCTTTCCTCCACTTTATTTTCAATAAATTCCAATAATTGATCATCATTCAGGTCTTTCAGCAGTGGGCGTTCCGATTTACTATTCACCAAGCGATGAAATAATTCCTTTGGAGGTCTATGCAAATAGCATGTTACCCCGTTGTTATTCATTGTTTTCATATTCTGATTAAAACAAGGTAGACCACCACCAACAGATATAATGGCATTTTGGAATTCATGAATAGTATCCAGAAGCATTTTCGTTTCCTCCTTTCTAAAACTTAGCTCACCATATTTTGAAAAGAACTCATTGATACTTATTTTAAATTTCTTTTCAATTTCTTGATCTAGGTCTACAAAAGGAATATTCAGCTTATTGGCTAGCCTCTTCCCTATTGAAGTCTTCCCTACTCCCATAAAACCAATTAAAAATATTCGATTATTCTGCATAAAGCAAATTTAAAGATTCCTATTTGATAAATTCTTTTAAATCATTCTAAAATATTTTAGGCTTACTATTACTTAAAAATCAACGAGTTCAATATAAATCAAAATTTAAATTCAAAAAAAATCAATTTTACACTTGTCAGTCTAAATAATGCCAGTATATTTGCACCCGCAATCACGATATAAATAAACAAAAACAGCGGTTTTTGGATTAGATATAAAAAGGATTGAATTGACATCAATGATTCCGTAGCTCAGCTGGTAGAGCATTACACTTTTAATGTAAGGGTCCTGGGTTCGAACCCCAGCGGGATCACCAAATAAAAACCAATTTGTAACAACAGGTTGGTTTTTTATTTTAACAACTTTGAATTATTGTTTGTCACTTTATAGAGAACGGAAAACTTTACTGATTTTTATCTCTTTTGATAGTGAGTTTTTCAACAATAATAGTAATTTTGTGACCTCTTAAGAAGTTAAGATTTTTAGTTGAAATATGATTCCGTAGCTTCCCGAAGTATCGGGACAAGTCGCAGAAGATTTGACATATTAATATTAGATTCCGTAGCTCAGCTGGTAGAGCATTACACTTTTAATGTAAGGGTCCTGGGTTCGAACCCCAGCGGGATCACTAAAAGCCTCTCATTCGAGAGGCTTTTTTTGTTAAAACCCACTAAATATAATGGTTTAGCTAAAACTGACCACATTCAGAATAACATCATTCACCATCAAATAACAAACTTTATTACAACAATTCGGTTAACAAACTTTTGTTGTAGTTTTGTTAACCGAATTGGGCCAGATTCCAGTCGTTGCAATTGATGTAGACATATAGGTTTTGAGATTCACCAAAGAAACTAATGTTTAACAAAACTATTTCAATGATGAATGAATCACAAATGAATTCCTTTTCAATTTTATTCTGGGGACAAAAGACAAGAAAAAACAAACTAGGCGAAATTCCAATCTACATGAGAATAACTGTAGACGGTAAAAGAGCCGAACTTTCGACCAATCGATTTATTGAAGAAAGTTCCTGGAACGCTAAAGCGCAAAGAGTAAAAGACAGGAAGAAAAATGCCATTCAAATAAATGGATATTTGGACATGTTGAGAGGCAAAGTACTTGAAATTTTCAATAAACTGTTGGCATCTGAAGAAGAAATTAGTGCGAAGAAAATTAAGGCTGTTTTAAGTGGTAAATCAGTAAAAACTCAAATCAATCACAAAACTATTCTTGAGGCCTTCAACTACCACAATACAAAAATGGAAGAGCAAGTCAAGATTGGTCAAGTAGTGAAAAAGACACTAGAGCGATACAACATCACAAAAAACAAAGTGCGTGCCTTCATGAAACATCAATACAAAGCTAAAGACATGCCGTTGCCAGAACTACGTCTTCGATTTGTAACAGAATTCGAACATTATCTTTTAACGCGTGGGAAACTCCAAATCAATACCGCTCATAAATACATTAAGAATCTCAAGAAGATAATGAACATGGCCGTTGGACTTGATTGGATTCCATCTAATCCTTTTAATAATTTCCGCTGCAGCTACGTGGCTCCAAAAAGAGAAGTCTTAACTCAAGATGAATTACACATGTTAAGATCTAAAAACATTTCAATTCCCCGTATTGATCAAGTTCGTGATGTTTTCGTCTTTTGTTGTTACACCGGCTTTGCCTATTCTGATATTTACAAATTCGATTATAACTCAATAAGTAAAGGAATTGATGGTGAATACTGGTTATCTACTGAACGACAAAAAACTGGCGTCAAAGAAAGTGTTCCCCTCCTACCAGTAGCTTTAGACATAATTAAAAAGTACCGTGATAACGAATATTGTATTGCTGAAAATAAATTACTTCCTGTAAATAGTAATCAATGTTATAATGCATACCTCAAGGAACTCGCTGACATTTGTGGAATTGAGAAGAAAATTACGTCTCATATTGCTAGACATACTTTTGCGACTACAGTAACTTTAGCCAATGGCGTACCCATTGAAACTGTGAGTAAAATGCTTGGACACTCCTCCATTAGAACCACTCAAGTTTACGCAAAAGTTATTGAACAAAAAGTGTCTGAAGACATGCGAAACCTGAAAGAAAAGTTGTTTGGAAACAATACTAAAGTTTCGAATGAAAATCAAATGGATAATTCAGATAAACTTAAAATTGGATAAATAAGTTATTACTAAAATACCAAGCTTTAAAGCTTGGTATTTATTTTAAAATTGGTGTATTTATCACTAGTAGTTTAATTAAATTAAATATTATTTACTTTTAAATAATGTTAATTATACTACCTTAGTATGTCAACATAAATTTCGCCACTATGCATCAATGTTACTTTCTACTACAAATCTATGATGATTTTATCTATGGGGATTTAGCTCCCCCTAACTTAGATAATAAAAATAAAAAACTAATTATCAACCATCTAGAAAGCACTTTCAGTTCTTGTGAAGACCTTGAGATAATCAAAGTTAAGTTTCTAAAAAACAGATTTGAAGTGGTTGAAAAAGTATCAATTTCAAATGCTCATCCTTTGAAAAAAGACTACTTTTCACAAGAAAATATAAATTTTGAAAATGATTTAGATGAAGTTATTATTCAGAAAATTTTAGATGAATTAAGTCCCAAAACTGATAATATTCAATTCACAATTTCTAAGTCAGAAAAAAATATCCAATCAATAGGTGTTTGTAGAAATTCTAGTTGGAATGAAATAAATTATGACAGATCTAAGTACTGTTATTATTACCAAGTTCTCAAAAAGAGTTCTTTTGATTTAAAAAGCAGAATCAAACTATTAGATTTTGAACTTGATGAAATTGATTTTAAAAAACTTATTACTAAAGTTCAAAAGACTCTAATGCTTTACCTAAAAGAACTAAGCAAAACATATACGATTAAAAATAATCTGTTGAGTTTTAGAGTGAAGAGTTCTTATAATAATCAGGATTACTTTCTACTTATTTACTCTTCCATAATTAATCTTCTGAATTACTTATATGAAAACTATCATATCCAAATCAATAAGACATTCCAGGTTCCATATTACTCTGAAATAATAAATGAAAATAAGTTCGATCACAAAATAAAAATTATTAAAAAACATCTTAAAAATGAAAAGGTCAATCTAACGCTAATAAATATTATTGAACATCAACTAAATAGGATAACTGACATTGATAATGAAAATCGTTTAACATATCATGAATTAGATTATTTCATAAAGTACATCAACGGGTTAACAAACCACTTTCTTATTTATGAAAAGAGAAAGAATACTACAGAAGACATCATCTTCCTTCTTATTTCAAACAGATTCAACAACTTGAAATTCATTAAATTCATAACGGATGAAATTCGACTACAATTAGAGTCTACAATTAATGGAAATGATAAACGAACTTACTTATTAGATAAAAGAAATGCAATCATTCAATGTTTCCCAACTATTGATTTAACGTATGATCCAAAATCAAAGGAAATTGATCAGGTGCTTTTAGAATGGATAGAAATTGAGCTCGAAAATATTATAAAACATATTGAAATAAATAATCAAACCGTAAATGAAGAAAACATTTTGAAACTAAAGACAACATTATCCGTTCCCGAAGTATCTGTTTTACTTAAAACTTTAAATGACTCTGGAATTGTCAGTTCTGAATCTTATTCTGAATTAGCTAGAATTGGGTCGAATTGTTTAAGAACCGAAAACACTGAAAATATTTCGACAAGTCAATTAAGAAATTACTTTTATGATAAAGACCCTGTGGTTATAGAAAGTATAAAAACTAGATTAATCCAAGCACTTAACAACATTAATAAAAATCTTGATTGATTATGCCTTAAAATCTTTCATTTTAAGAATGCACGCCGCAATTTCTTCATTCCAATCTTTATGCTTAACAAGCTCTTTGGATTCAGTATTTAATAAATCATCCACAGATTTATATCCATAGAGCAGCATAAATACGACAACCGTATTTATTTCCTCATCTGTTAGCTTATATCTTTTTAAGATAGCTTTCATCCTTTAAGGTTTTGAGGCTCGCAATATGAGCGTGAGCCAAAAGTTCATCGATAACGTAGGCTCGCCAAAGCCTTCCCCCAATAAACATCAGCCCACGCCTTTTGGCATGAGCGTAAAGTCTATTTTCATGGGGGATTAAAATTTGGCGATTTCGTTACCCAAAAATAGTTTACACTACAATACTATTTCTCTTTTCTTCACCACAAAGATAGGTAAATCAATATTCTTTCTATTAAATGAAAAAAATATAAAATATTTTTTTCATGTCCTATCTCAATAAATGCAAAGGGATGCAACTAAATCTGCACCCCCTTGCACCCCCAAGATACCATAAGTATTACTTCTATTTGTACTGAATCTTAAAACCAAATATCTTATGAATATTTCAATTGTAACGCAGGAAGACCTGCAAGAATTAAAAGAGTTTTTTGTTGAATCAGTAGGAACCATGCTAAAGGACCATTTAAAAAATCACAATCAGTTAAATGATATCGTTCTTCTAAAATCTCATCAGGTTCAACGCATGCTGGGCATCTCTCCAGGAACTTTACAAAATATGCGCGTGAATGGTACACTCCCTTTCTCAAAAGTTGGAGGAGTAATTTTCTATGATAAACAGGACATCCTTAACATCATTGATGATAACAAGCAAAATGTGTAGATATGCAAAATGTAAATTACATTTCTCATCTCACTGAGGCAATAAGTAGATTTTCAGACGATGATCGTCTGAGTTCTACTCATGTGAGTCTGTATATATCATTATTTTCTTTCTGGAATTTAAATAGATTTAAAAACCCTGTTTCAATTAACAGATCTGATGTAATGAGGGTTTCTAAAGTTGGATCTAAAACAACCTATCATCGTTGTATTAATCAACTTGATGAATGGGGTTACATAGAGTATTTCCCTTCAAATAATCCGCTTAAAGGAAGTTTAATAAAAATGGTAGATTTTTTTGCCAATGAGAAGTCCAAAAAAAGTAATAAAAACAACATGTCCAACACTAGTACAAAAAAGGGACAAGTACAAGGACAAGTACAAGGACAAGTAGGTGGACAAGTAGGTGAACAACTACTGGGTCTAGTTCTGGGACAAGTACCAGGCCGACTTGTGGGACAAGTAGTGGTATCTTCTATAAACAGTATTAAACAGTATAAACATAATAAACATTACAAACTAAAGAGAGAGGGAAATAAAAATTTCCTCTCCTCCACCTCTCAATTTAAAAATGATGAATCTTCTTTTTTTGAAAAAGGAAGTAAGGACGAATTCCATTCGCCCAAAAAAGCCAGTAGGGTTGAATTGAATTCACCCAATAAAAACGATTTGCCATCATCGGATTCGTCCAAATCCAAAAAAGCGAGTAAGGGCGATTTGAAATTGCCCTCCACACGCAAAAGATTCGTTCCTCCGGAACTCAAAGAAGTAAAAACATTTTTTCACGAGAATAAATCTTCCTACCAAGTTGCTGAAATGTTTTTCAATCATTTTGAATCCAATGGATGGTTGGTTGGTGGGAAAGCTAAAATGAAAAATTGGAAAGCCGCAGCTCGGAACTGGATCACACGAGATGAAAAGTACCAAGCACAAAGCAGAAGTCCAGCACAACAACGCCTTCACGTCAACGAAAACAAAGATTACGATATCCCACTTTAAAAAAACAAATCATGGAAAAACCATACAAAATAGTTAACAATCAACGTGTTTTCAATTTTAAAAAAACACTTCGATACATCCAATTCCTCGGCAAGTCAAAATACGGTGAGGAATTTAAAATTCATCGTTCAGATGTTGTTACACTTCATCGTTTGATCATTTACATGATTCATGAAGATCGCCAATGCAAGAAATACAACATTGACCTCAACAAAGGAATCTTGCTCATTGGTCCAATTGGATCAGGCAAAACATCAATCATGAATTTGTTGCGCGTATTTCTTTTCAAAGAACAGCTTTACAACATCAAATCTTCTCGAGACATAGCACTCGAGTATCAGCGAGAAGGTGTTGAAATAATTAATCGATATGGCAAAAAACACACCCCACTTTTCATTGATGATTTGGGAGTAGAAAGCAACAGTAAGTTCTATGGCAACGAGTGCAACACCATCGGTGAAATTCTTCTCCAACGCTATGATTTATTGAGGAATTATCAAATTGTAACCCATGCTACTACTAATCTCAATGCTGATGAACTTGAAGAATTATATGGCAAACGAGTTCGTTCACGCCTCCGAGAAATGTTCAATTTGATATCATTCCCAGCTGAAACAGTTGATAAACGAAAGTAAGAACAAAGGTGGTTGAGCGAAGTCCAAACCACAACTTGAAAACTTGAAAACTAACAAACTTGATAACTAAAATATGAAAACAATAAAACTCCACTCACGTGGCCAAGAAGTAACACAACTTCAAATCCTCCTCAACATCTTACCCGATGGAATATTCGGACCAGCAACACAACTTGCCGTTCTCAACTTCCAACAATCTCAAAACATCGAAGATGATGGAATCGTAGGACCAATCACTTGGTCTTTACTCTACGATGGTTGGGAATTAATCCACCATTCGCTCGAAGAAAAAACAGACTTGTACACACCCTACTTCCTACCCTACAAGAAAACGCATACTAAACCAACCCAAAAGAAATGGATATTTCTACATCATACTGCAGGTTGGCAAAACCCTTACCGGGTGATTGATACCTGGAACGAAAATTCAGAAAAAAACATTGCAACTGAATTTGTGATTGGTGGCCAATCAATCCACAATGACAATTCAGATCACGATGGTAAAATACTCCATGCAATTCCAAATAATGGCTGGGCTTGGCACCTTGGAATCGGTAACCAACCGCTACATCGTGAAAGCATTGGAATAGAACTATGCAGCTTTGGAGCACTTACCAAAGGTTACTTTGAAAAAACAGAGGACAATAAACCAAAATACGTTCACAAAGCTAAAAATAGCTTTTTCACTTACGTTGGCCAAGAAGTAGATCCAGAACAAGTTGTTGAATTAGAGAATGAATTTAGAGGTTATAACTACTTTCACAAGTATTCTATCGAACAACTCAAATCTCTCAAGGAATTGCTACTCAAATTAGCAAATGAACATAATATTGATGTTCGAGAAGGTTTACCAAACCTCATCCGAAAGGAAGGAGTTAAAGCTTTTGAATTTATTGGAACGAAAATGTGCAATGATAGTCCTGGCGTATGGTCACATGCGAATGTCAATAAATGGAAGTTGGATATTGCTCCGCAAGAGGGGTTGATTGAGATGTTGTTGGGGTTATGAGGAATGTCTATCCAACACAGGCTCTTAAAATGCTATTAAAGATTTGGATAGAGAATAATTTTTAATAAAATTGTATTTAATATGAAACTTACTTTATGCAACGTAACAAATACGACTCTTTTTTAATCTGGCTCTATATCCAAAACAAAGAACATTTAATCCCGTATAAAATAAGAAAAACTATCCCCTATTCAACAGTTTCTACTTGGAGAAACATAAACTATTCGGACTATATTGGACATGAGGTAGGTGTTCTTCAAAGAGATGCAATGGAGCAGTTTGAAATCTTCCAGAAACATAAAAGGTTAAAACAATTGGTGTTTTTAATTACTAAAATTTGGATGCAGTTATCATGCATAGTTACACCAATCTTAACAAAGACTGAAGAGCATAAACAAATAACAATGAATTGTATTCAACAATTGTTTGAAACATTTCCTAGAAAAACGGTCTTCAAACTCCTATCTATTTCTCCTAATACTTTTTATAGTTGGTCAAACAAAGAAAAGGTAAAGTGTGGTATCTCTCCATCAAGTCTTTGTTTCAAAAGACATCCTCTGCAATTAGCTGCAAATGAAGTTGAGACTATAAAATCCTTGTTTAAAAACCCAGATTTTGAATGTTGGCCTGCTGCATCCATTTACTACCATGCAATAAGAAATAACAGTCTCTTTATTTCACTGAGTACATTTTACAAATACACTAATCTACTTAGTTTAAAACGCAAATGGAGAAAGTCATCTGAAGAAAATTTCAACCCAATTATTACAACAAAACCTAATGAATTTATTCACATAGACACTACTTTTTGGCCATTACCTAATGGCATCAAAGCAGCTATAATTCTTGTTTGTGATAATTTCTCAAAAACCATACTTGGTTGGAATGTAAGCCTGAAAAAAGATGGAGAAAATGCAAAAACCGCGCTTAACAAAGCAATCAAAACAATTTGTAAACACCACCCTGATTTACAAACAACTTCTCTTATAACTGATGGCGGAGGAGAAAACCATAATTTATTAGTGGAGGATTTCCTTACTAACATAGAAACACCTGATATCATTAAACTACTTGCTTTAAAAGATGTCAAGTTTTCTAATTCTGCTGTGGAAGCTGTAAATAAAATTATCAAACGTTATTTGAGGAAAAAACTTCCTGGTACAATAGAAGCTTTGATTTTATGTCTTGAAGAAATTATCAATGATTACAATACGGTTCGTCCTCACGGATCTTTGCTCGGCTTAACTCCTATGGAATGTTATACTTCCGAAAGTATAAACCTTGATTTTAAACAGCAAAAACTCGAAGCTAAGAAGAATAGAATCCAACAAAACAAATCAGTGAACTGTGGCATTAATGTTTGTAAAAGTTAAGAAACTACGTTTTAGAAAGGTCTCTATAGTATTTTAAAATGCTCAACCATTTTTCTACTTAACCTTAATTATCTTTCTCTTTTCTATTTCAAAGAACATCTTTTCTTCAATTTTATTGCCATCCCCCTACATTACGTAACACCCTGCTTTTCAACAAACTTCGTTACAACGAAGTGGTTTATTCGCTTTTATCTCGGGAGTAGCCCTTGATTTCAAAAATCAAAAGCTAGATGCCAAAAAGGATAGAATTACTCAAAACAGAAGAGTGAATTGTGGAGTTTGTAACTAAAAGTTAAATAACAGTCCTTTTTATACTATTGGCTTTATTATTTTCTCTAGAATCTAAAAACTGATTTCTATTTCAGCACCACTAATTTATACTTTTTTAAGTATTCTATTAATAGAATTTGAAATCAACTCTATTTTAAGACCTTCGTTGTATCGAAGGTCTTTGTATGCTTTTGTCTCGGGAGTAGCGGGGGGAGTGTGCACTGGTTCATTACTATCTACAGTAAAATTTTATCAAAATTGATTTGTTTCTTAATTTCTCCAATTTTATAACTAAACCTTTTTCACTGAAATAACTTATTTCATTCTCTTTCTTATCAATTTTAAAAGCTGAAAACCATGCCAAGTGATTTAAAGAATATAAAGAATCTATAACTTCTTTTGTTTTAAATATTGAACTATCTGTTACTAATGAAATATATTCTAAAAGCAGATCCTCTGAATACATCTCATCTAATTTTATATCACCACCCGCCAAGCCTTTATTAGAAAAAAAAGGATTCAACTTAGCTTTATCGATACCCAAAGAAGGTATATTTAAGTTAAAAACATATCCAGTTTCTGTTAATGTAGTGGGGGAAAATTCTTTTATTTTTGGTGATAAATATTTATCACCTGTTGGTAGATAAATAACACATTCCTTACCACCTCCCACGCAAGTGGTCAAGGAAACTAGAACAATACATAACAATAAACTAATCTTCATATTCAACATCTTCTCCTTCTAAATTTGAATCCGTCGAAAACTGAGTCTCATTAGATTTAATAATTTTCTTTTCATTTAAATCAGTATTGGTAGTATAACCCGCATCCTGAAGTGCTTTATTCCATGGGTCTTTTTCACCAATAATAGGATTTCCTTTATCATCTGTTGCAACAAAAGCATTAATAGACTTACCATTAACAGGACTTATAAATGTGAATATATCTCCCCTAATAACTTTTAAATCACCATTTTCAAGACCTTCAAGAACAGCTTCTGCAACTTCCAAATCAGTTTTACCTTTTAATTTTACACCTAATTGTCGGCCATAGTAATTATTTGAATAATCCATACTTGAAGCCTTTGAATCATTTTCATGTTCACTAGCCTCCTCGTGCGCATCAGCAAATGCTTTCGCTTTCATGTAAGGGATATCCCTAGTATTCAAAGCATTCCAAAATGCATGTCTAAATGCATCAGCTAAACCATCCCTTTGACCAATTAAACCTGAACGACTTGCACCTTTAAGAGCTTTATCCGAATTTTCAGATACAAATTCACCATCATAAGGACTCAAAAGATACATTCCTAATTCTTTTGCACTCTCTTTCCCTTCTAACTCAGGTGCATGAATTGGTTGATTTGAACTAAACTGATAAGGTGTTAAATAAGGATACTCTCTTACCAACGGATCCACCGCAAAGAACCTCCCGACCCTTGGGTCGTGCATACGATATTTGTAGTTTACGCTATTTCCTTCGCCCTTAATCTCGTCATCCATTTCCTGACCTTGGAACCCATAACGGTAGTCCCCGTTAGAAATTGTCCTTCCATCCAATTGCACTCCGAACGGACTATAATCAGAAACTTGTAAAAGACCAGTTTCATAACTCTTGATATTTACATTATCGCTACTTAATGGATAAATCACATCATTCACAACCGCCAAAACATTACCCAAATGATTACTCATTTCGTAATTTCTATTTCCAACAACTCCATAACTAGGCAGGGTATTTGGCAAGAACATATTGATTGTGTCACGGGTTGTTCCTAAACGAGAACTTCCGTAGATGTTTCTTTCTGCAAGGTAATAATCAACACTTGTAGATTCTACATCATGTTCATACATACTCATTTGATTGCCTTGAGCATCTAAAATGTAATATGTACTTTTTTCTAGCATCTGTGTTTCATTATCGTAAATGTGTTTTGCGATTCTGTTTCCCATCGCATCATAGTCAAAAATAACATTTTTATGATCACTTCCCAAATCTCTACGGATTTCTTTTACTTTTCCGCTAACTGTCCAGATAATGGTGTCGATTTCCTCTTGGCGATCTTTAACCAAACGTCCTTCAGCATCGTAAGAATAATTGTTATCTGTATTGATTGCATTGTTATTATCATAAAAAATTCCCATATCATCAATATCAGTAGCATCAACAGTACTCGCTATAGAATCATTGATGTGGTACAAACGGTTACGCACTAGATTACTGTCGACATCTCTTTGATAATGGTATGTTAAATCTTCAATTTCAGTTCCATCTTGTTTATGACGTTCTTGATATATAATATTCCCCATAGCATCAAAAGTGAAAGCATTGAAATACTCATTTGCGTAGTTTGTTGGATTCCATTCATTTGATGACAAGCCACTTTCATAACTTCTACTTTCAATTAAACGGTTCAACTGATCATATTTGTAAGCGTTCAACATTGGCATTTTTTTTCTATCCAGTGGACTGGTAATCGCAGTTTGCATGTATCGTATATTTCCATTATACAAATCATGACTGTTTTGCGCAGCATGACTTCCATTGTTTACACTTGTAAGCGGTGTTGCCCCGCCAATCGCTTCATAATCTCCGTTATAATAATGCAATCCAAAGCCAAACACATCTTTCCCGAACAAACCATTTAAAGCATTCGGGTCACTGTCTTCTCCAGGATCATTTTCATCTTTTAAAACAGAAGAATTCACTCCTTTTAACCAACCTTGCAAATTGTAATAATAATCTACTCCTTGCAGGTTATTTTGCCCAATTTCTACACGGGCTAGAGGGCCATGATCATAATAGTAATATTGTGCATCGTTTTGCCAGTCGGAATTAGAAATAAACTCTTCCTGTTTATTCTGAGTAAAGTCATACATTTCAGTGAACGGTGCTCGGGTATTGGTATAAACTTGTTTAATTCTGTTATCTGAATCATAAGTATAGGCGTGATGCCACTGGTCATCCGCTCCATTTTGAACACTCATTCTGTGGACGTTCCCACTCAATAAATCATAAGAATAATCCATACGCTTTAAGCGTTGGGAAGCAAGACTTGGGAAATTATCTTCCATTTTTTTATTGTCTTGTAAGAGTGTTTTCACATTTCCATGAATATCATAACTATAATGTGTAGCGTGTTCAAAAGTTTGATCATCACCATCGAAAACATCTTCATAAGTTACATGAATAATACGTTGTCGTTGTGTATGAATATCAGCAGCTAAAACAGTTGGAAGGCCATTAATAATGGTTTCATCATAATAACTTTTCGTCACTTCATTTCTTACACCACCTCCGGTTACCCATAAATTTAATAGTGAATCGTTAATCGTGGATGGATTGAGAACACCACCTACGTTGGCTCCAAAAACAGATTTAAATTGAAGGTGATTAAAAAGTTTCATATAACGAATGTACAACAATTAGCAATAATTTAAATGAATGCTAAAAGCTACTGGAAGAAAATAAGGAGTCAGATCTATATTGCGGTTGATATTAAAAGTTTATTTAAAACAATAAGAGGGAATGAACGAGCGTCCTATTCCCTCTTATAAACCTAACCTAACCACCTAAATCGAGACTAAAGTAATACTTTAAAGTAAAGTAAAACAGGAATAGTAATTTTTGTGGTTAGTTGCTGAAATTTGATTCAATATTTAAATTCAAAAACGAATTAAGTATATTTACACAAATAGCACTGCATAATTATAACAATCATATGAAAAAACAACAATTAAACATTAATCAACCACCTGAATACGGAGAACTAAATCTCTCATTTAATTTTGAGCCTGTATCACTGCAATCTAAACCTGCTAAAAAAGAATTACTAAAAAGTGAAATTAGAAAGATTACGAGTACATTAAATTATCTCCTTACAGGTGATCTTAAAATTGAAATTCAATGGGAAGTTCATGAACAGGAACGTTATGAAAATCCTAACTCTCCAGATATAGACAATATATTAAAAGTTATTTTAGATTCTTTATCGAGTTCTAATGGCGTTATTATAGACGATTGTCAAGTTCAAGCTGTCGCTAGCCATTGGATTGATTCATATAGTGGTAGTCATAAAATTAACATTTCTATAAAATATCATCCTGAAGAATACACGACTAAAAACAATCTCGTGTTTGTTCATCTAGGTGAAAATTTATATTTCCCTATGCATTCTAATCACCCTTTAAATGTAAAGCTTATTATGACTGAACAGTTAGAAAGAATGATGATTTTAAGAGATAAGTTAGTATCTGAAACAAAGGACTATTATCAAGCAAATCAAATTATACCTATTCAAAGAGTTTTTCATAAATCAAGAGTTGTTGATAATTTTCAAACTATGGAGATAAATGAATATCTATTAAAATAGCACAAAAAATTGAATAGATTTTCAGATCATTACGCTTTAAATAATTCAAACCTAAAGGAAATCGATAAGTTCTTATGGATTTATTGAAAAGAGATGTTTCCTTCAAAATATTAATCACACCTTAGTCTCAACCTTCAATAAAATTAATTTGTAATGAGTAAATTCCATTGTTTAGATATTGAATTTCCGAATGTAGATTTCGACTCTTATTTTGTGAAAGCAAAAACAGAAGTTAATAAAACCTATCATGCTCATTTATTCTCTAGAAATGATGAAATTGAACTTCGGATATTTTTTGACGATGATAGTTATTTCGGTGATAAACTTTCCATGTGGTCCTCAACAATAGACCATAAAACATTTGGTTCTTACATAAAAGTTTCAGTTAGTCCAAACCATACAAACCGACGCATTACAGCAGTTGATCTTTCAAAAGCTAAATTTTGTGGTGCTACAACTAATTCAAACTACTATGAAGGTAAAAAGCAATATGTCATAGTTAAAATTGATAAAGTTAAGTTTTATAGGGAAGCTAATGAGGAAAGAAAAAATTCAGCTGAATTTTATCTAGAAAACAAAGGCTTTAATATTGTAAGTCCATTTTATAGCAATTTAGGTCCAAAGAATTTCTTTAAAAATGATGGTAAATTTGAGGTAGTTCGAATGAATGATTCGAAAAAGTTTTACAAACTAGAGAAGGCCACTTTTCGTCCAGAGTTTAATTTTTATTCAAAAGACAATAAAAATTACAGAACTAGTACTATAACAAAAGAACCTAAAATTCAATTCAATTATAACAGTGAAATAACTGAAGAAGAGACCATCCTTTATGGAGATATAGTTTTGATGCTTGCATCCTTTTATCACCATACCAAAATAGATTACATACTTCGCAAAATTTACTTACCAGATAAGACCATTACAATTAAAAATATTGAAAGAAAGTCACAATTTGAAGCCGACGGAAATTTATGGGGCCTTGGGATTCATTGGGATTTCAATAACTTTCTACAATCCAGTTGGCAAAAGATAACTTTAAAAAACCACCAACTCCTTTTTAAAGCGGTAGCATTGTTTAATCAATCACACTTGGTTGATGATACATCTGCTTTTTTAATTCGATACAATATCATTGAGGTTTGTGATAAACAAAAACAGCCTAATGATAAGTTCAAGACTACTTTGACGAAAAAGGAAAGAAAAGAAAAACAAGAGAATGCACTAAACCAACTTTTAGAAACAATAAAACCAGAAGAACATGAAGAATTTAAAAAACGTTGGGGAAATGTTCAGTCTTTTCTTCAAAACAAGCCGATGAAAAATCAATTGGCCTCCTTTTTAGAAAGTCAAAATATAGACCCAACAACTCTCCCCATTAGTATCAAAGAAATAAATGAATTACGAAATAACATTACCCATGGTAGTATAGATAAAATAGATGCAAACCTTCTATATAGATCTAATATATTACTGTATAGAATTAGTGGGATACTAATTCTAAATTTAATGGGAATAACTGAATGGGAGCTAAACACAGAGCTAACGTAGTAATAGTTCCATAATTTATTACAGAGCATCTTATCACTCCTTATGCAAAAAGACATAAGGTTTAGAAAAACATAATGATTTTTCATCTTAGAACTTAAAGCATTAAATTTACAATACACCAACACAAGCGTAAAAATAAATTATGGAAATAGTAAAATGGATAAACACTGCATTAGGCATTGACAACACGATCACAGTCCCAATCTTAATCTCTCTAATTGTATTTATAATTGGAGGTTTGAGCAAATTTATATTTGAATACATAAAAATTTTAATAAAACGAAAAAGCACTCGTCAGCGTTTTTCATCCTTACTTAATAAAGTTGCGGATAATTTAAAAGATAAAGAAAGGAACACAGAAAAGTTCTATCCAACAATCACAATTGAGAACACAGATGGTTGGAAGTATACTCATAAGCCTATTTCTTATTTGGAAATCATTTACCTTATTGATTTCAATGAAATTCATAACTCATTTTACTCCAAATTTAGATGGTATTCTAAAAATAAAAGAATTAAAAAAGAAGAAGCATTCCACAATATATGGGATACATTATCTAATATAAAGTTTTTAGAAAGTCAGTTAGAGAAAAATCTATTGGATTTACAAAATAATTATAAAGAGTTTCATGATCAATACCGCTATTTTCTGCAAGAGTATCAAAACTATCATGAAAGACTTTTGAATGAAATCAACAATAACCTTCCAAGAAAAGGCGAAGTTTTAATTGAATATCTAGATTATCAAGAGAGGTATTGGAGTCACTGGACAAAACTTCCATTAAAAGAAAGGAACTATCCTCACATCACATACTCCACTATAATCAACCCTATGTACAAACTGAATCAAAAGTTTCCTGAATTACCTTTTGTAGAACAATCTGGTCCTCTTATCTTGCAATGCGAACATAATTACGCTGAAATGAAAAATGCTTTAAAAACTTCGTATAAGCAATTCAAAGGATACAGCAGCCAGTACAAGAATTCAAGAGAGAAAATATTATCAAACATTGAAAATATAGGTTGGATAAATAACTTTACAAACTAAAGGACTAATTCGATATAGATGGGTGTGCTAAGGCGAATCCCACCCCACAACTCCAACTTTTACATATTCACTACCACAAAATCCCATTCAAGTAATTACAAAAAACATTATTTCACACCAAACATCATCAAATTAGATTAAAATCTGTACCTTTTTCAACTAATTTAAAAAACTGATTAATCACGGAATTGTTTTTAACGAAACTCGTAAAATGATTACTCAACTAAACCAATGAACTTTTAGAATGACTATACATAACTACATCGACAACCTAAACCAACGATACAAATTAGGAAACGCTACAGAACACACATTTAGAGGAGACTTACAGAATCTGATAGAATCATTAGTTCCTGAAGTAAGAGCAACTAATGAACCTAAAAGACAAGCCTGTGGTGCACCAGACTATATCTTGACAAAAAGAGATATTCCTGTTGGATTTATTGAAGCTAAGGATATTGGTGACAAAGACCTTGAAGGAAAAAAGAAGTCTGTAAACAAAGAACAATTTGACCGCTACAAAGCATCATTAAACAACCTGATATTTACAGATTACCTTGATTTTCACTTATACCGAGACGGTGAGTTTATTACTAAAATTGCTATTGCCGAAATTACTGATCAGCGAATAGTCGGTTTACCTGAAAATTTTGAAAGGTTTACCAATCTTCTTAAAGATTTCTGTGTACATGTGGGACAAAATATTAAAAGTCCTAAAAAGTTAGCAGAGATGATGGCAGGGAAAGCACGTCTTTTATCTGACATTATAGAAAAGTCTTTAACAAGCGATGAAGAAAATCATCAAAACAGTACGCTTCGAGAACAAAAACAAGCTTTCAAGGAGATTTTAATTCACGATATAACGCCCAAAGGATTTGCTGATGTTTATGCGCAGACAATTGCTTATGGAATGTTTGCAGCCCGCTTACATGATCCAACTATAAATACATTTAGCAGACAAGAAGCTGCTGAATTAATTCCTAAATCAAATCCTTTTTTAAGAAAGTTGTTTGGGTATATTGCAGGACCTGATATTGACGATAGGATAAAATGGATTGTAGAAAATCTTACCGAAATATTCTTGGCGTGTAACGTTGAAGAAATTCTTAAGAATTATGGGAAATCTACCCAAATGGAAGACCCAATTATTCACTTCTATGAAACTTTCTTGGCAGAGTACGATCCAGCTTTAAGAAAAGCGAGAGGTGTTTGGTACACTCCTGCCCCTGTTGTAAACTTTATTGTTCGTGCAGTCGATGATATTCTAAAAACAGAATTTGATTTACCACAAGGTCTAGCGGACACTTCCAAGACAAAAATAAATATAGATACGCAAACCCCTGACAAACGTTCTACAACTGGATATAAACAAGTAGAAAAAGAAGTTCACAAAGTTCAAATTCTGGATCCTGCTACAGGAACAGGAACGTTCTTAGCGGAAGTGATTAAACACGTGAATAAGAAGTTTAAAGGCCAAGAAGGGATTTGGAGTAGTTATGTTGAAAATGATTTACTCCCTCGTTTGAATGGCTTTGAGTTATTGATGGCGAGTTATGCTATGGCGCATTTGCAATTGGATTTATTATTAAAAGAAACAGGATTTAAACCAACAAGAGATCAAAGAACAAAAGTTTATCTAACCAATAGTTTAGAGGAGTATCATCCAGATACAGGAACTTTGTTTGCCAATTGGTTAAGTAGCGAAGCCAATGAAGCCAATCATATTAAACGTGACACACCAGTGATGTGTGTGATTGGAAATCCTCCTTATGCTGTTAGCAGCACCAACAAAGGCAATTGGATACAAAATTTAATAAAAGATTATAAGAAAAATTTAAACGAAAGAAAAATAAACTTAGATGATGATTACATTAAGTTTATTCGTTATGGTCAACACTTTATTGACAAAAATGGAAGTGGGGTTTTAGCATACATCTCAAATAATAGTTTTATTGATGGGATTACCCATCGTCAAATGAGAAAAAACTTAATGGAGAGTTTTGACAAAATCTACATACTTGATTTGCACGGTTTTGCAAAACTTAAGGAAGTAAATTTAATCGCTGATAATGATGAAAATGTTTTTGATATTCAACAAGGTGTTAGTATAAATATTTTCATTAAAACAGGTTCAAAAACAAAAAAACAAAATAATTCTGTGTTTTATAATGAACAGTATGGAACAAGAAAAGAAAAATATAAATTTCTTAATGACCATAATTTAGAAAATATTTCTTGGAAAGAACTCAATCCTGTAGATCCTTATTTTTTCTTCGTTGAAAAAGATTTTTCAGAACAAGAAAGCCATAATAAAGGGTTCAAAATAAATACCCTATTTAATGCTTCAAATTCAGGTATTAAAACGGATAGAGATAATCTTTTTTATGATTCAATCAGAAGAAATTTAAAGAATAGGTTTAATTCACTTTTAACAGGAGATTTTGACCAAAATTTTATTGATGAGTATAAAATAAAAGACTCTGGTAGTTACAAAATCACCTCTGTTATTAGAGATAAGGAGTTTAATACTGACCATATTAAACAAAGTGTTTACCGCCCGTTTGATTCTAGATGGACATATTATGACCCCGAAATTATTAGTCGTTCAGCTCAAAAAGCAATGTTTCATTTTGATGGGCACAAAAACGAAGGTTTAATTATTGGTAGACAAGGACAGGTTATAGGGCATATGCAATGGAATCTGATATTTTGCACTAATTCATTAGTTGATTATAATGTCTTTTACAGAGGTGGCGGTTATGTTTTTCCTCTTTATTATTATCCTACTAAAAATGGCCAACAAACTATTGAAGAGGAAACTGATAGAAGACCTAATCTAAACCAAGAAATTGTAAATCAAATTGCTTTAAATTTAGGTTTAACATTTACCAACGAAAAAGAAACAAAAGAAAACACTTTCGCCCCAATAGATATTTTAGACTATATCTATGCTGTTTTACATTCTCCTACTTACAGAGAGAAATACAAAGAATTCTTAAAAATAGATTTTCCAAGAGTACCCTATCCAAAAGACGCAGCAACTTTTTGGCAACTTGTTAAACTAGGTGGTGAAATACGTCAAATTCATTTATTAGAATCCGATAAAGTAGAAGATTATATTACAAGCTATCCAATAGGTGGAGATAACAAAGTAACTCGCAAGCTTACTAAAACGGAAATCGGGTATGAGGCCATTGATGATTCAACAGGTCGCGTTTGGATAAATGATGATCAATATTTTGATAATGTGCCATTGGTGGCCTGGGAGTTTTATATCGGAGGTTATCAACCCGCTCAGAAATGGTTAAAAGACCGTAAGGATAGAACGTTAGAGTTTGAGGACATACTTCATTATCAAAAGATTATTGTGGCGTTGACGGAGACAGATAGGTTGATGAAGGAGATTGATAAGGTTGAAATTGAGTAGAGATAAGGGAAATAGTAAAAAATAGATATAATCGATAATTAAGATCAAACCTACCATAAATTATGAAAATATTTAGAATAGAAATCGAGAACTTTAGACTTCTTAAAAACTTCTCGATGGATTTAGAAGATGAGCTTACGCTTGTGATAGGAAAGAACAATACTGGTAAAACTTCAATTCTTTCAGTACTAGATAAGTTTTTAAATGAAAAAAGTAAGTTCTCGTACGATGACTTTAATATTGACTTCAAAAAAGAATTAGAAGATCAAATAAAATCACCCACCATAACTGAAGAATTTCTTCCTATAGGAATCAAGCTTAAATTATTTATTGAGTATGATGAGCTTGACGACCTTTCGAATATAAGTAGAGTTTTAATGGACCTAGATCCAGATAATAACATAGTAGTGCTTGGCTTTAATTATGTTTTAGGTTTTGATAAACTAATAAAATTAAGAGATGATTATTCGACTTTTGTGATCAATGAAAAAGTCAAAAAAGATGCAAACGAGAAGTATAAAGTTAAAGACTTAAAAGACTTTATTAAAAGAGAAATTGGAAACTACTTTAATATATTGAAGTATTCTTTTGAATATGATGTTGAAACTAAAAGAGTGAACGAAAACAATTGTATTAATCTTGAAAGCGAAGGAATTAGTTTAAAAGAAATTGTCAATTTTAAGTACATTGGTGCAAGACGTGATGTAACAAATAAAGACAAAGAAAGTACGCTTTCAAAACAAACTTCTGTTCTTTATAAAAAGCAAGAAGACAATACTGAAAAATCAGATGCAACAGAAAAGTTTAAAGATCAGCTTTCTGAAACTGATGATGCGTTAAGTGATATTTATAAAGAACAGTTTAAAGAAGTAATAAAAAAAGTACAAGACTTTGGAGGAATTAAGCTTAATGATACTGACATAGCAATAATTTCAACCTTACAACATCGGGAGTTACTTGAAGGAAATACAACTGTTGTTTACACTCATGATGACAATCAATTACCTGAACATTATAATGGTTTAGGTTATATGAACTTAATCAGCATGATTTTTGAAATTGAAATTCTGGTACAGGAATTCAAAAGAGATGAAAATAAAAAGCCTGCTGATATAAACCTACTGTTTATTGAGGAACCCGAAGCCCACACCCATCCTCAAATGCAGTACGTATTCATTAAAAACATAAAAAAACTACTCGGTGAAGGAATAAAAAGAGATGATAATATAAATAGAAGGCTTCAATATGTTATTACATCACATTCATCACACATAGTAGCAGACAGTGATTTCGAAGATATTAAATATCTAAAAGCTATAAGTAAGAATAATGTTGATACGAAAAATTTGAAAGACCTGATAAAAAAATATGAAAATGTTCCAAATCAATATCAATTTTTAAAACAATACTTAACAATAAGTAGGGCCGAAATTTTCTTTGCAGATAAAGTTATAATGATTGAAGGTGATACTGAAAGAATATTGATACCAACCTTTATGAGAAAGATCGATATTGAAGAAGATCAACGCTTGAAAGATACAGGTGAAGAAGATGCTTTTCTACCTTTGTTGTCCCAGAATATTTCAATAATTGAAGTTGGAGCTTATTCTCAAATATTTCAAAGTTTTATTGAGTTTTTGGGAATAAAAACCTTAATAATTACGGATATCGATCCTAAAATGAAAACTTATAAAGACGGAAAAGATGTATGGAGTACTTGTTCGGTTGGGGAGGGAACAGATACTAGTAATTCTGCGATTAAACACTTCTTAAAAAACTCTTCATGGGATCAGATTAAAGATTTTCAGGAAGATGATAGAACGATTTCTCTTCAAGGGGGAGCTATCGTAAGTCTTTCTTATCAACAGGAAGAAGATTCTTACCATGCAAGAACCTTTGAAGATTCATTCATACACATTAACCTTGACTTTATTAAGGGAAACAAAAGTAGCTTTCAAGGATTGAAAAATCCCAAATTATTTGACATTGATACTAATGATGCCTATCAATTAGCTGAAAGTTGTGTAAAGAAGAAAACACATTTTGCCTTAGATATTTTATATCATAGTGATGAAAACTTCTCTAATTGGAATATTCCATCTTACATAAAAAACGGTTTATTATGGTTAAAGAAAGATTAAAATTAGAGACTGAAGTTCAAGATATTTTCAACTTAATTGATGATGAGAAAAACTTTCTATTAAGTGGTGGGGCAGGAAGTGGAAAAACTTATTCTTTAGTAAGTGTTATTCGACAAGTAATAGAAGAAAATCCGTCTGTTCAAGTAGCCTGTATGACATATACTAATGCAGCTGTTAAGGAAATAGAAGAAAGAGTAAACCATAAGAATTTGAATGTATCTACGATTCACGACTTTTTGTGGGATAATATTAAACACTTTCAAAAAGAGTTGAAAAAAGCTTTGGTGTCATTAGCAAACGATATTGAAGTTTCTAAAATTTCAATCAAAGATATAAACCCTGTTCCTGAAAATTATTTTGATAATTTAGATGATGGTATTCAATATAAGGAATTTCTTAGAATGCGCGATGGAATAATTTCTCACGATGAACTTTTGATTCTAGCGAACTATCTATTTTCTTCCCATCCTAAATTAAGCAGTATAGTAAAGGATAAATATAAATTCATTTTTATTGACGAATATCAAGATACTAATAAATATGTAGTAGAGATATTTCTAAATCATTTTAAAAAAAGTTCTAAAAAGAATATTATTGGATTTTTTGGTGATGCGATGCAAGCAATTTATCCTGAAGGGATAGGAAGTTTGGCTGCATACAAAGAAGATGACCTTATTGATGAAATAAAAAAAGAACAAAATAGAAGAAATCCTCAAAAAGTGATTGATTTAGCCAATAAGCTTAGAACAGACGGCATTAATCAAATCCCTTCTTCGGATTTAAAAGCACCCAATATGGATAGTGGTGTTGTTAAACAAGGGACTGTCTTGTTTTTACACTCTAATACTGATAATGTCGAAAGTGTTAGAGAATACCTTGTTAAAAATCATGATTGGGATTTTAAGGAGGCAAAAGAGACTAAAGAGCTTAACTTAACACATAATTTAATCGCTGATAAAGCAGGTTTTGAGAACTTAATGAGCGTTTATGATAAAGATCTTGTTCTGAAATTTAGAGATAGAATTAGAGATTATATTAAAAAACATGATATTGATCTAGACTTTTCAGAAAGCACCTTTGGTGAGGTAATTGAGATTCTTCAAAATGGCAAAACAGGAAGAGACCTAAAAGCCGTTAGTCCGACAAAAGGAATGAAGGATTTTATCGCTAACAACACTGAACTTTA
The DNA here is from genome assembly GCF_003143775.1 of Brumimicrobium oceani. GTDB lineage: Bacteria > Bacteroidota > Bacteroidia > Flavobacteriales_D > Crocinitomicaceae > Brumimicrobium > Brumimicrobium oceani. The sequence goes on along the minus strand of NZ_QFRJ01000001.1, from coordinate 80,529 downwards.
TAATTATGCTAAAACTTTAAACTATTTAGAGTTATCTAAAGTATATTTTACTAAAGATCAACTTTTGGATGATAAAAAACAAGATGAGGAAGATAAAAGTAAAAAAGGAGCAAAAAGAGACAGTCTAATTAAGCACTTATTTAAGATCCAACAAAATATTTCTTTATATCAAAACAAAAAGTACAATGAATTTTTAAAAGTTACGGACTTTCGATTTCAGATAACCAGTATTAAAAGTAAAAGAGTTTTAAAAGAGAATATTGAACACCTAATCGATGTTGGAGAAAAAACAATAGACGAGGTTATTAATGACGCTAATATAAAGGGAATATGTTTAATCGATGATAAGTTGAAAGACTTTCAAGAAAAAAACGTTTATTTATACAATCGAGTAAAAAATATAAAATTCAGCGAATTTCAAAAATTGTTTGAATACTTAGAAGGTAAAACACCATTCTCTACACAGCACAAAACTAAAGGCGCAGAATTTGATAATGTTCTTGTTATCCTAGATAATGGTAAGTGGAATAATTATAACTTTGAAAATCTGTTTTTAGAAGCGGGTTCCCCTACTGTTTTGGATAGATCGCAAAAAATATTTTATGTATGTTGTACCAGAGCAAAAGAAAATCTTGCAGTATTTTTTAACAACCCAAGCCAAGAAGTTATCTCAAAAGCTAAAGAGTGGTTTGGTGTCGAGAATGTCGTAAATATTTGAGATGAAAAGAAAAGATATAACAGATTGGCTTATCCATTTCACCAAAGATATTTCAAGCAAAAATCAAACTGAAATATACATTGAAGATGAATCAGAAGAAGGAGAGTATTATTTAGACTACTCCAACCAACTACCCTTTGGTCATAGTTCGCTAACAGCTTTTGAGTCCTTAAAAAATATTGTTAGAGAATGTGGTATAAGATATAATTATTCCCTTCGAAATGGAAGAACAACATTGTTCGGAGGTTCTCCTGTTATTTGTTTTACCGAGATGCCCTTAAAGTCCTTTATTGAATATGCAAAAGAAAGAAGTTCAGACTCAAACAGTACCTATGGTATAGCGATTAGAAAAAAAGAAATGTACAAATATGGTGCTCGTCCTGTAATTTATGGTTTGTCGAAAGATCAAGATTTTAGGTACACCACTAACAACAATTTTAATAGAACTTTACATTCATCTATTCTTCCTTTAAATGAGCAATATCGCTTAGTGACATTTGATCTTTCTGATAAAAAAATAGATTGGAGCCATGAAAGAGAGTGGCGCTTAAAAAAGCCAAAAGTAGATTCCGATTACATTATAGGAGAACATCACTCAACTTATCAGGAGGAAGTACCTGCGCTAAATGTTTTTTCGGAAGATAGTCATTGTAGTGAAATACTTTTGATAGTAAGCAATCAAAGTGAAGCAGATGAATTACATGATATTGTGTTGGCTCAATTAGATTCAAAAGGAAATGAATATGGTATTAGTTTTGATCCTAAAAATATTTCACTACTTCTATTACAGAATATATCTAATACTTCTCCATACCCACATCGAATAGAAGATTTACCACCAGAGGCCTATTATAAAGTTGATTTTGTATCACTAACTCCTCAGGAACTAAGTTTGCTTATGGAAACGATTGAAGAAGCCAAAACGACGATTACAAAGAAGGCTTCCTTAGAATTCCACAAAACAACGCATTTAACCAAGATGAAAGACGGGGATTATGCTGATGCGTGCGGAGAGGCAAATATTCATTGCTATAATCCCCGTGATAAATACTTAAGGAAAATGATTGAACTTGGATTAGCATATTGTTATGGTGATGGGTATTCTTTAGATGTTATTGGAGAAAAGGATGGTTCGCAAAGTGTAAGTTATCATGAATTCGTCGCAAATGAGGTATGTGTATTTATAAACAAAAAATTAGGCACTTCATTTTATGCTAAAACTTACGTGGATTAATTTAAAGATACTCAAATTACTTAAAAAGGTCCTTATACTAAAAAAAGAACTTTCCTAAAATATTAACGAGATCACTTTAAATTAAAAGTCTCACCTTAAACTCTATTGCTTCAATTTTCAAAAGACCCGTTTCATCTGTTCCTTTTAAATAAAAATTATTATTTGAAAATTCTTGTCTAATTTTCATGCTTTTGGAAATGAACTCATTTCGTTTTGGAACTATATATTCTGCTCCTATCAATTTATCTAAATGATTATACAATATCTCCCCTTTCTCATTAAATACTGGGGTTTGACCATTGTCATTAGTTAACGCACCTTTAGGTTTTGATTTATCATCGGCCAATTTTAATTTGACATCAAAAGACTTAATATTAACAGGAATCTGCATTCCACATTTACCCTGAATTACATCATTAAATAGTATAACCTCATTCTCTAACATTTCCTTTTTTGACATTTTGATAAGAACAGTCATTTGAAATAGCTTTATAAAGCAAAATGTCCCTCTATTCTTAACAGGAGTAAGGAATATTAAATGATGATGTTTTTCAATTGTATCAATTTTTAAAACCCTATTTAAGAACGCATTAATAAGAACTTCATCTTTTATTAAAAATTTACCAATATTATCTTCGTCAATTGGTTTAAGTAGTACTTTCCTGTATTTCTCCGATAACTCATCATTTACATAATTCGGGACAACTTCATGGCAGAATTCATAAGCAATTTTTAAAGCACCAAATATTAAGGGATTGTTATTCGTTCTTTCAATTAAAACAAGTTCTTCACCCTGAATTTCAATCGGTTCAGGCATAATCTTGTCGAGCATGTACAATTTACGATTAATTAACTCCCGATTTATAATTCTAGGAATTTTATCCATATCTTTTTTAGCAATTGTTAATTTTCCAACCCTCTTATTATTTTCCAGAACATTATCTTCAAACTTAGGTAGTATGTCAGCAGTAGCCTCTCCTTCTTGATTAAAATTAACTGTATATTTTTCGCCATTATCTTGGACATAAATACCTTTAAAAGGATTAGGTATACCTCGGTAACCACCTCTTTTTAGTTTATACTCATGTCTGTTGATCAAAATAACCTTATGATTTACCAGAGGTGTGTCTATCTTTTTACCAAATCTTTCATTACATAATATACAAACTGATTTAATTTCATAAACCCCTCCGATAGTTTCAGGAATAACATGCTCCCGATTAAATTCAGTTTCATTTTTAATTTGATTACAAACAATACATTTTTTTTTACTCGTTCCCATTATTTACATTTACTTTCTAATCAATAATAGTGTTTTTAGGCCTATAAGACTAATTTCAATCAATAATGTAGATCCAAATGCTAATACTCTACCATGATATTTTCTTATCCTTTATCTATTTTCAAAAAACTCATTTCACCTTTAAGTTTATTTAATTAAATCAACCTATCTTACCAAAATCTAAATAAGACTTTTTTGATTAATTAAGGATTTATTACATCAAAAACGAGACTCAAACATAATTAAAATATAATCACGATATTAGCAACAACAAAAACACCATGCCCGAAACAAACCGCATAGAATTCAAAGAGAAGCTCACCAAGGAGATTGACCTGGAGAAAGAAGTAATCGCTTTCCTCAACTACAATGAAGGTGGTTTTATTTATATTGGAATTGATAAAACGGGAACAGTTGTAGGCGTTGAGGATATAGATGGCGATATGCTCAAAATCAAGGATCGTCTAAAAACCAATATCATTCCTTCCTGCATGGGATTGTTTGATATAAGTTCGGAGGAAAAAGACGACAAAGACATTATCAAGATTACTGTAGCTAGTGGTTCAGAAAAGCCCTATTACAAACGCAAATACGGCATGTCTGAAAAGGGGGCTTACATCCGTAATGGAACTGCAGCGGATCCCATGCCTCAAAAATTGATTGATGAATTGTTTGCCAAAAGAACCAAAACATCAATCGGTAAAATTAGATCGAGCCGGCAAGACCTCACTTTCGAGCAACTGAAAATCTATTATGAAGGAAAAGGCATCACACTCAATAAAAATTTCGCGAAGAACCTTGAACTGTTAACTGAAAAAGGTGAATACAATTATGTCGCTTATTTAATGGCAGATGAAAATGGTACTTCAATTAAGTTGGCAAAATACAATGGTTTAACAAGAGTAGATTTAGCAGAGAATCCTGATTTCGGGTATGAGTCTTTAATCAAAGCGACAAAACAAGTTTTAGACAAAATAGAACTTGAAAACAGAAGCGATACAAGCATTACTTCAACGGAACGAATAGACAAACGTCCATGGTCATCCATTGCATTGCGAGAAGCGATATTAAATGCATTCGTACACAATGATTACACAACTGAAGTACCACCAAAATTTGAGATTTTCGATGACAGAATAGAAATCACTTCTACAGGCGGTTTGCCTAATGGATTAAGTAAAGACGAATTCTTTGAAGGGTTTTCAGTTCCGAGAAATAAAGAACTAATGCGTATTTATAAAGACCTGGGCTTAGTTGAGCAATTGGGTTCTGGTGTACCTAGAATTTTAGAATACTATGGAAGGGAATGTTTTAAATTTTCTGAAAACTTTTTAAGAATGACTTTCCCGAAAGCTATTCTAGAAAAACCTCATCAACTCGCTAATACCCAACTTGGTAATACCCAATTAGGAGAACAGGTAGTTGACTTTAAAGCAAAACAAAAACTTGTATTAACAGAATTACAATATGATTTTGGAACAATTTCGGAACGTCGAAAGGCATCAACCAAAGAAAATATTAATCTTCTACATGAGAATTTTGAGTCAATTACGACTTATTTTATGGAGGATTTCGGGATAACTTCGGGAAAGCTTCGGGAAAGCTTCGGGAAAGTTTCAGGAAAGAAACTTCCTAATCAAATACTAACCTTAGAGCTCATAATAATTTATCCTGAAATTACAGCAGAAGAAATAGGATCAATTTTAGGAGTTACAGAGCGTTCTGTTCAAACCTACATTAAAAAATTAAGAGAAGAAAACTTCATAGAGCGCGAAGGTGGTCGAAAAGAAGGAGTTTGGTTGCTTAAAAAACAAAAACTATAAATGAAATTTACCGAAGCACAACTAGAGCTAGGAGAGCTGGCCATAACTTCGCCTACTTCATGGTATTCGACCAAAAACCAGTAGATGGGGCTTATACACTTGATAAGGCTAAGGAATTGACAAGAGGGATGTAGGAATTAATTAAACATTTGTAAACTATGACACATGAAATAGCTTTGTTTTTGAAATTTGGTAGTGAAAAGAATATTCGTGATCTATATGAAAACGGCACTGTTTTCATCAACACAATTGAACAACATAGAAAAACAAATGATGATTTTTTAAGAGGAGATAAATATGAAGGCGCTTCCCGCATAGTAAATTCACTTCCTGGAAAGTTTAAAATCCCTGGAATTACCAAAGAATTTAACTATAAAAGAGTTCATCTAATTGAGTCTTACCAAGAAGTTATAGGTAATATTTATTCCCTTTATTGTATTTCCTCACATGGTTTTTCTCAACCTGATATTTTTGAATTAGATGAAAGGAACCAAAGGTTTGGTACACATTGTTTAATGATAAAGGATATTAAATATTTTTTAGAGGCAGTTGAAACTGAATTAACAAGAATAGGGTTTAATTTTCATCATGGATTTGTAAATTATTATGATAAAAATAAAGAGAGCAAAGAATTAAATGTATTTGAAAAGCCTTTAGAGTATCAATATCAAAAGGAATTCAGGTTTTATGTCGAAAATGAAATAGTTGAACCCATCAAAATCAATATTGGAAGTTTAGAAAGATACTCTGAAATATTTCAAATGAAGGAAGTTCTGGATTTAAAATTATCTAGTAAAATAAATTAACCAATCATATGAAACAAAATCCTACCATCTATAAAATCGAATCTCAATACAGCTTCAAAAAAGTTTACGAGGAAATAAAAACTCATTTGGTTACAAATGGAAAAATATATAAAGAGAAAGATATTGTTTTTAATGAGAATGAAGGGAAGTTAATAGTTATTGAATCTGATGATAAAGAATCAGAATGGTCAAAATTTTTTCCTACAGAATATGTGAACGAATTTTCACTCCAGTATAAAATGCCGTCCTTAGTCTTATTAATCAACACTAGCTCTGGTATTTTCTCTATTGTTGGAGGTGCGTTTTATAAATATTTAATACCATATTTAGATCAGTCATATGGTCTAAATACCTATTCCAGGATAATGAGCCCTGCAAAAGATGAAATCATTTCTATAAAGACTAGAGGCGTTACAGGATTAAGAGCTGGCATGCAAGAGCAGTTTAAAGATAATTATAGAATAATGGATTATATTAAGTTTGGAAAAATACCAACCGAGCTCAAAATAAAACTTTCTAACGAAAAGGCTGATTTACTGTTTGATAGTTTTATCACATCAAAGTCTCCACACATTATACTCAATATTTCCACTGGTTTCAACTTAAATAAGAAGCTTTCATTTTCAGAGTTATGCTTATTAATAGAAACTTTAGAATATATTGAAACAATTCATCCAAATGACTTTTTTAGCTCATATAAAGAAATAACTGATAAAAACATTATCGCGAAAAATCTTGAGCCTGGTTTAATTAATTTGCTTTTCAATGAAAGAAAAAACATAATAAAAGGAAAGCTATCTAACTTCGAAATATGTTATCCCGGTAAAATAGAGGAGTTTTATAGTGCTGATGAATACATTATCAAATTAAAAAAAGATAATGATAAGTATATTAAAATTGGTACTACATCAAATAAAACTGACATACTGCGAATCATACTAGAGTTTCTTTCAGTCAACAATTACGATAATAATCTTGGCACTTTTAAGCACAAAATTTATAACATATATATACTTACCTATAAAAATCGTCGTAAAATTTTTAGGACAGCTTTACTTTACCATTTAAATTCTGAGCTTCATCTTAAAAAGATAGGAACATATATTTTTCTTGATTCTAAATGGTATAAATTGAGAGAGATCTTTATAGTTGAAATGAATAATCGTTCTGCAGAAATTTTATCAAATCATAATTTAAATAACTCTATTCTATCTGAAAAGTGGCGGAAGAATGATCTTGAAAAAAGAGAAAATGAAGCTGATTATAATGATCGATATTTAAAAGATAATTATCTGGTGCTTGATAGGATAATAGTTGACTCAATTGAGCTGGCTGATGTGCTTCATATAGAAAAAGAGAAAATATACTTGTGCCATGTTAAATATGGTTTTTCGACCGAAATGAGAGAGTTATATAGTCAAATTACCTCCTCAGCAAGAAGACTAAAGAACGATCTAAAGGATGATGAAAATACTTTTCTAAAATCTATTTTTAAACAACTTCTAAAAAAAGAAAGAAATAATGGTCTTACAGAAGAAGGTTTCATTAATCTATTTAAAACCAAGAAAATCATCTATGTAATGGCAATAACAGGTCATCTTTTAAACAAGCATATAATTAAGGATATTTCAAAATACTCTTCTAACATCGCTAAAATATCTTTAATACAATGTTATACTGAGATGAGAACCGAGTATTATGATTTATCGATTGAAATAATTGATAATAGTGAATGTTTTTAATTTTGCGCCTAATCCGTCTCCACCTCCTAGTTTTCTCCTGTTTTTGCTACGCAAACATCACTATTACAAGAGCATTCCAAGGTCGCTTTGTAATAGTGTGTTCCTGTGCAAAACAGTTCAAAAAGCTATCCGTTTCCCACGGGGCGTAAAGTAATCCTTCCAAAATAAAGATTACTCTTTGATAAAATACCCCACCGTTCCAAAGGCTACCGCAAGTCTTCCAAAGGCTACCGCAAGTTTCCAAACTTGTGGTTTATCCAACAACTGACGATTTTTTGGTTCTTGCTTCGCATAAATTGGTTCCAACTGACGATTGTATGGCACAGGAAATAAGGTCTTCAATCGTCAACACCTCACTGCTCAAAAAATATAAAAACAAGCCTATACAAAGCTCCGTTGCACTCCGGGCTTGTTTTTACCGTTCCATTGTGTCGTGCTCGGAAACTCCGCGCGCCACATTCCACTTATTTTTCTCGCTGTGGGTGTCTCCTCATTCAGTTGCTGCTACTTTGCCACCCCAAACCCCTTAAAGGTGAGGAAAAGTTCTCGTGCCTCAAACTCTCCCTCTCCCTATTAATGGGGTGTCACCGCAGCGTCTTGTCTGGCTCGCCTGCTAGTCTCTCAGGCTTCAGGGCGATTCCAGTTTTTTAGCATTACCCTAGGAGGTGCAAGCTGCCCGAAAAAGGTCAGCAAGCACTTAAGCATTTACATTCTATCTTACATTTATCAAGTCAAGAGTGGGATTGTTTTTCGTCTCTTTCTATTTTAATAGTTTCTACAAAAAAAATAATATTGAGTCTACCGAAACACATTACAATTAAAAAACAATCCCACCCTTGTAAAACATTATCCCTTCGAAGTCAAAAAACTGGAACCGCCCCTCGTGTGCCAAAAAGCACAGAGGTCATTCCCGCGCTCCACTCCGCTATCGCTCTGTTTCTCACTCTCCATTCCCCCCTTCGTTCCACTCGCAAGGCGGCTCGCGTCCTCCGAATTATGCTTTATCTAAAAATAAATCATTAATCCTTCGTTCTTGAATGGGTAGAGGCTCAAGGCTGTATTTCCTGTTTTATTATCAGTGTTAATTGGCACAAAAAGAATACTCCTACATTACCTCCGAATCAGCCGTTGGTTTTAATAAGAAAGAGATTTTAATAGTTATTTCAAACCAAAGCCTATCTCCAAACGATTAAGCGTTAGCAAAGAAAAAAGATGCTTTAATCATAATTATTAGCTTCGTAAAAAGAGTTTAGCTTCCGACTAACATTTCTCTAAAAACTACCAGCTTCCTAAAAAGTCAGCAGGTATTTTAGCATTTCCTTCCAATTTAAAATTAATGAAGCCAAGAGTATGTGTTTCCTTCTGCAAAGTGCATTAAAGTTTATGTCATTGATTAGCTCTTACAAAATCATATCTCTGCAAACTCAAAAACTCATACACTTGAAAAACTTATACCTCCGAAACAGAAAGAAGATTTCCCTTCGTCTGATTACTTGCCTCCTATCACAAAGCAATAGCTCAGCTTTCCAACTAGCATTTCCGATTAACTGCAGCAGCCTCCCAAAAGGTCAGCAGCTACTTTAAGCTTAACGTTCCATTAAAACATAATCCAAGTCAAGAGTGGGCTTATTTTTCGACTCCATTCCAATCTATATTTCTACAGTAATATATGATTGGTAGCTTGTTGAACCACATCACAACGAAAAAACACCCACACTTGATTTAAAAAAGTAATACCTCCGAACTTTCATTTACCATTTTGATATAAATCTAAGCTTCGATATAAAAAGGCATCTACCTTAACTCTGAGAGAATAAAATAAAAAAATAAAAGCAAAGATAGGGCTAACCACAGCTTTGTAAAGGTCGAGCCCTCCGGGTTTTGCAATAATAATTTTGTGATTACATTCTAACTATCATTTGCTTTTATCAAAAGGTGCTCATTCATTTTTTGGCTTAACTGCAGGAGTCAAATTTTTTATCGTCAAAAACCTTGACAAACCTGCTTTTTAGCCCTGAGGAATGAGCTTTCTTTTTTCCTTTTTTTTCGGCCTTTTTGGTCGTTTTCTTTGGTTTTTTCTTTTGGAATTAAGGGCGGAGCGAAGCGACTTAGACAACACTTAATTTTTAAACAAGTAGTTATGTCTAATTTCAAAATGATTACCTATCGACAAAAAGGCGTGTATAAAGGCCCGCACTTCTTTATCCTGAATAAAGGATTGAACAGTGGAAAACCACTCAAAAAGCCTTGCCCGAATTGCTTTGTGATAAGCTGCAACTCGGAAAGTGAAAAAGAAAGCTTGTACTGGATTGTTTACTCCCTGCATCAAGGAAAACAATTTCAAATTGCTTTAGTAGGATCTGTGATTCCTTTCATAAGGAAAAATGACCTCATCAAAATTATTAAGGATGCTCAAAAAATCACTTATAACAAGCCCGAAGCAATTAAGAAGACTGTCTCATCACTTTTACAATTAGAGCAGCAAGAAGAGAACTACAAGCGAATCCAGAACACGCTAAAGCAATTAAGACAAGTTCTAGTTCAACAATTAATTAAGCAGTAATTATTAACCCGTTCAGTCCATCTCAAAAATGATGAGGTGGGTTGAACATAAAATCAAATATCATGTATCATATTAATCCAGCATGCACAAAGAGCATTTTAAAATCAATGCCCAGGAAAGAAATTCCTGCAGAAATGGAAAAGCTAAAACAGAAGATTTCTGAAACTCCGCCAGGAATAGAGAGAAGTAAATTTATAAGGCTTTATCGGTTTTGTGAGAGGTTGATTTCTTGAAGGTCGTAGCTAATTCTCAAATAACCCGAACGGGGTAAGGTTTGGCCCGTTGGGTTCATCCTAGTATTTCAAATGGGTCCTATATCCTGTAAAATAGTTATCTCCTGACTATTTTCTTTTTAATAAAACACGTTTAGGAATTCTTGATCTTTGTTCAATTTTTTGATGTTCCCTAAAACCCATGCTGTGTGTTTGACAATGATTCACTATTTTATGTTCCATTATTCGTTTAGCAGTTCTAGAAAACCCATCAGATTCAATTTTATCATAAATTTCATCAATTTGTAAGCTTTTATTATACCACATTAGAATTCCATGTTTAATAATAAAAGTGGCTGGAGTATTTTCCAAATCACAAACATTCTCGACTACATTTATTAGTTTATTAGAACCTAAAGAATGAATGATTTTACTATTAAAACTGTAAATAATACTGAAGTTTACATTCCAGAATATATTCCTAGCTATTTTCTTTAATTTATCTTCATTTGCCAGTAACTTCTTTTTTTCTTCTTCCGTCTCTGTTGCATCAATTATCTGCTCTAATCTTCTCGCTATAAACTCTTCAACAAAACTCTGAGATTCCTTATTTTTTATTAATTCTATAAATGATGTCAAAACTCTGAGATGAACATTCATACCTTCTTTGAAAATAGATTCTAGCTGATCTTTTTTAAGTGAACCTGCACGATTTTTTATAATCTTACCCATTACTTCTACTGTTTTGATACTTCTACGTAACTCAATGGCTAATTCATCATCTTCTAATTCGCTTTCAATTTCATTCTTTTTACTTGTTGAATGAGACTTTTCAATTTCATCTTTTCTCTTTAACTCCTCATTTCTATGATTTTCAGCTGACTCCGTTGCCTGTGGCAATACTGCTTGAACTACTTCATCTATTCGCTCATCAAAAAAACTCAGTTCATCAGCACTAAGAGTGGCTGGTGAATATTTTTCAAATAGAGTCATTGCGTTCAAAACAACTTCATCTAAAACAGTCGTATTTTTATCATGATGAGAAATAAAAATTGCGATATAAGCAAATTCATCAATGTGCAGATTGCCAAGAATTTTGTCAATATTTTTTGATTGCTCATTTGCGTTGTCAGCAAAATATTTTGCAGCAAAGAAGTAATATAAATATGGATAACTAAAAGAATAATTACCTAAACCGTCCAAGTGAAGAATATTAGTATTTCTAAGATTTCGAATTACTTCTTCTATTCCAATAGTAAGATTGAAATTAGACTTATACTCCTCAAGATACTTTTCAAATTCTATTTTATTAATTATCGTTTTTTCCTTTTTGAAATAGAAAAAAGCCAATTCTGTAAGAAAATTAAAGTAAGTGTCAAAATCGTCATTTTTCACACTTTCTTTTCTAAGATAAATGTATACTAAGGTTTGATAAAAATATCCTTGTGACGTGATGTTTTGGTCTAATGGATTACTAACAGTATCATAATTACTAATAAAAGATAAAATAAAAAAGGGGTAAGAAGGCATTATTCCTTTACCGATAATTTTTCCCAAGGCGGAATCAACAAGTTCAGTTTTGTTATCTATTTCCTGATATATTTCGTTGTCGGTGGTCCAATTGTTATCAGAAAGTAAAACCCAATTTTTTATTAGTTCATTTCGTTGAGAAGGACTGAACTCATTAATCTTAAATTGCTTATATTGGTCCATTAATGTCTCATTTTTAAAATTGAACCCAAAAATATCATCAACCATTATGATTTGTTTTTCAAACTTTATAAGTTGACCGATAATTTTTTCTTTATGCTTAGCGAAATGAAAATCGTCTAAAATTAATACAAGTTTGTGCGGTTCAATTTCTGATAGTTTAATATCAGATTCACCGTACTGTTCGTTAAATGATTTCTCAATTTTTGAATCTATAGATCCAAGATATTTATTTTTACCATCAGAAAGATAAATGGGTACTAAACCTTGATTAAATAACTCTGAGAACAAACGTTTACACAATGTAGTCTTTCCTGATTGACCTTCACCCGCAATTAAGATTTTTCTATTCTCACTCAGGGCTTCAGTCAACTCGCTAAAACTGATATCTTCTAATTCATCCTTTGAATCATCAAATTCTTTAAGTAATGGAGATACATAAATATCACTCAACAAAACTGATTGTTTGCTCGAGTGTGCTTTAGATAACATTTCAGTATCTTCTAGAAACAGTTGCCATTCGTTAGTTAATTTTATATCCAGAGTTTCATGTTTTTTCATCGGTAATTGCATAGCTTGGATTGTTAAATTGTAGAGTAATTCAAATAATAATAGATGACTTTTTTGGCTAAGAGTGTTTTTTACTTTAGAATTACTTCTTCCTCCATTTCTGTCGTCAATCCAAGTATATAAATCTAGGTATTCTTCAACACTTCTATTTAGCTTAAGACTTTGCTTAATGAAGTCACAACCAAATGACGTATTTAGCTCATCTCCAGGATTGCAGTTTTCTTCGAAAAACGAAGCTATTTTTGCAGCTTCTCTAGCAAGCGTCTTTGGAATAATATCTTCTCCTTCCCATTCCAATTCTTGATAATCAACCATTGCAGAATTTGTGAGATAGCTGTTTCGTGCCTTTTGAACACTTTTTAGCACCTGAATAATGAATTCACTTTCACAGATTTTGAATGTGTATTGTTCGGAACCTTTGAATATAGTTCCTGTATCAATATCTAAAAATTCATTTATTTCAAAAAAATTTCTCGTTTCACCTTTATGAATATTATAATCTAATTCCGTTCTTGTTAGCGGAACAATACTTACAATTTGTTCATTGGTATCTTCTTTCTTCAGCAAAAACAGAGCATCCTTTTCTAATTTTTCTTTGTAAGTTTTAAGTTTTGCTATCCAATTTCTTCTTTCAATAGCGTCATGGACATTTTCAGGTATCAAGACAATAAGATCTAAATCACTTTTACTGGGCTTAAACATCCTCCCTTCCATATAAATAGCGCTACCGAATAACAATACGCCATCAATCCTTAGGTCTTTTGATACTTCTTCTTTCCAGTTTTGGATTAGTTTAATTATTTCATTTTTCATTGTACTTTCAGGTAGATTAATTGTTTAACCAAAAAAATCAAAGCTATTTATTAATTTAAGTGGTAAAAATACAGTTTTATAGTTATTTTTCTTCACAAGATACCAATTTCAAGAAAACTCACAACAAAACCACATCATTCCCTCCACTTCCCCCACAACCACTTCAACCCCCTACTCACCAAAAAACTAACCGTAGCTCCAACCGCAGCTAAAATCACAGTCTTTACAATATCAGAAAGATCAAACGTTGCTATTATACTCAAAATAGTTCCTGATAAGGTCCCAATTAATGTTGTGTTATCATCTGAATGTTCCATATTTATCTTATTTGAAATTAAAAAAGCCACCAGGCAAATTGCTTGGTGGCTTAATTTTCTAAATAATTCTATTTAGTCTTCACCTGGCTCTGAAGTCAAGTGAATTGAGATCGAAAGAGTTTCTAGATTTTCATCCTCATCCAATTCATTATCCCAATCAACAACCATTCGGTTTACCGAACTTGCTAACTCTGATCCTGCCTTGAATTTTGGTCTTTTCTTTTTCTTGAGTTCTAAGATCAATTCGTCTTTTGCATTTACTGTTTCTGACATTTTTTTAAATTTTGTGTCCTCCAGATCATATACTGAAGCACCGGTTTAATAATTTTCTTCAAATTAGCCTCGTGCTAATTCGGTTTTACTCCTCAAAGTCAATCTCATTTACTGCAGTTTGACTTACAGCTGTGATAACAGTTCCGCCAAGTATTAAATACCCGCCTATGGTTACCGCTATTGCTGGAAGCGCAATTGGTGCAGCAACAATCGAAGTTCCGATTGCTGCCAATACCAATCCTGCTGTTCGCAGCTTCTTAAAGAATGGAGGAGTGTTTTTTGTGTACCGTTTTCCAACGGAACTCAACTTGTCTCTTAACTTCTTTTCCATGATACTAATGGTTTTAAATTTTCACTAGATTAACACTATACTACATCTACAATGTTCATGGCGTTGTAGCCACCATTGTTTAAGCTGTATTGTGTACCATTAACTTCTTGGAAAAACTCGACAAGTAAGATGTAAACATCCGTTCCTGTTCCAGCTGGCACTCCTGACGGAGTTACAGTCACAGTCGATTGTGCACTATCCAATGGGAGATTCGTTGCACTTGAAAGTGACAACTCATACGTACCATCATTAAAGTTTACATTTGCCCATGCAGCTGTAAATGAAACATGCGTTGCATTTGCTGATGCAGCAATGTGATTTGCTGGAATAAGATCTGCGATCTCTATTTCTCCAGTTGCCTGGTCCAATGTGATTGGACGATACAAGATAGCGTTCAACATTGCACGAATGTTAAAGTTGAATCCTTTCAACAAATCCTTTGCAGCTTGATTTTGGATTGCAACTCCAACAGATCTCTTTCCACGATCGCTCGTTGTGTCCAACTTGCGAATTTGGGACATTAATCGTGTTAATCTTGAAGTCACACGATTATCTGCTGCACGCATCATCATCGGACGGAAAGCATTTCTCAAAGTCTTCCCTGCTGTTGCTGCCAACCCGAACTCACTTCCGTTCTCTCGGGTTCTTACAAACGCAGGATCATTCTTGATTCTCTCTCCGTCAACACCACCTTTCTCACGTGCCAAATACCCGTCTTTCGACTTGTAGAAGGACAAATCTCCAATCTTACCCGTAAGCTTGATTATTCCTTTTTGTCTTGCCATGATTACATAGTTTTAATTTGACAATAATATCCTGCTGAGTCTTTCTCAGCATTCCTCAAATTTCGTCGCGACATGAAATCGATACTTCAAAACTACCTCATCATCATGCTTCATAAAAGGGATCACTTCCGTTCAATAATCTTTGTGCTGATTTGCTGTGTTTTTGCCTTTTTAATATCCTTTATTTTCCTATAATTTTGTATTTGAGATAGAAAACACCCATAATAACCCCATACCAAGAGCATAGCTCATGTATGGATAGTGTATGGATAGTGTATGGATAGTGTATGGCTAAAATCAAATAAGACTAAAAAACATCAAGAAAAATGAAGCGTATCGTTCTACATACAAAAGACGTCATGATCATCACTGGAAAGTCTGAACGATATTCGCGAGAGCTCATAAAAAAGATGAAGGAACACTACCTCAAAAAATCACATCAGTATGTTACGATAAAGGAATGTTCAGAATATTTAGGTTTAGATGTTGATGAGGTTGAGGAAGTTTTGTTTTGAAGACTCGAAGACTCCCAAATATTACAAAAAAAGCCCCTCGAATGAGAGACTTTTTATTAAAAAAACAAAGTATATATTATGTTATTATTTCACCACCTTAAATGTCCTTACCGCCTCCTCTGACCTCACAATCAATATATAAACTCCACTGTTCAGCTCTCCAGTATTAAAAGTAAAACTCTTCGAAGCCGCCTTAGAAGATACAACCACACTACCTTTAGCGTCAATCATCTCAACAGAAATCAATGCTCCGTTTTCATTATTGATGTTTAACTCATCTGTAATTGGATTCGGGTAAACTGAAATACCATTCAACTCATTATCTTCAATTCCTAGTACATCAACAAAAACACATGCAGAAGTATCCTCACATGGTCCTTGGGTGATAATTACAGCATAATCTCCATTGGTTGTTGGAGTGAATGTTTCTCCTGTTTCTCCAACAATAACTGAACTATCTGCACAATTTATCCATTGATAAGCAAGACCAGTATCAACTACTGAAATGGTGTTATTATTTAAAGTCGTTGAAATATCAATATCACAATAAGGATCAACGCCGCACGGATAAATCTGATAACCACTATCGAAAGGACTTGAAGCATCATCTTGTTTTCCTATTCCTGTTAAATGAAAATTAATAACTGGTGTTGGTGTTCCTGCTAATGCAGATGCTCCAGTAATGTAAACTGTAAATGTATCAATTGTGTTGGTGACTTCAATGTTTCCATTAGCTGGCCACATTGTTTCACCGTTTACCAGTTCTAGGTTTTCTAATCTTACAAACTGACTTTCCGTTGTTTCATTTAAAACTGAAGTAAGCGTTGGACTTTGAAGCGCAGCTCCTTGTTGAAGCACAGAAATATTATCAGGTTTTATTTGAATTAATCCATTGACTTGTGTTATCACTCCTTCTACTTCAATTTCGTCTCCTTCTGTGGGAATGTAGCCATTTATATACGTTGGGCTAAAAAGTGTAATTCCATCATTGTTTGCATCAATGAGTGTAATATCATATCCTGAACTGCTGAAGTTTTGACAATGCACCACACCAATTAATCTTACGCTATCTCCAACTGCTGTTCCAACTCCGTTGGCATTAGTAGAAGTTACAGTTGAAATGGCGGAATTAATATAGGTTGGACCACCGCCAACTAGTGGAGTTATACAAATTCCTAAGGTTTGGGTGGGTGTCATTATATAAGTTGTGCCATAACTATTTCCATTTCCATATTCCCCATAGTAGTTTGTACCGCCCCAATACCAGACCGTTCCATCTGTTTTAGTAGCCATGGTTACATCAAACTTACCAGTTTTTATGGTGCTCCAATTGTTATCTATCCCTATTTGGACAGGTATCAATCGATCAATTGTTGTACCATCACCTAACCGCCCATTTCCATTATACCCCCAAGCCCATAAAGTTCCATCGTCCTTGATTCCATACGAATTGCCAGCACCCGCCGAAAAACTAACCCATTTATCTGTTGAAATTTGTTGCGGAGTATTAGTGACAGGAGGTGTTCCACCAACTCCCAATCCAGTACCTCCACCCCAGGACCAGAGGGTGCTATCTATCTTTAGAGCCAAAATATGTCCGCCTCCCACACTCATAGTGCGCCAGTCAGTGTCCGTTCCCACTTGAGTTGGGGTGGCTACATTGGCAGTTCCAGAACCTAAAACTATGATGGAAGAAGGATTTTTCCCCCACCCCCAAATTGTTCCATCATTTTTTATGGCAAAAGCTGTTCGACTTATTCCAGCCGAAATTTCTGCCCAATCGGTGTCAGTTCCCACCTGCAGGGGTGAAAACTGTTCCGGTGAAGCTGGGGAGTTACCCAATTGATAGTTATCATTCTGGCCCCATGCCCATATAGTACCATTCGATTTTAGTGCTAGGGTAAAGTTGTCTGATATAGAAACTTTGACCCAATCATTTGCTGTGGTTATTTGCTGGAAAGTGGAGAAGGATTGAAAAGGTGAATTAACTCCCAAAGTACCATATTGATTTCTTCCGCCCCCCCAAAGTGTGCCATTATTTTTTATGGCAAAGGTATTATCAATTCCATTTTCTATAATATCCCAATCCGTCGCTACTCCAACTTGTACTGGAAAAGTTTCAATAGAATTACCGGTCATTAATTGACCATAATGTCCAGGTCCCCACCCCCATAAAGTGCCGTCTGGTTTTATTCCTAAAGTATGTCCACCTGAAAAGGTTAAGGCTTCAAAACATTGTGCTGAAATGCTTTGGGTGAAAAACAATAAAGATGTAATTAGTAGTACTTTTTTCATGTTTGTATATTTTGTTTTTTTGCTGAATCGTAAATTTGTGAAGATGTTGGAATGCTTTAAAAAGAAACGAAACGATTCGATTCTTTTCGGCTTCACTACTTCACAAACTTACGATTCAACGATCCGAAAATATCGGATTTATATTAGTTTATTTATTCGATCACTAGTTTTTGTTGCATGGTGTAGCCATTTTTTTGTCGAACCACCACAACATACACTCCCGCTTCATAGCTACTAGTGTTCAAACGTAATTCTCCTTGAGCATTAGTTATATCACGTTCTGTAATACTTCTTCCTGCTAAGTCATAAACCTCAAGTGTTCCATGATCAGACGAAAGTTCATAGCTAACGGTTGCCATTGATAATTCACAATTGAAAATTGATTATCACTTCACCACCTTTATCATCCTTACACCCTTCTCAGACCTCAACACCAACACATAAACACCTGGTTTTAAATCCGAAGTATTTAATTTAATTTCTTTAGATTCAACTTGTGAAGACACAATCACACTCCCCTTAGCATCAATCATTTCAACAGAAATCAACGCTCCGTTTTCGTTGTTGACATTCAACTCATCTGTAATTGGATTTGGATAAACTGAAATTCCTTTCAATTCATCCTCCTCCAATCCCAGCACATCAACAAAAACACAAGCAGAAGTATCCACACATGGTCCTTGGGTAATAATCACCGCATAATCTCCATTGGCTGTTGGAGTGAATGTTTCTCCTGTTTCTCCAGCTATTGCAGAACTATCTGCACAATTTATCCATTGGTAAGAATGCCCAGTATCAACAACCGAAATTGTTCCATTATTTAATGTCGTAGAATTATCAATATCACAATAAGGATCAACACCACAAGGATAAATCTGATAACCACTATCAAAAGGGCTTGAAGCATCATCTTGTTTTCCAAGTCCAGTTAAGTGAAAATAGGTTCCTGGTGTTGGTGTTCCTGCTAATGTTGATGTGGCAGTCACGCGAACTGTAAATGTATCAACTGTATTGGAGACTTCAATGTTTCCATCTGTTGGCCACATTGCTTCACCATTAATAAGTTCTAGGTTTTCCAGTCTTACCAGCTGACTCTCTGTTGTTTCATCTAAAACTGTGGTAAGTGTTGGACTTTGAAGCGTTGCTCCTTGTTGTAGTACATTAATGTTATCAGGTTTTATTTGGATTAACCCATTTACTTGTGCTATCACTCCTTCTACTTCAATTTCATCTCCTTCTGTAGGGATGTAGCCGTTTATATCCGTTGAACTATACAAAGTAATTCCATCATTATTGGCATCAATTAGTGTAATGTCATAGCCAGTATTGCTGAAATTTTGACAATGCACAACACCTACTAAAGTAACGCTATCTCCGACTGAAGTTCCTACACCGCTTGCATCGCTTCCTGTAACCCCACCGATAGTTGAAGTTGTATAGTTTGGACCGCCGCTAGTTATTGATGTTACGCAAATTCCTTGGGTTTGGGTGGGAGTATTGTAGTATGCAGTTCCATAACTTAAACCATTACCATACTGTCCGTAATAATTAGTACCGCCCCAATACCAGACTGTACCATCTATTTTGGTAGCCATGGTCGTTGCAAATTTACCAGCTTGAACTGTTGACCAGTTGGTATCGTTTCCTATTTGTGTTGGAACTAGACGGTCTGTAGAAGTTCCATCTCCTAGTTGACCGTTTATGTTAACTCCCCAAACCCAAAGTGTCCCATTCTCTTGGATGCCAAAGGATGTATTTGTGCCTGCAGAAAAATATATCCATTTATCAGAAGAGATTTGTTGAGGTGTATTAGTTACAGTAGGAGCACCTCCAGCTCCCAAACCTACCCCCCCCCCCCACGACCAAAGGGTACTGTCTTGTTTTTGAGCCAATATGTGCTGTGACCCTACACTCATAGATAACCAATCTGTATCTGTCCCCACTTGGGTTGGAGTAGCAACCGTATAGGTGCTTGAACCCATAACAATAATTGAGGAAGGATTGGAGCCCCAACCCCATATTGTTCCATCTGACTTAATTGCAAAAGAAGTAGAACTGGTACCCGCTGCAATCTCTACCCAATCAGTATCTGTACCTACTTGAATAGGAGATAATTGTTCTGGAGTAGCTGGAGAGTTCCCTAGTTGATATTCATTATTTTGACCCCAAGCCCAAATGGTGCCATCTGATTTTAAGGCCAAAGTAAAATATGCGGATGCAGATACTTTTACCCAATTATTGGCTGTAGTTATTTGTTGAAAAATTGTATTCGTTAGTGTTGTTGAATTTATTCCTAAATTACCGTATAAATTTCTTCCACAACCCCACAAAGTCCCATCATTTTTGATAACAAAAGTGTTTTCGGTACCATTCTCTATAGTACTCCAATCGGTTGCTACTCCCAATTGTATTGGATGAGCTTCTACAGTATTTGTTGTCATTAATTGACCATTGGCACCCAATCCCCAGCCCCACAAAGTTCCATCAGGCTTTTGACCTATAGTATGAGACCCTCCAAAGGTTAAGGTTTCGTAGCATTGTGCTGAAACGATTAAAGAGGAGAATAAAATGAACTTTAAGAGTAGTATTTTTTTCATGGTTTTATATTTTTAAAAAAGGGCAGGCAGTGCCTACCCTCACTTAAGTTAATATTTTAGTTTTATTTATTCGATAACTAACTTTTGCTGCATTGTATATCCATTACTTTGTCGAAGGACAACAATATAAACTCCAGCTTGGTATTTACCAGTTTCTAACGAAACTTCGCCTTTTGCTGAACGCAAATTGTGTTTAGCTACGCTTCGTCCAGATAAGTCGTAAACTTCTAAGTCTCCTTCTGATGACGACATTTCATAGTAAACGGTTGCCGTTTCTTTGGCAGGATTTGGATAGATTGTTAATAAATCATCGAGCTGAGGATTTATACTGTCTCCAACTTTTATCATTCTGCTACCATACATCGCATTGTCACACCTTGGAATTTCAACTCTTAGCTCATAAATACAAGGTACATATTGTCCATCCATAAAAATAGATCCTTGTATTGTCCAATTGGTTGAACCCGAGAATGAGCCTTGTGGAATCACAGTAAATTGAAGATAGTTTACCCCTGAATTGATTGTGAAGGATGAAGGAATAATCGTCACGTTATTAAAGTCATCAGAGATTGTTGCCGTAAACGATGTACTCGCTGAGCTATAGATCATTACATGATATGTAAATGAACAGTATGGCGTTTGATTTTGATATACCTCCTCGATCTTTACATCTTCTATCTCACATTTTTCACGTCTTTCCAGAGCAAAGTATAAAGGATCAGACTCCATCTCACAATGTCCAGTATTTATGGTTGAAGAGTAAGAACCAATTCCTAGCAAATAAAATGGTGTTTGATAAGAACCAAATCCTGTTTGAATTGAACTTCCACTTTCATTCCAACTCCAAGAAGGTAAAGGTAATGTTGGTCCTATTAAGTAACTATACTCTTCATCTTTATCGCCACGATTATAGCAAGTTTTTTGCCTAGAAGTATAGTTTTCTGTTTCCATAAGCGTAGTTTGAGAATTACTTAAAGTTACATTTTCTAAACAGCTAAACGATTAAGAAAATACAAAGGTTGTTTTTTGAAACAATTACAAATATATACCAACCTAAAGCCTCCATAGTGAATCCACATCATACAAAAGACGTCATGATCATCACTGGAAAGTCTGAACGATATTCGCGAGAGCTCATCAAAAAGATGAAGGAACACTACCTCAAAAAATCACAGCAGTATGTTACCATAAAAGAGTGTTCTGAATATTTAGGTTTGGATGTTGATGAGGTGGAGGAAGTTTTGTTTTGAGAATCATAATATTTAGTGTTATTTATTCTTGTATGAATATGAAAAAGAGTATCTTTGTGGTTGATTCGCTCATTCAAATAAAGACATTTAACACGTGATTTAACGTGGTCTATGTGGTGGTCATTCTTTTTTAGAAGTCACCAACCCCTATTAAACAAGCCGTTTGGAGGTTTTATAGTGGATCCCAGCGGGATCACTTAAAGCCTCTCATTCGAGAGGCTTTTTTTGTTAATAGACATCAAATTCCACCAAAACCAATACTTCTAGTCATTTCTTAATTTGCATTAATTCCACTCAAAACTAATTAACAACATTTTTTTTGTCATCTACGGAGTCACCAAATATTTTCAGTATGTTGGTGACAGGAATTCAAAAACCCGAATTGAACCTGTTAAGATTAAGTCACTATTCCTTTTATCTATAGGATTGAGTTATTTATTATTTTTCAAAAACTCAGTTATTTCTCAAAGGCTCTGCTCTATTTCTATAATCTGCATCTAGAAAAGCATAGATAATTTCACCATTTTCACCGATCAAAGATGAGGCAAAAGGAAGTTCGTTTGATTCATCTCCATTGTATCCATTCATATCAAATGCTTCATCATACATTCTAGCAACTTCGTCTGTTAATTTGAAAACGATACCGTATTCTTTGGCTACTACTTGCTTTGCGCTTTCTACAATTCCACTTTCTACAACAGATTCTATTCCTTCTTTGTAAGCTCTTTTTTTGTTATCGTCTGCTTTCAACGCAAAATTTGCTTTCTTTTCCTCTAATTTTGACTTCAAAGTAGTGTTTGAATCCTTACCAGTAGCGAAATAATTTAAAATCTATTTCCTGGCAATAGGTTTGTGCTGTAATGGGGCGCGATCCAGAAAGGTTTCTGGAACACAGATGCAAGCAACACGGATAATCACGGATTTCTTGTGTCATGAATCCTAAGTATTTTTATATCTTGAAATTAATAATGCACCATATTTCATAAAACTTTTTTTGGAGGATTGCATTTCAATTCCAATTTTACTGGTAAAATATCCTATATGCTTTAATCATAAAAGCAATTTCTCATCTAAAATCTATCTTCTTCTTCCGGTATAATTCATCGCTTCACCCTTCCCAAAACCATAGCTAATTCCAAAAGCTATTTGTCTTTGGCGTTGACCAAAACTGTAGTTTTCAAAAGTATCTTGACTAACAAAGTTTTCACGAATGCGGGATTCGAAAACATCACGAACAGAAAGATTAAGCATAATTTTTCCTTTGAGTACTTTTTTACGTAAACCAACATCTAAGGTAGTATAACCTGATGTTTCACCTTGCACTGTTTCATAACCAGACTGTGTTTTTACTGTAAATTCGAAATCAATATCATAAGGCAGTTTGATTTTTGGCGTAATTCCTAAAGACCATTGACTTCCTGAAAAATCGAAAGTTTGATTCTGAAAATCTCCCTTGCGATCAAAGTAATTCATATTGAAATCCGCTGAGATGGTTAACCACTTTGTAGGAATATATTTCCCATTTGTTTCGAAACCAAGCTTTGAATTTGAGCCAACGTTATACGGACGAACATAAACTGTGTTATTTTCAATTGTTGAAACTCGTTCGATAACATCTTTTGTGTATTGGTGATAAAGACTTGAACTAAAGGACGCTTTCCCTATTCTATAAATACTGGTTAACTCATAAGAATCAGTATATTCTGACTGCAGATTTGGATTTCCTGCACGAATATTAAAATTGTTACTGATGTTAAAGAATGGATTCAAATCCCATAATCTAGGTCTGTAAATTCTCTTCGAATATCCTGCTTGAAAAGATAATTTGTCTGAAACTTTATAAGAAGTATGTAGAGTAGGAAAGAAATCAGTAAAGTTTTGATCATTTGACTCTTCTGTATTCACAAGAAATGTACTTAAATCGGTGTTTTCAATCCTTACACCACCTTTAACACCCCAATTTCCTCTTTCGTAAGCTCCAGTTGTGTATACTCCCAAAACTTTTTGATTGTATTCGAAATTGTTGGTTTGATTTTGATCGGTTACATATTCACCGCCAACAAAATCTTCAACTAAATAATTGTTTGCGACATTGTTTAAGGCGTATTGTGAACCCAGTTCAAGTGTAAAAAACTTAGTCATAGGATTTATATAATCGGCTTTAAAAGTATAGTCTTGCTTGTTGAAGTTAGTTGCTGTTCGCTGGTCACCATTCAGATTTAATCCATTTACTTCTCGTGTTGTAAAATCAGAAGATTGGTCTTTTCCAAAAAAACTACCTAGCCCCGAAATTTGTAGCGTATGCTCTTTGTTGTTTTTGAATTGTTTTTTGTAATTCAAATCGTATTGCCATTTTGGATTGATGGCATCAGTCACTTCGTTTCTTGTCCAGCTAGAAATTAAATCTCCATTTCCATCTGTATATTCGAAAGAAGTTTCTGAAGGTTGATCTTCCATTTCATAGGCGAAGTTTCCTGATAAGGTCAACACATTGTAATCGTTGATGTGATAATCTGTTCCCAATGTAATATTGAAAAAAGCTTCATTTCTATAGTTTTCCCCAATACTTGAAATCGTTTCTTCAGTAATTTTATTAAAGTTTCGTGATTCCGAGAATCTTGGCATAGAACGGTAACCACCACCCAATTGCGTAAATAAATTGAACTTATCTGTTCTTCTGTTCAAACTTAATCCAATGCTGTGATTAGCTGGATAACCAGTATTCGCAGTTACAGAACCGTTCCAACCTTTCTTTTCTTCTTTTTTTAGGATAATGTTCAAAATTCCAGCAGTTCCAGAAGCTTCATATTTCGCGGAAGCATTAGTAATCACTTCAATGCTTTCAATCATATCTGCGGTAATGGTTCCCAATGCATTACTTGATTCATCAGCCAACACAGATGGTTTTCCATTAATTAAAATTTGAACACCTGCACCACCACGAAGACTGATTTCACCATCGATACTCACATTTACAGAAGGTACATTATCCAGGACTTCTAAGCCGCTCATTCCAGTGCTGCTCAAATCTTTTCCTACATTAAAAACACGTTTATCCAGTTTGAAAACAGTTTTAGAAACCTCACCTCTAATCTCCACCTCTTCCAAAGATTGACTTTCAGACTCAAGTGTAATGGTTCCTAGATCAAGAACCGAATTTTCAATTTTAAAATCAGAAATTACACGTGTAGCATATCCCATAAAACTAATTTCAACGAGAAAGTCTTTTTCTTTGGTCGCTAAACGAAATCCCCCTTTATCATTCGTTGTTGTACCCACAAATACATTTGCTGTATCTAAGTCTTTCAAAACAACTGTAGCATAAGGAATGGGCTGTTTTGTCTCTTGTTCAATTAAGCTTCCCGAAATTATAAGTCCCTTCTCTTGAGCAGTCGCAACTCCTGTCGAAAGAAACAAAATAAGCACTAGTGTAATCTTTTTTATGGCGTTTTTCATTTTTTTAATTTTAAATGAATTAATGAATCTATTGCATATTTTCCTGGACCTGATATTATCAGCGTAACGAAACCCATTAAGTAAAGGAATGCTTTTTCAAAACCTGAAAAGCCCTCGGCAAAATGAATATAGAAAACAGCTACTGCCATAGTGATAATCAAAGGAATTAGAGCTAAACGTGTGAGTAAGCCAAAAACCAATAATGCCGAACAGAAAACTTCTGCAAAAACGGCTAATATAAGAGATACTGTGACCCCAACACCGAAAGGATCTGCAAATTGAATTTCACCGCCCTCTATGAGTTTTACCCATTTCGACAAACCATGACCTAGAAGCATTGATAGTCCTAAAGAAATCCTTAGAATTAGCAATCCGACATCTTTTAATTGAATGTTGTTTTTTAGCATTCTCTTTATAGTTTTTGAATTACGCTACAAATCAATAAAACAATCGCTGAATAAAGAAATAAAATCCGTTGAACAACATATTAAACCCTGTGAAAGGAACAACAGAATGTATTTATCTGGTCGGGAACACATCAAACCCTATATCTTCACCACTGTTACTTTCTATGAAAGAACAGTAAACCCAATGCTTTTCCTAAAATGTTGTTGGAAGCTTAGAAAATGTCGTTCACCATAAATTTTAACTAAATAAGCTTTCTATTCCTTACTTTTACAGTCTTGATTAAGTCTGAATTTAAAAAAATAACCCTCAAGGAGATCATATTTCAAATTGCTTTGAATCTTATTGTCTTCACTTTTTTGCATTCGACCGTCGGCATCCAGAAATTGAACTATTCAAAATCTATTTCTATTTAAATTATGCCATACCTGCGTTGATCATCAATTATATTTTACTTCCGAAATTTCTTTATAAAGGAAAATACTTTGGATTTATTTTCTACGTTTTAGTATTGATTGGCATCATTATTTTCATCGAAGAAGCTGTTCTAGAACAAATCTATTATCCAGACACACGGGGAAGAAAATTTCTTGGCGTATTTCGGAATTTACTGGGTACAGTGCCAACATTAACAGTATTGGTGAGTTTCAAATTCGCCTGGGATTTACTTAGAAATCAAAAGCAAATAGAGAAACTAAAAAGCGCGGCAAAAGAAAGTGAGTTACAGTTTCTAAAATCTCAAATCAACCCCCATTTCTTATTCAATAATTTGAATAATGTATATGCTTATGCGGTTGAACAATCGCCAAAAACACCTGAAATTATTCTAGAGTTGTCAGCTGTTTTAAGGTATATGCTTTATGATTGCAAAGCTGATTATGTTTCTTTAGAAAATGAAATCAAACAAATTAAAAGCTACATCAGTTTAAGTGAACTTCAAATTGAAGACAGAGGAAAAGTAACTTTTAACACGAAAAACATCTCCAACACAAAACACATAGCTCCTTTGATTTTAATTGTTTTTATTGAGAATGCTTTCAAACACAGTTCATCAAGTCAAAGTGATGAAATAGAAATTGAAATTTTATTGGAAGAATTGGAGAGCGGAACTTTAAAATTCCAATGCAAAAACACCTATAGAAATCAGAGCAATACTTCTTGTTTAAGTGGTGGAATTGGTTTAGAAAACGTTCAAAAAAGATTGCTTTTGTTATACCCCAACGCACACGATTTAAAAATAACAACAATTGATAATGAGTACTTCATTGTAGATTTAATCATTGGTTTAAATAAAACTAACTCAAAATGAAATGTATAATTATTGAAGATCAATTGCCTGCACAGCGCATTCTAAAGAAATACATTTTAGATTTTGAAGCTTTACAATTAGAAGCCGTGTTTAACAATGCACTGGAAGCGATTGAATTTTTGAAATCTAATGAAGTAGATTTAATGTTTTTAGACATTCACCTTCCTAAAATATCGGGAATTGACTTCTTGAAGTCCTTAAACCAACCACCACAAGTGATCTTTACGACTGCCTTTTCAGAATTTGCATTAGAAGGTTATGAATTAAATGTCGTTGATTATCTGTTAAAACCTTTCTCCTTTCAACGATTTGTGCAAGCCGTTTCTAAAGTCGAAACAAAAAAACAATCTGAAGCTAGACTTAATGACGACAGAGGAGATTCCAAAAAAGATATTTTCATTAAAAGTGGATTTGACCATATTCGAATCAAAATAGACGACATAACCTATATCATGTCTGACGCAGACTACACAGAAATTCATCATGAAACAAACAAATATCTTTCCTCTGAAACATTGCGATTTTGGGAGCAAACTCTGCCCACACATCAATTCAGCAGGGTCCATAAATCATATATTGTGAATACGGAAAAAGTAGTAAAGGTTTCTGGAAATCAAATTTACTTAGAAAACAAGAAGGTTGTTCCAATAGGTCGAGCATTTAAAAATGAGTTTATTGAGAGATTTTTAAAATAAATGCCTCCAATTAGAAACTTTCCAGCAAGGAAATAATTTAAGTTGTATTCCCTGGCAATTGGTTTGCGCTGTAATGGAACGCGGCACATCGGTAAACTCAGTCACCGCAGTCACCGTTTTAGCAGCACGGATAATCACGGATTTCTAGCGTCTTAAACCCTAAGTATTTTTATCTCTGGAAATTATTACCCTAAAAAAGGTATTGCCAACTCACTACGAAAATTATACTTTTATCTCATTATTTAGAATCAATCCAAATAAAAAAGTATAGATATGACAGAACAAATTTTAGCTCACAGCAAGCATGGATATATCGCTGTATGTAAAAACTGTGGAAACTATCAATTGAGTTTCGGAACAACTGGAATGTGCTTGGATTACGAAGAATTTATGAGTTTTAGTGAAATGGTATTTGATGAAGCCAAGTTCCCTGAGGAATTAGAAATGCAGGACTTAAAAAGTATTCAAATTCCTACGATGAATGACAATATCCAAGTTGTGCTTACTTATAATGAATTGCTTCATCTTAAAAACATTTTAGAAGAGGCTTTAGTGATGATTCAAGTACATAACATCTTAGAGCCCAAAAACTAGTGACTTGCATCCCCAAAAGTTTGTAGCATTTTAGTTAACGATTTTCTAATCCCAGCAGAAAGTGGCTCTACAAATCGTTTATCTGTTAATGATTCTATTTCATTATTCAGTTCTGGATATTTCTTAGCCATTTGAAAAATCACCTCAAAAGCTTTAAATCGGACGGAAGATTGTTTATTGATATCTAGCCAAATATCCACACAAGAATCAAACAATAAACCTTCGTATTCTTCAGGAATTTCCATTTTTAGCAGAATATTTATCAAATTTCGCTGCTGTCCATCTTTAAAAGAATTGAGTTGCTTTATCATTGTGGAAACATGCGCTTGAACACGCGCATCATTTTTCTCCATGCAACTCCACAACAACCAAGTTGCACGCCACGAATACGGTTGTTTATCGGTCACAGACAATTCAACCAACTCCATAAAATCAGCTGGATTAGCTTCCATGTTGGAAAGCATTTCCGCCTTGTAGGACTTGATAAGGATAGATTCTAAGGGAGTTAGAACAGTTTGCATTGAGATAATATTTGGCCAGTAAAGTTAAGGAAGTTGATGGAAAAGAAATTATCAATGCAGACTCATTAAGATTGATTCGTTAAAACTAGCTTCATTTTACTGAATCTCATAACTACTCGTCACTTTAATATCCGGATGCAACGACAAAATTGCCGAACAATATTTCGTAATTGCTAAGTTAATCGCACGTTCTAATTTGTCAGAAGAAATTTCTCCAGTAAGAATATAATGAAGGTGAACGCTTGTAAATTCTTTTGCAGGACTTGATGATCTTTCACCCGAAGTTTCAATTCTAATATCACTCACCAGATGTTTTTGTTTCTTCAATATCAGCAATAAATCAATGGTGGAACACGAAGCAATTCCCGACAACATTAACTCCATAGGTCTGAAACCTTTGTTTTCCCCTCCTATTTCTGGTGAACCATCTATTTCTAGGCTTAATCCTGATTCGTTTTGTGCTGTAAAGTGGAAAAATTCGTTTTTTCGGTCTAATTTGATTTTCATAAGAGTTCATTTTGTTTCTATTATTCAAACTTAAAATAAAAATTGAAGTTTAAACAGTTTTAAGCACATATTAGAAATCAGCCAAGACCTCATCCAGCAATCCCAAACTATACCCATTCACCTTTTCATGACCCGGCATCCAGCCCATTAAAAACCTCGTGAAATCTGCGGAAGCAATAGGATACATCCTTCTCCACTCCTGCTCTAGTTCGATAAATTGATTGGGGCTTATTTTATTCTGACAAGCAACTTCAAGTGCATTAAAATAGAAATCCAATAATTCAGCTTCGTGGTTTTGGCATTCAGTTCCAGTGAGACAACTACCTAAAAAATAAGCTAGGTCTTTCATTCCACATCCTCCTCCAACATATTGGAAATCGACGGCTGCAACTGAGTTTTCATCATTCGAAAAACAGAAATTGGCCACTTTTGCATCGCCATGTACGAAAGTTTGGTATTGACAATTGTTTAAGATTTCATCTATGGTTTTGGCTTTATCTTTCAATTCGGAGGCTTTCATTGAAGCAAATTCATCTGGTCGAGTGGCGAGATGCCAATAGGTTCCAATTTCCCATAATCCTTCAGGCTTTTCATTGAGAAATGTTGCATGGAAATTCGCCAGCCATTTTAAACATATTTTTACTTCTGAAATCTTTAAATGTTGTTTTCGAAGAGGATATTGAGTATCCAAATCTTCCAAAACAATCCATTGATCTTGGTCACGCGAAAATGAAGCTAAAAACCGTGGTGTTCGGCAATCACTTGTGCAGCGCTGATTGTAGTTTTCATACCAATTTGTTTCCACTTGATAGGATTTCACTTTTCGATTGTGCGAGTTATCCGTATTCCATCCTCTGGGGTGAGCAAGGGCTTTCACTAGTGAAATGTGTTTTACCACAACAGTTTCAACAGCTGCTCCGTCCAATTGAATTCTAGAAATTTTTCCATAACCACTCCACAAAGACTGAATCATTTCAATTTCTTTGCAGTCTTTTGCTTGAGTGTTTTTGAGTAGAAAATCTTTAAAATATGAATTCATTGTCTGTTCTTTCGTATTGATAATTGGAGAACAAATTTAGCATATATTCTAATGCTTTTCTTCAATGGTAGGACAAAGAAAGGGAATGAAAAGCCAGAAAAATCATTAAATTAGAACATTATACAGCAATTTCTATTCGAAAAATCACTAATGAGAAATCTAAAAATCAGAGCATATCAAACGAAAGACAAATGTAAAGTCGTTGAAATTTTCAAATCAAACGTTCCAAAATATTTCGCTGAAAGTGAATTAGAGGATTTGAAATGCTATTTAGGCAATCAAATTGAAGTGTATTTTGTCGCTGAAATGAACGATGAAATAATTGGAGCTGGCGGAATTAATTTCGAAGATGAAAAGAAAACGGGAATAATTAGCTGGGATTTCATTCATCCGAATCACCAAGGAAAAGGAATTGGTAGTAAATTACTTCAACATAGGCTGGAATTACTGAAATCTATGCAAAACATCGACACCATTAACGTGAGAACTTCCCAATTGACGTTCATGTTCTATGAAAAAAACGGATTCGTCTTAAACAAAATTCAAAAGGATTATTGGGCGAAAGGCTATGATTTGTATGAAATGAATTTTCAAATTAGAAATTATCCCATAGTGGTCGGACAAAGGTTGTGAAAAACAGGTGTTATACAATAGCATCAATAAAGTTAGTTCATCAGATCAAAAGATTAACCCGTTAAATTAGATGAAACAAATCCTCCCCCTTGTCCACCTCCAAAGGGGGAAGCGCTCACTTACAACTGCTTACACATTAATATCAATCCCCAACTTCAATTGTTAATTGCCTAAAATTCAAATATAAATCCAATCGAAGGCACCACCGTAGCTGATCTTTCATCCAGAATCACCGGAATTCCATTGCTTCCATCTTTGGCTATTGGATTTCCATCTGTCGTTTCAAATCCTGTGTTGTCCGCGTTTCTTTTAAATGTATAATTGGGTAGTCGACCAGCTTTGTACAAGAATACATTTTGAATATCTACGAAAAGCGTCAGACTCACCTCTTTAAAATTGATTTTTTTATCGACACGTAAATCCAGTTGCTGGAAGACGGGTAACCTTTCGCTGTTTAATTGAGAGAAATCTAGCGTTCCCACTCCTGTTGTTAGATAATTTGCTCGCGAAGCTGGAAGATCAAATGGTGTGTAAGGTTGTCCTCCTGCAATGCGGTACTTGATTCCTAAATCCCAGTTTTTCTTGAATTTATAACCAAAAGTTGTGGAGAATACAAAACCGTAATCCCAAGTTGAAGAACTAAATTGACCATCTGCCCCTGAAAATTCAGACTTATAAACTGTCGCACTTATGATATAAAAAAGATTCTTGATCAACTTTTGCTGTGCATAGGCTTCAATTCCATAAACACGGCCTTTTCCAATAGAAGCATAACTGTCATTCCCTACAGTGGAGAAATCTGTTCCGATATTTGCTGCTGAAATTCCGTCGGTTAATGAAACAGGATAATTTCTATAATCCTTGTAAAATGCTTCTAAAGTGAATCGCAAATCATTCTTCGGAATAAACTGCGTTCCAACAGTATAATGAATAGAATTGATATAATCTAAGTCTTTATTGGCCAAATTTCCAGTTGAATCTCTAAAACCTAAAGCGGTATAAACGGGCAATTTGTAATAGGAACCTATTGAAGCTGAAACATTCCATTTATCGTTGAATGCCCAAGAAGAAGAAAGTCTTGGAGAAATTGTTTTCAAGGGATTTAAGCCAGATGCTGTAAATGAATTCATGTCGGAACGCACACCTCCTGTAAGCAGTAATTTCTCTTTGAAGAAGTATTTACTTAAGTGAGAATATGCTCCAAATTTATAAAATTCCATTTCAGAATTACTATTAAAAGTGATCGCTGGAGAAACAAGATTGCCGAATGGGTCTGTTATTTCATCTTGTACGGTGTTGAATAAATCTAAATCGTATTTCACATATTGTGCACCTAATCCATAACTCCATTTCCAACCATTAAAGAATTGATTAAAGTCGATTCTTAACTTATTCTCTATTTCATGGCTTTTCAAACTGAATAATTCGCTGCCTTCTTTGGTTGCATTGTTTTCAAATCTATCTGCTCCATTAAAGAACATATTTCTGCTTAAAGCAACAGTAAAATATCCTTTGTTTATCAATCTTTTTAGTGATGCTCCTACGGTATAATTCCATTGTTTAATGAGTGGATTCGCTCGGTTAATGTATTCTGTAGTAGCATCTGCTTCTTCAGGAACAGCTAATTCAAAATTATCAATTGCTCCAATCCCTATAAAATTCAACTCTGTTTTCGCGTTGATTTTATGGTTAATTTTGTACTGAAAGTCCCAATAATCTGGACGAATTGGCAAATCAAGTAACTGAAACAAGAACTGCAAATATGACCTTCTGGCAGAAGCTAAAAAAGTTGTATTCTTCCCTAATGGTCCTTCCAGGGTAATAGCCGCTTCACTTCCCGATAATCGCACATTTCCACTTAATTTATTTGGGTTTCCGTTCCTTTGTTTTATCACAATTGTGGAGGCCAAGGCATTGTCATACCGACTATCAAAAGCCGAAGAGGTCAATTGAACTTCTCTTATGAATGACACATTTAAAATTCCGGTTGCTCCACCACTCGCTCCTTGTGTTTGAAAGTGATTCAATACAGGAATTTCTATTCCATCTAAATAGTAAACGTTTTCACTTGGACCTCCCCCCCTTACGATAATGTCGTTTCTATTTGGAGTTGATCCTCCTGCAACACCTGGCAAAACTTGAATTACTTTTGAAACGTCAAAGTTTCCTCCTGGATTTACTTTAATTTCTTCGGCGGTCAATTTTTGAGTAGCCAAAGGTGTCACCATGTCTGTAGCTCTCACCGACTTTGAAGCATTAATTGTGACTTCACCGAACTCTTCAACATTGTCTTCCAACTCTATTTCAATGACTTGTGCATTACCCGAGCTAACATTCACATTATAGATAATAAAAGCCTTATAACCAATATAGTAAGTCTCCAAATTATAGCGACCCACTGGTGCGTTGATGTTAAATTTTCCATCTAAATCTGTTGTGGCCTTTAAAGTATCTGGACCCGACAAAGTAACGACAACACCAATCAAGGCTTCTTGTAGATTTTTATCTTTTATTGTTCCCGTAATTACACCTGTTTTTTGAGCAAAAGCAGTTGAAAAACACAAACCGAAGAAAAATAGAATAATTGCAGACTTCATATCATTATTTTATAAGCCTTGAGTTGAAAAAAACAATTACCTTCACCTTTGTAAAGTAATGCATTTCCAATTAATTAGTGGCTGGTCGTAAACCGACACTAACGAGAAAAGAACACTCTTTTACGTTAATTGTTTTTAGACTCTTAATAAATGCAAAAATAAGATTGATTTTTGGATAGCAGAACTAGATTTTCTAATTTGATGGAAAATAATTTTAAGAACACGAAAAATGGAAAAGTTCAATTACACCAAGTTCATCCTTATGTTGATTTGTTCTGCAATTTCAATGTACATCACCATGTATTTCAACACTTATGAATTCAGTCACGTTTATTTTAGTTGGACAAGAATGTACATGACATTTATAGGAATTGGAGGAATGGCGATCATCATGTTTCTTTTTATGCGAAAAATGTACACCAATAAAATAAAGAATGCCTTAATCGTATTGGGAAGTTTGATTCTAATGGGCTTTTCCACTTTTATGGTACGTCAGCAAATCCCTGTAGAAGATGTTCGCTGGATGCGGGCCATGATTCCTCATCATTCAATTGCTATTTTAACCAGTGAAAATGCAGAAATAAGCGATCCAGAAGTGAAAAAACTGGCCCAAGATATTATCAAAGCTCAAGAAAAAGAAATCAAGGAAATGAAAGCTATGATTGAAAGATTAGAAAAGGAATAGTAACTCTTTATTTTTCAATAATTTCTCTTCCGAAAGGCGTTAATGCCAAAACCGCTAATTTGAAATGTTGTCTTGCCCAAGGATAACCGATAATTGAAATGGCGAACAAAATTCCAAATAAGAAGTGCGAAAGAAAAATCCAAAATCCGCCAACGAAAAACCAAATGATGTTCATGATGAAGGACAAGCCTCCATTTGAGTTTTCAACTACTCGTGTTTGCTTTCCAAATGGCCATAAAGCTAAACCTGCCAATTTTAATGTTTGAATTCCAAAGGGAATTCCAATAATGGTAAGCATCATTAGAATGCTAGAAATTAGGTACTCAATAGCAATGAAAATTCCACCAAATACCAACCAGATAATGTTTCCTATTGCTTTCATATTTTACTTTCTTTTTTTTTAATAATCACTCCTAAAACACAGCTATTCAGATCAGCAAAGCCCTGCTAATCCAATTTGTAAATCTCTTTAATTTCGCTCAAAATATGTTCAAAATCTATGTTTAAATCGATTAATTTTCCAGAATGAATGTCAAAAACCCATCCATGAACATCAATATTTCGTGTTTTGCTTGCTTTTTGAACGGCGGCCGTCTTTATGACATTGATACATTGTTCCTGCACATTTAATTCTACCAAACGTTTATAGCGATCCTCTGTATTTTCAATTGAATTCAACTCCTTTTCATGAATGCGATATACGTCTCTTATATTCCTCAACCAAGGATTCAATAACCCTAAATCGGAAGATTGCATTGCCGCTTTAACGCCTCCACAGTAATAATGACCACATACCACAATCATTTTCACCTCTAATTGAGTAACCGCATAATCAATGACTGACATTACACTCAAATCGGTATTGGGAACCATATTGGCAATATTTCTATGAACGAAAGCATCTCCAGGATCAATTCCCATCAATTCTTCGGCGGTAACCCTACTATCAGAACATCCGATGTAAAGTATTTCTGGATTTTGACCTTTTGCCAAATTCTCAAAGTAATTAGCGTCTAAATCTAATTTTTTCTTTACCCAATCTTGATTGTTTCTAAAGATCTGTTCAATGTCCATTTTTAAATGTTTTGCCAAAAGATGCTGCAATATCGAAAACAAAAATGGTTCTGCAACGCGTTTAATGAGAGAATGTCGCTCACCTCCTATTTTACCGGCCTATCGAACACTTTAAAAGAGACTTCTCGGCATTCAAATGAATTAAGAATTTAAACTGTGTGGGAAAAAGCAATTCAGCTTATTGTATTTCAGCGTAGCGCAAATGCATATCAATAACAATCCATCAACACTTTCCCTTTCTCAATATATTTCTCCAAAGGTGGCAGTCCTTCTTCCTTCAATATTAATTTTAGCGCATCCAAAACTCCGTCTCTCATTTTTATGGAACCACAAATCATAATATTGCCTTTACTTTTTAATAAGCGCACCACTTCACTTCTGTTTTCAATGACTAAATCTTGAACATAGCGCTGATTTCCTTCCTCTTTTGATAAAGCAAAATGCAGCTTATTAAATAATTCTGTTGATTTATTGTGCTGTATAAATTTATGATACAACTTAAAACTTAGGGGATTTCTTCCGCCCAAGTAAAAAGTTTTCTTTTGCTTAGAAAACAAGGAACTCATTCCCAGAAAAGGGGCTATTCCCGTTCCGTTGGCAATCATCAATACATCTCCCTTTTTGGGTAAATGAAATTTACTATTTACCTTGAGGTAAGCCATAAATTCTCCTCCCACTTCTTGATTAAATAAAAAATTGGAACATTCTCCAACATCATGCTTTTTAATGCTCAAAAGAATATTTCCTTCTTCTGTTTTTCCGATGGAATAATAGCGGGCCACATCATCCCCCGGTGGAGCGATCGCCAACAAATCTCCAGACTGAAAGTTAATTCGCTCTTTAGGAGTCACTTCCAAAGTAAAAGTCAAACCAAAACCATCGTCCACCACTTGTTTTTGATTAATTTCAAAAGGCAACAAGTGCTCCGTTTTCTTTGGCGCTTCATTCGGAAGTTCAAAGCTTAAGGCGTGTTGCTTTTTCCATTCTTCAATAGACAAAGAGAAACTGGTTTGCGATCTTCCATCAATTAATGTTGGTGGAGCCTTCAGTTCAAATCCAAGTTTCTTATCGAGTGAATCATAAACATCTATAGCGAACTGGCAAAACTGAGGGTAAATCATCGATCCAAAACCAATGACATGCGTTTTTAATGTATTCCTTTGTTCTATTTCCTCTACTTTCGAAAGAAAATGTCTCGCATTAAACGGCGGATCTCCGTCACCATAGGTCGAAGCCATAATCACCAAATGCTTTGCTTTTGGGAAGCTTTGGTAGTGATTCATGTCTGTGATGTAAACAGATTTACCAGAATTCACCAATGCCAAAAACAGCAGCTGACCAAATTTTCGAGTGGAGCCATTTTCCGATCCCGTTAAAATGATGAATTCAGCGTCTTCAGGATTTACCTTATTGCGAGACTTAGAAGACAATCTGCGCCAAGCAATTTTAGTTCCCGAATACATA
The DNA here is from genome assembly GCF_003143775.1 of Brumimicrobium oceani. GTDB lineage: Bacteria > Bacteroidota > Bacteroidia > Flavobacteriales_D > Crocinitomicaceae > Brumimicrobium > Brumimicrobium oceani. The sequence continues at coordinate 43,714 of NZ_QFRJ01000001.1, read as the reverse complement.
AAATACAGGAGGTTTAGCGAAATTAAGCCCAAGACTATCGCCCAAATCCATTGGCCTCTCCCTGTATGCAATGTTATAGATAATGTTGTTAAATTCTCAATCCAAGTTGCTTTTTGTTCTGCGATTATGCTTCCCGTAAACTGATTAATTTTTATGGCTCTGTCTTGAAGTTCTAATTCAAAATAATCTTCCTCATCACTAGAAAAAGGAAAGTTAAGCGTTTTAACCTCTGACAAGTAGGTATTTTGAAAAATAGGAAAATCCTGTAGTTCTAAATTTTCATTTTTCTTGCTAACTTCAAGATTAATCTCTCTATTTCCTTGAGGTTTAAATTGCGTATTTAAAAATAAGACGGACCCCGAAAAAGCCATGATAACGATCGGAACAAAAGCGATTCTCCCTAAAATAGTATGATAAAACTGGGCGCTATTTTGCTTTTTTATGTGAGCGAAAATGTTTCGGAATCCATTGGTGCGTTTGATTACCAAAGCCATTCCGCTTAAAGTTATCAGTAAAAGCAAGAAAACGGTAATTCCCATAAAAATCCTGCCTGTGTTGTGCAGAAAAAGGGAGCGGTGCAAAGTTGTTACCCAAGTATAAACTTCATTTTTGGGTGGAAGATCGGCTAGTTTTTCTCCTGTGCTTGGGTGAATATAAAATGCGCCGTCTGGATTTTCATCAAATCCAATTACGTCCACTTGTACGGCTTTCTCTTGATCTACAGACAGGGAGAAAACTTCTATGTAGTCCTCTTTTAATTGGGGAACAATATCCGATAAGCGGGTTGTATCTGTTGCAAGCTTGTCGCTTGGAGAACTAAAATGCTCAGCCACAGGTGCTGTGGAAAGTATAATTCCCGAAATTGAGGCGATCAACAAGAATACGCTTGAAAATACCGCTAAAAGTAGATGGCTTGTCCTCCAAAAATTAGCTAGTCTTTGCAAGAAAAACCCAAATACTGCGTTATGCTTGTTTTGATTCACAGGCATTTATAAAAATAAACTCCTGATGATTAAAAACTTCACAAGCCTTGCCTTTGGAGTTTTCTTATCAAAGACTTGAAAAAGAGTAATTTTCTTGCGGATACTGGTAAGCATAGAATAAGCTGATTATTTATTGACAGGAATTAATCTTACTTGGCGAATAAAACCTTCTTTACCCTCATATTTCCCTAATTTGATTTGATCTTTAGTTAATTCCACCACAACATCTTTCACGTGGTAGCTTTTATCTTCGACTGCTGTTTCAAAGCGCAAAGAATAGCCTTTATCGATGTATTTGGGATCAATTTTAAAATTAATTACCGAACGCTCACCACTTCCTATTGTAGCGCCTGTTACGCCATCTAACCTTGGCTGATGTCTGTTTTTCTTTCTGAAATTGTGCCATGATTCAAGATCTGGATACCACTCGTGATCATCTCCCAAAACACGTAAAGTTTCCACATATTTATCTTCTGCATCAATCACAGAAACAATAATGTAGGCGCCTTCACCCTGGTAGTTTTTTAATTGGATTAGGCATTTGTATTCACCGCCAATAGTTTGCGCATTTGTACCGAAAGAATTCATCAAAAGACTGATGAAGATTGAACCAAAAATCAATATACTTTTCATTTTACTTATTTTAAAAATTGTAAATCACCTTCCAAAAGCTCGTTGCTCTTCGCTAAATCATAAACCGTTTCATCAAAATCAGTTTTTACGTTTTTATCAGCACCCTTGCTGATTAAAAACTTAAGAAACTTTGTATGATCTCCTTTCATAGCAGCCAATTGCAAGGCTGTTATTCCTTCTTCATTTTTAGCGTTGATGTCAAGTCCAGCGTCCAATAAAGTGTTCACTAAAAATTCATTTTCAACGGCTGTGGCAGAATGAATTGTACTTTCCTGCACCTCAACTCCCTTCTCTTTTAACATTTTAAAATAATGAATAAAAAACTCCTTTTCCTTTTCGTTGTAAGTAGCCACCAAATGAGTAATTAGATTATCTCCAGTTTTATCTCTTAATTTAAAGTCAATCCCCTGTTTTAGAACACGCTCCGCTAAGCCCGTATTCTTTCTTCGTAAAGCATAAGTCAGTACATTGTAGCCATTTTCGTTGACCAAAAACTTATCCTCAGTCATCTCATATAGCACCAACAAACTCACTTCATTGTTTCTTGCTGCGGCAATCATGAGTGGTGTATTCCCCTCCTTGTTCACCTTTTGAACATCTACCTGCTGATCTATGAAATAAGCAAAAACGTCTTTATTTTTATTTCCTGAAGCCAAATAATGAAGAAGATTACTTCCTGAATTATTTGTTAAGGTAGGTTCGCAGCCTTTGCTTACCAGATATTCAAAAATTGGCAATTCATTACGAAATCCGCGCTTTCCTCTTGCGGCAAAAAACAAAGCATTTTCGTTGTTGTCATTGATTGCACTTGGGTTTAAGCCTTTGGCAATAAGTTGTTCGAGCAATTCAATTTTCCCTTGTGAACTTGCATAATGAAAAACCGTGCTGTTGTTCTTGTCTTTCGCTTTTAGACTCATTCCATTCTTGAGGAAATAGTCAAGCTCCTTGATATCATTCACATGTTGTGCAACATAATGGATAATTATCGCTCCTTCTCTATTGGGTGCATTCAACTCTAAGTCGTAGGCTTTAAAAAGATCATAAATTCTGTGATCTGCAACCCCACCCATAGCTGTGAAAGTCTGTAAATTATTTCCTTTATCATCAATAATATGAATATCAGAACCAGCTTCCATTAAATATTTTGTCAACTCAAAGTTCCCTCTATATGCTGCCCACATTAAGTAGTTTCTCGCGTCATGTGTTATTTTGGTTACTTCATTTCCTTCAATAGCCAATAGAAATTGAATTGTCTCTAATGGAGAGTTATTGAGAATTGCGTAGGCCGTTGCATCAAAATTAAACTTGGAAAATTCCGTTGGGCTATTCCCTTTATCTATTTGCTCTTTTACCTCCTCAATGCTCGTGGTTTTACTCCAGAAGTCATTGCTTAAAAAAACATTCTTTTGCGCGAAAACTGTCCAAGTTCCCAACACTAAAATTAAAGTCAAAATTGTCTTCATACTAATTAGATTTATTCTAAATAAGGCAAAAATAAATAAATAATCACACCGAAATCAATTCCAACTAAAAATACCCTGAACACGGTATTTTTGTCCAAACACCAATGAATACACACTTTTTGGTATTGGCCTTTCGAGATTCTCCCTCTACATTTGCGAACGTTATTTGTAATTAATCTAAATAAATACAATGAAAAAATATTTACTTTTCGCATCACTTCTTTTTACAGGAAGTCAGTTTATAAACGCTCAATCCATTTCGGAAACGGTTAGTGTAGGAGCTGGATATGTCAACGACACTTGGTACAGTTTAGAAAATGGAGTTCAAGGCTCTAATCCCACTGCTAATTGGGATTTAACATTCGATTTAAGTGGTTTTGGAACTTCTATCAGGGCCAACAACGGAAACGGTGTTATGATTTACCCTTACCCAAATGGTGATATTAATGATTGGGCAACTGTAGACACGTCAGGATTGTCGACATGGACGCCTAACTACAACGATGAAACCACTTGGTTTTATGGGGCTTTAGACAAAAATATAAACTCAAATGATCCTTTTGATGTAGGCTGGGGAGTTTATGACATGAACACGCACATTATTTCTGGAGATTCTATTTTCATTGTTAAATTAATGGATAATTCTTACAGAAAGTTACGCATAGACCAAATGGCCAGCGGAGCATTTGACTTTACTTTTGCTCACCTAGATGGAACAAATGAAGTGCAAGCAAGTGTTGCCAAAGCAGACTATGCTGACAAACTCTTCGGTTACTACTCTCTTCAAAATGAGACAGCTGTTGACCACGAACCGGTAACTTTAGAGAACTGGGACTTATTTTTCGGAAGATATACAGGTTTTATTCCAACTCCTTATAATTTAACAGGTATTATTGCTGGTCCAAACACGGAAGTTGTACAAATTGATGGGGTTGCAGATGTGGCCAACTACAACGATTGGGGAGCAGAAACTTTCTCCAACGACATCAGTACTATTGGTGCAGACTGGAAAGAATTCATGTTTTCTACTATGAGTTATGAAGTTACAGATGATGTAGTTTACTTCGTAAAAACGCAAGCAGGAGATGTTTGGAAATTGATTCCAACTGGATTTGGTGGAAGTTCAGATGGTAACTTCGAATTCACAAAAGAAAAGATTTCTGCATTATCTGTTGACGAAAACGGAATGGCAAAAGCTGAAGTTATGGTTTATCCAAACCCTGCAACAAACAATGTTTCTTTCATTTTGAATAACATGGAAGCAAATGCTACAACTGTTCAAATTTTAAACATGGAAGGTCAAATAATGTATGAACAAGTACTTACTGGAAAATCTGATTTCGATGTAAAAAACATTCCTGTTCATGCTTTCAGAAGTGGAGTTTACATTGTGAATGTAAATTCTGGAGAGCAACAATTTAATCAGAAATTGATTATTAAGTAAAAGAGATGTTGTGTTTTTATTCTTAAACACAGTTGCCTTCGATCCATTCGACAAGCTCAGTCAACGGTTTATACTTCGGTGATTGAGCTTGCCGAAAGCGACGAAAAAATAAACACATTAAAAACATCGTTGCCTTCGACAAGCTCAGTCAACGGTCTACACTTCGGTGATTGAGCTTGCCGAAAGCGACGAAAAAATTAAAAACAAATAAAACAAAAAATAAGTTATGAAAAAGATACTCTTTATTGCCTTAGCTTTAACAAGCACATTTTCTTTTGCACAAAAAGACAAAAAACAGCAAGACAGAAAATCAATTTTAGAAATGGAAGGTTGCTATAAAGTAACATTCGATTTTGCAGAAACCTTTTCTCCTGATACAGGATACGTAAAATACGACAACTATTCTTCTCAGGCTACTGAGTACGTGTTTGCAATAGAAAACGAAGAAGATTTTATTTCCCTTCAACACATTTTAGTAATCAATGACACTTTTCTAGTGAAACATTGGCGCCAAGATTGGTTGTATGAAAATCAACAAATCTTAATGTATGACAAAGACAGAACGTGGAAAAACAACAAAATTTCTAAGAAAGATGCCAAAGGAACTTGGACACAAAAAGTTTTCCAGGTAGATGACAGTCCACGTTATGAAGGATACGGAACTTGGGTTCATGTTGATGGAAAAAACTACTGGGAATCTACTGCTGATGCGCCATTGCCAAGACGTGAATCTTCAGTTCGTCAGGATTACAATGTAACGAAAAGACACAGCAGAATGGAAATCACGGAAAATGGATGGAATTTGGAACAAGACAATGAAAAAATCTACCGTGATGAAGATGGAAAAGATCACTTAATTACTTGGGAAAAAGGTCACGAGATTTTCACAAAAGGAGACTATGACTGTCAGCCTGCAATTGACTGGTGGAAAGAGAATCACCGTTTTTGGGCAGATGTAAGAACTGTTTGGACAGAAACTATTGCCGCAAATAAAACAATGAAATTCGAAAGAAAAGTGGATAAAAAGTTAATGTACGAGCAATTATTTGGAATGGGAGACAAATACACAGGAGACAATTATGACCAAGCTGCAGCTCAGAAAGAAATTCAATCTGTAATTACCAGCTACCTTAATCAGAAATAATCTTTCATAATTTGTTTTACTCCACCTATTCTGATTAAGGCCCAGAATAGGTGGTTATTTCCGCTTATAAAGCCCAATAGCTGCGTTGCAATTATTTTTGAAACAGTCATTGACAAAAGTCGACTCCTTGGCTTAAAAAACTTCATGCGCCTTGCTATCAAGCTTTATAATTCAGAAATAGTAATTATTAATGTTGACTAAACTTTCTGTGTTAGAAAGGAAAATAATTCAAACTCAAAAAAAAAATAAGGGTTGACTGTCAAAAGAAAAATCATGAATACAAAATCGAATTTTAAAAGCAATTTCAATACACTCGTTTTACTTTTATTTTTTACACAATTCGTGAGTGGTCAAACCATAACAGTGATTTCTCTTGAAGATAGTCAACCCATTCCTGGCGCTAGGATTGACATTCTTCTCAATGAAAAGACTTTCAATTTTACGACCAATTATAACGGTGAATTAAAAGTTGAAACAGCATTTACCCTTCAGCCTATCACCATGACCATTTCCTTTTCAAGTTTCGAAAAGAAACGATTAGAGAACTTAGTGATCTCTAAAGATACCGCAATTGCTTTGGCCTCTGCTGTGAAAGAGTTTGACGAAGTAGCGGTAACCGCGCAATACAAATCGCAACTGGTTGAAAACGCAGTGCACAATATTAAAGTCATCGATCGCCAAAAGATTGAATCCATGGCTGCTCAAGATTTAAAAGATGTGCTCACCAACGAATTAAATGTTCGCTTGGGAGAAGACAATATCCTAGGAAGTAGTATGCAACTACAAGGAATTGGAGGAGAGAATGTCAAGATTCTTGTAGATGGTGTTCCTTTAACTGGCCGATTAAATGGAAACATTGACTTATCTCAAATTCCATTAGAAAGCATTGAAAGAATAGAAATAGTTGAAGGTCCACTTTCTGTAAGTTACGGAACGGATGCTTTGGCAGGGACAATTAATATCATTACCAAAAAGAATCAGGGGAAAAAATTTGAAGTGAGCTCCAACAATTACTTTGAAAGCAGCGGAAAAGCAAACAACACCGTTTCTTTGGGTTGGCAAATCAAAAAACACCAGATTCGTTTGGAAGGAGGTCGCCACTTTTTTGATGGTTGGGATTCTTCACATGAAGCTTTTCACTACGACCCAAAACCGATTGCAGACAGCACTCGAGCAATACAATGGAACCCAAAAGAGCAACTTTTTGGTGGAATTAACTACCGATACAATAGAAAAAACACGCTGTTTAACTACAGTGGTCAGCTTTTTAATGAAAACATTATCAATCGAGGAATGCCACGTCCACCCTATCAGCAAGCGGCTTTTGATGACTATTATAATACAACAAGAATTAATCAAAGAGCCAACTTTCAATACCGTTTTAAAAACAACTACCGTCTTTCCTTCATTGCGGCATACAACGGATATTTAAGACAAAAAAACACTAAAATTAGAGATTTAACAGAGATTTCTGATGTTATTTCAGGGAACCCATCGGATCACGATACTTCTGCATATCACAGTTTCATCGCGCGAGGAAGCTTGATTCAAACTAAAATCAACAGCAAAATCAATTACGAAATAGGTTACGATATTCTACACGAAATTGCAAATGGCGAAAGAATTTTGGATAAAAAACAAAGCATCGGAGATTATGCCATTTTCGCAAGTGCGGAATATTCCCCAGTGAAATCTTTGATCATTCGTCCAGGAATTCGATACAGCTACAACACGGAATATAATGCACCTGTAACCCCATCACTTAACCTTAAATATGAATTCTTTAAAAATTCGGTTCAGCAGCTAAGTCTGCGTGCCTCCTATGCCAGAGGTTTCCGCGCTCCATCAATTAAAGAATTGCATTATGTATTTGTCGACATTAACCACAATATCGTCGGAAATCCAGATTTAGAAGCTGAATATGCCAATCATTTTAATTTGTCATTGCATCAAAACATTAAACTGAAAGAGGCAAAACTAAAGAACAAAATAGTATTATTCTATAACGATATTCATCAATTAATCACTTTGGCACAAGCCTCAGCAACAGAATATTCTTATTTCAATTTAGACAGATATACCACCACAGGAGCCCAAGTGGAAAGCAATTTGAATTTCAAAAACATTACCACGGGAGTTGGATTGGGTTACATTGGAAGATACAACGATTTGGCAGAAGAAAATTCAAATTCTACGAACTTCCTGTTTTCTCCTGAGGTAAAATTCAACTTGCAACACAACTGGAAGAAAATCGGATTACAAACTGCTGTTTTCTATAAATATACAGGAGTTCTACCAAATATTCGCACCAACGCAGACGGAGAGCTTTATGAGTCCAAAATCAACGATTATCATACTGCAGATGTAGCAATTTCAAAATTTGCTTGGAAGAACAGACTTAAAATTACAGTGGGTGTTAAAAACCTATTTGATGTCACCTCAATTACTGGATCTGCTAGTGGCGAAGGCGCACACTCAGTAAGTTCTGGAAGTGTGAGCATTGGAATGGGGCGTGTTTACCACCTAGGAATTAGGCTACAATTAAACAAAAATTAAACTTAGAGAGAGAGATGAGATTAACAATACTTTTTATTAGCGCAATTTTATTTACTTCATGTTTAAAAGAGGAACTGCCTGTTCCTAAAAGAGAGGCTGGAGATTTAAAAACGGGAGAAGTTAGCATGGGAGCGAATTATGCATACCAAATCTACTTTGATTTTTCAGCCAATAAAATGACAGGAAAAAACTCAAAAGACATTTGGGATATTGGTTTTGAAACTGGAGACAATGGCAGTCGTGTAATTATCAATACTGCCAGAAACATGATGGTTTATAGCACCGACAAAACGGAATTGTCTGAAATCACGAGCGAAAACGGATACCTTGTTCATCCGAAATTTGACAATGCAACCGGAAATTTAGATTCTACAGGAGTAGGAAATTGGGAAGATGGCTTGGTGCGAATTATCGACATGGGCTATTCTTCTGAAGGAAACGCTATCGGGTTTTACAAACTCAAAATCAATGAAGTAACAGCCACAACCTACACTTTCGAATTTGCTAAAATTGAAACCACTTTATCCAAGACGGCAACAATATTAAAGAAAGATGGGTACAACTTCAGCTATTTCAGCATGTTAAACAATTCAGAAGAAGAAGTTTCGCCAAAAACAAAAGACTGGGACATCGTTTTCACACAATACATTCACCAATTTTATGAACCAGTTGTTACTCCTTACCTACTCACAGGAGTTCTCACCAATAGAATTGATACAAAAGTCGCTGCAATTACTGAGGTTTCATTTGAGGACATAAATTTAGCCTACGCAGAAAACCTCATCTTGTCCGAAAAGACCAACACCATAGGTTTTGGGTGGAAAACTTTAGTAGGAAACGACTATGAAATCAACACCGATATTTCTTATGTGGTACAAGATCACGAAGGCATTTACTACAAATTAAGATTCATTGATTTCTATTCTGAAACAGGCGAAAAAGGCAACCCTGTTTGGGAGTTTGTGGAGTTGTAAGGGGAATGAAATTACAATTCCAAAATTCAAATTTTAATAAAATGTTCTGTATCTTTCCACTATGAGTAATCAATTATTAAATAGAATTACAATCAACCCTGAAATTTGTCATGGTAAACCCACGATAAGAAATAAAAGATATACGGTAGACTTGATATTAGATCTTCTCTCAGCAGGATCAACAATAGAAGAAATTTTAGATGATTATCCTAATTTGACAAAAGAGGATGTTTTTGCATGCTTGGCCTATGCTACAAAATTGACGAAATATTCAAGTTATACCAAGATTTCAGTATAATGTTGATTATAGATGCACAGTTACCAAAAAAAACTTTGTGAGATATTAATTTCACTTGGTATAGATGCTATGCATGTTGACGAGCTTCCTAAAGGAGATGAAACTCCTGATAAGTAAGTTGTGAAATATGCAGATGTACACAAGCTAATTGTGACCACCAAAGATTCTGACTTTTACCATTCGCACATGAGTTTAGGAAAACCAAAAAAAATATTTTTAATCACCACAGGTAATTTGCAGAATCGACAGTTGTTTGATTTGTTCAGAAATAACTCATTACTCATAAAGAAAGCTTTGGAAAGGAGTAGTTTTGTAGAGCTTAATAATGAGGGTGTGATTGAGCATAGTTGAGATAAATAAGGTTATTTAGAGAAAAATCCATTTAATATTTTGCAAACTCGATATTGAAAAATTTTTTATATGTTTCACAAGACCATGAAGGAATTTATTATAAATTGAGATTCGTAGATTTTTACTCTGAGACAGGGCAGAAGGGGAATCCAGTTTGGGAGTTTGTGGAGTTGTAGGGGGATGGAATTGTAGATTAAAGGATAATGAATTTCATCATTTGAACCTGAGCCATCTAATTCGTTTAAAGCCTGAATAAATACTCATTTATGAATGTTAGCTTATTTCACAGTAAATATCATTTACAAACATTTCAGCCTCCATCCATCACTTTGAACCCGTCCTTAGCCTTCTCAAAGCTTTCTCTAAAAGTATCACTCACGTTAAATTTATTTTCACCAATAGTAAGATTGCTTTTTCCGTAAGAATCAACTTTTTGAAGGTTGATGATTTGCGAACGATTGATTTGTAGAAACATTTTTTCAGGCAAAAAGGTTTTGATCTTTTTCAGGGTGATTAAAGGAATTAATGGACTTTTTTTGTCTTCAAAAAATATCTTAACATAATCACCCATGCTTTCTAAAAGAATAATTTGGGAGGGATTTAACTTTACTTGTCGGGCTTCAACTCGAAGGAAGAAATCATCTTTATTTGCTTCTTGATCTGAAATTGATTCCTTTAAAAGTTGAATCTCCTTAATTTTATCGGAAACTGTCTTAAACTCTTCAAATCCAAAAGGTTTTAGTAGAAAGTCAGTGGCTTGGGTTTTAAATTCTTTTAAGGAGTATTGATTAAAAGCGGTAACGAAAACAATTTCAGGTTTCTGAGCAAATTGTTGAATGATTTTAGCCAAATCAAGACCATTTAAATCCGGCATTTCTATGTCTAGAAAGATACAATCTACTTCATGTTCTGACATATATTTCAATGCTTCAGGAGCAGAATTGAAAACAGCTTTCAAGTCTAAATAATCAACTTTTTCAATTTGTTTTCTGATCATTTCCAATGCCAAAGGCTCATCATCTATTGCTATACAACTTATTTTCATACCAATTTTATTTTCAAACTAGAGTGATATCTATTTTTTTTGACTTCATATTCGAGTTTATGTTTTTCGGGATAAATAATCTCTAAACGCTTTTTTGAATTGTTGATTCCTATGCCTTTTGATTTATTGCTTTGATGATTTTTCAACCAATCATTTTCAGTAGACAACACAAAATAATCTCCTTCAAAATGTGTAGAGATATTAATCAAACATTCATGTTCTGTGCTCACTCCGTGCTTAAAACAATTTTCTATAAAGTTGAGCAAGATCATCGGCGCAATTTGAGTTTCGGGATGTTCTTCTGTTAATTCGTAACTTAACTTCACATTTTTAGGTAGTCGATGCGACATTAATTCTAGATAATTATGAATAAAGGATGTTTCCTCAGCTAGTTTAACATAAAACTTGTTCTCTTCATTCATAACATAACGCATCATTTTCGAAAGTTTCAAAATGGCTTCCTGTGATTTTTCTAAATCTGTATGTGTGAGCGCATAGATTGTGTTTAAGGTATTGAAGAAAAAATGGGGTTGAATTTGCGCTTTCAGCGTTTCCAATTCAGCTTTGGCTTTTCGTTCTCTCAGCTCGTTGTTTTTGAGTTCTTCCAAATTCCACTTTCTATAGGATTGATTGATATATCCTACAGATAAAACCAAGGCTGTTTGAAAAAATAAATAGTAATTGATATAAGATTTCTTCTCCTCAGGTCTGTACTCTTCATTCGGATAAAGGCTTTGATAAACCAAGGCGCGAATGTTTAATTCATTTCCTATAAAATTCATAAGACTGATCACCAAAGCACAAATTCCCAAAAACAATAAAATATAATTGAGGTTAATCCCTCTTTTGATCACGTTTGGAATAATAATATTGGTGTTGAGGTAATAAACGATAAATAAAACCACAAAAAGTATGATGTGATAAATATGATAAACCAAGGGTAATTCAGCTGGATATAACATGGGGATGATCACCAAAAGCACTATCGCTAATAGGCTCCAGCCCATTATATCCATCCAAATATTTCTCTTTATCGTTTTCAATATTTTTATGTTTTGAATTGTACTTACAAATTAATGCAATTTATTGGGTCTTTCGAAAGGCAGTCATCGAGAAAAATACCTGACTCAACGATTAAATTATTTTTAAATAAATAAAGACAACATATTTGCATCTTGAAAACGAAACACTTTGGTTCTATTCACTTTAAACAATAATAACTTCAAAATAAACAACAATGAATGCTACAATTCTCATAATGACTTCTGTTTTAGTTCTCACACTTTTCGCTCCGTTTGGAGTTTATTATGGAGTAAAACTGGCGAGGAAAAAAGATTTCAATGCGCACCGAAAAATTCAAACCATCACTTTTATACTTTGTGGATTGGGGGTTTTGGCTTTAGAAATCCTTATTCGATATTCTGGAGGTTCAGGAAGTTTGGCTTCGAATAGTAATTATTATGGAACTTCGTTTTTTACAATTACGTTAGTTTCTCACATCATTGTAGCGGTTTTAACCTACTCAGTTTGGACGATTCTCATCATTGCTTCAAGTCGGAAGTATCAAAAAACACTTCCTGGTAAGTTTTCAAAAATCCACAAAAAAATAGGTTTAATTATTTTCGGAGGATTGATTTATACAGCACTTACGGCTTTAGTGATTTACTTGATGACGCTGAATTTTGTCTAGTCTTTTCAATTTTCTCTCAAGCTAAAAAAAACATTTATTTTCATTCCCATGTAATTCTCACAATAATTTAATTACTTTTGCCCTCAATTAGAGAAAAAATGAACAAAATATCTATTATTCCTTCAATTATTATTGCAATCGTGATTATCACTTTTGTCGCAGGATGATATAGAATATTCAAAAATATTTAAAAGTCCTGACAGAAACGTTAGGGCTTTTTTTATTGCCATTTTTAAAAAACAGATTAAGAAATGAAAACAGTTAACAACATTATTATTATCAACATTATTATTCGCTTCACGGAGTGAGTCAGGTTGGTATTGTCCAATATTAAGTCCTGACCATTGTGTCAGGACTTTTTTTTTGCCCAAAAATTAAAAACATGAAAACAAATACAATCATCATTATCAGCATCATTCTTATTTGCCCATCAGGGTGAGTCAGGCTGGTATTGTCCAATCTATAAGCCCTGACAATAATGTTAGGGCTTTTTTTATATCCAAAAAGTAACAACTAAAAACAAAATAATATGTATTTCGATGACAACACAGTAATTTATCTCGACGGAAAATTTGTTAAAGCCAATGAAGCTTCTACAGATTTGTACAGTCAAACACTTCACTACGGATATGGCGTTTTTGAAGGGATTCGCGCTTATGCTACAAAAGATGGAACACAAGTTTTTAAATCCTTAGCGCACTACGAACGCTTGAAAAAATCAGCAGAACTTATTCAAATACCTTTCGATTATTCTCCCCACAAATTGGTGGAAGTCACCGAAAGCTTATTGAAGAAAAACGATTTAACTGATGCCTATGTTCGTCCTTTGGTCTTCTGTGATCCGAACATGACACTGGCACGTCCCAACAATGTTTCTATCATGATTTGCGCTTGGGAATGGGGCGCTTATTTGGGCGACAAACAATTGCGTTTAACAGTTTCCTCTTTTTGCCGACCTCACCCCCGCTCTATCAAAATTGAAGCAAAGGTTTGTGGACATTATGTGAATTCTATTCTTGCAACAAATGAAGCCAAAGACAAAGGTTTTGACGAAGCACTACTTTTGGATAGTGATGGCTATTTGGCGGAAGGTCCGGGTGCAAATTTATTCTTCGAAAAAGATGGCGTTTTATTCACTCCGCAATTGGGAAATATTCTTCCTGGAATTACCCGAGCAACAGTTTTAGAATTGGCCGAAGAACTTGGAATCGAAGTTCAGCAAGGACTTTTTGAACCGAAAGAATTATTCGCAGCAGACAGTGCTTTTTATTGTGGAACAGCCGCTGAAGTCATTGGAATCGCATCGGTTGACGAAACAAAATTCCCAAAAGCATGGAAGGATTCACTAGGAAAGAAATTACAAGATGCTTACTCAAAAAGAGTGAGAGAAAGTTCAACACCAGCAACAATATTTAGCACGAAATTATAATGAAAACTTTAAATAAATACAGTAAAACAATCACGCAAAACGAATCTCAACCTGCCGCACAAGCCATGCTTTACGGAATCGGATTGACGGAAGAAGACATGCAAAAAGCACAAGTCGGGATTGTAAGTACAGGGTACGAAGGAAATACTTGCAATATGCATTTGAATGACTTGGCAAAGGAAGTAAAGACAGGTGTTCAAAAAGAAGACCTTGTTGGATTAATTTTCAACACAATTGGCGTAAGTGATGGAATTTCCAACGGAACAGACGGAATGCGATTTTCTTTGGTTTCTCGCGATGTCATTGCGGATTCCATAGAAACGGTCGTCAGCGCACAATGGTACGATGCAGTTTTGGCTGTTGTGGGTTGTGACAAAAATATGCCTGGCTCTATCATCGCAATGGGCAGGTTAGATCGTCCTGCCATCATGATTTACGGTGGAAGTATTCATTCTGGAGAATGGAAAGGTGAACCTTTAAACATCGTTTCTGCTTTTGAAGCTTTAGGAAAGAAATTCAACAATAAGATAAGTCCAGAAGATTTCAAAGGTGTCATCAAAAATGCTTGTCCTGGCGCTGGTGCATGTGGCGGAATGTACACTGCCAACACGATGGCTTCGGCGATTGAAGCTTTGGGCATGAGTTTGCCTTATAGTTCATCGAATCCTGCTTTGAGCATTGAGAAAAACCAAGAATGCCTAGATGCAGGAAAAGCGATACGTGTTTTGCTTGAAAAAGACATTAAACCCAAAGACATCATGACCAAAAAAGCTTTTGAAAATGCAATTACTATGGTTACCGTTTTGGGAGGTTCTACCAATGCTGTCTTGCATTTAATCGCTATGGCACATTCGGTAGATCTCGAATTAACATTAGAAGATTTCCAGAAAATTAGCGATAAAGTTCCTGTTTTAGCCGATTTAAAACCAAGCGGGAAATACTTAATGGAAGATTTACATGCTGTTGGTGGAGTTCCTGCTGTAATGAAGTATTTACTCGCCAACAACTTACTTCATGGAGATTGTTTAACCGTTACAGGAAAAACTGTCGCAGAAAATATGGCTGTAATTCCTGATTTAAGCGCAGGCCAAGATGTGTTCTTTCCATTGGAATCTCCATTAAAATCTACGGGACATTTACAAATCCTTTTTGGGAATTTGGCACCAAAAGGAAGTGTAGCAAAAATCAGCGGAAACGAAGGAGAATATTTTGAAGGTTCAGCGAAAGTTTACAACGATGAATACGCAGCAATTGACGGAATAAAAAGTGGCAATGTGAAACCGGGAGATGTTGTGGTGATTCGCTACTGTGGTCCAAAAGGAGGTCCTGGAATGCCCGAAATGTTAAAACCAAGCTCTGCAATTATGGGTGCTGGATTGGGTGGAAATGTTGCTTTAATTACCGATGGAAGATTCTCTGGTGGAACACATGGATTTGTGGTGGGACACATCACACCCGAAGCTTATGAAGGTGGAACAATTGCGCTGGTCGAAAATGGCGATAACATAAGCATTGATACGAAGAAAAACACCATGACTTTAAAAGTGAGCCAAGAAGAATTGGCGCAACGAAATTCAAATTGGAAACGACCCCAGCTTAAAGCAAAAAAAGGAGTGTTGTATAAATATGCCAAGTGTGTTTCGTGTGCTTCAACCGGATGTGTAACTGATAAATAATAAAAGAAATGACAACAAAAACAACAGGCGCTCAAGCGGTAATGAAATCTTTGGTCGCGGAGCAAGTCGATACGATATTTGGATATCCCGGAGGAGCCATTATGCCGATTTATGATGCTTTGTATGATTACGAAGACACTATAAAACACATTTTGGTTCGTCATGAACAAGGCGCTACACATGCTGCGCAGGGATATGCGCGAACTTCAGGGAAAACAGGAGTAGTTTTCGCTACCTCTGGACCTGGAGCAACGAATTTAATAACGGGGTTGGCAGATGCAATGATCGATTCAACGCCTTTGGTTTGCATCACAGGACAAGTCGATTCGAAATTGCTGGGAACAGATGCTTTCCAAGAAACAGATGTGGTGGGAATTTCCATGCCGATTACAAAATGGAACACCCAAGTAACCAGAGTGGAAGATATTCCAGCGGCCATTGCAAAAGCATTTTACATTGCGAAATCTGGTCGTCCAGGACCTGTTTTAATCGACATTACCAAAGATGCTCAGTTTGGTGAAATGGAATTTCAATACGAAAAATGTACTACGATCCGCAGTTATCGTCCAAAACCTAAGTTGAACAAAACCTTGTTGGAAGAAGCTGCAATTTTAATCAACAAGGCCAAAAAACCCTACTTATTGATTGGTCAAGGCATCATGCTTTCAAACGCAGAACAAGAACTTTTGAATTTCGTTGAAAAATCTGGAATTCCAGTAGCTTCTACTCTTTTGGGATTGGGCGCATTTCCAAATCATCATCCTTTATATGCCGGATATTTGGGAATGCACGGAGATTACGCAGCAAATATCAAAACCAATGAATGTGATGTGTTGGTCGCCATTGGAATGCGCTTCGATGATAGGGTGACCGGTGATGTTTCTCGTTATGCCAAACAAGCGAAAGTGATTCATGTAGATATCGACGCTGCGGAATTGAATAAAATCATCAATGCGGATGTTGGAATTCATGCCGATGCCAAAGAAGCGTTGACTTTATTAACAGAATTGGTTCACCAAAAAGAGCATTCAACTTGGTTGCAAGAATTCAGAGATCTCAAGAAAGTTGAGGTGGAAACTTTGCAAAAAAGTACAGACGAAGCATTCAACGATGAAATAAAAATGGATGAAGTCATTAAAATGCTTTCTGAAATCACCAATGGAGAAGCCGTTGTGGTCACCGATGTTGGTCAGCACCAAATGTTAACAGCGCGATATTACGAATACAATAAAACGAAGAGCAACATTACTTCTGGCGGATTAGGAACCATGGGATTCGCTCTTCCCGCGGCGATAGGAGCAAAATTTGGAGCGCCAAAGAAAACAGTCATTGCGATAATCGGAGATGGAGGATTCCAAATGACTTTACAAGAATTGGGAACGATTTTACAAAGTGAAGTAAATATAAAAATCGTCATTCTCAACAATCGATTCCTTGGAATGGTGAGACAATGGCAGCAAATGTTTTTCGAAAAACGATACTCTTTCACCAATATGGTCAGTCCAAATTTCATTGCCTTGGCTCAGGCATATTCTATCAGCGCTAAAAAAGTAGAATATCGCGAGGAACTGAAAGAGAGTTTACTAAAAATGTTGAATCACAAAGGTTCTTTTTTACTCGAAGTCATGGTCGCAAAAGAGGAAAATGTTTTCCCAATGATCACCACAGGCGCTTCGGTTTCAGAAGTACGATTAAACTAATTAAAAATGAAAAAAACATATACCGTTTCGGTTTTTACAGAAAACAGCATAGGAATGATGAACCGTGTGACAATTATTTTCACACGTAGACATTTAAACATAGACAGCATTACCGCTTCAGAATCAGAAGTTCCGGGAGTCTTTCGCTATACGATTGTCTTGAGAACCACTAAAGCTCAAATTGAAAAAGTGATTGGTCAGTTGGAGAAAGTTATCGATGTCATCAAAGCTTTTGTTCACGAAGAAAATGACATTGTTCATCAAGAAATTGCTTTGTATAAGATCAGGACAGAAACTTTAACGAATGGCGATGTCGAAAAGGTTATTCGTAAACATCATGCCCGAGTGTTAACAGTTGATTCCCAATTCATGGTCATCGAAAAAACAGGCCATGTCGAAGAAACACAATTGCTTTTCGAAAAGCTCAGACCGTATGGAGTGCTCGAATTCGCTAGGTCAGGACGAGTTGCAGTAACCAAACCGATGAAGGAGTTGAGTGCATATTTAGAAGAAATTTAATTACGAATTGTTCAATTACGAATTAGCAGAAAAACAAAAAACAAATAAACAATAAAAAAAATGGCAACAATTAATTTTGGAGGTGTATTAGAAAACGTAGTAAAGCGCGATGAATTTCCGTTGGGGAAAGCGCAAGAAGTATTAAAAAATGAAACAGTAGCTGTAATCGGTTATGGAGTTCAAGGACCTGGTCAGGCGCTCAATTTAAGGGACAATGAGGTAAATGTAATTGTAGGTCAACGCAAAGGCACCGGAAGTTGGAAAAAAGCTTTGGCGGATGGCTGGGAAGAAGGAAAAACGCTTTTCACAGTGGAAGAAGCTTGCGATAAAGCAACTGTGGTGATGAATTTACTTTCTGATGCTGGTCAAATCCAAGCATGGGAAGGAATGAAAAAACATTTGACAAAAGGTAAAACGCTTTATTTTTCTCACGGATTTGGTGTCACCTTTCACGAAAAAACTGGAATTGTTCCGCCCGCAGATGTCGATGTTGTTTTGGTTGCACCCAAAGGATCGGGAACTTCGCTTAGAAGTTTGTTCTTGAGTGGTCAAGGATTGAATTCTAGTTATGCCGTTTTCCAAGACGCAACAGGAAAAGCAGCAGAACGTGCTTTGGCATTGGGAATCGCCATAGGTTCGGGGTATTTATTCGAAACAACATTCCAAAAAGAAGTGTACAGTGATTTAACTGGAGAACGAGGTGTTTTAATGGGCGCTGTAGCAGGGATATTTGAAGCGCAATTCAATGTTTTACGTCAACGTGGACATTCGCCAAGCGAGGCCTTTAACGAAACAGTGGAAGAATTCACACAGAGTTTAATGCCCTTAATTGCAGAAAACGGAATGGATTGGATGTTTGCCAATTGTTCAACCACAGCACAACGTGGAGCATTAGATTGGAAAGGGAAATTCCGTGAAGCAACTGAGCCTGTTTTGAATGAATTATACGATAGCGTAGTTTCAGGAAAAGAGGCAGAAATCGTAATCGAAGCCAACAGTAAAGCTGATTATCGTAACAAATTAGAAGAAGAACTTAACGAAATGCACAGCAGCGAACTTTGGCAAACAGGACTAGAAGTGCGAAAATTAAGACCTACAAAATAATGGAATTATTAGACAAAGTTTATGAAGCCAGGGAACGGATAAAAAACGTTGCGCTGCATACACCTTTAATGAAAAATGAAAACTTGAGCGAGGAATTCTTCGCTCAAGTTTATCTCAAAAGGGAAGATTTACAGCCTGTTCGCTCCTATAAATTGAGAGGTGCCTACAACAAAATTGTTTCGTTGACTGACGAAGAAAAAACCAAAGGAGTAGTCTGCGCAAGTGCTGGAAATCACGCCCAAGGAGTTGCTTTTGCTTGTCATAAATTGAACATTAAAGCGACGATTTTCATGCCTGTAACGACTCCGCCGCAAAAGACAAAACAAGTCAAGCTCTTCGGAAAGGACAAAGTTGAAGTCATTTTAAAAGGCGACACTTTTGATGAAGCTTATGGTGAAGCAGTGCAACTGTGTAAGTTATCCAAAGCAATTTTCATTCATCCCTTCGACGATGAAAAAGTCATGGCTGGTCAAGGAACTATCGCCTTGGAATTGTTGGAAGACAGCTCCTCTCCTATTGATTATTTGTTTGTTCCCATTGGTGGCGGTGGCTTAGCGGCTGGAGTGAGTTCGGTGTTCAAAAAGTTGAGTCCACAAACGAAAATCATTGGCGTTGAACCTGAAGGTGCTCCATCTATGAAAAATTCCATACAAAAAGGAGTCAACACCACTTTAGAGGACATTGATAAGTTTGTTGACGGTGCCTCAGTGAAGCGTGTTGGAGAACAGACTTTTGAAATCTGCAAAAACAACTTGGAGGACATTATCCTTGTTCCTGAAGGAAAGATTTGCACCACAATTTTGCGTTTATACAATGAAGAAGCCATTGTTGCAGAACCTGCTGGAGCGTTAACCATTGCAGCACTTGACTTTTACAAAGATCAAATCAAAGGAAAAAACGTGGTTTGTGTGGTAAGCGGCAGCAACAACGACATCACCCGAACGGAGGAAATCAAGGAACGTTCTTTATTGTACGAAGGATTGAAGCATTATTTCTTGTTGAAATTCCCACAACGTCCCGGAGCATTAAAAGAATTCGTAAACGACATTTTAGGTCCAAATGATGATATCGCCTATTTCCAATATTCAAAAAAGAACAACCGAGAAACAGGACCTGTGGTCGTTGGAATTGAACTTCAAAACAAAGCAGATTTATCTGGAATTGAAGCCAATTTAAAAGCGAAAAAGTTTACCTATCAATATTTGAATGGAAATAAGGATTTGTTTACGCATTTGATTGGTTAAGGGGAAAGAGAGACTCCGTCGGGTTGACGGAGTTTGTTTTTTAGTTGAATTATTGGATTTCACTTTAATTTGACAAGTTCCTTCCATTGTTGAAAATAGAAATTTGCGAAGGATTTTGCTGTTTACCGCTTAGGTATCGGATAGGCATTTATCTTTAATGTCTATCGTCTTCTTTACCCCAAAACTATTTACCCCCCTTTGTTTTAGGTTTGTTTTGCGAATTGTCATTCTAATTTTATTGGAAAACTAAAAATTTATAACTTCAAAATGAAATCCCAAATAGTTATTAGGGTGGAAATTCTTCGTTTTTAGGACGCGCTTTATCTTTTTTTGAAGGTGGAGCGTGCTAGAAGTCGCTAATAATTGTGGAGAAAAAGCACGGCTTTTGAAGACCAAACGTTAGAGCAGGGACCATAGCTTGCGGCGGAGATCACCGATACTACGGCAAGCTCAGCACATCGCATTATCGACTTTTAGGAGTGAAGACAAGAACCGTAGCGAAGCGAGCTCATGAAAACAAATGAAAAACTTTAAGGAATTGAATAAAAAATATCAGGCGCTAGACCTTTTTTCTCCTTGTAGCTTCGGCACTATCGCTTCTCGCTACTTCGTCTTCAAAAGCGTTGCTTTTTCTCTTTTTGGGGCAACCGACCAAAGGAAGCTCATGATTACAGATAAAAATAGACAAGAATGAATAATGCCAAAAAGAAAAACACCAATTAATAATGCTAATTTTATTCATAAAGCAAATTGGGGTAAAGTATCCGAAAGGCATTTATCTTTTTAACTCCTCCCATAGAATTCTAATCCTGACATAAACCCTATATTTACGAACTTAAAAAGTTATTCAAAATCACATGATAAAACGCTTATTTTCCAACTTGCTCTTTAAAGTTTTCTTAGCCATAGTTTTAGGAATTGTTTTTGGTCAAGTTTTACCTGAATCCATCAATCGAATTTTCACGACTTTTAATGCGTTTTTCGGACAGTTTTTGAGCTTCTCCATTCCTTTAATTATCATGGGACTCATTATGCCTGCGATTGCAGATTTGGGAAAAGGTGCAGGAAAACTCCTTCTCCTTACAGCTTTGATTGCTTACGGTTCCACCTTGTTTTCTGGATTTATGACCTACTTCACTGCTTCAAATATTTTTCCTTCGCTATTGGAATCGCATGTCAACGCAGCGTCTGAAATCACAGAATCCGGCAGGGAATTATCTCCCTATTTCAGTATAACTATTCCGCCAGTTTTAGATGTGATGTCGGCGCTGGTTCTTGCTTTTGTTGTTGGGTTGGGACTTTCATTTCAAGAGAAGTCTACTTTGAAACTAGTCGTTAAGGATTTTCAAAAAATCATCATGCAATTGATTGAAAAAGTGATCGTTCCTTTATTGCCTTTATTCATTTTGGGAATCTTTGTTAGCATGTCCTACAATGGAAAAGTATTCTCTATTCTTTCGGTATTTCTCAGCATCATTGGCGTCATTTTCGGATTACACATTTTATTGCTCTTACTTCAATATACAATTGCAGGGTTTTTGACCAAAAAGAATCCTTTAAAATTACTTTCTACAATGATGCCGGCTTATTTTACAGCACTAGGAACACAGTCTTCTGCTGCAACAATTCCTGTTACTTTAAAACAGTCTTTAAAGAATGGAGTTTCAGAAAAAATCGCTGGATTCGTTATTCCTTTATGCGCCACAATTCACTTATCGGGAAGCATTATGAAAATTACCGCTTGTGCGATGGCATTGATGATTTTACAAGGTATGCCGTTCACCTTTACCCTTTTCGCCGGTTTTATTTTCGTTTTAGGAATCGCAATGATCGCAGCACCTGGCGTTCCTGGAGGAGCAATTATGGCCGCTGTTGGAATCTTGCAATCCATGCTTGGTTTCAACGAAGAAATGATAGGATTGATGATTGCTTTGTATATCGCGATGGACAGTTTTGGAACTGCTTGTAACGTAACAGGAGACGGAGCGATTTCTTTGGTGGTGGATAAAATAACCCAGCAGAAATCTCAAGTTTAACAAAAGAAAATCCAGACACTAAATAGTGGCTGGTCGGAAACTTTACCAGCGGTTTAATAAATTACAATAGAAAATGGTTTTCTCTTAAATTTGACAAAATCCTTCCATTGTTGAAAATCATAATTTTCAACAATGATCAGGGTGACAGTTGTGGGAGTTAGGGGGCAAACGAGAGGAAAAAAAACAAAAGCGCCAAAGCGCTTTTGTTTTTTTTCCTCTCGTTTGAAATATGCCCCTAGCCTAATGTCATCCTAAATTTCTTTTTCAATTTGTTGAAAATAGAAATTTGCGAAGGATCTTGTCGGTTCACCGCTTAATCACATACTTGATTAGATATATTACTGGTAAAGTATCGGATAGGCATTTAAAATAAATTATTTTCGATGTCTTTCCGACCAGACACTAAATAGGATTAAAATCACCGATATGTTCAGGTCTAGCCCTTCGATTTTGTTCTAACAAATGCGGCAACAATAGCCGAAGTTACAATTCCCATCATCAAGGCACCAACGGCACTCTGAACCATATAGTTTTTCAAGTTGAAATATTTCTGAGCATCCTCAACTGAATCATAATGACCTTCTTTTACAGAATATTCAATAATATTTGGGAAATATTCTGGTGTAATGAGAGTTGCTGTTATCCATTGCGTTAGCGGTGAAAATATAGCCACAATTACGGAAATAATTATCCCTGATTTCAATCCTTGCAAATAAGTCATCTGACCGCTGTAATCTGATTTTTTCTTATCTCTAAGCGCAAAAACATAGATGGTGATTGCAATAATCGCAAAAATATTTGTCCAAAACATGTGCTGATCGATGTGCGTACTATGCAAGCCAGATAGTTTTTCAATCAACATCCACAACAATTGAGTAATCATAAAAATTACCGCCCATTTTATTTCAAGTTTAATCTTCTCCATAAATTTGGTTTAAATATTTTATTGTTTCTCTCATTACTTTCTTGAGTTCTTCTTGGTCAATATTCTCCAGTTTCTTAATGTAAATACAAGACTTACCTTTTCTGAACTTGCCTAAATTTTCCAATAAGTATTCATGCTCTTCTGCTCCAGTAAAGACATACAATGAAATTTCTGCTTTTCGTGGCGAAAACCCAACAAGTGGAGCGTCTCCTTCATGTCCGCTTGCGTATTTGTAGTGATAAGAACCAAATCCAATGATGGATGGTCCCCACATTTTCGGTTCAAAATCAGTGACCTCTTTCATCAATTTTATCAATTCAAAACTGTCTTGTTTCTTTTGTTCTGTATTGGCAAAAGATTCAATAAATTCTTCGACGTTTTGCTCTGTTTCTTGAGTTTTATTTTTTGCCATGCTTGTTTATTGAATTTCACTTTATCTGTGTTGATCTATTAAAATATTATTCCCATCTGGGTCGGTTAAAGTAATGTGTTCCGGACCTTCAGTTGAAGTATCTGCTTCTTTCGACAATTCAATTCCTAAACTTTTCAAGTGTTCCTGAATCGCTCTCACATCATCAAACTCTTCTATGTTTTGTGCATCACCATCCCATCCTGGATTAAAGGTCATGATATTGCCTTCAAACATTCCTTGAAAAAGACCAATTACGGCAGTTTCATTTTTCAGAATCACCCAATTTTGATCAATATTTCCTCCTTTGTAAGAAAACCCTAATTTCTCATAAAACGCCTTAGATTTATGAATGTCTTTTACTGCTAAACTAATTGAAAACGCTCCTAATTTCATCTCTTTTTATTTGAATTATAATTGCTAAAACACCTGCATTTCTTCTGTGCTAAGGCGAGTTCTTATTGACATCAAAAATATTGAATCAAAAAGAATAAAGCACTAAAATACCTTTATTTCTCTTAATTCGTAAAACAATGGCATTCTCAACAAACTAATTGCGTTTTGTGAAAATGTTTTTTTGTATATTGCTAACATTACCATGACGAACGCGAAAGTGCTGTAATTTTTTAGAATATATGATAAAAACACCCATTAAATTTTCCATAATAATTTTAATACTTCTTTTGTTTTCCACATTCACTCACGCTCAAATTACACCAGAAAATGAAGTAAGGAAAATAATTGAAAAAGCGACAGTTGTCATTTCACCATACCTTGATACTGTGCCTCAATTGCAAACAGGCGGAAATAGCACTGCTGCATTTTCATTGATGAACAGAACGGTTTTTAAAAGAAGCTCATCCAGTCAATTCCTGTCAGAATACAATTTACAGAAATCTGAAGTCTTGAAAAAAGATTGGGGAGTAGATCTTAATGCGAACTATATTGAAAATATCAACGTGCCTTCAGAAAATGTAATCGACAACAGTATTTACAACAGAAGAGCACAAATTGGAGTAGAATGGGATATCCTGAAGAATGGACTTGTAGAAAACAGAAAAGAAGCACAATACTTCGCTAATAAGGCCTATTTAGATGACAAGTATTTAATGGAAGAGGAAAAAGACAGGTATTTTCTTGACCGGTGGAATCACATCATCTTTCTTTTTAATCAAGAAAAATTAAAGCTACTTTCTGTTCGTGAAGGACTGATTAACGAACAAATTGATTTTGCCAGATCGCTTTTTTTTCTCAAACACCTTTCCAAAGAGGAATTACTAAAGTATGAATCCACCTTGGCTGAAATTAAAGGATTAAAAAACCTATATAATTCATACAATGACCAATATTTCTACGATGTCGATTCTACTGTATTCATCAATGAACTTCCGCTCTATGACATCAACTATGAAGCCTTGGTCAACAGTTTTAACTCACCAATTGCCGACACCATTAAAATGATTTTGGAAGAACAATTGGCTTTAAGAACACATTGGTCGAAAAACTTTTCGGTCAATACCTTTGCAAGATACAACACCTATGATTTGGCAGGTGTTTCCGCTACAAAACGAAATTTCTTCACTTTCGGATTAGGACTTTCCATGCCTTTACCGGTGAATATAAAAGCGAAGAATAAATTGGAGGAAATTCAACAAAAAATCGAATATTCAAAATATACGGACGAATCTTATATTCGAGAGAAAAACATTCTTAACTTGACGTATGAATACCGCTATAAACTCAAACAATACATCCAACTTTACCAAAAAAGAAGAGTTTATGAAGAACGTGTGAGAAAATTGAGAATTCTTAAAAATGGTCAGTCTATGGCGTTCAACCCAATAAAGGCAAATCAAACGATAAATGAATTATTGAGCATTGACCTAGAATTAATTGATTTAAAACAGAATTTGTATTTGAATTTATTAAAAATTTACTCTGAACTTCCTTACGCCGATAGTTTAGACTTCGTGAAAAATGCGAATATTCCAAATTATGCGGATACTTATAACAATGTCTCAAAAGGAATTTATGTTTGGACAGACGCTATTCGTAATTATTCTGGTTACTTCTTGGAAGAATATGCGGAATTGTACAATTTGAATACTTTAGTCATTGTTCAGCCTAAAAACGATACTTTGCAGGAAGAAAGGTACAATTGGATTCCAAAATCTGACAGTATTCGCCTTGAAATAATGGTAGGAAATAATCAATTGATCTTCCACGACAACCCAAATGAATACATTGATTTAGTTTTGTCTAATATTGGAAAAAGAAAAATTAATGCCCTCCACTTGGATGTAGAACCCCATGTTTTTGATGATTGGCAAGAAAAAAAAGTGGAATATTTACAGCAATATCTTGTTATGCTGAAAAAAGTTAGGGTCTACTGTGACCAACAAGGGATAGAATTAACTGTTTCAATTCCATTGCACTATATAGAAGAATATACAATGCAAATATTCGAAATTTCAGACAAGGTTTATTTCATGGCCTATGAAAACATAAAAATAGATTATATTGCACGTAAAATTACGCCTTTCCTAGAAGATTATAAATCCAAAGTTGTTATAGCTTTGCGAACAAATGATTTTACAAATCGTATTGCGCTTGAAGAACATATTCAGCTGCTGAAGAATGCAAGTACAGTTTCGAATTTCGTAATTCACGATATGGAGTCATTAATTGAGTTGGATAAAAAGACACTGCTAAATGAAGAGTATTAATTTCAAAAGAAAAGAAGCATCCAATTTTGAAGGCGCAGTTCAGACCAAGAAAACGCCTAAAAAGCCCAAAAACTGGGACAGAATTATCTATATCTCAATTTTATTGATCATTCTATTTTTTATTGGAAAGTACTTTGTAGGTCAAGCCTTTTATATTGAAGCCGTTGGACAAGTAAGGTTTCAAGATGTAAAGTTTCGAAATACGGACGACTCCAGAATTATGGAGTTTCACAGGGAAGCGGGAGATGCCGTAAAGGTAGGTGACTCTTTGTTCACTTACATCAACGCTGATCAATATGGTGAAATGAACCAAGGCTTTAGTCTGGAAGGAACTTACAGCATTGTTCAGGCAAAACAATCGTCACAAAGCTGGATGGAGAGAGAAATGTACAATTTGGAAAAGGACATTTCAATTAAGGAATCTACACTTATTGAAAACCAGAAACTCATTGATTTCTATGCACAACAAGCTAAAAAAATTGAGGAACAAATCATTCTAGACGTTGTACCTAAATCTGAATTTACCAATAACATTGACAGAAGAAATAAGCTCATTGGAGAAAACAGTGCGCTAGAAGCGGAGATCAATGTGTATAAAAAGCAATATGAATCTTTAGCACGAAAATTAGAAGAAGTAAATCAGATTGGCTTGACCTCAAATAGTGGAACAGGGCAAGGAACTGATAGTTTAAGAAAACTATTCAAAAGTCCGATGGAAGGAACCATAACAGAACTTTATAAATCTGAATTCGAAGTGGCCTTAAAAAGCGAAAACATTTTATCCATTCACAAACCGGAAAATGTTTACATCAAAGCATTCTTTAATCAAGAAGATTTAAAGGAACTAAAAGAAGGAGATATCGTAAAACTAGAATTTCCAGATGGAACCAAAAGTGATGGATTCATCAAGAAATTTTATTTTTCAACCTATTTGATCCCTGATGAATTTCAGAACAGATATGATCCGCCAACCAGAACTTTATCTGCCGATGTATTTCCTGTGAATACCGAAGATCTTAAGAAATGGAGAAAGTTTTATAAAATGCGTGTAAAAATTACCAAAGGAAAATTCTAATATGAAAAACGTAAATACAGAAATTTCTACATCCAAAGAGAATGACCGCGTTATAGAGTATGCGGGTTTGTCATTTTATATTATTTATAATACGGATTCGTTAAAAACAGATGACATTGTTTTCTATGATGCTGTAATTATTCAAGCAGGTGATCCAGAATTTACACGCCACATTATTACCAGAATTAGAGGACATTTCAACCCAGAGCATTATCTCAAACCAGTGCTTTTACTCAATCAAAGTAGCCTTAAAGATCCCTACATTAATCTAATTGATGGAACCCTTTATTCTTTGGAGCAAATCAAATTGATTTTGCCTAGTGTGCAAAACATTCTATTGCGTATAAAAGATTTAACATTTACCAGCTCTTTGAGTTATGAAGCGCTCATCATACAGAAAACCATTTCATTTATGTATTCCAGAAACATAGATAAAATGAAACCAAATGTAGATTTCAATTCTGGAATTGGGTACAACTACCCTATTCTTTCTGTTAATTTCTCCCGAAAAGAGGAACATCAAGTCCTCAACATCATAAAAACAATGACGGAGGAAAAATTGATTACTAAAGAGTTTCACGACTCTGTATATCTTTGCAATAATTGTACTTCTGGTTATATGAGCTACCGCGAAGTTTGTCCCAAATGCAACAGTTCTAATGCTGTATCGCAAGACATAGTTCACCATTTCCCATGCAGTTATGTGGGGCCAATTGAAGACTTTAAAAATCAAATTGATGACGAACTCAATTGTCCAAAATGTAATAAAACATTGAGGCATATTGGAGTAGACTATGACAAACCAAGCATAGTGAATGACTGTTTAAGCTGCGGACACCGTTACCAAGACTTTAACGTGAAAGCCAAATGTATGAATTGTCAATTCGACAATGAGGTTGAAGAATTAAAGAAAAGTACTATAAACGTAATTTCTATCACAAAAAAGGGTCAAGTAATGGCTGTAAATGGCTATGTGACGACCAGTAGGGATCTACAAGAAATAAAAGGAACTGTAAAGTTGGACACCTTTACCACAATGTTGAAATACGAAGTAGAGCGACTAAAACAAACAGATGGGAAAAGTAATTTAGCTGTATTGCACTTAAAAAATTCTGGTGAAGCGTACTCAAAAATGACTACAGACTTACAGAAAACAATGCTCAATTTTTTAATTCAAGACATAAGAAAAAATATTCCTACCTCATCTATAATCACCTTTTATAGTTCGTCTACCATTCTTATTTCACTGAATGACTTGCCACTAAAAATAGCAAAAAGACTCACGCAGGACATTGTGGATTTAATGACCGCTTTAATCGAAACGAACTTTAAAGATATGGTCGTAAGCATAGATCACAGTGTAAAACCCGTGTCCAATAAATTATCAGGAGAATTGCAAATTCAACAATTAGTCAAGGATTATTTCTAATGAGTACGATAGGAGAATTCATCAGTTACATACAAGCCCTTGGACCCGCAAAATTTCTACGGGTGTTTTGGTTCTTCGTAATTTTTGAGTTTTTTCGTTATTTCCTATTGGACCTTGTCGGACTTATTTTACACCGGGTTTCTTTGTGGGTAAACAGAAAAAAATGGAAAAGAGCCAGTGAACAATTGAAGAAAGAGAATCCCTTGGTTTCAATTATTGTTCCCGGAAAAAACGAAGGTAAACACATTTTTAAACTCGTAAAATCTTTATCAGAGCAAACTTATCAAAATTATGAACTCATCATTATTGATGACGGTTCAGATGACAACACCCCAATTATTTGCAAAAGTCTACTCAAAAACGGATTAATCGATCAATTTTACAGAAATGACGTTAGGGGTGGAAAAGCTTCGGCTGCCAATCTAGGTTTACGTTTTACCAAGGGAAAATTCATTATTCACCTGGATGCAGATTGTTCTTATGACAATGATGCCGTAGAGAAAATAATTCTCCCTTTTTACTACGATAAAGATATTGGTGGTGTTGGAGGAAATGTAATGGTAAGGAATTACAAAGAAAGTTTAGT
This sequence comes from Brumimicrobium oceani, assembly GCF_003143775.1. GTDB lineage: Bacteria > Bacteroidota > Bacteroidia > Flavobacteriales_D > Crocinitomicaceae > Brumimicrobium > Brumimicrobium oceani. The sequence goes on along the minus strand of NZ_QFRJ01000001.1, from coordinate 14,275 downwards.
AACCACATTACAAGCTGTAGAATATTTCAACTCCGTAGGAATTGGAAGAATTGTAACCAGTCAATTCGGAATCTACCGCATTATTTCTGGGGCTTTTGGCGCGTTTAGAGCAGATGTCATGGATAAAATTCAAGGTTGGGACATTGGACCAGGACTCGACGGTGACATCACAGTGAAAATTAGAAAATCAGGCTATAAAATTCATTTTGCCCCTGAAGCTGTTTGCTTGACAAGCGTGCCCAATACCTTTAAAAAACTAGCAAAACAGAGGTACAGGTGGGACAAATCACTCATTCGTTTTAGACTGCGTAAGCACAAAGACGTGCTTTTTCCCAATCAAGGATTTAGTTTAATCAATTTTATCTCCTTTTTCGAAAACATCCTTTATAATTTGATCCTGAATTTCAAGTGGTATTTTTATGCCATAGATTTAGTCATCAACTTTCCCGATTTGTTAGTCCACATCATGCTCACGAATTTATTCTTGTACACCACAATGGGCTACATTAAATTAATACTTTTTGGCTGGTTCAGAACACGATCAAACGCGCCAAATTATTATTTCCTTCCCTACATTCCGCTCATGGTCATCTATTTTGGATATTTCTTAAGATTCGTAAGAACAAGGGCCTATTTCATGGAATTGTTCTTTAAAGCCAGTTATAATGATCCGTGGAATCCCCTAAAAACATCAGTTCATGCCAAGGAAAAAGGCTTATGATGTTTCTAACCGATAAGTATGCAACAAGTGTTACATACAAAAAAAAATGAATCAGGAATTAATTGAATTAAAACCATATAAGCCTATATTCGCATATTAACCTAAAATTAAAAAATGAAAAACTACATCATACTAAGCCTTTTACTTCTAGCTATATCATTCAATTCTACCACTTTGTCGCAAGTAGATAGAAAAGTCTGTGTTTTAGACATGAGCAAGTACAATAATGACATCAGTACTTCTCGCCCACTTTCTTCCCTTCGCGTGATGCGCTTAGCAGGAGTTCCCTTTGATACAACCACAAGTTTATCCACCGCTATTCAATATCCTATCATCATTACAGGTTCAAGAATAGTAGACAGTTCTTTTGCTACTTCAGACCTTATTGCTATTAAAAATTATGTGAACAACGGCGGGGTTTTAATCCATTCTTCACTTAGAGAACCCTTACTATATGATATTTGCGGAGTTGACACATTAATTTCCTCAAATACATTATATAAAATGGCGTGGGACACCCTTTCTGCACCAATTTTTGATTATATCGATGATTCTTTAGAAGTAAACATTTCTATTGGAAGAGAAAGTCAAGGCTTTTCATTTTACACCCGTTATTTTGAAGTGAACACCGCTACTCCACTCGCTTATTATGAAAACCTTGAGCCTGCAATCGTGAAAAATCAATATGGTTCAGGAACAGTTTATTCTTTTGGTTCAGATTTTAGAGATTTGCTCTATAGAAACCAAACCAACTTTGATGTAAACGCCCACAGAACTTATTCTAACGGATTTGAACCAACATCTGACGTTATAATGATGGTGCTTCGAAATATTATTCGAGAACACATTCCACACACAATTTACAAACACACTGCTCCAAATAATGCACATTCTGCAGTAATGTTAACCCACGATGTAGACAGCAGAACCGGAATGGATTCCATGCATTTCTTTTCTGAATATCAACAACAGAACAACATAAAAGCTCATTACAATATCACCACCAGGTACAGAAATGACATTTGGATGACGGATTTTTATTTGGGAAATCAACAAAGGGTAAACCAACTTAAATTGGAAGGACACACCATTGCTTCACACTCTGTTGGACATTTTCCTGATTTTGCAGACAAGAATATTTTCCCTTTGGGTCAATTGGGAAATGACACCAGTAATTACAAACCTTATTACAACGGAACAGAAACCCTAAACGGAAGTGTTTTAGGAGATTTAGAAGTTTCCAGAGATTTATTAGAAAACGATATAAATGTAAATGTACGCAGCTTTAGAGCGGGACACTTGGCGTATAACGACTCTTTAGTGAGAGCTTTGGAATTGCTAGATTACGATTTCAACTCTACGTATTCCGCTAATGATGTACTTTCGAACTTTCCTTATTATGCTTTGCGTGATCGCTCTTTTAGTTCGGAAGAATCAAGAATATTAGAAATTCCGATGACGATTTCAGACGTTTTCAATAGCGACCCCATAACTCCACTCAACTACAATGAAAAAGTTAATATTTGGAATACGGTGACACAGCAATATCATAACAATCATGCACCAACCACTTTGTTAATTCACCCGAATCGTCAATATAAATTAACCGCAATGAAAGACTACATTTCGGCATTACCAGAAAGGGCAGAAATTATGCTTTTTGAAGATTTTGGTGACTTCTGGAGAAAAAGAGATTCACTCGATTATCACACAGAAATGAGCGGAAATGACTTAATTGTTACTCTTCAATCTCCTTCATTTGTAGAAGAACAATCTTTCGTTTTAGATTGGAATGGTTCACTAGACACTGTAATTTTCCAAGATGAAATGAATACGCCAATCACTTTTGAATTTGAGCAGTTGAATGCCAAGCAAAGATTATATTACCAGAAAGACATGACGGCGAGTATAGTCAAGGAAAAACCGACAGTTAACATCACAATTTATCCTAATCCAAACAAGGGTAGTTTTACAATTGATGCGTCAAAATTAACTGGTGAAAAACTTATTTCTGTAACAGATTTCACAGGTAAAATTGTTCATTCCTCTGTTTCTAATAATGATCTAATTTCTATATCCATTTCGCAAAATTCTACTCCTCCAGGAATTTATATTGTTGTAATTCAATCGGGAGAAAGTTTTTACAGAAAGAAAATTGTGATTGGGAAATAGTTCAGCAAATTCCTTCTAAAATGTAGTGAGTAAGTTTTACGTGCATATTATTTCAGTACAATAATTTTATATCTAGTCCGTTTTAAAATCAAAACAAACTATTTATGAAGAACTTAACAGTAATATCTCTATTTTTATTAAGTGTTGTATCGTGGTCGCAAACAGAAAAAGGTGTTGAGGTAAGTGATAGATTTTCCTATGGATATGAAAATGTTCCTCCAATTAATTCCATTGGAGCATTATTCCCGCACTCTTACAGTTCAATTAATGCAGACCACAACGACACTTTAAAAATTCCTTATGACTCAAACAAGGCTATTTTATTAAGATGGCAATATGTTAACGAGGGCCATACAACCTACCCAACGATTAACACTGCAAAATGGTATTTTAATGATCAATTAATGCCCGATGGTGAATACGAGGCAAATTACAGATATGGCACAAATGGCGCAACTTCGGTTCTTGATAGTGCAATAGTAGGTTTTTATCAATTGAGATACATCGGTTACGACGACACCACGCTGTACAATACGAATTACCCTGTAATACACGTTTTCACAAAGAAAACAGACACCATAATTGCTAAATCTTCAACAGGAACAAGGCTTTATCCAAATCCAACTACAGGAAAAATAAGTTTAAAACTGAATGAAACACTAATAAATGGTGAAATGAAAATCCATAATCAAAAAGGTGAATTCGTAAGATCTCTTCCATTGAGAGAAGTGAAAAACGACTCCGAATTTGATGTTTCTGATTTGAATCCAGGAATTTATCTTTTCACAATAATCAATAACGAAAATTCTGCTGTCGAGCAATTGAAGGTTGTGATTGAGTAGGGTTTTGTACAGGTAAATCAAAAAAACTGAAGGAAATAAGAGGGACGTCTTACTGAACGTCCCCTAAATCTTCATAATTATTTGTTTCCCTTACTGTCTTTCTCATTGTGATCCACATTAAAAGACTCATCTTTTTTATCTTTAGGATGCGTTAAAACATTGCTATCTTTACGTTCACCCGCATTTCCTTTCGTTTTAGACTCACCTTTACTGGCTTTCACCTCATCCAAGTCCTCCTCTTTTCTGCGTGTGTTGCTCTTGTCTCCGTAATACTTTTCGGCTTCTTCTCTGTCTTTCGGAATTTGGTCTTTTTTACTGTCGCTCATGATATATTGTTTTGATTTTTATTGTAATTTGAATTTGTTGTTCCCTCAAGATAAGATTTAATTTTTGTCTACACGATTAGATCTCCTTATTTAAACTTTTTTCACAAGTTGAGCATTGATGTAGATTGGCTAGAGAATAGTTTAGAAAAGATCCTTCCCTCAGAAAAATAAAATTTTTTCCAAGGTTCAGGATGACAGTTTCATAGCGTATTGAATCAAAAATGAGATTATTAACCCTGTCATCCTAATGTGAAAAGTAAGAAATAAAATTGGCTATTAGCACCTACGCCTTAAGAGTTAGCCTTATTTCATCACTAATTGAGGAATCCCATAATATTAACTTGTGGAGCTAATTTAGCTCGTTTCACTTCCTCAATTCACTCTCACAGTCCCAAAACCCTCTTCCCTATTAAATCATCGGACAAACTTTTACCTTTTACATTAGATTGAATATCGATTGGATTTGAAAAATTGTCATTTGCCATGGCTTTTTCTAAATCATCTTGAATCTTGAAATTTTCTAAAGGAATTGGCTCAAAATCATTCGCTATAAATTCGTTATTTCTCTGATTTTTGACCTCTTTCTCGCTTTCAGGCATTGACTGATAAACGACCTTCACAACAGTATCTGCTGGCATAGAAATTTCTATTGTATCTCTAATGATTTTGTCGATATATACAGTATCCGCCACCGCTAAAGTTGTATCGTTTTTAGTTTCAAATTCTGAATTGATGAATACAGGAGTCGTCAAAATAAAAATCATAAAAACAGCAGCAATTGCGGTCCATAACGGAATTTTAAAAGCAAAAAAGCCCACTTTCCCTTCTTTTTCTTGGCTTTCTACTGTTTCTTCAACTTCTGTTATCAATCCAGATTTCGAAGCATTTTTTGCACGCAAAGCCGCCAAAGCATTGAGGTGAGTTTGTTCATTTACCTTCAGCTGATTGGCCTCCGATTTTAACTCCTCTTTTACTTGGACAATCAACTGGCGTTTTTCCTTAAATTCCTGTTCAGAAATCTCAGATAAAACAAAATTCCGCTCCTCTATCGTTAATTCCGAAAAAGATTTACTTTCCATCAATTCTGATAATCTAATCTTCATATTCCTTTGTTTTTTTGTGCCATCGGGCTATCGTCAAACAACACTTTGTACACTTTTAATTTCTTCGCCAAAACTTGGGTAACATGGTTTAATCGCGATTTTACCGTTCCCACAGGACAATCCATAATTTCGGCAATTTCCTTGAGTTTTAAATTTTCGAAATAGCGCAGAATAAAAGTTTCTTTGAATTTATAACTCAATTTATTCACTTCGATATCTAGTCGCTTTTTAAATTCTTTTTGGTCGTAATTGGCCTCAATTGAATCTAAATCAACAAGAGAATTCTCCGAAGAATCAATATCAAACAGCTGTTGATTACTTCGAAAATAGTTTTTGCAATGATTCGCAGCCACAGTAAAAACCCAAGTTTTAAATGATTTAGCAGTATCAAATTGATCCGCCTTTTCTATAACTTTCATAAAAACATCTTGGGTAAAATCTTGCGCTTTCGCCTCATCATTTTTCAACATTTTAAACATGAAATACAAAATGCGCTGACTGTATCGATCATACAAAATAGTAAACGCCGATTCGTCCCCCTTTTGGAGAGACGACATCAGCTGTTCATCTGTTTTATGTTCTAAATTAGTCAAGTCCTATCTCTTGTTTAATGTCATCAAAATACGGTAAATCTTGACTTATTTCGATAATTAGTTCCCTAGTTTTCTCCGCTTTCACCAAATCTTCAATTAAAGCATAATGCTGATAAAGGATAATTAAGCCAGATAAATAATGGCGATTTCTATTCTTGTCTGCTTCAGGATAAGCACTCTCATAAAAATCATATTTCAAATGATCCAGTAAGAATTTACATTCAAAAAAGTCAACCACTAAGGCGTTATTATTGAAAGATTCCTCTGCATATTTATAAATCACGCCCACATTATAAAGTCGGTCAAAAATGGTCGAATCCTCCGCTATAATTCCTTTACTGTAGAAATACAAACCCTTCTTTCCTTTGTGTTCTATGATGTGATTCAAAATAGCCTCATTCGTTAAGTTTTCTTCTTCCAAAATAGGAATATCTAAAGCTTTAAACTTTTTATTTCGGTATTCCTTAATGCTCATCAAATGAATATTCCACACATTCACATCCCTTCTAAAATCATCTGCTTTTTGCGCAATCCATAGCGGATAAGTGTCATTATCACCACCCGTAATTAAAATCGCGTTTTTGCTCGTATTGATTAAAGCGTTATACGAAAGCGCCATCAAATTTGGCGTGTGATGTCCCGAAGCCTTCCACAATTGGGCTGTTTCCTCCAATTTTTCAGGATTCTCTCTATAAATTTCGTAAACATTCATCAAGTTTGGATAAATATCCGAATTTAAAGGGTTTAACTCATGCGCTTTCAACACATAACTGATAAATTCATCTTCCTGTTCCTTGTCTTTAGCGTTCCAAATCTGGCTGTACCAACTCAAAATTCGATAATATGCAAAAGTTCCTTTTATCGATTTCTCCATGTTTTTCACCACTTCGTATTCCTTAGTATACCATTCATTTCTCACTTCCGCATCTGGAGCAGAAAACCTCGCCATTCGAGCCGCCGCATAAAAATTTATCCAGGCCTCACCATCCTTTTTGTTTCTCTTCAATTCCTTTTCCCACAAATTATACTGTTCCTCATACCACTCAAATTCATGGTATTCCACCGCCAGAGATTTCACAGGTTGCACTTGCGAAAACAATTGCGTATTAAAAGTTAAAATTAGAATTGCGAATAAAATTGTCTGTATTTTCATGATCTTGCTTTTTCCGTAATACACAGTTGCTTGAAAAAGGTTCGAATTAATTGTAATTATGTTTTTTGAATAGAATGATTTAGATAGAGACGTTAGATTTTAGAAGTTTAGATGTTAGATGAAAAATGAAAATATGATTAACAACACATAAAGCTATTGTCTAAATTTCCTTAGTGATTAACTAAAAATCTAAAAGCTTTTAAATTAAAGCCAAGATGCTAGAAAATAATATAACAACGGTCTAAACATCTAATGTCTAATGTCTTTTCTTGGCCACCATTTCCGCCTGCAACATAGCTTGTGGTTGAAAACAGACGATTTTTATAAATTGAAGATTTTTTGAGAAGATTTTTACTTTTCTTTCTTTAGGAGATGCCTTAGCATCAGCCGACAAGCAAAAAAGTAAAAAGTGCTCAAAAGAATCCAATTTTAATATTGTTGTGTTATCAAATACAAGCTAATATAGTTTACTCCTTCTTTTTAGTAAACAATGCTATTTGCGGGAGCTTCACAAGGTCGCTCCACAAATTAGCTTGTTTACAACAAAAAGTACTTCACAAAGCTACCGGTTTTCGTCGGGGTGGAGATTTTGGGCTTCGGGATTGAGCTTTAGAGGTAGAATTAAACGTATATTATTCGTATAATTATACGCTTACAAATGCTTATTACTTTTTAATGTAAATTGTTTTTTAAATAAAACATAGCGTTTTAAAGCTACTAATATGTTATAATTGATAAATTTGAATAAAAATGTATAGGTTGGCTAAACGTAATACGATTAGCCAATTGTTAGGTGCAAAGTAAAACACACGACATGCAAAGAATGACAATTAGATTTCTAACAGCTATAACAGCCATTTTTGTTAATCTGATGAGTTTAAGTGCTCAAGAGTTAAAGTTTACTGACTCAAGATTTAAATCATACCTATTAACAAATGATAGCATTAACTTTGACTCAAATAAAAAAGAAATTTCCATATTAGAAGCACAATCGTTTAATGGAACGATTGATGTATCAAACATGAAAATTAAGTCTCTGGAAGGAATTGAAGCATTTGTTAAATTAACAAAATTGATTTGTTCTGGTAACAAACTAACAAACTTAGATTTGAGTAAAAATTTAGCTCTTGAATTTCTAGATTGCAAGAATAATGCTATTGAACAGATGAATATTTCCCAAAATCAGCTTTTAAAAGAAGTGAAAATTTATAACAACCGAATTAGTAACATTGATTTAACAGGTAATATCAATTTAGTTCATTTGTCAGCACGAAATAACCCCTTAAAAACCCTTAATATTACAAAAAATCTGAAGCTACAATCTATCTATTGTCAAAACACACAGATTAGCGAATTAGATGTTAGAAAAAACAAATACTTAATTTGGCTTTATTGCGCAGATAATTTACTCCAGGAACTTGATGTTAGTGAAAATAAAGAGTTAGTCGAACTTGCATGCAGTAATAACAAACTCAACAATTTGTTCTTAAATGAAAATACTTCATTGGTCTTTCTTGATTGTCAAAATAATCAGTTGACAAAACTTGACTTGAGAAACAATTTGAAAGTTACGACACTCTATAGTAATGGAAATGTCGGATTGACAATTTGTGTATTAGAAAGTCAGTTAAATCATCGCTGGTATAGAGATATTAATCCATTTAATGAAGAAGACAAGATAAGAACAAATGAAATACAGACAAATTGTAAAGACTAAAAACTCTGCACCTAACAGCACCTACCCAAAAGTGGCGGTTCAGTGGTTAAATCAAGCTTTGTACTTCTATCAAAGTTTGTGCTTGGTTGACAGTGAAGTGCTCCGAAATCGCCACCTTCGGGTAGCTGCAAAACGTTGGGTTGCATAAAAAAAATAACGAAATGAAAAAACTGATACTTGGAATTTTGATATTAATGACTTTTAGTATGTCAAATGCACAAAATGCTGACAGGTTACCTGTGATAGTATTATATGAAGCAAACCATTGGACATTTTATCCTCATTCAGAATCTCCTGTTTTTGCTTTATATGATGATGGAACAGTAATATTTTCGAATAAAAAAGAAAGCGGTTTTACTCTTGATTATTCATATGAAGTCTTGGATTCATCATCATTTTATTCCTTACTAAAAGACCTGAATTATAAAGAAGTGTTATCAAAAGAGGAATACAATAATACCTTGGTAGATTATACGAGTCAACCTCAAAATTACTTCTATTTCTTTGAAGGGAATAATCGGTATGCATACTATTATTATGGTAGTTTAAAAAAAGATATGAAGTCAAGGAAAAAGGCTTCGAAAAAGGTCGTTGAATTATATGACAAATTAGCATATTATAAATCAGATAATGCAAAAAGGTGGACTCCAGAATTAATTGAGCTTATGGTTCAGATAAGGAATGGAAACGAAGGTGTAACATGGCCTGATAGTCTGCCTGATTTCAATAGTTCAAACACTGTAAAAAGAGATTCTATTTTCTATAGTTTGTATTTGACACCTCAAGAATATAAAGTATATGAGAAGTTAAATGAAAAGAAATCAAAAGAAGATAGCTTTGTTATTAATGGGAAAGAGTGTTTTATATTGATTAGATACCCATTTCCTAAAGAATATTATTGGATGGAATAACGCAACCCAACACGCAATAAAAAACATAGGGCAGAAAGTGCTAAATTTAAACGATATAACATTTAAAAAACAGTCTGGCAGCTTGACAGGTAGGCGCTTCGAAATGCCCTACGTTTCTTATTGCCAACCGTTGTAAGCAAGCGAATAAAATAACCAAAAAAATAAAATATGAATTCTATATCTCATGACCCTTCTGAATATATTAGAGGAATACAACAAGTTTTGATTTCAGATAAAAAAAGAATAGGATTTTTATTTGGTGCAGGAAGTTCATTAGCAAAAAAAAGCAATAAGACTCTCACAGTACCTGCAATAGCTAAAATGACAACCGACATAATTACTATTGTAGGTGAAGTTCAAAAAAAATATGAAGTAGCTTTAGATGAAATAAAAGTTGAACTCGGAGAAGAAAATTTCAATATTGAAACTATTCTATCAAATTTAGAGCAAAAGGCAACTTTTATAGGAAATGGAGAATTAAATACTTTAAAAAAAACAGATTTTGAAAATCTCATAATTGAGATTAAGAAAAATGTAAGAACAATGGTTAGTGTTCATGAAAATGAAACAAATAAAGTTGTTACTTCAGAAATTGTGAATGAATTAGTTCACACAGATTTTGCTAGTTGGATAGGTCAAGCAGAACGAAAATATCCTATTGAACTATTTACAACAAATTATGACTTTTTATTTGAATTAGGACTTGAATCTAAAGAAGTACCATATTATGATGGTTTTTGCGGGAGTTTAAGACCTTTTTTCAATCCAGAATCTGTTGAAGATTTTTCATTTTTGGCAAACCAAACGAAATTATGGAAGATTCACGGTTCTTTAGGTTGGCATTTTGATAAAGACACTGAAAAAATATTAAGAGTAAATTCAGATGATAATGATATCTTAATTTATCCATCAAGCTTAAAGTATAAAGACTCTAAAAAACAACCTTATGAAAGTCTATTAGATAGGTTATCAAATTTCATAAAACAAGACGATACCATTTTAATAACTTGTGGATATTCATGGGGAGACGAACACATAAATTCAAGAATAATTTCAGCTTTAAAAACTAATACAACTTCCCATGTTATTGGTTTGTTGTTCGATAAATATGATAAAATAACTAGTGAATCTTCGACTGTAAAATTAGGTGTTGAAAATTCAAAAATATCATTATATGGTTCAAGAAGTGCAGTAATCGGATGTCAATTTGGAGAATGGATTCTTAAATCTGAACCAACAAAAGAAGACACTATAAATATAAACTTATATTTTGATGAAGATGCTCCAGAAAATCCAGATATCGAGCTGAATAAAGAAACTGTTGGTGGTGAAATTTGGACTGGGAAAGGTGAATTTATTTTACCTGATTTTGGTAAACTAACTAAGTTTTTGAATAAAATGATAAACGACAATGAAATTAAAAAAATAGGTGAAAATGTCCAAAAATAGAATTACAGAAATAGGTGAAATAGATAGCATTAGCGGTAATAGCATCTCTGTAAAACTATTTGACAACATAAAGTCTAATATGCCAATTATAAATGGTGTTGTTTATCGTATAGGTCAAATAGGTTCATTTGTCAGAATACCATTAGGTTATGCAAATCTTTACGGAATAGTAACTCAAATTGGTTCTGCTGCTATACCTGAGAACTTAAAGGAAGCTGTGGTTAAAGATTATGACTCTCTTAAAAACACAAGATGGATAAATATTGTACTAGCAGGTGAGCAAATAGGACGTAAATTTGAAAGAGGAGTAACTCAATACCCTACGACTGGTGATAAAGTCCATCTTGTAACAATAAATGACTTAGATATTATTTATGGTGGTTATGAGGATTCTAATTCAATAACTATTGGCAACATAAGTGCCTCTGAAAGCTTAGATGCAAAATTAGATTTAGATAAACTTATCTCTAGACATTGTGCTATTGTTGGCTCAACTGGAAGTGGTAAGTCAAACTCAGTTTCAGTATTATTAGAAGCTATTGCTAAAAGAAACTTTCCAAGTTCAAGAGTCTTAGTTATTGACCCTCATGGAGAGTATAATGATGCTCTATCTAATTATTCAAGGGTTATTGAAACTAATCCAAAAGAAGTAATAAATAAACTTAATATCCCTTTTTGGGCTCTTCCTTTTAATGAACTAATGTCTATTTTTTCAGGTAATTTAAACGACTCACAACTTGAATACATAAGAGAAAAATTAGTAAATGCAAAAATTGAAAGTGCAAAAACAAATAAACTAGACGTCCCAGAAGAATCTATTACAGCTGATACACCAATTCCATTTAGCATTAAAAAACTATGGTTTGAATTGGACGATTATGAAAGGTTAAATTTTGAGAGTGATAGAAAAACAAAATCTAAATTAATATCGAAAGGAGATATTGAATCTTTAAAGTCAAATGAATATCCTCCTACAGGCTTAGGTGCTAGTGCTCCTTTTTTGAATAATAGTAGAAAAGGAATATTACGTTTTTTAGATAGTGTAAGAAACAAAATAAAAGATAATAGCTACAGCTTTATGTTTAACCCAGGTGAATTCACACCTGATGTAGACGGAAAAACAAAAAAGGATATTGACAGTTTACTATATAATTGGCTTGGGAACACCTTACCTTTAACTATTTTAGATTTATCAGGTATCCCTAGTGAAATTATGTCTTCTATTTCAGGTACACTTTTAAAAATAATATATGACGGTTTATTTTGGGGTGTTAATACAAAAGTTGGTGGTAAAAATCAACCATTGCTAATTGTTTTAGAAGAAGCACATAGTTATTTAAAAGCAGGTGAAAATTCGATATCATCTAGAACCGTACAAATGATTGCTAAAGAGGGAAGGAAATATGGAGTTGGATTATTACTCGTCACACAAAGACCTTCAGAACTAGATGAAACTGTTTTAAGTCAATGTGGAACAATGGTTGCACTTAGAATGAATAATTCAAAAGACAGAGGGCATATAAGGTCAGCAGTCCAAGACGAATTACAGAGTATGGTTGATTTGTTACCAAGCTTAAGAACAGGAGAAGCTCTTATTTCAGGAGAAGCAGTTAAAATTCCATCTCGAATTAAATTTTATAAAATTGCAAATTCACCCAAAAGTTCAGACCCTAAAGCATCTCAAAAATGGATTGAAAAAATTGAAGGAACAGAAGAAGAATACAAGAAATTATTAAAATCTTGGCGAAATAAAAATTATAAATTATGAGTTTACCAGAAATGATTCCAGTTAGTTCGTCTAATATAGAAAGTATAGGTTATGACGAATCAAATGAACAAGTCTATGTAAGATTTCTAAATGGAAGTCTTTATGTTTATACAAGTGTTCCCATCCATGAATTTGAAAGTTTACGAGACGCTCCTTCATTAGGTTCTTATTTACACAGGAGCTATAAAAATGTATTTCCTTATGAGCGTGTTGAATAAAGTAAAACTAAAAGAAGCCAGCTTACAATAACTAAGTATTCGGCGTGCCGATAGGCCAGCGCTGAATACCATGTTGACGGATCCGGATTTCCTTAGCCCTACTGAGCTTGCCGAACGTATGGGGAAAACGTTTTAATACATTATTTTTGAAAGATTATTTTGGTGTGTTACGCTTTGATTATGAGCGTGCATTTCGAATTTAATTTGGTTGATTACTATTCAGTGTCACAAAAACCACGCATTTATCAGGACTTCCGCCAGTTTGATATCGATTTTACTATTTCTAAGCCATAACTTCTCCATTACGTTAATATCGTTGTATTTATTCTGTTGATTTATTGACACTTAAAGTTTCTCTCCAGTTTTCTGGCGGTCCTCTTCCATCAAAAAGTAAAACAGTGATTAATTTTCCTTTTTTACACGTTGGACATCTCCTGTTGTGCGTTGGGTTTTCCTTAATAATTTCGGACGTCTTCTTTTCATTCAATAACTTTTGAAGTTCAGGAAGCTTTACCTTTTTCCAACTGCTGCTTAATATTCCAAAATGTCTAATACGTGTAAATCCTTTGGGTAAAATATGCAGCGAAAATCGTTTAATAAAGTCGGAAGTATTGAGTGTTATGTCGTGTTTTTGTCCACCTTTCCTATAGTTTTTTGCTGAAAAAGTGACTGTTCGCTTGGCGTAATCAATGTTCTTAATTCTGTGATTTGAAATTGCGATTTTGTGGGTATATCTGCCAAGATATTCAATTACAAACTCAGGTTTAAAGAAAGGCTGTTTTGCATAAACGACCCATTTCTTGGAAAACACTTTGTCATAGACACTTTGCTGTATTTTTAACTCGCTTTTTCTCAGTAAAGCAATAAATTTTGCTCGAAAAACAGTACTCATTGACTTCACATTGAACAAGTATTTTCCTTTATTTTTACATGATTTCCATTTATTGCTTTTGGTTAAACCGCCACCAGGAACAATACAGTGTAAATGAGGATGCAATGACATATTCTGACCCCAAGTGTGTAAAATCGAAATCATTCCCATCTTAGCGCCAAGGTGTTTGGGGTTTTGTGAAAACTGTTTCAAGGTCTCCCAAGCAGCCTTAAATAATGAACCATAAATGATTTTGCCTTCTCTTAAAGCATATTCATTAAATTCTGATGGAAGGGTGAACACAACATGAAAATAAGGAACTTCTAAAAGTTCATTTTCTCTTGCATTTATCCACTCTTCGCGCTTGTGTCCCCCGCAAGTTGGACAATGTCTATTCCTGCAGCTATTGTAACTGATGTGCAATTTATTAC